>NZ_DASZSE010000033.1:0-28363 GCF_035548915.1 Ramlibacter sp. | reverse complement strand
GGCGTTGAGGTCGCTGCCATTCACCTGGATGCGGAAGTAGCGCACGTGGCCCGACACGTTCGCGGACTCGTGCAGGGTGACGCTGCCGCCCGTCGCATCCAGCAGGCCTTCGGTGCGGCCCATGATGGAAATCTGGTCCGCGCAGATGTCGCCCTTCACGAACCCGGTCTCGGTCACCACGACGGAAGTCTTCGCGCCCGGCGCGCGCTCGAGGTTGCCTTCGAAGCGGCCCTTCACGGTGCAGACGCCGCTCACCAGCGCATTGCCCGCGAAGCCGAGGCCCTCGGCGATTTCGCTGCGGGGCGGCTCGCGCGGTTCGCCCCGCTGCGCGGGCGCCATCTCGCGCTGCGGAGCGAGCACAGGCGGTTTGCGCCCCGCCGCGGGCATGCGGTTGCCGAGCGGCACGACCGCGGGACGCGGGCCGCGCGCTTCGTGGGGACTACTCTCGGCCGGTTCGTTCGTGTCGGACATGTTCGCTCCTCGCGCCGGGTCAGGCGTTGCGTATCTTCACCGGACGGTGCGCCGGGGGCTCTCCCAGTGTCAGGCCCTGCTTCGGCGGCTCGTTGCGGCGCGCCGTCGTGAATGGGCCGCGGATGTCGGCACCTTCATACAGGATGAGATGGTAGGCCGTCAATGTTCCCGTCGTCACGCCGGTGCTCGCGACGTAGAGAGTGCCATGGCATTCGAGCAATGTATCGTCGGGCGCGGCGGCCGTTTCGCCGACGCGGCCGAACACGTACAGATCGCCCTCCACGCGCAGGCGGCCCGTGAGCATGCCGTCGCCCAGCACGATCACGGGGCCGCGCACGTAGATGTCGCCCCCGAGCCGCCCCTGCACCAGCACGCCGCCATGGAAGTCGACGCGGCCGAGGATCTCGGTGCCGGGCGCCACGCGGTTGACGATGTTCATCGCCACCGGATCGATCGTGAGGATGTCGTCGGAGCGTTCCATCGTACTTCGCGCGGCGCGGATCAGAGCATGCCCGCGCGCATCATCCAGGCCGCGACGAGCTCCGCGGCCAGCAGCGCGAGGCTCGCGCCCGCGAGCATCATCGCGTGACGCTCGAGCCACAGGCGCAGCCGGCTCGGGCGCCCGCGCACGACGGCGAGCCACTCGTCACCCGTGCGCAGCGTCCACCATTCGCGCCAGCCCTGCGTGATGCGGTACGAACGTTCGGCGAGGCCCACCTGCACGCCCTCGCGCTGGTACGCGGACTGGCCGGCGCGCTGCCCGAGGGACACGCTCATCGGCGGCCCCACGATGGAATAGGTGAGCGTGGCCTCGACGGGATCGGCGAGCTTCATGGCGTCCGAGTCTACCGCTGTGCTCGCCCACCGGCCAATGCCGCGCGACTGAGGGATGTTGCGTATTGCCTGAGCCGCGCAAGCCGGTAACGCACGCGTGAGCATCCGCAACCATGTGAGGCCGCCCGGAGATCTGGTGCCGGTTATCTGACTCGAACAGATGACCTACCGCTTACAAGGCGGTTGCTCTACCAACTGAGCTAAACCGGCGCGCCATGCCGCCTGGGTGAGCGGCAACGACTGAGGCGATTCTAGGACCGGCGCACGGCTATTTCACGCGCTTGAGCGCCGGCCTCGGCCCCGAGGGCGGACGCGGCGGTTCCGGCTCCCCGGGCGGCGCTTCCGGATTGACCAGTTGCACCACCTTGCCCTCCTCCCCGTGCGTGCCTGCCGCCGGCACGCTCGTGAGCGGGGACGGCTTGCCCGCGGATGCTGTCTCCTCTCCCGGTGACGACGCCACCGGCACCGGAAACGCCATGCCCTGCCCGTTCTCGCGCGCGTAGATGGCGATCACGCGGTTCACGGGCACCATGATCTCGCGCGCCGTTCCGGCGAAGCGCGCCTTGAACTCGATGAACTCGTTGCCGAGCTTCAGCGACGAGGTGGCGTCGAAGCTGATGTTCAGGACGATCTCGCCGTTCTTCACGTATTCGCGGGGCACCTGCACCGTGTCGTCGACCAGCACCGCGACGTACGGCGTGAAGCCATTGTCGGTGCACCAGTCGTACAGTGCCCGGATGAGGTACGGACGGGTGGAGGTCGATTCCAGCGCGTTCATCGTCGGTGCAGGACGCCTTACTTCCGCATCACTTTCTCGGACGGCGTGAGCGCTTCGATGTAGGCCGGACGCGAGAAGATGCGCTCGGCGTACTTCAGGAGCGGCGCCGCGTTCTTGGACAGTTCGATGCCATAGTAGTCGAGGCGCCACAGCAGCGGCGCGATCGCGACGTCGAGCATCGAGAAATTCTCGCCCAGCATGTACTTGTTCTTGAGAAAGACCGGGGCGAGCTGCGTGAGCCGGTCGCGGATGTGGCTGCGCGCCTTCTCGAGCGCCTTCTCGTTCGTCTTCAGGTGGCGCGACTCCAGCGTCGACACGTGCACGAACAGTTCCTTCTCGAAATTCAGCAGGAAAAGCCGCACGCGCGCGCGGTCCACCGGGTCGCCGGGCATCAGCTGCGGATGCGGGAAGCGCTCGTCGATGTACTCGTTGATGATGTTCGACTCGTACAGGATCAGGTCGCGCTCGACCAGGATCGGAACCTGGCCGTACGGATTCATCACGTTGATGTCTTCCGGCTTGTTGTACAGGTCGACGTCGCGGATTTCGAAGTCCATGCCCTTTTCGAACAGGACGAAGCGGCAGCGGTGGGAAAAGGGGCAGGTGGTTCCCGAGTACAGCACCATCATGGCGGTGGGCTCCTAAAGGCGATAAAGGCGAAAACACGGTCCGGCGCTCGCTCGGACCGTGTGGCGCAACTGGATCAGGTGGGGCCTAGTGAATGTCTTTCCAATAGGCCGCATTCAGGCGCCAGGCGAAAAAGGTGAATACGCCGAGGAAGATCAGCACCCACACGCCCACCCGCACGCGGCTATTTTGCGCCGGCTCGGACATCCACGTGAGGAAGCCGACCAGGTCGCCCACGGCCTCGTCGTACTGCAGCGTCGTCATCGTTCCGGGGCTCAC
This sequence comes from Ramlibacter sp., assembly GCF_035548915.1. GTDB lineage: Bacteria > Pseudomonadota > Gammaproteobacteria > Burkholderiales > Burkholderiaceae_C > Ramlibacter. The sequence continues at coordinate 25,374 of NZ_DASZSE010000033.1, read as the reverse complement.
CTGCTTCCAGCCCTTGAACACCTCGACCTTCTGGCCGTGCTCTTCCTCCTGCTCGAACTCGGGCTGGCGCTCACCCTGGAGCTGCCACAGCACGTGCGGCATGCCGACGTTCGGAAACGCCAGGTTGTTCCAGCCGGTGGGCTTGGCGGGATCGCGATAGAACGTGCGCAGGTAGGTGTAGAGGTAGTCCGCGCCGCTGCCGCCATGGCCGGAACGGGAGCGGGCGATGAGCGAAAGATCGGGCGGGTTCGCGCCGAACCAGTCCTTGGCCTGCTGCGGATCGATCGCCGACTTCATCATGTCGCCGACCTTGGCGTCGCCGAACACGAGGTTGTCCTTGATCTGCTGCTCCGTGAGCCCGAGGTCGCGCATGCGGTTGTAGCGCATGAACTCGGCACTGTGGCAGTTCAGGCAGTAGTTGACGAACAGACGGGCGCCGTTTTGCAGCGCCGGGAGATCGTTCGTGAGGTTGGGCGCCTTGTCCCAGTGGAAGCCTTCCTCGGCGGCGCGCGCGCCCGCCGCGAGGCCGAAGGCCATCATCACGATCAGGATGAACTTTTTCATTTCGTCGTGGCTCCGGGTCAGTGCGCGAAGGTGATGCGCTCGGGCACCGGCTTGAATTCACCCATGCGCGACCACCAGGGCATGAGCAGGAAGAAGCCGAAGTAGTAGAGCGTGCCGATCTGCGCAATGAGCGTGCCCGAGGGCGACGGCGGCTGCGTGCCCAGGTAGCCCAGCACCAGGAAGAACACGACGAAGATTCCGTAGAGCGCCTTGTGCCAGCCCGGCCGCCAGCGGATGGACTTGGCGGGGCTCGCGTCGAGCCAGGGCAGGAAGAAGAGGATGATGACCGCGCCGCCCATCAGCACGACGCCCCAGAACTTGGCGTCGAACGTGAGCAGCAGCGCCACGGCCACCGCCGCGGCCGCCGCCACCACGATCTTGCCGATGGTGCCCTGGCGGCCCTTGATCAGCGCCGCGATGGCCGCGAGCACCACCACCGCGCACAGCACGTAGACCATCACGTCAGTGGTCGCGCGCAGCATCGAGTAGAACGGCGTGAAGTACCACACCGGCGCGATGTGCGGCGGCGTCTTCAGCGGGTCGGCGGGAATGAAGTTGTTGTATTCGAGGAAATAGCCGCCAACCTCGGGCGCGAAGAAGATGATCGCGCTGAACACCATCAGGAAGATGCCCACGCCGAAGATGTCGTGCACCGTGTAGTACGGGTGGAACGGGATGCCGTCGACCGGGTGGCCGGCCGCATCCTTCGGGCCCGACTTGATCTCCACGCCGTCCGGGTTGTTGGAGCCGACGTCGTGCAGCGCGAGCAGGTGCGCGGCGACCAGACCGATGATCACGAGCGGAATCGCGATCACGTGGAAGCTGAAGAAGCGGTTGAGCGTCGCGTCGCTCACCACGTAATCGCCGCGGATCAGGAGGGCAAGGTCCGGGCCGATGAAGGGAATCGCCGAGAACAGGTTCACGATCACCTGCGCGCCCCAGTAGGACATCTGGCCCCAGGGCAGCAGGTAGCCGAAGAAGGCCTCGCCCATCAGCGACAGGAAGATCGCGCAGCCGAAGATCCAGACCAGCTCGCGGGGCTTGCGATAGCTGCCGTAGATCAGGCCCCGGTACATGTGCAGGTACACGACGATGAAGAACGCCGAGGCGCCCGTCGAGTGCATGTAGCGGATGAGCCAGCCCCAGGGCACGTCGCGCATGATGTACTCGACCGAGCCGAACGCGAGCGCAGCGTCGGGCTTGTAGTGCATCACGAGGAAGATGCCCGTCACGATCTGGATCACGAGAACCAGGAGCGACAGCGAGCCGAAGAAATACCAGAAGTTGAAGTTCTTCGGAGCGTAGTACTCCGACATGTGCTTCCGGTATTCGGAGAACATCGTCGGGAACCGGTTCTCGAACCAGTTCGTGAGCTTTTCGCCCATGCTGGCGTTCGGTGAGATTTCCTTGAATTCAGCCATGGTGCTTCCTAGGCCTTCTGGTCTTCGCCGATGAGCAGGCGCGTATCCGACAGGTACATGTACGGCGGCACTTCGAGGTTGTCGGGCGCGGGCTTGTTCTTGAACACGCGGCCGGCGAGGTCGAACGTCGAGCCGTGGCAGGGGCAGAGGAAGCCGCCTTGCCAGTCGTCGGGCAGCGACGGCTGCGGACCGGGCTGGAAGCGGTCGGTGGGCGAGCAGCCGAGGTGCGTGCAGATGCCGACGAGCACGAGCAAATCTTCCTTGCGCGAACGCCACTCGTTCTTCGCGTAGTCGGGCGTGGGAAACGCGGTGCGCTTGGAGTCCGGGTCGGCCACGAGCGAGTCGGTCTTCTTGAGCGACGCGATCATCTCGGGCGTGCGCTTCAGGATCCACACCGGCTTGCCACGCCACGCGACCGTCATCTTTTCGCCGGGCTGCAGGGAGGAGATGTCGACTTCCACCGGAGCGCCGGCGGCCTTGGCGCGCTCCGACGGCTCGAAACTGCTCACGAAGGGAACGGCTGTCGCGATGCCGCCCGCGACGCCGACGCAACCGGAGGCGATCAGCCAGGTTCTTTTGCTGGCATCCACCGGGGTGTTGCTGCTCATGGAGTCCTCAAGTTTCTGCTGAATCAGGGTCAACCCGCGATTGTAGCGGAGCGGTTGCGCCGGATTCAATGCGGGCGGCCGCGCCGGGCCCGCGTTGCGTGGCCGTTAACATCGCGCCTCGACCGGAAACAAGAAGGAGCGCGCGCCATGGGCATGCTGCACGAGTTCAAGCAATTCGCCGTGAAGGGCAACGTGGTGGACCTCGCGGTGGGGGTGATCATCGGGGGCGCCTTCGGCAAGATCGTCGACTCGCTCGTGGGAGACGTCGTGATGCCGGTCGTGAGCCTTCTGATCGGCCGGCTCGATTTCTCGAGCCACTTCATCGCGCTGCGCGACGTGCCCGCGGGCGTGCCGATGACGCTCGAGGCGATGAAGAAGGCGGGTGTGCCGGTGCTCGCCTGGGGCAACTTCGTGACGGTCGCCGTGAACTTCGCGATCCTCGCGTTCGTGATCTTCCTCATGGTGCGCGCGATCAACCGCATCCGCCGCGAGCAGGAAGCCGCGCCGGCGGCCGCCGAACCCGCGCCGGAGCCGCAGGACGTGAAGCTGCTGCGGGAGATTCGCGACGAGCTGCGCTCGCGCGCTTCCTGACCCACCCGACGGCTACCCGACAAGCCTTCGCGCCATCCGCACCGCCTCCACGAGGCTCGACGCGTCGGCTCGCCCCGTCCCCGCGATGTCGAACGCGGTGCCGTGATCGGGGCTCGTCCGCACGAAGGGCAGCCCGAGCGTCACGTTCACGCCCTGTTCCACGCCGAGGTACTTCACGGGAATGAGCCCCTGGTCGTGGTACATCGCGACCACCACGTCGAATTCGCCCTTCCTCGCGCGCATGAAGACGGTGTCGGGCGCGAACGGGCCGTGCGCATCGATGCCGCGCGCTCGCGCATCCGCGATGGCGGGTGCGATCGCATCGATCTCCTCGCGGCCGAAGAGCCCGCCTTCGCCCGCGTGAGGATTCAGCCCCGCCACCGCGATACGCGGTTCACGGCCGAGGAGCCTCGCAAGCGACGCGTGCGTGATGACCAGCGTCTGCAGCACGCCGTCGCGGTTCACCGCGTCGAGGGCTTCGCGCATCGACACGTGAATGCTCACGAGCACCGTGCGCAGTTCGTCGTTGGCAAGCATCATGCGCACCGGCACGTCGCCGGCCGTGCGGCCGAGATGCCGCGCGGCTTCGGCCTGCAGCAGCTCGGTGTGGCCCGGATACGGCACGCCCGCCGCGGCGAGCGCTTCCTTGTTGAGCGGCGCCGTCACCACGGCCTCGATCTCGCCGCGCAGCGCGGCGCGAGCAGCCCATGTCACGCAGTCCGCGGCAATGCGCCCGGCTTGCGCGCTCACCCGCGCCAGGGGCGGCAGCTCACGGCCGCTGGCCGCCTGCACGAGCGGCAGGCATCGGGGCGGAACGTCGAACGCCTCTTCGGGCGAATCGAGCACGGCGACCGGCCACGGCGGAAGCGTTCCGCAGACGATCGCCGCTGCGCGCCTCAGGCACTGCGCGTCCCCCGCGACGAATGCGCCGCGCATGAGGTGCGGCTCGGCGGCGAACGCCTTCGCGACGATCTCGGGGCCGATGCCGGCCGGGTCGCCGAGCGTGATGGCAAGAGGTCGGTGCTTGCTCACATGAAAACCAACGGGTTAATATCGACGCACAAAGAAAGGAAATCGTATGGGAGGACTCAGGGCGGGCGGCCACTGCCGCCTGATCGATCGTGGCTCACGCCGGGTTGTCGATGTCGATGAACCGGTGCTCGATGCCCAGCTGAGACGCCACGCGAGCTGCCACGGCCGGTGCGCCGTAGCGCTCGGTCGCGTGATGGCCACAAGCGATGAAGGTCACCGCGCACTCGCGCGCGTAGTGCGTCTGCGGCTCCGAAATCTCGCCGGTCAGGAAGGCATCGGCGCCCGCCGCGATCGCCGCCTCGAAGTAGCCTTGCGCGCCCCCGGTGCACCACGCGATGCGCTCGATCGGCCCGCGCGCGCCCTCCACCGCGGTCACACGGCGCCCGAGCGCGAGCTCCGCGTGTTGCGCGAGTTGCCGCGTGTCGGCGAAGGCGGTGCCGTCCACGCGCCTGCCGATGAACCCGAGGTCCTGTTCGCCGAAGCGGCCGTCGGCCGCGAGCCCGAGCTGAAGCCCGAACCTCGCGTTGTTGCCGAGTTCGGGATGCGCGTCGAGCGGAAGGTGATAGGCGAAGAGGCTGATGTCGTTCGCGAGCAAAAGCGCGAGCCGCTGCTTCATCCAGCCCGTGACGCGGCCGTCCTGTCCGCGCCAGAAGAGCCCGTGGTGCACGAACACCGCGTCGGCGCCGTCTTCGGCCGCGGCCTGCAGAAAGGCGAGGCTCGCGGTCACGCCGGAGACGAGGCGGCGCACCTGAGCGCGGCCCTCTACCTGCAGGCCGTTGGGGCCGTAGTCCTTGAAGCGGCCCGGTTCGAGCAGCGCATCGAAGGCGCAAAGAAGGGAGTCGCGCTGTGCCATGGCGCATTCTCGCCGAGCGCGCGGGGTGGGGCGGACGAAGCAGACGCGGCATGTGCGGCATGTGCGGCAGGTGCGGCATGTGCGGCAGGTGCGGCCGTCATGGGAGCGGCCGCATGACCGCCATCGAGCTGATGATCTGGAGCATGGCGCTCGGCGCCATCGCGGCGGTGGGCATCGCCCGCGCGGCGGACGCCGGCATGCGGCCGAGCCTGTCGCAGCTGCGCGCCGTCGGCTACCACCTGGCCGTGTTCCTGCTCGTGCTGGTCGAAAGCGGGGCGCTGAAGGAAGCTTTGTCGGCCACGCGCCAGCAGTTCCTCGTGGTGCAGGTGCTCGCGGGCCCGGCCTGCGTCGCGCTGTCGAACCTGTGGGTCCAGCGCTGGCTCGCGGCGCACCAGAGGGACCGCGCGATGCTGATCGGGCTGCGCGCTTCGGCCCTCGTCCTCTCGCTCGCGGGTCTGGGCGCGCTCGCCCTGCCGGCGCACGAGCAGCTCGCCTTCGCGGTCACGCTCGCCCTGGGCGGCAACATGGTCACGCTGTGGGCCACGGTGCGCGCGACGCTGCTCGGCGACCGGCTCGCGCCGGTGATGGGCACGGGCTGCGCGCTCACGCTTGCCGCGATCGCGGGCCTCTACGCGGTCGCGATGGATGGCGAGGACTTGAGCGCGGCCGCGCACGCGGCCATCGCATTCTGCGCGGCGGCCGCCAACGCGATCACCGGGCTCGCGCTGTGGCGGCGCGACCGCCAGGAACGCGAAGCTCACTCGCTCGACGCCGGGGCCACGGGCTTCGATCCCGTCACGCGCCTTGCGACCGGCACGGAGCTCGTGCGCCGCATCGTCGTCGCGCTCAAGCGCCGCGCGCGCACCAAGCGCCAGGGCGCGGTACTCGCGATCATGGTGTTCGACCTCGAGCTGCTCGCGCGGCAGATCGGCACCGCCGGCGTGAACGAAATGTTCGTCGTGCTCGCGGGCCGCATCCAGCGGCAAGTCGGCGTCGTGAATCCCGTCGGCCGCTACTGGGACCGCTGCTTCGTGGCGCTGCTGGAGTCGATCCAGTCGCCCGGATGGCTGCGCACGCTCGGCCTGCGCGTCTCCGCCAGCCTGCGCCGGCCGATCGAAGTCACGGGCCTCGGCGGTGCGCGCGTGCAGGTGCGGCTCGAAGCCGGCATCGGCATCGTGCACCTCTCGACGCGGCCCGCCGCGGTGGAGGACATCCTGCACGACGCCGAGCGCATGGCCGAAGCGGCAAGGCGCATGCCTTCGCGCGCCGCCATCATGGATCGGCGCACGGGCCAGCCCGTCCCCGTCGAGGCGGCCCCGCTCGGGCCGCGCAGCAACCGCTACGGCAGAGAAGTACCCCAGCCGCTCCCGACGCCCGCGCGGTCGAGCGCCGAAAGCGGCGCCTGAGCCGAGGCCGCGCTGCTGGCGGCCGTCTACACTCGGGGCGATGCGACGCTTCTGGCTTCTCTTCTCGCAGACCGTCACCGTGCTGCTGGCGGCATACTTCGTCGTCGCCACGCTGAAGCCCGAGTGGGTGTCCAGGCGTCCGGTCCTGCGATCCGACACCGGCGTGGCGCTCGTGGAAGCGCCTGCCACGGCGAATGGGCCGGCGCCCCCGGGGAGCTTCCGCAACGCCGCGATGAAAGCATCGGCGGCCGTCGTGAGCGTGAGCACGACCAAGGCGCCCGAACAGCATCCCTACGCCAACGATCCCTGGTTCCGCTTCTTCTTCGGCGATCAAGGCGCCGGCCAGCCGCAGCAGGGGCTCGGCAGCGGCGTCATCATCAGTCCGGAGGGCTTCATCCTCACGAACAACCACGTGGTGGAGGGCGCCGACGAAATCGAGGTGCAGCTCAACGACAGCCGCAAGGCCCGCGCGAAGGTGATCGGCACCGATCCGGAAACAGACGTCGCGGTGCTCAGGATTTCGCTCGACCGGCTGCCCGTGATCGTGCTCGGCAACTCCGATGCGCTGCAGGTGGGCGATCAGGTGCTCGCCATCGGCAACCCGTTCGCGGTCGGCCAGACGGTCACGAGCGGCATCGTGAGCGCGCTCGGGCGCAATCAGCTCGGCATCAACACCTTCGAGAACTTCATCCAGACCGACGCCGCAATCAATCCCGGCAACTCGGGCGGGGCGCTGGTGGATGTGGAGGGCCGCCTCATCGGCATCAATACTGCGATCTACTCGCGCACCGGCGGCAACATGGGCATCGGCTTCGCCATTCCGGTGAACACGGCCCGGCAGGTGCTCGAAGGCATCGTGAAGGAAGGCGTGGTGACGCGCGGCTGGATCGGCGTGGAGCCCGCCGAGCTCACGCCGGAACTCATGGAGACGTTCGGGGTGAAGGCGCGCGAAGGCGTGCTCATCACGGGCGTGCTGCAAAACGGCCCCGCCGCGCGCGCCGGCATCCGCCCGGGCGATGTGATCACCGACGTGGGCGGCAAGCGCATCGCGAACGTGTCGGAACTCCTCACGAACGTCGCGGGCCTGAAGCCCGGAGCGCCCGCGCAGTTCCACATCCAGCGGCGCGACGAGCGTCTCGACGTCACCGTCACCCCGGGCAAACGGCCGAAGCCGCGGCAGCTGCAGGAGCAGCAGCAGCAACGCTAGGCATCCCCGCGTGCGGCAGCCGGCTAGCGCGCTTCGCCCGCTTCTTCCGGCGACTTCGTGTTCTTGATGAAGATCTGCGCCGCCCAGATGCCCAGCTCGTACAGCAGGCACATGGGAATCGCGAGCGCAAGCTGCGAAACGACGTCGGGCGGCGTGATGATGGCCGCGACGATGAACGCGACCACGATGAAGTAGCCGCGCCACTCCTTCAGCTTCTCCACCGAGACGACGCCCATCCGCGCGAGCACGACCACCACCACCGGCACTTCGAAGGTCGCGCCGAATGCGAGGAACATCGTGAGCACGAAGCTCAGGTAGGCCTCGATGTCCGGCGCGGCCGTGATGCTCTTGGGCGCGAAGCTCTGGATGAACGCGAAGACGCGGCCGAACACGAGGAAGTAGCAGAACGCGATGCCGGCCACAAAAAGGATCGTGCTGGAGATGACGAGCGGCAGCACGAGCTTCTTCTCGTGCGAATAGAGCCCGGGCGCGACGAAGGCCCAGAGCTGGTAGAGGACCACCGGCAGCGCAAGCAGGAAGGCCGCCATGAGCAGGATCTTCAGCGGCACCACGAACGGCGAGATCACCGAGGTCGCGATCAGCGTCGCGCCGTGCGGCAGGTTGGCGATCAGCGGCGCGGCGAGCAGGTCGTAGAGGTGCGCCGGGCCCGGATAGATCGCGAGCACCCCCGTCGCCACGGCGATCGCGGCCAGCGCCTTGATGAGGCGGTCGCGCAGCTCCATGAGATGGGCCACGAACGGCTGCTCGGTGCCGGCGAGTTCGTCTTCGGGTTCAGTGGCCATTGCAGTCGGCGCGAGGCCTCGGGTCCATTCGCGTGCCAGCGCGGAACCGGCTTTGCCGGGCCGCCGGTGGCGCCCCCCTGTGGGGGGAGGCGCCGCAGGCGCTTCGGGGGGGATTCATGTCAATCGAACTTCCGCGGCCGGTACTTCGCCACACGCGCCGCGCCCGAGAGCGCCCGCGTGCGCACGCCCGTGCGCGCCTTGAACCAGTGGGGCACGCTGCCTTGCTTCAGGCGCCACTTCTTCTTGGGATGCCGGTATTCGGGGTAGCTCGGCCCGGCGAGCGCCGCCTGGTCGGTGCCTGCGACTTCCTGCCACTGCTTTTCGAAATCGCCGGCCGCGGACTGCACCGATTGCTCGACGTCGCGCGCGGCCGTCTCCACCGTTTCCTTCATCTTGCGCAGCTCGTCGAGTTCCATCGAGCGGTTGACCTCGGCCTTCACGTCGGCCACGTAGCGCTGCGCCTTGCCAAGAAGCGTCCCCACCGTGCGCGCGACGCGCGGCAGCTTCTCCGGCCCGATCACGATCAGGGCCACGGCGCCGATGAGCGCCATCTTGGACAGGCCGAGGTCGAGCACGATGATCGAATGCGGATTTTCTCAAGGATCAGGACTTGTTGCGCGCTTCGACGTCGATCGTGTTCTTGTCGGGGGCGGGCGTCTGCTGCGTCACCTGCTGGGAAGGCGGCGTGGGCTGCTCGGGCGTCGAGCCTTCGCGCATGCCGTCCTTGAAGCCCTTGACGGCACCGCCGAGATCCTGGCCGATGTTCTTGAGCTTCTTGGTGCCGAACACCAGCACCACGATGAGCAGCACGATCAACCAGTGCCAGATGGAAATGGAACCCATGGACTTCTCCTTGCAGACGGGTCGATTCTAGTGCGCGGGGGAAGTTCAACCCTTGGTTCTCAACACCCGGTTCAGCCCTTCAGCCAGGGCCGCGGCCCGCCGATCACGTGCAGGTGCAGGTGGTGGACTTCCTGCCCGCCGTCCGCGCCCGTGTTGACCACGACCCGGAAGCCGCCTTCGGGGTAGGGACGCGCACCCTCCTTCATCGCGAGCTCGCCGACGAGCGCCATCATGCGGCCGAGCACCTCCGCGTCCTTCGGCTGCGCGTGCGCGAGCGACGCGATGTGCCGCTTCGGGATCATCAGGAAGTGCACCGGCGCCCACGGGTGGATGTCGTGGAAGGCGAGGATGTCGTCGTCCTCGTAGACCTTCTTCGAGGGGATCTTGCCCTCGACGATCTTGCAGAAGATGCAGTTCGGGTCGTGTTCGCTCATGGGAAGACTTCTTCTTCAGACGTGCGCGGGCTGTCCGTCGTTGAACCGCAGCCAGCCGCGGATGCACCGGTAGAGGTACCAGAGCCCGATCACCGTATAGGCCATCCAGCCCGGGAACACCAGCAGGAGCCACAGCGGCGCGGCGAGCACCAGCCACAGCACCGTCCACCAGAAGGTGGAGATCATGTAGTCGTGATGGCTCACGTAGAGCGCATCGCGCTCGTCGGCGCGCTTGATGTAGTTTGCGATCACGGCGATCACCGCGAGCACGCCCATGCTCACCCACGCGAACGTGTGCAGCGCATAGAGGACGTGCATGATCGTGCGGTCCTGCGAGCGCTTCACGTCGACAACATCGATGGGTTCGGCCTCGTTCACACCTGGCCTCCTTCGCGCTCGCGCGCTTTGCGCAGCGCCTTCTCGTCGAGGCCGCTCAGGCCCTCGCGCCTCGCGAGCTCGGCGAGCACGTCGGCGGGCGAGACGCCGTAGTGGGCGAGCGCCACCATGCAGTGGAACCAGAGGTCCGCGACTTCTGCGACGAGCTTGCGCGCATCGCCGTCCTTGGCCGCCATCACGACCTCCGTGGCTTCCTCGCCCACCTTCTTCAGGATGGCGTCGGGGCCTTTTTGCAGCAGGCGCGCGACGTAGCTCTTGTCGGGGTCGGCGCCCTTGCGGCTTTCGATCACGGCGGCGAGCCGCGCGAGCGTGTCGTCGGAAGTGCCCATGCCGCTCACCTGTTCGCTCACCTGTTCGCTCACTTGTAGATGTCCGCCGGGTCCTTCAGGACCGGTTCGACGGTGCGCCATTCGCCGTCGCGATAGAGCTGGAAGAAGCAGCTGTGCCGCCCCGTATGGCACGCGATCGACGGATCGTGGCCGTGCTGCGTCACCTTCAGCAGCACGACGTCGTTGTCGCAGTCCAGGCGAATCTCGTGCACCTGCTGCACGTGCCCGGACTCCTCGCCTTTCGGCCAGAGCCTGCGCCGCGAACGGCTGAAATAGACGGCGCGCCCGAGCTCGGCGGTCTTCGCGAGCGCTTCGCGATCCATCCACGCGAACATGAGCACGTCGCCCGAGGAAGCTTCCTGAGCGATCACGGGCACGAGCCCGTCGGCGTCCCACCTGACCTGATCCAGCCAATCCATCTGGAGATTGTCGTTCATCCCCGCACGGTACGCTCCGCGCGGAAACCGAGGCGCCTCGCGCCTTCAGAGCCTCACAGGGATGCCGCGCTCTGCCATGCGCGCCTTCGCCTGCGCCACCGTGTATTCGCCGTAGTGGAAGATGCTCGCCGCGAGCACGGCATCGGCGCCGCCTTGCTGGATGCCGTCGGCGAGATCGTCGAGGCTGCCGACGCCGCCGGAGGCGATGACGGGGACAGGCACCGCATCGCTCACCGCCCGGGTGAGCTCGAGATCGAATCCGGCCCTGGTGCCATCGCGGTCCATGCTCGTGAGCAGGATTTCGCCCGCGCCCCGCCGCGCCATCTCCACGGCCCACTGCAGGGCGTCGAGCCCCGTGTTGCGCCGGCCTCCGTGGCTGTAGACGTCCCAGCCCGGGCCTCGCGCGGTCGCTTCTTCGCCCGTGCGGCGCTTCGCGTCGATCGCAACCACGATGCATTGCGCACCGTACTTGCCGGAGGCCGCGTCGATCACGCCCGGGTTGGCGATGGCCGCGGAGTTGAAGCTCGTCTTGTCGGCCCCGGCGTTCAGAAGCCGCCGCACGTCTTCCACCGTGCGCACGCCGCCGCCGACGGTGAGCGGGATGAAGACCTGCGCCGCGACGGCTTCGACGATGTGCAGGATCAGGTCGCGGTCGTCGCTCGTCGCGGTGATGTCGAGGAAGGTGAGCTCGTCGGCGCCCTGGTCGTTGTAGCGCGCCGCGATCTCCACCGGGTCGCCCGCGTCGCGCAGTTCGAGGAAGTTCACGCCCTTCACGACGCGGCCTCCGGTCACGTCCAGGCAGGGGATGATGCGTTTGGCGAGCATTCAGCCGCCCAGCTGGTCGGCGAGTTCCTGCGCCCGCGCGAAGTCGAGATCGCCCGAATAGATCGCGCGCCCGCAGATCACGCCTTCGATGCCCTCGTCCTCGACCGCGCACAGATTGCGGATGTCCTCCAGATTCGATAGCCCGCCCGAGGCGATGACCGGAATCGAGAGCGACTGCGCGAGCTTCACCGTGGCTTCGATGTTGATGCCGGTGAGCATGCCGTCGCGGCCGATGTCGGTGTAGACGATGGCGTCGACGCCGTAGTCCTCGAACTTGCGCGCGAGGTCCACGACTTCGTGGCCGGTGAGCTTGCTCCAGCCGTCCGTGGCGACCTTGCCGTCCTTCGCATCGAGACCCACGATCACGTGGCCGCCGAACGCCGTGCACGCATCCTTCAGGAAGCCGGGGTTCTTCACGGCCGCGGTGCCGATGATCACGTAGCGCAGGCCCGCGTCGATGTACTTCTCGATGGTGTCGAGATCGCGGATGCCGCCGCCGAGCTGCACCGGAATCTCATCGCCCACCGCGTGGAGGATGGACTTGATCGCCGGCAGGTTTTGCGGCTTGCCCGCGAACGCGCCGTTCAGGTCCACGAGGTGCAGGCGGCGCGCGCCCTTGCCGAGCCAGGTGCGCGCCATGGCGCCCGGGTCCTCGCTGAAGGTCGTGGCCTGTCCCATGTCGCCTTGCCTCAGGCGCACGCAATGGCCGTCTTTCAGGTCGATCGCAGGAATCAGCAGCATGGGGAAATGGGTAACGGCGGCCGGCCGGAAGCTCAGGGCTTCCAGTGCAGGAAATTGCGATAAAGGGCAAGTCCTTGGTCGGCGCTCTTCTCGGGATGGAACTGTGTCGCAAAAATATTATCGCGGGCGATGGCGGCGGTAAAGCGTGCGCCGTAATCGGCCACCCCCACGCTGTGGCGCGCATCCGACGGCTGCGCGTAGTAGCTATGCACGAAGTAGAACCAGCTGCCGTCGGGCACGCCCGCCCAGAGCGCATGCGGCTCGGCCTGCTGCACCTGGTTCCATCCCATCTGGGGCACCTTGAACCGGCTGCCATCGGGCTGCAGGCGGCCCGCGAGGTCGAACTTCAGCACCTCGCCCGCGATGAGACCGAGCCCCGCCGTCGGCCCTTCGGCGCTGCGATCGAGCAGCATCTGCATGCCCACGCACACGCCGAAAAGGGGCTTGGCCGCGGCCGCTTCCAGCACGCTGTCGAGCAGGCCCGAATCGCGCAGTTCGCGCATGCAGTCGGGCATGGCGCCCTGCCCGGGCAGCACAACGCGTTCGGCTGCGCGCACCTCCTCCGGGCGGGAAGTCACGATGACCTCGAAGCCCGTTGCGGCGGCCACATGGTGCACGGCCTGCGAGACGGACCGCAGGTTGCCCATGCCGTAATCGACGACTGCGACGGTTTTCAAGGGGCTACAGCGAACCTTTGGTGGAGGGGATGGTGCCCGCCGCTCGCGCATCGAGCTCCACCGCCGCGCGCAGTGCTCGCGCGAAAGCCTTGAAGACGGTTTCGCACTGGTGGTGCGCGTTCTCGCCGCGCAGGTTGTCGATGTGCAGCGTGACGAACGCGTGATTCGCGAAGCCCTGGAAAAATTCGTGGGCGAGCTGCGTGTCGAACGTGCCGATCATGCCGCTTTTGAACGGCACGTTCATCACGAGGCCGGGCCGGCCGGAAAAATCGATCACGACGCGCGAGAGCGCCTCGTCGAGCGGCACGTAGGCGTGGCCGTAGCGGCGGATGCCCTTCTTGTCGCCGATCGCCTTGGCCACCGCCTGGCCGATCGTGATGCCGACGTCTTCCACCGTGTGGTGCCCGTCGATGTGGAGGTCTCCCTGGGCTTGCACGGTGAGATCGATCAGGCCGTGGCGCGCGATCTGGTCGAGCATGTGGTCGAAGAACCCGACGCCCGTGGAAAGCTGCGCCTGCCCCGTGCCGTCGAGGTCGACGCGCACGGTGATCTGCGTTTCGGCGGTGTTGCGGGTGACTTCCGCGGTTCGGTTCATAAAGAGGCTTGCAAGGCGGCCAGCATCTGCGTGTTCTCGGCGTGCGTGCCCACGGTCAGGCGCAGGCAGTCGACCAGCGATGGATGCATTTTAGAAACGTTCTTGACGAGCACGCCCCGCGCCTTCATGCCCTCGAACGCGCGGGGGGCATCGGGCACGCGCGCGAGGATCATGTTGGCGTCGCTGCGCCAGGCTTTCACGCCGGGCATCTCCGCGAGCGCGCGCTGCAGGCGCTCGCGCTCGGTGCGAATGTCCGCGGCCTGGGCCGCGAAGACCTCGGCGTGTTCCAGCGCGAAGAGCGCCGTCTCGCAGTTCACCACGCTCACGTTGTAGGGCGGTCGCACCTTGTCGATTTCCGCGATGAGCTCCCGCTGTCCGATCATGTAGCCGATGCGCACGCCGGCCAGGCCGAACTTGCTCATCGTGCGCATCAAAAGCACATGCTCGTGCCGCGCGATGCGCTCGATGTAGCTGCGGCTCGCGAACGGCTGGTAGGCCTCGTCGATCACCACCAGCCCCGGGGCGGCTTCGACGATCTTCTCGATCGCGGCGTCGTCCCACAGGTTGGCCGTGGGATTGTTCGGGTAGGCGAGGTAGACGATCGAAGGCTGCTCGCGTTCGACGGCGGCCAGCATCGCGGCCTCGTCCAGCTCGAAGTCCGGCGTGAGATCGACCGGGATGAATCCGAGCCCCTGCAGCTGCGCGCTCATCGCGTACATCACGAACCCGGGCACGGGCGCGAGGATGGACGCGCCGGGTACGTCGCACGCCATGGCGATGAGCGAGATGAGTTCGTCCGAGCCGTTGCCCAGCATCAGGTCGAAGCCCGCCGGCATGCGCGCATGGCGCGCCAGCGCCTCGCGCAGAACGCCGATGCGCTCACCGGGATAACGGTTGAGCGCCACTTCGGCCAGCCGCTCGCCCAGCGCGCGGCGCAGCTCGGGCGGCAGTCGATGCGGGTTCTCCATCGCGTCGAGCTTCACGAGGCCGCGCGAATCCTGGATGGCGTAGGCGTGCATCGACTGGATGTCGTGGCGCACGAGGCGGGCGATGCGATCGGTAAGTGTCATGCGGGTTGCAGGCGCTCGACGCTGCAAAGAAAGGGGTTCAGCACCGTCACGCCGCCGAAGCTTTGCTCATGGCTCATGTCTTCGCTGATCAGGTAGCGGCAGCCCGAATGCTGCGCGGCGGCGACGACGAGCGAATCCCAGAAGTGAAGGCCATACCGCGCCTCGACGGCCCAGGCGGATTCGACCGTTGCGGCGTCCACGAGCCACGGATTCCAGTCGGCGTACTGGCGGATCTTCGCCCGTGCGTCGCCGACCGGCATGGCGGGTGTGAGCTTGCGCGTCACATTGACGTAGAACTCGTTGAGCACCTGCGTGCTGAGCCGCCCGATCCTGCGCTGCCAGAGGAGGCGCAGCCAGTCGAACGCAACCTGCTGCTTCGCTTGCGCGCCAGGATCTTCGCTGTAGATCAGGATGTTGGAATCGACAAAGACGGTGGGCCCGGTCATCCCTGATCGCGTCCTCGGTCATAGAGTTCTTCCCGCTTGGGATAGGGCTTGCCGTCCGAACGCCACTTTCTGTCGTCGTGCAGCCAGGCCTGATGCGCGCGCTCGTAGGCATCCTCGCGCCGCATCTTTTCCGCGAGGAGTTCACCCATCATCCGCGACACGCTCGTGTTGCGCTTCGCCGCCTCGATGCGCGCCCATTCCAGGACTTCATCCTCGACCGTGATGGTGACGTTTCTCATGCGTTGAGCCAGTCTACACGAAATTCGTGCCGCACGATTTTCGTGTGAAACTATCGTTTGATCCGAAGTTCGGCCGCCCGGGCATGCGCCTGCAAGCCTTCGCCATATGCGAGCTCTGCGGCGATCGCTCCCAATTTGTGAGCACCCGCTTCACTCACTTCGATCAGGCTGCTGCGCTTCTGGAAGTCATAGACGCCCAGGGGGCTCGAAAAGCGCGCCGTCGTGCTCGTGGGCAGCACGTGGTTCGGGCCGGCGCAGTAGTCGCCGAGCGATTCGCTCGTGAAGCTGCCAAGGAAGATCGCCCCGGCGTGACGCAAGAGCGGCTCCCAGCGGTGCGGCTCGGTGCTCGCGATTTCCAGGTGCTCGGGCGCGATGCGGTTGCTGATCTCGCACGACTCCTCCATGCTGCGCGTGCGGATGAGCGCGCCGCGGCCGGTGAGCGACTTCGCGATGATCTCCCGGCGCGGCATCTCCGGCAGCAGCCGGTCGATCGCTGCCTGCACGGCATCGATGTACGCGGCATCGGGACTCAGGAGGATGCTCTGCGCGAGTTCGTCGTGCTCGGCCTGCGAGAAGAGGTCCATCGCCACCCAGTCGGCCGGCGTGCTGCCGTCCGCGAGCACGAGAATCTCGCTCGGGCCCGCGATCATGTCGATGCCCACCTGCCCGAACACGCGCCGCTTCGCGCTCGCGACGTAGGCGTTGCCCGGCCCGGTGATCTTGTCCACGCGCGGGACGGTTTCGGTGCCGTAAGCCAGCGCGCCCACGGCCTGCGCGCCACCGATGCAATAGGCGCGCGTGACGCCCGCCAGATGCGCGGCCGCAAGCACGAGCGGATTCTTCTCGCCGCGCGGCGTCGGCACCACCATGACGATTTCCCGAACGCCCGCCACCTGCGCGGGAATCGCATTCATCAGCACCGACGACGGATAGGCCGCCTTGCCGCCGGGCACGTAGATGCCCACGCGGTCGAGCGGCGTCACCTTCTGGCCAAGGAGCGTGCCGTCCGCGTCGCGATAGGACCAGCTTTCGCCGCACGCTTTCTTCTGGGCTTCGTGATAGCTGCGCACGCGAGCTGCCGCCTGCTCGAGCGCGCCACGCTGCTGTTCGGGCAGCAGCGCGAAAGCGCTCTCGAGCTCGCTGGGCGACAGCTGCACCTCTCGCATCGACTGCGCATCCATCGCATCGAACCGGCGCGTGTACTCGAGCACCGCCGCGTCGCCGCGCGAGCGCACGTCCGCGAGGATGTCCGCCACCGCCTTTTCCACGCCCGCATCGGTGTCGGCCGACCAGTGCAGCCGCTGCCCAAGGGCGTCGTCGAAGCCGGCGTCCGTGGTGGCGAGGCGCAAGGGGCGGGCGGCAAGCGTCATGGCGAGGCAGTGGCCACGGCGGTGGCGAAGTTGTCGATCAGACGGCGAATCGGCTGCTGCTTCAGTTTCAGGGCGGCCTGGTTCACGACCAGCCGCGACGTGATGTCCATGATCCGTTCGACTTCCACCAGTTGGTTCGCCCTCAGCGTGCCGCCGGTGGAGACGAGATCGACGATGGCATCGGCGAGCCCCGTGAGCGGCGCGAGTTCCATGCTGCCGTACAGCTTGATGAGATCGACGTGCACGCCCTTGGCCGCGAAGAATTCGCGCGCGATGCTCACGTACTTGGTGGCCACGCGCAGGCGCGAGCCCTGCCGCACCGCGCTCGCATAGTCAAAGTCCGCGCGCACCGCCACGCTCACGCGGCACGGCGCGATGCGCAGGTCGAGCGGCTGGTACAGGCCCTGGCCGCCATGTTCGATCAGCGTGTCGCGTCCGGCGACGCCGAGGTCCGCGCCGCCGTATTCCACGTACGTCGGCACGTCGGTCGCGCGCACGATCACCACGCGCAGGTCGGGCTGGCTCGTGGCGAGGATCAGCTTGCGCGACTTCTCCGGGTCCTCCAGCACTTCGACGCCCGCGCGCGCGAGCAGCGGCAGCGTCTCGTCGAAGATGCGCCCTTTCGACAGGGCCAGCGTGATCATGCCGAGATTCTTTCGATGTCGGCGCCGATGCCGCGCAGCTTGTCTTCCATCTTCTCGTAGCCGCGGTCCAGGTGATAGATGCGGTCCACGAGCGTCTCGCCCTCGGCCACGAGGCCCGCGATCACGAGGCTCGCCGACGCGCGCAGGTCGGTCGCCATCACGGTCGCGCCGGAGAGGCGTTCGACGCCTTCCGTGATCGCGACCTTGCCGTCGACCTGGATCTTCGCGCCCAGGCGCACGAGCTCGTTCACGTGCATGAATCGGTTCTCGAAGATCGTCTCCGTGACGCGCGAGGAGCCGTTCGCCACGCAGTTGAGCGCCATGAACTGCGCCTGCATGTCGGTGGGAAAGCCCGGGTACTCGGTGGTGCGGAAGCTCTGCGCCGCGAGGCGGCCGTGCGAACGCACGCGTATGCCTTCGGCCACCGCCGTCACTTCGGCGCCTGCGGCACGCAGCTTGTCGATCACCGCATCGAGGTGGTCGGCGCGCCCGCCGGCGAGCAGCACGTCGCCGCCCGCGGCCGCCACGGCGCACAGGAAGGTGCCGGCCTCGATCCGGTCGGCCACCACGCGGTGCGTGCACGCGTGCAGGCTCGGCACGCCCTGCACGCGAATGCGCGAGGTGCCGTGGCCTTCGATGCGCGCGCCCATCGCGATCAGCATCTCGGCGAGATCGGCGATCTCCGGCTCCTGCGCGGCGTTTTCGAGCACCGTCTCGCCCTCGGCGAGCGTGGCGGCCATGAGGAAATTCTCGGTGCCGGTCACGGTGATCATGTCGGTCGTGATGCTTGCGCCGCGCAGGCGTTCTCGTCCCTTCGGGAGCTTGGCGATGATGTAGCCGTGCTCCACGACGATGTGCGCGCCCATCGCCTGCAGGCCCTTGATGTGCTGGTCGACGGGGCGCGATCCGATCGCGCAGCCGCCGGGCAGCGACACCGTCGCTTCGCCGAAGCGTGCGAGCAGCGGGCCGAGCGCGAGCACCGAGGCGCGCATCGTCTTCACGAGCTCGTACGGCGCTTCCGGAGAACTGAGGCGCTTCGAATCGATCCGCACGGTGCCGTCGGCCGCGGCTTGCGCGTCCACGCCCATGTTGCGGATGAGCTTGAGCATCGTCACCACGTCCTGCAGGCGCGGCACGTTCTCAAGCGTCATGGGCTCCTCGGTGAGGAGCGCCGCGCACAGTTCCGGCAGCGCGGCGTTCTTCGCGCCGGAAATCCGGACTTCGCCGTGGAGCTCGCGCCCCCCGCGGATCAGAAGCTTGTCCATGGTGTTTTCAGTGAGGCAGTGCCGCCCATTCGGCCGGCGTGTACGTCTTCATCGACAGGGCGTGGACCTCGTCGGTGTGCATTTTCGCACCGAGCGTGGCGTACACGCGCTGGTGGCGCTCGATCGCACGCTTGCCGACGAATTCCGCCGACACGACGACGGCTTCCCAGTGGCGGCCGTCGCCCGTGACTTCGAGGTGGTCGCAGTGAAGGCCCGAGGCGATCAGGGTCCGAAGCTCTTGCGCAGTCATTCCGCTAGCCCCGGATCTTGTAGCCGATGCGCAGCAGGTTCACGGCGACCGCGCCCACGACGATGAGCGCCGTGCCCACGATGCCCAGGCTCAGCCACGGCGACACGTCGCTCATGCCGAAGAAGCCGTAGCGAAATCCGTCGATCATGTAGAAGAAGGGGTTGAGGTGGCTCACACCTTGCCAGAAACCCGGCAGCGAGTGAATGGAGTAGAACACGCCCGAGAGAAAAGTCATCGGCACGATGACGAAGTTCTGGAACGCGGCCATCTGGTCGAACTTCTCGGCCCAGAGGCCCGCGACGATGCCAAGGGCGCCGAGCATGCCCGCGCCCGCGAGCGCGAACACCACGATCCAGACCGGCGCCGCGAAGCTCACGTGCGTGAACCAGACCGTGACGATGAAGACGCCCGAGCCCACCATCAGCCCGCGCGCCATCGACGCGATCACGTAGGCCCAGAACCAGCTCCAGTGCGACAGCGGCGTGAGCAGGAGGAACACGAGGTTGCCCGTGATCTTGCTCTGGATGAGCGAAGACGAGCTGTTGGCGAACGAATTCTGCAGCACGCTCATCATCACGAGGCCCGGCACGAGAAACGCCGTGTAGTCGATGCGGTCGTAGACCTTCACGCGGTCCTGCAGGACGTGTCCGAAGATGAGGAGGTACAGAAGCGCCGTGAGGATCGGCGCGGCGACAGTCTGGAAGCTCACCTTCCAGAAGCGCAGCACCTCCTTGTAGAGCAGAGTCTGCCAGCCGCCCGCCGTGGGCGCGGCCGCTGTCGTGCGAGCGGCGGTCACGCTCATGCCGCGACCTCCGGCCGATGCGCCGCCATCACGTCGAGGAACACGTCCTCCAGATCGGGCTTCCTGATTTCCACGTCCTCCACGCGCAGGCCCGCCTCGCGGATCACGGCGAGGTGGCGCTCGATCTCGTGGGCGTCATGCGCGGGAAGCTGCACGATGCGCCCGGTCACGCGCGCACGGCCCGCGAATTCCCGCGGCAGGCTGCCGTCGATCTTGAAGCGCAGCACGTTGCTCGATGCGGCCTTCAGCAGCTCGCTCGTGCGCTCCAGCGCGACGACGCGGCCGGCCTTCAGCATCGCGATTCGGCCGCAAAGCGCTTCGGCTTCCTCGAGGTAGTGCGTGGTGAGCAGCACCGTATGGCCTTGCTTGTTCAGGCGCGCGATGAACTGCCAGAGCGTTTGCCGCAACTCGACGTCCACGCCCGCCGTCGGCTCGTCGAGCACGATGACGGGCGGCCGGTGCACGAGCGCCTGCGCCACCAGCACGCGGCGCTTCATGCCGCCGGAGAGCTGCCGCATGTTCGCGTTCGCCTTGTCCGCGAGGCCGAGGCTTTCCAGCAGTTCGTCGATCCACGCGTCGTTGCCGCGCATGCCGAAGTAGCCGGACTGGATGCCGAGCGCTTCGCGCACCGTGAAGAACGGGTCGAAGACGAGCTCCTGCGGCACCACGCCGAGCTGACGCCGCGCCTGCGCGTAGTCGGCCTGCACGTCGAAGCCGCGCACGGTGACGCGACCCGAGCTTGCGCGAGCGAGCCCGGCCAGGATGCTGATGAGCGTCGTCTTGCCCGCGCCGTTCGGGCCGAGCAGGCCGAAGAACTCGCCTTCCTCGATGTCGAAGCTCACGCCGTCGAGCGCGCGCACCGAGCCGTACGACTTGGAGACCGATTGAAAGGAAATCGCGGGCATGGGAACCCGAGATTCTAGGAGCTCGGCAATTCCCTGGGAGCGTGCGCGGGTCCCGCTCTCGGCCGCAGAGGCGGACGACCAGGAGGTCTCACGCGTCTGACGGCAGCAGCTCGGCAACGCCATAGAGCGTGGCGAGCTCCCGCAGCTTCTCGGGCAGCCGCGCGACCGCGAACGTCTTGCCCGCGGCGAGCGCCTCGCGCCGGCAATCCAGCAGCACGGCCAGCGCGGAAGAATCGAAGCGCACCAGCGCCGATGCATCGCACACCGCCTTGCCGCCCGATTCGGCCCGCAGCGCCTGCGTCAGCATCCGGCTGCAGGCAGGCGCCACGGCGTGCGTGAGTTCGGTGGGAAGCACCAGCATCGAGGCGCGATCTCGGTTCTTCGCGTCGGCTCTTGGCGTCAGCTCTTGGCGTCAGCTCTTCGCGTCGGCGCTTCGCGTCAGCTCTTGCGAGCGGCGTTGGACTTGTTGCGCTCCGCGAGCGTCGCGATCAGGCCATCCACGCCCTTCGCGTTGATCTCCTGCGCGAACTGGCTGCGGTAGGTCTCCACCAGCCACACCCCCAGCACGTTCAGGTTGTAGATCTTCCAGCCCGCGCCCTGCCCGGGCGTCTTCTCCAGGCGATAGTCGAGCTGGATCGGCTCGCCGCGGCCGCGGATTTCGGTGCGCACGACGACCTCGGTGTCCTCGGGGGACGAACGCAGCGGCTTCAGGCTCACCGTTTCGTCGTTGATCTGCTGGAAGGCGCCCGCATAGGTGCGCACGAGAAGAATCTTGAACTCGTCCTGCAGCCGCTTCTGCTGCTCGGGCGTCGCCTGGCGCCACGCGGGGCCGACCGCCGCGGCCGTCATGCGGCGGAAGTCGACGTTGGGCATGATCTTCGTGTCGACCAGGGCCACGATGCGATCGACGTTGCCGGCCTGGATCTGCTTGTCGCCCTTCAGCGCCGTGAGCACCTCGTCCGAAAGGCGCTTGATCAGCGCGTCGGGCGCTTCGTCGGCGGCGTGCGCCGGAGCGAGCCACGCGAGCGACGCGGCGGCGAACAAGGCGGCGGCCAGCCGGCCCAGCATTCTGCGGTTCATCATCGTTGCTTCCCTTTCACTTCTGGTACCTCAACGCTTCGCGGGCGCAGCCGGTTGGCTCTCGGCCGGCGCGAGCGGCTCGACCTGCGGCTCGGCGCCGTCCGAAGGCTTGCCGTCCGGCTGCTTCCTGTCGAACAGGAAGATGCTGCGATCGTAGATTTCGGCGCGGCGCCGCTGCAGATGCGCATCGCGCGTGAAGCTGTACTTGTCGAGCGCGGCGTCTTCCAGCACGGCCGTGACGCGCAGCAGGTTCGCGCGCTGGTCGACGATCCTGAGCGTATCCAGGCCCGTCTGCCAGTTGCCGTCGAACTTGCTCACGAGGTTGCCGTAGTGGTCGAACGGCAGCGCGAAGGTGTCGCGCAGCGTGGACGGGCCGAGCAGGGGCAGCACGACGTACGGGCCCGCGGGCACGCCCCAGCGGCCGAGCGTCTGGCCGAAGTCCTCGCGATGCCGCTCGATGTTCACCTCGCTCGCGAGGTCCAGCAGGCCGCCCAGGCCGAAGAACGTGTTCACGCCGAAGCGCATGATGTCCTCGGCCGCGTTCGGCACGTTCAGCTGCAGCAGGCTGTTGAACGCGGACCACGCGTCGGTGAGATTGCCGAAGAAGTTCGACACGCCGGTGCGCATGAGCGGCGGCACCTTTTCGCGGTACATGGTCGCGACCGGCTTCAGCACGACCGCGTCGACGCCCTCGTTGAACTTCGAGACCTCGCGGTTCATGGGCTCCCACGGGTCGCGCGGATTGGGGTTGGGCACGCTCGCGCAGCCGGCGAGCACGAGCAGGCAGCTGACAGCCGCGGCTGAGGCTGCGCGACGAACGCAGCAGGCACGCGCGGCCCCGGTCGGTCGGGTGGGCAGTTTCATTCCAGTGATCTATTTCTTCGACGCGGTCCCTGCGTTGCCGCCGCTGCCGCCTTCTGCTGCCTTGTTGTAGAGGAACTGCCCGATCAGGTTTTCCAGCACGACGGCGGACTGTGTCGTCGTAATGGTATCGCCCGCGGCCAAGACCTTGTCGTCCGCACCGGCTTCGATACCGACGTATTGATCGCCGAGCAGGCCGCTCGTCAGGATCTTCAGCGAGCTGTCCTTCGGGAACCGGTAGCGATTTTCGAGCGCCATCGTGACGCGCGCCTGAAAGCTCTTGTCGTCGAATCCGATCGCCTCCACCCGGCCCACCACCACGCCGGCGCTCCTGACGGCCGCCTTCGGCTTCAAGCCTCCGATGTTGTCGAACTTGCCGGTGACGACATACGTCGGCTGGAAGCTCCAGGAAAGCAGGTTGGCCGATTGCAGCGCGAGAAAGAGGAGCGCCGCCGCGCCGATGAGCACGAAGAGGCCCACCCAGAGGTCGTTCTTGGAGCGATCCATTGGTTACCCTTGATTCAGATGCTGAACATCAGCGCGGTGAGGACGAAGTCGAGCCCGAGGACGGCGAGCGACGCCATCACCACGGTCCGCGTGGTCGCCCGCGCGACGCCCTCGGGCGTCGGCTGCGCCTCGAAGCCCTGCAGCAGCGCGACGAACGTGACGGTGATGCCGAACACGATGCTTTTCACGACGCCGTTGCCGGCGTCCTTCAGCACGTCGACACCGCTTTGCATCTGGCTCCAGAACGCCCCCGGATCGACGCCGATCAGCACGACGCCCACGAACCAGCCGCCCAGGATGCCGACGGCGCTGAAGACGGCGGCCAAGAGCGGCATCGCGATGACGCCACCCCAGAAGCGCGGCGCGAGGATGCGCTGCACCGGGTCCACCGCCATCATCTCCATCGCGGACAGCTGCTCGCCCGCCTTCATCAATCCGATTTCGGCCGTGAGCGACGTTCCGGCGCGGCCCGCGAAGAGCAGCGCGCTCACGACCGGCCCGAGCTCGCGCACGAGGCTGAGCGCCACGAGCAGGCCGAGCGCCTCGGACGAGCCGTAGCGCTGCAGCGTGTAGTAGCCCTGCAGGCCGAGCACGAACCCGACGAAAAGCCCGGACACGGTGATGATCGCGAGCGAGTAGTTGCCGAGAAAATGGATCTGGTCGCGCACCAGCGAGAACCGGCGCATCGCCGGCCCGGCGAGCCGCACCAGGCGCACGAAGAGGCGAGCGCCATGGCCGATATCCGCGAGCATGGCGCGCGTCGCGAAGCCGAGGTCGGATGCGCCGTTCACCGCGCGAGCCCCGCGCTGAAGTCCTCGGCGACGCTCGGGCCGGGATAGTGGAAGTGCACCGGCCCTTCCGGCTCGGCATGCACGAACTGGTGCACCAGCGGATCGGTCGAGTGGCGCACTTCTTCGGGCGTGCCCTGCGCCGCGACGCGGCCGTTGGCAAGCACGATCACGTAGTCGGCGATATGGAACGTTTCGTCCAGATCGTGGGAGACGACGATGCTCGTGATGCCGAGCGTGTCGTTCAGCCGCCGGATGAGCTGCGCGGACGTGCCGAGCGAGATCGGGTCGAGCCCGGCGAACGGCTCGTCGTACATCACGAGCTCGGGATCGAGCGCGATGGCGCGCGCAAGCGCGATGCGCCGCGCCATGCCGCCCGACACTTCCGAAGGCATCAGGTCGCGCGCGCCGCGCAGGCCGACGGCATTGAGCTTCATGAGCACGATGTCGCGCAGCAGCGCCTCGGAAAGCTTCGTGTGTTCGCGCAAGGGAAACGCCACGTTCTCGAACACCGTGAGATCGGTGAAGAGCGCGCCGAATTGGAACAACATTCCCATGCGCGAGCGCATCGCGTAGAGCGCTTCGCGGTCGAGCCGCGCGATGTCGGTGCCGTCGAAAAGAAGCTCGCCCTGGCGGGCGCGCAACTGCCCGCCGATCAGGCGCAGCACCGTCGTCTTGCCGCCGCCCGAGGCGCCCATGAGCGCCGTCACCTTGCCGCGCGGCACGGTGAAGCTCACGTCATCGAGGATGAGGCGCTCGGCGTAGCCGAAACTCACGTTGCGGCACTCGACGAGCGCATCGGCGGTCGCGTCGGTCATTCGGGGGATCAGGGAAACCCCGGATGATAATGCGCCCCGCGCGCCTCAGCGCGGCAGGTCGCTGAACCCCATCAGGAACTCATCCACGGCGCGTGCCGCCTGCCTGCCCTCGCGGATCGCCCACACCACGAGCGACTGGCCGCGGCGCATGTCGCCGGCGGCGAAAATCTTTTCCTTCGAGCTCTGGTAGGCGGCGGTGTTCGCCTCGACCTTGCCGCGGGCGTCCAGCTTCACGCCGAGCTTCTCGATCATGCCCTCGTGCACCGGGTGCACGAAGCCCATGGCGAGCAGCACGAGGTCGGCGTCGAGCGTGAATTCGGTGCCGGGAACCGGCTGCATCTTCGCATCGACGCGGATGCAGTGCAGCTTCTTCACCGCGCCGTTCTCGCCCGAGAATTTCTGCGTCATGACGGAAAATTCCCGCTCGGCGCCCTCCTGCTGGCTTGTCGAGGTGCGGAGCTTGAGCGGCCAGTCGGGCCACACCAGGAGCTTGTCCTCCTTCTCGGGAGGCTTTGGCATGATCTCGAGCTGCGTCACCGAGCGCGCGCCTTGCCGGTGCGAGGTGCC
>NZ_DASZSE010000032.1:0-84586 GCF_035548915.1 Ramlibacter sp. | reverse complement strand
GCTGATCGAGCGCGTGATGGGAGCCGAGCTGGGCCACCATCTGGGCCAGCCCGCCGAGGACGCCAACCACCGCAACGGCACGAGCGCCAAGACGGTGATCACTGGCGAAGGCCCGGTGCGCGTGGACATCCCGCGCGACCGTGCCGGCAGCTTCGAGCCGATCCTGATCCCCAAGCACGAGCGGCGCTTCACTGGCTTTGACGACAAGATCATCGCGATGTACGCGCGCGGCATGACGATGCGCGAGATCCAGGGCTTCCTGCAGGAGTCCTACGGCGTGGAGATCTCGCCCGAGTTCATCAGCTCGGTGACTGAAGCGGTGATGGCCGAAGTAACCGCCTGGCAATCGCGCCCGCTGGAGCCGATGTATCCGGTGGTCTTCTTTGATGCGCTGCGCGTGAAGATCAAGGAGGACGCGGTGGTTCGCAACAAGGCGATCTACCTGGCCCTTGGCGTGCAGCGCGACGGCTGCCGCGACATCCTGGGGCTGTGGATCGAAGGCAGCGAAGGCGCCAAGTTCTGGATGAAAGTGTTCAACGACCTGAAGACGCGCGGGGTCAACGACATCCTGATCGCCGTCACCGATGGCCTGAAGGGTATGCCCGAAGCCATCGGTGCGGTGTTCCCCGCGACCACGCTGCAGACGTGCATCGTGCACCTGATACGCAACAGCCTGGACTACGCCAGCTGGAAGGACCGCAAGGCGCTGGCCGCGGCATTGAAGCCGATTTACACGGCCGCTAGTGCCGAAGCCGCGCAGGCCGAGCTGGACGCGTTCGAGCAAAGCCCCTGGGGAGTGAAGTTCCCGACCGTGGTGGCCGCATGGCGACGTGCCTGGAGCCACGTGATTCCGTTCTTCGCGTTTGCGCCGCACATCCGCCGCGTGATCTACACCACAAATGCCATCGAGAGCCTGCACGCGCGGCTGCGCAAGATCATCAAGAGCCGCGGGCACTTCCCCAGCGACGATGCGGCCACGAAACTGATCTGGCTGGCGCTGAAGAACATCACCGCCGACTGGGGGCGCGCGGCGAAGGAGTGGCGCGAGGCAATGAACCAATTCGCGATCGCCTACGAAGATCGCTTCACGAAGGCTGCCGCATAAGATGTGGCACCGACTTGACCACCACGGCGTGCGTTCATCGCAAGCGACGCCCGCCGTCGTGGACAAGTCTCAGTGGTCCTCACACAAAAATTCGGACATCCCCGTTTGCTATTGTTTTTGTAGCGTCAAGTTTTTTGACGGAAGACCAGTCGCGCTAACGCAGGCGTCTATCACCGCGCGCCGAGTTTTACTCGGGCTTGAAGTTCGGCGAACTGAGCGCCTTCACAATCCCCAATACAGGCCACGTTCGACCCGTAGTACAGGTTCGAAAGCGGCCATCTCCCTTGCTTTCCAATTGCGTCTATGCAGCAACGCGCGATCATTTGCGGCAACTGATTCTTCAGCACATCTCCGTACATGTCCACCATCGGCAGGAAGTCATACAGACTCCTGCAGCGGTCGAACGTGAATGCATCCAAATGCATGCGACGCACCTTAGCGGTATACGTCCACCGGCGCTGATTCTCGACGTTTGCATGGTACGGAGCGCCCAGCTGATTCAGGGCGAGTTCGAGCCACAGGTGTGGCATGGGAAGGTCGCAGAAGAGCGCGTGCCGCGCGTCGGGAATAGCTGCGTTGACTCGCCGAATTTCATTCTTGATGTTGGCAGCCAAGAGACCGTCGTAGCCGGCGAGAGTTTCTGGAAGAGATTCACGAAAACGCGCAGCGTCGAGAACGGAAACTCCGCCAACTCCGCGCGAATACTCGGAGAACCAGTACTTGCCGAGGTCGCCACCTTTGGTTCTCAAGGTGTCAACGAAGTTCCAGAACGGGAAACCGTGGACGTTGAGCAGTCGGTCGCCACGGATACCCTTGCTTTCTCCTGCGTCCAGCCCGAGCAGTTCCCTGATCACTGACGTGTCGCTCATTCGGTCAAACGCTTCAACTAACGCGGACTTGTCGGCGGTGAATAGCTGACGACGCAGCGCGCCATTTCGCAAGAACCGGAGCGTTGGACTCACGAAAGAAGAGTAATAGAGGGGATAGCTTGTCGCGAACGCCGAGTAGACATCCGTCAAATTGCTTGCTGCTATGCGTTTCAAGTCATCGAACTCATATCCATGACTCGATGCAGGTTCACTGAACCAGGAGACGATCTTCCCGTCTTCCTCGCGCGGCTGTTCCCCGTAGGCCGTGCATTCCACCATCGGCTGAAAATAGTAGTACGCAGCCAGAAACTCACACACTTCGTCACTGACATCCGGCTCACAAGAATTCACCACAAGGACTGCGAGGTCGGATAGCGCCTGCTCATCGAAGACCGCATGCAAAGTGCCCAACGTAGCGAGGGAACGTGCGACGAGCGATCCCGTGAAATCCAAGTACACGATGTCAAACGCGACGTGTGTGGTCTTGAAGAAGTCCGCTAATGAACCTGGGAAAATTTTAAGTACCGGAAAGCCTTCGCGTGCCCGCCGTAACGCCTCTTTGTACGTGGTCTGATCCGACTCAAACGCCCAGACGTTCTCGATGCGGACTCCCAGTCGCAGCAGCTCGTGCAGGTCATTTTCGGGCTCCGGACCCGCGAAATACGCCACGCGCAGCTCGTCTGGCCCCTTCGCTCCATACGAGCTCTCGGAAAATTCAGCCCAGTAGTCGAAGTAGGCTCGGATGTGATCTCTGTGCGGCTCGATGTCCATTACCTGCGACAGGACATCCCCCCAGGCGTATTGCCACACCGCCTCCATGTACGAAGGAGCAAGGATTCGCGTTGTATCCCGCTGCGCCGTTAGCGTCTCAACCGCGTGTCTCCACAGCTCCGATCGCGACTCCGACTTAACTGCTTGCTTGTAAGACATTCCTGGTCCTCCCGAAGCAGACATCGGCACTTGTTGCAGCAGCTCTCAACCGCACCAGCGTGTGGTAGGCCGTGTTGGGATCGAACCAACGACCAAAGGATTCAGGTTTGTGCAGGTTTCCCTGCTCCCTGGACTATCTCATCACCCACAGCCGAACTGTTTGGGTGCCGGGCGCTAGTGGATGCGTATTGGCTTGGCTCCTCACATCCTAGTCTCTGCACCTTCTAGCCTACATGACGCCTTCGGCTAGCTTGGCTCAGGGTTGCCATCGCTCACGCGAGAAGGTTTCCCTGAATTCACCCAGTTTTTCCATCGCGCGTTTCCAACGCGAGGTCACTCGTTCCTGAATGAGTCCTCTGCTCTAACCAACTGAGCTAACGGCCCACAGGTACGATTGTATTTGAGCTATGCCTCTCCTCCTACTGGACCGGTTGCTGCGGTGGGCACCGAGGCGGTGAAATCACCCGTCATTTGACCCGATTTCAAGCTGATTGGGGGGAGCGCGGTGGTGTTCAGGCTGGGCGGAAGCGGAGCCGGAGCTTGCTGTCGAACGTGCTGAGGGCGCGCTTTCGGCTTCGGTGGCGGTTTGTACGTGATGGGCTTCTTCGGCGCGCGGCGGCCGGCACCCGCACGCCCTATCTTCCCCTTCGGCGTGCGAACCGCACGCTTCGCAGTCTTGCGCCTCTGCTCGTCGCTCGATTGCCGCTGAATGGCGGTCCAGACGCTGTCGTTCACTAGCTTCCACAATGCCAACTGCTCTTCGGCACTTGCAATTTCAACGAATTTCATAGCGGGTTCCTCTCCAGGTATTTATGCTGTGGACATGTAAGAAGGGACCTCGGCATGAGCATCGCGTTTCGGCATACAGCGGGTTTCGGCAAGCGCATCGAGTACTACATCGTCGGCCTGATGCTGAAACAGGGGTTGGACGTCTACATGCCGCTGGTGGACGACAACGCTATCGACGCAGTCATTAAGCGACCTGACGGCACGTTCATCGAAGTGCAGATCAAGGCGCGTAGCAACGACGTGGGCCTCGGACATGGTGGCCTGTTCGCTGCAATCACGCACGAACTGCGTCACAACTACTGGTTCGTGCTGTACACGGAACGCCACGATGGCATCTTCATCCTCTCCAGCGATGAATTCATTGAGGAAGCGGTGCAAAACAAGACCGGCATCAACGCAGGCAAACGGAGCCTGTGGTTGAACGGGATGCGCAAGAACAAGGAGACGGGCGAGCGCGAGGAGTACATCAAGGACAAGTATCAGAAGTACCTGTGCCGCGACTTCTCGCGCTTGCTTAGTCCTCCGCCGAAGCGGAAGGCTACGCGGCCAGTTGCTCGGCCGAAAGCTTCAACAGCCGGTCGCGTGCGCCGCGCTGCATGAACTCCTGAAGCCGGCGTTTGCTGGCCGCGTCTTTGACCCAAAGTGCAAGCATTTCAAGGTTCCGGTCAGAGAAGAACTCTCGACACTGCTCCGCCATTGACTGCGCTTCCGTCACCTTCGCCTGCCACCCGGAGAGCGGGCGCACCGAGCGCTGAATTGTAGAAGTGCTGAGCACCTGAGGATCTTTGTCCCGCAGCTTGACCAGGTGGTCGAGCACCCCTTTGACCAGCTCCTGCCGGTAGTCATAGTACGTCCAGTGTGCGTTCGCCAGTGAGCCGGCCACGCGCTGTTCAATGCAGTACTGCTCCTTGGAGCGGCGACGACCGTTCATTTCCCAGAGCTGGTCGACCTCGGCGTCCGAGCGTTCGCGTTCAACGATCACTTCGATAAGCCCGCGACGTTGCAGGAACTCCAGCTTGCGGAAGCTCTCCTGGCCGACAACATCTTGAAGGGCAGCGCGCCCCTTCTTGACCCAATCCATCCCGTCTGCCGCGTACAGCATGATCTGGCGGATGGAGTTTTCGATCTTGTGTGAGCCAAGACGAAGTTCGTTGAAGCGCTCGATGGCTTCTTCGCGCGCACGCCGCTCCGTGTAGTCGTCCCGCTGCGCCTCGAACTCGGGGAAGAAGCTCGCCCCACAGTCGCCGCCGATGTTGGTCTCAATGCCGTCTTCGGTAACAACCCAGTACCCGTGATTGTGTCGTTGACGACATCCCTTCAATCCGCATTGCACCTGCTGCTTGAAGCGGTAGTCGGTGAAGACGCCAGCGAGTCGGTGTGCAGACTCGTCGAGGATGGCGACGTAGGCAGGACTGCTGGTGATTTCCTCGAAGTCCTTCGGGCGGGGGCGAAGCTGGATGTCTATTGCGGGCTCCCACTGGATGTAATGCCAGCAGTGTAAACCCGAACGGCTGAGTCTGACAAGTCCCTGACACGGCCCTACGAGCCAAGCAGCGTGAGCATGTTCTTCTTGGCGTCTTTCACTGGATACCGTCGGCCGAGGGAGTCCTCAACCTGGGCGTCCACAGCAATCTCGTCGTGCTCGGGGCCGATTACGAGATCGCTCTTGCCCCAAGTCTCTTCGTGGAGTTCGTGTTCGCCGAGACGCAGGCCAGTCTTGTAGTCGCCAAGATAGGTCCCTGACCAATTCCCAGCCTCTCCCACTGTGACGATCATCCGCAGCACGATAGGCCGGCGACCAGCATTGGTGATTGAGATGCGCATCCCAGCAGGCCCGTACTCGCTGGCGGGCCAAAACTTGCTGCGGGCGACGATTTTTGCCCTGTCTCTAAATGCCACGTAGAACGAAAGCCCAAATGCCAACGCCGACACCAGCAACGCAATCACAGCAATAAATTCGGCGCGGGTCATCTAGTCGAATCTAGGATGCCCTCTGTCGGGCCGCTCGTTTCCGCTTCGACGCCGCCTTCTTGCGCGCGAGTGTCACTTCCTTCCAGTCGTCTCCGTCATAGTCATGCTTGTGCCTATTGCAAGACGCACAGAGCAACTGAAGATTCCATTCGACAAATTCCAACTCTGGATAAGCAGAAACGGGCTTGATGTGGTCGATGTGCAATCCACCCAAGCCTCGGCGTTTAGGCTGCTTTCCGCAAGCAGCACATGTATTGTTGTACCGGTTGTAGACGCCTGCGCGCACCTCTTCGTGGAGGCCGTGCAATTTAAAACGCGCTCTGAAGCGTCGATCAAGTATAAGAGTGCTGTCGCGCGCGTGCGCGCGACGTAGATCGCTCTTCTCTTTCTCCTGCCTTGCACGTTCCTCTTGATAGCGCTGACTTGAAAGAGCGCTAGCTCTCAACGGCTCGCCTCGACGCCATCGGCCGAGTGCCCCGCTCCACTCCTCCCAAAGGAACTTCACGTATTGCCAGAGCGCGTAAATCACTCCGAGGAACACAAGCCCACCGATCGCCTCCACGATGCCTCCAAAACGTGCCATGGCGCTTGTCTCGTTGCCCTATCGCTTTGAAGCCTTTGGGACGCCGCGCTTCTCATCTTCAACGATACGCTCCCGCACGCCCGCGAGCGTGGCCAGTACTCGCTGCGCGGTGCTAACGTAGTCACGTGCCGCGTCTTCGTCTGGCTCGAATCTGGAATGTGCAACCTGATTCCGCAAGCGACCCATGTCAAGAACAATCTTGAGCAACTCGTCAGAGAAGATCTCAAAATTGTTGAACCCCTTCACAATGGAAAGCCAGGTTCCTGACTTCGGCTCCTCGTGCCAGTAGGCGCGGTACAGCTCATAAATGTAAGCCTCGATGCTGCGCCATGTGTCCAGGATCGCAGCGGTAGGGCGGATCGGGCCAACGAGATAGCCCGCCAAGTCGTCCGCGCTTTGTTCCTGATAGGGAACAGTCGCGACTGCGTTCTCCTTCTTCGCACTACTTGCGGGCTCCGGAATGTACTTGACCTCTGCGGCTACTTCAGAGACCTGCTCCGTGAACGCCGCCTCAATTCCACCGGGCGCTTTGAGCGTCTTCATCTTGTCAAGCAGCTTGCGCACCTGTTCACGGAACATAAAGCCGAGAACGACAGCCGCAGTGGGCCACGCCAATGAGCCGATGACGCTCGCGATGAATTGCAGCCAGTCCATATCACCCCTCCGCCTCAACTTTATCCGCGAAAGTCGCCAATAGGGACCACCAAGTTCAGGCCTTCTTCGCGGTCTTCTTGTCCCAAGTCTCCATTACAAAAGTGGCCACAGTATGGGCAGAGTTGATCGCCAATCGTGCGTGGCGCGGTTCGAGCTTGTAGCCCTTGCGACCTTCGCTATGTGCGCTACCAGCATGGGTCCGCAGTGCGCCGATCCCGTCTACCACCGAGAAAAGCCCGGTGATGATCCGCTGCAAGTCTTGGTCTTCTATGCTGCCTGGGTCCAGTCCCAAATCCGCACGAACAATCTTGAACACAGGCTGCAGGTCTTGCTTGTCTGGCATCTGCAAGCCGTTGTCCTCAATGTAAGTCTTGAAAATCGACTCAAGAATGTTCGATGCCGCAGATACCGCTTCACGAGGTTTCGCTTCCACGGTCTCTAGTGCTCTATCGAACTCTCTGTGGATGGCTGGCATGTCGCGACCTTTGATCAGGTCAGCGAGCTTTTTGCTCGGGGCCAAGCCGCCAGTTGTGACGAACCCGCCAGTACGATACTGCAACCCACAGCGTGCCAACACGGCTTCCAACTTGCGGACGTTAGCCCGCTTAGCTTTCTTCCAGTCAGTCTCCGTCTCCCACTCATTGAGCTTGAAGTCCGCGTCCATCTCAGGATCGTCCATGTACCCATGAATGATCCGTCCCAGCACTGTCAGCGGTTCAGGATGCTGCTTGTTCGTTTCTCGGAGCCAGTCTTGAACTTTCACCGGCTTGCTGCCCGCTGGAGGTTCGCCCGACGCCTCGGCGTACATGAACAAGCTGTCCAAGCTGGCGTGCGACTCGGCGTGCGACACCAGTTCGCTAATGACTGCAATAACGGGGGCGGGGATTGTTTGCTTCGTCACAAGCGCATTGTGCCAATGATGCGCATTCTTGCCCACGCGTGTGGACCCGCCCGCGATTGCTGCTATGCGTCGACGGGGCAGGTGGAGACCAGCGGAACATCTATGCAGTGAATGAAGCGCCTTCAACCGCCAGGTCTTCTGGATAGGCGTCTACAGTTTCACCTTCAAAGTGTTCCGCGCGCCCGAAAAACGGGCCATCGGGCTCCATGTGCATATAGAAAGCACCTTGGAGCGAGCTGCAGTGCAC
Source organism: Ramlibacter sp. (assembly GCF_035548915.1). GTDB lineage: Bacteria > Pseudomonadota > Gammaproteobacteria > Burkholderiales > Burkholderiaceae_C > Ramlibacter. Next base: position 76,537 of record NZ_DASZSE010000032.1, on the reverse strand, counting down.
GCAGGTGTTCGCCCACTGCGTAAATCCTGCAGTGCGCGAGTAGATCGGCTTGTAGTTAGGCGCGAGTCGGGAAAGCACGTTCTTGAGGATGACAGGCATGTCTTCTCCCTCGACTTCGTAGACGAAGGTCGGCTCGTCGTGCCTGCCCGTTCCCTTGCCGCCCTCAAACTCCTCGATGGCTGCGGCAATGATTGCCGCCACTGGAGTCACCTGCTTGCACTTCCAACATTGCGTACTCGAACGTGCAAGCCGTATTGGACCGTACAGCTTCAAGAAATCCTGCCTCACAACCTCTCCTGATCCGTTGTGTTCGCGACGGCGGCGGCATGGCGAACGATGTTAGCGGCAGCCGGCGGCCGGCGGCCCGTTGGCGCGCTCTTCCATCTGTGGGATAGTCACAGCACTGCCGAGGTAGAGTCTACGCTTCCGCAGTCGCGCGTACAACAAAAGTTCTGGAGAGTCGGGGACGAATGCCGAGCAAGCCGCTAAACAGCAGCATGCAAGCCGCCAAGGCAAGCAAGCAGGACGAGTTCTACACGGAGCTGTCCGACATTGAGAAAGAGCTCCGTCACTACACGAGGCACTTCAAGGGAAGGACTGTCCTCTGCAACTGCGACGATCCCCAGATCAGCAACTTCTTCCACTACTTCTCGTACAACTTTGAGAAGCTTGGGCTGAAGAAGCTGATTACCACCTGCTATCGCAACTCCGACGCTGACCTTTTCAGCACGAACAAGTCCGAAAGCGGGATCTACCTCGAATACAACGGGCACAAGAACGGCGGTCGCGTGCCTAAGCCCGAAGAGATCGGGGTCCACAAGCTCAAAGGAGACGGTGACTTCCGCAGCGCGGAGTGCGTGAAGCTGCTGCAGGAGGCAGATATCGTCGTCACGAATCCGCCCTTCTCGTTGTTCCGTGATTACGTCGAACAGCTTGTGAAGGCGAAGAAAAAGTTCCTGATCATCGGGAATCAGAACGCCATCAGCTACAAAGAAATCTTTGATCTGATTCAGAGTGATGAGATCTGGCTGGGTTACACACATCCGGTCGCTTTCAGGGTCCCGGACCACTACGAGATGCGCGAGGTACGGAGTTGGCGAGATGAGAGCGGCCAGAACTGGCGCAGTCTCGGTAACGCGTGCTGGTTTACCAATCTGGATATCGCCAAGCGCCACGAGGACCTAGTTCTTTTCAAGAACTACTCGCCGAAGGCTTACCCAAAGTACGCCAACTTCGATGCGATCGAAGTCTCCAAGTACATGGACATTCCAGGCGACTATGCTGGTGCGATGGGCGTACCCGTCACGTTCCTTGAGCACTACAACCCCGAGCAGTTCGAGATTCTCGGCTCAAGTCGGACGCTGTCTACGCCAATGTCTGAAGTCGCCGAGAAGGGTACGTACACGCCGGGCGGCCCCCGCTTCTATCTGTCCGATGGCAACGGCGGATACCGGCGCATGTACGACCGTCTCGTGGTGAGGAACAAGCGTCTATGAAGATTCAGCTCAAAGAGATTGCCGTACGCGATCTGGCAGTTGGTTTTGAAGACAACGCGGAACACGGTGTCGTCGCCTACGGCGGCAAACTCGACATCCGCCCGCCGTATCAGCGTGAGTTCATCTACAAGGACAAGCAGCGGAACGCCGTGATCGACACGGTTCGCAAGGACTTTCCGCTGAACGTGATGTACTGGGCGGTCCGGGAAGATGGAAATTTCGAAGTCATCGACGGCCAGCAGCGAACGCTCTCCATCTGTCAGTATGTGAACGGCGACTACTCGATCAACGGGCTGGCGTTCCACAATCTGCAGGACGATCAGCAAGAACAAATCCGCGACTACAAGCTGATGGTGTATCTCTGCTCCGGCACAGACAGCGAGAAGCTGGAGTGGTTCAGAACCATCAATATCGCTGGCGAAGAGCTAACGCGACAGGAGCTGCGGAACGCTGTGTACGCGGGCCCATGGACGGCGGACGCCAAACGATATTTCAGCAAGACGGGTTGCCCTGCATATGCGATCGGCAGTAAATACCTGCGTGGCACACCCATTCGGCAGGACTACCTCGAAACTGCTATCGACTGGCGCTCGCAAGGGAAAATCGAAGAGTACATGTCGAAGCACCAGCACGACGACAACGCCACCCCACTTTGGCAGTACTTTCAGAAGGTGATCGCCTGGGTAGAAGCTACGTTCACGAACTACCGTCGTGACATGAACGGGGTTGATTGGGGCCGGTTATACGACAAGTTCAAAGACGCGGAGCCTGACACCGTCAAGCTGGAAAAGCGAATCGCCGCTCTGATGATGGACGATGACGTGGGAAACAAGTCGGGTATCTATCCGTTCGTGCTTGACGGCGACGAAAGACACCTGAACATCCGAGCTTTCTCCGAGAACATGAAGCGAGAGGCCTACGAGCGGCAGAAGGGCATCTGCGTCAAGTGCGAAAAGAAGTTCAAGTTCGAGGAAATGGAAGGCGACCACGTCAAACCCTGGCACGAGGGTGGAAAGACTATCGCGGCCAATTGCCAGATGCTGTGCAAGGACGACAACAGGCGCAAATCGGGCAAGTAGGTACTCCGTCAATTTCTTTGACGCTCAGTGCCAATTTCTTTGGAAGCAGTGGCGCAGCTCATGGCCTAGCGTGTGCATCGTCGGTCGCTCACGCGTGATGATCGTGCACTCGCTTCCAACCCAGAACGAGCACGCATCCACCGCGAACCCGAACGCTGCATTTCCTCTTCGTCGGCTTTCCTGATCACACGCTCGTTGGACGTCCTTTTCCAGACGCCACGCAACAGAGATTTTGTCTGCATAGCGACGCGTGGCGTCAAAGGGTTCTGACGGATCGTCGTTGAACGCTTGGGCCCAGGTACCGACTGCGGCGGCCAACACGACCATGAGTCGGATAGCTATGCGCGTCATTCATGCCCCCTTAGACTCAAATCACTGTGGGTCGGACTGCCTGCGACGCGGCAAGACAGCGACACCATCGACTACCGGGCAGAGGCGCTGGACAACGCCCCTGCCGTAATCCGCCTCCAACTCCCTGAGCGCTGCGAGCACCTTGTCCGCTTGCACGACTACTTCCACCGTGGTCGCACCCTCGCCGTCGCTCCACGGGATGCGGAGCGTGCCCAGGAAGCTGTAGCTCACTTGCTGAAACCTTCGCGGAGCTTCGCGCTCGCCGCGTCGATCTGGGCATCCAGCTCGCCAGCTACGACGGCCTGCTTCACCAGCTCCAGCGTGCTGACAACGTCAGCCGCGCTGGCGACTTCGATCGCGTTTTTGCCCTTCGCGAACTCGATCGGCTTGGCGCCATAGCGGACGCAGATATGCACCTTGCCGCCGTCGCTCCACCACCATGGCTGAACACGCTTGGTAGCCTCTACGCGGCGCTTCTCACCCGTTTCAGCATCGACCACGCTCCGCAGACGAGTGGGCGCGAACACACGGCCTTCCGCCTGCGCCTTCGCAAGCTGAATCTGTTCGTCCAGCTTTGCGGACAGCTTTTGCCGGCGTTTCGTGACCGGAGTTTCACCAGCTCCACGCTTGGCGGAGACCATCTTCAGTTTCGCGAGCGAATTCATGCGCTTTCCTCTGTGAATGAATGGAAACGCACTTTATTTTCGGATTGCGAATCCGAGCAACCGAAGATTTTTCCTCCTTTTATTTGGTTTCGCTAAATAAATGATGAGAAAAACGAGCGCGCAAGACATCACGGACTTCTTCTACCAGTACGACGAGCACATCACCCACATCGCAGTCGCTCATACCACTGTACGCGCCTACAACATGGACGCGCGACAGATGGAACGCACGCTGGAGCAGCTACAGCAGGCGTGCCATTTGTTCCGGCGCCGCTTCAGCCAGCGCCTCTACGGGATGAAGGCGCTTCGGAAGCCCGATCAATACGGCCCTTTGATGCTCACGACCATTGAAGGTGGGTGCGGGCAAGATCCGCGCATGACCATCCACTACAACTTCGCGTTGGGGAACATCCCCTCCCAGCTCACGACGGACAAATTGCGGCAAGTGTTCGCTGAGTGCTGGTCGAAGCAAGAGATGCTCACGACGGATCGCCTTTTTCTCGTTGAAAGAAATCAGGCAGAGACAGGCTGGCTACGGTACATCACGAAAGAGGCACATTCAGGCAACCTAGGCACGTGGGACGTGCGCAACACGCAGATTCCACACTCCGCGCTCGAAGCAGACTAAGTTAGCTACGACGCTCCCGACAATCCGCATTCTTGTTCTATTCGTCAAGGGACGAGTAGAGCTGGAGCTTTGCCTAAAATTGCTCAAGCAAAGACGAAGGGAAGACGCGATGGCGTTGCTGGACGAAGAACTGGTGGAGCAGTGGCTCAACAAGCAGAGGTTTTTCACGATGCGAGGCATCAAGCTTGGCCTAGATGAGATCGACTTCCTCTGCGTCCGCTATGACAGCACAGCACCTGTTTGCTGGCACGTCGAAACCCAAGTGAGTTTCAGGCCAATGGGCTACATCGGCGGTGACACGAATGCACGCCGGCGATCCGACGAAGAAGTACGCGCAGGGGTCGAGCAGTGGGTGTCCAAGAAGTTCACCAGCGAACGCAAGCGACAGAAGCGCAATCAACTACTGCCAGGAGCTGACTGGCAGTTCGTGCTTGTATGCGCGGAGGTTAGGGAGGAGTCAGAGCTAGCACTCATGGGCGAACTTGGTGTGCGAGTGGTCCGGTACCGAGAAGTGCTCGAAGATTTGATCGAGGGAAAGGGAGAACATCAGTCATCCTCGATTGCTCACAACATCGTGGACATTCTGCGTTACGTGCGGGCGCGCGCAGCCGAGTAACGGCGCCAAATCACCAGCCAGAAACGATAAGTACTCCACCGCGATTTTTTGCGCGCTGGAAATTTTCGGGCGCAGGACCCATTTTCGGGCACTGCGGCTCCAGTTCCTCGCGCACGTTACAGGGCACCTACAGCACGCGATCGCACCGGCGCACAGGGCTGGGTAGCGGGGGCGCCGCTAAATAGCTTGTAGGGCTTGCTAGGCGGTTCGTGGCATGCGCGCCACGAGCGAAGAAATCAAATGGAATACGCATTCTGTGTGATTTCTGGGTTAAGTCATTGATCTTCTTGGGATCGGCGTTCACCCTTGGCTCGGTTGCCCATCACGCATCAAAGAAAACACACTGCAGCTCTGTATTTATTTTGATTTGGAGCTGCACATGACGAAAAAGGCAAAGACGCTCACGCCGACAGAGCTGCGCCGGGTGTTGGATCACATAGCGACACGGAAACACGCAGCGCGCAACAGGGCAATGCTACTGCTGACGCATTGGGCAGGGCTGCGGGTTGGTGAAGTGGCCGCACTGCGCTGCAGCGACGTAGTGGCTGCAGATGGCGCCGTACGAGAAACGCTCGTCCTCAGCGCAGAACAGACGAAAGGACGCCACTCACGCACAGTGTTTCTTTCAGAGCGGGTGCGAAAGGAGATCGCCACGTACCTGCGCGCAGTTCCTTCGCACAATCCAGAGCGCGCCCTGTTCTACACGCAGAAGAATCCACTTCGAGGATTCACTGCCAACACCTTGGCCCAGTTCTTCTTCGGGCTGTACAAAGCGGCAGGGATCGACGGCGCAAGTAGCCATAGCGGGCGGCGCACGTTCGCAACTACGTTGGCATCGAAGGGTGTGGGAGTACGAGTGCTGATGCGGGCGATGGGCCACCGCAACATCAGCACGACGATCGGCTACGTCGATGCCAACGACGACATGTTGAGGAAAGCAATCGAACTAGCCTAGAGTGCAGCACCGTCGCAGAACGAATAGCCGGGGCATGCAGCGCTCGTCAGAGGTCAAGGTACTCCTGCACCTGCGCGGCAATGACGCGTCGCAGCTCTCCCCCTCTCCAGTCGCTGTAACCCTCAGCTTCCACATGCGCGCGGAGCTGTTCGACCGCGAGCCTTATCGCACTCGCGCCGCTGCCGCTCCTAACGTTCTGGAAGGCTTGCGAAAGGTCGGCATCTAGAACCCACTCGACTGCCTCTTCGAAGGACGCACCGCCTGCATGATTCAGCCAGCGCCGCAAGTGTCTGCGTGCTTCGTCGGCCATCCGCGCTTCGAAGTCGTGAACGGCCTGAGTGAAGGCGCTCGTCATTTGATCGGGGCTGTTGATGACACGTCCACAACGCGGACTCATTGGGCCACCTCGACAGACCCGGTTGCGTTCATCATCTCTTCGGCCCCGCCTAGGCCCGCCAGCGCTTCGGCCTCCGCGACGATCGCCTCAGTGCTGGCCTTCTTATATGCAGTCAAGAGCCACTTGATGAGTGTCGTTTCTTGTGACTGCCCCACATCTGCACATATCCCCAGCGCATACCGACCATCACCCTGCTGAAGACCGACGAACACGGCGAACTGCGCGGATTCACCAGCCCCAGCCTTCAACGGGTCGTCAGCCCATTCGACGACAACGCCGTTCGCATCCGCCAACGATTCCACCAGCTTTGCCATTGCAGCGACCCGCGCCTTCTCTGCTGCCTTTCGTCTCTTTTCCTCATCCTCCTGCTCGACCGTTCTCGCGAATTTCTGAATGCCCTTCGCATTCTCGATTTCTTCCGCAAGTTCGGCCGGCTCGATGTTCTTCCGCCTAGCCTGCTCGAACACTCGCCCGTAGACATGGGCGAGCTGCCGACGCTTGCCCCGGAAAGAGAATCGGAGAAGAAGTTTCGAGAAGGGTGCCTTTTCATCGAAGCCGATGTCGGCAGCTTTCAATTCCGCCTTGACGCGTGCAATGACCTCAAGGCGAGCGGGTGACTCGTCGACGGCTCGCACCAGTCCCCACATCTTTCCGAGCAAGCTGTAGAGCTCCTTGTGGCCGCGCGGGTTATCCAGCTCGCCCTCGACTGATCCGGCTTCATTCAGGATCTTCCTAGCCGCATCGACAAATTCGTCGGCAGCTTTGTCAATTTCCGGACCCCGTTCGACAGGTTTGCTCCACTCGTCATTTTTTTTGACGGCGAGTTTTGCGATTTCATTGAGCTTGACCATTTCTTGGTGCCCTTTTTCAAATAGTGGTTGACGCCCCGCAGCGAGCGCTTTGGGTGGAGAAATCGTCCACACTTCGCTGCGCTGCTTGAAGTAGCTTTTGCCTCGCCCTGTTCTATCTGCTGCTAATCATGAAACTCGCCATCAACCCCTTGCCGGTCAGTGAAACGTCACTGGGCATCGGCACACTTCGGTTCGCGTCACCTCCCCCACTTTTCCCGAACGGACGCAACTACGACGAACAGAATCCGCCGCGGTCAATCACCCGCAGCGTCTATTACTGGTGGTTTGTGTGCCTGCGTGAGAATTCAGACTATCGAGAGGCCTGCGAACGGCGCGGCAGTGGCAACACTGTCTTCGACAAGCTATTTCGAGATCTGGGTGACGTTCGGCGGTGTACGTTCTGGCAATGGTGGGGACGAACGATGTTCCACTTCTGCGAACCGAAACGCCGCTGGCTGATGGGCGTCTCGACAAACTGTGAAGAGCTTGCCCCTTTCGGCCGGAGAGACGTGGTCAACCTGCGCGTGCCTCTCGGGATCTCATCTGCTGAAGCTCTTAAGCAGTTTTCCGCTCACGTGCTCCCGCTTCTCATTGAGCCACCCGCTGGCCAGACATTCAGTTCCAAGTGTCGCTATCAGGTGCGTGGCGTGGTCAAAGAGCAGGCGCTCCGGACCGACCTCAAGGTTTATCGAATCCGTACTGAAATGGACAAGGGAACTGCGTTCTCGCGCAGGAACCGCGACGGCACCATCACCGAGCGAACAAGGTATGAGGTGTCGTGGCCAGAAGTCGCCATTCGCGCAGGCATGATCGAGCGCGTTGCGAAGGGCCGCACGGTTACGCGCGATGTCTCAGATAGGCAAGGCCTGGGACAGGAGGCGAAAAGGGCTTACAACCGCGCGCTCAAGCTCATTGAGGCAGCAGCATCGCACTCGTTTCCGAGATGCGCGCCTCCGAAGAAGCAACGTATCTCTGGTGGCTCTAGACGAAGTGACGCCAGGTGATCATTTCACAAGCCGCAGCCTTGGTCTGGTTGGTGGCGTCGGCGTTTGCGTCGATTCAACGTGGGCGAGTGAGGAGTCCCGCCGCTTGGGCACCCGTGATACCCGTTTTGGGCCCGCGAATTTCTCGGGCACCAGCTCTGGGGTGATCTTGCTGTAGTGCTGCTCGATCATCTGCACGCTCGTTCCCATTTGTCGTGCGAGATCGTGAATAGCCGTGCCGTCCATGAGCATGAAGGTGGCATACATATGCCGCAGGCTATAGAGCGTCCTTGGCGTTTCGCTCGACACACCTACAGCCAGCCCGCTTTCCCGCATCAGGACCTCGAAGGGCTGGTTCAGGTTGGTCGTGCGCGTACCGTCCGCCAGTCGAAACACGTACTCGTCAATCCGGCGAGCGAGCAACTCGTCGAACGAGAGAGATTGAAATTCTGGGAAACGAAGTTGCAGTCGGCGAAGGAAGGTCTCTGTACCTCTGCGCGCGATCGCGCTTCGTTCGCCAGTTTTTCCGTCGACCCTCAAGAGGAGATAGCGCTCTCCGTCCTTGATGTGCCAGCCGATATGCCGCCACTTAAGGTTATAGGCTTCTGTTCCATGCCGAATGCCAGTGTTGGCGAGAACGAGGATGTAGTCGCGTAGCAGTTCGCGCATCATCTTGCTCTTGCTGGTTCTACCCTGCGTGATCCAGGTTGGGAGGATGGTCCGCACGAGACTGTCGAATTCTTCGTAGGTGAACGCTGGTCTGGCTTGGCTCTTTTCACCTTTGTTCTTGAGAACCGGTCGTACTGCTGTCGTCATCCAGCCATGTTGTTCGGCTAGATCGAGCACCCTGTTCATCGCGCTATTGTGGGTGGTGATCGTGCTGGCCTTCGGCTCGTGCCCTAGCTTCTTCAGCCTCCACTCGTCGAACTCCTTCAGCAACGCAGGTGTTAGGTTGTCGAGCGTGTGCGCTCCGAAGAATGGTTTTAGATAGTTCTTGATCGCGAAGATGTATGACCGGTACACAGACTTCCCGGTGCCGTCGTCGAGCGACGCCTGTAGCTGCTTGGACGCGGCGTCAGCGACCGAGCCGAATCGCCGTTGATCAACGGGCAATTTGTTCGCCTGCTTGTACTCGCCCTCGTAGTAAATCCGCGTTGCCGCCCTCTTCGCCTCACCGACATCGGATTGGCCGGTGCTCTTTCGACGCCATTTGTTGTCGTTGAGCTTGTACCGGCATTGCCATTTGCTGCTTCGGTCGCGTCTGTAAATCACAGCGCGTCCTTCGATCACTGGTATCAGTTCCGCCACCGCTGTCCCTAATATGTCGTGTGCGGCAAGGATGTTTGCCGTGTTCGACGCACGGCGAAACCTACAAATCCGTCCAGGGCGCGAAGTGCAGGTAAGAAAAAAGTGCCGCAGCAAAAGCGTACTTTCGCGCTGCGCGGTGTGCAACGGGTGTGCGGGCGAGAGGCGCTACAAGAAATGTAGCAACGAACAAATGCGCTGCTTAGTCAATTCGATGGAAAAGCGCAAAATGTGACGGTGCAAATTGGGATTATGAGTCCCCTGCTCTAACCAACTGAGCTAACGCCCCCTTCACGGCCGATTATCGCCCGGCCCGTCCATCACCTTGTACTGCATCATCTCCAACCGCTGCGACCCGACGAGCTCCTGCTTCGTAAGCCCCCGCCGCGCGTAGTACGCCGCCTCCTGAGCCAGCGCCCCGTTGTTCTCCCCCGCGCCGCGGTACCAGTGCCGCATCACCATGTCGTTGAAGATCGCGGCCTTCAGCCCCCGCACACGATGCAGCGTCAGGTCCACACCCCAGCACCACGGGTTGGTCACGTCCAGGCCAAGGAAATACCTCCGATAGTCTTCGAGCGTCATCAGATAGCAAAAGAGCTCGCAGCAAGTCGACACGACCACCGCGCCCGGCGGGCGATCCGCCTCGCGCATCATGTACTTCCAGAAATGCGGCGGCTCCGCCGGCAGCGCCGGCGACGCGATGTTCGCGCCGATCCCCGCCATCACCTTCAGCATCAGCCCCAGGTCGACTCCCGGCAGCAGTTCCACGTCATCCAGCACGATCGCCACGTGCGTCGCACCAAGCTTGCCGATCTCCTCGGGGTGCGCATGCTTCAGCAGGAAATGCCCCACGATCCCGGGCTCGTAGACCGCGTCCACGGCCGGCTGCAGGTCACCCGGCAACCGGTAGCCCGGCGTGTAGCAGCAGACGCGAACCAGCCGCTCGGCAAACGAACGACCGAACACGGCCAGGTTGCCGCGCAGGATCTCTTCCTTGTGCGCCGTGTGCGGCTCGCCGAATCCGGGCACGATCGCGAAGAGCCGCGGCTGCGTCACTTGTTGTGCGACAGCGCGTTGCTCACGAGCCGCGCCGTGATGTCCACGATCTGGATCATGCGGTCGTACGGCATGCGCGTCGGCCCGATCACGCCCAGCGTGCCCACCACCTGCCCGTTCACTTCGTACGGCGCGCTCACGACCGACAGCTCCTCGAACGGCACCACCTGGCTTTCGCCGCCGATGAAGATGCGCACGCCCTCCGCCTGACTCGACACGTCCAGCAGGCGCATGAGCTGCGTCTTCTGCTCGAACAGCTCGAAGGCCCGGCGCAGGTGCGACATGTCGCTCGAAAAGTCGGCCACGGCAAGCAGATTGCGCTCGCCCGAGATCACGACTTCCTCCTGCGACTCCGTGAAGGCCTGCGTGCCCGCCTGCACCGCCGTCTCCATGAGCGTCACGATCTCGCCGCGCAGCTGCTCCACTTCCGTCCTGAGGCGCGCACGCACCTCCTCGATCGTGAGGCCCGCGTAGTTCGCATTCAGATAGTTCGCCGCTTCCTGCAGCTGCTGCTGCGTGTAGTCGACGGCAGTCTGCACCACGCGGTTTTGCACGTCGCCATCGGGCGACACGATGATCACGAGAAAGCGCTTTTCCGACAGGCGCAGGAACTCGATGTGGCGAAACACCGAACTGCGGCGCGGCGCGACCACCACGCCGACGAAGTGCGACATGCTGGAAAGAAGCTGCGCCGCCTGCGCGATCACCTTCTGCGGCTGATCGGGCGGCAGCGCCGGCGTCGGCGTCGCGAACTCGTCGCGGTTCACCGTGAGCATCGTGTCCACGAAGAGCCGATAGCCGCGCGCGGTGGGTATCCGCCCGGCCGAGGTGTGGGGGCTCGCGACGAGGCCGAGCTCCTCCAGGTCGGACATCACGTTGCGGATGGTCGCGGGAGACAGCTCCATTCCCGAGGCGCGCGACAGCGTGCGCGAGCCCACGGGCTGCCCTTCGGCGATGTAGCGCTCGATCAGGGCTTTCAACAACAACTTGGCGCGTTCATCGAGCATGGCTGCACCCCCGAAGCGCTCGCCAAGGGGGCTCCAGGCAATTTTAGCCGCGGGGGTTCGGGGTTTTGATGTTGTAATTTCCGGATGAATTCCATCTTCCGGCAGGTGGCCGTGATCGGCAAGTACCACGCGGGCCTGCCCGCGGGCGCCGCCGGGGCCGCACGCACCGCGCTGGAAGACATCGCGAACTTCCTCTCGGCGCAGGGCTGCGAGGTCGTGCTGGAACGCGACACGGCCTCCAACGCCGGCGTCCACGGAATGCCGGTGCTCGACGTGCCCGCGATCGGCGCCCAATGCGACCTCGGCCTCGTGGTGGGCGGCGACGGCACGATGCTCGGCATCGGCCGCCAGCTCGCGCGCTTCGGCGTGCCCCTCGTGGGCATCAACCAGGGGCGGCTCGGCTTCATCACCGACATCCCACTCGACCAGTACGCGAGCGTGCTGCCGCCGATGCTGCGCGGGGAGTACGAGCAGGACGACCGCACGCTCATGCACGCGCAGGTGATGCGCGACGGCCATTGCGTCTTCGACGCCCTCGCGATGAACGACGTCGTGGTGAACCGCGGCTCGACTTCCGGCATGGTGGAGCTGCGGGTGGAGGTGAACGGGCACTTCGTGGCCAACCAGCGCGCCGACGGCGTGATCGTCGCCTCGCCGACCGGCTCCACGGCCTATGCGCTTTCCGCGGGCGGGCCGCTGCTGCACCCGGCCATCCCGGGCTGGGTGCTCGTGCCGATCGCGCCGCACACGCTGTCGAACCGGCCCATCGTGCTGCCCGATGGCGCGGAGATCGCGATCGAGGTCGTGGGCGGCCGCGACGTGAGCGCGAATTTCGACATGCAGTCGCTCGCGTCGCTGCTGCACGGCGACCGCATCACGGTGCGCCGCTCGCAGCACAAGGCGCGTTTCCTGCATCCGAAGGGCTGGAGCTACTTCGACACGCTGCGCCGCAAGCTGCACTGGTACGAAGGGGGAAACTGAATGCTGAAGCGAATCGCGCTGCGCGATTTCGTGATCGTGCGCGAACTGGAGCTGGACCTCGCGGCCGGCTTCAGCGTGCTCACGGGTGAAACGGGCGCGGGCAAGTCGATCCTGGTCGATGCGCTGCAGCTCGCGCTCGGTGCGCGCGCCGAAGCGCTGGTCGTGCGCGAGGGCGCCTCCCGGGCGGAGATCACCGCGGAGTTCGACCTGGATGCGACTCTCGCGCCCTGGCTGGATGAAGCCGGGTTCGAAGCGGGCGAATCGCTGCTGCTGCGCCGCAGCATCGACGCACAGGGCAAGAGCCGCGCCTGGATCAACGGCAGTCCCGCCACCGCGACCCAACTGCGCGAGGCGGGCGAACTGCTCGTCGACATCCACGGTCAGCACGCCTGGCAAAGCCTCACGCGCCCCGCTTCGGTGCGCGCGTTGCTCGATGGTTATGCGGGAGTGGACCTCGGCCCGCTCGAGCGGCTCTGGCAAGCCTGGCGCGAGGCGGGCAAGACGCTCGCCGAGGCGCGCGCCGCGCAGGATTCGCTGCAGCGTGAACGTGAACGGCTCGCCTGGCAGATCGGCGAAGTCGACAAGCTCGCCCCGGGCAGCGACGAATGGGACGAGCTGAATGCGAACCACACGCGGCTTGCTCACGCGCAATCGCTGCTGGAAGCCGCCCAGGGCGCACTGCAGTCGCTCGAAAGCGATGACGGCGGGGCGACCGCGTTTCTTTCCCAGGCCGTCGCCGCGTTGCAGGCGCAGGAAGCATTCGAGCCGGAGTTCCGCGACCTGGCCGAAGTGCTTGCATCTGCGCTGGCGCAGGCCGAAGACGCCGCGCATTCGCTCAATGCCTATCTGCGCCGCACCGAGCTCGACCCCGAACGCCTCGCCGAGCTGGACGAGCGCATGGGCCTGTGGCTCTCGCTCGCGCGACGCTACAAGCGCCAGCCGCAGGAACTGCCCGCGTTGCTGGAGTCGTGGAAGGATGAGCTGGGCCGGCTCGATGCGGCAGCCGACCTCGCCTCGCTCGAAACGGCGGCACGCAAGGCGTACGACGTGTTCGTGGCTGAAGCACGCAGCGTTTCGAAGGCGCGCGCGAAGGCGGCTCCGCTGCTGTCCAAAGCCGTGACGCAGGCGATGCAGGGCCTCGGCATGCAGGGCGGCCGCTTCGAGGTCTCGCTCGACAAGCTCGACGAGCCTTCTTCGAGCGGCCTGGAAGAGATCGCGTTCCTCGTGGCCGGACATGCGGGGGCCACGCCTCGCGCCATCGGCAAAGTCGCCTCGGGCGGGGAGCTCTCGCGCATCGCGCTCGCGATCGCGGTGACGACGAGCCGGCTCGGCACCGTGCAGACGCTGATCTTCGACGAAGTGGATTCGGGCGTGGGCGGCGCCGTGGCCGAGACGGTGGGCCGCCTCATGAAGCAGCTCGGGCGCGACCGGCAGGTGCTCGCGGTGACGCATCTGCCGCAGGTCGCGGCGTGCGCGGATCATCACCTCGTCGTGGCCAAGCGCAGCGAGAAGGACGGCGCGGCGAGTTCCGTCGCGCCGGTCGAGGGCGAAAAGCGCGTGGCCGAGATCGCGCGCATGCTGGGCGGCGAACGCCTGTCGGGCACCACGCTCGCGCACGCGAAGGAGATGCTGGGCAGCAACGCCGCGGGCGCGGATTCGGGGCCATGAGCAGCGATGGGCCGGCGCAGGACGCCAGTGCCCCAGGCACGGAGTCCGAAGGAACTCCGGTGACCGCGGCCGGACAACCGAAGGCCGCATCGCACGCGCCCGCGATGCTGGAGCTCATTCTCATCACCGGCATGTCCGGTTCGGGCAAGTCGGTCGCGCTGCGCGCGCTGGAAGACGCCGGCTACTACTGCGTCGACAATCTTCCGCCGGAACTATTGCTGGAATTCGTGCGGCTGGAAAGCCAGCACGGCGCGCGGCGCGTCGCGATCGCGATGGACGTGCGCAGCGCCACGTCGCTGCCGCTCGTGCCCTCGCAACTGCGCGGCCTGGCGGCGCAAGGCGTGAACGTGCGCTCGCTCTTTCTCGACGCGACCACGGAAACCCTGGTGCACCGCTTCTCCGAGACGCGGCGCAGCCACCCGCTGTCGCATCTCGCGCGCGAGGCCGGGCGCGAGCAGCAGCGCCTGGTGGAGGCGATCGAATTCGAGCGCGAGCTGCTCGCCGACCTGCGCGAGGAGGCGCACGTGATCGACACGAGCGTGATGCGCGCCGCGCAATTGCAGGCGCACGTGAAGGATCTCCTTTCCGCGCCGCTGTCGCAGCTCACGCTGGTGTTCGAATCGTTCGCCTACAAACGCGGGATCCCCGTCGATGCGGACTACGTGTTCGACGTGCGGATGCTGCCGAATCCGTACTACGAGCCGCAGTTGCGCGACTTGACGGGCTTCGACGAGCCCGTGGTCCGGTACCTCGAACGCGATCCGCAGGTCGCCGACATGCATGCGCACATCGAAGGCTTCCTGAACCGCTGGCTGGAGCCGCTTGCGAGGAACCACCGCAGCTACGTGACCGTGGCGATCGGGTGCACGGGCGGACAGCACCGCTCGGTGTATCTCGTGGAGCGGCTGGCCAAGGCGTTCGCGGGCAAGTGGACGACGCTCAAGCGTCACCGCGAAGTGGTGTACTGAGAAGCAGCTTGCGGATCGGCGCGGGCAAGCCGAGTTCCGGCCATGCCTCCGCGCCGAACCATGCCCCTTCGCCTCCAGGCGCCTTTCTCACCAACGCATGCACCGGATGCAGATGCAAGTCCTTGTGCGTGAGCACGTGCACGAAGGGCGGGCCTTCCTGCACGTCGGTCGTCCCGAGCGCTTCGAACAGCGAGCCGCGGTCGTCGAACACCGGCATGCAGTAGAGCCCCGCCCATACACCCTCGCTCGCGCGCTTTTGCAACCACACCGCGCCATCGCCTCGGCGTGCATGAAGCAGCCATAGCGACTGCGCCGTGCGCTTCAGCTTGCGAGTCTTCACCGGAAAGGCTTCCGGCCGCGCCTCGCGCTGGGCAACGCACATCGACTGCACGGGACAAAGCAGGCACGCCGGCTTGCGCGGCACACATACCGTCGCGCCCAGGTCCATCAGCCCTTGCGTGTAGCGCGGCATCGCCTCGCCGAGATCGCGCTTCGGCAGGAGTTCGACGGCCCGAGCCCACAACGCACGCTCGTTGGCCGCCACGGCCAGGTCCGCGTCGAATCCCAGCACCCGCGTGAGCACGCGCTTCACGTTGCCGTCGAGGATCGCTTCGCGCGCGGCAAAGCAGAGCGACGCGATTGCGGCCGCGGTGGACCGGCCGATGCCGGGCAGTGTCTCCAGCGCCGCCGCATCGCCCGGAAACGTCCCGCCGAAGCGCGCCACGACTTCCCGTGCGCATCGATGCAGATTCCGCGCGCGGCTGTAGTAGCCAAGCCCGCTCCAGAGCGCGAACACCTCGTCCTCGCTCGCGGTCGCGAGCGCGCTCACATCGGGATATCGCCGCAGGAACCGCGCGTAGTATTCGCGCACCGTCGCCACCTGCGTCTGCTGCAGCATCACTTCGGACAGCCACACGCGATAGGGATCGCGCGTGCCCTGCCAGGGCAGGTCGTTGCGCCCGTGGCTGCGCTGCCAGCGCACGATGCGAGCCGCGAACGAGCCCGAGCCGGTCATTGGCCGGTCATTGAACGCTCATGGGCCGCTCATGGGCTGCTCATGCGCCGCTCATATGCCGCTCACGCGGCGTTCTTGAGCCAGGGCTGCTGCGACGCGGCCGCGCGGCTGCCGTGCAGCGGAATGTCGATCAGGTGCGACGTGAGCTCGCCGAGCTTGGCATCGAGTTCGTCGAGCGCGGCTTCCTGCGCTTCGATCTCGGCGATGCGCTGATCGAGGCCGCTCGCGGCCTGCTGGATGCGCTCGATCGCTTCGAGCCTGCGGCCGAAATTGCGGCGCCGCTCGCGCAGTTGCGCATCGAGCTGCGCGGCCGCGGATTTGTTCCACAGCTCCACTTCGCCGAGCGCCGACTCGTACACCACGCGCAGCCGTGTCGCGAGCGCGCGCACGAGCCGGTCCGCGAATTCGGGCTGCGCGAGCCGCAATGCGTTGCCCACGCCCAGGTACTGCATGTGGCTGCGCTCGACCAGGTCCAGGTCGCGTTCGTAGCGCGCGAGCTCGGGCTCGCGCGGCGCCTGCAGCGAAAAACCGTACTCCGCATTGAGCTGCCGGAAAGTTCCGGTGAGCATCGACTGGATTTCGCCGCTCGTGACTTGCGCCTTCCCGAGCCCGGCACGCAGACGCTCGAATGTCGCGCCGTAGGCCTTCTTCACGCCCAGCTTGATGCCGGGCGTGCGCAGCGCCTTCGTGAGTTCCGCCATTTCGGTCTTGAGCGTGCCGGTGCCAAGGAGGTTGAACACGTCCTTCAGCAGGCGCAGGTGCACCGACCGCACGGCATGGATCTTCGCGCCGCTCGCGTCGAAGTCGGCCTGCTCCTGCTCGATGCGCGCGCGCATGTGCTTGATCACCGATATGTTCTTGCCGCGCAGGCCCTTCAGCTCGACCATCTGCTCCGCGAGGTCGCGCCTGCGGATGTTGATGAGGCGCGCGGCCTCGGCGCGCAGTTCGGTGATGCTGCCGGACACCGCGGAGCGCAGGATCTTCTGGCGCTGGCCCATCACGCCCTGGCTCAGCGACTGCTCGAGCGCGGGCAGGCGGCTTTTCTGGAGCAGCTCGGCATCGTCGTTGACTTTCGCGACGAGCCCCTTCTGCGCGGAAACGGGAATCACCTGTTCCTCGCGCAAGCCGAGAATGTCGGCGGTGGTCGAACGCTGCCGCTCGATCTGCGCCTCGACCTGCGCGGGCGTCGAGAGCGAATCCCACATCGTGTCGATCTTGTTCAGCACCACGAGCCGCGAGTCGGCTTCGCTGTCCTCGGTGATCAGGTGTTCGCGCCAGATCGAGAGGTCGCTCTTCGTCACGCCGGTGTCGGCCGCGAGGATGAAGACGACCGCGTGCGCCTGCGGGATCAGGTTGACCGTGAGTTCGGGCTCCGCGCCGATGGCGTTGAGCCCCGGCGTGTCGAGGATCACGAGTCCTTGCCTGAGGAGCGGATGCGCGATGTTGATGAGCGCATGCCGCCAGCACGGCACTTCGATCAGGCCGTCGGCGCCCAGGAGCGGATTGTCCTCGGGCGATTCGTCGTGCCAGAAGCCGAGCGCCTTGGCCTCCTCGGGCGTCACGCGCCGGATTTCGGCCACCTTCTCGAACGCCTGCGCGAGCTGCGCGGGGTCGTTCACGTCCAGGTCCACGCGCGTCCACTTCTCGGGGACCATGCGCCACTCCATGAGCGGCTGCGGCTGCAGCCGCGTCTCGATCGGCAGCAGCCTCAGGCACGGCGGCACTTCGGGGTCGTAGCCGAGCTCGGTCGGGCACATCGTCGTGCGGCCGGCGCTCGCGGGCATGATGCGGCGCTTGTAGCCCGCGAAGAAGATCGCGTTGATGAGCTCCGACTTGCCGCGCGAGAACTCCGCGACGAAGGCGACCATCACCTTGTCGGAACGCATCTGCGTTTCGAGGCGGCGCAGCCGCTCTTCTACTGCGCTGTCAAGCAGGTCGTGATCCTTCAGCCACTCCGCAAGCAGTTTGAGGCGCAGGGCGAACTCGCGCCGCCAGGCGCCATGCAGGTCGAATTGCTCGTTGAAGGAATTGGCCATCGGCATGCGAAATACGCATTTCCACTATAGCACCGGCCCCCCTGAAGACGCCTCGCGCACGGGCCCCGGGAATGCCGTCCTCAGTGCGATCCGTCACGACAATCGTCATGACTTCTGGCAGCTCGGACAGAAGTAGGTGCTGCGCTGCCCCTGGCGCATCGCCCGGATCGGCGTGCCGCACACGCGGCACGGCTCGCCTTCGCGGCCGTACACCATCGCTTCGAGCTGGAAGTACCCGGACGCACCTGCCGCATCGGAAAAGTCGCGCAGGGTGCTGCCCCCCTTTTGCACCGCCCGCGCGAGGACTTCGCGCACCGCCTCGCGCAGCTTCGCCGCGCGCGGACGGCTCAATCGCGAGGCACGGGTGGTCGGCCGGATGCCGGCCGCGAAGAGCGCTTCGGACGCATAGATGTTGCCCACGCCCACGACGACGTCGCCCGCGAGCAGCACCTGCTTGATCGAGGCATGGCGGCGCTTCAGGGCCGCGTGGAAGCGGTCGGTGTCGAAGTCGTCGGACAGCGGCTCGGCCCCGAGACCGCCGAGGAGCTTGACGGCGACGGCGTCCGCTTCGGATCGCGCGTAGACCACCGCGCCGAACCGCCTCGGATCGTTCAGGCGCAGCACGCCCCGGTCGGTGACGAGGTCGAAGTGGTCGTGATCTCCCGCATCGGGCGCCTGGGGCGTGAAGAGAAGGCTGCCGGACATGCCGAGATGCATGAGGAGAAGCCCGTCGTCGAGGTCCACGAGCAGGTACTTCCCGCGCCGGCGAACGCCGCGGACGGTGCGCCCCACGACGTCGCTGTCGCTTGCACCGAGCGGCCAGCGCAACGGCTTGCCCTGTCTCAGGCCGACGATGCGAGCGCCCGCTATGCGCGAGGCGAAACTGCGACGTGTAACCTCGACCTCGGGCAACTCGGGCATGGATTATTATGGTCCGATGGATCGTCTCGCCCGCAGGCTGCTGGCTTCGCTCGTCGCCGCACTCGTAGTACCTTTGTCCCCAGCGTTGCATGCCCAGGAGGCCGGGGAGAAGGCTCCACCCTCGCAAAGCGCGCTCGATGCCGATCTCTTCTACCAGCTTCTGCTGGGCGAGCTGAACGCCCGCGAGGGCGAGCCGAGCGCCGGCTTCGCGCTGATCCTCGATGCGGCGCGCCGCACCGGCGACCCCGCCTTGTACCAGCGGGCCGTGGAGATCGCCTTCCAGAACCGCTCGGGCGACGCCGCGCTGCAGGCCGCGCGCGCGTGGAAGAAGGCCGAGCCGCAGTCGCGCGAGGCCAATCGCTACGTGCTGCAGATCCTCCTCGCGCTCAATCGCATCGGCGAGACCGGCGACGCGCTGAAGGGCGAGATCGCGCTCGCGGACCCGAAGGACCGGCCGGCCGTGATCGCGGCGATCCCGCGCAGCTACTCGCGTGCCGCCGACAAGAAGCAGGCCGCCACCGTGGTCGAGCAGGCCCTTGCCGATTACACCGGCAACAGCGCCACGGGCGTCGCCGCATGGACCGCGATCGGCCGCGTGAGGCTCGCCGCGGGCGACGCCGCGGGCGCGCTGGACGCGGCCCGGCGCGGGCAGGCCGTCAACGACCGGTCCGAAGGCCCCGTCGTGCTCGCGCTCGAGCTCATGGATGCGAAAGCGCCGCAGGCCGAGGAGGTGGTGAAGAAATACCTCGAAGGCAAGCCGATCCCCGAAATCCGCATGGGCTACGCGCGCGCGCTGCTGGACGAACAGCGCTACGGCGAGGCGCTCGCGCAGTTGAAGGTGATCACGGCCGAGCGGCCCGATTTCGCGGAAGCCTGGCTCGTGCAGGGCTCGCTCCTCGCGCAGGACAACCAGCTCGCGCCCGCCGAGGCCGCGGTGAAGAAGTACATCGATCTCGCCGAGACGCTCAGAAGCGGCGAGGAACGCTCGCGCGGCCTCGCGCAGGCTTATCTCGTGCTCTCGCAGATCGCCGAGAAGCGTGGCGACCTGAAAGCGGCGAGCGCCTGGCTCGACAAGGTGGAGAACTCGCAGGACCTCGTGGCCGCGCAGAACCGGCGCGCCTCGATCCTCGCGCGGCAAGGAAAGATGGACGAGGCGCTGAAGCTCATCCAGGCGATCCCCGAGCGCAATCCCGGCGACGAGCGCATGAAGGTGATGGCCGAAGTCAACCTGCTGCGCGATCACCGGCAGTTCAAGGCCGCGTACGAACTGCTCTCGAAGGAAGCCGCCAAGGACCCGGACGACACCGACCTCGTCTACGAGCAGGCGATGCTCGCGGACAAGCTGGGCAATCCGGCGGAGATGGAAAGGCTCCTGCGGCAGATCATCGCGAGCAAGCCCGACTACCACCATGCCTACAACGCGCTCGGCTATTCGTTCGCCGAGCGCGGCGAAAGGCTTCCCGAGGCGAAGCAGCTGATCGAAAAAGCCCTGCAGTTCGCCCCCGGCGACCCTTTCATCAGCGACAGCCTCGGCTGGGTCGAATTCCGCATGGGCAACAAGCCCGAGGCGCTGCGCATCCTCGAGAACGCGTACAAGAGCCGACCCGACCCCGAAATCGCCGCGCACCTGGGCGAAGTGCTCTGGAGCATGGGCCAGCGCGACCGTGCGCAGGTCGTCTGGCGCGAAGGTCTGCTGCTCGCAAGCGACAACGAAACACTCCTCGAAACGCTGAAGCGGCTTAAAGTCAAGCCATGATCTCCTTTTCGAAGGGCCTCGCCGGCTTCATGCTGGCGGTGTCGGCACTCGTGCTCGGCGGCTGCGCCACGCCGGTTCGGCCCACTACCGCGGCGTCACCCCGGCAAGACGTGTGGACCGGACGCATGGCGCTGCAGGTGGAAGGCAACGCGAGCGAGTCGTTTTCCGCGGGCTTCGAGCTGAAGGGCAACGCGCGCACGGGCGACCTCACGCTGTTCACGCCGCTTGGCAGCACGCTCGCCGTGCTCTCCTGGGCGCCGGGTGCCGCGACGCTGCGCGCGAGCGGCAAGACCCGGCAGTTCGATTCGGTGGACACGCTCGCCGAAGAAGCGACGGGCACCCCGATCCCCGTCGCCGCGCTGTTCGACTGGCTCTCGGGTGCGAACACGCAGGTGCCGGGATGGGAAACCGATCTATCCCAATTGCCGCAGGGGCGCCTGCGCGCGCGGCGCGTGAGCCCGCCGCCGCAGGCGGACCTGCGCGTCGCCTTCGACCATTGAGCGCGGGCGCGCCATGAGGGCGATCCTCGACGTTCCGGCGCCGGCCAAGCTCAACTTGTTCCTGCACGTCACGGGACAGCGCGCGGACGGCTACCACCTGCTGCAGTCGGCCTTCATGCTCGTCGACTGGTGCGACACGCTTCATTTCGAAGTCCGTGGCGACGAGGCGATCACGCGCGAAGACCTCGGCGCCGCGCTGCCCGCCGAAGACCTCGTCGTGCGGGCGGCGCGCGCGCTTCGGTCCGCGGCCAAGGTGGCCCACGGCGTGCACA
Source organism: Ramlibacter sp. (assembly GCF_035548915.1). Taxonomy (GTDB): domain Bacteria; phylum Pseudomonadota; class Gammaproteobacteria; order Burkholderiales; family Burkholderiaceae_C; genus Ramlibacter. The sequence goes on along the minus strand of NZ_DASZSE010000032.1, from coordinate 55,031 downwards.
TCGCCATCGACAAGCGCATCCCCGCCGAAGCGGGCCTGGGCGGCGGGTCGTCCGATGCCGCGAGCACGCTGCTCGCGCTCAACCGCCTGTGGGGCACGCGGCTCGGCCTGGCCGAGCTCGAACGCATCGGCCTCGCGCTCGGGGCGGACGTCCCGTTCTTTCTGCGCGGCACCAACGCCTGGGTGGAAGGCATCGGCGAAAAGCTCGAGCCGATCGAGTTGCCGCCCGCGCGATTCCTCGTCGCGAAGCCCGCCGAGGGACTCGCGACGCGTGCGATCTTCGCCGACCCCACCCTGAAGGGCGACAGCGATGCTGCTACAATTACGGGCTTTGCTGCAAACCCGTACCGGTTCGGGCGCAACGACTTGCAGCCGGTTGCCGAGAGGCAGTGTCCGGGCATCGGTCAGGCGCTTCGGTGGCTGGCGTCGCAGGGGCTCGAAGGCCGGATGACCGGCTCGGGAAGCGCGGTATTCGCGCTCACCGGATCGGGCCCGCAGGTGAGCGGTCGGCCGCCCGGGCGACCGGCGGTCGCGCCGGACGGCTGGCAGGTGCGGGAATGCGGCAATATGGAGGCCCATCCTCTGGCGGGATGGGCTTTCAGCGACGATTCATCGGTGGATGGCTGATGTCAGTGGCCTTCCTCCTGTGTAGGGGAGTCGCCAAGTTGGTTAAGGCACCGGATTTTGATTCCGGCATTCGAGGGTTCGAATCCTTCCTCCCCTGCCAAAGATTATTGGACCTTGCGGGCGGCTCACGATCTTGCGAAGTCTTGCAAAGTGGATCGTGATCCGAGCCCCAACTGATTAAGCCGATGCAAGTCGCCCCGAATCCGGATTTCATGGTTTTCACCGGCAATGCGAACCCCGCGCTCGCCGAGGAGATCGCCTCGCACCTGGGCATTCAGCTCGGCGCGGCGACAGTGAGCCGCTTTTCGGACGGCGAAGTCACGGTCGAGATCAACCAGAACGTCCGCGCGCGCGACGTGTTCGTCGTGCAGTCCACCTGCGCGCCGACGAACGAGAATCTGATGGAGCTCCTGATCATGGTCGATGCGCTCAAGCGCGCGTCGGCCGAGCGGATCAGCGCCGTGGTGCCGTACTTCGGCTACGCGCGCCAGGACCGCCGCCCGCGTTCGAGCCGCGTGCCGATCTCGGCCAAGGTCGTCGCGAACCTGCTGGAAACCACCGGTGTGCAGCGCGTGCTGACCATGGACCTGCACGCCGACCAGATCCAGGGCTTCTTCGACATTCCGGTCGACAACATCTACGCGTCGCCCGTGCTGCTCGCGGACCTGCGCGCGAAGCAGTACGAGGACCTGATCGTCGTGTCTCCCGACATCGGCGGCGTGGTGCGGGCCCGGGCGCTCGCCAAGCAGCTCGGCACCGACCTCGCGATCATCGACAAGCGCCGGCCCAAAGCCAACGTGAGCGAGGTGATGCACGTGATCGGCGAGATCGGCGGGCGCAACTGCGTGATCATGGACGACATGATCGACACCGCGGGCACGCTCGTGAAGGCGGCCGAGGTGCTGAAGGAGCGCGGCGCGAAAAACGTGTATGCGTATTGCACGCACCCGATCTTCTCCGGCCCCGCGATCGAGCGCATCTCGCGCGGCACGGCGCTGGACGAGGTCGTGGTGACCAACACCATCCCGCTTTCGGACAACGCGCGCGGATGCACGAAGATTCGCCAGCTGTCGGTGGCGCCGCTGATCGCCGAGACGATCCAGCGCATTGCCCGCGGCGAATCGGTGATGAGCCTCTTCTCGGATCAGGTCAACCTGTTCTGAACCCTGGGACACAGAGCGGGGCGGCAGGGCCGCCCGCTGCGTGAGCGCCTTCGCAAGGGGGCATTTTTGAACCGGAGTCCACACTGGTCGCGGTGGGACTTCCACTTGGAGAACGCAATGAAATTCGTCGCTTTCGAGCGCAGCATGCAAGGTACGGGTGCGAGCCGCCGCCTGCGCAACACCGGCAAGACACCCGGCATCGTCTATGGCGGCGCTGGCGAGCCGCAGCTAGTCGAACTCGACCACAACGCGCTGTGGCATGCCCTGAAAAAGGAAGCCTTCCACTCCACCATCCTGGACATGGAACTGAACGGCCAGTCGGGCAAGGTCCTGCTGCGCGACGTCCAGTACCACCCGTACAAGCCGCAAGTGATCCACGTGGACTTCCAGCGCGTGGACGCCAACACGCGCCTGCACATGAAGGTGCCGCTGCACTACAAGAACGCGGAAGAGTCGGACGCCGTGAAGCTGGATCACTGCCTCGTGAACCCGGTGATGAACGAGCTGGACATCTCGTGCCTGCCGGGCGACCTGCCCGAGTTCATCGAGATCGACCTCTCGGCGCTGAAAAAGGGCATGGTGCTGCACCTGAACGACATCCAGCTGCCCAAGGGCGTGAAGCCGGTGACCCACGGCAAGCCGAACCCGGTGGTCGTGTCCGTGGTGACGCCGGCGGCCGAAGAGTCCGCCGAGGCCGCGACCGCGGCCGAGGGCGCGGCCCCGGCCGCGGCGGCGCCTGCAGCGGATGCCAAGGCCGCGGCCAAGACGCCAGCGGCCAAGGCTCCCGCGGCCAAGGACGCCAAGGCTCCCGCAAAGAAGAAGTAAGAAGTCACAGGGCCCCTGTGCCCTTCGACGCCAGCGGCCCGCATCGTCGGGCCGTTTCTTTTGTCTAATACGTCCTCAGCATGCCGAGCATCAGATTGATCGTTGGATTGGGCAATCCCGGCCCGGAATACGAAGCCACGCGGCACAACGCGGGCTTCTGGTGGGTCGACGCGGCCGCGCGCGAGCTGAAGATGAATCTCGCGCTGGACAAGTCCTACCACGGGCTCGTCGCGCGCGGCAGCGTTCACGGCCGCGCGATCTGGCTGCTCGAGCCGCAGACCTTCATGAATCTCTCGGGCAAGTCGGTCGCGGCGCTCGCGCGGTTCTACAAGATCAAGCCCGAGGAAATTCTCGTCGCGCACGACGAGCTCGACATCGTGCCCGGCCAGGCCAAGCTCAAGTTCGGCGGCAGCCACGCGGGCCACAACGGCCTGCGCGACATCCACGCGCAGCTCGGCACCGACGACTACTGGCGGCTGCGCATCGGCATCGGCCACCCCGGCGTGAAGGCCGAAGTCATCAATTGGGTGTTGAAGAAGCCCGCGCCCGAACAGCGCACCGCGATGGAGGAATGCATCGCGCGCACGCTGGCCGCGCTGCCCGCGCTGCTCGCGGGCGAAATGGAGAAGGCCACCCTCATCGTGCACACGCACAAGCCGCCGCGGCCGAAACCGCCGCGGCCGCCGGAAGGTGGATCGGCTCCGCCCGCCGCACCCCAACCTCAGCAACCGCAGTAGAACAATCGCCCTGTGTCCCAGGGAGGAGGAAAAAGAAGATGAAGAAGGCGACCCTGATCGCCGCGATCGTGCTGTACGCGGCTTTCGACCCCACCGGCTACGCGCAGACGATCTGGCGCTGCGGCAACGAATACAGCCAGAAGCCCTGCGCGGGCGCGAAATCGTTCGATGCGAGCGACCCGCGAACGAGCGATCAGGCGCAAGCCGCGCTCGACAAGGCCGGGCGCGACGCGAAGCTCGCGCGCGAGATGGAGAAGGACCGCATCGCCGAGGAAAAGCGCTCCGGCGGGCCGGTGAAGATGGTGGTGGGCGTTGCGCCGGCCGAACCGCCGCATGCCGCCGCCAGCGCGGCGAAGCACGGCAAGAAGAAGCATCACGGCAAGGAGCCGGAATTCTTCACGGCCGTGGGGCCGAAGAAGGCGAAGTAAGCCGCAGGTATTTCTGCATGAGCGTCTCGCGGTCCTCGGCGAAGCCGGGGTGCTTCGGGATGCACGCGACCGGGCACACCTGCACGCACTGCGGCTCGTCGAAATGACCGACGCATTCGGTGCACTTGTGCGGATCGATCTGGTAGATCTCGGGGCCCAGGAAGATCGCTTCGTTCGGGCACTCGGGCTCGCACACGTCGCAGTTGATGCACTCGTCGGTGATCATCAGGGCCATGTGGCATTATCGCCCGCTCGATGTCTCTCTTCCTCGTCAAGCGCTTCATCACCCTGCTCGCGACGCTGGTGGCCACCTCGGTGGTCGTGTTCCTGGTGCTCGAGATCCTGCCGGGCAACGCCGCGCAAGTGCTGATGGGCCCGGACGCGTCGCCGGATGCGGTGATGGCGCTCGCGCACAAGCTGGGCCTCGACCGTCCCGCGCCGGGCCGCTACGTCGAATGGGTGAGCGGCATGCTCACCGGCGACTTCGGCCTGAGCTACGCCTACAGCACGCCGGTGGTCGACCTCGTGAAGGAGCGGCTCGCACTCACGGTGCCGCTCGCGATGATCGCGATGGCGCTCACCACGCTCATCGCGCTCGCCGCGGGCATCTTCGCCGCGGCGCGCCACAACAAGCTCGGCGACGTCGGCGTGATGGGGCTCACGCAGGTCGGCATCGCGATCCCCAACTTCTGGTTCGCGATCCTCCTGATCCTGCTGTTTTCCGTGCAGCTCGGCTGGTTTTCCGCGGGCGGATTCGAAGGCTGGGGAGAAGGCGTCTGGCAGGGCATCAAGGCGCTGCTGCTGCCCGCGCTTTCGCTCGCCGTCGTGCAGTCGGCGATCCTCGCTCGCATCACGCGTTCCGCGGTGCTGGAGGTGCTGCGCGAGGACTTCGTGCGCACGGCGCGCGCCAAGGGCGTGTCGCAGCGCGGCACGCTCTGGAAGCACGCGCTGCGCAACGCACTCATCCCCGTGATCACGGTGATGGGTCTGCAGTTCGCGGAACTGCTCGCCGGCACGATCGTCGTGGAAAGCGTGTTCTATCTTCCGGGGCTCGGGCGGCTCATCTTCCAGTCCATCTCCAACCGCGACCTGATCGTCGTGCGCGACTGCGTGATGCTGCTCGCGGCGATGGTGGTGGTCGTGAATTTCGCGGTCGACCTGCTCTATGCGGTCATCGATCCGCGGGTGAAGGCATCGGACGTATGAAAGGCTCGAATCCGTCCTCTGCATCCAAAAAACTCCCATGAGCGCCACCCTCCCCATCCCGTCGCCTCCGCTCCTGCACGGCCCCGGCTTCTGGAAGCGCGCGCTCAGGCACCCGAGCTTCGTGATCGGCGCGGTGCTCACGCTCCTCGTCGCGCTCGCGGCCGGCGTGTCGCTCGTGTGGACGCCGCATTCGCCCTACGACGTGGACATGTCGCTGAAGCTCGCGCCGCCCGATGCGCATTTCCTCCTGGGTGCGGATGCGTACGGCCGCGACATCGTGTCCTTGCTGCTCGTCGGTGCGCGCGCCTCGATCGTGGTCGGCGTGGTCGCGGTGGGAATCGGCGTCGTGTTCGGCTGCGCGCTCGGCCTGCTCGCATCTGCGAAGCGCGGCTGGATCGAAGAGGTGCTGATGCGCGTCACCGATTTCGGCCTCGCGTTTCCGGCGATCCTCTCGGCCATCATGCTCACGGCGGTGTTCGGCCCGAGCATGGTGATCGCGATCGTCGCCATCGGCCTCTACAACATCCCGATCTTCGCGCGCGTGACGCGGGCCTCGGCCAACGCGATCTGGTCGCGCGAATTCATCCTGGCCGCGCGCGCCTGCGGCAAGGGCGCGTTCAGCATCACGATGGAGCACGTGCTGCCCAACATCGCCTCGATGCTGATCGTGCAGGCCACGATCCGCTTCGCGATCGCGATCCTCGCGGAAGCGGCGCTTTCCTACCTCGGCCTCGGCACGCAGCCGCCGCAGCCCTCGTGGGGCCGCATGCTGAGCGAGGCGCAGGCGCTGCTCTTCCAGGCGCCGATGCTCGCGGTGTATCCGGGGGTGGCCATCGCGCTCGCGGTGCTGGGCCTGAACCTGCTGGGCGACGGCCTGCGCGATCTCTTCGATCCGAGACTCGCGAGGAAGCGCTGATGGCTCTCCTCGAAGCCCGCGACCTCTCCGTGCTGCTTCGCACGCACCGCGGGCCGGCCTATGCCGTGCGCAACGTGAGCTTCACGCTGGAGGAGGGCGCGACGCTCGGCCTCGTCGGCGAATCCGGCTGCGGCAAGTCGATCACCGCGATGGCGCTCATGGGGCTCTTGCCGGAAAACGCGAAGGTGACGGGCAGCATCCGCTTCGAAGGCCAGGAACTCGTCGGCAAGCCCGAGCGCGAGATGTGCCGCCTGCGCGGCGACCGCATCGGCATGATCTTCCAGGAGCCGATGACCGCGCTCAATCCCGTGCACACGATCGGCCATCAGGTCGCGGAGCCGCTGCGCCTGCATCGCGGTCTCGGCGCCCGGCAGGCGCGAAGCGAAGCCATCGCCCTGCTCGAACGCGTGGGCATACCGAATGCGGCCGGGCGCATCGATGCGTACCCGCACCAGTTCTCCGGCGGACAGCGCCAGCGCATCACGATCGCGATGGCGCTCGCGTGCGGGCCCGACCTGCTCGTCGCCGACGAGCCGACCACCGCGCTCGACGTCACGATCCAGAAGCAGATCCTCGCGCTGATCCGCGACCTGGTCGCCGAGCGGCGCATGGCGCTCGTCCTCATCTCGCACGATCTCGGCGTGATCGCGCAGAACGTGGGGCGCACGCTCGTGATGTACGGCGGCAGCGTGGTGGAGGACGGGCCCACCGCTTCGGTGTTCGCCAACCGCATGCATCCCTACACTCTCGGCCTCTTCGGTGCGCGGCCGGGGCTGCGTTCGACCAGGGGGACGCGCCTCGCGACGATCCCCGGAACCGTGCCGGAACTGGTGGACCTGCCGGCCGGCTGCCCGTTCGCGGGGCGCTGCGGGTTCACGATTCCCAAGTGCCACGTGACGGTGCCGCCGCCGTACGAAGTCGGCGCGGGGCATCACGCGCGCTGCATCCGGCTGGACGCGGTGGCGGCGGCCAAGGCAGGCAGCCCTCACCCCCACCCTCTCCCGCAAGCGGGAGAGGGAGCCCCAATTCCCCAGGTCTCGTCGCTTCTCCCCCAAGCGGGAGAAGGAAAGTCCCCTCTCCCGCTTGCGGGAGAGGGCTAGGGTGAGGGTCCCCGCATGACGACACCCCTCCTCGAAGTCGACAACGTCTTCAAGACCTACGCGCTGCCGCGCGAAAAGCTGCGCGAGCCGCCGCCAAAGGTCCACGCCCTGAACGGCGTGAGCTTCACCATCGAGCCGGGCAGGAGCCTGGGCATCGTCGGAGAGTCCGGCTCCGGCAAATCGACTCTGGCGCGGCTCGCGATGGCACTCGACACACCGGATTCGGGCCGCATCCGCGTGCTCGGTCGCGATCTGCACACGTTGTCGAAGGAAGCACTGCGCCTTGCCCGCCGCGACTTCCAGATGGTGTTCCAGGACCCGTACGGCTCGCTCGATCCCCGCATGCGAATCGAACGCGTCGTGACCGAGCCGCTCGCCGCTCAGGGCGGCGTCACGCGCGACGAGATGCATGCCCGCGCCGCCGAAGTGCTGGAAGCCGTCGGCCTGCGGCGCAACGACCTCGGCAAGTACCCGCACGAATTCTCGGGCGGCCAGCGCCAGCGCGTGGCGATCGCGCGCGCGCTCATCACGCGTCCGCGCCTCATCGTCGCCGACGAGCCGGTGAGCGCGCTCGACGTCTCCGTGCAGGCGCAGGTGCTCAACCTGATGCAGGACCTGCAGGCGAATTTCGGCATCACCTACATGCTGATCAGCCACGACCTCGCCGTGGTCCACCACCTGTGCGAGGACGTGGCGGTGCTCTGGCAGGGCCGCATCGTGGAGCAGGGGCCGCCCGAGCGCCTGTTCCGGGCCGCGGAGCACCCCTACACCCGCACGCTCATCGATGCCGTGCCCGAAATCGCGCCGCCGTGATGCCACCTTGCGCGACTCAGCAAATCCCTATTGCCTTGCCCGAGCGTTGCGACCATGATGACCGGCGCGCCCGCGAGGCGGGCGCCATCGAACTTTCGTTGGAAAAATATCCCTGGAGTCCCAGACCATGATGAAGCGCCGCAGTGTGCTCAAACATTCCGCCTCCCTCGCCACTCTGGCGGCCGTTCCGTTCGGCGCGCTCGCGCAGGGGAAGAAGAACTCCATCGTGATCGGCATGTCGCTCGAGCCGGTCGTGCTCGATCCGACCGTGAACGCCGCATCGGCCATCGGGGAGGTGACGCTCTACAACGTGTACGAGACGCTCACCAAGATCCATGACGACGGCCGCGTGACGCCGCTGCTCGCGGAAAGCTGGGAAGTCTCGCCCGACCTGAAGACCTACACGTTCAAGCTGCGCCGAGGCGTGAAGTTCCAGAACGGCGAGCCCTTCAACGCCCAGGCGGTGAAGTTCTCCTTCGATCGCGCGGGCGCCCTCACCAGCACCAACAAGGACAAGCGCACCTTCGCCAACCTCACGACCAAGGTGATCGACGACGGCACCGTGGTGCTGCTGAACAAGGAAATCGACCCCGACCTGCCGTTTCTCCTCGGACAGGCGACCGCGATCATCGTGGAGCCCAAGAGCGCCGAATCGAATGCGACCAAGCCGGTCGGCACCGGCCCGTACAAGCTCGAGTCCTGGACCAAGGGCTCCTCGGTGGTGCTCACGCGCTGGACGGGCTACGGCGGCGTGCAGAAGCCCACGATCGAGAAGGCCACCTTCCGCATCATCTCCGACCCGGCCGCGCAGGCCGCCGCGCTGCTCTCGGGCGACGTCGACGCGTTCCCGCGCGTGGGCACGCGCATCGTGTCGCAGTTCAAGGGCAACCCGAAGTTCCAGGTGGTCCTGGGCGGCACGCGCGCGAAGACGATCCTCTCCATCAACAACAAGCACAAGCCGCTCGACGACGTGCGCGTGCGGCGCGCGATCCTCGCGGCCATCGACCGCGACGCCGTGATCAAGGGCGCGGCGGACGGGTTCGGCACGCCCATCGGCAGCCACTACGTGCCGGGCGCCGAGGGCTTCGTCGACACGACGAAGGTGAATCCCTACAACGTCGAGAAGGCGAAGAAGCTCCTCGCCGAAGCGGGCGTGAAGACTCCGCTCGAGCTCACGATGACGCTGCCGCCGCCGCCCTACGCGCGCCAGGGCGGCGAGGTGATCGTCTCCGAACTCGCCAAGGTCGGCATCAACGTGAAGGTGCAGAACGTCGAGTGGGCGCAGTGGCTCGCCAATACCTACGGCGGCCCGCACAACTACGACCTCACGATCGTCTCGCACGTCGAGCCGTTCGACCTCGGCAACTACGCCAAGCCCGACTACTACTGGGGCTACGAGTCGCCGAAGTTCAATGCGGTGTACGACAAGATCAAGACGACGGGCAACGCGAAGGAACGCGCGAACCTCCTCGGCGAAGCGCAGAAGATCCTCGCGGACGACGCGGTGAATGGCTTCCTCTACCAGCCGCAGTTCCCGACCATCGCCCGCAAGGAAGTCAAGGGCCTCTGGAAGGACATGCCGATCTCCGCGAACGACCTGTCGGCGATGTCCTGGTCCTGAAGCGGCGGGCCTGAATGAGCGAGCCGTCCACGCCCGCACTGCATGAGCTCTCCGCGCCGGCGCTCGTCGAAGGGTACCGGCGCCGCGACTTCTCGCCGGTGGACGTGGCCCGCGCCGTGCTCGGCCACGTGGAGCGCTGGGAACAGCACCTTCATGCGCTCTTCCTGCTGAAGCCCGACGAGGTGCTGCGCCAGGCCCGCGCGAGCGAGGCACGCTGGATGCGCGGCGCGCCGCTCGGCGCGATCGACGGTGTGCCCGTCACGATCAAGGACAACATCGCGACCGCCGGCGACCCCACGCCGCTTGGCACCGCCGCCACCGAGAACACGCCCGCCCTCGCGGATGCGCCGCCCGCGGCGCGCACGCGCGAGGCGGGCGGCGTGCTGCTTGCGAAGACCACCATGCCCGACTACGGCATGCTCTCGTCGGGGCTGTCGAGCTATCACAATCTCGCGCGCAATCCGTGGGACTTCTCGAAGACGCCCGGCGGCTCGAGCGCGGGCGCGGGCAGCGCCGCCGCGGCGGGGTACGGCCCGCTGCACATCGGCACCGACATCGGCGGGTCGCTGCGCCTGCCGGCCGGCTGGTGCGGCATCTTCACGCTGAAGCCGAGCCTCGGGCGGGTTCCCATCGATCCTCCCTATACCGGTCGCGCCGCCGGTCCCATGACGCGCTCGGTCGCCGATGCGGCGCTTTTCATGTCGGTGCTCGCGAAGCCCGATGCACGCGACAGCATGAGCCTGCCGCCCGAGGACATCGCGTGGCATCGATTCGACGCCGGGGTGGAGCGCCTGAAGGGATTGCGCATCGGGTTGCTGCTCGATGCGGGTTGCGGCCTGCCGGTCGAGCCCGAAGTGCGGCAGGCGGTGGAGGCCGCGGCGCAGATCATGGAACGCGCGGGCGCGGTCGTCGCGCCGATGCGTCCCTTCATGACGCCCGCCATGCTGCGCGGCATGGACCACGCGTGGCGCATGCGCTCCTACGTCGACATGAAGGCGCTGCCCGCACAGGTGAAGGCGCGCGTGCTGCCCTACATCCAGCAGTGGGCCGACAGCGCCGAAGGGATGAGCGGCGAAGAAGTGTTCAAGGCCTTCCACCAGTTCCACGCGACGCGCGTTGCGGCGGTGAATGCTTGCCGCGCGTTCGATTACGTGATCTCGCCGACGTCGCCGGTACCCGCCTTCCAGGCGGAGCTCGCCTCGCCCACGAACGATCCGGTCAATGCGCCGCTCGAGCACATCGGCTTCACGGTGCCCTTCAACATGTCGGAACAACCGGCGGCGTCGATCAATTGCGGCTATACGTCCACCGGCTTGCCGATCGGCCTGCAGATCGCGGGACAGCGGTTCGACGATCTCGGGGTGCTGCAGGTTGCACGCGCTTTGGAGCTGCTGCGCGGTTCGCAGCGTCCGTGGCCTCAGCCGCCTTCGGACGCGCTGCACCATGTCGACTGACTGCCTCGGCAACGTCGTCACCGTCGCGGACAGTGCATCGCTTGCCGCGCTGAACGATTTCGTCGAGGGCTTCATCGCGAGCGAGGCGCGCGCGGTCAACATCCTCGCGGCCGCCGAGACCGACGAAAGCCCCATCGTGCAGGCCTGCGCGGCGGCGGTCCACATGTTCGCGGAATCCCGCGACGCGCCGCTCGCCGCCCGGCCGTTCCTGCAGCGTGCGCAACGCACCGGCGCTTGCTCGACACCACGCGAACAGCGCTTCATCGCGGCCGTGGGCGCGTGGGTCGAAGGCGACACCGAACGCGCCGCCGCGCTGCACGAGGAGCAGGCACGGGAATTTCCGCGCGACCTCGCATCGCTCAAGCTCGGTCAATACCACTTCTTCAACGCCGGCGATTCACCCGGCATGCTGCGCATCGCGCTTGCCGCGCGCGAGTCGGCATCGGACGTGCCGTTTTTCCACGGGATGCTGGCTTTTGCCTGGGAGCAGTGCCATTTCATCGAGGAGGCCGAGGCGTCGGCCCGCCGCGCGATCGCGTTGCGCCGCAAGGAACCCTGGGCGCACCACGCGCTCGCGCACGTCATGCTCACGCAGGGCCGCTTCGAGGAGGGCCACGCATTCATGCAGGACGTCGCGCCGACCTGGACCGCGCTCAACTCGTTCATGGTCACGCACAACTGGTGGCACCAGGCGCTCTTCGCGATCGAGCTCGGCCGCATCGAGGAAGCGCTTTCGCTCTACGACCGCCAGGTGTGGGGCGTCGTCAAGGCGTATTCGCAGGACCAGGTGAATGCCGTGTCGCTGCTCGCTCGCATCGAGCTCGCGGGCGGCGACGTGGGATCGCGGTGGCAGGACGTCGCCGATCACATAGCGCCGCGCGTGGACGAGCACGTGCTGCCCTTTCTCGACTTGCATTACCTCTATGGGCTCGCTCGCGCGGCGCGGCCCGAAGCTTTGCTGCTGCTCGCGGGAATCGAGGCGCATGCGGGCGAAGCGGCGGGCGATGCCTGGCGCCGGGTCTGCGTGCCCGCGGCGCGCGGCCTGCTCGCCCACGCACGCGGCCAATGGCGTGCGGCCATGGACCATCTCGGCGAAGCCCTGCCCCGCATGACGGAAATCGGCGGCAGCCACGCGCAGCGCGATCTCTTCTCGCAGCTCCAGCTCGACGCGATGCTCCACGCGGGAGCCTATACCGGCGCGCAGCAGCTCGTGCAGCAGCAGCTGCGCGCGCAGCCCGAGTCTCTTCGCCTGAGGCGGCTCGCCTCGCGGGTCTACCCCGCCCTGGGGCTCGCTGCGCTCGCGTCGCTCGCGTGAGCGGGCCCGCGCGGGCCGGCACCCTTCGGCAGCTGCGTTGAATGCCAGAATCCGCACTGTCCCATCGACGTCACGCCGCAATCCATGTTCACGCTCGTTCTTCTTCCCGGCCTGGCGGGCAACGCCGTCATGTGGCGCTCGCAGCTCGAAGCCCTGCGATCCTGGCGGCCTACCGTGACGGACGTGCATTCGCAGCACGACAGCATCGAAGCCATGGCGTCGGCGCTGCTTGCGCAGCACGCGGGCGAGCTCGTGCTGTGCGGCGCCTCGATGGGCGGCATGCTCGCGATGCAAGCCGTGCGCGAGGCGCCGCAGCGCATACGCGGCATCGCTCTGCTCGGCACCAATCCGCGGCCCGAGGACGAGCGGATGCGCGCTTTGCGCGAAGCGGCCATCGCGCTCTTCGAGGATGGGCGGCTTGCCGAAGTGATCGAGCCCAACGTCGGCTTCGCCTTCCACCCCGAGCATGCCAGGGATCGCGCGCTCGTCGAGGCGTATCTCGGCTTCGTGTACGAGGCCGGCGCCGCGCAGCTCATTCGCCAGAACCGCGCGGTGATGGCGCGGCCGGACGCGCGCGAGCATCTGCCGAACGTGACCTGCCCCGTGCTCGTGATGTGCGGCGAAGACGACCAGCTCACGCCGCCGGAGTGCTCGCGCGAGATCGCCTCGCTCGTTGCGCATGCCGAACTCGTGACGGTGCCGCGCTGCGGGCACATGCTCACGATGGAGCAGCCGCAGATCGTGAACGCGCAACTGATGCGGTGGCTTGCCGCGCTGGCGGCTTAGGCGGCCTCAATCCCTGCCGAGGCTTCTCACCTTCTCGATCATCCGCTGCTGGATGATGGGCGACACGAACTTGTCGATCTCGCCTCCGAGCACCGCGATCTCGCGCACGAACGTGCTGCTGATGAACTGGTACTTGTCGCTCGGCGTGAGGAACACGGTCTCCACTTCCGGCATGAGGCTGCGGTTCATGCCCGCGAGCTGGAATTCGTAGTCGAAATCGGTCACGGCGCGCAGCCCCCGCACCATCGCCTTGGCTCCGCGCGCCACCACGAAGTCGCGCACGAGGCCGCTGAAGCCCTCGACCTGCACGTGCGGCAGCGACTTCACGGCGTCGCGCGCCATGTCGACGCGCTCCTGCAAGGTGAACATCGCCTTCTTGTGGTGGCCCGACGCGACCGCGACGATCACCGAGTCGAACAGCTGGCAGGCCCGGCGGATCACGTCTTCGTGCCCGAGTGTCATGGGATCGAAGGTGCCGGGGTAGACGGCAATGATTTTCTGCGGCATGGGTGAACTTCAGGCTTGCTGCGGCGCATTATGCAGCCGCAGCAGATGGGCATGGACCTGTCCGGCCTTCAGGTGGCGCAGCCGCTCGAAGCCAAGCGGCTTCAGGCGCTCGTCGCTCCACTCGGCAGGGGACTCGAGGTAGACCAGACCCTCTGGTGCGAGCGCTTGCACACAGGCGGTGAGCGCCTTTTCGATCAGGGGGGCATCGAACGGCGGGTCGAGGAAGACCAGATCGACGCTTGCTCCGGGCAGCGCCGCGAGTTGCGTGAGCGCGTTGCCGCGCACGACGCGCACGCCGTCGGCCTTCAGCCGCGCCTGGACGGCGCGCAGGGCATCGACGAGTTGCGAGTCCTGCTCGACGAGGAGGACTTGCGCGGCGCCGCGAGACGCGGCCTCGAAGCCGAGCGCGCCGGTTCCGGCGAAGGCGTCCACGCAGCGCCAGCCGGCGAGGTCCTGGCCGAGCCAGTTGAAGAGGGTTTCGCGCACGCGGTCGGGCGTCGGCCTCAGACCCGGCTTGTCGGCGACCGCGAGCCGCGTGCGCTTGAAGCGCCCGCCCACGATCCGGATTTCGTTCGGCATGCCGGCAAGGATAAGGGCAAAGAAAATGGCAGGAAGAAAGCAAAAAAAACGGGCACGACTTGCGCCGTGCCCGCAACTCTACGTCTGCCTAGAGCCATGGATGCTCGAATCTCATTGCTCGAATCTCATTGCTCGAATCCGTCTTCTCGGTCCTCTCCCTGCGTGACAGCAAGTAGAACGATTCTGGTGCATCCGAAGTCGAAAGTTTTCCCAACCCCTGTCAGGATTGACAGGTCAGCGGGGCGGAGCGGCTCCCACGATCACCGTCACCATGCGTGCGGGCTGGAGCTTGCGCTGCATTGCGGCCTTCACCTGCTCGGCCGTCACCGCTTCCACGTGCTTCGTCCAGGTGTCGAGATAGTCGAGCGGCAAGTCGTACCAGGCGATGTTGGCGAGGTTGCCCAGCAGCTTGGCGTTGCTGTCCAGAAGCAGCGGGAAGCCGCCGATCAGAAAGTCCTTGGCCGCCTTCAGTTCAGCGGCCGTGGGCCCTTCGGCGACGAAGCGCGCGAGCACGTCGCGTGCGACCTGCACGGCCTGCGGCGCCTGGTCGGGGCGGGTCTGCAGGCCCAGGATGAAGGCTCCCGCATGCATTCCCGGTGAGAAGTAGCTGTAGACGCTGTAGCTCAGGCCGCGCTTTTCCCGCACCTCGGTCGTGAGCCGCGACACGAAGCCGCCCCCGCCCAGGATGTAGTTGCCCACCAGCAGCGGGAAGTGGTCCGGATCGCTGCGCTTGTAGCCGGGCTGGCCGATCAGCACTTGCGCCTGCGCGGCGGCAAAGGCGATGTCGCGTTCCAGCGGCGCGGCAAGCGCCGGCACTTCCGCGACCGCGGGCAGCGGATCGCAGCCGCCGGCGCCGCGGGCGGGCAGACGCGAAAGCAGCTGCGTGGCGATCCGGTCGGCCTGCTCGCGAGTGAGGTCGCCCACGATGCTCACCTTCGCGCGGCAGGCCTGCAGGTAGCGGTCGTGGACCTGGTGCATGTCGGCGGTGGTGATGCGCGCGAGCGACTCCTCCGTCGTCTCGCTGCCGTAAGGATGGCCGCCGTAGACCGCGCGGGAGAACGCCTTGCGAGCGACCGTCGGCGGGCGCGTGTCGGCCTCGCGGATCGCCGAGCTCATGCGCGCGCGTTCGCGCGTCCACACATCGTCGGGATACGAGGGCTCGCCGAGCTGGCGCGCGCCGAGCCGCACCGCTTGGGGCAGCAGTTTCGGGTCGGTGAGCGAGCGCATGGTGAAGCTCATGCGGTCGGCGCTCGCGCTGCCCGCGAAGGCCGCGCCGAGGTCGGCCCACGCTTCGCCAAGCTGGTTCTCGTCCATCGCGGGCTCGCCATCGCGCGCGGCAAGGCCCTTGGAGGCCATGCCCGCGGTCACGTCCGCGAGTCCCGCCTTGTCGGGCGGCGAACGGCGCTCGCCCGCGTCGAAGTCCATCTGCACGTCCACCATCGGCAGCACGTGGCTTTCGATGAGCCATACGCGCGCGCCGCTCGGCTGGGCCCAGTTCTGGATCGGCAGCGCGGCACTCGCGTTGCCGGCGACCAGGAGCGCCGGCAGCAAGGCGGCGAAGGCGGCGCGGATGCCTTGCTTCATCGTCGGGTACCTGTTCATCTCACTTCGCCTTGATGTCGCAGCGGCACCGTCGGCTGCCGCGGCTTGCGATTGGGGTCCACCGGCAGCGGATCGAGCACGCCGATCGTGAGCTCGTCGTCGCCGAAATACTTCGCGGCCACGGCCTGCACCTGCTGCGCCGTCACGCCCTTCAGCCGGTCGATGAGACGCTCGGACGCATCGAGCGGCAGGCCGAGCAGCCATGCGCTCGCCAGTTCGCGCGCCTGGTTCATGATCGAGTCGAGCTTGTAGACTTCGCTCGCAACCCAGCGCGTCTTCACGCGTTCGAGCTCGGATTGCGTGACGCCGTTTTGCGCAACCTTCGCCACTTCGGCGCGCAGCGCATCGATCACCTGCCGCGGTGTCTTGCCCTTGGCGGGCACGCCGTCCAGCACGAAGAGCTGCGGGCCGCGCCCCCACAGGCCGTTGTCCGCGCCGGCGCTGTCGGCCACGCGATCCGGCCCCTGCGTGAGGCCGCGATCGAGGCGCGCGCCCTCGTAGCCGTCGAGGACAGCCGCCAGCACCGTGAGCGCGAGCGCGTCGTCATTGGCGGGGCTGGATTCGAACGAGGTGAGCTGCGGCACCTTGAAGGCGAGAGCCACGTACGCCTGCTCGGCGGGCGCCCTGAAGTCGATGCGGCGCACGCCCGCTTGCCGCGGTTCGTGCTGCGGCCGGCGTGTCGGCACGGGTCGCGAGGGGATGGCGCCGTAATACTTCTCGGCAAGCTGCAGCACGTGCTGCGGCTCGACGTCTCCCACGACCACGATGACGGCATTGGCCGGCACGTACCAGCGGCGATGGAACTCTCGCGCATCGGCCGGCTGCATCGAATCGAGGTCGCTCATCCAGCCGATCACCGGCCGCCGGTAGGGCGACGCGATGAACGTCTCGGCTTCGAGCTGCTCGTAGAGCATCGAGCGCGGGTTGTCCTCGGTGCGCATGCGCCGCTCTTCCTTCACCACTTCGAGCTCGCGCCTGAATTCCGCATCGGGCCACTGGTTGTGCGCGAAGCGGTCGGACTCGAGCTTCATCACGTCTTGCAGCCTCGTGGCCGGAATCTGCTGGTAAAAGCCCGTGTAGTCGCGCGTGGTGAAAGCGTTCTCGCGCCCGCCGAGGGCGGCGACGCGGCGCGAGAAGTCGCCGGGCTTCACCTCGGCGGTGCCGCGGAACATCATATGTTCGAGGATGTGGGCGAGGCCGCTCGTGCCGTCCACCTCGTCCACCGAGCCCACACGCACCCAGACCATGTGCAGCGCGGTCGGCGCACGGTGGTCTTCTTTCACGATGAGGGTCATGCCGTTGGCGAGCTTGAACTGCTCGGCCTTGGGCGCCGCGCTCTGCGCGGCCGCGCCGAACGGAAGCGATGCGAGCAGGAGAAGGGCTGCGGCCAGGAATCGGTGCAGGTTCGGTTTCATAGAATCGTCTGATTCCTCCGGATGTTCGATGTTCAGTTTCTTTCGCAAAAGGCGTGAGCCTGCCACAAACGGCACGCCCGTGGTGGCGCCCTCGGCCGCGCAGCCTTCCGCTCCGGCTCCCGCTCCCCCTCCCGCGGACGCACTGTCGCCGAAGCAAGGCGGCGGGCTGATCGGCAGCGCCCTCGTGGCGCCGCTGGAGGTGCCGCCGCCTGCTGCGGCGCCACAAAGGCAAAGCTGGATGGAGCGCCTGGCCGCGGGCCTTCGCAAGACCGGCTCCGGCCTCTCGCAGGTCTTCACCGGCGCGCAGATCGACGAGGCCTTCTACGAGGAGCTCGAGTCGGCGCTCCTCATGGCCGACACGGGGGTGCAGGCCACGCAGCAGCTCCTGGACGACGTGAGGCGCAAGGTCGCGGCGACGGGTGCCACGCGCCCCGTGCAGGCGAAGAACATCCTCGCCGATGCGCTCGCGCAGTTGCTGAAGCCGCTGCAAAAGCAGCTCGTGATCGGCGAGCACCAGCCCACCGTGATCATGGTGGCGGGGGTGAACGGCGCGGGCAAGACGACTTCCATCGGCAAGCTCACCCGGCACCTCGCGGCCGAGGGCCAGACCGTGCTGCTCGCGGCCGCGGACACGTTTCGCGCGGCGGCGCGCGAGCAGCTCGCGATCTGGGCGGATCGCAACAAGGTGGAGATCGTGAGCCAGGAAGGCGGCGACCCGGCGGCGGTGAGCTTCGATGCGGTCAGCGCGGGCAAGGCACGCGGCAAGGACGTCGTGATCGTGGACACCGCGGGCCGCCTGCCGACGCAGCTTCACCTCATGCAGGAGCTGAAGAAGATTCGGCGCGTGGTGAACAAGGCCGATGCCACGGCGCCTCACGAAGTGCTGCTCGTGATCGACGGCAACACCGGCCAGAACGCGCTCGCGCAGGTGAGGGCCTTCGACGACGCGCTGAAGCTCACGGGTCTTGTCGTCACCAAGCTCGACGGCACCGCGAAGGGCGGCGTGCTCGCCGCCATCGCGAAGGAGCGGCCGGTGCCGGTCTACTTCATCGGTGTGGGCGAGAAGCTCGAGGACCTCGAGACCTTCGATGCGCGGGAGTTCGCCCTGGCGTTGCTGCAGTGAGGCGGTGCCGGCAAGGCCCCCCGGCAAGGCTCTCGGCTCAGGGCGGCCCCACCGCGCTGCGCACCCAGCGGGCGTAGGCCGGACTCGCGCGCATGCGCACCGATAGAAACTGCGGCGTCTCGTAGGGATGGTGTCCCGCGAAGAAGGCGAGCAAGGCGTCCTCGCACGCCGGCAGCGACTTGATGGTGAGCCGCACTTCCGGGTCTTCGCACAGCCGCCCCTGCCACCGGTAGAAGGACTGCAGACCTTCTTCGATCTGCACGCAGGCGGCCAGGCGCTCGTCGATGAGCTCGCGCGCGAGCCGCTGGGCATCCCCGAGCGAACCGAGCGTGGTCGTGACGCTCAGGATATCGAGGTCTTCGCCCGCGGCCGGCATGCGGCGCTCTGTCAGCGGCAGGAGCCGCCCGGCTGCCGCACGAGCTCCGCCGGCATTCCGACGAGAGCACTGGGCGCACCCGGCGTGGTGCTGGTGGCCTGGAACCACACGCCGGAGAAATGGGTCTGCTCGAGGATCACGGACGCCGCCACCATTCTTCGGATGCGCGCATCGATCACGGGCAGGTTCTGAAGCAGCACGGGCGTGAGGACCGGGTCCCAGCGCAGCAGGCGGACGTAGGCGGCGTAGGAAGCGAGGCCCGTCGGGCCGGTGCCCGACCGCCTCACGTCGACCTCGACGGAATCGGCCGTGACGAGCATGCGCTTCAGGCAGTCGCCGATGATCTTCAGGTAGTAGTTCTCGATGTCGCTGCCGATCAGCTCCGACGAGAGCCCGGAATGGCGGGGCTGCGGCTCGGGCCGCGAGAACACGCGGTTGATGATCGACTTCATGCCTCGAAGGTCCCGGCCGGGCAACCCGGCTTCGTTACTGCGTGTTTTTGATGGTACCCGCAGGGGAACCCATTCGCGAAGCCAGGACCCTACAACCAGAGGGCCGGGATTACCCGAATTGCACCCCGGCCGGTCCTATCGTTGCGATTGAACTTGTCGCTTAGCACTCTATCCAAGAGAGTGCTAATATGGTAGCCGAATAAAGGAGAGCCGAGCATGTCCTCAACCGCTGGAGACCCCGTCATGGCCCTGGCCGTCGCCAGTCCCTGGGCGGTCGTTCCGTCGCTGGGCAACCTGGATGCGTATATTTCCGCCGTGAACCGCCTGCCGATGCTCACAGCGGAGGAAGAGCACGAATTCGCGAAGAAGTTCCGGGACGCGAACGACCTCGAAGCCGCCGGAAAGCTGGTGCTGTCGCACCTGCGGCTGGTCGTGTCCGTCTCGCGCAAGTACCTGGGCTATGGGCTGCCGCACGGCGACTTGATCCAGGAAGGCAACATCGGCCTCATGAAGGCCGTGAAGCGCTTCGACCCCGATCAGGGCGTGCGCCTCGTGAGCTACGCGCTGCACTGGATCCGGGCCGAAATCCACGAGTACATCCTGAAGAACTGGCGGATGGTGAAGGTCGCCACGACGAAGGCGCAGCGCAAGCTCTTCTTCAACCTGCGCTCGATGAAGCAGGGCTTCAAGGACGAGGCGGACGCCGAGACGCACCGCGACACGCTCACGGACGCGCAGATCGAGGTGATGGCGCGCGAGCTGAACGTGAAGCGCGAGGAAGTGATCGAGATGGAAACGCGCATGTCCGGCGGCGACGTCGTGCTGGACCCCGCGCCGTCCGATGACGGCGAGGAGGCCTTCGGCCCCATCGCCTACCTGGCCGACGCGAGCGCGGAGCCCACCGCGGTCCTCGAGAACCATCAGCGCGACACGATGGCCACCGAAGGTGTCGCGATGGCGCTCGAACAGCTCGACGCGCGCAGCCGCCGCATCGTGGAAGAACGCTGGCTCAAGGTGAACGACGACGGCTCGGGCGGCATGACGCTGCACGAACTCGCGGCCGAGTATGGCGTGTCGGCCGAACGCATCCGCCAGATCGAGTCCGCGGCGATGAAGAAGATGAGAAAGTCGCTCGCGGCCTACGCCTGACGCGCGACCGCAACACCGCGAGGCCCGGCAATTGCCGGGCCTCTTCTTTGGGTCGGCAGTTCGCCGGTGAATCCTGCAACAATGCCTCGGCTGGCGGAGAAGCATCGTGGCGAGGGCGTTCTGGGCTGGATTGTGTTGGCTGTGCGCCTGCGCGTTCGTTCTCGCGCAGGACGTGCTCACTTCCTCGACGCTCTTCACCGCGCCTTCGCCAGGTGTCATCCGGCTCAGCCCGGATCAGCCGGTGGTGCCGCTCGAGGCGCGCTCGCGCTGGTGGATCGACGAAAGCGCGCGCGCCACGGTCGACGACGTCGAGGCCGCGGGCGAGCATCTGCCTTGGGCGACGCAGGCGCGCGGCAGGCAGTTCAAGCTCGACGGCAAGGCGCTCTGGGAGGCGTTCGACGCCCAGACCGACATGCCCGGCCGGTGGTTCGTCGAGGTTTCATCGTCCGGCGTGGACCGCGTCCAGATGTTCTATCGGGATGCCGCGCAACGCTGGGTCGTGCAGGAAGCCGGCGACACCCGGCCGGTTTCCGCGTGGCCGCTACCCGGGCGCGTTCCCACATTCGACATGTCGCCGCAAACCGGCAAGCCGGTGCGCTACTGGCTGCGCGTGGAGCACGCCCGCGTGGACTTCGCCAGCCCGATTTCGATCTATCACCAGGGCGAACTCTTCGCCGCGCGCGAGCGCGAACAGTTCATGCTGGGCGCCTACTTCGGCCTGTCGGTGCTGATCGCGCTCGTGTCGGCCGGCAACGCCATCGCCTATCGCGACCGGACGTTCGCGACTTACGCCGTCTATGTCGCCGCGCTCGCGCTCGGTCAGGCGGCCTATCTGGGCGTCGGCGCGCAGCATCTCTGGGACCGCGCGCTCAAGTGGAACGAGATTTCGACGTTTCTGCTGCCGGGGCTGTCGGCGTCGGCGGCCTTGTGGTTCGTGCGCACCGTCACCGAGCCCGCGCGATTTTCGCGCGCGCTCGACCTCGCGGTCTGGAGCCTGATTCTCGCGCTGCTTTCCGCGGTGGCCCTGGACACCTGGCTTACGTCGCGCGCCACCTTCGGCCTGCAGATGGCGCTCACGGCGCTCGCGATCGTCGCCGTCATCGGACTCATCCTCTACGTCTGGGTCCAGGGCGACGACCCGCACATCCGGCTCATCGCGCTCGGCTTCGTGCCGGTGCTCGCGATGGCGGTCTTTCCTGTGCTGCGCGGCCTGAACCTGATCCCGGTGTCGCTCCTCACCCGCTACGGCGTGACGATCGGCGCGATGATCGAGATGCCGATCCTCTTTTATGCGCTGATGCTGCGCGCGAACCGCCGCCGCGAAGCCGAGGTGCGCGCGTCGGCTCTGTCGCGCAACGACGCGCTCACCGGCCTCGCGCACACCCGCACGCTGCTGCAGCGCCTGGAAGCGGCGCTCACGCGCGCGCGCAGCCTGAGGCACCCCTGCGCGCTCATGGCCGTGAGGATCGCGAATTTCGACGCGATCGTGGCCGAGTTCGGCCGCGACGCGATCGAGAAGGTGCTCGTCGTGGCCGCATCGCACCTGCGCCGCGCCATCGGCGACATCGACCTTGCCGCGCGTGTGGGCAACCACGATTTCGCCTTGCTGCTGGAAGGCCCGACCAGCACGTCCACGGCGCTGTCGAAGGCGCAGCACGTGATCGCGAGCGGGCTGCGCCAGGCCGATGCGCTGCCGCCCGGCCTCACGATCAAGTTCCACGTCGCGGTCGCCCTTCTTCCCGATCAGGACTACGATGCCGCGGCCAGCCTCAAGTGGGTCCTGGGTGGCGTGACGCACATGCCCAACGACGCGCGCAAGCTGATCCGGCCTTTGAACTTCTGATGAATACCTCGGGCGTTAGCATTGCACAAATGAACACACCCCACCTCCCCTCCCGCCGCGCGCTGCTCGCCCTGGCATCGGCCGCCGTCGTCCCCGGCGCCTTCGCGCAAAAGCGCGCGGCTGCCGAAGCGCCCTGGCCCACGCGGCCCGTGCGCATCCTCGTCGGATTTCCCGGCGGCTCCACGCCCGACCTCATGGCACGCACGTTCGCCGATCCGCTGTCGAAGGCGCTCGGCCAGCCGGTGATCGTGGACAACCGGCCCGGCGCGGGGGGCAACATCGCCGCCGACATGGTCGCCAAGGCCACCGACGGCCACACGATCGGCGTGATGATCAACGGCAACATGACGATCGCGAAGCTGCTGAACCCGAAGACGCCCTTCGATCCGTTGAAGGACCTGGCACCCATCAGCCTGATCGGCACCGCACCTTTGCTGCTCACGGCCGCGGCCGGCACGCCCGGGGCCACCGCGCAGGAATTCTTCGTGGCCGCGCGCAATGCGGGCAACAAATGGAGCTACGGCTCGCCGGGCATCGGCACCGTGGGCCACATCGGGATGGAACTGCTGAAGACGCGCACCAGCATCGACCCGGTGCACGTTCCCTACCCCGGCAATCCGCAGGTGATCCAGGCGATGGTGACCGGACAGATCCAGCTCGCGCTGCTGCCGCCCGCGCTCGCCGCCCAGCAGGTTCGCGCGGGCAAGCTGAAGGCGATCGGCGTCACCTCCTCCGGCCGCAGCCCGCTCGTGCCCGAATATCCGAGCCTCGCGGAAGCGGGCGTGCAGGGCTACCAGCTCGAAGTGTGGAATGCCGCGGCGGCGCCCGTGTCGATGCCCAAGCCGATCATCAACAAGCTGTCGAGGCTGTTCTCGGAGATCGCGAGAACGCCCGACATCCGCCAGAAGCTCTTCGTGCAGGGCTGGCAGGTGGCGGGGACATCCGCCGAGGGCCTCGCGAATCGCATCCGTTCGGACACCGCGCTCCTGGGCGGCGTGATCCAGATGCGCGGGATCAAGGTGGAGTAGCGGCCCTGGGTTCTCGGACGCAGAGTTCGCTGGAGGTCACGCAGAGGACGCGCAGACGTCTTCGGACTTCTCGGCGTCCTCCGCGAAATCTGTGCGTCCTCTGCGCCGAATCGAACGCATCGAGCGGCGCACGATGTAAGCGGTTGCCGCTGCGCTCGACTCCCGCGTCCAGCGCGCGCACACGTCGGCCACCCATTGCGGCTGCGTCTTGCTCGCGTCGTTCAGCCAGTTCGCGACCGAGTTCTGCACGTAGCGGCTGCCGTCGGCCTTCAGCGGCTCGATGACCGGCAGGCCGCGCCACGGCGCGGCCTTCAGCGCCTCGACCTGCGCGCACCAGACGCCGCGCGGACGCGTGAGCTCGCTGGCAAAGCGGCGGATGTTCTCGTCGCGATCGACCGCCCAGCGCTCGAGCAGGCGCACGGCCTCGTCCACCGCGCCGCTCACCTCGTCGCGCACGGCCATCCACGCGACTTCGCGCACGCCGAAATGCGGATCGGCGGCGAAGCGGCGCACGGCGTCGAGCTTCTTTGCGAGCGGCAGCGACGAGAACATCACCCACTGCGCCGCCCAAGAGCGAGCGATGTCGCTCGGATGCGTGGCCATCGCGTGGGCGACGCGGTCGCGATCGGACCGCTCGCCGGTGATGTCGTACAGCGCCCGCGCCACGTGCTCGTGACGCTTCACCGGCCGAAAGGCATCGAGCATGGCGAGCGTGTCGGCGAGCCTTTCGTGGCCCGCGTCGATGCCGACTTGCAGCGCGACGTTGCGCGCGAGCCGCGCAACGTCGAGCGCGAGAAATTCGTTCAGGTTGACGGTGGGCACCAGCCCTTCGTTGAGCGCTTCCAGCACCTCGGGCGGGATGAGCGCGATGCGCGCGGCGCCCCTTCGACCGAGGAGATGCTGGACCACCTCACTTCCCGGCGAGCAGCAGCTTCAGGTCGTCGGCGAGCGCCTGCGCGCCCGAGCCGTAGCGTGTGTAGAGGCGCAGCCGCCCCGCGGGATCGTAGACGTAACTCGCGGCCGAGTGATCCATCGTGTAGCTTCCGGGCGTCTTGCCGTCCACCTTCTTGTAGTACACCTTGAAGTCCTTCGCCACGGCCGCGAGCTGCTCGGGCGAAGGATGCAGCGCGACGAAGTTCGGATCGAAGTTCGACACGTAGGCCTTCAGCACCTGCGGCGTGTCGCGCTCGGGGTCGACCGTGACGAACACACCCTGCACCCGGCTGCCGTCCGCGCCGAGCAGCTGTTTCGCCTGTGCGATCTCGGCCATCGTGGTCGGACAGACGTCGGGGCACTGCGTATAGCCGAAGAAGAGGACCACCGCCTTGCCCGAGAAGTCCTTGAGGCTGCGCATGCGGCCGTCCACATCCGGCAGCTGGAAATCGCGCGCGTAGTCGGCCCCGGTCAGGTCCACTGCCTTGAACTGCGGCTTGCTGTCGACGCATCCGGCCAGCACGGCGGCGGCAGCGGATGCCAGGAAGGATCGGCGGTTCATCAATACCTCGGGATGTAATGATCCACGAGCAGCGCGGCGAAAAGCACGCTCAGGTGGATCAGCGAAAACCGGAACGTGCGGCGCGCGAGCGCATCCGAATAGCGCCGCCACAGCCGAAAGCCGTAGGCGGTGAAGCCCGCACCCAGCGCGACCGCGCAGACGAGATACAGCCAGCCGCTCATGCCGTACGCGAAGGGCATGAGGCAAGCTGCGAACAGCACGAGCGTGTAGAGAAGGATCTGCAGGCGCGTGAACTCGTTGCCGTGGGTCACGGGCAGCATCGGCAGGCCCGACTTGCGGTAGTCCTCGACGCGATAGAGCGCAAGCGCCCAGAAGTGCGGCGGCGTCCAGAGGAAGATGATGAGAAAGAGGATCATCGCCTCCGGCCCCACGTCGCCCGTCATCGCAGCCCATCCGAGCACGGGCGGCATCGCGCCCGAGGCGCCGCCGATCACGATGTTCTGCGGCGTGAGCGGCTTCAGGATCACCGTGTAGACGACGGCATAGCCGATGAATGTCGCGAGCGTGAGCCACATCGTGAGCGGATTCACCCACTCGTAGAGAAGCCAGCTGCCGAGCGCGCAGAGTGTCGCGGAGAAAACGAGCGTCTGCGCATCGCTCAGCTCGCCCTTGGCCGTGGGCCGCCAGGCGGTGCGCCGCATTTTCGCGTCGATGCCCTTTTCCACGAGGCAGTTGAAGGCGGCCGCCGCGCCCGCCACGAGCCAGATGCCGGTGCAGGCGACGAGGCCGATGCGCAAGTCGCCTGGCCCGGGCAGGCCGGGGACGGCGAGCACCATGCCGATCAGCGCACAGAACACGATGAGCTGCACCACCCGCGGCTTGGTGAGCGCGTAGAACTGCGCGAGACGAGACGACGTCATGCCGACACCTCCCGCGCATGCAGCACCGTGCGCGCTTCGCTGCGGCTCGCGCACAGGGCCCAGGTGAGCACCACGACGAGCGCCGCGGCGCCGCCCGTGTGCGCGACGGCGGCCGCAAGCGGCCAGCCGAGCACGACGTTCGACAGGCCGCTTGCGAATTGCCACGCCGCAAGCGCCGCAAGCCAGCGCGCCTGCCGCGCAAGCGGCCCGGTCCACAGCCGCCAGGCACACGCGGCGAGCGCGAGGATCACGGCCAAAGCCGCGAGGCGGTGCACGTAATGAATCGCGGTGAGCGCCGCGAATTCGATGGGCTCGCCGGCCGAGGTCTTGCCCAGCGCGCGCCACAGCTCGAAGCCTTGCTGGAAATTCATATCGGGCCACCACGTGCCGTGGCATCGCGGAAAGTCGGTGCAGGCAAGCACCGCGTAGTTCGTGCTGACCCAGCCGCCGAGCGCGATCTGCAGCCACAAAAATGCGTAGGCGGCCACGAGCAGCGTGCGCAGATGCGGTTCGATCGTGGCGCGTGCCGACGGCACGCCCTTGCTCGGCGAAGAAGTGCGCGGCGGCTCGTGCGATGCGACGCGATAGGCCACGGCCTGCGCACTCAGCAGCGCGAGCAGCACCATGCCGCCCAGCAGGTGCAGCGTCACGATGGCGGGCTGCAGCTTCATGGTCACGGTGAGCGCGCCGAACGCGCCTTGCACGCACACCCATGCGAGCGTGAGCGTGGGCCACCACGGATTCACCGGCATGCGCTCGCGCCCGCGTCCCCACCAGGTCGCCGCGGCGATGGCGATGATCAGCACGCCAACCGCGGTGGCGAGATAGCGGTGGATCATTTCGATCCAGGCCTTCGCATGCGTCACAGGGCCGCTCGGCAGACTCGCCTGCGCGGCCGATATCTGCGCCGCCGCGCCGCTCGGGCTCGCGGCGCCGTAGCAGCCCGGCCAGTCGGGACAGCCGAGCCCGGAATCGGTGAGGCGCGTGAAGGCGCCGAAGAGGACGAGATCGAACGTGAGAAAGAGCACGAGAAGCGTGAGCGCCGCAAGGCGGCCGCGCGCATCCGCCCCGGCGTTGCGCAGCCACACCCAGGCAAGCGGCCCGAGCGCCACGATCGCTCCGAGCAGCATCACGTGCAGGGCGGGTGACAGGTCGTAAAGCGGCTGTGTCGCGTTCATCGATCAGCGCCCCGGCGGGTCCCAGGAAGCGGACGCGCGCATCAGAAGGCCCAGGTCGCGCCGCACCTTCGGCGCGGTGCCGGCGTCCTGCCCCGCGGGAAAGCGCATCATCCAGTTGCCGCGCGGATCGACGACGTAGAGGTGATCTTCCAGCCGATGGCCCGGCGCGGGCGCGAGCCATCCGGCGAGCACGTCCGCATCGACGCGCAACACCGTTGCCTCCTTCAGCGCGGGCACCAATTGCGCTCGGACCGCTCCCCGGTCGGGAATCAGCCAGACCCAGTCGAGCCGATCCTTGTCCGCACCGAGGCCCTCGCGCAGCTGGCGTTGCAGGTAGAGGTGCTTCTCGCACGCGGCGTCGCAGGACGACGACGCCACGCTCACCAGCAGCCACTGCCCCTGCAATGATGCGAGGGCAACGGCGCGGCCGTCGAGCGTCGTGGCGTTCGCCCTCGGCAATGCACGCTGCGGCTCGATGAGTTCGCCATAGTTCTTGCGGCCCTCGGGCCTCAGCACGTAATAGGTGAAGTACGAAGCGACCACCGGCGCGGCGCAGACGAGCAGCACCGCGAGCATCTTCCATCGCCCCGAGCGCGTGCGCTGCTCGTCGGCGAGCGCCGCCTCCTGCGGCTGGGGCAGCGAATGCACCGTGAGCCCGAGCGGCTGATCAAGCGCGCCGGGTTCTGCGATGGGGGGCGATGAGTTGGAACCAGACATAGAGGACAGCGATCAGGCCGCTCATGGCCCACCATTGGACCGCGTAGCCGTAGTTGCGTTCGGCCGTGACCGCGGGCGCGGGCCAATCGCGCAGCAGGCCTTCGGACGCCGCAGCGGTCTGCTGCAGCGACACGTGCTCCATGAGCGGCAGCTTCGTTTCGGCGCGCCAGGCCGCCAGGTCGAGATTCTGCCGGATGGC
Source organism: Ramlibacter sp. (assembly GCF_035548915.1). Taxonomy (GTDB): domain Bacteria; phylum Pseudomonadota; class Gammaproteobacteria; order Burkholderiales; family Burkholderiaceae_C; genus Ramlibacter. The sequence continues at coordinate 27,497 of NZ_DASZSE010000032.1, read as the reverse complement.
GCCACGGCCGGCTTCCCCGAGCTCGTATAGCTTGGCAGGCGGCGGGGCCAAGCGGCCTTCGATCGTGACGGCGGCCCCGGGCGTGGCGACCGGGGGCAGTCTCGTCCGGTCTTCGAAGTTGCGCGGCGCCCAGCCTCGCTGCACGGCAATCGCGGCGTCGCGGCCGATCACGAGCGGCGTCACCACGTAGAAGCCGACGCGGCCGTCCATCTGGCGGTTGTCCAGGAACACCGTATGCGCCGCGTCCCATTGCCCGGTGAGCACGACGCGGCGATGCACGAGCGATGCGGGATCGGCCGCACCCAGCAGCTCGCGCGCATCGACGGGGCGTTCGCGGCCGCGCTGCTCGATCGCGGCTTGCAGCGACTCTTTCTGCTTGCCGCGGCTCAGTTGCCAGAAGCCGAGCGAAAGCGTGGCGGCGAATCCGACAACCGAGGCCGCAGCGATGAGCAGGCGACGCTGCTTCATGCGGCTGGCCGGATAATCGGCGGCATGAAATACGTCCTGGTGGGCTTTGCCTTCATCGCGATCATCGGCAGCCTCGCCACGGCGCTCTTTTTCATGCTGAGAGGCGAGAAGGAAGGCAGCGACAAGAAGAAGGGCAACATGGCGACCGCGCTGGCGTTTCGCGTCGGCTTTTCGATCCTGCTGTTCCTGTGCATCCTCGCCGCGTACAAATTGGGATGGATCCAGCCGACGGGGATCCGGGCGGGGCAGTAGCGCACGCAGGCAGAGCGAGCTTCCCTTACGCCACCCTGCGGATTGAACCGGACTCCCTCTCCCTTTCGGGGGAGAGGTTTGGGGTGAGGAATCTCAGAGCCAGTACACGAGGGTATAGAGTCCCAGCCACACCACGTCCACGAAGTGCCAGTACCACGCCGCCCCTTCGAAGCCGAAGTGGCGCTCGGGCGTGAAGTGGCCCTTCATCAGGCGCAGCGTGATGAAGAAGAGCATCAGCATGCCCACGAACACGTGAAAGCCGTGGAAGCCGGTGAGCATGAAAAAGGTAGAGCCGTAAGCGCCCGAGCTGAGCTTCAGGTTCATCTCGTGGTAGGCATGGAAGTACTCGTAGCCTTGCACGCACAGGAAGGTGAAGCCGAGCGCCACGGTGCACCACATCCAGAAGATCGTGGGCACGCGACGGTTCTCGCGCAGCAGATGGTGCGCGATCGTGATCGTGACGCCGGAAGACAGCAGGAGCGCCGTGTTGATGGTCGGCAGCCAGAGCGGCGTCATCACCTGGAACGGCTCGATGATGTCCGCCGGCGAAGCGGTCGCACCCGGCGACACCGACGGCCACACGCCCTTGAAATCGGGCCACAGCACCGCGTTGTCGAGGCCGCCCAGCGCGGGCACGGAGTGCGCGCGCATCCACCAGAGCGCCGTGAAGAACGCGCCGAAGAACATCACCTCGGAAAAGATGAACCAGCTCATGCTCCAGCGGAACGACCGGTCCACCTGCGCGCCGTACTGGTGCCCTTCGCTCTCGCGGATGGCGTCGCGAAACCACTGGAAGAGAATCGCGAAGAGCCACAGGAACCCGAACAGGACCAGGAACTTGAACGGTGACTCGCCGTTGATCCACATCGCGGCGCCGAAGATGATGCATAGCAGCCCGAAGGAAGCCATCGCGGGATGGCGAGAGGGCTGAGGCACGAAATAGTTGGGCGTTGCGCCCGATGCGGTAGAGCTCATTCGAATGACTCCTGGTTTCTCTCGATTTCTTTCTATCAGACGACCCAGTGGACCAGCGCGATCAGGCCCCCCACGAACAGCGCGACGGCCGCGATGGCCACCGCGATGACGGCGAAGGGATTCAGCCGGCCCAGGTCCTCCTCGTATTCGCTGCGTTTGCGGATGCCGACGAACGACCAGCCGACGGCCTTGATCGTCCGCAGGAGGCTCATGTCCCCGCTCCCGTCCGCACCGACTGGGCGGAAACCGCCGGGTTGCTGCCCACCTCGAAGAACGTATAGGAGAGCGTGATCGTCGTCACGTCCTTCGGCAGCTTGGGGTCGATCACGAATACCACCGGCCACTGTTTCTTCTCGCCCGGCGCGAGCGTGTACTGGTTGAAGCAGAAGCACTCGAGCTTGTTGAAGTGCGGCGCCGCGTTGCGAGGCGCGTAGCTGGGGATCGCCTGCGCCGACATCGTGCGGTTCTGCACGTTCTGGAACTCGTACATCACTGTCGCGAGTTCGCCCGGATGGACCTTCAGCGTCGCCACCGCGGGCTTGAAAGCCCACGGGCCATGCGCGTTCGCGTCGAATTCCACCGTGATCGTGCGGCTCGCGTCGACCTGGCTGTTGGCGCCCGCGCTCGGCCCGCCCGGCACCTGCGTCTCGCCGACGGCCAGCACATTGATGCCGGTGATTTCGCAGATGTGCTTGTAAAGCGGCACGAGCACGTAGCCGAACGCGAACATGCCCGCCACCACGACGGCCAGCTTGCCCACCATCCGCAGGTTGTGCTTGCTCGCCGCGCTCATGATCCGAAAAGCCAATGCTTGGCGACGATTCCCACGAAGAAGACGAGCGCCACCGACGCCAGGATCAGCGCCAGACGCACGTTCTTCCTGCGGGTGTCGTCGGTCACGGCTTCGCGCCTGGCTCTTACAGTGGACGGTCAGTGGACGGCGCCGGGATGCTCCGGCTGCACTCGCGCATCGAGCACGCGGGTGGCCGTCGGATCGAGCCTCGGAGGCGTCTCGAAGGTGTGGAAGGGCGCCGGCGAAGGCACTTCCCATTCGAGCCCCTCGGCGCCCTTGCCGTCGGGATCGTTCCACGGACGCTGCGGAGCCGGTTCACCCTTGCCGAGCATCACGGGCAGCACGATCCAGAAGAAGAAGTACACCTGGGCCAGGCCGAACGCGAAGCCGCCGATGGACGCCACCGCGTTGAAGTCGGCGAACTGCATCGGATAGTCGGCGTAGCGGCGCGGCATGCCCGCGAGCCCGAGGAAGTGCATCGGGAAGAAGGTGACGTTGAACGCGATCAGCGACCACCAGAAGTGAATCTTGCCGCGCGTTTCGTTGTACATGCGGCCGGTCCACTTCGGCGACCAGTAGTAAAAGCCCGCGAACATCGCGTAGAGCGACCCCGCCACCAGCACGTAGTGGAAGTGCGCCACCACGTAGTAGGTGTCCTGCAGCAGCAGGTCGATCGGCGCCATGGCGAGGATGAGGCCGGTGAAGCCGCCCATCGTGAACACGAAGATGAAGCCCACCGCGAAGAGCATCGGCGTCTCGAAGGTCATCGAGCCCTGCCACATCGTCGCGATCCAGTTGAAGATCTTCACGGCCGTCGGCACGGCGATCAGCATCGTCGCGTACATGAAGAAGAGCTGGCCCGTCACCGGCATGCCGGTCGTGAACATGTGGTGCGCCCACACGATGAACGACAGGATGGCGATCGAGGACGTCGCGTACACCATCGAGGCGTAGCCGAAGAGGCGCTTCCTCGAGAACGCGGGCACGACCTGGCTGATGATGCCGAAGGCCGGCAGGATCATGATGTAGACCTCGGGGTGGCCGAAGAACCAGAAGATGTGCTGGTACATCACCGGGTCGCCGCCGCCCGCGGGGTTGAAGAAGGTCGTTCCGAAGTGGCGGTCCGTGAGCGTCATCGTGATCGCGCCCGCGAGCACGGGCATCACCGCGATCAGGAGGTACGCCGTGATCAGCCAGGTCCAGCAGAACATCGGCATCTTCATGAGCGACATGCCCGGTGCGCGCATGTTGAGGATCGTCACGATGATGTTGATCGAGCCCATGATCGAGCTCGCGCCCATGATGTGCAGGGCGAAGATCGCCATGTCCATGGTCGGGCCCATCTGCAGCGTGAGCGGCGCGTAGATGGTCCAGCCCGCGGCGGGCGCGCCGCCGGGCATGAAGAACGATCCGGCCAGCATGATCGCAGCAGGGATGAGCAGCCAGAAGCTGAAGTTGTTCATCCGCGCGAACGCCATGTCGGGCGCGCCGATCTGCATCGGGACCATCCAGTTCGCAAAACCGACGAAGCCCGGCATGATCGCCCCGAACACCATGATGAGCCCGTGCATCGTGGTGAGCTGGTTGAAGAGCTCCGGGTTCACGAGCTGCAGCCCGGGCTCGAACAGCTCGGCGCGGATCAGCATGGCGAGGACGCCGCCGATCATGAACATCGTGAACGAGAAGAGCAGGTAGAGCGTCCCGATGTCCTTGTGGTTGGTCGCATAGACCCAGCGCCGCCAGCCGGTGGGCGCGTGGTCGTGGTGCTCGTCGTGGGCGTGGTCGTGATGGTCGAGAACTGCGCTCATGATGATCCTTCGGTGGTTCCTTTGCCCTCGCGCTACTTGCCGCGCTGCGCCAGCACTTCGGCCGGCTGGACGAGCTGGCCCGTCTTGTTCGTCCAGTTGTTCTTCGTGAAGCTCACGACCGCCGCGATGTCGGTGTCCGAGAGCTGCTTCCACGAGGGCATCTGGCCGGTGGGCGTCGTGCGGCCGTTCAGCACGACTTCGATCTGCTTCGTCTTGTCGGCGTCGAGCACGACGGGCGAGCCGTCGAGCGGCTTCACGGGGCCCGCGCCCTTGCCGTTGGCCTGGTGGCAGGCCGCACAGTTGGCGGCGTAGACCTTCTCGCCGCGGGCCATGATGTCGGGCAGCGTCCAGACCTTGTTCGGGTCGTCCAGCTTGGCCGCCATGAGCTTTTGCTGATCGCCCACCCACTTGGTGTAGTCGGGGGCGGAGAGCACCTTCACGTGGATCGGCATGTAGGCGTGTTCCTTGCCGCACAGTTCGTAGCACTGCCCGTAGAAGTCGCCGGTTTTCTCGGCCCGGAACCACGTGTCGCGCACGAAGCCGGGAATCGCGTCCTGCTTCACGCCCAGCGCCGGCACGCCCCACGAGTGGATCACGTCGTTGGCGGTGGTGATGATGCGGACTTTCTTGTTGACCGGCACGACGAGCGGGTTGTCGACCTTCAGGAGATAGTCGTCGGGGATGTCGGCGGCGCTCGCGCCTTCGTTGGACATCTCGCGGTGCGTGGGGTCCAGCGTGGAGAGGAAGCTCACGCCCTGGCCTTCGCCGTTCAGGTAGTCGTAGCCCCACTTCCATTGATAGCCGGTGGCCTTGATCGTGATGTCGGCGTTGCTCGTGTCCTTGGAGGCCACCAGCACCTTCGTCGCGGGCAGCGCCATGCCGATCACGATCAGGAAGGGGATGATCGTCCACACGACCTCGACGGTCACCGATTCGTGGAAGTTCGCGGGCTTGTGGCCCACCGACTTGCGGTGCTTCCAGATCGAATAGAACATCACCGAGAAGACGGCGATGAAGATCACGAGACACGTGATCAGCATGAACCAGTGCAGCCAGCCCTGTTCCGCGGCGATGCGGGTGGCGGCGGTGTGGAGGTTCAGCTGGCGTACGGCCGGACCGCCCGGCAGATCGTTCACCGCGTGCGCCGAGCCGGCAAAGGCCGCGGCGGCGAGCCAGGCCGCGTGCGTGGTCAATCTCTTCATCGTTCTGAGCCTCTAAGCCTCTAATCCAACAAAACTTCTACGCGCTGTCGCCACGGAGCGCCAACCGCAGCTCCCGTGCCAGCACCGGCCGCAGCTCCGGTCTCAGGTAGCGCCCGACGTTCACCCGTCGTCCCTGCCCCGACACCTCGATCAGCGACCGGTTTCCCGCGCTCGGCTCCACACGGACCCAATCGCGGTTGAATTCCGCCCTCTCCAGCCGGCCGGCGTTTTCCAGCTCCACCACCAGCCGCCGCCCCTGCAGCGAGATGTGCTCGCGGTCGGCCGCATGGCGCGCGTACACGAGGAACGCGACACCCACGCAGGCCAGCTCGAGCCCGGCGAAGGGAAGGATCAGCACCGCCCCCCGGAACCAGAAGAAGGTTCCGATCCCGAGCGTCAGCGCGCAAAGCGACGCGTAAAGCCAGCCCAGCTGGGCGGGCGTCACCGAGCAATTGCGCGCCAGGAACCAGTGGATGGCTTGTCCCTGGACAGTGGCGAAACGAAACACCAGGTTCGACACGGACGATGCTTGGGAAATCAACCGGCGATTGTAGCGCGGGTTCTCCCTGACACCCGGCCGACCGTGGCCTGCGCCGCGATGCGCCGCGCCGCTGCGTCATGCGCCGCGCCCGCGGTGCAGCATCGATCGCATGTCCGCGAGCGACACCGAGCTTTGCTCGCTCATCTTCGTGCGCGGCGCGGGCTTGAAGGCGTGGCCGTAGATGATCTCGAAGGTGAGCGCGAGGCGGGCGTCGACCGCGCGCAGGTGTTCATCGATCGCTTGTCGCAGCCGTGCGTGCCAGCCGCGGCCGCGCAGGGCGGCAAAGCGCTCGCGATGCAGGTTGGCGCCGAGCCCGCGCAGTTCCGCGATGAGCCGCTCGGGCGTCTCGAAGGTGAGCGTGATTCGCTCCATGTCCATGACCGGCTCGGCGAAGCCGCCGTGCACGAGCATGTCGCCCCAGTCGTGCATGTCGGTGAACTCGTGCGCCGGGGGCGGCCAGCCGAGACGCGCATAGAGGGCGCGCAATTCGCGCAGCGTGTCCGGCCCGAGGCACGAGAACATCACGAAGCCGTCGACCGCGAGCGCGCGGTGCCACCGCGCGAGCAGCGCTTCGGGGTCGCCCGAAAGGTGCAGGGCCATGTTGGCCCAGAGCATCTGCACCGCGCCGTCGGGGACCGGCCCGACGTCGAACGGCGCACTGCCGAAGCGCCGCCACCAGGGCCGCGCGAGGGCCTCGCGCGCGGCGCGCGCCCGCGCGGGCTGCGGCTCGACCACGTAGCAGTGCGAGCGCGGATAGCGCGCCACGATCTTCGACTGCACGTCGATGCCGCCCCGGACGGCCTCCCAATGGGCCCACGTCATGGGCTCGCGCCTGATCCACTGCAGGCGCTCTTCCATGCGGCGCGCGACTTCGCCGTGCAGCCAGGGCGAATGCGCGGGCGCACGGGCCTCCCAGCGCGCGGCCGCGACGGGGTCGATGGTGGGTGGACGCTCGGCGGCCGGCATGGTGCGCACGAGTATATTGAGCCGATGTCCGCACGCACGCCCTCGCGCCTCTCGTTTGCCTCTCACCCTTCGCGCCTGCACCGCACGTTCGCGCGTCTCGCGGCGGCCGTGCCCAGCCGCTGCGGCATCTGCGCGCGCTGGCCTGCCGAGCCGGTTTGCGAAGCGTGCAGGCTGCGGTTCGCGCAGCCGTTGCACCGCTGCGCGCGGTGCGCGTTGCCCGTCCCCGCGGGCGTGGGCGAATGCGGCGCCTGCGTGAAATCGCCGCCGCCGCTCGACGCCTGCTTCGCGGCCGTGCCTTACGACTATCCGTGGTCGTCGCTCGTCGCGCAGTTCAAGTTCCAGGGGCGCGCGGGCTGGGCCCGTTCGTTCGCGCGGCTCGTGCTCGATACGCCCGGCGTCGCGCAGGCCGTGGAGGATTGCGACCTCGTGCTGCCGATGCCGCTCGCGCGCGAACGGCTCGCCGAACGCGGCTTCAACCAGGCGCTCGCGCTCGCGCGCTGTCTCGCGCCCGCGCGCAAGGTGGAGCCGGCGCTGCTGCTGCGGCTTGCGAACACGCCGCCGCAGGCGGCGCTCGGACGCAAGGAGCGGCTCGCCAACGTGCGGCATGCTTTCGGCGTGGAGCCGCTGCGCCTTCGCGACGTGCGCGGCCGCCACGTGCTCGTCGTGGACGACGTGATGACGAGCGGCGCGTCGCTCTTCGCGGCGGCCGAGGCGCTGCGCCGCGCTGGCGCTGCGAGCGTCGGCGCGGTGGTGTTCGCACGCACCGACGAGGCCGACTGAAGCGAGCATGTTCCGCATCGTCCTGGTCGAGCCGGAGATTCCGCCCAACACCGGCAACGTGATCCGGCTGGCGGCCAACACCGGCTGCGAGCTGCATCTCGTGGAGCCGCTCGGCTTTTCGATGGACGACCGGCACATGCGGCGGGCGGGCCTCGACTATCACGAATATGCCGACGTGAGGCGCCATGCGGACTGGCAAGCCTTCCTGCGCGGCGAACAGCCGCGGCCCGAACGCATGTTCGCGCTCACGACGCGCGGCCAGCGGCTTGTGCACGATGTCGCGTTCGAGCCGGGTGACTGGCTCGTCTTCGGCTGCGAGACGCGCGGTCTCGCGCCCGAACTGCGCGAATCGTTTCCGTCCGGGCAACGCCTGAAGCTGCCCATGCGGCCCGGCCAGCGCAGCCTCAATCTGTCGAACGCGGTGGCCGTGACCGTGTTCGAGGCGTGGCGGCAGAACGGGTTCGCTCAGGCGTAGCGCCGCGAAAGCGTCTCCGCGATGCAGACGGGCTTCTCGACTCCTTCGCGTTCGATCACGATTTCCCACGCCATCTGGTAGCCGTTGTCCGCGATCGGCTCGCAGGCGAGCAGCTTCATCTTCCCGCGCAGGCGGCTGCCCACCGGCACGGGCGACGTGAAGCGCACCTTGTTCAGGCCGTAGTTCACGCCCATGCGCGAACCGCGAAGTTCGATCGCCGACTCGAAGAAGCGCGGGATGAGCGACAGCGTGAGAAACCCGTGCGCGATCGGCGCGCCGAACGGCCCGGCCTTCGCGCGCTCCACATCGACGTGGATCCACTGGTGATCCCCCGTCGCCTCGGCAAAGAGGTTCACCTGCTCCTGCGTGATGTCGATCCACGGGCTCGTTGCCACGTCCTGCCCGACAAGCGCCGGCAGCTCGGAGAATTCGATCGTCTTCATGCGCCCACTGTAGCTGGAGCCGGCAGTTCCATCCGTCGCGCAGGCATCACTCGTCCAGCCAGCGGCAGATGCCCTGCCACTGCTCCAGGTCCCGCTCCACCTTGGACGGCGCGACGTCGAAGAGGGTGAGGCCGCGCGCGGCGAGGTGGATGTAGTTCTGCGTCGGCCGCAGGTAGCCGAGCACGGGCAGCCCGAGCGTCTTCGTGAATTCCTGCAGGTGCTCCGCCGAGATCGTGCGCGGGTCGACCCGCATGCCCACGACGCCCACCTTCGCGTGCGAAGCCTTCCTGTCGCTCGCGACTTCGTCGAGGAAAGCGCGCGTCGCGTAGATGTCGAAGATGCTCGGCTGCAGCGGCACGATCACCTTGTCGGCCACCTTCATCAGCCGCTCGAGGCGCTTGTCGTGCAGGCCCGCCGGCGTGTCGATCACGACGTGGGTCACGCCCTTGGGCGGACGCGCGATGCTTTCCTTGTCCACCTCCCACGCGGCGATGGGTGCGAGCCCCGCCGGCCGCAGACCGAGCCACAGGCGCGAGGACTGCTGGCGATCCGCGTCCCCCAGCATCACCTTGTGCCCCCTGGAGGCGAAGTAGCCGGCGATGTTCGTGGCAAGCGTCGACTTTCCGACACCGCCCTTCGGATTGGCAACGACCACGACCGGCATGTGAGGCCTCCTCGCGTTTGCGCTATGTTAGCGGGGATGGATGAGTCGGCCAAAACCGAAGCGCAAAATCGCATCTACCTGATCGCGGCCCACCCGCGCCTGCGCGAGTCGCGCGTGAACCGGCGGCTGCTCGATGCGGCGCGCGGGGTGCCGGGGGTGCTCGCGCAGGACCTTTACGCGAGCTACCCGGATTACGACATCGACGTCGCCGGTGAACAGGCGCGGGCAGCCGCCGCGAACCTGCTCGTGCTCCTGCAGCCGATCCAGTGGTATTCGGCGACGCCGCTGCTGAAACTCTGGTTCGACGAAGTGCTCGCCTACGGCTGGGCCTACGGAGCCGGGGGCCGGGCGCTTGCCGGCAAGGACGTGTGGCTCGTGGCGAGCACAGGCGGCCCCGAGGCGTCCTACCACCCATCGAGCTACAACCGCTACTTCTTCGACGCCTTCCTGCCGCCGTACGAGCAGACGGCCGCGCTTTGCGGCATGCGCTTCCTGCCGCCGATGCTGCTGCATGGCGCCCATCGCGCGAGCGAGGAGGCACTCGCCGGGCACGTGGGCATCTTCGCCGAGCGGCTCGCGAGCTATCCCGCATGGCCCGAACTCGCCGAACTGGGCGAGAGCCCACCATGCGACGTGCCGGTGATCGACCGGCCCGGAGCGCGCTGATGTCGCACCTGCCGCACTGGCTCGGCCACAGCCTCACCTATCTCGCCGCGGCCGTGTTCGCGGTGCCGCTCGCGCGCGCGCTCGGCCTCGGCTCCATCATCGGCTACCTGGCCGCGGGGATCGTGATCGGCCCCTGGGGGCTCGGGCTCGTGAGCAACGTGGAGGACATCCTCTCCTTCGCGGAATTCGGTGTCGTGCTGATGCTGTTCCTGGTCGGCCTCGAGCTCGAGCCGCGCCGCCTCTGGAGCCTGAGGCGCCCGATCTTCGGCTGGGGCACGGCGCAGGTCGCGTGCTGCGCGGCGGCGATCTTCGCGATCGGGCTGGCGGCGGGCGCCGACTGGCGTGCCGCGCTCGTTGCCGCGCTCGGGCTCGCGCTCTCGTCCACGGCGATCGCGCTGCAGGTGATGGGCGAGCGCAACATCCTGCCCACCACAAGCGGCCAGGCCGGCTTCTCGATCCTTCTCTTCCAGGACGTCGCCGCGATTCCCATTCTGGCGCTGCTGCCGCTCCTGGGCGGCGTCGCCGACTCGCGGCCGGCCGGCGATGGCCTGGCCGTGGAGGCGGCCCGCATCGTCGGCGTGGTGGCCGCGATCGTGCTGGGCGGGCGCCTCGCCCTGCGCCCCGTGCTGCGATGGATCGCACGCAGCCGCACGCCCGAGATCTTCACCGCCGCGTCGCTCCTGCTCGTGGTGGCCATCGCGGCGCTCATGCAGCTCGTCGGCCTTTCGATGGCGCTCGGCGCCTTCCTCGCGGGCGTGCTGCTCGCCGAAAGCGAATACCGCCGCGAACTCGAAACCGACATCGAGCCGTTCAAGGGACTGCTGCTCGGCCTCTTTTTCATCGCGGTGGGCATGAGCATCGACTTCGGCGTGCTCGTGCGCTCGCCCGGCCGCATGGCCGCGATCGTGGCGGCCTTCATGATCGCCAAGGCGGTCGTGATCTGGCTGCTCGCGCGGCCGATCGGGGTGCCGCTTGCGGAGCGGCCGGTGTTCACCCTGCTGCTTTCGCAAGGCGGCGAATTCGCCTTCGTCGTCTTTCAGGCGGCGGCGGGCTCCAACGTGTTCTCCGCCGAGACCGCGTCGCTGCTCGTGGGCGCGGTGGCGGTCTCGATGATGCTCGGACCGCTGCTGCTGGTGGCTGTCGACCGGCTGGTGGTGCCGCGCCTGGCTTTGCCGCAGCGCGAGTTACCGCAGCTGAGCGAGCCCCAGCATGCACCCGTCATCATCGCGGGCTTCGGCCGCTACGGGCAGATCGTCGGCCGGCTGCTGGACGCGCAGGGCATCGCCGCGACGGTGCTCGACCACGACGCGGACATGATCGAGGCGGCGCGTTCGTTCGGCTACAAGGTGCACTACGGAGACGCCACGCGCCTCGACCTGCTGCGAACCGCGGGCGCCCAGACGGCGCGAGTGCTTGTCGTGGCGGTGGACGACGTGGAGCAGTCGCTTTCCATCGTCGATATCGCGCGCGAGCACTTTCCGGCGCTCGAGCTCGTGGCGCGCGCGCGCGACGTCACGCACTGGAACGCCCTGCGCAACCGCGGCGTGATGCGCGTGGAACGCGAAGTGTTCGAATCGAGCCTGCGCACCGGCCGCACGGTGCTCGAACTGCTCGGCCATGCACCCTTTGAAGCGCGCGAGCATGCGCAGCGTTTCCGGCGCCACAATCTCGCCCTCTTCGAGAAGATGTATCCGCATCACCGCGACCGCGCCAAGCTGATCGCGGTCGTGAAGCAGGGGCGGCAGCAGCTGGAAGAGCAGATGGCCCGCGAACGCGCCGAACACGAAGAGCGCCGCCGCGCGGGCCTGCAGGGCGCCCCGGGCTGGAGCGATCCCGCAGGTCCAAATACCTAGCCCGCTTAGGGAATTTGCCTAAGCCGGACCGGCCGGGCAATGGTGTCATTCGTACCGTCGAACAAAGACCTTCATCGAACCCATGGATCGCGCACCGGCCCATCTCCCGTCGCTCGCCGAAGAGCTCGAGTCGGCGCGGCGCGAGCTCGCGGCCCTGCGCCGGTCGCACGAGCTCGCGGTCTCCACGCTCGACGCGGCGAGCGAGGGCATCATCGCGCTGCAATACGGCGAAGGCGGCGCCATCGTCTCTTTCTTCTACAACATCCGCTTCGTGGAGATGTGGAGCCTGCCGGAAGACGAGCTGAGCGAAATCGATGCCGCGCGCCTGCACGAATTCCAGCTGCGGCAGGTGAGGGACCCGGCGGCCTTCAGCGAACACCTCGAGCTGTGCGGCGCCCAGCCGTACGAAGAACACGCAAGCCTGATCGAGATGAAGGACGGCCGCGTGTTCGAACGGCACGTGCTGCCGCAGCTCCTGGGCGGCCGCTGCGTGGGCAGCGTGATCACATTTCGCGACGTGACCGAGCGCCGGCGCTACGAGGAGAAGCTTCTTTTCAACTCGCTCGTCGTCGAAAATTCCGGCCCGATGTTGTGGATCGACCCCGAGAAGGACACGATCCTCTACGCCAACCGCGCCGCGGGCGAGCTGCTGGGTTTCGGCGCGGGCGAAATGGTCGACAGGCACCTGTCGGAATTCATCACCGACTACACGCAAGAGCGCGCTTCGGCCATGCGGGCCGTCCTGCGCGAGGCGTCGGCTCCCGCGACGATGCAGCGTCCGATGCGGCGCAAGGACGGCGGCCCGCTGCAGACCGAGGTCACCGCCTTCGTCGCGAACGACGATGTCCGGCGCGTCCACGTGGCGACCTTCCAGGACATCACCGAGCGCAAGCGCAGCGAGCAGCGCCTCCTCTTCAACCGCACGGTGATCGAAAATTCGGGGCCGATGATGTGGGTCGACCGCGCGAGCCGCCGCGTCACCTTCGCCAACCGGGCGGCGTGCGAGCTGCTGCGCTATGCGCCGTCGGAGCTGATCGGCCTCGGCGTGGCCGACTTCGATGCGCGCCACACGCCCGAGGCGCTCGCGAAGATGGACGAGCAGCTCGCCGGCAGCGCAGGCAAGCCGATCGAATTCGAGTCGCAGTACCGGGACAAGGCGGGCAGCCTCCTCTTCGTGGACGTGACGGCCTCGCTCGCCCACGAGAGCGACCGCGCGGTCTACATCGTGAGCTTCAAGGACATCACGCGGCAAAAGCGCGCCGAGGGCGAATTGCGCGCGGCCAAGGAGATCGCCGAGGAAGCGACGCGCATGAAGTCCAACTTCCTCGCCAACATGAGCCACGAGATCCGCACGCCGATGAACGCGATCATCGGCCTGTCGCACCTCGTGCTGAGGACCGAGCTCGCGCCGCGCCAGCGCGACTACGTGCAGAAGGTGCAGTCCTCCGGCCAGCACCTGCTCGGCATCATCAACGACATCCTCGACTTCTCGAAGGTCGAAGCGGGCAAGCTCGACCTGGAGGAAGCCGAATTCGAGCTCGAAAAGCTCCTGGACAACACGAGCGGCCTCGTGGGCGAGAAGTGCCACGCGAAGGGGCTGGAGCTGGTGATCGACGTGGCACCCGACGTGCCGAGGGTGCTCGCGGGCGATTCGCTGAGACTCGGGCAGGTCCTGCTCAATTACGCCAACAACGCGGTGAAGTTCACCGATCGCGGCGAGGTCGTGATCTCGGTGCGCGCGACGGAGCGCACCGAGCGCGACGCGCTCGTCCTCTTTCGCGTGCAGGACACCGGCATCGGCCTCACGCCGGAGCAGCGCTCGCGCCTCTTCCAGAGCTTTTCGCAGGCCGATACGTCCACCACGCGCAAGTTCGGCGGCACCGGCCTCGGCCTCGCGATCTGCAAGAAGCTCGCCGAACTGATGGGCGGCGAAGTCGGCGTCGAAAGCGAGCCCGGCCGCGGCAGCACGTTCTGGTTCAGCGCGCGGCTGCGGATCGGCCGCACGCGCGAGCGCGGGCTCGTCGCGGGCCAGCAGCTTCGCGGGCGCCGCGCTCTCGTCGTCGACGACAACGATCATGCGCGTGCCGTCGTGATGGACGCGCTGCGCGGCATGTCGCTCGAGGCCGCGGGCGCCTGCGACGGCGCCGCCGCGGTCGAGGCCGTGCGGCGCGCGGCGCTCGAAGGACGGCCGTACGACGTCGTGTATCTCGACTGGCGGATGCCGGGCATGGACGGCCTCGAGGCCGCGCGGCGCATCCGCGGGCTTCCTGCGCCTCCCATGCTGGTGCTCATGGCGACCGCCTACGGCCGCGAGGAATCGGCGAAGGAAGCCACGCACGCGGGCATCGAGGACGTGCTCGTGAAGCCTGTGAGCGCCTCGCAGCTGCTGGACACGACCATGAACGTCCTTGCGGGCCGTCGCGGCGCGGCCGGGCCGGGCAGCCAGCCACCGGCGTCCGACCCGAGGCTGCAGGCGATCCGCGGCAAGCGCGTGCTGCTGGTGGAGGACAACGAGATCAACCGGCAGGTCGCGCTCGAGCTGCTGCAGGAAACGGGCGTGGCGGTGGACACCGCCGACAACGGCGAGACCGCGCTTGCGAAGCTTGCGCAAGGGGCCTACGAGCTCGTCTTCATGGACATGCAGATGCCGGTGATGGACGGGCTTGCCGCGACGCGCGAGATGCGTCGCGACCCGCGCCTCGCGCACCTGCCGGTGGTCGCCATGACGGCCAATGCCATGGAAGCCGACCGGCGCCGCTGCGCCGAAGCGGGCATGAACGACTACGTCGTGAAGCCGATCGATCCGAACGACTTGCAGGCGGCTTTGCTGCGCTGGCTCGGGCCACGAGCGCCAACGCAGCCCGATGAGCGCCCCCGGGCCGTGGACGGCGTGCCTCAGGGGATCGACGGGCTCGACGTGGTGCTCGGCCTCTCGCGCATGGCAGGCAAGAGGACGCTTTATGCCGCGATGCTCAGGCGCTACGCCGCGGGGCAGGCCCGGGTCGGCCAGCAGGTGCGCGAAGCGCTCGCGGCGGGCGACCGCCTCGCCGCGCAGCGACTCGCGCATACGCTCAAAGGGGTCTCCGGCAGCGTGGGCGCCACGCTCGTGCAGCAGCGCGCCCAGGCGCTGGAAGATGCGCTGCAGGAAGACGACGTGGCCGACGACGTGCCCTCGCGCATCGCGGAGCTCGAACTGCCGCTCACCGCGCTCGTCGCGCAATTGAATGAACAGCTGGGCGACCCCAGGGAGATGACACATGGCTGAGACGAAGACCAAACGGGCAGCCGTCCGCGAGCCGGCCGCCACCGAGCCGGGCTTGCTCGTGAATCAGCTCACGCAGCATCTGGCCCAGATGCAGCGCACGCTTGCGTCGTCGCAGCAGAAGGCGGCCTCGACGCGGCGCAGCCTCGACACGCGCACGCAGGAACTGCTGGAGGCCCGCACGGCCGTCGCGCTGCTGCTCGCCACGCTCGACTCGACGAGCGACGGGCTGCTCGCGGTCGGCTATTTCGGGCGGGCGATGCACTACAACTCGCGCTTCACGGAGATCTGGCGCATCGGCGAGGACAAGCTCGAATCGCTGAACGAGTCGGCCGTGCTCGCGATCCAGCTTGCCCAGGTGCGCGATCCCGAGCGCTTCCTGGCGCAGGCCGAAGCGCGCAAGGCCGAGCCGGAGCGCGAGCATTTCAGCCGCATCGAGCTCACCGACGGGCGCGTGCTCGAATGCCACATGATCCCGCAGCGTGTGCGGGGCAAGCGCGTGGGGCACATCACGCGCTACCGCGACGTGACGGACAGCGAAAGACTCGCCCGCATGCTGGCCACGCTCGAGCAGCGCGTGCCGCAGGAAGTCGAGGCGGTGCGCGCGGAGATCGAGTAGCGCCTTCGAGCGCGGCTCGCCCCCGTTCAGTGCGGACTCACACCCGCTCCAGCAGCACCGCGATCCCCTGCCCCACGCCGATGCACATGGTGCAGATGGCGTAGCGGCCGCCCGTGCGGTGCAACTGGTTCACCGCCGTGGTCGCGAGCCGCGCTCCCGAGGCACCGAGCGGATGGCCGAGCGCGATCGCGCCGCCGTTCGGATTGACGCGCGGATCGTCGTCCTTCAGGCCGAGCGTCCTCAGCACGGCGAGCCCCTGCGCGGCGAACGCCTCGTTCAGCTCGATCACGTCGACCTGATCGAGCGAAATGCCCGTGAGCGCGAGAAGCCTTTGCGTCGCGGGAGCGGGGCCGATCCCCATGATGCGCGGCGCCACGCCCGCCGTCGCCATGCCGGCCACGCGCGCGCGCGGCGTAAGACCCTCTTTCGCGGCAG
The DNA here is from genome assembly GCF_035548915.1 of Ramlibacter sp. Taxonomy (GTDB): domain Bacteria; phylum Pseudomonadota; class Gammaproteobacteria; order Burkholderiales; family Burkholderiaceae_C; genus Ramlibacter. The sequence goes on along the minus strand of NZ_DASZSE010000032.1, from coordinate 11,295 downwards.
TGGCCTCGTCCGCGACGATCAGGGCGCACGCGCCGTCGTTCACGCCACTCGCATTGCCCGCCGTCACGGTGCCGTCCGGCTTCACCACGCCCTTCAGCTTCGCCAGCGCCTCGAGCGAGGTTTCGCGCGGGTGCTCGTCGCGGTCCACGACGATCGCCTCGCCCTTTTTCTGCGGGATCGTCACGGGCACGATTTCCGAGGCGAAGAAGCCGCTGCGCTGCGCGGCCACCGCCTTCAGCTGCGAAGCGAGCGCCATGCGGTCCTGCGCTTCGCGTTCGATGCGGTAGTCGGCCGCGACGTTCTCCGCGGTCTCGGGCATCGAATCGACGCCGTACCGCTCCTTCATCAGCCGGTTCACGAACCGCCAGCCGATCGTCGTGTCGTAGACGGCGTTCGTTCGCGAGAAGGCGCTCTCGGCCTTGGGCATCACGAACGGCGCGCGGCTCATGCTCTCCACGCCGCCCGCGATGACGAGGCTCGCCTCGCCCGCCTTGATCGCGCGCGCGGCGGTGCCGAGCGCGTCGAGGCCGGAGCCGCACAGGCGGTTGATCGTGGCGCCGGGGACCTCGGCGGGCAGGCCCGCGAGCAGCGACGCCATGTGAGCCACGTTGCGGTTGTCCTCGCCGGCCTGGTTGGCGCAGCCGTAGAGCACGTCGCTCACGGCCTGCCAGTCGACTCGCGGGTTGCGCTCGATGAGCGCGCGGATCGGAATCGCGCCGAGATCGTCGGCGCGCACGGAAGAAAGCGCTCCGCCGTAGCGGCCGAAGGGTGTGCGGATGGCGTCGCAGATGAAGGCTTGGCGGGTCATGGTCTCTCCGGTGTGTCCAGTCGGGTCGGTCGGCGATCGGCGGGCCGACGAGTCGTTTCCAGCTCCTCGATCATGGAGGCGTTCTTTGCGGGGAAAGCGGGCGGGCTGGGTCCGAAAGCGCGCTGTCGAAACGTGGAAAGCAAGCGCTGGGGTCCCGGCGTTGGGTCCAGGCGCTGCGTTCCGCGCGCCACATTCTTCTCCCATGCGCTGCGTTGCAATGACGAACAGCGGTTCGCGTAAAGAATTCTACGCGCAACCCGCCCCACGGTCTCGACGTAGCCGAGCGCCTGCGGGGTCAGCAGGATTCACCGCGCACCCGCTCTCTGATGCCCGCGAGCGGGCGGTGCTACTCTCGGGCGATGTTCGATCCCTCCCAGCAGGACGTGCGCCGCTTTTTCTGCGCGGTGCGGGCGAAGTCGCGCGCGGGGCAGCCGATGGATGCGCTCGAGACGCTCGCGGGCCAGTGGCTCGAGAAACATCCGGAGTACGAGCCCGACTTCGCGGACGTCGATGCTGCGCTCGAGCGGATTTACGACGGCAGCGACGGCCGCACCAATCCGTTCCTGCATCTGTCGATGCACCTGTCGATCAGCGAGCAGTGCTCGATCGACCAGCCGAGCGGCATCCGGCAGGCGGTGGAACTGCTTGCCGCCAGGCGCAATTCATTGCATGAGGCGCATCACGAGGCGATGGAATGCCTCGGGCGGATGCTGTGGGAAAGCCAGCGTTCGGCCCGGCCGCCAGACGGGCAGGCCTACGTGGATTGCGTGCGGCGCCGGGCGACTTCGTGAGGCGTCGTGAGGCGTCGTGAGGCGTCGTCAAGACACGTGGCGAGACGGCCGGCCCCCCGGTCGAGCCCCGCGTGCCCGGCTTGCCTCGATCAGCGGAAGCGCGACTCCGGATGCACCGTGAGCTGGCCGTCGAGCGAGCCGACGTAGTTCGCGAGTTCCTTCAGCTCCGCGTTGGAGAACTGCTTGGCGATCGCGCCCATCACGCCGTTGTTGCGGCCGACGTTGGGGTTGTTTTCCGTCTTGTATTCCTTCAGCGCGACGAAGATGTAGTCCGGCTGCTGGCCGGCGATCTTCGGGTAGCTGGGGTCGATCGGCTTGGAAAGGTTCGGGCCGTGGCAGGAGACGCAGTTGCCCTTGGAGAAGAGCTGCGCGACGTGGCCTTCGGGTTCATGGCTCAGCTTGTCCGGCCCCGGCACGGCCTGGTTCGAATAGAAATTCGCGATGTCCTTGATGTCCTGCTCGGACAGGCTCGCGGCGATGCCGCGCATGGTGGGGTGCTTGCGGTCGCCGTTCTTGTACTGGGTGAGCGCGCTCACGATGTAGCCGGCGCTCTGGCCGGAGATCATGGGCACCCGATAGACCTCGGGGAAGCTCGAATGGTAGCCCTTGATGCCGTGGCAGCCGAGGCACATCGCGATCTTGGCTTCCAGCGACTTGGGGCTTGCGGGGGTCGCGGTCTTGGCGACCTTGGCGGCGGCCGGGGGAGCCGAGGGAGCGGCCGCGCCGGAAGCCTGCGCATGGACCAGACCCGTCACGGAAGCGACAGCCAGGGCGAAAAGCGTGGTGAACAACTTATTCATTTTGCGCGCACAATGGACGAGCGTCCCGTTTTGGTGTTTCTTCGATCAACCCGCGATTCTATCAGCCGTTCCAAAGCGGCCACCGTCCAATCCGTTCTCCATGAAGTTCCAAGGCTCCCAGAATTACGTCGCCACTCAGGACCTGATGCTGGCCGTCAATGCATCCATCACCTTGCGGCGCCCGCTGCTCGTGAAGGGCGAGCCGGGCACCGGCAAGACGATGCTCGCCGAGGAAGTGGCGCAGGCGCTCGGCTTGCCGCTTCTTCAGTGGCACGTGAAGTCGACCACCAAGGCGCAGCAAGGCCTCTACGAATACGACGCGGTGTCGCGCCTGCGCGATTCGCAGCTCGGCGACGAGCGCGTGAAGGACATCCACAACTACATCGTGAAGGGCGTGCTCTGGCAGGCTTTCGCCTCGGAGGAGCCGGTGGCGCTCCTCATCGACGAGATCGACAAGGCCGACATCGAATTCCCGAACGACCTCTTGCGCGAACTCGACCGCATGGAGTTCTACGTCTACGAGACGCACGAGCTCGTGAAGGCGCGCCACCGCCCGCTCGTCTTCATCACCTCCAACAACGAGAAGGAGCTGCCCGACGCGTTCCTGCGCCGCTGCTTCTTTCACTACATCCGCTTCCCCGACGCCGAGACCATGCGGCGCATCGTGGACGTGCACTTCCCCGGCCTCAAGAAGGAACTGCTCACGGCCGCGATGAAGACCTTCTACGACGTGCGCAACCTCCCGGGCCTGAAGAAGAAGCCGAGCACCTCCGAACTGCTCGACTGGCTGAAGCTCCTCATGGCCGAGGACATCCCGCCCGAGGCGCTGCACAGCAAGGACGAAAAGGTGTCGGTGCCGCCGCTCGTGGGGGCGCTCCTGAAAAACGAGCAGGACGTGACGCTCTTCGAAAAGCTCGTCTTCATGCAGCGGCACAACCGGTGATGAAGACGCCCGAACCCGTCACGCTGCAATCGGGGACGGTGCGCCTCGAGCCGATGGCGGCCTCGCACGTCGCGGGCCTCGAGGCCGCCGCGCGCGACGGGGAACTGTGGAAGCTGCGCGTGACTTCCGTGCCCGCGCCGGGCGAGGCCGAGGCCTACGTCGCCTTTGCGCTTCGGGGCCGGGACGAAGGCCACATGCTGCCCTTCGTCGTCGTGGACGTTCCGAGCGGACGCGTGGTCGGCAGCACCCGCTACCACGACATCGTGCCGGCCATCGACCGCCTGGAGATCGGCTACACGTGGTACGCGAGGAGCTGGCAGCGCACGCACGTCAACACCACCTGCAAGCTGCTGCTCATGACGCACGCCTTCGACACGCTCGGCGCGCTTCTGGTGGGCTGGCGCACGGACAACTACAACTTCGCGAGCCAGAAGGCGATCGAACGCCTCGGCGCGAAGAAAGACGGCGTGCTGCGCCACCACGCGCCGCGCCGCGACGGGACGGTGCGCGACACCGTGATGTACAGCGTGAGCGCGGGCGAATGGCCCGAGGTGCGCGCCCACCTGGAGTACCAGCTCGCCAAGCCGAGGTGACCCGAAGTGAAGACCGACGCCATCCCGATGCCGAAGATCACGCCGCGCTGGCAGCGCCGGTTCGTGTATTCCCGGTTCGGCCGGGTGCTGGTGTTCGTGGCGATGTTTCTCTCGATCGCCGCCGTCGTGGCCCTCCTGGCCGTGATGGCGGGCTGGACCCGCCGCGACCATCCCGGGCTGCGCGAGATGACCGAGGTGCTGCTGCGCATCCTGCCTGCGATCGGCGCGTACCTCCTGCTGGTCCTGGGCATCGAGAAGCGCCGTCCCGAAGAACTGGACCCCGTCACGGCCTTGCCGCACGCCGCGATCGGCTTCGTCTTCGGCGGCTTGTTCGTCGGCTGCGTGATCGGGGTGCTCTGGATCGCCGGCAGCTACCACGTGGCGGGCTTCGGCTCGGACGTGCATTGGGCGATGGGCTTCGTCGCTTCGGGCGTCGCGCCGGCGGTGTCGGAGGAAATCGTGTTTCGCGGCGTGATGTTTCGCATCGCCGAGGAGCGCTGGGGCCTGTGGCGCGCGCTCGCGCTTTCCGCCGCGTTCTTCGGCATCGTTCACATCGGCAACGAGGGCGCCACGCTCTGGAGCTCGGCGGCCATCGCGATCGAAGCAGGCGTGCTGCTCGGGCTCGTCTACCACGTGACGCGGTCGCTGCCGGTCTGCATGGGCCTGCATTGCGGCTGGAATTTCTTCGAGGGCACGGTGTTCGGCAGCAGCGTGTCGGGCCTAGCCGACGGCGACTACAGCTGGCTGCGCGCTCAGTTCACCGGACCCGACTGGCTCACGGGCGGCCGTTTCGGCATCGAGGCATCGGCGGTCATGGTGGCGGTGAGCCTCGTCTGTTCCGCGGCGCTGGTGGCCGCGATGCGCCGCCGCTCGGCGGCTGCGGCCGTCGCCGACCTGGACGAAGCCGAAACGGGGATCGCGCCATGCTGATCGATTTTTTCTACACGCTGCGCGGCGCGAAGCTGCCCGTCTCGGTGAAGGAATACCTCACGCTCGTCGAGGCGCTCAAGCAAGGCGTGGTGGGGCCCGTGAGCGAAGGCGCGTACAGCATCGACGACTTCTACTACCTCGCGCGCACGGCGCTCGTGAAGGACGAGAAGCACTACGACAAGTTCGATCGCGCGTTTGCCGCGTATTTCAAGGGCGTGGAGCTGATCGCCGACTTCAGCCGCGACGTGCCGCTCGAGTGGCTGCGCAAGACGCTCGAGCTCGAACTCTCGCCCGAGGAGAAGGCGAAGATCGAGAAGATGGGATGGGACGAGCTCATGGAGACGCTCAAGAAGCGCTTCGAGGAGCAGAAGGACCGCCACGAAGGCGGCAGCAAGATGATCGGCACGGGCGGGACGTCCCCCTTCGGCGCCTACGGCTTCAACCCGCAGGGCATCCGCATCGGCCAGGAGAAGGGCCGCAACCGCAGCGCCGTGAAGGTGTGGGACCAGCGCGCGTACAAGGATTACGACGACAGCCAGGAACTGGGCACGCGCAACATCAAGGTGGCGCTGCGCCGCCTGCGCAAGTTCGCGCGCGAGGGCGCCGAGGAGGAACTGGACCTCGACGACACGATCCGCTCCACCGCCGCGAACGCGGGCTGGCTGGACATCAGGATGGTGCCCGAGCGGCACAACAACGTGAAGGCGCTCTTGCTCATGGACGTGGGCGGCACGATGGACGAGCACATCCACCGCGTGGAGGAAATGTTCTCCGCGGCGAAGGCGGAGTTCAAGCACCTCGAGTTCTACTACTTCCACAACTGCGTCTACGACTTCATGTGGAAGAACAACCGCCGCCGCTTCTCGGAGAAGTTCGCGACGTGGGACATCATCCGCAAGTACAACAAGGACTACAAGCTCGTCTTCGTGGGCGACGCGACGATGAGCCCCTACGAAATCCTCCAGCCGGGCGGCAGCGTCGAATACAACAACGAGGAAGCGGGAGCCGAATGGCTGCAGCGCCTCACGAACGCGTTTCCGAAGTTCGCGTGGATCAACCCCGAGCCGCAGGGCGTGTGGCAGTACCGGCAGTCGATCAGCGTCATCCAGCAACTGATGAACCAGCGGATGTATCCGCTCACCATCAAGGGCCTGGAAGAAGCGATGCGGCTGCTTTCGAAGTAGCCGCTGCAGAGCTCCGATAGGTGTTTGCGCAAGCCTGGACGACGTTCTCGTTCCAGCCAGGCCGAATGGCGAGCGGGCCCGCGGCGCCGTGACGGCGCCGTGAGCGGCGGCTTCAATCCTCCTCGTGCGGCGCCGCAAACTCCGCGATCGCATCGACGACGGCGGCGGCCGCTTGTGTGTCCAGGTGCGGCCCCATCGGCAGGCTCAGGACTTCATCGGCCCACCGCTCGGCCAGCGGGAACGTGCCTCTGTCGAATCCCAGGTCGCGATACGCGGGCTGCAGGTGCGGCGGCACCGGGTAGTGGATCAGCGTCGCGATGCCGCGAGCTGCCAGATGCCGCCGCAACGCGTCGCGACGCGCATGACGCACGACGAAGAGGTGCCACACCGCATCGGCATACGCGGGAACCGGCGGCAGGCCGAGCCCGGTCCCGCGCAACGAGTCGAGGTACTGCGCGGCCACTCGCGCACGCCGCGCGTTCCAGTCGTCGAGGACGGTGAGCTTCACACGAAGGGCCGCGGCCTGGATCGGATCCAGCCGGCTGTTGGCGCCGCGCGCTTCGTTGCGGTATTTCTCGCGCGAGCCGTAGTTGCGCAGTACGCGCACACGATCGGCGATCTCGGCGTCGTTCGTCGTCACGGCGCCGCCGTCGCCGAACGCGCCGAGATTCTTGCCCGGATAGAAGCTCCACGCCACCGCGTCGCCGTGCGCGCCGATGCGTCGCCCTTTGTAGCGCGCGCCGTGGGCCTGCGCCGCGTCCTCCAGCACGCGCAGCCCGTGCGCGCGAGCGACTTCCAGGAGGGGGTCGAGATCGACCGGCAGGCCGTACAGGTGCACGGGCAGGATCGCTCGTGTGCGCGGCGTGATCGCCGCCTCGACACGCGCCGGGTCCAGGCTGCCGGTCTCGGGGGATGGCTCGACGGGCACCGGCACCGCGCCGCAATCGCTCGCCGCGAGCCAGGTCGCGATGTACGTATGCGCGGGCACGATCACCTCGTCGCCCGGCACGATGGAAAACGCGTGCAGCGCGAGCTTCAGGGCGTCGAGGCCGTTGCCGACGCCCACGGCGAAACGCGCCTCGCAATGCGCCGCCCACTCGTGCTCGAACGCCTCGACTTCCTCCCCGAGCACGTATGTGCCGCTCGCCAGCACGCGCGCGACGGCTTCGTCGATGCGCTCGCGCAGCTCGAGGTACGAGGCGCGCACGTCGAGGAAGGGGATCATCGGGCGCGGCGCGCGGCCAGGAACTCGTCGTAGTCGCGAACGTAGTCGTCCTCGCGATGGTCATCGGAGGCGAGCACGAGGCACACGGCGCCGGCGGAGAAGTCGGTGAGTTCGATCCAGGTCATCGGCACCACGCACAGGCCGCGGTCGGGCCGATCCAGCCGGTAGCGCGCGCGGCCGGCGCCGCTGTCGATCCATACGTCGAAGCTGCCCGCGACCGCCACCAGGAACTGCTGCAACTGCCTGTGCGCATGCGAGCCGCGCCGCGCGCCGGCCGGGACGTCGTAGAGGTAGTAGACGCGGCGCACGGCGAACGGCACGTGCGGGCCGCTGTCGAGGAAGGTCAGGTCGCCGTTGGCGGCCGCGATCCTCGGCAGCTCGATCAGGCGGCACTGCGGCTCGGGTTGCGACTGCATGCGGGCCTCAGAGTTCGGCTTGCGCATTGGCCTTGTTCTGGCGGGCGGCCTGCAGTTCGCGTTCGTACTCCTGCATCACGGGCACAAGGCGCGTCCTGAAGGTGAGGATCGCGAGTTCGGGCTTGCCGATGCGCAGGAAGAAGTTCACGAGCTGCAGGTGCGTGCGCGCGTGCATCTGGGCCTTGCGCGCGGGCGACTTGAACGCCCAGATGCCGCCGGCGTGCTGCGTGTACTTGATGGGGCGGATGTCGCCCTGGAACTTCGCGCCGCCCCAGAAGCCGAGCAGGCGCGCGATGAAGACGTCGTTGTTCGCGGCCAGGCTGTATTCGGGCGGGAACGTCTTCAGCACGTTGCGCCAGGTCATCGTGCTCAGGAGCATGAAGCCCCAGCGCGAAAGCACCATGTCCATCTGCGTGTAGTCGCGGCGGGATTCTTCCGGCAGTGTGAAGTCGAAGAGCGTGTTGCCTTCGGCGTCGACCCGCTCGGCATCGTGGAACGACACGACGAAGGAAGGATTCGCCTCCAGGAAGGCGACCTGTTTCGCGACTTTCAGCGGATCGGTCCATGCGTCGTCGCCGTCGCACCAGGCGATGTAGTTGCCGCGCGCCGCGGCGATGAGGTCGGGCTCCACCACGCCGCCCTGGCTCATCACGTTTTCCTTGCGGAAGATGAAGCGAAAAAGCCCCGGGTAGCGCTTCGCGTAGTCGAGCAGGATGGGCTGCGTGCGATCGGTCGACGCGTCGTCGTGCACGACGATTTCCACCGGGAAATCGACCTCCTGCATGAGAAAGCCCTCGATGCAGGCGGTGACGAATGTCTCGTGGTTGTACGTGACGCACAGCAGGCTCACGAACGGCTTCGCAGCGGCATCGTGGGTACGGTCGGCAATGCGCTGGCTCATTGTCGAGCCGATTGTACGTCCCGCTTCCATCGCGGGCGGGCCCCGCTTTTCAGTTGCCGGCGACGGCGTCGATGGCGTCGCGGCGGATGACGATGCGCGCGTATTCGCGCCCCGTCATCTCGATGGCCTCGGCCGTGATGCGGGTGACGCGTCCGCCGATGGCCTGTCCCTTGACGTAGACCATCACGCCTTTCTTGTCCTTCATGCTCGACTCGAGCAGGTCGTTGAACACGTCGGGCGCGGCGGCGTGGGCGACGCTCGCGAACGCGAGCACGATCGCACCCAGTGCGACGGGGATGTTGTGCCTCATGGCTTGTCTGCTCCTCCAGGAGCGCCGATTGTGCACCCCGGCCGGCCCTTTAGAATGAGCGTCCCGCCGCCGTAGTTCAATGGGAAGTTTCAGAGGCGAACGTCCCGCGTCGACTCACTTTCGACTCACCTGAGCCCGGACTTGCGCCCATGCTGGGCTAAGCTTCGCCCCGGCTGCTCGGGCCAGTACTGAGGATCAGGATGTCAGGTTACGTCGCGGACGATCCGCCAGCGACTGAGTTGTTTCATATCACGGATGTCTCGAACCTATCGAGCATCATCAACGGCGGTTTCCTTCTGTCCGACGCCTTGCTGGCACAGCAGGGCCGGCCAGCGACCGGCATCGGCTACTCCCACATCAAGCAACGGCGCATGACCGTGCTGCAGGTGGCGTGCACCGGGAATCGGTTCGTCGGTGAGTTCGTTCCTTTTTACTTTTGCCCTCGCTCGGTGATGCTGTACACGGTGAATTCAGGAAGCGTGCCGGAACGACCCAGGGGGTGCCAGCGGACGGTGGTGCACCTTGTCACGACCATCCGAGATGTGACCGCCGCAGCCACTGGTTGGGCCTTCAGCGACCAAGGCGCGAACGGAAGTTACCCGCCGAACTTTTGGAACAGCCTGGATCAACTTCAGAACTTGGACTGGAACGCGATCGGCCTTACCTACTGGGGAAACCGAGGCCCACAAAAGTCCGCAGAGTTCCTTGTCGAGGATAGGGTTCCATGGGTTGCCATAATCGAGGTGGCGTGTTTCGATGACGCCGTCCGAAACCAAGTCCTGCAACTGCTGCAAAACACGCCCGACGCACCGACTGTGACCACGAGACGAAACTGGTACTTCCCATGATCAACTTCACTCACGGCAACTTGCTAAAGGCACCGGTTGAGGCTCTGGTCAACACGGTGAACACGGTCGGTGTCATGGGCAAGGGAATTGCCCTTCAGTTCAGCCGTGCCTATCCTGACATGTACCAACAGTACGTGGACGCATGCAGGGCTGGGCGCGTTCGCATGGGTCACATGCACGTCTACGACACTGGCGGACTCGCAGAAGGGCCAAGGTACATCATCAATTTCCCGACGAAGAGCCATTGGCGAGCAAATAGCAAGCTGAGCGACATTCGTGAAGGGCTCGAAGACCTGACAGCACTCGTGAGGCGATTCGGTATCCAGTCCATCGCTGTGCCCCCACTCGGCTGCGGGCACGGGGGACTGGATTGGGCGAAGGTCCGGCCCATGATCGTGCGAGCCTTCGAGCAGCTACCCGGCGTTGACGTACGAATCTACGAACCGCAGGGAGCCCCTCCAGCCGAAGACATGCCCCAGCGGACTTCGAAGCCTTCGCTGACCATTGCTCGTGCGGTGTTGCTCAAGCTTATCGACAGGTACAAAAAGGGGCTCATCGAGCCCTTCGTCACCCTCCTTGAGGTGCAGAAACTCATGTACTTCATGCAGGAGGCCGGGGAACCGCTGAAGCTGAGCTTCGTGGCCGAGCGATACGGCCCGTACGCTGCGAATTTGCGCCATCAGCTCAATCGCATGGAGGGCCACTACATCGTCGGCTACGGCGACGGCACGGACTCTCCGGAGAAGATGCTCGACCTGAAGGAAGGATCGGTTGAGAAGGCGGACGACCGCCTTAAGGGCGCGGATGTCGTGAACAAGCGAATGGATCGCGTGAGTCGCTTGATCGACGGCTTCGAGAATCCCTATGGCATGGAACTGCTCGCTACCGTCCACTGGGTCATGGTGCAGTCGCCAGACGCACGGAAAGACCCGGAGGTCGCCGTTCGGAAGGTGCACGAATGGAATGCGAGGAAGGCACGAACCATGAGTGCTGCGCAGGTCAAGGCTGCTTGGGAACGGTTGTTCAAGGAAGACTGGCAGTTCGATTCCGCAAGCATGTCGTCGGACCACGAAGTCGCGCTTCGCTGAACTGCTGCACCCCTCCCGTATCCCAATTCCAATCGCCGACCTCAGGTGGGGCAGTGGCTGACCTCGCGCTCGCGTGATGGCTCCCTTGGGTCCGAACCCAGGACTGCTTGCGCATCATCACCATGCGGTTTCATGTGTTCACGCGTGCGCAGACCGTTCGCAGATGTCACGCATTCCGTCGCCGTTGACACCCATGCAATCGTGGGTCGTGCCACTGAAATCGGCCAATTCTCTCAATGGCGGCATTCGCTGCATCCACCCACGGTTACGGATAGAGAAATGCCCCGCCAGAGCAGCGTGAAGCTCAAACGCCGTAAGTTGATGTCCCCGGGAGTGGTGTAAGTTTTTAATGTTTTCAAGGCGCGAAGGACGCAGTCCGTAGCGCCTGGAGAGCTGAGGTCGCCCGCGAGCGGGTTGGCCATCGTGATTCCGGATAGGGTTGAGGTGCGAATACCAAC
>NZ_DASZSE010000031.1:0-195623 GCF_035548915.1 Ramlibacter sp. | reverse complement strand
GCTGATCGAGCGCGTGATGGGAGCCGAGCTGGGCCACCATCTGGGCCAGCCCGCCGAGGACGCCAACCACCGCAACGGCACGAGCGCCAAGACGGTGATCACTGGCGAAGGCCCGGTGCGCGTGGACATCCCGCGCGACCGCGCCGGCAGCTTTGAGCCGATCCTGATTCCCAAGCACGAGCGGCGCTTCACCGGCTTTGACGACAAGATCATCGCGATGTATGCGCGCGGCATGACGTGCGCGAGATCCAGGGGTTCCTGCAGGAGTCCTACGGCGTGGAGGTCTCCCCCGAGTTCATCAGCTCGGTGACTGAAGCGGTGATGGCCGAAGTAACCGCCTGGCAGTCGCGCCCACTGGAGCCGATGTATCCGGTGGTCTTCTTCGATGCGCTGCGCGTGAAGATCAAGGAGGACGCGGTGGTTCGCAACAAGGCGATCTATCTGGCCTTGGGCGTGCAGCGCGACGGCTGCCGCGACATCCTGGGGCTGTGGATCGAAGGCAGCGAAGGCGCTAAGTTCTGGATGAAAGTGTTCAACGCCCTGAAGACGCGCGGGGTCAACGACATCCTCATTGCCGTTACCGACGGCCTGAAGGGCATGCCCGAGGCGCTGTCGGCGGTGTTCCCCGCGACCACGCTGCAGACGTGCATCGTGCACCTGATACGCAACAGCCTGGACTACGCCAGCTGGAAGGACCGCAAGGCGCTGGCCGCGGCATTGAAGCCGATCTACACGGCCGCCAGTGCCGAAGCCGCGCAGGCCGAGCTGGACGCCTTCGAGCAAAGTCCCTGGGGCCAGAAATTCCCAACCGTGGTGGCCGCATGGCGACGCGCCTGGAGCCACGTGATTCGGTTCTTCGCGTTTGCGCCGCACATCCGCCGCGTGATCTACACCACAAACGCCATCGAGAGCCTGCACGCGCGGCTGCGCAAGATCATCAAGAGCCGCGGGCACTTCCCCAGCGACGATGCGGCCACGAAGCTGATCTGGCTGGCGCTGAAGAACATCACCGCCGACTGGGGCCGCGCGGCCAAGGAGTGGCGCGAGGCAATGAACCAATTCGCGATCGCCTACGAAGATCGCTTCACGAAGGCTGCCGCTTAAGATGTGGCACCGACTTGACCACCACGGCGTGCGTTCGTCGCAAGCGACGCCCGCCGTCGTGGACAAGTCTCAGTGGTCCTCACACAAAAATTCGGACATCCCCATCACTCCGGCCTACATAGCATCCGGACCGGAGCCGCCCACTGAGGGCCCGACCATGGCCTTAGGAATCTGGACGTGAGACAGCTGACAAACGTCCTGTCGGCTCTCATCGGTACAAGCGCAACGAACTCCATTGCAGCGCACATTGACTCCCGCCTGCACTGCGGTACCGCAACGACCGCGCTGCTCCAGCGGACCTGCTCCACTGCCTCGATGCTCTCGAAGATCAGCTCAGACCCGCCGTAAGGCCAGATGGCCTCGACGAAGAACGAGGGATTCTCCCAGTCCCCCAATGCGTTCGCCAGCATCCACCAGTCAATGTCAATGATCATCGTGGGAGCCAGGCTCGAGGACAGGACGTGCATGAGTGAGAAGAGCCTGGAACCGAAGTCACCACCGCCCAAGCGGATCAGGTGGTTGACGCCTGAGATGGCATCCGTCCTTCCTGACGAGACGATCGCCACGAAATGCAACTCGTCCGAGGGCATCTGCGTTCGCAGCACGTCGACGAACCACTGAACCTCCTGAAGTCCAGCGCTTGGAGAGTCTGGCAAAGCGAGTGCCACGATCGTCCCGTTGCGATGCTCCTGCAAGACCCGGGCGACCGCTGAAGGGACCCAACTAGGTGCTTCGACCAGGATCGACTCACAGGTGGCCTCGTCAAATGCCGTGGTCAGCTGATTGAGCGTGAGCCTCGTGTGCTCATCGCTACAGAAACTTGCCAAGACGAGCTGAGTACCCCAAACGGAAGTGGGGTCTCGATCGGAGGATCGAAGTTCGATTTCAGCCCGTACGACGAACAACTCCACGCCACTCTCAAAGGAGAGCCCAGGAGCAAAACTTCGGATGCGAGGGGGATAGGAAATGGCCACTGGAGTGATCAGTGAGTGGGCAGAATCGTACTCCGCAAAGCAGGCTTCCCCTGATCAAAAAAGAGTCAATGTTCTGCACAAGAAAGAAGCAGCACAGATTGACTTCGGCGAAGTAAGGCACCAAGATCGATGAGCAGGAGGTGTCCCCGTGGTTCCAAGACGTCAGCTCGGCCAGATGGTCCAAACTGCATTGCAAACGGTTGTCGATGAAGTCTACAAGCAGCAACTTGTGAACTCCGAACGAAGCTTCCAGGCGGCGATGTGGGAGGCGCTGCGGTGGCAGTTTACCGTCAACAGCAGGAATACCTACAAGATCTTCATAGAACCTCGGCTTTCCATTCGCGGTACTGACAAGGAGCTTCCACCGTCGGTTCGCTTCCCTGACCTCGTAGTATGCAACAGAGACGCAGTTGTCGGCGTCTTCGAGCTGAAGTTCAGGCCGCGGGGAATGGCTTCGTCAGTGAAGGATCTAAAGACGATGGCCCTGTTGGCGGCAAATCGCAAACGCCTGATTGTGAAGAACGAACGATTTCATCCGCGGACAGAAGTCAAGGAGTATGCGATGGCAGACAGTGTGCTGTTTGGATGGGTCGCAATCGTGAGAAAAGCGGGAGAAGATTTCGGGAAGATCAAGGGCATCCGAAACGAACATCTCCGTAGTTTCGTATACCTAACAGAGGACGAGGACGAGGACGAGTGAGAGGCGGACCACAGTCGAAACATGGATGATCCAATCGGGACCGCTGACAGTGGAACTTTTTTCCAGTCCTGGAGATAGCCAGTGAAGCTCGGACGCCGGGCCGATCAATCCTCGTACAAGTTGATGGCTTCGATGGGAAGTCGAAGGTGCAGAGACGAACCCATTCACTCCCACGTTTCCGTCTCATTTGCGCGGGTCAATTTCAAAGTTGAGGCTCGCCGAAGCAGCCACTGTGTCAACCCATAGTAGAGATGTCCCCTTTTCCGCAAAGTAGAGATGTCCCCTTGCGGTGATCGTTTGCGCGGTGCCGTCATTCCCGCGAAGGCGGGAATCCAGGGCATTCGCAGATGTTGGTTTGAGCGAGCGCCCTGGTGTGAGATCAGCGTTCAACGCCGCTAGCGGCGTTGAACGCTGGCGGCCGACAGGGGCTTGATGGTCAGCGCCCCGGGTGGCGCACGTTCAGTGTCTCGACGGTCTTTTGCAGCCGTTTGCGCTCGCGGGCCACCGCATCGTCAACCTTGGCCTCCAGGGTCTTGTCGTCGGCCACGCGCGATTGCAGTTGCTGGTGCTGCTCGAAGCCCTTGAAGGGCAGCACCTCTTCGCCCAGGAGCATCTCCAGGCGGCCATCGAGATGCTCCACCAGCCGCACGGGTTTGTTGCGCAGCCCGTAGCGCGGCTGCTCGGGCGTGGTCAGCACCACCAGTAGCTGCCCCTGGAATTGGCAGGTCAGCGCGCGGCTCAGGCGCCGCTGGTGGTGGATTGCGCACACGCGCTGCAGCGCGTGGGTCTCCATCTGCATTGGCGGGTGAGCGTCATCGGCTTCGCGCGGCGTCACGGCAAAGCGCTCGTTGTGCTCGGCCAGGTAGCCCGGCAGCCACGCATTGGCCGCCTCGATGCTGCTGATGCCCGCCAGCCTCAGCGCCTTGACCAGGCGGTCCTGCAGGGTCTGGAACAGGCTCTCCACGCGCCCCTTGGCCTGCGGCGAGTAGGCCAGGATCGCCTCGATCTCCAACTCGCCCAGGGCCCGCTCGAACTGCGTGGGCTCGGGGTCGTGCGGGTCATGTTTGGTGAAGATGCTGTGGCGGTCGCTGTACAGCGCCAGCGCCCGGCCATGGCCGATGACGTGGCGCTGCAGCACGTCCAGGTAGCCTCGGGTGGCCTCCACCGGGAAGAACCGTCCGGCGAGCACATCTCCCGTGGCGTCATCGATGAAGGCGATCAGGCAGCACTTGGCCGCGCGCTGCTCGAACCAGGCGTGCAGGCTGCCGTCGACCTGCACCAGCTCGCCGCGGCGTGCGCGCCGCAGCCGCGGGCTGTGGATGCGCTGGGGCTTGGCTCGACACGCCTTCCACAGCCCGGCGCGCTGCATCCAGGCGCGCAGCGTCTCCGCGCTGCGGCTGAAGCCGTGGTCGCGCCTCAGGTACTGCGCCGCCAGCGTTGGGCCGAAGTTGGCGTAGTGCTGCCGCACCAGCTCGACGAAACGCTCTCGCTCGTCCTCGGCGCGTCGGTTGCTCGGCTGACCTCGCTTGCGCGAGATCACGCCCCCACAGTCGTCCTCCCGCACCGCCGTGCAAAGCCGCTTGACCTGCCGCACCGACAGCCCCAGCCATGCTGCCGCCTCCGCTTGCGTCATCTTGCGCTCGATCACCTGCCGCACCACCGCGTAGCGGTCCGCCTCCCTCGCACTCATCAGCTTCCCCTCCACCAGCCATCCCCTTCAACCTTGAAGGGGACACTTCTACTTTGGTGAAAGGGGACATTACGGCTTTGCGCTCACACCGAAACAGCCACTGTTGACGCCTCGGTTTTCGTAGCTACAATAACCGATGCGAGTGACCTACGATCCGGAGAAGCGCGAGCGCACGTTGCAGGAACGCGGTCTTGATTTCGAGGATGCGAGGTTCGTCTTTTCGGGCATTACTTTCGAGGTTGAGGACACACGCAAGGAATACGGTGAAGCGCGCATCATCTGCTTCGGCTATCTTGCTGGTCGAATGGTTGTGGTCGGCTACACGCCGCGTGGCGCGGTTCGCCACGTCTTCAGCATGAGGAAAGCCAATGCCCGCGAGCAAGCACGCATCGCGCCCCTCCTTGAAATCTGACCTTGCACGTGTGGACGCTCACCGAATCAAGAAGTCGGAGTACGTGGAACTTCCCGAACTCACCGAGGAAATGATCGGACGCGGCACCGTCAACAAGGGTGGACGCCCGCCGTCGGCGAATCCTCGCAAGCAGCTGACACTGCGTCTGCCGGTGGATGTCATCGACCGCTGGAAAGCGACCGGCCCGGGATGGCAAACGCGGATGGCCGATCGCCTGAGCAGGGTACGTTGACATAAAGGCAGGTGGCTTGCTGGAGTAGCTATGGCCAAGGCAGGAAAGGCAAAGGAACCCGCGACGCGGCGGACCAGGACAGTCGCATACGACGTCGCAGAACAACTACGGAAGCCGGAAGAAATGGCGGCGTACCTCGATGCGTGGCTCGAGGAAGCTCCCGAAGATGCCGCCGGTATCGCGCGCGCTCTTGGCGACATCGCACGAGCCAAAGGCATGAGCCAGGTCGCACGCGACGCAGGTCTCAGCCGAGAAAGCCTGTACAAGGCATTGAGCGAGAACGGAAACCCGAGCTTCGCCACGTTTCTCAAGGTGGCTCGGGCTCTCGGTGTGAAGTTTCATGCGGAGGCCGCGTAAGCCGCGATTTGCCAGGCCCACAGGCCGAGGACCCCCAACGCGCCAGCCGCGCCATCGGAGCGATGTTCTTCTCCGTCTTCGGCGGATGCTGGCTCGCGCTGTGGGCGCATGGCACCTTCTCAGCGCCGCTTACGGCGTACGCACTGATCGGCGTCGCCACCTTCGTCTTCTTCTCCATCGTCCTGCGAACCTACCGACGCCATGCGCCGGCGCTCAACGCGGAACCCGACGCGCAGGAGCAGCGCCGTTCGCGCAACTTCCACATCGTCAACGCGGCGCAATGGGTGCTGCTCCTGGTCGTCGGCAACATTCTGGCGAACATGCGCCTGTCGGTGTGGATCATTCCCGCGGCCATCTTCATCATCGGCGCGCACTTCGTTCCACTCGCCAGGATCTTCGAATATCCGCCGCACTACATCACCGGAACAGCCATGATGTCGCTGGCAGCGCTGTACCCTCTGCTCGCATCCGCGGGACCCGGGAGCCCCGTCGGCTGCCTGGGCGCGGGGATCATCCTGTGGGCCAGTGCGGCCTGGGCCATCGCCCCCCAACGCGTACGGCACGACGTCACCTGACAGGCCGGTTGTCCATGCAAGTCGGCGTTTGCGCGCGCGAAGATGACACGCCACAATGCTCAAGCCTCCGTGCGCATCGACCCGCGAGGGCCAAAGCATGATCACCCCCGAATTCCTCCTCACGTCCCTCATCGTCGTCCTCATCCCCGGCACGGGCGTGATCTACACGGTTTCGACGGCCCTGGTGCATGGCCGCCGCGCCGGAATCTACGCCAGCCTCGGCTGCACCGCCGGAATCGTCCCCCATCTCGCCGCCACGGTCCTCGGCCTGGCCGCCCTCATGCACACCAGCGCACTCGCGTTCCAGATCGTCAAGTACGCGGGCGTTCTCTATCTCTTCTACATCGCCTACGCGACGTGGCGCGACAAGTCCGCGTTCGCGGTGGACGGCACCATCGCGAGCACTTCCGCCACACGCCTGATGGCCAAGGCCTTCATGCTCAACATCCTGAACCCGAAGCTGAGCATCTTCTTCCTCGCGTTCCTGCCGCAGTTCGTCGACGCGAAGGCCGCTCACCCGCTCGAGCAGCTCCTGATCCTGAGCGGCGTCTTCATGCTGATGACATTTGTGGTCTTCGTGGGCTACGGCTACATCGCGCACGCGTTCCGCCGACTCGTGATCGAGTCGCCCCGCGTGCAGCGGTGGCTGCGCTACGGATTCGCCGCCGCGTTCGCCGGTCTCGGCGCGAAGCTCGCCGCGAGCGAAGGCTGACCGCGGCTAAGCCGCGAAATCGGCACAGGCATCAGGGCTGCTTGGGCGGCTCGTAGGGTTCGACTCGCGCAGCCTTCAGCTTGTATCCGCTCATGCCCATCGTCGAATCCGTGCGCGCCGTCTGAAGCACGCCGCTCACCCACACGGCATCCATCGACTGGATGTCATCCGCGGGATGATCGACGATCACGTCGATGATCTGATTGGCCGGCGGCGGAGGGCTGTGGATGCAAGCGCCGAAATAGGGAACGAGCAGGAACTGCCGCAGACCCTCCTTCGTCTGGTCGACTGGCACGACATACCCCGGCAGGCGCACGGCGGCTCCATTCATCGCCTCCACGGTCGGTGCGTTGTCCCAGGTTTGCCGCATGTCGCGCAGCAGTTTCATCGCGCGCGGATTGCTGTCGCTCAGACTCGACGGATCCTGCCCGATCTGCTTCATCGGGTCCCAGTCCTTGGGAATCAGTGCCTCCCAGTCGATCGTCCTGTAGACGCTGTCGCCATGAGCGGCGGCGCTTGCCGACAACTCGCGGTGGCTGAAATCCAGCAGCGCCTTGCGCACCGGAACGACCAACGCCGCCAGGCCCACGATCATGGCGGCGCACAGGGTGAGCGCTAGAGGTCGGTTCATGTCAAAGTCTCGGAGACAGCCCATCGGCCAGGGACATCCGGTACGCGCGCCACCCAGGGACGAGACTCGCCGCCATTCCGGATACGAGGATGGCCAGCAGAAGAAGACACTCGCTCGGCGTCGGCGCGGACCAGGTGAGCGCAATGCCGAGCAGAGACTGCAGCCACGGACCCAGAACGAGGATCGCCACAAAGGTCGCAAGCGTGCCAAGGCAGATTCCCAGCGACGTAATCATAAGCCCCTCGATGGAAAGCAGGAGCATCACCTGCCGGGGAGACGCACCGGCCGAGCGCAGGACGGCCAGTTCGCGCCGCCGCTCGTTCAGCCCCGCCAGCACGACGCTGATGAGTCCCGCAAGACTCACGACCGCCACGATGGCCGACATCGCCAGCATGGCTCGCTCGCCTGCGCCGACGATGCGCCAGAGCTCATCGAGCGCAACCCCCGGCAGGATGGCCATCAGCGGCTCCCCGGCATAGTTGTCGACGGCGCGCTGCACCGAGAAGACGGCCGCGCGCGTCTTCAGCCCGACGAGCGCCGCGGTCACCAGCTTGGGCGTCAGATCCGCATTGCGCGCCTCCTCGGGGGAGATGTGATGGCCCGGCATCGGCACGCCGGCTGTCCAGTCGAGATGGATCGCCTCCATCGCTTCCAGGCTGATGTGGACCGTGCGGTCCACCGGCGTGCCGGTCCGCCCGAGAATTCCGACGACCTCGAACGGCTTGTCCGCGTGTTCCGCGCCTGGGATCGACCCGCTGCCATGGCTCAGGACGATCCGGTCGCCCAGCCGATAGTGGAGCTTCTCGGCGACCTCCTGTCCGATGACCGTGTCGTAGAGCCCGCTCAGGCTGCCGTCGAAAAAGCGGCCTCGCGCCAGCTCGAGATGGCGGTGATTGCCATAGCGAAAACGCGTGAAGTAGTCCGCACTCGTCGCCATCACGGGGAACCCGCGATGCGAATCGCCGAGCGACAGCGGCACGATCCAGTCCACCGCGGGGTATCCGGCGATCGCGCGCAGGCTATCCATGCGAATGTTGTTCGTCGCGGAGCCGATGTGAAAGACGGCGTAGAGCAGAAGCTGGATCGACCCCGTTCGCGCGCCCACGATCAAGTCCGTGCCGCTCACGGACTCGGTGAAGTTCTCGCGCACGTCCGTGCGGATGCGCTCCAGTCCGAGCAGAAGAAGCGTGGAAAGCGCGATCGAGAAGACCACCAGCGACAGCGTGGAGCGCCGGTTCCAGGCGCTGCGCCATGCAAGCGCCGAGATTCCGGTCATGCGCCCTCCAGCGCGCGGTCGGCTTCCTGCTGCGCCGCGCGGTTGATCTGCGCGAGCGACAGCCGCACGTCGAAGTGCGAAGCGAGCCGCTCGTCGTGGCTCACGAAAACCAGGGCGCTGCCCGCCACGCGGCATTCGCGCAGCAGCAGTTGCATGAATTCGTCGCGCAGCGCGGCGTCCAGCGCCGATGTCGGCTCATCGGCGATGACCACTTCGGGCCGCCCGATGAGCGCGCGGGCCGCGGCGACGCGCTGCTGCTGACCCACCGAAAGCTGCATCGCGCGGCGATCCCAGTGCGACGCCGCGAGTCCCATTTCGCGCAAGAGGTTCTGCGCGCTGGCGGCCGGCGTCCCCGAGCCTTCGGCGGCGCGCGCGCGCCGCTTCGGCGAGAAGCGGCATGGCAGCAGCACGTTGTCCATCGCGCTCAGATAGGGCAGCAGGTTGAACTGCTGAAAGATGTAGCCCACGTGATCGGCGCGAAATGCATCGCGCCCCCCGCCGGAAAGAGAGGCCCAGGAGGTGCCCAGCACTTTCACGTCGCCCTGGCGAGGCATGAGCACGCCCGCCAGGACGCCCAGAAGCGTGCTCTTGCCTCCCCCGCTCGGGCCGTGGATGAACAGGGACCCGCCCGCGGGGACCGCGAGGCGGTCGATGGCCAGGCAGTCGTGCGACGCGCCGGGCCACGCGTAGCGCAGGTCGCTCACCTCGATCATCGCGGCCTCAGCGCACCAGGTCCAGCCGCCCGCTCGGGCGCACCAGTTGCAGGCCGAACTGCGCACCGGGCCTTGCGACCTGCACGTCCACGCGCTGCATTCGTGCAAAGGTGAAGAGCCCCGTGTCGACATAGGCCGCGTCGGCCGCTCGCGCGCAGGTGAACGTGAACGACCCGTCGATGTCCGCGTGGCCCTCTTCGGACGGGCCGGGGTTTCCGAGCTTCAGGGCCGAAGACACCAGCTCGACACTCTGCAGCTTGCAGCGCGCGGCGGGGTCCAGCCTGAAGACGCCATCGGCGGACCGGAGCTTCGCGACGAGCGCATCGGCACGCTCGCGCTCGCCGGCCGTGCGCGGTGGATGTTCGAATCCCAGCAGGTTGTCCAGCGGCGATTCGAGCTGGAAGCTGATGGTGTTCGCCTCCACGGCGACGTCCAGACGCGCGACGCCGTGTTCGTGTTTGCCGGCAGCCATCGCGGTCGCACAGGCGACGAGAAGGACCGCGGCGGCCGTTGTTCGATGCTTCATTCGTGACTCCTGAATATTGCGAGAGCCGGGCGTCATCCGCCGCAGGCCGCGATCGCGGACGAGACCCAGGCCGCATCCACTTCTCCCACATGCGACCTGCAGGCGCGGTGAGACCGGTCGAGCACCAGGGTGTAGGGAAGCGCCCCCTTGGGATTGCCGAGGCGGCGCAGCAGGACTTCGGGACGAACGGGCGCCGCGAGCTGCGGGTAGGTGGGCCCCCGGCCCGCGAGGAAGCGCACCGCGTCCTGTCGCTGGTCCACCGCGATGCCGAGAAACTGGACGTTCTCGTGGCGCGCGGCCATCGCGAAGAGCGTGGGCATCTCCACGAGACAAGGCGGACACTCGCTGCCCCAGAAATTGAGCAGCATCGCCTTGCCTTCGAATTCGGAAAGCCGCACGAACCGCGATCCGTCGAGTTGCGGCAGTTCCATCGCGACCGGCGCCTCGGCCGCGTGCGCCGCGGTGATCGCGGCGAATGCGGCGGCCGCGCCGAGGGCTGCGGCCGCTTCGAGGAATGCACGGCCCATGGCTAGAAGCTCAGTTTCACGCCGGCCACCATCGTGCGGCCGATGTTGGGCCCCCAGATGTGCGTCACATCCAGCGCGCCGCCGGCATCGAGCCAGAGGAAACTGTCCCGGCTCGCCTGCTTGTAGTCGAAGACGTTGTCGATGCCCAGGTAGGTCTGGATCGTCTTGTTCCACTGGTACGAAGCGCGCAGATCCACGACCCAGAACGACGGACTGCGGTTCGGCTTGGGCGTGCCGTCGAGGTTGTAGCGCTGGGTGTCGGCGTAGTCGTAGAACTTCGCGAGGTTGGCCGGACCGGTGAGGGTCGCGCGCGCGTTGATGTCCCACGGCCCCGCGTCGTGGTCCAGCGCCAGGGTGACGCGGTAGTCGGGCCGGGCGAAGAGACTGCCCTGCATGTCGGTGGCGTTGAAGCGGTATTGATAGCGCTCGAAGCCGGCGGTGAAAGCGTCGCGCGGCGTGATCTGCCACGTGCCGACCACGTCCACGTTGTTGACCGTGTATGCGCTCGCGGCCGGCTGGAGCAGGAAGTTGCCCGATACGGCCGTGTCGTCCACGAACAGGGCCAGATTCCGGATGCGCGTGTGGTTGATGGAGGCCGTCACCGCGAAGCGGTCATTCGCGTAGTTCCAGGCGTAGGAGACGTTGTCCGATTTCTCCGGCCTCGCCTGTGAACGGTCCACGGACGGCGCCGCGAGGATCGCGTGCTCCAGCTCGAAGAACGAAGTGGGAAAGCGATAGCCGCTGCCGATCGCGAAGCGGCTGGAGACGTTGTCGGAGTGGTGCCACAGCATGTTCAGCCGCGGTGTCGTGATGCCGCCGTAGACGTTGTTGTGGTCGTATCGCACGCTCGCGTTGATTTCCAGGCGATCGTCGAAGAACGTCCGGTACATCTGCAGGAATGCGCCGGGGGTCCGGTACACGTAGGCATCGGCATCGATGCGCTCGATGCCGAAGGTGGGCGAAGACGGGTCTTCGCTCGTCGAGCGGCTGTGCAGGTCCTCGTAGCGGTAGTTCAGCCCGGCCGTCCACAGCGTCCGCCCGATCGGCATCTGCACGCTGCTTTCCAGGTAGTACTGCTTCTGCCGGCCGAAGTAGTCCGCGTCGCCGCCGTACCACGAGTCCTGGCGGTGTTCCGCATAGCCGCCCGCCAGGCGCAATTTCGCATCGCCGATCTGCCGCTCCGCGGTGCCGGCGAACTGGTCCCGTTTCGTGAAGATGATCTGCGCGAGGCCGAAGCGGCCGTCGTCGTAGGGGCCGACGAAACTGCCGTCGCTCGGGTTGATCCACCCGTTGGGATCGGGCGATGCATGCGGGCCCTTGCTGAAGTCGAAGGGGTTGCCGCTCGTGCTCGCGCGAACGGCGTCGTAGTCGTCGCCGAGAGGCCCGCCCATGCGCTTTTCGTCGATGTGGTCGAACCGCGTCTTGATGCGAAAGCCGCCGACGTCGTCGAGGAAGAGCCCGAGCCCGAGCAGTTTGCGGTCATACCCCGTGTATTGGGAAATGCCCGTGCCCACGCCGTCGACGCTGTCGTGCTGCTGCAGCGTCCCGCTCACCGAGAACGCGCCGCCCTGGAACGTCTTGGCCGCGTAGGCCGCGCCGCGCCGGAATCCGTCGCTGCCCCCGCTCAGATCGACTTCGCCGCCATCGCGCGTTGGACGCTTGGTGACGAGGTTCACGGTTCCCGCAAGGGATTCCGGGGCGATCAGGCTCGTGCCCGCTCCGCGCGAGATGTCGACTCGCTCGAGGCCGTTCAGGCCGATCATGTCGAGCCCATAGGCGTTGGAGACCGACGAGAAGATCGGGACGCCGTCGAGCATCAGCGTCGTGAAGCGGCCCGGCAGATTGTTCAGCGTGATGTTGCGCACGTTGCACACCGAGCACTCGACCTGCACGTCGATGCCCGGCCGGTGCGCCATGAGCTCGGTGAGGTTCGTGGCGCCTGTCTTCGCGATCTCGGCGGCGTCGATCGACTCGGTCTTGACGATCTCGTCACGCAACGCACCCTGCTGTGTGGCGCTCGGCCGGCTCGTCACGACGACGTTGGGCAGTGTCTTGCCGGCCGTGGACGCGGCCGAAGTATTTTTTTGTGAGTCGCTCTGGGCGACGACGTCGGCGGAAGAGACGTCGGCCGCTTGCGCGACGAATGGAAATGCGAGAGACATGGCCAGGGCCAGGCCTCGCGGGCGAGGACGAAACATGAGAAGCCACCTGAAACGTGGGAGCAAGGGAGCTCTCCGCCGGGCACTGCGGCTCGCCGGAGAGGACACGAGTGGAACCGGATCAGGCGGCGATGGGAGGCCCGCGGCTGCGCTGCGCGGGCAGCGTGAGCGCACCAAGGGCCAGTGTGCGCGCCGCGACGAGCTGGAAGGCCAGGCCCGTCAGCAGGACCGCGGAGAATGTGAGGGCAACGGTACCGGAGGCAGCCTGCGCGAACGCGAGGCACTCGAGGCATGGGTGCGAGACCTTTCCGTGCTGGCCGGCCCCGTCGTACGGGCCCGAAGCTTCCCGCGCCTCGGCTTCAGTGAGATGCCCCAGCTCATGCAGAACCGCTGCCTGCTGCATGAACACCATCAGCAACGGCAGCACCATCCCCGCGCAGATGCTGCGCCAGGTAAGTCGTCTTGATCGCGTGAGGCCGTGCACGGAGGTTTGCTGGAATGCCTCGGGCATTATGGCACCCCCTCGCGCGCGACAGCAATCGCCGAGCGAGAGCCGACCGCTGCCCTTCAGTCCACGCCCCACACCTCGCGCGCGGTCTCCACCACCAGCTGCAGCTTCCTGCGCTGGTCTTCCACGGCGATGTTGTTGCCGTGCACGGTGCTCGAGAAGCCGCACTGCGGCGACAGCGCGAGCTGCTCCAGCGGCGCGTGGCGCGAGGCCTCCTCGATGCGGCGCTTCAGCACGTCCTTGTCCTCGAGCTGGCCGAACTTCGTGGTCACGAGCCCCAGCACCACGGTCTTGCCCTTGGGCAGGAAGCGCAGCGGGCGGAAGTCGCCGGAGCGGTCGTCGTCGTACTCCATGAAGTACGCATCCAGGTCCATTTCCTTCAGCAGGGCTTCGGCCACCGGCTCGTAGTTGCCCTGCGCGGCGAACGTGCTCTTGAAGTTGCCGCGGCACAGATGCATCGCGAGCAGCATGCCCGGCGGCTTGCGCGCCACGACTCGGTTGATGAACTTCGCATAGCGATGCGGCAGCTCGTTCGGGTCGTCGCCGCGCTGGCGCGCGGCTTCGCGCAGCTTCTCGTCGCACAGGTACGCCATGTTCGTGTCGTCCATCTGCACGTATCGGCAGCCCGCGTCGTAGAGCGACTTCAATTCGTCTCCGTAGGCCTTGGCGACGTCTTCGTAGAAGTCGGGGTCGAGCTCGGGATAGGCTTCCTTGCTGATGCCCGCGCGGCCGCCGCGGAAGTGCAGCATGGTGGGCGAGGGGATCGTCACCTTCGGCGTGCGGCCGGCGCTCACCTGCGACTTCAGATATTCGAAGTCGGCGCGCTGGATGTCCCTGGCATGGCGCACCTTGTCGATCACTCGCATGACGGGCGGCGCGAGTTCCTCGGTGCCGTCGGCCTTGCGGATCGTGACGGGAATGTCCGTCTTCACACCGCCCAGCTGCTCCAGGAAGTCGATGTGGAAGTAGGTGCGGCGAAACTCGCCATCCGTGATGCTCTTCAGGCCCACGTCCTCTTGGAACTTCACGATTTCCGCGATGGCCTTGTCCTCGACTTCGCGCAGCTGCTGCGGCGTCATTTCGCCTTTGGCTTTCTTCTCGCGCGCTTCGAGCAGGTATTGCGGGCGAAGGAAGCTGCCGACGTGGTCGTAGCGGGCAGGAAGTTGCATCATGTCCGGGGTCTCCTTGAATGGCCGGCTTCAGCTACAGGTCCAGAACGAGCAGGGAACTCTTCGCCCGCGAGCAGCACGGCGTGAACTGGTCGTTCTTCGCCTTCTCCTCGTCGGTGAAGTACATGTCGCGATGGTCGCATTCGCCTTCCAGCACGCGCGTGATGCAAGTGCCGCACACGCCCTGCTCGCACGAGTAGAGGATCTCGACGCCTTGCCTCGCGAGCGCTTGCACCACCGTTTCGTTCGCCTCCACGCGATACGTCTTGCCGCTGCTTGCGAGCTTCACGTCGAATGCCCGATCCCCCGCCGTGTCCTGCGGAGTGGCCGAGAAGTATTCGAGGTGGATCTGCGCCGAGGGCCAGCCCATCCCCTGCGCCACCTGCAGCACGTGATTGATGTAGCCCGCGGGCCCGCACACGTACAGGTGCGTTCCCGGATCGGGCGTGCCGACCACGGCGGGCACGTTGAGGATCTGATCGGCCGCGCCGTCGTCGAAGTGGAACACCACCCTGTCCGAAAATCCGCTGGCGAGGATCTCGTCGCGAAACGCCGTGCGCTCGGGCGAACGCGTGCTGTAGTGCAGCGTGAAGTCCGAGCCGATCTTCGCAAGCCGCTGCGCCATGCACAGCAGCGGCGTCACGCCGATACCGCCCGCAAACAGCAGGGTGCGGGCGGCATGCACCAGCGGGAAGTGATTGCGCGGCTCGCTGATCTGGATCGTGTCGCCTTCCCGCACGGCGTCGTGCATCGAGGCCGAGCCGCCCCTCGTGTTCGGATCGCGCAGCACGGCGATGCGATAGCGGTGCGTTTCCGCCGAATCGTTGCACAGCGAATACTGGCGCGTGCCGCCGCCGGGCAAGTGCACGTCGATGTGGGAGCCCGCGCTGAAGCCGGGCAGGGCGCCTCCATCGGGGCGCGCGAGTTCGAAGCCCGCGATGTCCTGTGCCTCGCGCGTCTTGCGCACGACCTTGACGGTGAGTTGAGTCATGCCGCCATCATGCCGCGAGTTTCTGCGGCTGCGGCTGCGGCTGCTCTTGCGCGACCAGCCGGTCGATGATGCGCCGCGACTGCACGCCGCCCGCGTCGATGTTGAGCATGAGAAGCTTGCGCTCGGGGTACCGCAGCAGGTTGCGCTGCTGCGCTTCCAGCACCGCCATGTCCTCGGCGAAGACCCGGGCCTGGCCCTCGCGAATCTGCGCGGTGAGCGCCTTGTCCCGCACGTTGAAGTTGCGCGCCATGCCCCAGAAGTACCACATGCTCGTTTCGGTCTCGGGCGTGAGGAAGTCCACCACGATCGAATACACCTTGTCCTTCGCATCGGCGTGGTAGCCGCCCTTGCCTTCGAGGGCGACGCCGACTTCGATCAGGATGTGGCTCGGCGGGTGGAAGTGGCACACCTGCCAGCGGTCCACGGGCTGGTCGTCCGGCAGATGGTTGCCGCGCAGGTTGGCCTTCCAGAACGGCGGGGGCATCACGTTGTTCATGAAGCGGCTCGTGATCACGTGCTCGCCCTCGGTCTTCGTGGCAACGGGCGTCTCGTCGATTTCCTTCTGGCCGATGCTCGTGGTGTGCACGTAGGTTTCGTGCGTGAGGTCCATGAGGTTGTCCACCATCAGGCGGTAGTCGCATGCGATGTGATACATCCCGCCGCCGTAAGCCCAGTCGGGGCTCTCGGCCCATTCGAGGTGGTGGATCTTCGCTTCGTCCGCGAGCGCGGCGTCGCCCGGCCAGACCCAGACGAAGCCGTACTTCTCCACCGCCGGGTACGCGCGGATTTTCGGAAAGCCCTGCACCCGCTGGCCCGGCATCGAGACGGTCTTGCCGTCGCAACCCATCACGAGGCCGTGATAGCCGCAGACGAGCTTGCCTTCGCACACCGCGCCGAGCGAAAGCTGCGCGCCGCGATGCGGGCAGAAGTCTTCCAACGCCGCGACCTTGCCGGTGTCGCCCCGGTAGAAGACGATCTTCTCGTTGCAGATGGTGCGCCCGAGCGGCTTCTCGTCGACCTCGTCGGGCGTGCAGGCGACGTACCAGGCGTTCTTCGGGAACATGGTTTCCTCGTGGATGGCAGTGGGCGGATTATGGCCCGAAAGCCGCTTAATGTATACATTGACTTGGCGACTCTGGCTGATACGAGGCTGGATATACAACCTAAAGGTTCATGAAGATGAGATTGCCGGATTTCATGTATACACTAGAGCGCCATGAATGACCTCGACGCCGGCTCACAAGCCTTCAAGGCCCAGCTCAGGCTGCGCGAAATGATCCTCGCGGGCGAACTCGCGCCCGGCGCCCGCATCGCCGAGCTCGCGATCGTCGACAAGCTGGGTGTCTCGCGCACGCCGATCCGCGCCGCGTTGATGCGGCTGGAGCAGGAAGGCCTGCTTGAAACGATGCCGGGGGGCGGCTATGCGGTGCGCATCTTCTCCGAGCGCGAGGTGAGCGACGCGATCGAATTGCGCGGAACGGTCGAAGGCCTCGCCGCGCGGCTCGCGGCCGAGCGCGGCGTGCCGGGCGACCTGATCGAACAGGCGCACGTCTGCCTCGCCGAAATCGACGCCGTGCTCGAGCAGCCCGCCCTCGACGACGGGGCGTTCCCGCGCTACGACGATCTCAACCGCAGATTCCATTCGCTGTTGAGCGACATGGCAGGCAGCTCGGTCATCGCGCGCGAAATCGATCGCGTGGTCCGGCTGCCGTTCGCATCGCCTTCGGGCTTCGTCATCGTGCAGGCGAACTCGCCGCGCGCGCGCGACATGCTGATCGTCGCGCAGGACCAGCACCGGCAAGTGCTCGACGCGATCGAACACCGCGAAGGCGCGAGAGCCGAGGCGATCATGCGCGAACACTCGCGCATCGCGCAGCGCAACCTGCGCGAGGCACTCGCGAGCCGCGACCTCGAGCGCATGCCCAGCGTGCGCCTGATCCGCGCGCGAGCTTGAGCAGGCGTTAATATCCGGCGCTCGGTCATGCCGACGTGCGATAACTGGTAGAGCGTGCCTTCCGTTTACTCTGCAAGTCTCGCCATCGACAATCCGCCAGCCCCTCGGTTCGCCCCGAGGTGTGCCCGCGCTCTGATCAACCCAAGGAGACCACCATGCGTCAGCACAAGAGAAGCTTCCTGAAGACCGCGATCGCGGTCGCCCTCGCGGGCAGTGCATCCCTCGCCTTCGCGCAAGGCGCGCCGTTCAAGATCGGCCTCATCCTGCCGATGACGGGCCAGCAGGCGACAACCGGCCGCCAGATCGAGGCCGCTGCCAAGCTGTGGATGGCGCAAAACGGCGACACGGTCGCGGGCCGCAAGATCGAGCTCGTGGTGAAGGACGACACGAGCCTGCCCGACCAGACGAGGCGGCTCGCGCAGGAACTGGTGGTGAACGACAAGGTGGACGTGCTCGCGGGCTTCGGCATCACGCCGTCGGCGCTGGCCGTGGCGCCCATCGCCACGCAGTCGAAGACGCCCGAAGTGGTGATGGCCGCGGCGACCTCGAGCATCACAGAAGCATCGCCCTACGTCGTGCGCACGAGCTTCACGCTGCCGCAGGTGTCGGTGGCGATCGCCGACTGGGCGCCGAAGAACGGCATCAAGTCCGTCGTCACGCTCGTGACCGACTACGGCCCGGGGATCGATGCGGAGAAGTATTTCAGCGAGCGCTTCATCCTGAACGGCGGCAAGGTGATGGACAAGCTGCGCGTGCCGCTGCGCAACCCCGACTTCGCGCCGTTCCTGCAGAAGGTGCGCGACCTGAAGCCCGATGCGCTTTTCGTGTTCGTGCCCTCGGGCGCGGGCGCTGCGGTGATGAAGCAGTTCGGCGAACGCGGCATGGACAAGGCGGGCATCCGCCTGATCGCCACGGGCGACGTGACGGACGACGACCAGCTGAACGACATGGGCGACGTCGCGCTGGGCGTCGTCACCTCGCACCACTACTCGGCCGCGCATCCGTCGGTGGCGAACAGGAAGTTCGTGGAGGCGTTCGAGAAGGCCAACAAGGGCATGCGTCCGAACTTCATGGCCGTGGGCGGCTACGACGGCATGCGCGTGATCTACGAAGCGCTGAAGAAGACCGGGGGCAAGGGCGGCGGCGACGCGCTGCTCGCGGCGATGAAGGGGCAGATCTTCGAAAGTCCGCGCGGGCCTGCCTACATCGACGCGCAGACGCGCGACATCGTGCAGAACGTGTATCTGCGCAAGGTCGAGAAGAAGGACGGCAAGCTCTGGAACGTCGAGTTCGACGTGATCAAGGACGTGAAGGATCCGGGCAAGAGCAAGTAGAGACATTCGAGTCCCCTCTCCCCGCGGGGCAGAGGGAGCAGGAAAGCCATGCTCACCATCCTCTTCGACGGCATCGCCTACGGCATGCTGCTGTTCATCCTCGCGGTCGGCCTGGCCGTGACGATGGGGTTGATGAACTTCATCAACCTCGCGCACGGCGCTTTCGCGATGGTGGGCGGCTACATCACCGTGCTCCTTATGCAGCGCGAGGGCGTGCCGTTCCTCGTGTGCCTGCCCATCGCATTCGCGGGCTGCGCACTGCTCGGCACGGTGCTCGAACGCACGCTGTACCGCCCGCTCTATCGCAGGCCGCACCTCGATCAGGTGCTGTTCTCGATCGGCCTCGTCTTCATGGCGGTGGCCGGGGTCGACTACTTCGTCGGCTCCACCCAGCAGATCATGCAGCTGCCCGAGTGGCTGCGCGGCCGCACCGAGATCGGCAGCGGCGCGTGGACGCTCGGCATGGGGCACTACCGGCTCTTCATCGTGATCCTGTGCGCCTTCCTCACGCTCGGGCTGCAGTACATCCTCTCGCACACGCGCTTCGGCAGCCGGCTGCGGGCTTCGGTGGATGACCAGCGCGTGGCAGCGGGCATGGGCATCAACGTGAACGTCGTGTTCCTCGCCACGTTCGCCTTCGGCTCGGGGCTCGCGGGGCTCGGCGGCGCGCTCGGCGCGGAAGTGCTCGGGCTCGACCCCTCGTTCCCGCTGAAGTTCATGATCTATTTCCTGATCGTGGTGGCCGTCGGCGGCACGTCGTCCATCACCGGGCCACTCGCCGCGGCGCTGCTGCTCGGCATCGCCGACGTCGCGGGCAAGTACTACATCCCGAAGATGGGCGCCTTCATCGTCTACAGCGTCATGATCGTGATCCTGATCTGGCGCCCGCAGGGTCTCTTCGTGCGGCAAGGCGGCAAGGCATGACGAGCGAGGCGCAGAAGTCGCTCCTGGCCGCAAGGCGCATCCGCTGGTGGGAGCCGGTGCTCTGGATCGCAGCGTTCGCGTCGCCGGCCGTGTTCCCGTCGCACGCGCTGATCGTGAACGAGATCGCGATCGTCTCGCTCTTCGCGATGTCGCTCGACCTCGTGCTCGGCTTCTCGGGCATCGTGTCGCTCGGGCATGCGGCGTTCTTCGGGCTGGGCGCCTATACGGCCGCGCTCTTTTGCCAGCACGTGAATCCGGACCCGCACCTGGGCCTCGTGGTCGCGATGGCCGCGGCCGCGCTGCTCGGCGTCTTCGCCGCGTTCACCGTGCTTCGCGGCACGGACCTCACGCGGCTCATGGTGACGCTCGGCGTCGCGCTCGTCCTGCTGGAGCTCGCGAACAAGCTCGACTGGCTCACGAACGGCACGGACGGGATCCAGGGCCTGCAGTTCAAGCCGCTGCTCGGCACGTTCGAGTTCGACCTGATGGGGCGCACGGCGGCCTATTACTCGCTCGTCGTGCTGCTCGTCCTCTTCTTCGTGTCGCGGCGCATCGTCGACTCGCCCTTCGGCGCAACGCTGAAGGCGATCCGCGACAACCGCCTGCGCGCGATGGCCATCGGCGTGCCGGTGCACGCGCGGCTCATCGCGATCTATACCGTGGCCGCGGCCATGGCGGGCGCGGCCGGCGCGCTCTTCACGCAGACGTCGGGCTTCGCGTCGCTCGACGTGTTCGAATTCCACCGTTCCGCCGATGCGTTGCTGATGCTGGTCGTGGGCGGAGCGGGGTGGCTCTATGGCGGGGTGGTGGGCGCGATCGTGTTCAAGCTGATGCAGGATTTCCTCTCCTCCATCACGCCGCAGTACTGGACCTTCTGGCTCGGCCTCTTCCTCGTCGTGCTCACGCTCGTGGGACGCGACCGGCTGTTCAAGCCGTGGACGTGGTTTTGGCGCGGAGGTTCGCGGTGAGCGACGTCGTGCTTTCCGCGCAGGGCCTCGTGAAGAAGTTCGGCGGCATCACCGCGACGAACAACGTCACGCTGGACGTTCGCCGCGGCGCGCGGCACGCGCTGATCGGGCCCAACGGCGCGGGCAAGACGACGCTCATCAATCTGCTCACGGGCGTGCTCGAGCCCACGGCGGGGCGCATCGTGCTGGAGGGCGAGGACATCACGACGCTCGCGCCGCACCGGCGCGTGCGCCGCGGGATGGTGCGCACGTTCCAGATCAACCAGCTCTTCGCCTCGATGACGCCGCTCGAGACGCTCGCGCTCGTCGTCTCGCAGCACCAGGGGCTCGGCGCGCGGTTCTGGGCTTCGCTCGGCGCGAATGCGCAGGTGGCCGAGCGCTGCCAGCAGCTACTGGAGCAGTTCCACCTCGCCGAGGTCATGAACCAGCGCACCGAACATCTGGCATACGGCAAGCGGCGGCTGCTGGAGATCGCGATCGCACTCGCGTGCAGCCCGCGCGTGCTGCTGCTGGATGAACCGGTGGCAGGCGTTCCCGCGGGGGAGCGCGAGGAATTGCTGCAGACGGTCGCGGACTTGCCCGCCGATGTTTCGGTGCTCCTCATCGAACACGACATGGATCTCGTCTTCAGCTTCGCCAACCGCATGACGGTACTCGTGAACGGCGGCGTGCTGGTGGAAGGCACGCCCGAGGAGATCGCGAACAACACCGACGTGAAGGCAGTGTATCTCGGGCATGAAGTGGAGGCCACTTTCGCCGCCGTGCCGCCTCGAGGCGAAAGCAACTCTCAGGGCGACAGCGCGACGCACGACAGCGACGAGCGCGGGGGGGAGCGTTTTCATGGGTGACCTGCTTCGCGTGTCGGGCCTGAGTGCCGGCTACGGCGAGGCCGTCGTGCTGCACGAGGTGAGCTTCGAACTCGCCGAAGGCCAGACGCTCGCCCTCCTCGGGCGCAACGGCACGGGCAAGACGACGCTGATCAACACGCTGGCGGGCGCGACGCGCCGCCATGCGGGATCGATCGAGCTCGGCGGCGTGGCGCTGCACAAGCTGCCCTCGCATCAGCGCGCGGCCGCAGGCATCGGCTGGGTGCCGCAGGAGCGCAACATCTTCAAGTCGCTCACGGTGCACGAGAACCTCACGGCGGTTGCGCGGCCGGGCCGCTGGTCGCCCGACCGCGTGTACGAGATGTTCCCGCGCCTCCTCGAACGCAGGACGAACCTCGGCACGCAGTTGTCCGGCGGCGAACAGCAGATGCTCGCGGTGGGGCGCGCGCTCGTCGTGAATCCGAAGCTGCTGCTGCTGGACGAGCCGCTGGAGGGGCTGGCGCCGATCATCGTGTCGGAGCTGCTGCGCGCGATCTCGCGCATCACGCGCGAGGAGGGACTTGCCGCGATCATCGTCGAGCAGCACCCGCAGGCGATCCTCGCGATCTCGCATCTGGCCGTCGTGCTGGATCACGGCACGGTCGTGCACGCGAGCACGGCGGACGCGCTCGTCCAGTCGCCCGAGCAGCTCGACAGGCTGCTCGGTGTGGCACGATGAATGGCGTGAAGAGACGCGACGTTCTGATCTGCGCGGCCGCATCGGCCATCCTGCCGGCGTACGCTGCTTTCCCGAGCCGGCTGCTTCGCATCGTCGTGCCGTTCGGCCCGGGCGGCATCGCGGACCTCACGGTGCGTACGGTGGGCGAAGCGCTCGGCAAGCGCATCGGGCAGAGCGTGGTGGTCGACAATCGTCCCGGCGCGGGCGGGGTCACGGCAGGTGACATCGTCGCGCATGCCGAGCCCGATGGACACACGCTCCTTCTCGTGAGCAACGGCACGGCCGTGAGCGCCGGGCTTTTCTCGAAGCTGCCGTTCGATCCGGTGAAGGACTTCGTGCCCGTGTCCCTCATCGGCACTTTCGACATCGCGATCGTCGTCGCCGAGAACTCGAAGCTGCACACGCTCGCGGACCTGCTCGCCGCCGCGAAGGCGAACCCGGGCAAGCTGAACATCGCGACCGTCAATGTCGGAAGCACGCAGCATCTCGCGGCCGAGCTCTTCATGACGGCGGCGGGCATCCGCGCGCAGGTCGTGCCGTTCAACGGCACGCCGGCGGTCGTGACGGCGCTGCGCGGCGGCGAAGTGGATGCGGCCGTGGAAATCCTCGGACCCCTGCAGTCCCAGCTGGATGCGAAGGCGTTGCGTGCTCTCGCGGTGATGGGCGGCAAGCGGCCGGGCGGCATGCCGCAGGTGCCGACGGTGGCGGAAAGCGGCGGCGCGCTGCGCGGCTTCGATGTGTCGTCCTGGAACGGGCTCGCCGCGCCTGCGAAGACGCCGCGCGAGGTGGTCCAGCGTCTCCATGCCGAACTCGAGGCGGTGCTCGCCGATCCGGCGGTGCGGCAGCGTCTCGCGGCGTTGAGTGTCGAGGCGCGATCCAGCACGCCGGAGCAGCTCGGCGCGCTGCTCGCGAGCGAGATTCGCCGCTGGAGCGACGTGATCGCGCGCGCGGGCATCCCGCGGCAGTGAGAAAAAGGAGATGAGCAGCATGAACCCGCAACGACTGGGTCTCGTCGGTTATGGCGAGGTCGGCAAGATCTTCGCGTCGGGCCTGAAGCCGCGCGTGACGCATGTCTCTGCATGGGACCTGAAGTTCGCGGACACGACGACGCAGGAAACCGAACGCGCGCACGCGCGCGAACGCGGCATCGCCGGCTGCGGCTCGATGCGCGAGTTGTGCGAAGCGAGCGATCTCGTGATCTCCGCCGTCACCGCATCGAGCACGCTCGCCGTGGCGCAGGAGGCCGCGCGGTTCATTCGCCCCGGCACGGTCTTTCTCGACCTGAACTCGGCTTCCCCCGGCACCAAACAGGAAGCCGCACGTGCGATCGACGCGACGGGCGCGCACTACGTCGAAGCGGGCGTGATGACTTCCGTCCCGCCCTATGGCATCAAGGTGCCGATGCTGCTGGGCGGCGCGCGCGCGGGCGAGCTGACCGCGCTGCTGCGAGGCTGGGAGATGGACGCGAAGGCCGTGAGCGACGAGCTCGGCGTCGCGAGCGCCATCAAGATGTGCCGCAGCGTGATGATCAAGGGGTTGGAGGCGCTCGTCATCGAAAGCTATGCCACCGCGCGCGCGTACGGCGTGGAAGACCATGTGCTGCCCACGTTGCAGGAGACGTTTCCCGGCATCGACTGGACGAAGCAGGGCGCGTATTTCTTCAGCCGTGTCGTGCAGCACGGCAAGCGCCGAGCGGAGGAAATGCGCGAAGCCGCGAACACCGTGCGCGAAGCGGGGTTCGATCCGTTCATGGCCGCGGCCATCGCCGAGAAGCAGCAGTGGGTGGCCGACCATGCGAAGGACGGCGTGTTCAAGGCGATGTCGAAGGACGCACGCTGGCAGGACTATGCCGATGCGTTGATTGCGGCGGGTTCGCCGCCACGATAGGCAACCGATTCAGATCGGCATCGCGCGCCTTTCGGCGCCGAGACCTTCGTTCGACCGGACGAAGAAGTCACTCGGACCCGGCGGCCCGCGCCACGCGCCCGGCAGTGTGATGAAGCGCGCCAACTGGGCCGGATATTTTTCCAAGTGCGTTCTGATGCGGCTCAAAGTTTGCGGCTGAGTTGATGTAATAATGAGATTGATTCGCATTTGTGGTCTATACGCCGCCCTTCAAAAATGTCCTCGAGTCGAACGCGCTTGCGCTGGAATTTGCCTCTCGGTTGCCGACTGCTCTGCAGCACGCTCGCGGCCTGCGTGATGCTCACGGGCTGTGGTGGCGGCGGATCAGGGAGCGCCCCGTCATCCGGCGCGGCCCCGACGCTGAGCGCCGCGGCCCAACTCGGCGAGCAGATCTTTCATGATGCGACGCTTTCCGCATCGGGCCGGATGTCGTGCGCGACCTGCCATGACTCGAACTTCGGGCATGCCTCGCCGTTCGATACAGCCGTTGTGCTCGGCGGGCCGAACGCCGATCAGCAAGGCATGCGCAATGCGCCCTCCATCCGCTACCTTCGCTACAACACCGGCTTCTTCTTCGCGGACGACGGCACGCCCACCGGAGGATTCTTCTGGGACGGCCGCGTGTCGTCGCTGCACGATCAGGCGAAGGAGCCTTTCGTGAACCCCGTCGAAATGGCCAACCCGGACGTCGCGAGTGTCGTGGCGAAGCTTGCGGCGGCACCCTATGCGGCGAAGTTCGTGGAACTCTTTGGCGCGGGCATCTTCACGTCTCCCGAGGCGGCCATGGAACGCGCCGCATTCGCGCTGGAGCGCTATCAGATGGAGGATCCGGACTTCGCGCCGTTCTCGAGCAAGTACGATGCTTTCGTCGCCGGTCGCGCAACGTTGACGCCGCAGGAGCTCAACGGCCTCGCGCTCTTCAACCGGCCGGACAAGGGCAACTGCGCGGCTTGCCATCCGAGCACGAAGCCCGCGAACGCGCCGGGCGCCCTCTTCACGGACTTCACCTACGACAACCTCGGCGTGCCCCGCAACGTGCTGATCTCGGCCAACGCCGATTCAGCCTACTACGACCTGGGCCTGTGCGGACCGAAGCGGCCCGACCTCGCTGTCCGGGCCGACCTGTGCGGAGCGTTCAAGGTGCCCAGCCTGCGCAACGTGGGCTTGCGCAAGCACTTCTTCCACAACGCCGCCTTCACGACGCTGGAGCAGGTGATCCGCTTCTACGTGCGGCGCGACACCGATCCGCAGCTGTGGTATCCGCTCGACGCGGGCGGCAACGCGATTTCGTACAACGACCTGCCCGCTGCGCTGCGCGGCAACGTCAACACGACCGAGGTTCCGTACAACCGCCACCTCGGCGAGGCGCCGGCATTGACGGACAGCGAGATCGCCGATGTCGCCGCATTCCTGCGCACGCTCACCGACGGCTACCACGCGCCCTGAACAACGAAAGAGACGGAGAACGACAATGAAGAAACGCGGATGGAGCCTGAACGTGATCGCGTTGGCCGCGGTGCTTGCCTGCAGCCCGGCGAGCGCGCAAACGGCCGAGGCCGAACTGGCCGCCCAGGTGCGTCAGCTCAGAGCCGAGATGCAGAAGCTGCGCGACGAGATGGAAGCGCTGAAGAAGCAGCAGGGCGCTGCAACCGCACCGGCCCCCGCGACGGGTGGATGGAACGCGCCTGCCGCCGCTTCCGCATCCGGACCGGGGCCCGCCGCGGCAGCTGCGCCCCAGTCCGCCGATGCGTCGACGGGTCTGCGGCTCTTCGGCTACGGCGAATTGAGCTATAGCCGTCCGAGAAAGGACCCCGCGAACACCGTTGCCACGCTGGGCCGGGGCGTGCTCGGCTTCGGCTACCGCTTCGACGAGCGCACGCGGATGGCGGCCGAGCTCGAAGTCGAGAACGCCGTGGCATCCGCCGACGACCGGGGCGAAGTCGAGCTGGAGCAGATGTACATCGAGCACGACTTCACGCCGAACATCTCCGCCAAGGCGGGCCTCTTCCTGATGCCGATCGGGCTGCTCAACGAATCGCACGAGCCCACGCGGTACTTCGGCGTGTTCCGCAACCAGGTGGAAACAGCGATCATTCCGACGACATGGCGCGAGATCGGCATCGGTGTGCAGGGGACGACGGACAGCGGCTGGCGCTGGAACACGGGCGTCGTGACGGGCTTCAACCTCACCGCCTGGGACCCGGCCAGCACGGAGGGCATCGAATCTCCTCTCGGCGCGATTCACCAGGAAGGCCAGCTCGCCCTCGCGCGAACGCTGGCCGGCTATGCGGCGGTCAACTACAGCGGCGTCCCCGGGCTGAAGGTGGGCGGCAGCATTTTCCATGGCGGCGCGGGACAGAAGCAGCCTGGCTTCGCGGCGCCGGACGCGACCGTCACGCTGGCCGAGGCGCACGCGCGCTGGCAGGCGGGCCCGTGGGACATCGCGGCCCTCGCGGCGCAAGGCCGCTTCTCGGGCATCGCGGCGCTCAACGCGACCTTCGCCGGTCAGCCGGCACCGGTGCCGGACCGCTTCGGCGGCTGGTATGCGCAAGGGGCCTACCGGGTGTGGCAAGCAGGGCCGCAGTCGTTGTGGCCGTTCGCGCGCTATGAGCGCCTGAACACGGCGTCCTCGTATTCCGGACTCCCGGCCGGCGTGATCCCCGCGCCGCTTCCCGCCACACGGACGGTGACGGTCGGGGCAAACTACTACCTGAACCCGCAAGTGGTGTTCAAGGTGGACTACATGCGTTTCGTGGATGACAGCACGCGCGATCGCTTCAACCTGGGCGTCGGCTTCGACTTCTGAGCATGCAACGGCGCAGGACCCTGTTGCGCGGCGCGGCGGCGAGCGGGCTCGCGACCTTGTGGCATCCGGTTGCATTCGCCGTCGTCTACATGGACATCGACCAGGCCCGCAAGGTGCTGCTGCCGCAGGCAGCGTCGTTCACGGACTGGCCGCTCACCATCGATGCACAGGTTTCGGCGGCGATCGAAACGGCGACGCAGCATCGGATTCCGCCCGGCTTCGGGCCCATGGGCTGGACCGGCCTCGACGCGCAAGGACAGCAGGCCGGCTTCGTTCTCGCGGACAAGGTCACGGGGAAGTTCGAGCTGATCGACTACGCCGTGGGGTTCTCCGCCGACGGCGCCGTGACGCAGGTCGAAGTGCTCGCGTACCGGGAGTCGCATGGAGGGGAGATTCGCAGCCTCGCGTGGCGGCAGCAATTCGCCGGGCGCAAGGCGCCGGCGGCGATGCGCTTCGGCGACGACATCCGCAACATCTCGGGTGCCACGTTGTCGTGCCAGCACGTGACCGAAGGCGTGCAGCGCCTGAGCGCGCTCGTCGGCATGCGGCTGCGGAAGAAGCCGTGATGCAGACCCGGTCGGATGTTCTGCGCCGGGCAAAGCCGCTGCTCGGCACGATCGTGTCGATCGAAGTCGTCGCGGGTGAGCGGGGGCGCTCGGGCGCCATGGATGCGATCGCCGATGCATTCGCGGCCGTGCAGACCATCCACCATGCGATGAGCGCGCACAGCACGGATTCGGACCTCGCAAGACTCGCTCGCGCGGCACCGGGCTCGACCGTGCCGGTGGATCGGCACACCTGTGCCGTGCTCGGAGCGGCCCAATACTGGACGTCGGCGAGCGCGCATGCGTTCGATCCCCTCCGGGCCGCAAGGCGTCTGGCGCGACCCGGCTTGCGAGACGGCCTCATGCGTGCCTCGCACGGCAGCGGCTCGCTGGCAGCGCTGCGAATCGTCGACGATACGTCGGTGGTTCCCGACGGTGCTCTCCCGCTCGATCTCGGCGGCATCGCCAAGGGGTACGCCGTGGATGCGGCCGTCGAGATTCTCCGATCGCGCGGTGTGGATTCCGCACTGGTCAACGCCGGCGGAGACTTGCGCGCCTTCGGCCGCAGGCAATGGACCCTCCATCTGCGGCATCCGTCGACGGCGTCGCTTGCGAAACGGTTGCTGCGATTGAAGGAAGGAGCCGTCGCGACTTCGGTGCGCGGCGAGGACTTCGTGCCGAAGCGCCGACTGGCGCCCGGCTGGCAATGCGCCTGCGTTCTCGCACCCGACTGCATGACGGCCGACGCTTTGACGAAGTGGGCCTTGCAAGCGGACGAGCCGTGCTTCGCGCTGCGCCGCGCACTTCGCATTCATCGAGCGCGGCTCGTGCGATGGTGAGGCGGTTCATGCCGGGCAGGCACGCGGGCTGGACGCGTGCAGGGGTCGTGCTCACGGGCCTGGTCATCCTGATACT
Source organism: Ramlibacter sp. (assembly GCF_035548915.1). GTDB lineage: Bacteria > Pseudomonadota > Gammaproteobacteria > Burkholderiales > Burkholderiaceae_C > Ramlibacter. Next base: position 167,471 of record NZ_DASZSE010000031.1, on the reverse strand, counting down.
GTGGCTCACGGGTGTGGTGCTCTATGCGTGGCCTGCGGATGACACTGCCGTGCTGGATTCCTGGCACATGGAAGTCAGACGTGCCGCGGTGACCGTGCACGGCAGCGCGACCTGGCTCATCTGCCTGTTCGCGGGCCGCTGGATCTGGCCCCACGTCGGCCGGGTCTGGGCGAGATCGCGCACGACGATGTGGGGCGTCGGTATAGCGATGCTGTCGCTTCTGCTGGTCGCGGTCTCCACCGGCCTCGCATTGCTGTATGGACCGGCCGCGCAACACGACTGGATCGCGCGCGCGCACTGGTGGTCAGCTCTTCCGATTCCTGCGGTCGCGGCGTGGCATGCGAAGCGACTTGTCCAGCAACGAGGGCGAGCAGCGGCGGAAGCGCACGATTGACTCGTCGCCCGGTCGGCGAGAGGGCTCGCGGGATCGACCTGCCCGCGAGCGCCCCCACGCGAGCGACGAGACAATCAGCGGCGGTGCGAGCGAGAGCCACGCGAGCATGTCCCAGATCCCGTCTCCGACGAGCGCCGACGCGAGTCCGAAGGTCGAACTGACGGCGAGCGCCAGTGGCCACAGCCACACGTGCCGAAAAGCGCTGCGCTCACTGAAGTCACTCATGAAACATGGCTCCCGCCCGGGTCCGGCTTCGCGCCGCATCGCTCGGCTGTGTCATTGGGATCCCGCCTCACATTCTTGCGCTTTCGCTTGAAGAGCCACAGGTACAGGCCGCTTCCCAGCACGACGATCGTGATGAAGTCGAGAATCGCCCAGACGATCTTCAGCGGCAATCCGCCATAGTCGCCGAAGTGCAGCGGCTGCGACAAGAGAAGGCCGCTGATGTACCAGGGCAGGTCGCGCGAGTCGGTCAACTCGCCCGTCTTCGCATCGATCAGCGCCGGCTTCAGCAGCTTGCTGGTCAACGGCGTCGTTCCGCGTCCGAATACGGCGTAGTGGTGAGGACTCGAGAACAAGGTTCCGGGGAAGGCGATGAACGCCAGCTCCATTCCGGGCAGCGTTCGCGCAGCGCCGGCAACGGCACCGTCGAGCGAGGCGCGCTCGCCGGGCGGCAGCGGCGGCTGGCCGCGGTAGGGCGCCGTCATCTCGGCCATCTGCGTGACTTGCCAATACCTGATCGCGAGGTCGGCCCACGTGTTGACGACGCCCGTCGCGCCGACGACGAGCGCCCACGCCACGGTGACGATCCCGAGGACGTTGTGCAGATCGAACCAGCGCAGCCGCGTGCTTCGTGTGCGCACGCTCGCGAAGGCCTGCCGGCCCATGTAGGGCGCATAGACCACCACGCCCGAAATCACGGCGGCGACGAACAGCATGCCCATGACGCCCAGGAAGAGCTTGCCCGGCAGGCCCGCAAACATGTCGACGTGCAGCTTCAGCAGCACGTACATCACGCCGCTCTCGTAGTCGGGCTCGCCCGCCACCCTCGCCGTGCGTGCATCGACCACGACATAGCGATTGCCTTCCTGCGCCGCCGGCGCCGGCCCGAGTCCGATCGTGACCGCGTTGGGCTCGTCCTCGTCGATGAGAAGGTACTGCGGAACCAGCCTCGGGTAGCGCGCCTGCGCGGCCTGCAGCAGGCGGTCGTAGCCGGCGCGCGGCGTGCCTTCGGGAAGATCGGCGATCTTCCACGGGCGCGATGCGTCTTCGATCTCGTGATGGAATATCAGCGGCAAGCCTGTGATGCAGAGGGACAGCAGGAAGACGGTGCAGACCAGGCTGGACCACTTGTGCACCCAGACCCACCGCCGGATCGCATGCGGAGTCATCGCTCAGAGCTTGTATTCGAGCGACACGCCGACGTTGCGCGGCGCGCCGTAGATCGCGCCGTATTCGACCGTGCTCAGGTACTTCTTGTCGAGAAGGTTTCTCACGTTGAGCCTCAACGTCGCCTTGTCGTTCAGCTCGTAGGCGGCGAAGCCGTCGGCGAGCAGATACGCGTGTTGCAGTGCGCCCCCGATCTTCGACACGTCCGATTGCCAGCGCGCGGCGATGCCGAGCCGCAACTTCGGCAGCATCGGCGCGCGGGAATCGGCGCGCAGGTTCAGCGTGCGGCGCGGCACCCATTCGTAGATGTCGTTGCCGTCGGGGCCGGTGAGCCTGAGCTGCGTGTAGCCCGCGGTGAGCCTCGTGTCGCTGCCGATGCGCCCGGTCACCTCGACTTCGAAGCCTCGCGATTTCACGTCCTTGGGCTCGTAGTAGTAGTTGCCGGCGCTGTTGATGCCCGCGTACGTGGCCAGGCCGCTTTGCCTCGCGCTGAAGACGGCGAACGTCGTGAGCAGCCGGCGGTGAAGCCACTCGGCCTTCACGCCGGCTTCCGCATTGATGCCCTTCATCGGCGCCAGGAATACGCCGTTGATGTCGGCCTGGTCCTGGTTCTGGAAGATGTCGGAGTACGACACGTAGCCGAGCACGTCGGGCGTGATGTCGTAAGTCGCGCCGACGTACGGGCTCACCTTGCTGGTCGTCGAGTTGTCGAGCACCGTGCCGCTGCCGTAGATCGACGCGCCGTTGCGCTTCAGGCGCACCGCGTTGACCCCGAGGATGACCTTGAGCGGGTCGGTCACCGCGAGGCGGGCCGCGCCGTACAGCCGCGTGAGCTGCTGTTCGCCGCCCGGGCCGTGGTTGATCGTGCCCCAGTCGGGTTCGCCAAAGACGTCGCCCGCATACGGGAAGGCCGGCAGCGCAGCGATGTACGCGGTCGCGTCGTAGTCGTCGGTCTTCGTCGTCTGCTTCGAGCGGCTCACGCCGATCACCGCTTCGTGCTTGCGGCCGAATGCCTCGAAGCGGCCCGTGAGGTTGGCGTCGAAGATGTCGCTGCTCGATGTGCCTTCGCTGCGGTAGGGCCAGCCGACGAGGCCGGTGTTGTCCGGATTCAGCGCGCCGGTGGTCGGCGAGTAGGCGTAGAAGAGCTTCGTGCTCTCCGTGCCGCGGCGGTGGTTGTACGTGAATTTCGCTTCCCAGTCGGACGAAAGCGTGTGCGTGTATTCGGCGAACCCGTTGAACGAACGCGTGTTCCAGTACGTCCAGTCCTGCGAGGTCGACGACGAGACGTCGAAGTCGGCCAGGCTGCCGTCGGGATAGTTGAGGGTGAGCGAGCCCCACATCGGCGAGCGTTGCCGGTTGTCCGCGACGCTCAGGCCGAAGGTGAGCACGCCATCGCGGCCGATCTGCCCGTCCACGACGCCGTAGATCGTGTCGCGCCGATCGTGCAGCGCACGGATGTACGAATCCTTGTCCTCGCTCGCGACGACGAGCCGGCCGGCCCACGAGCCATCGGCGGTGAAGACCTTGTTGTAGTCGAGCGCGAGGCGCTTCAGGCCATAGGCGCCGGCCGAGACGATCGCCTGGCCGCCGCCGGTGTTGGTCGGCCGCTTGCGAACGTAGTTGACTGTGCCGGAGGCGTTGCCGACGCCGGTGAGCAGGCCGTTGGCGCCGCGAATGAGCTCGATGCGTTCGAACAGGAACGTGTCCTGCTGGCCGACGATGGTGCCCCAATCGTTGGTCATGCCCAGGCCGTCGATCTGCGTGAGCATCACCTGGAAGCCGCGCGAGTTGATCTCGGCCCGGTTGGTTTCGTACTGCTCCACGTTGATGCCGGTGCCGTAGCGAAGCGCGTCGTTGGAGCCGGTGATGCCGAAGTCGGTCAGTTCCTCCTTGTCGATCGTGCTGATCGACTGCGGCGTGTCCTTGATCTCCAGCGGCAGGTTGGTCGCGCCCGAGGAGACGCGGTTTGCGCGCTTCGCGGTGACCACGACCGTTTGCAGCGCGGTTGCCGGCGGCTGCACCTGACCGTGAGCCTGTCCGAGTGACATCGCGGTCGCGAGCGCGGCGACCGAAAGCGCATGCGGGGCGTTCGACTTCATTGGGGTTCTTCCTTGTGACTGCTTGCCGGCGTGCGCTCAGGACGAGACGTGCATCGGCCGGGCGAAAACGGCACTGAACCGGTTCGCGAAATCCGCGTGCGGCTCGCCTGCCAGGCTGCGGGGCCACGATTGCATCAAACGCGGCAAGACCTCGTGCTCCAGGAACCGCGCGATTTTTTCTTTGCGTGCCCGCTTCGTGGCGGTGTCGAGCGCCGATGCCCGCTCGACTCGAGCGGCCAGGGCGAGCAGCTCGTGCCCGAGCTGACGAATCAGCGTGGCCTCGCGGTGTATCGCCTGGCAAGCGTGGCGCAGCACGAGGCCGCACGTGCGATCGAGCAGAGCGTCGAACTCGTCCTGATCGATGGCGCCCAGGGCCGCCAGCTCGGCGCATTCCGGCAGCGAGACGCTGAAGAATCGCTCGATCCCGGCACTGAGCATGGCATAGATGAATTCCTCCTTCACTCCGCGGGAAGGACTCCACTGCGGGCTGGACAGCCATCGCGGCAGTTCGTCCGGGATCGCGGAGCGGGAAAGCCGCGCGAACTCCCGGGCGATGAGGCGTGTTTGCGCGAGGTGAAGGCCCGCGTGCGGGTCCAGTTTGCCGAGTTCATCCCGCACTGCCTGCTCAAGCAGGCCCTTCGAATTGGCCTGCGCGAGCGCGTGACGAAGTGATGTCGCACGGCCTTCGGGCACGCTTTCGCCGAACGCGTCGCACGATTGCAGGCCGTCCCTGCCCAGTTCCGCGAGGAGCGCTCTGCGATTCAGGACGCGCGTTCTGGAGAGTTGCCCCGGCGCAGCTGCATGCTCGATGACCCGGAGCAGCGGCACGTCCAGCGCGGCGTGCACGGCTTGCTGCGCGAGGGGGTGGCCTGCGAGCGCGGCTTCAAGTTCATGCAACGTGCCAGCCATGCACAAGACGACGGGCGCCGGATCGACGCTCGCGGACACGGCATCTTCCAGAATGTCGATCGTCCGGGCGACGAGGCCGGGGGTCGCCGTGCACGCGGCCGGATCGGCGCCGAGCCGCACTAGGGCAGCGATCCGGCTGTCGATGGAGGCTTGCAGAAACGCTGCCCTCAGCGCGTGCAGGCGCGGATGGGCATCAACGGCGAAGATCGCGCAATGGAGAGGCCGCGCGCCGTCGCGAACAGAGATTTCGGTGAGCGCATCCGCGAGCGATCGCAACATCTCGTCCACGAATTCTTCTTCCCGCGCACGGTCGTCGAAGTGCTCGCTTGCGTGACTGATCCGCACCAGGCAATGCTTGGCCGCGTGAATCAGAGACAGCACGTTGCTGCGCTGCCGGCGAACACGTGAGCCCCACTGCGCGTCGGATTCGTCCGGCAAGCGCTGCGGATCGAACCGCGCGCAGTGGCGGTCCTTCAGATCGGCAATTCCTTGCTTCGCCGCCGTGACAGCGGCGGCGCGCGCGGCGCATTCAGGCGATTGGGAAGGGTCGTCGACCGCCGGCCATTCGAGGCGCGCTTCGACGCCGTCTCTCGCCATCACCTGCAATTCGACATCGGGCACCTGGGGTTGGTCGGCGCGCAGACGCTGGACCGGCGAAGAGGGGGATGCAAACATTGTGCGGCAGTCCTTGAGTGCGGCAAGGCGCTTCAAGGTGCCGGACGAAATTCGACACGCTGCAAGCCTCGCGATGGTTGGAACCGAACGCTGGCTCGCTGCCGCGCGGGTACGCGGTAACGCTGGCTGGCTGGGTTGACGTTGGCAATTTAACCGACAGGGTCTTGGTTGTCAATGAGAATCATTCGTATTTAGAATGAGGCCGATCACGCCGGAGGTTTGCTTTCACATGCCACACGAACACGCCGACACACCGCCATTCGAATACCAGCTCTCCTGCGCGGAGGCCCTCATTGCCGGCACGCTGGCCCTCATGACAAGCCACGTGCAGGCGCAGCGCGCAGCCGACCGCGCGCCGATGGCTCGCAAGATCGTCGCCAACCTCGACGAACTCGCCGCGCACGTCTGCATTTCTCCGCAGTTCCGGGAGGTCGTGCACCTGCTGCGAGACCACTGGCAGGCGATGCATCGTCATTCGCTGCCCAAGCCGCCCGCACCCGAGCCGCGAGCCAAACCGGCCGCACCGGGAAGGCTGCATTGACCATGGCGCGGGTCCATGCCGCGGCCGTCCCGCTGGTCCATGCATCGGACCTGCGCGCACTCCTGGACTTCTACTGCGGGACGCTGGGCTTGCGGCTCGAACAGGAAATCCCCGGCGCCCTGGCGGTGCTTTCGCTGGGCCGGGCACGGCTGCAGATCTGGCAGCGCGAGGGCCTGAAGCCGCGCCACTGCCACATCGCCCTGACGGCTGCTCGCGGCGGCATCTTCCGGTTGCACGCGTGCCTCGCGACTCGCGCGCGATGCGCCGTCGAAGAGCAGGGGCCGGTGCTGCGCAGCTGGGGAATCTGGGAGTTCACCGTGCGCGACCCGCAGGGCAATCGCGTGTTCTTCTCCGAGCCTGCCTGCGACTTCGCCCTCGAGCCACGAGGGGCCAGCGACAGGAAGGACCAACCTCGTCCGCACTGAAAGGATCGCCATGTGCCAGCAGGAAGACGCGTTGCCCGTTCAAGCCGCGCACGGCTCGAGACGCCGCCGGCTGTGGGAGCTTCCGCACCATGCGTTGTGCCCCGTGATCGGCGTGTGCCTGCCGCTCGTCACGCTGCGCAGGCTCGCGGGCAAGGTTCTGGGTGGGCCGCCCGTCGCTGACAACTACGATCTGCATTGCGGCGTGATCGCCGAGTCGCGGCAGCGCACGCGCATGTCGGAGGCCTTGCAGCGCGAATTGGAGACGCGCTATGCGCTCGCGATTCGCGCGGCCAGCGTCAACAAGTCGGCCGAGGCGCTTGCCGGCTGGTGGCGCGAACGGTGTTCCGGCGGCGACGTGGGCGGCGCGCTCTGGGCAACGCTCACCCATCCGCGCTGCGATCCGGCGCTCGAGGAAAGCCTGCTGCGCGACATCCACATGCTGCAGCACCAGATCGGGACGGCCAATCGCGCGAGCATCCAGCGCCTGGACGAACTCATGGAGGAGAACGCCGTGCTGGCTCGCGAACTGGCCGCGGCCCAGCGGCGCGCCACGGATGCCGCCGCCGAGCAGCAGCGGCGATCGGAAACGATGCAGTCCGACATCATCCGGTTGCGCGCGCAACTGATCCGCCGCGACACCGAGCTCGCGGCCCAGGCAGAGGAATTGCGCGTCCTCGAAGAGGCTGTGCCCGCATTGAAGGAACGCGCGGAACTGGTGCGCAGCCTGGAGCGGCAGACCTTGCGCGTGCATGAACTCGAACGCTGCGTGCTGCGCGGGCGGCACGAAGCCGAACGCGCTCACGCACGGGCCGAGGCCGCGCAGCGCGCCCTGCAGGACCTGCGCGAGGCGTCGCGACCTCACCCGGCCGATGCGGGCCTTCCGCGACTGGACGATCGCTCCGTGCTCTGCGTCGGCGGCCGCCAGGCGAGCGTGCCCGCCTATCGCCGTCTCATCGAGGCCGTCGGAGCCCGGTTCCTGCACCACGACGGAGGCGAAGAAGAGAGCGCGACCCAGCTGGATGCGATGCTCGACAGCGCGGACCTGGTGATCTGCCAGACGGGTTGCATCAGCCACGATGCCTACTGGCGCGTGAAGGACCACTGCAAGCGCACCGGCAAGCGCTGCGTGTTCGTGGAAAAGCCGAGCCGCGCCGGGCTGCAGCGCGCGCTCGGCACGCTGTCCTCGGCGAGCCCGCCCCGGCACGTGATCCCGATCGCGGCGGAGCCGGCGCCGCGTTAGAGCGGCGCAGGTGCCGCGCCTGTCCGCCGCAACTCGAAACGATCCGCGTCCATCACCTTCACCCACGCGGCCACGAAGTCCTGCACGAACCTGGCCCGCGCATCCGCCGATGCATAGACTTCCGCGATGGCGCGCAGCTGGGAGTGCGAACCGAAGATGAGGTCCACGCGTGATGCCGTCCATTTCGCCTCACCCGTCGCGCGGTCGCGTCCCTCGTACACGCCGGCATCCGCGATGGAAGGCTGCCACTGCGTCCGCATGTCGAGGAGGTTGACGAAGAAGTCGTTCGTGAGCGTCCCGACGCGATCCGTCAGCACGCCGTGCCGGCAGTCCGCGGCATTGGCTCCGAGCACGCGCAAGCCCCCGATCAGCGCCGTCGTCTGGGGCGCCGTCAGACCCAGCAGCTGCGCCTTGTCCACGAGGGCTTCCTCCGGAGAAAGTCGCGCCCGGCCTTGCCAGAAGTTGCGAAAGCCGTCGGCTCTCGGCTGCAGCGGCTCGAAGGACGCGATGTCGGTCTGTTCCTGGGAAGCGTCCATGCGTCCCGGCGCGAACGGAACGCGGATGTCGTGTCCTCCCGCCTTCGCGGCATCCTCGATGGCCGCGCAGCCTCCGAGAACGATCAGGTCGGCCAGCGACACCCGCTTGCGGCCCGCCTGCGCGCCGTTGAACGTTTCCTGGATTCCCTCCAGTGTCCGCAGCACGCCGGCCAGCTGCGCCGGCTGGTTGGCTTCCCAGTCCTTCTGAGGCGCGAGGCGGATGCGCGCGCCGTTGGCCCCGCCGCGCTTGTCCGAAGCGCGGAACGTCGAAGCCGAGGCCCAGGCGGTGGCGACCAGTTGCGGCACGGACAATCCCGAAGCGAGGATGGAACGCTTGAGCCCCGCGATGTCCCTGTCGTCGACGAGTTCATGGTCGACCGCGGGGATCGGGTCCTGCCAGAGCAGCGCTTCCGCGGGAACCTCCGGGCCGAGGTAGCGCGCGCGCGGCCCCAGGTCGCGATGGGTCAGCTTGAACCAGGCCCTTGCGAAAGCATCGGCGAACTGATCCGGGTTCTCCATGAATCGGCGCGAGATCTTCTCGTAGGCCGGATCGAACCGCAGCGAGAGATCGGTGGTCAGCATGGCGGGCGCGATGCGCTTCGAAGCGTCGTGCGCGTGCGGAACGGTATCCCCGCCCGCGCCGCCCTTGGGCGTCCACTGATGCGCTCCGGCGGGGCTCTTCGTCAGCTCCCATTCGTAGCCGAACAGGTTCCAGAAGAAGTTGTTGCTCCAGCGTGTGGGCGTCGTGGTCCACGTCACCTCCAGGCCGCTCGTGATCGCGTCGGCGCCCTTGCCGGTGCCGAAGCTGCTCTTCCATCCCAGACCCTGTTCCTCGATGGGCGCGGCTTCCGGCTCGGGGCCGACGTGGCTCGCAGGCCCCGCGCCATGCGTCTTTCCGAAGGTGTGGCCTCCCGCGATCAGGGCCACGGTCTCTTCGTCGTTCATCGCCATGCGGGCGAACGTTTCGCGGATGTCCCGCGCGGCGGCAATCGGATCGGGGTTGCCTCCGGGTCCTTCGGGGTTCACGTAGATGAGGCCCATCTGGACGGCCGCGAGCGGATTCAGCAACTCGCGATCGCCGCTGTAGCGCTCGTCCGCGAGCCACTTGCCCTCGGGGCCCCAGAAGACGTCCAGATCCGCTTCCCACACGTCCTGGCGTCCCGCGGCGAAGCCGAAGGTCTTGAAGCCCATCGATTCGAGCGCGACGTTGCCGGCGAGGATCATGAGATCGGCCCAGGAGATCTTCTGTCCGTATTTCTGCTTGATCGGCCAGAGCAGTCGCCGGGCCTTGTCCAGGTTGGCGTTGTCGGGCCAGCTGTTCACCGGGGCGAAGCGTTGCTGGCCACGGCCCGCGCCGCCGCGGCCATCGTGGATGCGATAAGTGCCCGCGCTGTGCCATGCCATGCGCACCATGAGCGGGCCGTAGTGGCCGAAGTCGGCGGGCCACCAATCCTGGGAGTCCGTCATCATGGCGGCGAGGTCCTTCTTGAGCGCCGCGAAGTCCAGGCCCGCGAACGCCTGCGCATAGTCGAAGTCCGCAGCCATTGGGTCGGACAACGCGGAGTGCCGATGCAGCACGCTCAGGTCCAGCTGATCGGGCCACCAGTCACGCGGCATGCCGCCTGCACGGTTCGTTTTCGCCACGGGGCATTCGGCCGAAGGCCCGTTTCTGTTCGCTGTATCCATCGTTCACTCCGTATCGAGGCGCTACACCGCAAGGCCCCCGTGCGCGCCAAACGGGAGACTTCCTCCATTGACTCTCGGAATCCGCGCACTCGCGTTGACGCAGCGCAAGTTCAGTGGACCGGGCCCGTATCCGAAGCCACGCGCCGCAGCGCCGCACCGAGGGTGTCGAACACATGCCGTATCTCTTCCTCGCCGATCACGAGCGGCGGCGACAGCAGCAGCGTGTCGCCGGAATTGCGGACGAGGACGCCCGCTTCGAGACACGCGAGGTGGCATTCGTTCGCTCGCGCGCCCGGGGCGCCCTCGCGCGGCCGCAGATCGATCGCGGCGAGCAGGCCCACGTTGCGGATGTCGAGCACATTCGGCGCATCGCGCAGCGAATGCGCCTGCTCCTGCCAGAGCGGCGCCATGCGGGCCGCACGCTGCGGCAGGGCCAGTTCCTCGTGCACGTCGAGCGTCGCGAGCGCCGCCGCGCAGGCGAGCGGGTGCGCCGAATACGTGTACCCGTGAAAGAGCTCGATCACCTCGGGCGCGCCGGTCATGAACGCCTGGTACACGTCGCGGCTCGCGAGCACGCCGCCCATGGGCACGGCGCCGTTGGTCATGCCCTTCGCGCAGGTGAGCAGGTCGGGCGTGACGCCGAAGGCCTGCGCGGCGAAGGGCGCGCCCAGCCGTCCGAAGCCGGTGATCACCTCGTCGAACACGAGCAGGATGCCGTGCTTCGTGCACAGCTCGCGCAGCCGCTGCAGGTAGCCGGCGGGAGGCGGATACACGCCTCCCGACCCCGTGACGGGCTCCACGATCACCGCGGCGATGGTGCCCGGGTCGTGGATCTGCGCGAGCTGCTCCAGCGCGTCGGCGTAGTGCGCACCCTTGTCGGGAAGCCCGCGCGAAAACCGGCAATCGGCGTCATAGGGCAGAGGCAGGTGCATGGTCTCCGGCAGGAGCGGCCCGAAGTCGCGCTTGTGGCGGCCGATGCCCGCCACCGACAGGCCGCCGAAGCCCATGCCGTGATAGCCCTTCATGCGGCCCACGAACTTCGTGCGGCGCGCATCGCCGCGCGCCTGGTGATACGCGCGCGCCATCTTGAGCGCCGTGTCCACGGCTTCCGATCCCGAGTTCACGAAGAACACGTGCTCGAGACCTTTCGGCGCGATGCGCACGATGCGCTCGGCGAGTTCGAAAGCGGCGGGATGGCTCATGCGAAACGACGACACGAAGTCGAGCTTCGCCGCGGCCTGCTGGATCGCGCGCGTGATTCGCGGCTGTCCGTGGCCCGCGTTCACGCACCAGAGCCCCGCCATCGCATCGAGCACCTTGCGGCCCGAATCGTCGGTGTAGTGCATGCCCTCGGCGGCAGTGAAGATGAGCGGCCGGTCGCGGAACTGGCGCTGCGCGGTGAAGGGCAGCCAGAAGGCGTCGGCGAAGGCGGGGGTTGCGATGGTCATGACGAAGACGCTCCTTCAGGAAAGCGACCGGACGCTCGCGAGGCCGTCGAGCGTCCGAAGCCACAGGGCACCCGCGGCGGCCGCATACCGGCGCAGCGGAAAAAGCGGAAGAGGGCGCAGTGGCTCGGGCGGCGGCAGCGGCAACGCCTCGGGCGAAACGCCTTCGAGCAGATCGGCGAGCACGGCACCCAGCGCGAGATTCCAGGCGACGCCCTTGCCGTTGCATGCGACGCTGGCCCAGGCGTCTTCGCCCAGGCTGTACAGCTTCGGAAACCGGCCCAGCGTGACGGAGACCTCTCCGCCCCACCAGTAGCCGAGCGGCGTCTCGCGATGGTGCGGCCATAGCGAGCGAAGCGTGCGTTCCTGCAGCGCGAACGACGGGAGCCCCGCAGGCGCGCGCACCGTGCCCTTGCCGCCGACGAGCAGGCGGCCTTGCGCGTCCTGCCGGAAGTAGCGCAGAAGGCGGCGCGTGTCCGAGACCGTGGTGCCCTGGGCCAGCGCCTCGCCCGCGAAAGGCACGGGCTCGGTCGCCACCTGAAAGCTCCACACGCGCAGCAACGACCGCTCGAGGGCGGGCACGAGCGGCGCGGCACTGCCGTTCGTTGCGATCAGCACGCGGCGAGCGTCCACGCGGCCGTCCTGCGTCGTGATCCGCCAGCTGCTGCCGTGACGCTGCATCGAGAGCGCCCGCGTCTGCTCGTGGATCCGCGCGCCCGCGTCCCGCGCCGCGCGCGCGAGTTCGCGCACCAGCGACAGCGGATGGACGCTTCCGGCATTCGGGTTGAAGTAGCCGCCGCGATAGGCCCGCGTGCCGATGGCGGATTCGAGCGCGGATGCGTCGAGCCAGCGCGCGGCGATGCCCGAGCGTTGCAGCGCCTCGAGTTTCTCGCGGACCTGCGCCACGCCTTCGTCGGTGTCGGCCGCGTAGATCGAGCCCGCGCGACGCGCGTCGCAGCGCAGCTGGTGGCGATCGATGAGAGCGAACGCCGCCTCGACCGCGCCGAATGCGAAGCGATGAAGGCGTTGCGCGGCCGACCAGCCGAATCGCAGCACCAGCTCGTCGAGCGCATGCCGCCCGCCGTGGAGCACCTGCCCGCCGTTGCGGCCGGATGCGCCCTCGCCGACGCGGCCGGCCTCCAGCACCGTCACCGCGACGCCGCGCAACGCGAGTTCGAGCGCGGTGGAAAGGCCCGCGAAGCCCGCGCCCACGATGAGCACCTCCGTCTCGCGGGCACCACCCAGCGGTCCCTGCAGCGCGGGAGCCGGGATGGCCGTGGCCTCCCAGAGGGATCGCTGCGCCGGCAGGCTCATTGCTTTTCCAGGCTCCAAAAATCAGGCGGCCTGGGCCTGCGCGCGCAGCCGGCTCGCCACCTCGAGATGCCGGTGCATCAAGAGCGCCGCGAGCTCGCAATCGCCCGCCTGCAGCCGGTCGAGCATTTCCAGGTGCTCGCGGCAATTCACCTCCACGCGTTCGCGGCCGTGCTTCCAGTCGTAGTTGGACAGGCGCCGCAGCCGGTTTTGCCGCTGGACGGCCAGCGCGAAATAGCGGTTGCGCGAGCCCTGCGCGATGCCTTCGTGGAACGCCGCGTTCATCTCGAAGAAGGCGATGCTGGAGCTGTCCGTCCAGGGCGCCTTCAGGAAGGCTTCGTGGCGGCCGCGCATCTGCGCGATCCACTCCGGCGCGAGCGCGAAACCGGGCTCGCGGATGGCCGCGGGCTCGACGGTCATGCGAAACCGGTAGCTTTCCTGCCGCGCCCCCTGGTCCCACACCTCCGCGGCGAACTGCCAGCCGTAACCCAGGCGACGCTCCACCACGCCCAGCTCGGCGAGCCGGTCCAGCGCCAGGCGCAGCGCGGGGCGCGACAAGCCGTAGCGGTCCATCAGCTCCTTTTCGGAGACGTGGGCCGGCAACTCGCCGCGCTGCCGCTCGCGGGCGATGCGCACGAGCAGCGCGTCCTCGTCGGGGGGCGCGGACGTTCGCGCGGGCGCGGCGCGCGGCTGCGGCGGCAGCTTGAGCAGCTCCACGCCCTTGTTCGGCCGCCGCGCCGCGAAGCCGCGGGCGGCCAGCACGTCGAGCGCGGCGCGCACGGGCGTGCGCGATACCCCCAGCCGCAGCGCCACGGCGTTCTCGTTGATGCGCGTGCCGGGCTTCACGCCTTCCTCGTGCATCAGCGCGGCGATCCGGTCGGCCAGCTCGCTTTGCAGCGGCGTCGCGCGAAGCGGGGCACGGGAAGCGCCCCGCGAGGGCAATGCGAGCAGGTTTGATTTTTTCGGAATCACAAAATACACTTTAGCCGAAATTCGATCCGACGACCACCCCGATGCCCCCTTCAGCCGAAACCTTCGCGCGCGGCGTGCCCCCACCCGCACCCTTCATCGACATCGCCGGGCCGCCGCGCGAGCGCGGACAGCAGTACGGCGAGCAGGCCCGCGAGCGCATCCTGCGCGGCATCGGCCACTACACGGCGCAACTGGAGGGCGCGAGGCTCGGCTGGAGCGACATCGAAGCGCTCGTGCAAACGTACGAACCGACCATTGCCGACTTCGAGCCCGCTTTCGTCGAAGAAATGAGAGGCATCGCGGAGGGCGCCGGCGTCGACTTCGCCGCGGTCGTGATGCTCAATGCGCGCACCGAACTGCTGAAGCTCGCCGACCGGCGCCGCAAGGGCCAGCCCGCCTTGATCGATCCCGACGGCTGCACCGGCATCGCCGCGATGCCCGCGGCCACGCGCGCGGGCAACCTGATCCATGCGCAGAACTGGGACTGGAAGGTCGAGTGCGCCGAAACCGCGGTGGTGGTGCGCGTGCGGCGCGACGACGGCCCGGACGTTCTCACCTTCACCGAAGCGGGCGGCCTCGCGCGTTCGGGCATGAACGCCGCGGGCATCTCGATCACGGCCAACTATCTCGAGTCGGATCGCGACTATCGCCAGGTCGGCGTGCCGCTCGCGCTGCTGCGCCGCAAGGCGCTGGAGCAGACGCATCTCGCCCATGCGATGAGAATTGTGTATGCGACCCCCAAGTCGGCCTCCAACAACGTGATCGTGGCGCAGGCCGGAGGCATCTGCATCGACTTCGAGTGCGCGCCCGACGAGACCTTCCAGGTTCATCCGCAGCGCGGCTTGCTCGTGCACGCCAATCATTTCCAGAGTTCCGTGGCGCTTGGCAAGCTGAAAGACACCGGCATCGCCAACACGCCCGATTCCCTGTATCGCGACGTGCGCGTGCGCGAACTGATCGAGCCGCGCATCGGCGAGATCACGCGCGAGACGGTCAAGGCCGCGCTGTTCGACGACTACCAGTCGCCCTGGTCGGTGTGCCGGCCGCCGCGGATGAACACGAGCAACAACCTCTCGGCCTCCGTCGCGATGGTCGTGATGGAGCCCGCGCTCGGCCTCATGGAAGTCGCGATGCTGCCCGCGCTGAACCGCGAATTCACGAGCTACCGGCTCGACATGGAACCGCACGTGCGCCGCGAAGCTGCCGCCGTGCGCGCCGCCTGAACACATTCCACCGAAGGACACCATGAAGATCAAGCCGACTTCCGCGCTGGCTCTGCTCGCCGCCGCCTGCATGGCCGCCGTCACCGCGCACGCGCAGCCCCAGGCGGGCACCCTGCGGGTGCGGCTGAACGCCGACATCCGCTCCACCGACCCGGGCCTCAACCGCGACGCGAACACCGACGCGGTGATGATGCACATCGTCGAGGGCCTCGTCGCCTATCGCGAGGACGCGAGCGTGGGGCCGCTGCTCGCGAAGTCGATCGACGTGTCGAAGGACGGGCGGACCTATACGTTCCACCTGCGCCCGGGCGTGAAGTTCCACAATGGCGCGCCGCTCACGGCGGACGACGTGCTGTTCTCGTGGAACCGGTACATGAAGCCTTCGAACAACTGGCGGTGCCTGCCCGAGTTCGACGGGCGCGGCGTGAGCAAGGTCCTGAGCGTGCAGGCGCCCGATCCGGCCACCGTCGTCTATACGCTCGAGAAGCCGGCCGCGCTCTTTCTCGCCACGCTCGCGCGCACGGACTGCGGCGCGGCCGCCGTCTATCACCGCGGCTCGCTCGACGGCGACAAGTGGAAGGAGCCCATCGGCACCGGCCCCTTCAAGCTGGGCGAGTGGCGGCGGGGCCAGTTCATCGAGCTGGTGCGCAATGACGCGTATGCGGCGCTGCCCGGCAAGCGCGACGGCAATACCGGCAACAAGACGGCCGAAGTCGCCAGGGTGCGCTTCGTGATCATCCCGGATTCGTCCGCGGCGAAGGCCGCGCTCTTCTCGGGCGGGATCGATCTCATCTACGACATCAACGACGAGGACATGGCGGAGTACAAGGCGCGCAGGGACATCGTGCTGGACACCGAACCGAGCATGGACATGCAGGGCGTGCTGTTCCAGACACGGGATCCGCTGCTGAAGGACGTGCGCATTCGCCGCGCCATCGCGCTCGCGCTCGACATGCCCGAACTCGTCGCGACCGTGACCACCGGCAATGCCAGGCCGAGCCGCTCGGTGATGCCGACGCCCAGCTCGTACTACAAGTCCGCGCAGGCCGCATTGCCCAGGCGGGACATCGCGCAGGCGAAGAAACTGCTCGCCGAGGCCGGCTACAAGGGCGAGCCCATCAAGCTGCTTGCCACCAAGCGCTACGAGAGCATCTACAAGATCGCGGTGATGACGCAGGCGATGGCGCAGGACGCCGGCATCCGGATGGAAGTCGAGGTGCTGGAGTGGGCCACGCTGCTGGACCGCTACAACAAGGGCAACTACCAGGCGATGGCGTTCAGCTACTCCTCTCGGCTCGATCCGTCGCTGTCGTTCGAGATGATTTCGGGACCCAAGGACAAGCAGCCGCGCAAGGTGTGGGAGAACCCCGAGGCGCTGGAGCTGATCGCCAAGAGCACCGTCACCTCCGACCGCGCGCAGCGCCAGGCGATCTTCGATCAGCTCGAGACGAAGCTGCGCGCGGACGTGCCCGCCGTCTTCATGTACTCCGCCGTCAACACGAGTGCCGCGCGCAGCTACGTGAGCGGCTACAAGGGATGGCCGCTCGGCCTCGTGCGCACGTGGGGCGTCGCGATGCGCAACCCCTGAGGGACGGCGAAGAGGCTGAAAGACGCGATGCGGTCCTCGCTCGCTTCCTACGTCGCGCGGCGCCTCGTGTGGACGCTGCCGACGCTGCTGCTGGTCGCGCTGCTCGTCTTCGTGCTGATGCGGCTCATCCCGGGTGACCCGGCCCTGCTGATCCTGGGCGATGCCGCCACGCCGGAGCAGCTCGCGAGCCTGCGCGCGCACTACGGGCTCGACCGGCCCGTCGTCACGCAATTCGCCTACTGGCTCGCACGGGTGGCGCAGGGCGACTTCGGCACTTCGATCACGAGCGGCCAGCCCGTGCTGCCGCTGCTTCTCGAACGGTTTCAGGTCAGCGCTTCCATCGTGCTCGCGGCGGTCGCCGCCGCCGTGCTCCTGGCCGTGCCGGCCGGCCTGTACGCGGCGTGGAAGCAGAACAGCGTCGTGGACACGATGGTCGTCGCGGCAGCGACGTTCTTCCTGTCCATCCCGAGCTTCTGGCTGGGCCTCCTGCTGCTGCTCGTGGTGGGCCTGAAGCTCGGCCTCGTGCCGGTCGTGGGCTACGTGACCTTCGCCGAGGACTGGCGGGCGGCGATCACGTTTCTCATACTTCCCGTCGTCACGCTCACCCTGATCGAGCTCGGCGTGCTCACGCGCATGGCGCGCGCGAGCGCCATCGAGACGCTGCGCCTCGAATACGTCACGCATGCCCGCGCCAAGGGCCTTTCGGAGCTGCGCGTGCTGCTTCGGCACGTGCTGCCCAACGCCTTCGCGCCGACGTGGACGCTCGTGGGGCTCGTGCTCGGCAACCTGCTGGGCGGCATCGCCGTGCTCGAAACCGTGTTCACGCTGCCGGGGCTCGGGAGGCTCCTGGTGGACGGGATCTTCGCGCGGGACTATCCGGTGGTGCAGGGCTGCCTGCTCTTCACGGCCTTCATCTACGTCACGGTCAATCTCGTGGTGGACCTGTGCTATCCCCTCTTCGACCCGCGCGTGTCCGCAGAATGAAGCTTCGTGCCAATGCATGGATCGGCGGCACGCTCCTCGCGGCCATGGCGCTGCTGGCGGTCACCTCCTTCTTCTGGACGCCGTTCAATCCGCTGCGGGTGCAGCCGCGCCTGCGCCTGCACCCGCCATCCGCGGACTTCCTGCTCGGGACGGACGAATTCGGCCGCGACGTGCTGTCGCGCATCATGGCCGGCGCCGCGACGAGCCTGCTCGTGGCCGCCACCACGGTGCTCGTCGCGCTCGCGCTGGGCGTCGTGGTCGGGCTCGTATCGGGCTACGTTCGCGGCTGGGTGGATCGGCTGCTGATGGTCGTCAACGATGCCTTGCTGGCGTTTCCCGGCATCCTGCTTGCGCTCGGCGTGATGGCCGTGCTCGGCGCGAACAAGTGGGGCATCGTCTTCGCCCTGGGGCTCGCCTACGCGCCGACGGCGGCGCGCGTCGTGCGCGGCACCGTCCTGTCGCTGCGCGAGAAGGAGTACGTGGAAGCGTCGCGTGTGATCGGCAACTCCGGCCTGCGGACGCTCATCGTGCACGTGCTGCCGAACTGCGTCGCCCCGCTCGTCGTGCTTGCCACGTCGATGTTCGGCTGGGTCATCCTCTCCGAGAGCGCGCTCAGCTTTCTCGGCCTGGGCGTGCCGCCGCCGGCGCCGACGTGGGGCAACATGCTGTCGTCGGGCAGGCCGTACATCGAATCGGCGGCATGGCTCGGCATCGCGCCGGGCGCGTGCATCGCATGCGCGTTGCTGGGCGTGAACCTTGTGGGCGATGCATTGCGCGACTGGTTCGATCCGCGCATGGAGCGGTCATGACGTCCGGCGCGGCGACGCCGCCGCTCCTGAGCGTGCGCGGCCTGACCCTGGAAGGCCCGGGCGGCCGCACGCTCGTGGACGGCGTTTCCTTCGATGTCGAAACCGGCCGGGTGCTGGCGCTGGTGGGCGAGTCGGGCAGCGGCAAGACGCTCGCGGGCCGCGCCATCCTGCGTCTGCTGCCCTCGCAGGTGAGGCAGTGCGCGGGCACGATCCTCCTGCAGGGCAACGACGTCGGCGCGCTCGACGAGGCGCGGATGCGCGCATTGCGCGGGGCCGTGGCGGGCATGGTGTTCCAGGAGCCGATGGTGTCGCTCAACCCGGCGATGCGCATCGGCGAGCAGCTGGCCGAGGCCTTGCTGCTGCACCAGGGGCTCGCGGCGCACGAAGCGCGCGAGCAGGCGAGCGCGATGCTCAGGCGCGTGCGCATCGACGACGTCGAGGCATGCCTGCGCGCCTTTCCGCACCAGTTCTCCGGCGGCATGCGCCAGCGCATCATGCTTGCGTCGGTAATGCTGCTGAAGCCCCGTCTGCTCATCGCCGACGAACCGACGACCGCGCTCGACTCGCTCGCACAGCGGGAAGTGATGGAGATCATGGCCGATCTCACGCGCACGGCCGGCACCGCGGTGCTGCTCGTCACGCACGACCTGGGCCTCGTCGCACGCTATGCCCACGACGTCGTCGTGCTGGAAAAGGGCCGCCGGATCGAAGGCGGCCCGGTGCGCGACGTGCTCCTTGCGCCGCGCGATGAATACACGCGCCGTCTGATCGCCGCCTTGCCGCGGCGCCGGCATTCCGCGCCGCTCCCCGCGGGCGAAACGCCGCTCGTCGAAGCGCGATCGGTTTCGATCAGCTTCTCGCGCGGAACCGGCTGGTTCAGGCGGGCCGAGAGCAAGCATGCCGTGCGCGACGTGTCGCTCGCCATCCATCCGGCCGAGGTGGTCGCCGTCGTGGGTGGATCGGGCTCGGGCAAGACCACGCTCGGTCGCGCGCTGCTCGGCCTCATTCCCCTCGCGAGTGGCGAGCTGCGCTTCGGCGGCCGTCCGGTGCACGGCGCGGGGCACAAGGACCTGCGCGAATTCCGGCTCGCAAGCCAGTTGATATTCCAGGACCCCTACTCGTCGCTCGATCCGCGGCAGCGGATCGGCGACGCCGTGGCGGAGCCGCTGCTGCATGGCGGTACGCTCGGTCGCGCGGCGCGCGAGCGCCGCGCCGGCGAGATGCTCGAACAGGTGGGACTGGCGGGGTACGAGCGGCGCTATCCGCACGCACTTTCCGGCGGGCAACGCCAGCGCGTGGCGATCGCGCGCGCGCTCGTGCGGCGGCCGGCGTTCGTCGTGGCCGACGAACCGGTCTCCGCGCTCGACATGACCATCCAGAAGCAGGTGCTCGATCTGCTCAGGAAACTGCAGGCGGAGTACGGCTTCGCATGCATGTTCGTCTCGCACAATCTCGCGGCCGTCTCCGAAATCGCGGACCGCATCGTCGTCATGGATCAGGGCCGCATCGTGGAGGAGGGCCGCGTCCAGGACATCTTCGATCGTCCGCGATCGCCGTACACGCGCCTGTTGCTGGAGGCAGCCACGACCACGGACCTGATTCAGGAGCTTGCGGCGCGGAAGGACGCGCCAGTCGCGGACGCGCCGCCGTCCCCGCGAGTTGATCCTGCTCAACGTTCGCTGCAGCGGCCCTCCGTAGCATGAGATCGAGCCCACTTCCACGCGATCGCTGCCATGCCGCTGCCCCATCACTATCACGTCCGCGCGTCCGGCGCCGCGCAGGGACCCGTTTCCGTCCATGAAGACGGCCTGCCCACGCTCCAGACGCAGGCGCCTCCCCAGTTCGGCGGCCCCGAGGGATTCTGGTCGCCCGAAACCCTGCTCACCGCCGCCGTCGCCGACTGCTTCATCCTGAGCTTCCGCGCCGTGGCGCGGGCCGTCCGCCTGGAATGGGAAAGCCTCGACGTGGACGTGACCGGCCTGCTCGAAAAGGCGGCCGATGCCGTCCGCTTCACGTCCTTCACCGTGGCGCCGCGTCTCGTCATCTCCGACTCTTCGGCTCAGGACGTGGCGCTTCGCTGTCTCGAACGCGCGGAACAGACCTGCCTCGTCTCGAACTCGCTCAAGGCCGAAGTGACGCTGCAGCCCGTGGTCGACGTAACGCAGCCCTCGGTTCAGGCGTGAGCCACGACCTTCGGGCTGATCTTGCGGATCAGATCGAGCGCGGCCTTCTGCACCGGCGTCGCGGGCCGCTGCAGGCTGGTCGCGAGCGACAGCTGGATCTTCATCGGCGGCGAGCCGATCCGGCGCGCCGTGTAGGCCGAAGGACGCGGTGAATTGAGCAACGCGTTGCTGGAAAGAATCGCGAAGCCCGCGCCGTCGAGCACGAGATCGAGGATCGCCGAGACGCCGTCGATCTCCAGCGCGATGTTCGGCCGGCAGCCGATCGCCGCCATCTCCGACTCGACATAGTCGCGGATCGCGTTCGGCTTGGTCGGGATCACGAGCGGCATGCGCGCGACGGCTTCCAGCGGGATCGGGCCGGGCGGCGGGTCTTCGTGCAGGCCGGCCGGACGCGCGCTCACGAGCAGCAGCTCTTCTTCGAGCAGGGGAATCAGGTCGAGCTCGCGCGAGGGCTGCGCGTTGTACAGCACGACGATGTCGAGCCGGCCGCTCGCGAGCGCCTGCTGCAGGCCGCCGGAAAGACCTTCGCTGATCGAGAGTTTCGCTTCCGGCAAGGCCTCGCGGAATGCGCGCGTGAGCGGGACCGTGAGCACGCGCGCGACGCTGCTCGGCAACCCGACGGCCACACGGCCCGAAAGGCCGCCGCGCATCCGGCCGAGGTCTTCCAGGGTGCGCTCCACCTGGTAGAGAATGCCGCGGCCGTGTTCCAGCAGCAGCTTGCCGGCCTCGGTGGGCACCGCGCCCCGGCCGTTGCGCACGAGCAAGGTCTGCCGCAGCTCGACTTCGAGCAGCCGCACCTGGCGGCTCAATGCGGGCTGGGCCACGTTCAGCTCGATCGCCGCGCGTGTGAAGCTGCCGAGTTCGGCCACGCGCACGAAATACTGAAGCTGCTTCAGGTCCATGGATCCGAGATATCTGTTCAGCGATTATGCCGGTGCGCTATAGCTGCTAGTGGGCCTGTGGCCTTTCTGGCGGAAGGAGGGATCACCACAATGCGCGGCATGACTTCGATGCTCCGGGGTATTTCGTCCATGGCGACGCGCCAGCTTCTGGGTGAGCTGGCGGCCGCGTTCGAGCGGCAGGGGGCGGTCGGGGTCGCGATCGAATCGGTCGGCGGCGTCGACGCGGCGAAGCGCGTGCAGGCGGGCGAGCCGTTCGACTTCGTCGTGCTCGCTTCCGATGCGATCGACAAGCTGGCCGCGGGCGGTCACGTCGTCGCGGGCAGCAAAGTCGACATCGTGAAGTCGGGCGTGGCGGTTGCCGTGAAGGCGGGCGCGCCGAAGCCCGACGTGTCGAGCGAAAACGCGTTGAAGCGCGCGGTGCTCGATGCGCCGACACTCGGATTTTCGACGGGGCCGAGCGGCGTCGCGCTTGCGAAGCTCTTCGAACGCTGGGGCATCGCCGATCGCATCCGCGAGCGCATCGTGACCGCGCCGCCGGGCGTGCCGGTCGGCTCGCTGGTGGCGAAGGGCGAAGTCGCGCTCGGCTTCCAGCAACTGAGCGAGCTGATCCACCTCGACGGCATCGCGATCCTCGGGCCGCTGCCGCAGGCGGTGCAGATCATCACGACGTTTTCGGCCGGTATCGTTGCATCATCCACGCAGCGCGAGGCCGTGCGCGCGCTGCTCGCCTTCATGGCATCGGCCGAAACCACGCAAGCCAAGCGCCGCCAGGGCATGGAAGCGGCCTGATGCAGGCAAGACCAAGGAAGCTACAACTCATGACGCTCATCATCGATTGCCACGGCCACTACACGACGGCGCCGAAGCCGCTCGAAGAGTGGCGCAACCGCCAGATCGCCGGCATCAAGGACCCCGCGCAGATGCCCCGGGCGTCCGAACTCGAGATCGGCGACGACGAGATCCGCGAATCGATCGTGAACAACCAGCTGCGCCTCATGAAGGAACGCGGCAACGACCTGACGCTCTTCTCGCCGCGCGCGAGCTTCATGGCGCATCACATCGGCGACTTCGAGGTGTCGAGCACGTGGGCCGCGATCTGCAACGAACTCTGCTTTCGCGTGTCGCAGCTCTTCCCCGATCACTTCGCTCCGGTGGCGATGCTGCCGCAGTCGCCCGGGGTCGATCCGAAGACCTGCATTCCCGAGATGGAGAAGTGCATCCGCGAATACGGCGCGGTCGGCATCAACCTGAACCCGGACCCTTCCGGCGGCCACTGGAAGGAGCCGCCGCTCACGGACAGGTGGTGGTATCCGATCTACGAGAAGATGGTGGAGTACGACGTGCCCGCGATGGTGCACGTGAGCACGAGCTGCAATCCGAGCTTCCACACGACCGGTGCGCACTACCTCAACGCGGACACGACCGCGTTCATGCAGTGCGTGCAGGGCGATCTCTTCAAGGACTTTCCGGCTTTGCGCTTCATCGTCCCCCATGGCGGCGGCGCGGTGCCGTATCACTGGGGGCGCTTTCGAGGCCTTGCGCAGGAGATGAAGAAGCCGCTGCTCACCGAGCACGTGCTGAACAACATCTTCTTCGACACGTGCGTGTATCACCAGCCGGGCATCGACCTCCTGAACAAGGTGATCCCGGTGAAGAACGTGCTTTTCGCAAGCGAGATGATCGGCGCGGTGCGCGGGATCGATCCGACGACGGGCAACTACTATGACGACACGAAGCGCTACATCGATGCCTGCGAGGAGCTGACGGATGACGATCGCCACGCGATCTTCGAAGGCAATGCGCGGCGTGTGTTTCCGCGGTTGGATGCTCGGCTGAAGGAGCGTGGGTTGTGAGAGAAGGAGTTCACCGCAGAGGCGCGGAGGGCGCAGAGGGCCGCAGAGAAGAATCAGGAATTTTCTCTGCGGCCCTCTGCGTCCCTCTGCGCCTCTGCGGTGAACCGGTCCAGGAGCACTCGAATGTATGAACTAGGCGTCGTCCACAGAAACATCCACCGCGCCGACCGCGAAGTGGCCAGTGCCCTCGCGCGCTTCGGCGCGGCCACCGTCCACGAGGCCATGGGTCGCGTCGGCCTGATGAAGCCGTACATGCGGCCGATCTATCCGGGCACGCAGGTGTCGGGCACGGCCGTGACCGTGCTGCTGCACCCCGGCGACAACTGGATGCTTCACGTCGCCGCCGAGCAGATCCAGCCGGGCGACATCGTCGTGGCGGCTTGCACGGCGGACAATACCGACGGCTTCTTCGGCGACCTGCTCGCCACCAGCTTCCAGGCGCGCGGCGCGCTCGCGCTCGTGATCGACGCCGGCTGCCGCGACGTGCGCACCCTCACCGAAATGAAGTTCCCGGTGTGGAGCAAGGCGATCAGCGCGAAAGGCACCGTCAAGGCGACGCTCGGTTCCGTGAACGTCCCTGTGGTGTGCGCGGGCGCGCTCGTCACACCCGGCGACGTGATCGTGGCCGACGACGACGGCGTCGTCTGCGTGCCCGCGGCAATGGCGAAGAAGACGCTCGAAGCGGCGACCGCCCGGGAAGCGAACGAAGGCGAGAAGCGCGCGAAACTCGCCTCCGGCGTGCTCGGCCTGGACATGTACAGGATGCGCGAGCCGCTCGAGAAGGCCGGCCTGCGCTACATCGATTGAATCCGTTGACATGAGCAGACCCACCACAGGCAATTTCACGAAGACACCGGGCTGGCTGGACTGGTACGGCGCGCCCACGCCGCCGCGGTTCAAGGTGCCTCCCGGCAGCGTCGATGCGCATTGCCACGTCTTCGGCCCCGGCTGGAAGTTTCCCTATGCGCCCGAGCGCAAGTACACGCCGTGCGACGCGACGAAGGAGCAGCTCTTCAAGCTGCGCGACCGCCTCGGCTTCGAGCGCAACGTGATCGTGCAGGCCACCTGCCACGGCGCGGACAACAGTGCTTTGGTCGATGCGCTGAAGACTTCGGGCGGCAAGGCGCGCGGCGTGGCCACAGTGAAACGCGCCGTCACGGATCAGCAGTTGCAGGAGCTGCATGACGCAGGCGTGCGGGGCGTGCGCTTCAACTTCGTGAAGCGCCTCGTCGACTTCACGCCGAAAGACGAACTGATGGAAATCGCCTCGCGCATCGCCCCGCTCGGCTGGCACGTGGTGATCTACTTCGAGGCCGAGGACCTGCCCGAGCTCTGGGACTTCTTCACGTCGCTGCCGGCGACCGTGGTGGTGGACCACATGGGCCGCCCCAACGTGAGCAAGCCGGTGGACGGGCCCGAGTTCGATCTCTTCCTGAAGTTCATGCGCGAGAACGAGAACGTCTGGAGCAAGGTGAGCTGCCCCGAGCGGCTGTCGCTCACCGGCCCGCGCGCGCTCGACGGCGAGCGCGACGCGTACCGCGACGTCGTGCCGTTCGCACGCAAGGTCGTGGAGACTTTTCCCGATCGCGTGCTGTGGGGCACCGACTGGCCGCATCCGAACCTGAAGGACCACATGCCCGACGATGGGCTGCTCGTGGACTTCATTCCCCACATCGCGCCCACGAGCGAGCTGCAGAAGAAGCTGCTCGTCGACAACCCGACGCGGCTGTACTGGCCCGAGCTCGCGCCCGGCGCCGCATCGGCAGGAGCCTGAACATGCCGCTCGACAAACCCTACAGGAACGTGCCCGGCACGACGATCTTCGATGCGGATCAAAGCAGGAAGGGCTACTGGCTGAACCAGTTCTGCATGTCGCTCATGAAGGCTGAAAACCGCGAACGCTTCAAGAAGGACGAACGCGCGTATCTCGACGAGTGGGCGATGACCGAGGAACAGAAGGAGGCCGTGCTCGCGCGCGACATGAACCGCATGATCGCGCTCGGCGGCAACATCTATTTCCTCGCGAAGATCGGCGCGACCGACGGCAAGAGCTTCCAGCAGATGGCGGGCTCGATGACGGGCATGAGCGAGGAGGCCTACCGCGACATGATGATCGGCGGCGGCCGCGATCCGAAGTGGGGCAGAAAGTAGGCACCGTGGCACGCATCACCGCATCCGTCTATACGTCGCACGTGCCGGCCATCGGCGCGGCGATGGACCTCGGCAAGACGCAGGAGCCGTACTGGCAGAAGGTCTTCTCGGGCTACGAGTTCTCGCGCCGGTGGCTGAAGGAAAACCCGCCCGACGTCGTCTTCCTCGTCTTCAACGACCACGCGACCGCGTTCAGCCTGGAGATGATCCCGACGTTCGCGATCGGCACGGCCGCCGAATTCAGGGTGGCCGACGAGGGCTGGGGCCCGCGGCCCGTGCCGGACGTGAAGGGCGCGCCCGAGCTCGCGTCGCACATCGCGCAATCGGTGATCCAGCAGGACTTCGATCTCACCATCGTGAACCGGATGGACGTGGACCATGGGCTCACGGTGCCGCTGTCGCTCTTGTGCGGCGAGACGAAAGAGTGGCCGTTCCGCGTGATCCCGTTCGCGGTCAACGTCGTGCAGTATCCGGTGCCGAGCGGGATGCGCTGCTTCATGCTCGGGCAGGCGATCCGCCGCGCGATCGAAAGCTACGACGAAGATCTCAACGTGCAGATCTGGGGCACGGGCGGCATGAGCCACCAGCTGCAGGGTCCGCGCGCGGGTCTCATCAATCGTGAATGGGACAACCGCTTCCTCGACCGCCTGATCGCCGAGCCCGAGGCGCTCGCCCGGGTCCCGCACATGGAATATGTCGAAGAGGCCGGCAGCGAGGGCATCGAACTCGTGATGTGGCTCATCGCGCGCGGTGCGATGAGCGACGTCGCGGGTGGTGCGAAGCCCACCGTGAAGCATCGCTTCTATCACGTGCCTGCGTCGAACACGGCGGTGGGGCATCTGATTCTCGAGAACCACTGACGTTTGTTGAAAGCAATGAAGACATTCACCGCAGAGGCGCAGAGGGCGCAGAGGGCCGCAGAGAAGAATCAGGAATTTTCTCTGCGGCCCTCTGCGGCCTCCGCGCCTCTGCGATGAATGCATCCGCCTGGAACCCCTCACATGACCCGACACATCAACATAGCCCTCGCCGGCGCCGGCGCCTTCGGACAGAAACACCTCGACGGCCTGAAGCTGATCGACGGCGTGCAGGTCACCTCCCTCGTCGGACGCGAACTGGACAAGACACAGGAAGTCGCGAAGAAGTACGGCATCGGCCACGTGACGACCGACCTGGACGAATCGCTGAAGCGGTCCGACGTCGACGCCGTGATCCTGTGCACGCCGACGCAGATGCACGCGGCCCAGGCGATCGCATGCCTGAACGCCGGCAAGCACGTGCAGGTCGAGATCCCGCTGTGCGACCGGCTGCAGGACGGCCAGGCGGTGGTCGACCTGCAGAAGAAGAGCGGGCTCGTGGCGATGTGCGGTCACACGCGCCGGTTCAATCCGAGCCACCAGTTCGTTCACAAGAAGATCGCGGCCGACGAATTCCACATTCAGCAGATGGACGTGCAGACCTACTTCTTCCGCCGCACGAACATGAATGCGCTCGGCCAGCCGCGCAGCTGGACCGACCACCTGCTCTGGCACCACGCGGCGCACACGGTGGATCTCTTCGCCTACCAGTGCGGCAGCCCGATCGTGAAGGCGAACGCGGTGCAGGGGCCGATCCACCCGGCGCTCGGCATCGCGATGGACATGAGCATCCAGCTGAAGGCGGCCAACGGCGCGATCTGCACCTTGTCGCTGTCGTTCAACAACGAAGGCCCGCTCGGCACGTTCTTCCGCTACATCGGCGACACGGCGACTTTCATCGCGCGCTACGACGATCTCTTCAACGGCAAGGAAGAGAAGATCGACGTGTCGAAGGTCGACGTGTCGATGAACGGCATCGAGCTGCAGGATCGCGAGTTCGTCGCGGCGATCCGCGAAGGGCGCGAGCCCAATGCGAGCGTGGCACAGGTGCTGCCTTGCTACGAAGTGCTGGATCAGCTCGAGAAGCAGCTCGCCTGAGAGCCGGCGCAGCAATCCGCGCGTCACAATGCCTGGCATGCCACAACGCAAACTCGGTCCCTTCCAGGTCTTTCCCATCGGCCTCGGGTGCATGAACCTGAGCCACGCCTACGGCGCGCCGCCGCCGGCGGAGCAGGGCGAACGCCTGCTGCTCGCCGCGCTCGACGCGGGCGTGACGCTCTTCGACACCGCGGCCCTCTACGGATTCGGCGCGAACGAGACGCTCGTGGGCCGCGTGCTGAGGCCGCATCGCGGCCGCATCACGCTCGCGAGCAAGGGCGGCCTCGGCGGTGTCACGGGCGACGACGGGGTCACCCGCCGTGTGATCGACGGCCGCCCAGACGCGTTGCGCCGAAACTGCGAGGACAGCCTGCGCAGGCTGCAGACCGACGCGATCGATCTCTACTATCTGCATCGCTGGGACAAGAAAGTGCCCATCGAGGAGAGCGTCGGCGCGCTGGGCCGGCTCGTGGAACAGGGGAAGGTGCGCGCGATCGGCCTGTCGGAAGTGTCGGCGGCCACGCTGCGCCGCGCGCACCGGGAGCACCCGATCGCGGCGGTGCAGACCGAATATTCGCTCTGGACGCGCAACCCGGAAATCGCCGTGCTCGCGGCCTGCCGTGAACTGGGCGTGGCCTTCGTCGCGTTCAGCCCCGTCGCGCGTGGCTTCCTTTGCGACGCCGTGCATGACGTGTCCGCGTTCGATGCGAAGGACATCCGCCGCACGCTCCCGCGCTTCGAACCCGCGAATCACGAGCAGAACCTGAAGCTGCTCGCCGCCTACAAGGCACTGGCTCGGGAGGCGGGCTGCACTCCCGCGCAGCTCGCGCTCGCGTGGCTGCTGCACCGGGGCGAGGACATCATCCCCATCCCGGGTACGACGAACGTCGGGCACCTGAAGGAAGACGTCGCTGCCGCGGAGGTTCGGCTGTCGCCCGATCTGCTCGCGCGTCTCGACGCGGCCATCAACCAGAAAACCGTCCACGGCCATCGCTATGCGGCGCAGGCGCGCAGCGAAGTCGACACGGAAGAGTTCTAGCGGCGCGCCTATCGCAGGCGGCGATCAGGTTGGCGAGCCGATGCCGTCCAGCAGGGCCCGCAGCAGGACACGGCGGTCGGAGAGTCCGGCGATCCCGCGCGTCGCGCCGGTCGCCTTTGCAACGGCGACGAGCAGCAGCGACGCCATCATGCGAGGCTGCGACCTTGGCCGCCGTTCGGTCGCCGTTCGGCCCCCGTTCGACCGCCTCCCGGCGCGGCCGTGCGCGTGTCCAGCGCGACTAGACTCTGCGGCATCCACGTCCCGCGCCGATCCACGCACCGATGTTTTCGCCCATGCCGCCGCTTCGTCGCCTGTCACTGCCCTGGCCGGTCGCGATCGGCTACGTGGCGGCGTACGCCGTTCTCGCCTGGATCAGCTACATCCGGCCGCTTCCCGGCTTCAACATCACGCCGTGGAATCCGCAGCAGGCCCTCGCCATCGCGCTCGTCATCTGCTACCCGCAAGCGGCGTGGCTCGTCTGGTGCAGTCTCTTCGGCAGTGAGCTCGCGCTGCGCGGGCCGGGCGCGGGCTGGCTGCAGCCGGCCATCGCCACCGCGACCCTCACGCTCGCCACCGTGCTCGTCGCGCGCCTGCTCTCGCGCAAGGAGGCCGCCGCGGCCTTCGATACGCGCAACGAACTGCTGCGCTTTTTCGCCATCGTGCTTGCCGGCTCGCTGCTGGATGCCCTTTGCTATGTCGGCTTCCAGGCGAATTCGCTGTACAAGCGCGAAGGCGGCGTGCCGGGGGCGCTCATCCGGTACTGGGTGGGCGACACCGTGGGACTCGTCGTCACCTTGCCGCCGCTCCTGCTGGCGCTCGACCCCGTGCGGCGATCGCCCCTGCTGCAGGTGCTGCGCGTGCCGGGGTGGTGGCTTTCCGTCGCGCTCACGGGCGCGGGCCTCTGGGCGATCTTCGCGGATCCGGAGCAGGAATATTTCAAGTACTTCCATCTTCTTTTGCTGCCGCTCGTGTGGGCCGCCGTGCGCTATGGCGCCGCGGCTGCGGCCTTGTCGTGCGTGCTGGCGCAGCTCGGGCTCATCTTCGCGGCGCAGCATTCCGTCGGCCGCGACGTGACGGTCTTCGAGCTGCAGGTGCTGATGGCCGCATCGGCCATGACGGCGCTGCTGCTCGGCGTGCTGGTGGACGAGCGGGCACGCGTTCAGGCCGAACTGCGCGCGAGCCTGCGCTTTTCGGCGGCGGGGCAGATGGCGGCCGCGCTCGCTCACGAGCTGCATCAGCCGCTCACCGCGATCCAGCAGTTCGCCGACGTCTGCCAAACGCTCCTGTCGCAAGGGGACGTGGACTCCGCACGGCGGGACGTGCTCGACCGCACGCTGCGGCGGCTCGTGGAAGAGGCGCGGCGCGCCGGAACGACGTCGCACCGCCTGCGCGATTTCTTCACCCGGGGCGCCACGTCGCTGCAGCACGCGCAGCTCGGTCCGATCCTCGCGGAGGCCGTCGAGGCGCACCAGGCACTCGCCGAGCGCTCGGGGGTCACGCTGGCCGTGCGGCTCGAAGAGCCGCTGCCCCCCATCTGGGCCGACCCCGTGCAGCTGGCCGTCGTGCTGCGCAACCTGCTCGCGAACGCGATCGAGTCGGCCTCGCAGGTGGCGCCCGAGCGGTCCGTGCGCGTGGAAGCGCAAGGGCGCGACGGAATGCTGAGGGTGAAGGTGATCGACAGCGGCGAGGGCATCCCTCGCGAACGCCTGGCGGACCTGTTCGACGCGGCGCCGTCCGAGAAGTCGGGCGGCATGGGCGTGGGTCTCAACATCTGCCGCGCGATCGTCGATGCGCATGGTGGCAAACTCTGGGCGGAGCCGGGCCCCGGCGGCCGATTCTTCCTCACGCTACCCATCGATGGATTCGAACCTCCCGCGCGCGCCTGAACAGCAGGCGGTCTACATCGTCGACGACGATGCCTCCCTTCGCGATTCGCTGTCGCTGATGCTCAGCCTGCACGGCTGGCGCCCGTCGACCTTCGCATCCGCCGAGGACTTCCTGAAGGTGGCACAGGCGGACTGGCAGGGATGCGTGATCGCCGACATCCGCATGCCGGGCCTCTCCGGGCTCGAGTTGCAGCAACGGCTCGCGACGCAATGCCCCAGGCTGGCCGTGATCGTCATCACGGCGCACGGCGACGTCGCTTCGGCGCGGCAGGCGTTCCTCGCTCAGGCGGTGGATTTTCTGGAAAAGCCGTTCGACGCCGAACAGGTGCGCCGCGCGCTGCAAGCGGCGCAGGCCCGGCCGCGCAGCACGGCGAAGAAGACCGAGCCGCCGACCGAGCCTTCGGTGTTGCTCGGCGAAGCATTGACGCCGGACGAAATCGAGGTCCTGCGCTGGGTCACGCGCGGAACGCACAATCGCGAGATCGCGATGCGGCTCGGCCTGAGCGCGCGAGCCGTGGAGACCCACAAGGCCCGCGCGATGGAAAAGCTCGGCGCGCGCAGCCTCGTGGAACTCGCCAAACTGGCCGAGAGCGTGATCCCGGCCGGCGGCAAGGGCTGAGTGGAGGGGCTGAGGTCAAGCCCGAGTTCAGGCGCCGAGTTCAGGCGATGAAGTTCTGGTACTGCAGCGAAGTGGCGTCGTGCACGCCGGCCAGCACGACGATCAGGTCCGCCTCGCCGCTGCCGTAGTTGACCGCGACGTAGGTGTCGACGCCATCGTCCTGCACGAAGTATTTCACCGTGCTGTTCAATACGTCGTTCGCGTTGGCGATGAACTCCGCGAGCGTGCCGAAATTCGCGGCCCGCTCGGCATAGTTGGCCGCGCTGCCGGCCGCGAGACCGAAGCCCAGCTTGTCGCCGCCCGAGAGCGCGCCCGAGACGACCGTCCCCGGCGCGAACCCGACGAGGGTGTCGAGGTGGCCCGCCGTCTTGCCGCTGTCGCCCTTCGCGAACAAGACTGTGTCGTCGCCGCCCTGGCCGATGTCGATCGTGTCGACGCCTTTTCCGCCCGCGATGACGTTGGCCCCCGCATTGCCGAGGATCGTGTCGTTGCCCGCGCCGCCGGTGATGTGCGCCGCGCCCGCGGTCGTCCAGCTCAGGTCGAGGTTCGCGTTGCCCTCGTAGCCGCTGAAGTCCACGTCCCCGATCGTCACTTTGCCGCCGCCCGCGAAGACGTTCAGGAACGACGTGTTGTCGTCGAGGTCCGCGTCCGCGGCGAAGCTGAAGAGGCCCTTGCCGCTCACCGCGAGGTTGCCCATCGCCACGTTGCCGTGCAGGGAATGCAGGGTGACGTGGATTTCGTCGCTGGGCGCCGTGCCCGCGACGTCGAGCGAAATGTCGCCGACCAGCACGTCGTCGTGCGCGTCGCCGCTGTTCGTCACGAAAAGCGCCAGGGTCGAGCCCACGTCTTCGTGATCGGTGCCGGATGTGAGCCCCGTGTCGGCCACGGATAGGTCGATGCGGCCGAGCACCATGTCGCCCGCGTGTTCGGCTTTGGCCTGGAACGCGAGAAGGCCGAATGCGCCGTCGTCCGCGCGGGCCGAGATGTTTCCGATCCCGATGCCGCCGATGCGGCTCGCGGCTTCGATGCGCACGCCGACCCCGTCGAGCTGCGGGTCCGCCGCGGGGTTCGCGCCGGTGCCGAAATCGAGGCGGACGTCACCCACCGACACCGCGCCCACCGACCCGCCGGCACCGAGTGCTTCCGCGCCGAGCCATAGATTGGCGGTGGCGTTCTTGCCGAGGACGGCGTCCCAGTCGCCGGCCTTCAAGTCTCCGATACCGAGCGCGCCGTCGAATTCGAGCGAGTAGTCGAGCGAGCCGCTCTTGCCCACGGCGGCATGCACGTCCCCCAACGTCACGTCGCCGATCTTCCCGGGCGTGAATATCGGGTGAAAGATCGCTTCGCCAGCGTCGCCCAGTGTCGCTTCGAAGTCGCCGATGCTCACGTCGCCGATCGCGCGCACAGCAAGATCGAACGTCTCGACGATCGCGGTCGCCCCCGCCGCGAGCTCAACACCGACGTCGCCGATCGCAAAGTCGCCGAGCGCCGCGTCCGACGTGTAGTCCACGAGGCCGAACGAGATCGTCGCCGTGGCGCTCGCGCCCAGGATCATCGACAGGTCGCCCAGCGACACGTCGCCGAAATCGCCCTTCGCATTCGCGTGGCCGAGGGACACCCGCAACGAGCCCTGCGCGTCGTCGCCCAGCACAAGACGCTCGCCCTCGATGGCAAGCGAGCCGAAGTCGCCCGCGGCTTCGTCGATGACGTTCACGATGCCGTTCGCCGTCGAATTCGCACCCGCGGCGATCGAGAGCGTGCCGATGGCCACGTCGCCCATCCGCTCCCACGAACCCTGGTCCGTGATCGCGAGCGCGATCGAGCCGCGCTCTCCGGCCGACAGGTTCACGTTGCCCACGTCGAACGCGCCGCCCGTTCCGCGGCCCGCGCCGAGATGCTCGCGCCCGATCGTGAGCGCGATGCCGCTGCGGCCGGACAAATCCTGGCTGGTCGTCGCGCTCACGGCCACGCTCACGTCGCCCACCGAAAAGTCACCGTCGAGCGCGCCCGCCTCGCCGTCGAATCGCGCGAGGGAGAGGACCTCGATCCTGACGTGGCTGTTGTCGCCCTGGATCGACTCGACGTCGCCCACGCGGAAGTCGCCGATCGAGTGAAGCGCTGCGGCGCATCCAGGGATTCCTTGCTCGATCACGGCAAGCACGCTGGAATCCTGGCGCGCGAACAGCTGAAGGTCACCGGCCGTGAAGCTGCCGACCTCCGCGCCGTTCGTCGCGGCCTGCCCGGCGCGATACAGGATGCTCGCGCCTTCGCCGCCCGAGATCGCGCTGTCGCCCAGCGTGAAATCGCCGATCGCACTGTCTTCGCCGAGGGCTACGCCCAGAAGCATCGCCTGGATATCGGCGAAGTCGCCCGCTTCGATGTGCACGTGGCCGAAGGTCACGTCGCCCACGCTGGCATGGGCCGCCGCGGCCGCGAGGATTCGAACACCCGCGTGGCCTTCGTGCGTGCCGCTCAGGAACCCGTCGCCCGCACTTGCATCGATGTTCCCGACCATGAAGTCTCCGAGCGTCGCGCCGCCGCACTTGCCCGCGTACAGGATCTCGGCGTGCGCGCCGACGTCGTGCGAAGCGTCCAGCGCGCTGCCGACGGACAGGCGCAGGTCGCCCACGCTCATGTCGCCGGCCGCCGGTCCGGTGTTGCTCTGCGTGGGAGCCGCGGTGGCCGCATGGACCACCGAGATGCACGCGTTGCCGCCATCGCCCGCCGTGGCCGCGAGGTCGCCCAGGCGCAGGGTGCCCACGTTGTCGGCGGCGTGATGGAGCGTGAGCGAGGCATTGCCGCTGCTGCCCGCGCTTGTACCGAGGCCGCCTGCGAACACGGTTCCGAGCAGCCTGTCGCTCGCGATCGTGACGGTGGCCGTGCCCGAATCGCCCGCGGACGCGGTCACGTCGCGGAGCACGAGATTGTTCGAGCCGGTCACGGAGACGGTCGCGGCCCCCGTGTCGCCGACGGCGGCAGAGACATCGCCGAGCGAAATATCCTCGCCGATGCCGCGGACCTTCACGGTGGCGCAGCCTTCGCCGCCCGCGGCGGCACTCACCCTTGCGCCCATCACACTTCCGGCCACGTCGAGAATCGACGCGCTCGCCTTCGAGCCTTCTTGCGCCTCGGCGGTGAAATCGCCCATCGCCAGGTCGCCTCCTATGCAGGCCGCTTCGACGACGGCTTGCGAGTCGCCGCCCGCGGCGACCGACACGTTGCCGAGGGTCACGTCGCCATCGGCCGATTGGAACTGGACGAGCAGATCGGCGTGGGTGCCGGCTTGCACGTACACATCGCGCACCAGGACATCTTCGCCGCCGGTCACGACGAAATGCGCATGGGCGTCGTCGCCGGCGGCGATGCCGACGTTGCCGAAGACGATGCCGGCGCCGACGTCGCTCGCACCCGCCTCGATGAAGGCATCGTCGCCCGCTGACACCGTGAGATTGCCGACTTCCAGCATGCCGCCGACGCGCGAGAACATCGCGCTCAGATCGGACTCGGCGCCCGCACTGAGCGTCACGTCGCCGATCGTCGCGGACGCGGTGACGTCCTCCACTTCGAGCCGGGCCGTCGACTTCTCGCCGTCGGCGATGTGCACGTTGCCCATCTTCAGGCCGCCTTGCACGCCGTCGACGACGAACTGGAGGCTCGATTGCTTTCCCGCTTCGAGCGACACGTCGCCGACGGCGAGGCTGTGCGCGGTGTCGAAATGCGCCGCGACGGTGTTCTTCGCGCCGCCGTGAACCGTGACGTTGCCGAGCGTCACGCCGTCGGTGCTGGAAATCGCGGCGGCCATGCTGTCGGCAAGGGTGGCATTCAGGTTGCCCGCCGCGTCGAGCCTGAGCATGCCGCCCTGGCCTCTCCTGTCGTGGTTCTCGATGCGTGCCAGGACGCGGTCGGCGCCGAGCACGTAGTCGGCCGAGACCGATCCCGTCACGTTCGAGATGCCGATGGCCGTGCCGGCCGAGAGATTCTTCAGGAACACGTCGAGTCCGTTCACGCCGTCGTCGAGATCGACCGCGTCGACGTGCGTCCAGCCGCCGGCCTGGAAGTTCACGGTCGCGTCGGTCCCGGCGGTGATGTGGACCGCGTGGATCGTGTCGACGCGGGCGAACGGCACGGCGCCGCCCTCGATCACTGTCAGGAAGAGGTCGGTGTGCCCGTTGCCGGTGATCCTGTCGCCCGCGCTGAACGTGCCATGGGACGTGTTGCCATCCGCGTTGCCGTCGACGAGTCCCAGGATGTTCGTCTGCGCGTGGCCGCGGACGTTGATCGTGTCCACGCCGGTCGTCAGTTGCGGGCCAGTGGCGAGCGCGCCGTCGATGGCGGCGACCGCGGCATTCACGCTGGCCGCATCGGCGCCGACGTGAACGACGACGTCCTGCAGCGTCGCGAAGTCGCTGGACGACTGGGCCCGCGTCACGGAGTAGTACTCCGCGACCCAGCCCCGGTTCTCGACGATCGCCTTGGCATCCTGGTACTGCTGGGCGGCGTCGGGCGAGAGGTTTTTCAGGGCCTGCCACACGAGAAAGGCGATGCCGGACTTGGAGTTGCCCGCGTTCAGCTGGGCCACCACCACGTCATGCGCAAGTGCGTCGTTGCCAAGTCCGATCGGCGAGAGCAGACTGCTCGCGAATTCGTCGGAGGTCTCGAAGTTCGGATGGATCGATGCGAAGACCGGTGTGCGGCCCAGTGCGTCGGCGAGCGCGCGCAGACTGTGGCCCTGGTCTTCGTAGAAGCTCACCATCTGCTGCAGCAACGCGCTTCCGGGCGCCGCGTCGAACATGAGGACGACGAGCTCGATGATCTCGCTTCTTTCCGCTGCGGTAATGGCCATGGAGGAATTTCCTTTCGGTGACTGGCGGGATGCTGGTGTTTGCCGACGCGAAAACGCTCGCGTTCGGTGGCGGCAACTCTAGAAGCGGCGCTTGCTTGCCCACGGTGAGCGCGGTCACACGCGCGCTGTCGATGTGCTCGCGGTCACATGAGGTGCGCACGAGATGTGATCGTGGTCACAGCCCTCGAGTCCCGCTTGCGGCGAAACAAAACGAAAAGAACCGAAACCCCGCGGCGATGACGCGACGTCCGTGCTCGCGCACGATTCACCCCACACCTCCACTCCCAAAGGAAACTTTCATGAGAACCTGGATTCGCCGCACGCTCATCACCGCCCTGGGCGCTTCGATCGTCTTCGGCGGCCTCGCCGCATGCAGCCACCGCTACGATCACCACAGCTTCGGCGCGATGAGCGCGGAAGACCGCGCGAAGATCCGCGACAAGGTGATCGGCCGCGTGACGTCGCGCCTGGACCTGAACGCGGAGCAGCAAGCGAAGCTGCGCGCGCTCGCCGACAAGCTGGAAGCACAACGCATGGCCCTCGTCGGGCAAGGCACCTACCAGCGCGCGGACATCCGCAACCTCTTCGCCGGCGAGAAGTTCGACCGCGCGAAGGCCCAGGCCATCGTCAACGAGAAGACCGCCGCCGTCGAGGCGAAGAGTCCCGAGGTGGTCGCGGCGCTCGGCGACTTCTACGACAGCCTCTCGCCCGCGCAGCAGGCCAAGGCACGCGAATTCATGGAGCGGCGCGGCCGCCACGGGTGGCGATGACACAATCCGCTCCATGCCGCGGCTGCTCTTGATCGACGACGACCAGGCCCTGGGCGAGCCGCTCGCGGCCTACGTCGCGCGCTTCGGCATGGAACTCGAGCAGGCATTCCGCCCGAGCGAAGGACTCGCCCGATTGCGCTCGGAACGGTTCGACGCCGCGATCCTCGACGTGATGCTGCCCGAGATGGACGGCTTCGCGCTGTGCAAGGCGATCCGACAGGAAAGCGACATCCCGATCGTGATGCTCACGGCGCGCGGCGAACTCACCGACCGCGTGGTGGGCCTCGAGATCGGCGCGGACGACTACCTGCCCAAGCCCTTCGAGCCGCGCGAGCTGGTGGCGCGATTGCAGACCGTGCTCAGGCGGCGCGGGCCGGTGGCGAGCGACGGCCGGCTGCGCTTCGAGGGCCTCGTGATCGATCCCGTGACTCGCACCGTGCAGCGCCAGGGCGTCGCGCTCGATCTCACGAGCACCGAGTTCGAGCTGCTGCTTCTGCTCGCGCGCGAGCCGGGCAAGGTGTTCGGGCGCGACGACATCCTGAATCAGCTGCGCGGGCACGAGGCGGAGCTCTACACGCGCGCGGTCGACATTCTCGTGAGCCGCCTGCGCCGAAAGCTCGAGCCGCTCGACGCGATCAAGACGCTGCGCAACGCGGGCTACGCGCTCGCGCTCCGGCCGCAGGGCGGCCATGGCTGAAGCGCCACTGTCTTCGCCCACGTCCCCGCCGCAGCGGCCGCGCTGGCATCGCCACGCACACCGGCGATTTCGCCATTCGCTGAAAGCGCGTCTCGTCGCGGTCTTCCTGTTGCTCGCGTTCGCCACGACGGCGATCTTCATCGCGGGCACGCAGCGGGCGCTTTCCGTCGGCTGGCGCGACGCCGCGAAGCCGCTGCTCGCCGACTACGTCGACCGGCTCGCGCAGGAGATTGGCTCGCCTCCCAGCCAGGAACGCGCGCGGCGGCTGGCGGAACGGCTGCCGCTTCGCATCCGCATCACGGGGCCGGAGCTCAACTGGCAGAGCTCCGCGGACGACGACGAGGAATCGAAGTACTGGTCGCACCGCGACGACTTCCACCTGGCCGAGAGCGGCCTGCTCACGCGCACCACGGCCGACGGCCACCGCATCGAGTTCGGCCTCGACACGCGTGCGTGGCGCAACCGTCCGCGCGTCGTGGGGCTCTTCACGCTCGCGGGCTTGCTCGCCATCACCGCGCTCGCGTTTGCCTACGTGCGAAGGCTGCTGAGGCCGCTCGACGACATCCGGGCAGGCGCGCAGCGCTTCGGGCAGGGCGCTTTCGGCGAGGCGATCCCGATCCGGCATCGCGACGAACTGGGCGATCTCGCGTCGGACGTGAACAGCATGGCCGCGAGCATCCACGGCATGCTCGAGGCGAAGCGCGCGCTGCTGCTCGCGATCAGCCACGAACTGCGCAGCCCGATCACCCGCGCACGCCTCAACACCGAACTGCTGCACGACGAGGGCGAGACGGGCCCGCGGCGCCGCGCGCTGCTGCGCGACCTGCAGGAGATGGCGGACCTCGTCACCGACCTGCTCGAAAGCGAACGGCTCGGCCAGGGGCACGCGGCGCTGCATCGCGAAAGCGTGGTGCCGCGCGCGCTCGTGGAGGAAACGGTGGCGGCGCTCAGGCAGCAGCGCGACGATGCGGCGGGCATCCGGCTCGATCTCGCGGACGTGCCGCCGGTGCGGCTCGACCCGGTTCGCGTGCGCATGCTCCTGCGCAACCTGCTCGACAACGCATTGCGGCATACGCCGCCCAACGCGCCGCCGCCGGTCGTCACGCTGCGTTCGACGGACCTCGGCATCGACCTGCGCGTGCGCGACAGCGGCCCCGGCGTGGACGAAGCGACGCTGCCGCATCTGGGCGAAGCGTTCTGGCGGCCGGACGCTTCGCGCGAAAGGGCCACGGGCGGCGTCGGCCTCGGCCTTTTCCTCTGCAAGCTGGTGGCTCAGGCGCATGGCGGCCGCCTCACGCTGCGCAACACGTCGCCCGGCTTCGAAGCGATCGTGTTCCTGCCGAACGGGCTTTGAGGCGCGTCGGGCGCGTAAGAGAATCCACGGCCAATGCGACTGACTTTCGGCAGCATTCCGCTGCGAGGAGAAGCCCATGACCGCTTTCAACATCGTCCGTTTCCGCACCAAGCCCGGCCGCGAGCAGGACTTCCTGGACGCGCATCGCCGCGCCGACCCGAACTTCAAGGGCATGGTGCGCTTCTCGCTCGTGAAGACCGGCGAGCGCAGCTTCTGCGTCGTGGGCGAGTGGGAGAATTTCGAGGACATCGCCGCGGCGCGGCCGAAGATGATCGCGCTGCTCGACAGCTTCCGCGACACGCTGGAGGACCTGGGGGGCGGCCTGGGCGTCACCGATCCGGTGTCGGGGGAAGTCGTGGTCGAGATGGGCAAGTAGCCCCGGGGCGCGAACCCCGATTGCCGCCGCCGGGGCGGCCCTCTCTGCGGCCCCGGGGGTTGAATGACAGATGACGTCGCCTCCGGCCGGCCTCCACGAATGATCCGATATTGACCTGCGTCACAGCCGGGGTGGGGCGCGGCGGCCACACTCTCACGCATGAGAGAACCACCTTCGATTCCGGGCACGATCCTCTTCGACGGCGTGCAGGCCGCCAAGGGGTATGCGCTCAACAGAATGTGCTTCTCGTTCAACGACGCGGCCCACCGCGAAGCCTTCCGCCGCGACGAGGAAGGCTACATGCGCGAGTACGGCCTGGACGCGGCGCAGGCGCGCGCGATCCGCGAACGCGACGTGCTCGGGCTGCTCGAGGCCGGCGGCAACGTGTACTACCTCGCCAAGTTCGCGGGCATCCTCGGGCTCGATGTGCAGGACCTCGGCGCCGCGCAGACGGGCATGAGCAAGGACGAATTCAAGGCGATGCTCGTCAAGCAGAACGAGCAGCCCGACACGCTTTCGGAAGAAGACGAGAAGAGGAGCCCAGCATGGCCAGGATCGTCGGCGGCCTGACGACATCGCACGTGCCCGCGATCGGGCGCGCCATCGACAAGGGTCTGCAGGGGGAGCCCTACTGGAAACCGTTCTTCGACGGGTTCCTGCCCGTACACGCGTGGCTGAAGGACGTGCGGCCGGACGTCGCGGTGGTGTTCTACAACGATCACGGCCTGAACTTCTTCCTCGACAAGATGCCCACCTTCGCGGTGGGCGCCGCCGCGCAATATTGCAATGCGGACGAAGGCTGGGGCATTCCGGTCATGCCGCCCTTCCAGGGCGAGCCGGACCTGTCGTGGCACCTGATCGAGCGTCTCGTCGAGCACGAATTCGACATCACGACCTGCCAGGAAATGCGGGTGGACCATGCGTTCACGCTGCCCATGAAGCTCTTCTGGCCCGAGGGCGATTGCCCGGTGACGACCGTGCCGATCTGCATCAACACCGTGCAGTTCCCCCTACCCACGGCGCACCGCTGCTTCATGCTCGGCCGCGCGGTGGGAGAGGCGATCGAGTCGTGGGAGAGTGACAAGCGCGTGGTCGTGATCGGCACCGGCGGCCTGTCGCACCAGCTCGATGGCCAGCGCGCGGGCTTCATCAACAAGCCGTTCGATCTGCGCTTCATGGCGAGCCTCGTCGACGATCCGCAGTGGGCGACGCGATTTTCGATTCACGAACTCGTGGAGAAGACCGGCACGCAGGGCGTGGAGCTGCTCATGTGGCTTGCGACGCGCGCCGCCGTGCCCGGGCCGGTGCGGAAGGTGCACAGCAACTATCACATCCCCATCTCCAACACGGCGGCGGGGATGATGGCGCTCGAACCGGCGAGCTGAAAGTCTCGCCGGCGCCCCTCCAGCTTGCCGCGCCTGAATGGGCGGCGCATACTCATGGCGTCCCAACACAGAGCGTTGCACGGAGGGACGATGATGAAGCATTCGCTGGAGCCGGCCTTCACCGCCGGATTGAGCATCTTCGAGAAGTCGTGCGGATACTGCGGCGCGCGTTTTCGCGTGCTTGCATCGCATGTGCCCGATCACGACCAGCCCGAGGACTACGCCTGCCCTGAATGCGGCAAGCGCTACGAGACCGAGGCGCTGCAGGAGCCCGAGGTCCAGTTGCTGCATGGGCGCACCGACGGCAAGCACGACCGGTATCAGGAAACGATGTTCTAGCTCACGTTTCCTCGCGCAGCGGTTTGGCGTGCCATCGTCGGCAGCGTCCTACCGGCGCGCGCGGCTGGGCTTGCTAAGGTCGCGCCCATGGTGCGCCAGGCTTGCTCGGCCCTTTTGCTGATACTCGCTTGCCTCATTGCGGGGGCGGCTCGGCCGGACGCGCCGCCGATGCGCGCGCAGCTCGTCCGGGTGCCGGTGGAGTTCGCCGACGGAACGCGCGTCAGCATGCCGGTGCACGTGTTCAAGCCGCCCGGTGCCGGGCCATTTCCCGTCGTGTTCTATCTGCATGGACGCCCCGCCAACCGCGCCGCGCGACGTGCGATGGTCGCGCCGATCGCGGCGGGCCACGTACGCTGGTGGCTCGGCCACGGCGTCGCGGTGATCGCGCCGCTGCGTCCGGGGTATGGCGGCGTGGGCGCCGCAGGCGGTGCGGATAAGGAAGACACCGGCGCGCGCTGGCGTGGCGGCGAGTGCATCGGCGAGCCCGATTTCATGCGTGCGGCCGCGGCCATCGGCCAGTCGACGCTTGCCGCCTACCACTGGGCCATCGCGCAGCCGTGGGTGGATCGCGAGCGGCTCGGCGTCGAGGGCTGGTCGATGGGCGGCCTCGGCAGCATCGCGGTCGCTTCGCTGAATCTCGCCGGCGTGCGCGGCGTCATCAACTTCTCGGGCGGCACGGCAGGCAACCCCATCGATGCGCCAGGGCACAGTTGCCGCCCCGATCTGCTCGCGCAAACATACCGCGACCTGGGGCGCGTCGTGCACGAGCCGACCCTGTGGCTCTACGCGGAGAACGATGGCTACTGGGGCCCGCAAGCGCCGCGGATGTGGTTCGCCGCGTTTCGCGGCGGCGGCAGCGACGCGGAACTGGTGATGACCGCGCCCGTGGAAGGCGCGGACGGGCACGAGCTGTTGATGGAAGGCCCCGAGCTGTGGATGGAACGCGTGGAGGCGTTCATCCGCAAGGCAGGGCTGGTGAGCTGAAGCGGCCCGCCTGCCCAGCCACCGCCTACAGCGTATCGATGAACGACCGCAGCTTGTCGCTCCTGCTCGGATGCTTCAGCTTTCTCAGCGCCTTCGCCTCGATCTGGCGGATGCGCTCGCGCGTCACGTCGAACTGCTTGCCGACTTCTTCCAGCGTGTGGTCGGTGGACATCTCGATGCCGAAGCGCATGCGCAGCACCTTCGCCTCGCGCGGGGTGAGCGAATCGAGGATGTCCTTCACCACGTCGCGCAGGCCCGCCTGCATGGCGGCTTCGATCGGCGCGGTGTTGCCCGTGTCCTCGATGAAATCGCCAAGATGCGAATCGTCGTCGTCGCCGATCGGCGTCTCCATGGAGATCGGCTCCTTCGCGATCTTCATGATCTTCCTGATCTTGTCCTCGGGGATGTCCATCTTCGCCGCGAGGATCGAGGCGTCCGGCTCGAAGCCGAACTCCTGCAGATGCTGCCGCGAGATGCGGTTCATCTTGTTGATCGTCTCGATCATGTGCACCGGAATGCGGATCGTGCGCGCCTGGTCGGCGATCGAGCGCGTGATCGCCTGGCGAATCCACCACGTGGCGTACGTCGAGAACTTGTAGCCGCGGCGGTATTCGAACTTGTCCACCGCCTTCATGAGGCCGATGTTGCCTTCCTGGATCAGGTCGAGGAACTGCAGGCCGCGGTTGGTGTACTTCTTGGCGATGGAGATCACGAGGCGCAGGTTGGCCTCGATCATTTCCTTCTTCGCCTCGCGCGACGAGGCTTCGCCCTCGTTCATGCGCTTGTTGATTTCCTTCAGCTCCGCGAGCGGCACGACCACGCGCGACTGCAGGTCGATCAGCTTTTGCTGCAGCTCCTGGATGGCGGGCACGTTGCGCGCGAGCACGACGCTCCACGGCTTGCCGGCGGCCGCCTGCTTCTCGACCCACTTCAGGTTC
This sequence comes from Ramlibacter sp., assembly GCF_035548915.1. GTDB lineage: Bacteria > Pseudomonadota > Gammaproteobacteria > Burkholderiales > Burkholderiaceae_C > Ramlibacter. The sequence continues at coordinate 124,971 of NZ_DASZSE010000031.1, read as the reverse complement.
AGCAGGTTGGGCGGGAATTCGCGGATGAAGGTTTCCTGCGGCATGCCGCACTTGTCCACGATGATGCGGCGCAGCTCGCGTTCCTTCCTGCGGATGTCGTCCACCTGCGCGCGAACCAGGTCGCACAGCTTCTCGATGGTCTTGGCCGTGAAGCGGATCGTCATCAGCTCTTCGCTCAGCGCATGCTGGGCCTTCTGATAGGTCGGCGTGCCCCAGCCTTCGCGGTCGTAGGCGCGGTGCACCTTCTCGAAGAGGCCGGCGATGCGGTCGAAGCGTTCGAGCGCCTGGGCCTTGAGTTCTTCCAGCTTCTTCGTGAGCGCCTTGGAGCCGCCCGAGCCGTCGTCGTCGTCGTCGGCGTCGAATTCGTCGAAGTCTTCCTCGGCCACGTAGTCGTCGGCTTCGTTCGGGTTCGAGAAGCCGTCCACGATGCCCGAGATCACGACCTTGCCGTCGCGGATGTCGGAGGCGAGGCGCAGGATCTCGGCGATCGTCGCCGGAGAAGCGGAAATCGCTTCCATCATCGCCATGAGGCCGGATTCGATGCGCTTGGCGATTTCGATTTCGCCTTCGCGCGTGAGCAGTTCCACCGTGCCCATCTCGCGCATGTACATGCGCACCGGGTCGGTCGTGCGGCCGAATTCGCTGTCGACGGTGGAGAGGGCGGCTTCGGCTTCTTCTTCCGCTTCCTCTTCGGTCGCGGCGGTCGGGCCGGTGTTGGTGAGCAGCAGCGTTTCCGCGTCCGGCGTCTGCTCGTAGACGGCCACGCCCATGTCGTTGAGCATGGACACCACGACCTCGAGCGTTTCGCTGTCCACGAGCTTGTCGGGCAGGTGGTCGGAGATTTCCGCGTGCGTGAGGTAGCCGCGCGTCTTGCCGAGCTTGATGAGGGTCTTCAGCCGCTGGCGGCGCTTGGCCATTTCCTCTTCGGTGAGGATGGTCTCGTCCAGGCCGAACTCCTTCATCAGGGCGCGTTCCTTCGCCTTGCTGATCTTCATGCGAAGCGGCTTGGCCTTGGCGGCGGCGACTTCCTCGACGGGCGGCTCGCTGTCGACGAAATCGGCTTCGATGTCGGAGAGGTCCTCCTCCAGGATGGGGGGCTTGCCGGGTGCGGCCGCCGCCTCCTTGGGCTTCCTGCCCCGCTTGGCGGGCGAATCGGTGTCAGCCGCCGCGGCCTTGGGCGGCCGGCCGGGCTTTTTCTTCAGCTCTTCGGCGGCGGCAGAGGTTTTCGCGGTGGTCTTCTTCGACTCTTCCCGGACGGGGGTCTTCTCGGGCTTGGCGGGGGCTTTCGTTGCGGGCACGGGCTTGACTACTTTGCTGTTGGCGGGCTTGGCGGATGCCTTCGGCTGGGCTGTCTTGTCGCTCTTCACGACTTTCAGCTGCGCCTTGGGCGTGGCATGGACTGGATGTTTGACCAACTTCTTCGCGCTGGGTTTCACGTGAGCGGCGGTGGACTTCTGGACGGACATGAGGACCTCGGTAACAGGAACTGCGGTGACAGAAACTGCTTCGGACACACAAAAGCGCCACGGGACCCGGCGCGGGCTGGTCAATGGGCAAGGCAGGAGTACCACGGGCACTCCTCGAAGGAGCATCACACGGTGCCCCTGTCGGCAACTCACCCCGGCAAGATGTGGTGGGCGAACATTTGGGGTGCAGTCCTTGCGGTGGGTTGGCCGGGCCCAGTTGTCGGGCAGCGGGAGCTTCCCGCTTCGGCCGGTCCGGAGGTGCTGCTGTCGCTCTTGCCGGTAGCAAACCCTACATTATATCTTCAGCGGCGGATTTCAAGTTCCGAAGCGGGGAGTTGGGCGTACCTCGTGTTGAAAAACCGACGACATGACCCGCAAGCGACGATGCCCCGCGCGGGAGCGGCCGCGCTTCCAGTCAACCCCGCCCGGGTTTTTGAGCTTCCAGCAACGCCTTGTAGCGCGCGAACGCCACCGGGTCGCCCGCCGCCGCCGCGGCGAGGCGTTTCATCTCTTCGTGCCGCCGCGCCTGCCGCTCCTTGGCGAGGATGTCCTCCAGCTCTGCCGGATCGCTCTCGATCTCCGGAGGCAGCTTGGCCAGCTCCGCCACCGCGAACGACTCGTGTTCGTGGCCGCGCAAGGCTTCCCGCAGCGCGCTCCAGGGCTGCGGCCCATGGTCGTGATGCTGGCTGTCGAGCCAGGCGAAGAGGGCGCCGTGCGGTGCGGGCATCTCGCACAGCAGGTGGTGGTCGTCGTGGCTCAGGCGCTCCCACGCTTGCGGTTGCGACAGCAGGATTTGCAGCGCCCGGGTCGAGCGGCTCACGGGCAGCGTGCGGCCACGCGTGCGGGCTGGAGCGGATTCGCCGCGGGCCGGCCGCCACGGCGCCCGCCGGGCGGGCTTGCCCGTCCAGAGCTCGCCGAGCTCGTGCGCATCCAGTTGCGCGAGCCCGGCGAGCTCGGCGAGCAGCTGGCGCCGGAGCGCGCCTTCGGGCAGCTGCAGCCACATCGGCTTCGCATTGGCGGCCATGTGGGCGCGGCCCTCCACGGTGGCGAGGTCGCAGCCCTCGCGCGCGACTTCGACCAGAAATCGCGAGAGCGGCGTCGCATCGCTCACGTAGCGCTGGAAGGCCTCGTGGCCGAACTCGCGGATGTACGAATCGGGATCGTGTTCGGGGGGCAGGAAGAGGAACTTCACCGTGCGCACGTCGGTGGCGTAGGGCAGGGCGCCTTCGAGCGCCTTGCGCGCGGCGCGCCGCCCCGCGGCGTCGCCGTCGAAGCTGAAGACGACGCTGTCGGTGAAGCGAAAGAGCTTCTGCACGTGGTCGGTCGTGCAGGCGGTGCCGAGCGTCGCCACCGCGTTCGGAAACCCGAGCTGCGCGAGCGCCACCACGTCCATGTAGCCCTCGGTGACGAGCACGTAGCCTTGCTCGCGCAGCGCATTGCGCGCTTCCCACAGGCCGTACAGCTCGCGCCCCTTGCTGAACACCGGCGTCTCGGGGGAATTCAGGTATTTCGGCGTGCCTTCGCCCAGCACGCGCCCGCCGAAGCCGATGCATTCGCCCTTCACGTTGCGGATCGGAAACATCACGCGGTCGCGGAAGCGGTCGTAGCGCTTGTCCTCTTCCTCGTTCACGATGACGAGGCCGCCTTCCACGAGCATCGGGTCGTCGTATTCGGCAAAGACGCTCGCCAGCGACCGCCAGCCTTCGGGCGCGTACCCGAGCCCGTAGGTCTTCGCGATCTCGCCGCTCACGCCGCGGCCCTTGAGGTACTCGATCGCGCGGGGCGATCCGCGCAGATGCTTCCTGTAGGCCGCGCCCGCCTTCTCCAGCACGTCGGTGAGCGTCACGTGCTTCTGGCGTTCCTCGGCCGCGCGGGCGCGGTCCGCGGGCGAACGGTCGTCCTCGGGCACCTGCATGCCGTATTGTCCCGCGAGGTCTTTCACCGCCTCCACGAAGTTCATCCCCGCGTAGTCCATGAGAAAACCGATCGCGTTGCCGTTCTTGCCGCAGCCGAAGCAGTGATAGAACTGCTTGGCCGGGCTCACGGTGAAGGAAGGCGTCTTCTCGCCATGGAAGGGGCACAGCCCCAGGTAGTTGGCGCCGCCCTTCCTGAGCTGCACGTAGCGGCCGACGATGTCCACGACGTCGGCGCGCGCGAGCAGTTCCTGGATGAAGCTCTGGGGGATGGACACCCGTATTCCTACCTAATGTTGCAACGCATCAAGAAACGATAACCTTCGCGGCACATCGAGGAGACACATGATGCCGGGCATTTTCGACCAGGACCTTCCCCGCAACGGCGCCAATTTCGCGCCCCTCACGCCGCTCTCGTTCATCGAGCGCGCCGCGGACGTCTACCCGGAGCGTACAGCGGTCGTCCACGGTCCGCTCAGGCGGAGCTGGTCGCAGGTGTACGAACGCTGCCGGCAGCTCGCGAGCGCCTTGCGCGAGGCCGGCATCGGCCAAGGCGACACCGTCGCCGCGATGCTGCCGAACACGCCGCCGATGGTCGAGTGCCACTTCGGCATTCCGATGGCCGGCGCGGTGCTCAATACGCTCAACACGCGGCTCGACGCGGAGGCGATCGCGTTCATGCTGGACCACGGCGAGACGCGTGCCGTCATCGTGGATGCGGAGTTCGCGGCAACGATGCGCGACGCCATCGCGATGCGCAAGGTCGAGCGGCCGCTTCTCGTGATCGACGTGGAAGATGAACTGTTCACGGGCTCCTCCGGGAGGATCGGCAGCACGACGTACGAGCAGTTCATCGCGCGAGGCGATCCGCGATTCGAGTGGGAACTCCCGGCCGACGAATGGGACGCGATCGCCCTCAACTACACGAGCGGGACGACGGGCAATCCGAAGGGCGTGGTCTATCACCACCGGGGCGCCGCGATCAACGCGATCTCCAACATCCTCGAGTGGGACATGCCCAAGCACGCCGTCTACCTGTGGACGCTGCCGATGTTTCACTGCAACGGCTGGTGCTTCGCGTGGACGGTCGCCGCGCGCGCGGGCGTGAACGTCTGCCTGCGCAAGGTCGAAGCAAAGGCCGTCATCGACGCGATCCGGGAGCACGGCGTCACCCACTACTGCGGCGCGCCGATCGTGCATGGCATGCTCGTGAACGCGCCCGAGGAGCTCAGGCGGGGCCTGCCGCGCGGCGTGAAGGCGATGGTCGCTGGCGCGGCGCCGCCGGCCGCGCTGATCGAGGGCATGGAAGCGCTCGGCTTCGATCTCACGCACGTGTACGGGCTCACGGAGGTGTACGGTCCGGCGACGGTCTGCGCGAAGCACGCCGAGTGGGACGCGCGCGACATCGGCGAACGCGCGCGCCTCAATGCGCGGCAGGGCGTGCGCTACCACCTGCAGCGAAGCGCCCGGGTGATCGACCCGCAAACGATGCGGCCCGTGCCGATGGACGGCGAGACGATGGGCGAGATCATGTTCCGCGGCAACATCACGATGAAGGGATATCTCAAGAATCCCAAGGCGACCGAGGAAGCTTTCGCGGGCGGCTGGTATCGCACCGGAGACCTGGCCGTGCAGTATCCCGACGGCTACATCAAGATCAAGGACCGCAGCAAGGACATCATCATCTCCGGCGGCGAGAACATCTCCTCCATCGAAGTCGAAGACGTGCTGTACCGGCACCCGGACGTGCTGGCCGCGGCCGTCGTGGCGCGGCCCGATCCGAAGTGGGGCGAGACGCCTTGCGCGTTCATCGAGCTGAAGCCCGGCTCGCGGCTCACGCCCGAAGAAGTGGTCGCGCATTGCCGCCGGCACCTTGCGGGCTTCAAGGTGCCTCGCGCCGTGGTCTTTTGCGAACTGCCCAAGACTTCGACGGGAAAGATCCAGAAATTCGAACTGCGCAAGAAGGCCGGCTCGGCCACGGCCATCGACGTCTGACACGCGCTCACGCGCGGCGCTGACGCGTCGCGCGCGAGGGCGCGCGGATACTGCCGCGCATGGCGCTCCTGAGTCCAGCGGCAAGGTACGTGCTCGCGCATCCGAGGGCCTTCGTGCTGCGCGTGCTCGGCGGCTTCCGCGCGAACCAGGGCCTGCTGCTCGCGGGCGCGGTCGCCTACTACGCGCTGCTGTCCGTCGTGCCCCTTCTCATCCTCATCGTGATGGCGCTGTCGCACTGGGTGGCGCCGGCGGAACTGCTCGCGACGCTCGGGCGCTATCTCGAATGGCTGATGCCCGGCCAGTCGCAGGCGATCGTCGAGGAATTGCGCAACTTCCTCGACAACCAGGACGTCGTGGGCTGGGTGCTGCTCATCACGATGCTTTTCTTCAGCTCGCTCGCCTTCACCGTGCTCGAGAAGGCGATGTCGGTGATCTTCCTGCATCGCGTGGGCGTGCGAAGGCGCCACTATCTCGTATCGGCGCTGCTGCCTTACTGCTACATCCTCTGCCTCGGGCTCGGGCTTCTGATCGTGACGCTCGCCGCGGGCAGCCTGCAGGCGCTCGGCGAGGACACGATCGCCTTTCTCGGGCGCGAATGGTCGCTGGGCGGCGTTGCCGGCGTGCTGCTGTATCTCCTCGGCGTGGCCGGCGAGGTCTTCCTCCTCACCTCCGTGTACATGGTGATGCCGGTGGGGCGCCTCTACTGGCGGCACGCGCTCGTGGGCGGCGTGACCGCGGCGCTGCTCTGGGAGATCACGCGGCACGTGCTCGTGTGGTACTTCGGCACGATTTCGAAGGTGGGAGAGGTCTACGGATCGCTCACCACGGCGATCGTCGTGCTCTTCAGCCTGGAAGTCGCGGCCACGCTGCTGCTGCTGGGGGCGCAGGTGATCTCGGAGTACGAACGCATCGACCGGCTGAGCAGCGCGGATGTGCCGCCACCGCGCGATTCCGGCCTCGCGCACCCGAGCGCCGCGCGCACGCCGCGAGTCCATCATCCGTGACGGTTGCCTGCGCCTTCACGGTGCGACGCGCGCCGCTCATTCGCCCTCATTCGCCCATCACGATGCCCTCGCGGCGCGGATCGGCACCGCCGAAGTAGCCCGTGGGCGTCTTCTGCACGGCCTGCAGCCCGCTCGTCATGTCCTGCTCGCGCACTTCGGCGCCGCGCGTCTTCAGCGCTTCGATCGTCGAGCGCGGAAAGCGGTTCTGTTCGAGGACCGTGGGACCGTTGTACGAACCGAAGTTGGGCAGATCGATCGCGCGCTGCGCATCGAGCCCCCAGTCGAGGATCGCCCAGAGCGTTTTCGCCGTGAAATGGATGATGCCCGCACCGCCGGGGCTTCCCGCGCTCAGCACGAATTGCCCGCTGGCCTTGTCGAAAACGAGCGTCGGCGCCATCGAGGAGCGGGGGCGCTTGCCGGCTTCCACACGATTGGCCACCGGCCGGCCTTCGGTGTCGCGAGGAGCGAAGTTGAAGTCGGTGAGCTCGTTGTTCAGCATGAAGCCGTGCACCATCTGGCGCGAACCGAATTCCTGCTCGATGGTCGTCGTCATCGCGACCGCGTTGCCTTGTGCGTCGACGATGCTGATGTGCGACGTGCCGTGCTCCGGCGTGTCGGTGGCGGGTGCGTAGCGGCTCGTCACGCGGCCGGGCGTGCCGGGTTGGGCGACCTTCATGCTCTTTGGCCCGATCAGCCGCGCGCGCGACGCGAGGTACGCGGGGTCGAGCAGGCTCGTCCAGGCGCCGGCCGGCGGCTGCACGAAGTCGGGGTCGCCGACGTACTGGTTGCGGTCGGCGAAGGCGAGCCGCGCGGCTTCGGTGTAGAGGTGCAGCCAGTCGGCCGAGGGCAGGCCGCTTTCGAGGGGCTTCGACTCGGCATGCACGTCGTGCAGGATGCGCAGCATCTGTCCGATGGCGATCGGCCCCGAGCTCGGGGGCGGGAAGCCGCAGATGCGATAGTCGCGCCCGCGCGCCGAGTAGTCGTAGCAGATCGGCGCGCGTTTCTTCGCCTGGTAGCTCGCGAGGTCGGCGAGCGTCATCGCACCTGGGTTGCGCGGATGATGGCGGACCTTCTCGACGATGGCCTGCGCGATCTCGCCCTTGTAGAAGGCGTCCGCGCCTTCGCGCGCGATGCGGCGCAGCACCGCGGCGTACTCGGGATTGCGCAGCAGGTAGCCGGCCGGATGCGGCTCGCCGTTCGCATCGAGGAAGTAACTCGCCGCGACCGGATCGTCCTTCAGGAACCGGTTGGCCTTCGCGAGGGTGGCAAGGCGCGGACTCACCTTGAACCCTTGCTCCGCGAGGCGGATCGCGGGCTCGAAAAGGGTGGCCCACGGGAGCCGGCCGTGTTCGCGATGCGCGAGTTCGAGCGCGCGCAGCGTCCCCGGCACGCCGACGGAGCGGCCGCCCACGACCGCGTCGTTGAAGGCCATCGGCGTGCCGTCGGGGTTCAGGAAGAGTTTCTCGTCGGCCGCGGCCGGCGCGGTTTCCCGGCCGTCGTACGCTTCGACGGCGTGTCCGTCGTAGTGGAGGAGGAAGAGGCCGCCGCCGATGCCGCTCGATTGCGGCTCGACGAGCCCGAGCACCATCTGCACGGCGATCGCGGCGTCGATCGCCGTGCCGCCGGCCCTCAGGACCTGGTAGCCGGCGTCGGTTGCCAGGGGATTCGCAGCGGCGACGGCGAACTTCGTTGTGGCCCAGCCCGGCTTGGCGGTGAAGCCCGATGCGGCTTCGGGCTCAGGGGGGATACGGTAGTCGAAATCGGCCTGCGCCGGCGCCGCGCAGGAGAGCAGTGCGCATGCGGTGGCGAGTGCAAGAAGCAGTCTCGGGACGGGTTTCATGCCGGGACTATAGGTGTCCGCTCTGCATCCGCGTCGCCTCGTGATCTCCCCCCCCAGCGCCCCAACCCCCCGTCATCCCCGCGAAAGCGGGGATCCAGTGGCTTCCGGGGAAAGCCTCTGGATTCCCGCTTTCGCGGGAATGACGGGCGAGGGCGGGGCCGTCCCGCGGGCCACGGGCATCCGCCGGGCCACGGCCATCCGGGCCACGGCCATCCGAGCCCCAGCCATCCGGGCCACGGGCATCCGCCGGGCCCCAGCCATCACTTCGGCGCCATGCGAATGGCGCCGTCGAGCCGGATCACTTCGCCATTGAGCATGTCGTTCTCGAAGATGTGCATCGCGAGCTTCGCGTAGTCCTCGGGCGTGCCGAGCCGCGACGGGAAAGGCACGCTCGCAGCCAGCGCGTCCCGCACGTCCTTCGGCATCGAAAAGAGCATCGGCGTGCCGAAGATCCCCGGCGCGATCGTCATGTTGCGAATGCCGTTTCGCGCGAGGTCGCGCGCAATCGGCAACGTCATGCCGACCACACCGCCCTTCGAGGCGCTGTACGCCGCCTGGCCGATCTGCCCGTCGTACGCGGCCACCGACGCGGTGGAGATGCAGCAGCCGCGCTCGCCGGTCGATTCCGGCTCGTTCTTCGCCATGGCTTCCGCGGCGAGGCGAATCATGTTGAAGGTGCCCACCAGGTTCACCATGATCGTCTTCGTGTAGGTCGCGAGGTTGTGCGCCCCGGCCTTGCCGATGGTCCTCTCCGCCGGAGCGATCCCCGCGCAGTTGACGAGTCCCATGAGCTTGCCCATCGACACCGCCTTCGCGACGGCCGCCTGCCCATCCGCTTCCTGGCTCACATCGCAACGCACGAACGCGCCGCCGATCTCCCGGGCCACGGCTTCGCCCTTGTCGGCCTGCATGTCGGCGACGACCACCTTGCCGCCCGCCGCCGCGAGCCTGCGCGCCGTGCCTTCGCCGAGGCCCGAAGCACCGCCGGTCACAATGAACACCTTTCCCGCGATTTCCATCTGCTCTCTCCAGTGTTGACGTTTACGTTAACGTAAATTATGACGCACCCGCTGCGGCGCGCCTTCGATCGTATCGGCGCTTTGCTGTCCGGCCTGCCGTTGGCCATCCTCATTGTCGGCTGCGCGACCGCGCCGGCACCCCCGTCGCAGCCCGAAGTTCCCGCCCTGCAGCAACCGGTGGCGAAGCGGCCGCCGAAGATCGGCCTCGCGCTCGGCGGTGGCGCCGCGCGCGGCTTCGCGCACGTCGGCGTGATCCAGGTGCTGGAAGAAGCGGGCATCCGGCCCTCGGTGGTCGTCGGCACCTCCGCGGGCAGCCTGGTCGCCGCGCTCTACGCGAGCGGGCGCACGGGAGCGCAGTTGCAGCAGACGGCTCTCGAGATGGACGAGGCCGCGTTCGCCGACTGGACGCTGCCGTTCTTCAACCGCGGTGTGCTGCGGGGCGAGGCGCTCGCGCGCTACGTGAATGCGCAGGTGGGCCACAAGCTGCTCGAGAACATGGCGCTGCCGCTGGGCATCCTCGCGACGGATCTCGGCACGGGGCAAGGCGTGCTCTTCGAGCGCGGCGACACGGGCCTTGCGGTGCGTGCATCGAGCGCGGTGCCGGCGGTGTTCGTTCCGGTGCGGATCAACGGGCACGAATACGTCGACGGCGGGCTCGTGTCCCCCGTGCCCGTCCGCTATGCACGGCAGATGGGCGCGGAACTGGTGATCGCGGTGGACATCTCCGCCGCGCCCGAGGGCAATCCATCCGACGACACCGTGCACCTGCTGCTGCAGACGTTCGCCATCATGGGCAAGAGCATCAACGGCTTCGAGCTGAAAGAGGCCGACGTCGTGGTGCGGCCCTCGCTCGCGGGCGTGGGCAGCGCCGAGTTCGCGGCGCGCAGGCGTTCGATCGAAGCGGGTCGCGCGGCGATGCTGGCCCGCTTGCCGCAACTGAGGGCGGCGATCGAGGCGAAGTCCCGCTGAATGAAAAGAACCCACCAGGCTTGCGCCTGGTGGGTTGGAAGGATCCCTGAACCTGAAGAGGTGTCGAAAGGACCCGAGGAGACAACCTGAAGAACTCCGGGGCTCGATGCCGATCCCGCGGGAACTGCATCAATTGTAGAGTTCCGACTCCGTTGTAGGTCGAGGCGAAAGTCTCGGATTCAACCTATACGTTGGGTTTGACCGCGCCGGATTTACGCCGCGCGCTTGGCCTTCGTGGTCGTGGTCTTCGCGGCGTTCACGGCGGTGCTCGCCACGGCGTTGAAGTTGGCTTCGGCCACTTCGGCGGCCTGCTTCACGGCCTTCTGCACCGATTCGAGCGCGTTGTTGCCGGCGGCCACGCCGCTCTTCAGCACGGCGACGAGCGTCTCCGAACCGGCGGGAGCGTTCTTGGCGGCGTTGTCCACGACGGCCAGGAACTTCTTCTGCGCGTCGCCCATCTGGCCTTCGAAGGTCTTGCCGAACTCGGCGCCCGTGGTCGAAGCGATTTCGTACACGAAGCGCAGGTAGGAGGCCGACTTCTCGGCGAGCGGCTGCACCTGCGACGCCTGCAGGGCGAAGAGCTCCTGCATATCCTTCACGCTCAGCACGGACTGGGCGGTCGACGCGGCTTCGGCCAGGGCGGCCTCCGAGGCGGTCATGTTGAGATCGACGAGCTTCCTGAAGCCTTCGAAGGCCTTGCTGCCGAGGCCGAAGAGGGAATCGATATTGGCCTTCTGAGCGGCCTGAAATTGTTCAGCGGTGAACATGGGGTCTTCTCCAGTTGAAAAGGTGGTGTGGGCTCGGGTTGTGGTCCGAATGACGTTTACTTCCTGATGTTGCAGCGGATGTTGCAGTGCAGCATGAGGAAAGTATAGGGGTGCCTCGCGCGAATGCAAGCACTTTTTGGTGCAATGCAACAAACTAGGAAATATTCTCTAGAACCCCACAATCCGGTCATGCAGGTTCACTACGCGGATCAGTTCGCGCTGCCGCTGCCCGCGCACCATCGCTTCCCGATGGGCAAATACCGGCTTCTGCGCGACAGGCTTGCGCGGGAGATGCCTGAAATCCGGCTGACACCCGCCGCGCCGGCCACCGACGGGGAGCTTGCCCTCGTGCACAGCCCGGCGTACGTCTCTTCCATCCAGGACGGCTCGATCGACGAGCGGGCGCTGCGCGAGATCGGCTTTCCGTGGAGCCCGGCGATGGCCGAGCGGGCGCGGCGATCCGTCGGCGCGACCATCCTCGCGTGCCGCGCCGCGCTGAGCGAAGGCGTGTCGGCCAACCTCGCGGGCGGCACGCATCATGCGTACCGGGACAAGGGCGGTGGCTTTTGCGTGTTCAACGACGCCGGCGTCGCGACGCGCCTCATGCAGGCCGAACGGATGCGCACCGGCCGCGGTGCATTGCAAGTCGCCATCGTCGACCTCGACGTCCACCAGGGCAACGGAACCGCGAGCATTTTCCGCGGCGACCCGAGTGTCTTCACGCTGTCGCTGCACGGGCGGAAGAACTTCCCATTCAGGAAGGAAGCGAGCGACCTCGACGTGGACCTCGCCGACGGCTGCCGCGACGACGAATACATTCATGCGCTCGAACGCGCGCTGCAGGAGCTCGACTCGCGCTTCGACCCCGGGCTCGTCATCTATCTCGCGGGCGCCGATCCGCACGAGGGCGACCGGCTCGGCCGCCTGAAGCTCACGTGGGACGGCCTCGAAGCGCGCGACCGGCGCGTGTTCGAGTGGGCGTGGCAGCGCGGCGTACCGCTCGCGTTCGCGATGGCGGGCGGCTACGGCCACCGCATCGAAGACACGGTGCAGGCGCAGGTGAACACGTTTCGCGTGGCGGCCCAGTACTGGCGCCGCTGGCACAATCGTGCGCGATGAGCGACACGATTCACCCCAAACCCGAGCCCGAGCCGCGCGCCGCGTACCGGGCCTTCCGCGCGATCCCCACGCGATGGGAAGACAACGACGTCTACGGCCACGTGAACAACGTCGTTCACTACAGCTGGTTCGACACGGCCGTGAACGCGCACCTGATCGAAGAAGGCGCGCTCGACATCCGCGGCGGCGCGGTCATCGGGCTCGTGATCGAGACGCAGTGCAACTACTTCGCGCCGATCGAGTTTCCCCAGGTGGTGGACGCAGGCCTGCGCGTCGCGCGCATCGGCAAGTCGAGCGTGCGCTACGAAGTCGGGTTGTTCGTGCAGGGCGAACCGATGACGGCCGCGCGCGGACACTTCGTCCACGTGTACGTCGAGCGCGAATCGCGGCGTCCCGCGCCGTTACCCGACAGGCTGCGCGAAGTGCTGGAGGCTCTGCGATGATGGCGTCCCAGGTGAGGGCCGTGGTGGCCGACTCCGCGAGCGTCGACACCGCCATCGAAAGCCGCTTCTCGTGCCGTGCGTTCCTGCGCGACAAACCCGTCGATCGCGAAACGATCGAAGACATCCTGCGCGTCGCATCGCGCGCGCCGTCGGGCACCAACCACCAGCCGTGGAACGTGTACGTGCTGCGCGACGCGAGCCGCGACGAGCTGTCGCGCAAGGTCTGCGCGGCCCACGATGCGGTCTATGCCGAGCCCTCTCTCGCCGCTCGGTACCGGGAAGATTTCGACTACTACCCTGAGCAGTGGGTCTCGCCTTTCCTCGAGCGGCGGCGCGAGAACGGCTGGGGACTCTACGGTCTCATCGGCATCGTGCGCGGTGAAAAGGACAGGATGCACGCGCAGCACCAGCGCAACTACGTCTTCTTCGACGCGCCCGTGGGCCTCATGTTCACCGTGGACAAGCGCCTCGGGCGCGGCTCGCTCATGGACGTCGGCATGTTCCTTCAGAACGTGATGGTCGCAGCGCGCGCCCGCGGCCTGCACACGTGCCCGCAGGCGGCCTGGAACGAGTTCGGCACCATCGTGCGCGAGCACGTCGGCGCGGGACCGGGCGAGCGGCTTCTGTGCGGCATGTCGATGGGCTACGCCGACACCGATGCGCTCGTGAATTCGTTCCACACGCCGCGAGAGCCCGTGGAGCGTTTCACCCGCTGGCTCGAGTAGCGCCTTCGTCGCCTTCCGCGCGGAGCCATCGCCCCCGAGCCTTATCTGCGGCGCGCCTCCTCGCGCGCGAGCCCGTGGCGCTCCTGGATGCGCCCGAGCAGCTGGTCGCGCCGGCCCGCGATGATGTCGAGATCGTCGTCGGTGAGGCGGCCCCAGCGTTCGCGCAGCTTGCCCTTGATCTGTTTCCAGCGGCCCTGGATGCGGTCCTGGTTCATCGTCCTTGCTCCTGGCTTTTCAGCGTAGCCCGCGGCGCGACGCCCCGCCGCTGGCCGCGCTCGCATGCTCGCGTAGGCTCGCGCCTACAGATGAGACAGGCGAGCGCAAGGGATGCGCGAGCGGCTGCGACGATAATGGCCCGGCGAAGAACAACAGTCGAGGAGAACCTGTGGCGGTCGCTGGTATTCCGGTCGATTTCATCCTGTTCGCGCTCACGCTGCTGGGTGTGGCGCTCTTCCACCACCACACGCTGTACGTTGGGCTCACGGGCATGGTGGTGATCGCGCTCTACAAGCTTTCGTTCGCGGATTTCGCGGGCGTGCCCGGCATCGCGGGGCTTGTGGCGCTCTTCGGGCACGAATGGGTCACGCTCGCCAACCTGCTCGGCCTGCTGCTGGGGTTCGCGCTGCTTGCGGACCATTTCGGCCGCAGCCACGCCACGGACCTGCTGCCCAGGATTCTGCCCGACGACTGGAAGGGCGGCTTCTGCCTGCTTCTCATCGTCTTCGTGCTCTCCAGCTTTCTCGACAACATCGCGGCGGCCATGATCGGCGGCTCGATGGCGGCGGTGCTCTATCGCAACAACGTCCACATCGGCTTTCTCGCGGCCATCGTCGCGGCGAGCAACGCGGGCGGCGCGGGCAGCGTCGTCGGGGACACCACGACCACGATGATGTGGATCGCGGGCGTCTCGCCCATGCAGGTGCTCGAGGCGTACGTGGCGGCGCTCGTCGCCGTGCTGATCTTCGGCGTGGTCGCGGCGCACCAGCAGCACATGTTGCAGCCGATCATGAAGGACAACCCCACGGGGGTCCGACTCGACCTGCCCCGCCTCGGCATCGTGGCGTTCATCCTTGCCACGGCGATCGCCGTCAACATCTGGTTCAACCTCAATCGGCCCGAAGCGCTGCAGCACTTTCCGGTGATCGGCCTGGCCGTCTGGGTGGCGCTGCTCGTGTCCGCGCCGCTGCGGCGGCCGACGTGGAGCCTGCTGCCGGAGGCGCTGCGAGGCACGGTGTTTCTGCTGTCCCTCGTCTCCTGCGCCGCGATGATGCCGGTGGAGCGCCTGCCGGTCGCCTCCTGGCAATCCGCGATGGGGCTCGGCTTCGTGAGCGCGGTCTTCGACAACATCCCGCTCACCGCACTCGCCCTCCGGCAGGGCGGCTACGACTGGGGCTTTCTCGCGTATTCGGTGGGCTTCGGCGGCTCGATGATCTGGTTCGGGTCGTCGGCCGGCGTGGCCCTGTGCAATCTCTATCCCGAGGCGCGCTCGGTGGTCCAGTGGCTGCGCTTCGGCTGGCACGTCGCGCTTGCCTACGCGATCGGCTTCGGCGTGATGCTGGCCGTCGTCGGCTGGGCTCCCGATGCGCACGTGTTCGGCGGGCACCCGCCCACCTCCAAAAGTGAAATGAAATCGCCATGAGCCGTCCTGCCATCCTCGTCACCCGCGAGATCTTTCCGGAAGTGATCGAACTGCTCGCACGCCATCTCGACGTGGAAGCCAACCAGTCCGACGAGAGCTGGAGCCGGGAGCAACTCGTCGCCAAGCTCGCGGGCAAGGCCGGCGCGCTCACGACCGGCAGCGAGCGGATCGATGCCGCGCTGCTCGACGCCGCCACGCGGCTGCGGGTCTGCGCGAACATGGCCGTGGGCTACAACAACTTCGACGTGCCCGCGATGACCGCGCGCGGCGTGCTCGCGACCAACACGCCCGACGTGCTCACCGACACGACCGCGGATCTCGCCTTCACGCTCCTGATGGCCGCGGCGCGCCGCATCGGCGAGAGCGAGCGGTTCCTGCGCGCCGGCCAGTGGCAGCGCTGGCGCTACGACATGTTCGCGGGCGCGGAGGTGCATGGCGCGACGCTCGGCATCCTCGGCATGGGCCGCATCGGCCAGGGCGTGGCGAAGCGCGGCGCGCTCGGCTTCGGCATGAAAGTCATCTATCACAACCGTTCGCGGCTCACTGCGGAACTCGAAGCCGAATGCCGTGCCGCCTACGTGAGCAAGGAGGCGCTCCTGAAGGAGGCGGATCACCTGGTGCTCGTGCTGCCGTATTCGCCCGAATCGCACCATGCCATCGGCGCCGCGGAGCTCGCAACGATGAAGCCCACGGCCACCCTCGTGAACATCGCGCGCGGCGGCATCGTCGACGACGCGGCGCTCGCCGAGGCCCTTCGCGACAAGCGCATCGCGGCGGCCGGGCTCGACGTGTTCGAGGGCGAACCCCAGGTGCATCCGGGACTCCTCGAAGTGCCGAACGTGATCCTCACGCCGCACATCGGCAGCGCCACCGTGAAGACGCGCATGGCGATGGCGAAGCTCGCCGCGGACAACCTGATCGGATTTCTCGTCCATGGCAAGCCGCTCACGCCGCTCAATCCGCAAGTGCTGAAAGCGGCCTGATGGACAACTGGATCGTGCTCGCGCTGGCGCTGGTGCTGGCGCTCGCGAGCTTCGCGCTGCTGGTGGTCCTCGTGTTGCGCAAGCCACCCGCGCAGGATTCGCTGCGCATCGAGCTGCTCGCCGCGAGCGAGCGCATCGAGCGGGAGTTGAGGCGCGAGATCGGCGAATCGTCGCGCGGCAATCGCGCCGAGCTCGCGCAGTCGCTCAGCGCTTTCCAGGAGACGCTCGTGCTCATGCAGAAGTCGCTTGCCGAGACGCTCACGCTGCAACTGCAGTCGCTCGGCGAGTCGAACGCGCGGCGCATGTCGGAAGTGCGCGCCACGCTCGAAGGCCAGCTCAACTTGCTGCAGCAGTCCAACGCGGCGAAACTGGACGAGATGCGCATGACGGTGGACGAGAAGCTGCAGTCCACGCTCGAAGCGCGCCTGGGCGAAAGCTTCCGTCAGGTGGCCGAGCGGCTGGAACAGGTCCACCAGGGGCTCGGCCAGATGCACAACCTCGCGCAGGGCGTGGGCGACCTGCAGCGCGTGCTCACCAATGTGAAGACACGCGGCATCTTCGGCGAAGTGCAGCTCGAAGCGCTGCTCGAACAGGTCCTGACCGGCGACCAGTACGCGCGGCAGGTGGAGACCAAGCCCGGCAGCAATCAGCGCGTGGACTTCGCGGTGCGCTTCCCGGGCCGCAGCGACGGCGGCGCGCCGGTGTGGCTGCCCATCGACGCGAAATTCCCGCGCGAGGACTACGAGCGCCTCGTCGATGCGCACGAACGCGTGGATGCCGCGGCCGCCGAAGCCGCCGCGCGCGCGCTCGAGGCCCGCATCCGCACGGAAGCCAGGACGATCTGCGAAAGCTACCTCGCGCCGCCGCACACGACCGACTTCGCGATCCTGTTCCTGCCGATCGAAAGCCTCTACGCCGAAGTGCTGCGGCGCCCCGGCCTCATGGACCGCATCCAGCGCGACCACCGCGTGACGCTCGCGGGGCCCACCACGCTCCTGGCGATGCTCAACAGCCTGCAGATGGGGTTTCGCACGCTCGCGCTCGAGCAGCAGGCCTCCGAAGTGTGGAAGGTGCTGGGCGCGGTGAAGACCGAGTTCGAACGCTACGGCGAATGGGTCGTGAAGATTCGCGAGCAGGTCCAGCGGGCTTCGGAGACGCTCGACAAGGCCGAGACGCGCACGCGGCAGATGCGCCGCGCCCTGAAGGTTGTGGAAGCCCTCCCGGAGGCCGAGGCCCAGGCGCTGCTGCCGGCCGAAGAAAACGGTGACGAGCCCGAAGTCTGAAGCTCAAAGCCCCGCGCGGCAGCTCGCGCGCATGAGCGTGGGCTATGTCTTCGTGCATTCGTGCATGGCGGGAGTGCGCATGACCGCGCCGCTGCTCGCGTTGAGGCAAGGCCATAGCGCCGCCTCGGTCGGCGTGCTGATGGCGCTCTTCGCGCTCACGCAGGTGTTCCTCGCGCTGCCCGCGGGGCGCTTTGCCGACCGGCACGGGTTCAAGCGGCCGATGATGCTTGCGATGATGGCCGCGGTGGCCGGCACGTCGGCGGCCGTCATGTGGCCCATCTTTCCCGTGCTGTGCTGCACTGCGCTCGCCACCGGCGGCGCGGTCGGCGTCGCATCGATCGCGTTGCAGCGGCATGTCGGACGCATCGCGCAGACGCCCTCGCAGTTGCGCCAGGCGTTTTCGTGGATGTCGATCGGGCCGGCCATCGCGAACTTCGCCGGGCCGTTCCTCGCGGGTTTCACGATCGACCACGCAGGCTTTCGCTCGGCCTTCCTGCTGATGGCGCTCATGCCGCTTGCAACGTGGCTCTGGATCGGACCGATGCACGAAGTCCCGCCCGTCACGCATCCGCACGGGACGAAGCGCGGCCGCGCCTGGGATCTGTGGCGCGAGACGTCGTTTCGCCGGCTGCTCCTCGTGAACTGGCTGATCGCCGCGTGCTGGGACGTGCACACGTTCATGGTGCCGGTGCTCGGCAACGAGCGCGGCTTTTCGGCGTCGGTGATCGGCACGATCCTCGGCAGCTTCGCCGTGGCCGCGGCGCTCATCCGCGTCGCGCTGCCGATCGTGGCGTCGCGCGTGCACGAATGGACGCTGGTCGGAACCGTGATGATCGCAACCGCCGTGCTGTTCGCGATCTATCCGCTCCTGCCGGCCGCGACCGCGATGGCCGTGTGTTCGGTGCTGCTCGGCTTCGCGCTCGGAAGTGTCCAGCCGATGGTGATGAGCATGCTGCATCAGATCACCCCGGAGCACCGCCACGGCGACGCGGTCGCGATGCGCCTCATGGTGATCAACGCATCGAGCGTCGCGATGCCGATGCTCTCCGGTGCGGCAGGCGCCGTGGCGGGCGTGAGCGCGGTGTTCTGGCTGGCCGGAGCGGTCGTGGGCGGCGGCTCGCGCCTCGCGTTCGCGTTGCGCGATGCATTCGCGGGCAATGCAGTATCCACCGCCGCGCCCACCGCCACCCCCGGCGCCGCCCGCGACGTCACAGACGATAGAACGTCCGGATGATGTCCCACGCCGCCTGCGCTTCGTCGGCGAACTGGAAGAGGGCGAGGTCCGCGGGCGAGATCACGCCTTCTTCGACCAGCATGTCGAAATTCACGAGCCGCTTCCAGTAGTCCGAACCGAAGAGGACGATCGGCACCTGGCGCGCCTTGCGCGTCTGCACGAGCGTGATCACTTCGAAGAGCTCGTCGAGCGTGCCGAAGCCGCCCGGAAAGGCGACGAGCGCTTTCGCGCGCATCATGAAGTGCATCTTGCGCAGCGCGAAGTAGTGGAACTTGAACGAGAGCGCGGGCGTCACGTACGGGTTGGCCGCCTCTTCCATCGGCAGCGCGATCGAAAGGCCCACGCTCACGCCCCCGGCCTCGTGCGCGCCGCGGTTGGCCGCCTCCATGATGCCGGGGCCGCCGCCCGTGCAGACGAAGAGCATGTCCGCGGGGGTCTTGCCCGCGCTGTAGCGCGCGACGATCTCGCCGAAGGCGCGCGCCTGCTCGTAATACCGCGAGTTGCGCGCGAGCGCGCGGGCGCGCTTCACCTGCTCGGCATCGCCCGCCGCTTCGGCCGCGGCCACGAGCGCCTCGGCCTGGTCGTGCGCGCGGAAGCGGGCGCTTCCGAAGACGACGATCGTGTTTTCGATGCCGTGCGACTGCTGCTCGAGATCGGGCTTGAGCAGTTCGAGCTGGAAGCGGATGCCGCGCGTTTCGCGCCTCAGGAGGAATTCGGGGTCTGCGAAGGAAAGCCGGCTTGCGTCGGGTTCGAGCGGCACGCCCGAGTCGGAGTGCGCCTTGAGGGTCGCCCACGCATCGGCCAGGCGCCGGTCGTGGAGGTTGCGTATCGATGCCATGGGTCGATTGTCGCCCCATCGCCGGGGCGCAGGGCACTGCCGTGCCGGGCGCATTCTCGGCTATGCTTGAGGAGGGATTGACGAAGAGGGACGAAGGTGGTGTCGGACGATCCGGTCTACGAAGTCTTGCTCGATGGCGGCAAGGTCGGCCCTTACGATCGCAGGACGATCGTCGGCATGCGCATCAAGAACACGCTCACGAGCGAGCACGTGCTGCTCGCGCGCGACGGCAGCCGCCTCACCGTGGCCGATCTCGTGCGCACCCGCCCGCGCGACAACAGCTTCCAGCCCAATCGCAGCGGCAGCTATTCGCTCGTGCAGGCGACGTATTCGGCAAGCCTCGTGGACGTGAAGGGGCCGCCGCACCGTGTGCCGGCTTTCAGGGGCGAGGTCGAAGCCCGCGTGCAGACCGACGTGCTGCGCATCGCGGGACGCTTTCGCAAGGCGTTCGGCTGGAAGGAAGACCGCGTGAAGCTGCCGCTCGCGGACATCGTGCACGCGCGCGTGCGCAACACGCTCGTCGATCTCTGGCTGCGGATGGACGGGCGCTCCGGGTTCCTGCGGTTGACGCTGGAGCTCTTCACGCCGCAGGCCGCGGGCGAGTTCGTCGACTGGCTGCCGGGCGCCACGCCCTGGAACGGCGCGGAAGGCCCGACCGCTTCGACCGAGCGCGCGCGCACGGCCTCGCCGTGGATGTGGGTGGCGCTCATCGTGACGGCGGTCGCGGTGGGCGGCGTGCTGGTGGCGTTGCTGTCGCACCGTTTCTACTGACTCGGCCACTGCGCGAGCCAGCGCACGAGCGCCTCGCGCGCTGCCGCGAGCCCCTTGTAGGCGAGCACGGCATCGCTCATCGAAGCAAGCGACTCGCCGAGCCGCCGCGCCTTCTCGCGCGAATCCACGGCTTGCCCGAGCGGCTCGAGCATCACGCGGATCGTGAAGACTGCCTGATTTGCAGACGGCACCGGAATGAACGTCTGCCGCTCCGTTCGCAGCCACGTGCCCCGTGCGAACGCGTTCAGGTCGGCGGTGGCGGGCCAGGGTTCGCGCGGATGCCGGCGCGGATGCTGGTCGTAGCGTGCCGACGGCGTGAGGGTCCACACGAAGCGCTCCCACGCATCGCCGCCGGTGGCGATGCGCACGAGGTGCTGCGAGGCGGCCCGCAGCGTGTCCGCGTCGGCGACCGGCGCGTGCACCGCGGCGAACGGCAGGCCGAGCTTGTCCTCGGGCGCCCAGTGCGAAGGCACGCAGACGCACAGCCAGGGAAGCGTGCCGGTCGAGCCGTCCAGGACGGCGAAATCCTCTTCGTAGGTGAGCTCCAGTGGCGACTCGTCATCGGGCTGCGGCAGGCCGTGATGCCGCGCGTGCGCCGCGATGGCCGCCATCGCGGGCGCGGCGTCGAAGCCAGGGACCGCCAGACGCGACGCGCCCGACTCGACCACCTCGCGCTTTTCCTGCCAGAGCGGTGCGCCGCGCGCGAGCGCCGTGAGCTGAGGCGTGCCGGGGGCGACCTTGCGCAGCCCGGGTTGCATGCGAAAGGGAGCGGCGATCAGCGAGAAGTCGGTTCCGGGCATGGTGAATTCACCCGCAGCGTAGCAATTTTCGCGGGCGGACGATTGCGCGGCCGCGCCCAACGAGGCACAGTCCCGGGGGACGTGAGAACAATCAGGGCAAGAGTCATGCGAATTGGCAACAGGAAGAAGACGAGGCGCACCGCCGGGGCCGCGGCAATCGGGCCGGTCGGGAAGCGGTGATGCCGCTGCGCGATCGGGTACGCGTCCTTGCGCTGGCGGCCTTGCTCGGCATGCTGCCTGCCCTCGCGGTCGCGGAGGAATCCCTCGAATACCAGGTGAAGTCCGCGTTCCTCGTGCGCTTTGCCGACTACGTCGACTGGCCCGCGAGCGCGTTCGCGTCGCCCACGGCGCCTTTCGAGATCTGCGTGGCGGGCGAAGACCCGCTGGGCGCCGCGCTCGACAAGGCCGCCGCCGGCCACCAGGGCCATGGCCATCCGATGGCGCTGAAGCGGCTGAAGGCGGTGCGGCCCGACAGCGGCTGCCACATCGTGTTCATCGCGGCAGGCGAAGGCTCGCATGCCGATCAGCAGATCGAGGCGCTGCAGGGCGCGCCCGTGCTCACCGTGACGGAGGCGAAGTCGGGCGCGACCGGAATCGTCAACTTCGTCGTGAAGGAGGCGCATGTGCGATTCGATATCGACGATGCCGCTGCCATGCGAAACGGCCTTGCGATCAGCTCGAAACTGCTCGCGCTCGCCCTGAACGTGCGGCCGCGCGCGGGAGCGAAATGATGGCGCTTTTCGCCGACATCCCGATCCGCACGCGGCTGCTCGTGACCGGCGTGCTCACGAGCGGCATCGCCCTTTTGCTCGCGGGCCTCGCGATCGTCGCCTACGACAGCTACAACTACGCTCGGCTGCGTTCGCGCGAGCTCGCCTCGCAGGCCGACACGCTCGCGCTCAGCACGTCCGCCGCGATCGCTTTCGACGATGCGCGCGCCGCCACCGAGTACCTGAAGGCTTTCGAGGCGAACCCGGCGATCCTCGCCGCGGCGGTCTACGGCGGCGACGGCAAGCTCTTCGCGCAGTTCCACCGCGCCGTCGCGGGGGCGCGGCCGCTACCCGCACGCGCGCTCGCGCCGGGCGAGCACTGGGCCGGCGACGAAGTCGAAGTGACGCGCGAGGTGCGCGACGCGGGCCGGGTGACGGGGATGGTGTATCTGCGAGCGGCGGCGGAGTCGACCGCGATGCGCTTCGTGCGCTATGGCGGGATCATTCTGCTCGTGCTGCTCGGCTCGCTCGTGATCACGCTGCCGCTTGCGATCCGGCTGCAGCGTGCGATCGCGCGCCCGATCCAGGACATGTCGCAGGCGATCTCGAAGGTGGCGGGCGGCGACCTGACCATCGATTTGCCGCGGGGCGGCCGGGTGGACGAAATCGGCGTGCTCGCGTCGAATTTCTCGCGCATGATCGAGCGCCTGCGCGAGCAGGTGCTGGCGCTCGTCGAAGGCGCGAACGTGCTGGGCTCGGCGGCCACCGAGATCGTCGCATCCACTTCGCAGCTCACGGCCGGCGCGAGCGACGCCGCGACGGCGGTGAGCGAGACCACCGCGACCGCGCAGGAAGTCCGGCAATCGGCCGAGGCCGCTTCGGCCGATGCGCGGCGGGTCGCCGACATCGCGCAGAAGGCGGTGCGGTTTTCCCAAGGCGGGCGCAAGTCCACCGAAGAGATGGCCCAGGGGATGCAGCGAATCCGCTCGCAGATGGACGCGATCGCGCAAGGCATGCGGCAGCTCTCGCAGCGCAGCGAGGCCATCGGGCAGATCATGGCGACGGTGGAGGACATCGCGTCGCAGTCGAAGCTGCTCGCGGTGAATGCCGCGATCGAGGCGGCGAAGGCCGGCGACCAGGGCGTCGGGTTCGCGGTGGTGGCTCAGGAAATCCGTCATCTCGCGGAGCAGTCGCGCGGCGCGGCCGTGCAGGTGAGAACGCTCCTGGAGGAAATGCAGAAGGCCACCGCCACGGCGGCGGCGGCCACGGAGTCGGGCAGCGAAGCGGTGGCCGCGGGCGTGCGGCAGACCGAGAGCGCGGCCGAGGCGATCGGCGAGCTCGCCGCGAGCGTGTCGGAGGCGGGGCAGGCGGTGAACCGCATCGCGGCCACGAGCCGTCAGCAGCTCATGGGTGTGGAGCAGATGGTGGGCGCGATGGAAGGCGTGCGGCGCGGCAGCATGCAAAACGTCGCGGGTGCGCGCGAGCTCGAAGTGTCGGCGCGCAATCTGAGCGAGCTGGGCGAGCGGCTGAAGGAGATGGTGGCGTTCTATCGCCTGTAGCAGAGCAGGTGGGTAGCCGAGGGGCCGAGCAGCCGAGCGGCCGAGCGGCTGAGCCTGGGCTTGTCAGACCCGCCGGCGATACTCACCCGTGCGGGTGTCGATTTCGATCCTGTCGCCCTGGTTCACGAAGATCGGCACGCCGACTTCGAAACCGGTGGCGATCTTCGCGGGCTTCAGCACCTTGCCCGACGTATCGCCCTTCACGGCCGGCTCGGTCCAGCTGATCTCGCGCTCGACGCTGGTGGGCAGTTCCACGGAGATCGCCTTGCCTTCGTAGAACACCACTTCGGCCGGCATGCCGTCTTCGAGGTAGTTCAGCGCGTCGCCCATGTTTTCCTTCTCGACTTCGTACTGGTTGTACTCGGCGTCCATCCATACGTACATCGGGTCGGCGAAGTAGGAATAGGTGCACTCCTTCTTGTCCAGCACGATCTGGTCCATCTTGTCGTCGGCCTTGAAGACGACTTCCGTGCCCTGGTTGTTCAGCAGGCTCTTCAGCTTCATGCGCACCGTGGCGGCGTTGCGGCCCCCGCGCGAGTACTCGGTCTTCAGCACGACCCAGGGGTTGCCGTTTTGCATGATCACGTTGCCGGCGCGGATTTCTTGGGCGATCTTCATAGAACGTCGAAAAATGGGGGAGGAAGGAGGTGCGCGCGGCGATTGCGCGCAAAGCCCTATATTGTAGCCTCTCCACCGAGCGAGCGATCAGGGACTCGCCGCGCGCAGCTCGCGGGCGAATGCGATGAGCCCGCCCACGAGCTCCGGCAGCGCCTCGGCCCGCCGGGCGGCAAGCTCCGCGGCGGGCGCCCAGGCTTGCGCATCCGGATGGGGCAGCGCGATGTCCGCGAGCCCGTTCCACACGCTGTGGAATCGCCGCAGCGCGTCGGGTGGGTTCAGCCAGTCGACAAAGGCGTGCAGCTTCGCCGCGTGCGCCCCGTCTTCCTGCGGATAGGCCTGCCAGACGAAGGGCTTGCGCGCCCAGATCGCGCGCACGAGCGAATCCTCGCCGCGCACGAAGTTCAGGTCGCACGACCAGAGCAGGTGGTCGTACTCCACCTGCGTGACGAAGGGCAGGAAGTGCAGCGAGAGCTTGCCGTGCCGGTGCGTGTTCGGCAGCAGCCTTTGCACCGCGGCGCGCGGGCGGCCTTCCGTCACGAGCAGCGTGGTGCGCCCGGGCCCGCGCGCGAGCTGCGACAGCAGCTCGGCCAGGGCCGCCGGCTCGTAGCAGAAAAGGCTCATGTAGGTCGTGTGCTCTTCCATGTGCACGCCGGCTCGCGCGAGCCACGCCGGGCGATCCACCCGCGCGCGCCGTTGCGCGAAGTCCTGCTCGCGGATCAGCCCGCCCGTGGCCTGCGTGAATCCGGGGTAGAAGAAGTGCTTGGTGAGGCCGCGGGCGGGGCCGTGCAGCACCGGCGAGGGCAGGCGGTGGCTGCGCTCGACGTAGGGCTCGGCCGAGAGGTATTCGAGGTTGATCCACGCGGGCTGGCGGCCGTCGCGCGCGGTCGCTCGCGCGAGTTCGGTGAGGAACGTCCCGGGCGGATCGCATCCGAAGGCCTCGATCACGACCTCCCCCGGCCGCGCGAGGGGCGCCGGTTCTTCCCACTTCACGAGCGTGACGCGGTCATGGCGGCCCGGGGCCATCCACCCGAGGGCCGTGGCGTCGTCGATCCAGAGGCGCACCTCTTCGCCGCGCGCGGCCAGCTCCGCGGCAAGGCGCCAGCAAACGCCGATGTCGCCGTGGTTGTCGATGACCTTGCAGAAAATGTCCCAGAGCACGGCTCGGATAATAGGCGCCATGGCGCGACCCCGTTCCGAAGCCCAGTCACCAGCTAGTTCGCAAGCTCCTGCGCAAGCTCATTCGGAAGCCCCTTCCGACGGCCGCTGCGACGCGCACTCCGAGGCGCTGCTCGCGCAGGTGGCCGCGCTTCCCGCGCTGCCCGGCGTGTACCGGTACTACGACGCGGACGAGGCGGTGCTCTACGTGGGCAAGGCACGCAACCTGAAGAAGCGCGTCTCGAGCTACTTCCAGAAGGACCACGGCGGCACGCGCATCGGCCACATGGTGGGCAAGATCCGGCGGCTGGAGACGACCGTCGTGCGCTCCGAGGCCGAAGCGCTCCTCTTGGAGAACAACCTCATCAAGTCGCTCGCGCCGCGCTACAACATCCTCTTTCGCGACGACAAGAGCTACCCGTTCCTGAAGATCGAATCCGGCAGGTTCCCGCGCGTGGCGTACTACCGCGGCGCGGTGGACCGCAAGCACAGCTACTTCGGGCCGTACCCGAGCGCCTGGGCCGTGAAGGAATCGATCCAGCTGATCCAGAAGGTGTTTCGCCTGCGCACGTGCGAGGACACCGTGTTCGCGAACCGCACGCGGCCGTGCCTGCTGTACCAGATCAAGCGCTGCACCGGGCCGTGCGTGAACCTCGTCTCGCCCGAGGACTACGAGCGCGACGTGCGCAACGCCGAGGCGTTCCTGCTCGGCGACGCCGATGCCGTACTGAAGCAGCTCGAGCAACGCATGACGATCCATGCGGAGAAGCTCGAGTTCGAGCAGGCCGCGGAGCTGCGCAACCAGATGGGTGCGCTCGCGAAGGTTCTGCACCAGCAGTCGGTGGAGACCGCCTCCGACAAGGACGTGGACATCCTCGCCGTGAAGGTGCTGGGCGGCAAGGCGTGCGTGAACCTCGCGATGGTGCGCGGCGGCCGGCACCTGGGCGACCGCGCGTACTTCCCGAGCCACATCGAGGATGCGGCCGCCGTGCAGCACTTCGAGGAAGGCGACGACGGGGCGCCCCCGGCCGCGACGCAGTCCGTGGAACTGCAGGTGCTCGAAGCCTTCATCGCCCAGCACTACATCGGCGTGCCGGTGCCGCCTTCGATGATCACGAGCCACCCGGTCGGCCGCGAACTGATCGAGGCGCTCTCTCAGCAAAGCGGCGTGAAGATTTCCGCCGTGCACAACCCGCGCGAACAGCGCCGCCTCTGGCTCGAGATGGCGCAGCGCAACGCCGACTTGCAGCTTGCGCGGCTGCTCGCGGAGGAAGGCTCGCAGCAGGCGCGGACGCGCTCGCTCGTGGAGGCGCTCGACCTCGCGCCGGACAACCTCGACACGTTTCGCATCGAGTGCTTCGACATCTCGCACACCGCGGGCGAAGCGACGCAGGCCTCGTGCGTGGTCTTCCACCACCACCAGATGCAGAACCGGGAATACCGGCGCTACAACATCGACGGCATCACGCCGGGCGACGACTATGCGGCGATGCGGCAGGTGCTCACGCGGCGCTATGCGCGCCTCGCGCAGGCGGGGCGCGACACGCCCGAGGCGACGCCGCCCGAGACCGCGCCGCCCGAGGCCCCGCAGCCCGAGGCCCCGCCGCCCGAAGCCACGCCGCCCGAGACCCCGCCGAAGCGCGGCCGCGGGGCTGGCGGCGGCGCCGAGCGCCTCCCCGACCTCGTGCTCGTCGACGGCGGCCGCGGCCAGGTGAGCATGGCGCGAGAGGTGTTCGCGGAGCTCGGGCTCGACCTGTCCGTCATCGTCGGCGTGGAAAAGGGCGAGGGCCGCAAGGTCGGGCTCGAGGAGCTCGTCTTCGCCGACGGCCGCGACAAGATCTACCTCGGCCGCGACTCGGCGGCGCTCATGCTCGTCGCGCAGATTCGCGACGAGGCGCACCGCTTCGCGATCACCGGCATGCGCGCGCGCCGCGCGCGGGTGCGCGTGGGCGGCAGCCGGCTGGAGGAGATCCCGGGCATCGGCGCCAAGAAGCGCGCGCGACTGCTGCAGCGCTTCGGCGGCATTCGCGGCGTGGCCGCGGCGAGCGTGGAGGACATCGCCACGGTCGAAGGCATCGGCCGCGACCTCGCCGAGCAGATCTACCGCGCGCTGCACTGAAGGCCGCGCATAATCCGGCCCCATGTTCCTCACGACGCCCACGATCCTCACCTGGACGCGCATCGTCGCGATCCCGTTGCTGGTGGGCGTGTTCTACATCGGCCTCGACCCGGGCACGCAGAACCTCGTGGCGACGGTGATGTTCGTCGTCTTCGCCCTCACGGACTGGCTCGACGGCTACCTCGCGCGGCGGCTGAACCAGCAGTCCTCCTTCGGCGCGTTCCTCGATCCCGTGGCGGACAAGTTCCTGGTCTGCGCGTCGCTGCTCGTGCTCGTGCACCTGAAGCGCGCCGACGTCTTCGTGGCGCTCATCATCATCGGCCGCGAGATCGCGATTTCCGCGCTGCGCGAATGGATGGCGCAGATCGGCGCGTCCAAGAGCGTGGCCGTGCACATGCTCGGCAAGGTGAAGACGACCGTTCAGATGATCGCCATTCCCTTCCTGCTTTTCGGAGGGACGCTCTTCGGCACGATCGACACGATGCTCTGGGGCACGGTCCTCATCTGGGTCGCGGCGATTCTCACGGTGTGGTCGATGGTCTACTACCTGCAGCGAGCCTTGCCCGAGATCCGCAAGCGCGTGAAGCGCTGAGTCTGTCATGAACGAGCAGACGCAGCCCACGCTGCTGCGCGCCATGCCCGCGGTCTTCGTGCTGATCTGGAGCACGGGCTTCATCGTGGCGCGGTTCGGCATGCCGCATGCGCCGCCGCTCAAGTTCCTCACGCTGCGCTACGTGTGCTCGGTGCTGTGCTTCGGCCTGTGGGTGATCCTCGCGCGCGTGGCGCTGCCGCGGCCGCGTTCGCAATGGCTGCACCTGGCCGTGACCGGCATCCTGATGCACGCGGGCTACCTGGGCGGCGTGTGGGCGGCCGTGAAGTCGGGCATGGGCGCGGGGCTGGCCGCGCTCCTCGTCGGACTGCAACCCGTGCTCACCGCGCTCTGGATCGCGGCGCGGGGCCACGCGGTGGGCCTGCGGCAATGGGGCGGGCTCGCGCTCGGCCTCGCGGGGCTCGTGCTCGTCGTGTGGCAAAAACTCGGGCACGGCGAGGTGACGGCGTTCAACGTCGCGCTCGCAACCGGTGCGCTGGTGAGCATCACCGTGGGCACGCTCTACCAGAAGCGCTTCGTGCAGGCGTGCGACGTGCGCTCGGCGAGCCTCGTGCAGCTCTCGGCGGCCTTCGCCGTCACGGCGCCGCTCGCCTGCTTCGAAACCGAAAGCGTGCGCTGGACGGGCGAGCTCGCCGGCGCGCTCGCGTGGTCCGTCGTCGCGCTCACGCTCGGCGGCAGTTCGCTGCTGTACCTGCTGATCCAACGCGGTGCGGCAACGGCGGTGACGAGCCTGCTCTACCTCGTGCCGCCTTGCACGGCCCTGATGGCGTGGATACTCTTCGGCGAGCCGATCACGGCCTTCACCGTCGCGGGCATGGCGCTCGCCGCGATCGGGGTGAGCCTCGTCGTGCGCTCGCGCGCCTGAGCGTCCGATGCCAGAATCCCCCCACTTTCCCGAGGAGCACACATGACCAGGACACGCATCGCCGTCATCCCCGGCGACGGCATCGGAAAGGAAGTGATGCCGGAGGGCATCCGCGTGATGGACGCGGCGGCGCGCAAGTTCGGCATCGAGCTCGCGTTCGACCACTTCGATTTCTCGAGCTGGGACTACTACGAGAAACACGGCAGGATGCTGCCCGAGGACTGGAAGGAGCGCATCGGCGGACACGACGCCATCTACTTCGGCGCGGTCGGCTGGCCGGGGAGGATTCCCGACCACATCTCGCTTTGGGGGTCGCTCCTGCTGTTTCGCCGCGAGTTCGACCAGTACGTGAACCTGCGTCCGGCGCGGCTCATGCCCGGCATCGTGGCGCCGGTCGTGCGCAGGGACGGATCGAAACGCGAGCCGGGCGAGATCGACATGTACATCGTGCGCGAGAACACCGAAGGCGAATACTCGAGCATCGGCGGGCGCATGTATCCGGGCACCGAGCGCGAGATCGTGATGCAGGAGACGGTGATGTCGCGCGTGGGCGTGGACCGCGTGCTGAGATTCGCCTTCGAGCTCGCGAGGACGCGCCCGAAGAAGCATCTCACGAGCGCGACCAAGTCCAACGGCATCGCGATCACGATGCCCTACTGGGACGAGCGGGTGGAAGCGATGGCCAAGGAGTATCCGGACGTGTCGGTGGACAAGTTCCACATCGACATCCTCACCGCGCACTTCGTGCAGCGGCCCGACCACTTCGACGTGGTGGTCGCGAGCAATCTCTTCGGCGACATCCTCTCGGACCTCGGGCCGGCGTGCACGGGCACCATCGGCATCGCGCCGAGCGCGAACCTGAATCCGGACCGCCGCTTTCCCTCGCTCTTCGAGCCGGTGCACGGCTCCGCGCCGGACATCGCGGGGCGCAACATCGCCAACCCGATCGGCCAGATCTGGAGCGGCGCGATGATGCTCGACTTCCTCGGCCACCGGGCCGCGCACGATGCGGTGCTCGCCGCGATCGAGCGGGTGCTCGATCCCGCAAGCGGTGCACCGCGCACCGGCGACATCGGCGGGCGCGCCTCGACGGCCGATGTGGGGCGCGCGATCGCCGAGGCGCTGTAACGGCGCTCGCGCGCTTTGCGAATAGAATCCCCCTCCCGTGAGGCAAGCGGAGAGCTCATATTGACATGGCGTGAAGCCGTGGCTCTAATCGGCTTGCCGTGATCCACGGCGGCGAACAAGTCTCCCGCGTCCTGCCGATCGACAACCTGCAAAGGCGGCACGGACGGGGAGACAAAAATTTTTGAGAAGACAACCCTAGCAACTCTTTTCTCTCTAC
Source organism: Ramlibacter sp. (assembly GCF_035548915.1). Lineage (GTDB taxonomy): Bacteria > Pseudomonadota > Gammaproteobacteria > Burkholderiales > Burkholderiaceae_C > Ramlibacter. Next base: position 95,182 of record NZ_DASZSE010000031.1, on the reverse strand, counting down.
GAGGGGCCCCAGTGAACAAGACCGAACTGATCGAGCACATCGCGAAGCATGCTGACATCTCCAAGGCCGCGGCCACGCGGGCGCTGGAGTCGATGATCGGCGCCATCAAGACCACGCTGAAGAAGGGCGGATCGGTCTCCCTGGTGGGCTTCGGAACGTTCGCGGTCGGCAAACGGGCGGCTCGCAGCGGCCGCAATCCGCGCACCGGCGCTCAGATTAAAATCAAGGCCGCCAAGGTCCCCAAGTTCCGCCCCGGCAAGGCGCTGAAGGACGCCCTGAACTGATGGCGTTCGAATTAGCGAGGGGTAAGTAGCGAAGGGGTGCTTAGCTCAGCCGGTAGAGCGGCGCCCTTACAAGGCGTAGGTCGGCGGTTCGAACCCGTCAGCACCCACCAGCAGCACGAAGGCGAACCGACGGTTCGCCTTTTGTTTTCTTTGTCGAGAGCCACGCGAGTCATCCGATGTTCGAATTCGTCCGCAAGCACACGCGCATCATGCAGGTCATCCTGTTCCTGCTGATCTTCCCTTCGTTCGTGGTGGTGGGCATCAACGGCTACAACCGGCTGCAGGAGCGGGGCGAAGCGGTGGCCCGCGTGGACGGGCGCGACATCATGCAGGCCGAGTGGGACAACGCGCACAGGAGCGAAGTCGACCGCCTGCGCCAGCAGATGCCCAATCTCGACGCGAAGCTGCTCGACTCGCCCGAGGCGCGCTACGCGACGCTGGAGCGCATGGTGCGCGATCGGGTGCTCGACGCCGCGGCGCACGACGAGAACCTCTCGGCGAGCGACCAGCGCGTCGCAAGCGAGATTCAGCAGAACCTCCAGTGGCTGAAGGGACCGGACGGCCGGCTCGACATCGCGAAATACCGCCAGTTCCTGCAGACGCAGGGCATGACGCCCGAGATGTTCGAAGGCCAGGTGCGTGCCGACCTCTCTTCGCGCCAGGTCCTCGCGGGACTCGGCAATTCGGTCTTCGCACCGCGCGCGATCGCCAACGCCGCGCTCGGTCCCTTCTACGAACGCCGCGAGATCCAGGTCGCGATGTTCCCTTCGGGCGAGTACGAGCCGAAGGTGGCCGTGAGCGACGCGGACATCGAGGCGTTCTACAAGGCCAACCCGCAGCTCTTCCAGGCGCCCGAGCAGGCGAACATCGAGTACCTGGTGCTCGATCTGGATTCGGTGAAGAAGTCGATTGCGGTGAACGAACAGGACGTGAAGTCCTACTACGAACAGAATCAGGCGCGCTACGGCACGAAGGAGGAGCGGCGCGCGAGCCACATCCTCATCGACGTGCCGAAGAATGCCTCGCCTGCCGACAAGGAAAAGGCGAAGGCCCGCGCCGAGGAGCTTCTCGCGGAGGTGAAGAAAGACCCCGCGAGCTTCGCCGAACTCGCGAAGAAGTACTCCAAGGACCCGGTGTCGGCCGCGCGCGGCGGCGACCTCGACTACTTCACGCGCGGCGCGATGGTGAAATCGTTCGAGGACGCGGTGTTCGCGATGAAGCCCGGGGACATCCGGCTCGTCGAAAGCGAATTCGGCTACCACGTGATCCGGCTCGCCGACGTGAAGCCCGGCACGACGAAGACCTTCGACGAAGTGAAGCCGCAGATCGAGGACGAGCTGAAGAAGCAGCAGGCGCAGAGGAAGTTCGCGGAGGCCGCCGACACGTTCACCAACACCGTGTACGAGCAGGCCGACAGCCTGAAGCCCGCGGCGGACAAGCTGAAGCTCGACATCCAGACGGCGCAGAACGTGCAGCGCGAGCCCGCGGCGGGGGCGAAGGGGCCGCTGGCCAATCCCAAGTTCCTCGCGGCGCTCTTCTCGCCCGATGCGACACAGAAGAAGCGCAACACGGAGGCGGTGGAGACGGGTCCGAACCAGATGGTGTCCGGCCGCGTGGTGCAGTACATGCCGGCGCGCACGCGGCCCCTCGCCGAAGTGAAGGATGACGTGAGGAAGCGGCTCGTCGCGCGGAAGGCCGCGGAGCTCGCGAAGAAAGAGGGGCAGGACAAGCTCGCGGCGTGGAAGTCCGCTCCCGCGACCGCGGTGCTGCCGGCGGCCATCGTCATTTCGCGCGAGGACACGGCCAAGCAGCCGAGGCAGGTGGCCGATGCCGCGCTGCGCACCGATCCGACGAAACTCCCGGCGTTCACGGGCGTCGACCTCGGCGAAGGTGGCTATGCCGTCGTCAGAGTGAACAAGGTGATCGCGCGTCCCGCGCCGCCGCCGGATGCCGCGAAGCAGGAAGAGGCGCAGTACGCGCGTGCCTGGGCGACGGCGGAGAACCTCGCGTACTACGACGTGCTGAAGGATCGCTACAAGGTGCAGATCAACGTGGCGAAGCCCGCGCCGCTGCCCCAGCCGGCGGGGCAGTGAAGGTGACGGCCTTCTTGCGGAAGAACGCGATGATGTGCGGCACGTTGCCCGGGCCGCTCGGGCCCGCGGCGAAGGTTCCCTCGGCCGGCAGATAGGGGCCGCCGACGATTTCCCCGGGCGGCAACGCGACATAGGTGAATGTGTCGCCTGCCGCGTTGCCCGCGATCCAGTTGGCGTGAGCAGCCGAGATGCGCGCGGGGTAGGACTTGTAGTCCGCCAGCAATGCACCCCACGACGGGATGCCGGCAATGACCACGGCGAGCAGCAGGCAAAGCGGTGACAGGGCCGGCAACCCGCGGGCCGCGGACCGGCCTTGCATGCGGCGTCCGAGCCACCATGCGAACGAGAAGAGCGCAAGGCACACGAGCGCCTGCCGGAAGGTGCCGTGGCGCTCGCAGCAGACGACGCCGAACTGATAGTAGGCGGCCGCGATGATCGTGAACGCCGTGGCCAGGGCCGCCGCGCCGATGAAAAGAGGCAGGGGCCGCGCTGTATCCGTGAGGGGTCTGCGCGGTGCTGCCGAGCTGCGCGCCCACGACCAGATGCCGAGGAAGAAGAGGCCCTTCACCGCGAGGCCCGAAGCGATGTCGCCGAAGTTGGGCGCGCTGCCGTCGAGCGAAACCAGTTCGACGGCGAAGACACGCGCGCTGTTCAGCATGGCAGAGACGGGATGATGTGCGACCGCGCGGTCGCCGAAGATCTCGACCGGATTGCCGAGGCGGCCGAAGACGCCGAGCGCCAGCACCACGCACGCGGCGGCGAGCGGCGGAGTGAGCCAGACCCATCGCATGGCGTGCGCCGAAGCGATCGAAGTGAAGCGCCGGGCGGCGACGGACATCGCACCGAACCCTGCGAGGATGAGCACGAAGAACGCGGACACCTCGGCGCAAAGGACCGCGATCGCAAGCAGCACGGATGCCACGACTCTCTCGCGCCGCGATGCGAGTCCTGTCGCGCATGCGAGCCACGTCACCGTGGCGATGCACGCGAGCGAGATCAGGTAGGCCATGCCGCCGCCTTGCGGCCAATAGAACATCTCCCCGGAAGGGTGCCCGAGGAGGAAGAGGCAGAAGAGCGAAAGTGCGGGTGGCCACCATGCGACGTCGCCGCGTTCGAAGAGGAGCGAGGGCACCCAGATGAGGGAGATCGCAAGCGGCAGCCACAGCAGCATGAGCACGGGCGCGATGAGAGGTTCGCCCGCGGCGTCGACCCAGTGCGCGTAGCCGAAGAGGATCAATTCGGAGAAGGGGCGTGGGCTCCAGGTGAGCACGCGGTGCGCGTAGGTTGCCCAGCCGCCGCGCACGAGCGCCGGGATCGTGTCCCATTCGTCCTGCCATTGGCCGAGGGGAATGAGGCCTGCGTAGGCGGCGATGACGATTGCGAAGAAGGCCGCTGTGGCGACCTGCAGGAACTTCGGTGCGGGAGGTCGCAAGGGCGAAATGCCACGAAGGCAGGAGTGGAGAGGGGGGGTGGCTGGATTCTAAACAGCGGAGACTCCCCCAGCATAGAATCGGATCGCAGACGCTGGCGGCGCCCGTTCAACTCCTTGGCCCGTTCGACACCTTGCCATGGCGAGTCACTTCGCGCACATCGACACCACGATCCATCCCGAGGACGAGATGTTCCTCAGTGCGGTGAAAGCCTTGCCGAGCGTCGGACTGGCCAAGGCGGTGTACTTGCGGCAAGGGTTCGAGATCAATTCGACGCTGCAGGCCGTATTGGATTGGGTGGCGCATCCGGACAAATCGAGCGCGAAGGTTCTGGATTTCGCTTGCGGATACGGGCGTTCCACGCGCTTCCTGGTCGCCGAAATTCCGGCCGCGAACGTGTGGGTATCGGATATCGATGAAGCCGCGGTCGAATTCCAGAAGGCCGAATTCGCAGTGAATGGCTTCGTTTCGAGTTACGAGCCCCGCGACGTGGTCTGCGGCGAGAGGTTCGACCTGATCTTCGTGGCCTCGCTTTTCACGCACTTGCCGAGGTATCGGTTCGAGCAGTGGCTGCGGCGGCTTCTGGGCTTGCTGAAGGACAAGGGCGTCCTTGCTATCAGTGTTCATGACAGTGCGCTTTCGAACGGACGCCCGATGCCGTCAGACGGATTTCTGTTCGTGCCGGAAAGCGAATCGCGCTCGCTCGATGTGAACGAATATGGTTCGACCTATGTGAGCGAAGCGTATGTGAGCGGGGCGGTTCGGAGCCTTTTCGGTGGAGAGGTCGCGTACAGGAGGCTTCCGCTGGCTCTGTGCGGCTCGCACGACATGTATTTGCTATCTCGAAGGAGCGTGGAGGAATTCGATTCGTTCGAATTCGCGAATCCTCCGGTGGGCTACGTGGATTGGTTCTCGTTGTCGGAGGAGGGGGTGTTCCGGATTGGCGGCTGGGCGGCCGATCACGACCCCGCCAACGAGATCACGAGCATTCGCGTTTTCTTCGATGGCATCGTCGTCGGCGAGGTGAAGACGGGCTATGAGCGAGAGGATGTGGCTGCTTCGCTCGGCGTGGAAGGCGCGAGATTTTCCGGGTGGGACTTCTGGAAGAAGGGCGTGGATCGCGAAGCGGATGGCGGCAAGGTGGTGGAAGTTGTCGTGACTTCGAGCAGCGGGCGAACGACGACGCTGCATTCGAGCGAGGTGAGGGATGCGTCGCTGCCTACGCTGCCGGTGCCGCAGGAGAGGGTGGCGTGGCTGGCGGGCTCGTCGTAGCGCGAGGGGCGTGGCTGGCCCCAACGGTTTCCGGCGAAGAGCCGAACCTCGAATGGCGGGATCGGGAAGTGGGGTGGCTGATGGGACTCGAACCCACGACGACCAGAATCACAATCTGGGACTCTACCAACTGAGCTACAGCCACCGTAGAGCGCCAGATTATAGCGCCACCGCCAATGGCGAGGCCATCAGTTCACGAGGACCAGCTTGCCTTTCACCTCGCGCGAACCCATGCGCGCGAAGGCCGCCTTCAGCTCGCTCATCGGCATCGTCCGGTCGATCACCGGCTTCACCTTGCCCTGCATGTACCACTGCGCGAGCTCGGCCATCATCGCCGCGTTGTTCGTCGGCTCGCGCCGCGCGAAGTCGCCCCAGAACACCCCAACGATCGACGCGCCCTTCAGCAGCGGCAGATTGAGCGGCAGGCTCGGGATCGGACCCGACGCGAATCCGACAACGAGATACCGCCCGCGCCACGCAATGGAGCGGAACGCAGGCTCGGCGAAGTCGCCGCCCACCGGGTCGTAGATCACGTCCGGGCCCTTGCCGTCCGTGGCAGCCTTCACCGCTTCGCGGAAGCCGGATTGCAGCGTCTCGCGGGAGTAGTTGATCGCCGCGTCCGCACCGATCGACTTGCACACCTCGCACTTCTCATCGGACGACGCCGCCGCGATCACGCGCGCGCCGGCCGCCTTCGCGATCTGGATCGCGGCCGTGCCCACGCCGCCCGCCGCGCCCAGCACGAGCACCGTCTCGCCCGATTTCAACTGCGCGCGGTCGATGAGCGCGTGGTGCGACGTCGCATAGATCATGATGAAGGCCGCCGCGTCCACGTGCGGAAAGCCCGCGGGCAACGGCATGCACAGCGCCGCCTGCGCGATCGCGTGCGTGGCGAATCCGCCCGTGCCCGAGAGGCACGCGACGCTCTGGCCCACCTTCAGGTTCGTCACGCCTTCGCCCACGGCCGCGATCACGCCCGCGTATTCGGAGCCGGGCACGAACGGCGGCGTCGGCTTCATCTGGTACTTGTTCTGCACGATGAGCAGATCGGGGAAGTTCAGGCTCGCGGCCTTGATTTCGACCAGCACTTCGCCCGCCTTGGGCTCGTGCGCGGGCAACTCCTGCCACTGCAGCGATTCGACGCCCGTGGGGTTCTCGCAAATCCAGGCATGCATGGGTGTGGACTCCGGAAAAGTTCCTGGCGAATGATAGTGACGGACGGCCGCGCGGGCGTGTCCCAGCGGCGACCGCGCGCCTTTCGCGACCCTACAATCGCTTTCGACGCATGAAGATTCTTCTTTCCAACGACGACGGCTACCAGGCGCCAGGGATCATCGCCCTCTACGAAGCGATCCGCGACCTCGGCGAGGTGGAAGTCGTCGCGCCCGAACACAACAACAGCGCGAAGTCGAACGCGCTCACGCTGAATGCACCGCTTTACGTCAACATCGCGGGCAACGGCTTTCGCTACGTGAGCGGCACGCCGGCGGACTGCGTGCACATCGCGCTCACGGGCGTGCTCGGCTACAAGCCCGATCTCGTCGTGAGCGGCATCAACAACGGCGCCAACATGGGCGACGACACGATCTACTCGGGCACCGTCGGCGCGGCGATGGAGGGCTATCTCTTCGGCATTCCGGCCATCGCTTTCTCGCAGGTGGAAAAAGGCTGGGCCAACCTCGACGCCGCGGCGCGCAAGGCCCGCGAACTCGTGCAGTACCTGCTCGAGCATCAGCGCGCGTCGCAGGAGCCGTGGCTGCTCAACGTGAACGTGCCGAACCTGCCCTACGAGTCGCTGAAGGACTTCAAGGTCTGCCGCCTCGGCCGCCGCCACGCCGCGGAGAAAGTGATCTCGCAGACGAGCCCCCGCGGCGACGTGATGTACTGGATCGGCGGCGCGGGCCCCGCGAAGGACGATGCGGAAGGCACGGACTTCCACGCGACGACGCTCGGGCACGTGTCGGTCACGCCGCTGAAGGTGGACCTCACCGATCACGAAGGGCTTCGCTATTGGGGCCAGGCGGCGGCGCAACTCGCGCGCGAGCGAGGCGGCGCCTGATGTCACGCCGGCCCGGCTTTCCCGCGCGCATGGACTTCGGCTCCTCGCCCGCGCCCGCATCGGCTCGCGCGCAAACAAGGCCTCGTGGCGATCCGGTGCCCGCCGGCGTGGGTCTCGATTCGCAGGCCGTGCGCGCGCGCATGCTGGAGAAACTGTTGGCCTTGGGCATTCGCGACGCGCAGGTGCTCGCGGCGATGGGCACCGTCGAGCGGCATCGCTTCGTCGATACGGCGCTCGTGAATCAGGCCTACGAAGACACGAGCCTGCCGATCGGGCTCGGCCAGACAATCTCCAAGCCGAGCATCGTCGCGCGCATGATCGAACTGCTCTTGGGTGGCGCGCGCGATGCGAACGGCAGACTCGGCCGTGTGCTGGAGATCGGCACGGGCTGCGGCTACCAGGCTGCCGTGCTCGGCCGTGTCGCGGCCGAGGTGTATTCGGTCGAACGATTGCGCGGCCTGCACGACAAGGCGAGAGACAATCTGCGGCCGATGCGGCTTGCCAACGTGCATCTCATCTTCGGCGACGGCGTCGCGGGCTATGCGAAAGGCGCGCCGTATGCGGGCATCATCGCGGCCGCGGGCGGAGAAGCCGTGCCGCGCGAGTGGATCGAACAGCTCGCGACCGGTGCGCGCATCGTCGCGCCGATCGTGGGCGCGAACGGGCGGCAGGCGCTCACGGTCATCGAGAAAACATCCGCGGGCGTGAAACAAAGTGTGCTTGAGAGCGTGCACTTTGTCCCCCTAAAATCAGGCATCGCCTGAAAGACGAAGAAAAGACATCACCGATGCATCACAAGCTCGCACGCGAGAGCAGTGCCTTGCAGGCCGTCGTCGTTGCAGCGCTCGCGGCAATGGTGATGGCTGGCTGTGCGTCTTCGCATCGCGCGCCCGCGCCGGTGGAGGATCGCACCGGCGCGGCTCGCATGACGGCGCCGGCGCCGCAGGAAACGGCCAAGCCCCTGCCCGGCGCGGAAAACGCGGGCAAGCCCGGCTACTACACGGTCCGCCCCGGCGACACGCTCATTCGCATCGCGCTCGAGTCGGGGCAGAACTGGCGCGATCTGCAGCGCTGGAACGGTCTCGACAATCCGAACGTGATCGAAGTCGGCCAGGTGCTGCGCGTGATCCCGCCGGCCGGCGCGGTCCCGGGATCGGTCGCGGGCGAAGGCGTGGTGACGAAGCCGGTGACCACAGCCTCCGCAGCGACGGCGCCGCTGCCGGCCGCGCCAGCCACTTCGGCGGCTTCGGCTTCCGCGGGCCCATCGCGCGCCACGACCGCCGCTGCTGCGCCGTCGTTGCCGCCGGTGAACACGCCGCCCGTGGCACCCGGCGACGACGACGTGTCGTGGGTCTGGCCCACACCCGCGGGACCGATCGTCGCGGGCTTCGACGAGCAGAAGAACAAGGGCATCGACATCGGCGGCAAAGCCGGCGAGCCCGTGGTTGCCGCGGCCGACGGCCGTGTCGTCTATGCGGGTGCGGGGCTGCGCGGCTACGGCAACCTCGTCATCCTCAAGCACAACAACACATATCTCAGCGCATACGCGCACAATCAGTCCTTGCTGGTGAAGGAAGATCAGGCGGTGAAGAAGGGGCAGAAGATCGCGGAGATGGGCTCGAGCGACGCCGACCGCGTGAAGCTGCATTTCGAGATTCGCCGCCAGGGCAAGCCGGTCGATCCCACGAGGTACCTGCCACCGAGGTAGCACGATGCACGAAGAAGGGACTCCCACGACAGTGCCGCTGGGCGCGACCGGGGATGTCCCTGTGCCTGCGATGCTCGAAGCCGGGTCGCAGCCGATGCAGGAGGAGGTGCCGGAGACGCAGCTGCGCGACATCCCCGCCGACATCGCGGGCGAATCGAGCGACACGCTCACGCTCTACCTGCGCGAAGTGCGGCGCACGGAACTCTTCACCGCGGAACAGGAATTCGAGACGGCGTCGCGCGCGCGTGCGGGTGATTTCGCGGCGCGCCAGTCGATGATCGAACACAACCTGCGCCTCGTGGTGAGCATCGCGAAAGGGTACCTCGGGCGCGGCGTGCCGCTGTCGGACCTCATCGAGGAAGGCAATCTCGGCCTCATGCACGCGATCGACAAGTTCGAGCCGGAACGCGGCTTCCGCTTCTCGACTTATGCGACGTGGTGGATTCGTCAGGCGGTCGAGCGGGCCGTGATGAACCAGGGCCGCGTGATCCGGCTGCCCGTGCATGTCGTGCGCGAACTGCAGCAGGTGCTGCGCGCCAGGCGCGCACTCGAAAACGACGCGGCGTTCATGGCCTCGCGCGGCAGCCTGGAAGGCGAGGGCGTCCGCGTCGAAGACGTCGCGGCCCTCCTCGGGCGAGAGGTGCACGAGGTCGCGCAACTGCTCGCGATGGCCGAAGCGCCCCGGTCGCTCGACGCGGCGATGGACCGGTCGGATGACGAGCACACGCTTGGCGACACGATGGCCGACGACCTGGCGGAGGACCCGACCGGCGTCACGCAGAACCACGAGGTGGAAAAGCTCCTGGCCGGCTGGATCGATGCGCTGTCGAACCGCGAGAAGGAAGTGCTGGAAGGCCGCTTCGGTCTGCGCGACCGCGAACCCGAGACGCTCGAGGTGCTGAGCGATCGTCTGGGCCTCACGCGCGAACGCGTGCGGCAGATCCAGAACGAAGCGCTGCTGAAACTGAAGCGCCACATGGTGCGCAGCGGAGTCAACAAGGAAGCGCTCTTCTGAGCGGTTCGGCGGTGGGCGCTCCGCCGTGCGCTACATTCCCCGCATGCCCTGGCCCGTTCTCGTCTTCGACATCGAATCCATCCCCGACGTCGCGGGTCTTCGCCTGCTCAGGAACTCCTCTTCCGAAGCGACCGACGAACAGGTGTTCGGCGATTGGGCGCGGGAACGCAAGGAACAGAACCTCTCCGAGTTCCTTCCGCACTATCTGCAGCGAGTCCTCGTCATCAGCTGCGTCTTTCGCAACGCGGAAGGCCTGCGCGTGCATTCGTTCGTGGACCGCGACGGCGCGAGCGAAGGCAAGGTGATCCAGAACTTCTTCTCCGCGCTCGACAAGCACACGCCCCAGCTCGTGAGCTGGAACGGAGGCGGCTTCGACTTGCCGGTGCTGCACTACCGCGGCCTGCGGCACGGCGTGGTCGCCGACCGCTACTGGTGCCTGGGCGAAGGCGGCGCACCCGACGACCGCGAGTTCAAGTACAACAACTACATCAACCGCTACCACACGCGGCACCTGGACCTCATGGACCTGCTCGCGCTCTACCAGGCGCGCGCGAACGCGCCGCTCGATGCGATGGCGAAGCTGTGCGGCTTCCCGGGCAAGCTCGGCATGGACGGCTCGCAGGTGTACCGGGCGTTTCTCGACGGCAAGCTCGAAGACATCCGCCGCTACTGCGAGACCGACGTGATGAATACGTACCTCGTCTACTGCCGCTACCAGAAGATGCGCTGCGGCTTCACCGAAGGCGAGTACGAGCAGGAAATCGCGTTCGTGAAGGATGCGCTGGGCGCGCTCGCGCCCGTCGAGCCGCACTGGCAGGAGTACCTCGCCGCCTGGGGCTGATCGGCCCGTCTGGGACAATCTGCCGATGACGGTCGACAAGCAACGACCGCCCGGCTGGTTGCACGTGGAGTCGCTCGACATCGACTCGCAGGGCGTCGCACGGCGGGCGGATGGCAAGGTGGTGTTCATCGACGGCGCATTGCCCGGCGAATGGGTGAGCGCGAACGTGCATCGCAGGAAGAACAATTGGGAGCAGGCATCGCTTCTCGAAGTGCACGAGGAGTCGTCGCAGCGCGTGCGGCCGCGCTGCCCGCACTTCGGCTGGCATGAAGGCGCGTGCGGCGGCTGCCGCATGCAGCATCTGCACGTCGCGGCGCAGGTCGCGATCAAGCAGCGCGTGCTGGAAGACAACCTGTGGCATCTCGCCAAGGTGAAGCCGGACATGCTGCTGCGCCCCATCGAAGGGCCGGCCTGGGGCTATCGCTGGCGAGCGCGCTTCAGCGTGCGGCACGTGCGCAAGAAGGGCACGGTGCTCGTGGGGTTCCACGAGCGCAAGAGCCGCTACGTGGCCGACATCCGCGAATGCCACGTCGTGCCGCCGCACGTGAGTGCGCTGCTCATGCCGCTGCGAGAGCTGATCGGCTCGATGGATGCGATCGAGACTTGCCCGCAGATCGAGCTTGCCTGCGGCGATGAGGTCACGGCGCTCGTGCTGCGCCATCTGCAGCCGCTTTCCGCGGGCGACGTCGAGAAGCTGCGTTCATTCGCGGGCGCGCATCCCGGCGTGCAATGGTGGCTGCAACCGAAGGGGCCGGACACCGCGACACTGCTCGACGAAGGCGGGCCGCAGCTTGCTTATTCGCTGCCGGAGTTCGGTATCGCGATGCCTTTCCGTCCGACCGACTTCACGCAGGTCAATCCCCACATCAACCGCGTGCTGGTCGACCGTGCAGTGCGCCTGCTGCAGCCGCGACGCGAGGATCGCGTCATCGACTGGTTCTGCGGCCTGGGCAATTTCACGCTGCCGCTTGCGACGCGCGCGGGCAGCGTCTTCGGCATCGAAGGCAGCGAAGCGCTGGTCGCGCGGTCACGCGAGAACTACGAGTTCAATCGTCGAACGCAGCCGCTCGCGCCTGTGACGTTCGCGACGCGAAACCTGTTCGAGATGACCACGCAGCAATTGGTGGACGATGGGCCGGCCGATCGCTGGCTCGTGGATCCGCCGCGCGACGGCGCCTTCGCGCTTGCCAAGGCCATCGCCGATCTGCGGCAGAACCCCGCCTTGCGCGGCGGGTGGCGGCCGCCCGGGCGGATCGTCTACGTGAGCTGCAATCCGGCGACGCTCGCGCGCGACGCCGGACTCTTCGTGCACCAGGCGGGCTATGCCTGCACGGCGGCGGGAGTGGTCAACATGTTCCCGCACACCGCGCACGTGGAGTCGATCGCGGTGTTCGACCTCGCTTGAGGCCTACTCGTCGCCGCCGAAGATGCCGAGCAGAGCGAGCAGGCTCTGGAAGACGTTGATGATGTCCAGGTACAACGAAAGCGTGGCCGTGATGTAGTTGGTCTCGCCGCCGTCGATGATCTGCTTCAGGTCGAACAGCATGTAGGCGCTGAAGATGGCGATGCAAAGCATGCTGATCACGATCATGCCCGTGGACGACCCGACGAAGACGTTGATGATTCCGCCGATCAGCACCACCACCGCGCCCGCGAACAGCCACTTGCCGAGGCCCGAGATGTCGCGCTTGATGACGGTGGAAAGCGTCGCCATCGCGAAGAACACGCCTGCCGTCCCGCCGAACGCCGTCATCACGAGGCCGGGGCCGTTCTTGAAGCCGAGCACCATGGCGATCAGCCGCGACAGCATCAGGCCCATGAAGAACGTGAATCCGAGCAGCACGCCGACGCCGGCGGCGGAGTCCTTGGTGCGGTGGATGGCATACATGAAGCCGAACGCGCCGCCCAGAAAGACGATGAGGCCCAGGCCGCCCGTGAGCGAGCGCGTGATGCCGGTGGCGACGCCGAGCCATGCGCCGAGCACCGTGGGCACCAGGCTCAGGGCCAGCAGCCAGTACGTGTTGCGCAGGACGCGGTTGCGCACGTCCGCGGACGAGGCGACGTCGTAGTAGCCGCCGCCGGTGTCGACGGGTGTGAGGCGATCGTTCATGCGGGCTTCTCCTTCGCTCAAAAGTCTTCGCGACCGTTAGATGCGCGCATTCTAGGTTGGTTCAAGGGCTCGGGGCGCTATGCTCGCGGCCCATGAAGAATAAATCGATGCTCGAACTCGCCGATGTCAAGGCGATCGCACAGGCCGCCGAGGCCGAAGCGCTGAAGAACCAATGGATGGTGACCATCGCCATCGTGGACGACGGCGGCCATCTGCTCGCGCTGCAGCGCCTCGACGGCGCGGCGCCGATTTCGGCGCAGATCGCGCAGGCCAAGGCGCGGACGGCCGCCCTCGGCCGGCGGGAAAGCCGCAGCTACGAGGAGATGATCAACGGCGGACGGGTGTCATTCCTGAGCGCTCCGCTCGAAGGCATGCTCGAAGGGGGCGTGCCCATCTTCGCCGGTGGGCAGTGCGTCGGTGCGGTGGGCGTGAGCGGCGTGAAGTCCGCCGAGGACGCGCAGATCGCGCGCGCCGGCATCGCGGCGCTCGGCCAGAGCTGACGAAAAGAGGGGAATCAGGCCTCGGTCCGCGCGCCGGCCGTGGCCGCCTCTTCCTTGCGCATCCAGGCGATCGGCTGGCTCGCGCAGCACTGTTCCACGATCTCGCGCGCGCAACCCTCGCACCGGCCGCATTGCGTGGCGACGCCGAGTTCGAACTGAATGTCGTCGAAGCTCATGCCCGAGCGAGCGTGACGGGCGATCTCGCGGTCGGAAACGCGGCGGCAGACACAGACGATCATGGTGGGCGAGGGCGAACGAGGTGGCTACGAGGACGTTGCTGCCTCGATTATAAATGCGAATCGCTCGTATTTGCAATGCCTGTGTGTGAGGCCGACGGCCCGCGCGGTTTGCGCTGGATCAAGCAGCTCAGCTGCTCGACTCGCCCATCTGGGACTGCAGGTAGTTCTGCAGGCCGACTTTGGCGAGCAAGTCGAGCTGGGTCTCGAGGAAGTCGATGTGCTCTTCCGTGTCTTCGAGAATGTGCTCGAGGATCTCGCGCGAGACGAAGTCCTGTGCCTGTTCGCACTGGGCGATGCCGGCCTTGATGGCGACTTGCGCACCGCGTTCGCTGCGCAGGTCGCAGTCGAGGATTTCCGGCACGTCTTCGCCGATCAGGAGCTTGCCGAGGTCTTGCAGATTGGGCAGGGCGTCGAGCATCAGGATGCGTTCCATCAGCCGGTCCGCGTGCTTCATCTCGCCGATCGACTCCTCGTACTCTTTCTTCGCGAGGCGCTCGAACCCCCAGTGCTTCAGCACGCGATAGTGCAGGAAGTACTGGTTGGCGGCGGTGAGCTCGTTTTTCAGCTGCGCCTGCAGGTGCTGGATGACCTGGGGATCGCCTTGCATGGCCGGCCTTTCGTTGGTTTCGTCGGTGTCGTTGGACTTGTGCCGTGCATTATCGGGCCATCACCTGCGGATCAGGTAGTCGAACGCACCGAGCGCGGCCTTCGCTCCGTCGCCCGCGGCGATCACGATCTGCTTGAATGGCGCCGTCGTCGCATCGCCTGCCGCGAACACGCCCGCGACGGACGTCGCGCCCTTCGCATCGACCACGATTTCGCCGTGGCGCGAGAGTTCGAGCGTGCCCTTCAGCCACTCCGTGTTGGGCACGAGGCCGATCTGGACGAACACGCCTTCGAGCTGCACGACGCGCTCCTCGCCACTCGCGCGATCGCGCCAGGCGAGGCCGTTCACTCTGGCGCCGTCGCCGAGGATCGCCGTCGTCTGCGCATTCAGGAGCACTTCGACGTTCGCAAGCGTCGCGAGCTTTCGCTGCAGCACCGCGTCGGCCCGCAGCTTGTCCGCGAACTCGATGAGCGTGACGTGCGAGACGATGCCCGCGAGGTCGATCGCCGCCTCCACGCCCGAATTGCCGCCGCCCACCACCGCCACGCGCTTGCCCTTGAAAAGCGGGCCGTCGCAGTGCGGGCAATACGCCACGCCGCGGTTGCGGTACTCCTCCTCGCCGGGGACGCCGAGCTTGCGCCAGCGCGCACCGGTCGTGAGGATCACGCTGCGTGCCTTCAGCGCCGCGCCGCTTTCCAGCTCGACTTCGATGAGATCGCCCGGCTTCAGCGCCTTCGCCCGCTGCAGGTTCATCACGTCAACGTCGTAGTGGCGCACGTGCTCTTCGAGCGCGAGCGCGAATTTCGGGCCCTCGGTTTCCTTCACCGAGATGAAGTTCTCGATGCCGAGCGTGTCGAGCACCTGCCCGCCGAAGCGTTCCGACGCGATGCCGGTGCGGATGCCCTTGCGCGCCGCGTACACCGCGGCCGCCGCGCCCGCGGGCCCGCCGCCCACGATGAGAACGTCGAACGGCTCCCGGCCCGCGAGCTTCTTCGCTTCGCGCTCTGCCGCGCCGCTGTCGACCTTCGCGACGATCTCCTCGAGCGTCATCCGTCCCTGGCCGAAGTGCGTGCCGTTCAGGAACACGGTCGGCACCGCCATCACCCGGCGCTCGTTCACTTCGTCCTGGAAGAGCGCGCCGTCGATCATCGTCGCGTGGATGCGCGGATTGTGGATCGCCATCAGGTTGAGCGCCTGCACGACGTCGGGGCAGTTGTGGCAGGAAAGCGAGACGTAGACTTCGAAGTGCAGGTTGCCTTCGAGCGCGCGCACCTGTTCGAGCAGCGCCTCTTCCACCTTGGGCGGATGGCCGCCTGCCTGCAGCAGCGCGAGCACGAGCGACGTGAATTCATGCCCCATCGGCAGGCCCGCGAAACGCACGCCGGTGTTCTCGCCTTCGCGATTCACCGAGAACGAGGGCTTGCGCTCGGGGCCGCCCGCGGCTTCGGTGACTCGCACGAGCGGCGACGCTTGCGCGATGTCCGCGAGAAGTTCGCGCATCTGCGCCGAGGCGGCCGTGCCGTCGTAGGACGCCACGATGTCCACCGGCCGCGTGATGCGTTGCAGGTACGTGCCCAGCTGGGCCTTGAGTGCGGCGTCCAGCATCTCAGCAGCCTCCGCCCAGCCGCCTCGAGGAGGCTGAAGCCCCCTCGAGGGGCAGCGTAGTACACGAAGTGACAAGCGTGGGGGTCGTCATTTTCAGATCTTCCCGACGAGGTCGAGGGAGGGCTTGAGCGTTTCGGCGCCTTCGCTCCACTTGGCCGGGCAGACTTCTCCCGGGTGCGCGGCGATGTACTGCGCGGCCTTCACGCGGCGCAGCGTCTCCTTCGCATCGCGGCCGATGCCGTTGTCGTGGACTTCCACCGTCTTGATGCGGCCCTCGGGGTCGATCACGAACGTCCCGCGCAGCGCGAGCCCCGCGTCCTCGCCTTCGGTGATCAGCACGTCGAAGAACTTCGCGAGCTGGTGGTTTGGGTCGCCAACGAGCGGGTAGCGCACCTTGGCGATCGTCTCGGACGTGTCGTGCCAGGCCTTGTGCGTGAAGTGCGTGTCGGTGGAGACGCCGTAGAGCTGCACGCCCAGGTCGCGGAACTCGCTGTAGTGATCGGCGAGGTCGCCGAGCTCCGTCGGACAGACGAAGGTGAAGTCCGCCGGATAGAACACGACCACGGACCACTTGCCGATGAAGTTCTCGCGCGTGACGGGCACGAACTTCCCGTTGTGGTAGGCGGTGGCGGTGAATTCGGGCAGTTGGCGGTTGATGAGGGACATGGTCTAGCTTCCTATCGGAGTGGTTGAATCGATTGCGTATGTCTATCGTAGGGGCGAGGTCCCGCCGCGGCCAATTCTTTGGCCTCATGGCAGCTTTAGCGATTGCCTATCGGGCGTGCCTGCGAAGGAACGACCTCTCTCTGTCAGTACTCCAGCCGCTCCGGCCGGATCTCCTGCAGGATGGTGGTGGCGATCTCTTCGATCGACTTCGTGGTGGTGGAAAGCCACCGGATGCCTTCCCGGCGCATCATGGCCTCGGCCTCGGCCACTTCCATGAGGCAGTTGTCGAGCGCCGCATAGCGCGAGTTCGGCCTGCGTTCGTTGCGTATCTCCGAAAGCCGCTCCGGCGCGATCGTGAGGCCGAAGAGCTTCCTGCGGTGGGTGTTGAGCGCGCCCGGCAGCTGCCGGCGGTCGAAGTCCTCCGGGATGAGCGGATAGTTCGCGGCCTTCAGGCCGTGCTGCATGGCAAGGTAGATGGAGGTGGGCGTCTTGCCGCTGCGGCTCACGCCGATCAGGATCACATCGGCCTCTTCGAGATCGCGGTTGGACTGGCCGTCGTCGTGCGCGAGCGAGAAGTTGATCGCCTCGATGCGGTCGTGGTACTCCTTGCTCTTGCTCACGTCGGAGAAGCGGCCCACGCGATGGCTCGACTTCATGGCGAACTCGATTTCCAGCGGCCGCACGAAGGTGCCGAACATGTCGAGCACCATCGCCTTGCAGCCTGCCTCGATCACCTGCAGCACCTCGACGTTCACGAGCGTCGTGAAGACGATGGGCTTGCGGCCTTCGCTCTCGGCGGTGTGGTTGACCTGCCGCACGACCTGATGGGCGCGGTCGACGCTGTCCACGAACGGGAGGCGGACGTGGCGGGGCTTGATCTCGAACTGCGCCAGGATGGCGTTGCCGAAGGTCTCCGCGGTGATGCCGGTGCCGTCGGAGACGAAGAAGACGGTGCGCGTGTGCATGAGACGACTGTAATGCTTTGGCGGGCCCGGGAAATCCCCCGCCCGCCTACAATCCTCGCCAGCTGATGAATTCTCCGGCCCGCGCTCTTCGCCACTGCCCATTCGAACAACGACAAAGTCGAGTGGCCGCCGTGCGCGCGCCGCTGCGCGCAAGCGCAGACCCGGTTTCAACTTCTGGAGTCTTCCCATGTCTGCCCTGTTCAGCGCGACCGCCCTGGTCGTTGCGTTCGAGAATCTGAGAATGACCGACGTCGAGTCGGTCGGCGGCAAGAACGCGAGCCTCGGCGAGATGATTTCCCAACTGCCCGAGGGCGTGCGCGTGCCCACGGGCTTCGCCACGACGGCGCACGCGTTCCGGCAGTTCCTCGCGCACGACGGCCTCGCGAAGCGCATCAACGACAAGCTGGAGGCGCTCGATACCGACGACGTGCGCGCGCTCGCGGCCGCGGGGGCCGAAATCCGCGGATGGGTCGAGGCTCAGCCGTTTCCGGCCGACCTGGAAAGCGAAATTCGCGACGCGTTCGCGAAACTCTCGCAGGCAAGCGCCGACGCGAGCTTCGCGGTGCGGTCCTCCGCGACGGCCGAGGACCTGCCCGACGCGTCGTTCGCCGGTCAGCAGGAAACGTTTCTCAACGTGAGCGGCATCGACAACGTCCTTGCGAAGATCAGGGAAGTGTTCGCGTCGCTCTACAACGACCGGGCGATCAGCTACCGCGTGCACAAGGGCTTCGCGCATTCCGACGTCGCCTTGTCCGCCGGTGTGCAGCGGATGGTGCGCTCCGACCTCGGCGCGGCCGGCGTGATGTTCACGATCGACACCGAATCCGGCTTTTCCGACGTCGTTTTCATCACCTCCAGCTACGGCCTGGGCGAGACGGTGGTGCAAGGCGCGGTGAATCCCGACGAGTTCTACGTGCACAAGCCGATGCTCAAGGCGGGCAAGCGCGCCCTGATCCGCCGCAACCTCGGCTCCAAGCTCGTGCAGATGGTCTTCGCCACGCCCGAGGAGGCCCGCTCGGGCGGCAAGCTCGTGAAGACGATCGACGTGCCCCTCGAGCAGCGCAATCGCTATTCGCTGGCCGAAGCCGACATCGAACAGCTCGCGCGGTACGCGCTCGTGATCGAGCAGCACTACGGCCGCCCGATGGACATCGAATGGGGCAAGGACGGCAGGGACGGCCAGCTCTATATCCTGCAGGCGCGTCCGGAGACGGTGAAGAGCCAGTCCCAGGGCAAGGCGGAGACCCGCTACAAGCTGAAGGGCAAGAGCAACGTGCTTGCCGAAGGCCGCGCAATCGGCCAGAAGATCGGCACGGGGCCGGTGCGGCTCGTGCACGGCACCTCGGAGATGGAACGCGTGCAGCCGGGCGACGTGCTCGTCACCGACATGACCGACCCGAACTGGGAGCCGGTGATGAAGCGGGCGAGCGCGATCGTCACCAACCGCGGCGGCCGCACCTGCCACGCCGCGATCATCGCGCGCGAGCTGGGCATCCCGGCGGTGGTCGGCTGCGGCGACGCGACCGAGACGCTGAAGGACGGCACGCTCGTCACCGTGAGCTGCGCGCAGGGGGACACGGGCTACATCTACGACGGGCTGCTCGAGACCGAGGTGAGCGAAGTCCAGCGCGGTGAGATGCCCGAGATTCCGGTGAAGATCACCATGAACGTGGGCAACCCGCAGCTCGCCTTCGATTTCGCGCAGCTGCCCAATCACGGAGTGGGACTGGCTCGACTCGAATTCATCATCAACAACAACATCGGCGTGCATCCGAAGGCGATCCTCGAGTATCCGAACGTCGACGCGGACCTGAAGAAGGCGGTGGAGTCGGTCGCCCGAGCCCATGCGTCGCCCCGCGCGTTCTACGTCGACAAGGTGGCCGAAGGCGTCGGCACCATTGCCGCCGCTTTCTGGCCCAAGCCGGTGATCGTGCGGCTGTCGGACTTCAAGAGCAACGAATACCGCAAGCTGATCGGCGGCAGCCGCTACGAGCCCGACGAAGAAAACCCGATGCTCGGCTTCCGCGGCGCGGCGCGCTACGTGAGCGAGGAGTTCCGCGAGGCGTTCGCGATGGAGTGCGAAGCGATCCGGCGCGTGCGCAACGACATGGGCCTCACCAACGTGGAGGTGATGGTGCCCTTCGTGCGCACGCTCGGCCAGGCCGACCGCGTGACGCAGTTGCTGGCCGGAGAGGGCCTGAAGCGCGGCGAGAACGGCCTGCGCATCATCATGATGTGCGAAATCCCGAGCAACGCGATCCTCGCCGATGAGTTCCTGCAGTATTTCGACGGCTTCTCGATCGGCTCGAACGACCTCACGCAGCTCACGCTGGGGCTCGACCGGGACTCCGGGCTCGAGCTGCTCGCGGCCGACTTCGACGAGCGCGACCCCGCGGTGAAGGCGATGCTCTCGCGCGCGATCGCGGCCTGCCGCAAGCAGGGCAAGTACGTCGGCATCTGCGGACAGGGCCCGAGCGACCATCCCGATTTCGCGAAGTGGCTGGCCGATGAGGGCATCTCCTCCATCTCGCTGAATCCCGACAGCGTGATCGCGACCTGGCAGCAGCTCGCGGCGCGCTGAGGACACCGGGCCCCAAGGAAATACCTAGGCCCGCGCACGGCCGCGGTGCGATGATCCGCGCCATGCCCGAGCCCCCGGTGTTCGAACGCCACGACCCGCGCGTGATCCGCCTGAAGCTGGCGCTGCTCGCGGCTTGGGCGATCGTGAGCTTCGGCGTGTGTTTCTTCGCGCGCGAGCTGGACTTCCAGATCGGGCCCTGGCGCTTCGACTACTGGATGGCGGCGCAAGGCGCGCTCGGCGCCTTCATCGCGATCGTTGCCGTGTACGCCTGGGCGATGACGAAGCTCGCACCGGAGGATTCCGCCGCGCCGATGGAACCCGAGGATGGCCGCTGAGCCGGCATACCGCGCCTACGAACGGCGGCTGCACCGGATGCTGGCGATCTTCGTCGCCGGGTTTCTGGCTTTCCTGCTGCTCATGGCCTGGGCCGAAAGGAGCGGGCTGTCGCGTACGTGGCTCGGGCCCGTCTTCCTCTTCGTGACGGTGATGATGTACGCGGGCATCGGCATCTGGGGCCGCACCACCGACCCGGAGGAATACTACGTCGCGGGCCGGCGCATCCCGCCCATGTACAACGGCATGGCCGCGGCGGCCGACTGGATGAGCGCGGCGTCGTTCATCAGCATGGCGGGCGGCCTGTACCTGCAGGGCTTCGGCGGCACGGAAGGCCAGGCGGGTGGGCTCGCCTACGTGCTCGGCTGGTCGGGGGGCTTTTGCCTCGTGGCGCTCCTCATCGCGCCGCACCTGAGGCGTCTGAACCTCTACACGGTGCCCGACTACTTCGGCGTGCGCTTCGGCGGCCACGCGCCGCGCATCATCGCGGCGCTGGCGGCGATGCTCTGCTCCTTCACCTATGTCGTCGCGCAGATCTACGGCATCGGCCTCATCGCATCGCGCCTCACGGGTGTGCAGTTCGAAATCGGCATCCTCCTCGGGCTGGGCGGCGTGCTGCTCTGCTCGTTCCTGGGCGGCATGCGCGCGATCACGTGGACGCAGGTCGCGCAGTACGTCGTGCTGCTGCTCGCCTTCCTGATCCCGGTGTCGTGGCTCGCGTTCAAGCAGCTCGGCAACCCGCTCGCCCCGCTCGTCTACGGCCAGCAGCTCGCAAAGATCGGCGAGCTCGAAGCCAAGCTCGCCCAGGACCCGGCCGAGCGTGAGGTGGCGGGGATTTTCCTGAAGCGCGCGCACGAGTACGAGGCGAAGCTGCGTGACATCGATGCCGCGTTGCGCGCCGAGCGCGCGGCCGCAAGGGACCGCGTGCGCCAGCTGAAGGCCGAAGGCGCGGATTCCGCGCTCATCGTGCAGGCGAACCACGTGCTCGCCGCGCTGCCGCGCGATGCGACCTCCGCGCGCGAGCAGTGGACCCGCGCGATGAACGAGAGCTACGAGCGCGCCAAGCCGCTCGGCGGCATGCCGCCGCACACGCAGCCGTACCTGGGCGACCCCGATGGGACGCGCGAGGAGCGCGAACTCTTCGGCAGCTCGCGGCTCAATTTCCTCGCGCTGATGTTCTGTCTGATGCTGGGCACCGCCGGCCTGCCGCACCTGCTCACGCGCTACTACACGACACCGAGCGTCGCGACCGCGCGCGCTTCGGTGGCGTGGTCGCTTTTTTTCATCGTGCTCGTGTACGTGAGCGCGCCCGCGCTTGCCGCGCTCGTGAAGTTCGAGGTGATGAACAACCTCGTGGGAAGCCGTTTCGAGGCGCTTCCCGCCTGGATCGCGCAATGGGCCAAGGTGGACGGCTCGCTCGTTTCCGTCTCCGACGTGAACGGCGACGGCATCCTGCAGTGGGGCGAGATCCGGCTCGGCGCCGATCTCATCGTGCTCGCGACGCCCGAGCTCGGGGGGCTGCCGTACGTGATCTCGGGACTCGTGGCCGCGGGCGGGCTCGCGGCGGCGCTTTCCACGGCCGACGGCCTGCTCCTCACGATCAGCAACGCGATGGTGCGCGACCTCTACGCGCACGAGATCGATCCGCGCACGGCGCCCGAGCAGCGCGTGATCCTCAGCAAGTTCGCGCTCATGGGCGTGGCGATGGTCGCGGCCATCGTGGGGTCGCTGAAGCCCGCCGAGATACTGCCGCTCGTGTCGGCGTCGTTCTCGCTCGCCGCTTCGGCGTTCGTCCCCGCGATGGTGCTGGGCATCTTCTGGCGCCGCACGAGCCGCGCGGGAGCCGTGGCGGGCATGCTCTCGGGGCTCGGCGTCACTGTGTGGTACCTGCTCGTGAACGCGCCGCCCGTGCGCGCTTTCTTCGGCCTCGCGCCCGGCCAGACGCTCTGGTTCGGCATCCAGCCGCTTTCGGCGGGCGTCTTCGGCGTGCCGATCGGCTTTGCTGTCGCGGCCGCGGTGAGCATGCTGCCGGTCGGTGGGCATCGATCCACCGAGGTGTCCTCCCGCACGGCGGGCTGAGGGAACGCCGCGCCTCGCCGTCCCTTTCAGGGTTTGCATGCAGAGACGCTTCGCGTCAGCCTCGTGTCAGAGCCGGCGCTGACACTGTTCGCGCCCTAGAACTTTCATATCGAGGAGACATCATGGCTACAGCTTCGGCCGCAACGGCGGGCGCGCGCAGCGGCAGCGCGCCGATGACGCGCGAGGAAAGGAAGGTGATCTTCGCGTCCTCGCTCGGCACGGTCTTCGAGTGGTACGACTTCTACCTGTACGGATCGCTCGCGCCGATCATCGCGGCGCAGTTCTTCGCGGGGCTGGATCCGACTTCGGCCTACATCTTCGCGCTGCTCGCATTCGCCGCGGGCTTTCTCGTGCGGCCGTTCGGCGCGATCGTGTTCGGTCGGCTGGGCGACATGATCGGGCGCAAGTACACCTTCCTCGTCACGATTCTCATCATGGGCGCATCGACCTTCGTGGTGGGTCTCTTGCCCAACTACAAGGCGATCGGCATCGCGGCGCCCGTGATCCTCATCGCGTTGCGCCTGCTGCAAGGCCTCGCGCTCGGCGGCGAGTACGGCGGCGCGGCGACCTACGTCGCGGAGCATGCGCCCCAAGGCCGGCGCGGCGCGTTCACGTCGTGGATTCAGACCACCGCGACGCTCGGCCTCTTCCTGTCGCTCCTCGTCATCCTCTTCGTGCGCGAAGGCATGGGCGCGAAGGATTTCGGCGAGTGGGGCTGGCGCATCCCGTTCCTGGTCTCGATCGTGCTTCTGGCCGTCTCGGTGTGGATACGCCTCACCCTGAACGAATCGCCCGCCTTCCAGAAGATGAAGGCCGAGGGCAAGACCTCCAAGGCGCCGCTCACGGAGTCATTCGGTCAGTGGCGCAACCTGAAGATCGTGATCCTCGCGCTGCTGGGCCTCACCGCGGGGCAGGCCGTCGTGTGGTACAGCGGGCAGTTCTACGCGCTCTTCTTCCTCACGGCCATCGCCAAGGTGGACGCGAAGACGGCCAACCTGCTGATCGCCGGGTCGCTCCTGATCGGCACGCCGTTTTTCATCGTGTTCGGCGCGCTCTCGGACCGCATCGGCAGGAAGCCCATCATCATGGCGGGCTGCCTGCTCGCCGCGCTCACCTACTTCACCGTGTTTCCGATGCTCCTTCAGTATGCGAACCCGGCGCTCGCCGCCGCGCAGCAGCAGACGAAGGTCGTGGTCACGGCCGATCCGAACGAGTGCTCGTTCCAGGGCAGCCCCATCGCGCGCGATATCGACTTCCGCACCTCGTGCGACATCGCCAAGCGCTCGCTCGCGCAGTCGTACATCCCGTACGAGAACAAGGCCGGCCCGGCCGGCCAGCCCGCGACCGTGTCGGTCGGCAGCAAGGTGTTCACAGCGCCCGTGGGTGTGCTGAACGCCGAGGGCCACGGCTTCGACGCGGCGAGCGGCAAGGCGATCGGAGATTTCCGCAAGACGGTCGGCGACGCCGCGAAGGAAGCGAAACTTACCGTACCGGCCGACGCGGCGAAGATGAGCACGGGCATGGTGCTTGCGCTCCTCACCTATCTCGTGATCCTCGTGACGATGGTGTACGGCCCGATCGCCGCGATGCTCGTGGAACTCTTTCCGACGCGCATCCGCTACACGTCGATGAGCCTGCCGTATCACATCGGCAACGGCTGGTTCGGCGGGCTCTTGCCCACGACCGCATTCGCCATGGTCGCGGCCACCGGCGACATCTACTACGGGCTCTGGTACCCGGTGGTGGTTGCCGCGATGACCTTCATCGTCGGCACGCTTTTCATCCGCGAGACGAAGGACGTGGACATCTACGCGCACGACTGACCGCCTGCGCCGTGCCGGCGGCGGCTCCCTGGCGCCGAAGCTTCGGGACGCCGCAGGGGTGCACAGCGATTCGCGCCGCTCGGCGGGCGCCCTGAACGACCGGCGAGCCGGCGGCCGGCCACAGCTGTCCATGCCTTGCGCGCCCGGTCGGGCGCCTGCACACTCCGAGTCGTGGCGCTTCGGCCGCACACGCGAATGGAGGCTCGATGATCATCGGCAAGACGCTGGAAGGGCAGCGCGTCCTGAAGGACCGCTCGGTCGCTCTCACGCCTCGCCAGCGGGCCGCCTTCGTGATGGTGGACGGCAAGCGTTCGGTCGACGAGATCCTCTCCGCCAGCGCGAAGATGGGGGTGACTCGCGCCGACATCGACAGGCTCGTCGAGCTCGGCCTCGTCGCGGAGATTTCCAAGGCCGCGGCGATGCAGCGCGCCCAGGAGGCGAAGCTGGAAGCCAAGCGCAATTCACGCTCGCCCGAGGAGCGCTACGAGGCCGCGTATCCGATCGCGACGCTTCTCACGTCGAGCCTCGGCTTGGGCGGCTATCGGCTGAACCTGCAGGTGGAAGGCGCCCGCAACTACATGGAGCTGCTCGCGCTCGCACCGCGCATCCGCGAGGCGGTCGGAGATACGCGCTACGCGATGCTCGACCAGCTCCTGCACGACGACTGAGACCCGGGGGCAGCGCGCGGGAGCGAATCCGTCGGCACAGACTCAAGTATGGAAGCGGCGCGGATGGGGAATCCTCTCGCGCCGGGTGTCACTCACTGGCATCGTAGCTTTTCCCTTGGAGTCTGTCCGTGTCCGCCATCGATTCATCGAACCGTCCGGATGCCTCCTCAAACCAGGCGGTATCGCCGCAGGGGGTCGCACAGGCCGACTCGGCAGCGCGGCGCACACCCGATCGCGCCGAGCCGGCGCCCTTGCGTCTGACCGACAAGTTCCTTCAGCGCGTCCGCGACGGGGGCAATACATCCGAGAGCTTCGGCTCGAACGCGCACTTCCGGAACCTGCCCGACAGCCATCAGATCGCGATCTGGCATGGATACGGTGGCCATTTCCCGCGGGAGTTTCGGGTCGACCTGCCCGAGGGCGGGAACACCGCAGACGTTGTGCGCATCACGGAACGGTTCGCCGACGGCCGTTGGGAGCCTGCGACGGCGGACTCGATGTGCCGCCTGGTCAGGTCGGGAGTGGTCGACCCGAGCTCCGTCTCGGGCGAAGCGGCGCAAGCTTTGGAGCGCAGGAAGCGCGACATGCAGTTCGACGCGCTGATGCACGGCGACGCGGCGAACAACCTGAAGCAGGCGTGCCGTGCGCGCCAGCAAGAGATCGACGGCACGATGGCCGGGCAAGACGACAGGCATCGCCACCATCTGGCGCTACTGGCGCTACTGCGCGAATTCGAGCGGGGTATCCGGCGTCAGTCTCCCGGCAAGCAGGGCGCCCTGTGGCAGGCGTTGTACGAAGCAGTGTTCTATCGCACGGAAGACGAATTCACCACGAGCCGGGCGCAGGGCCTGGCTCCATCGGAAACGTGCTGGGCCGCCGCAGAGATCGAAATTTTTGCTTCTCGACCCTGGTACAGGCAGTCCCCGGATGACGAACTCGCGAGGCTCGCGTACACGATCATCGCGAATCGGGCATTGTTCGCGGCGCCTCAGGAGGAGGCCGCGGCGCAAGCGCACGAAGCCGCCGCCGAGGCCGCGCGGGCGCCGCGCCCGGTTCCGGCTCCATTGCAGTTCGCCGGCGACAGTCCTGAGAACGCAGACGCTTCCGTGCCCGCGCAGCAAGCCGCTGTCCCCGTCGACACCAGTCTCACGATGGGTGACGACCCGTACGGTGACGTGGAGAGGGGCCACCGCCTCCACCAGCGTGCCATCAACGCAAGGCAGGAGTCCCGGGCTGCCCAGCTCGAGCTTCACCTGGACATTCTCGAGAGACTGGTGTACAGGATCAAGCGGCATTCCGAAGCGGCCCGGATGCAGTTGTGGCCGGCCTTGAGAAACGCGCTGTGGTACGGGACAGCCGAAGAGGCCGACGCGGCGATCCCGGGCCGCGCGCCGGAAGGCCCGCCCTGGGCTTTGCCGGAGATCGATCCGCAGAAGGTCCCGCACGGTGGGCAAGACGTCGTCGGACGGCTGCGCGATCTGGTGATGGAGGTGCAATGCCTCGCGGTGCAGTCCGAGCTCATGGCCTGAGCGCGGCGCATCACGGAATCGGCTAGAATCCTGGGTTCTTCTTGCCGCACTCCGCCAGACGCCGGGGGCGGCTGATCCGGCCGCATCCGTCTTTTCGGACGTGGCCTCAACCCCAAGGAGCATCGATGCGTCACTATGAAATCGTCCTCTTGATCCACCCGGATCAGAGCGAACAGGTTCCGGCCATGCTGGAACGCTACAAAGGCATGATCACCGCCGGCGGCGGAAAGATCCACCGCGTGGAAGACTGGGGCCGGCGCCAGCTCGCCTACCAGATCAACAAGCTCGGGAAGGCGCACTACCTGTGCATCAACATCGAGGCCGACCAGGCCGTGATGAGCGAGCTCGAGCACGCCTTCCGCTTCAACGACGCGGTGCTTCGCCACCTCACCGTCCTTCGGAAGAAGGCCGACACCGGCCCCTCCTCGATGATGAAGACCGTCGAGCGCGAGGAAGCACGCAAGGCGCAGCAGGCAGAGTTCCAGTCCTGACCCGCGGCGGGAAAGCGTGCCGGGCGATGTGAACCACGTCCACCTGAGCGCCCGTATCGCCGAGGCTCATGCCCTGCGGTACACCCCTGCCGGACTTCCCGCGATGGACCTGCTGCTCGAACACGAGTCCGAGCAGCGCGAGGCGGGGCAGGCGAGGCAGGTGAAGCTGGCGCTGAAGGCCGTGGCCTTCGGGACCGAGGCCGAGACGCTTGCGAGGCAGGCGATCGGCGCGGCCCTCCGGTTCACGGGGTTCCTGGCAACGGCGCGAAGCGGAAAGGCCCCGGTGCTGCACATCCAGTCGTTCCGGCAAGATCAAGATTCATAGATACGCATAGAGAGAGGCTCACATGGCCACCTTCAAGAAGTTCAACAAGGACAAGCGTCCGAAGCGCAACACCCAGTCGCTCCTTTTCAAGCGCAAACGCTTCTGCCGCTTCACCGTCGCCGGTGTCGAGGAGATCGACTACAAGGACGTCGACACGCTGCGCGACTTCATCGGCGAGAACGGCAAGATCATTCCGGCGCGCCTCACGGGCACGCGCGCGATCTACCAGCGCCAGCTGAACACCGCCATCAAGCGCGCGCGCTTCCTGGCGCTGGTGCCGTACACCGACCAGCACAAGATCTGAGGAGCGCCGCAATGCAAGTCATCCTGCTCGAGAAGGTGGTAAACCTCGGCAACCTCGGCGAGATCGTCAAGGTGAAGGACGGGTTCGCCCGCAACTTCCTGATCCCGAAGAAGAAGGCGCGCCGCGCCACGGCGCAGGCCAAGGCCGAATTCGAAGCCAAGCGCGCCGACCTGGAAAAGGCCGCGGCGGACAAGCTGAAAGAGGCTCAGGCGCAAGGCGAGAAGCTGGCCGGGACCACGGTCAAGCTCACGCAGAAGGCCGGTGTCGACGGGCGCCTCTTCGGCTCCGTCACCAACTTCGACATCGCCGAAGAGCTCGGCAAGCTGGGCTACAAGGTCGCCAAGGCGCAGGTGCGCATGCCCAACGGTCCGATCAAGACCGTGGGAGACAGCCAGGTGCAAGTGGCGCTGCATACCGACGTGGTGGTCGAGATCAACGTCACGGTGTACGGCGAGACGGCGTAAGCTCGGCCACCCGCGGCGCTCGCGGCCACCCGCGGCACCCGCCGCCACGCTGTCAGTTGAACGAACGCAAAGCCGCCTGCGGGCGGCTTTGCGTTTGGCGCGACCGGCCGCTTTCCGGGCACGATGGGTTCGGCCCCTCATCAACAGGAATCCGGCGCCCACCCACCGCTTGTCCACAGGGTTGTCCGGTGACTGCGCACCGCCTGCCGCGTACGATTGCCTTCTGCCATGTCCGCTGTGCTTTCTCCCCCCGACGACGATTTCCCGAGCGACCGGCAGGTCGCGCAACTGCGTGTGCCGCCGCACTCCATCGAGGCGGAATCGAGCGTGCTCGGCGGCCTGCTGCTGGACAACGGCGCCTGGGACCGCGTGGGGGACCTGCTCACCGACGGCGACTTCTACCGCTACGAGCATCGCCTCATCTACGCCGCGATCGGCGTGCTCGTGAATGCCACGAAGCCTGCCGACGTGATCACCGTCTACGAGCAGCTGCAGGGACTCGGCAAGGCCGACGAGGTGGGCGGGCTCGCGTACCTCAACTCGCTCGCGCAGTACGTGCCGAGCGCGGCCAACATCCGCCGCTATGCGGAGATCGTGCGCGAGCGCTCGATCCTGCGCAAGCTGGTGGGCGCCTCCGACGAGATCGCCACCGCCGCATTCAACACGCAGGGCAGGCCGGTCGACAAGATCCTGGACGAGGCCGAGCAGAAGATCTTCAACATCGGCGAGGAAGGCTCGCGCATGAAGCAGGGCTTCCAGTCGATGGAAGGCCTGGTCGTGCAGTTGCTCGATCGCGTGCAGGAGATGGCGGACAACCCGAACGACATCACCGGCGTGCCGACCGGCTTCTACGACTTCGACCGCATGACGTCGGGCCTGCAGGCGGGCGATCTGATCGTGCTGGCGGCCCGGCCGAGCATGGGGAAGGCGCAGCCTCTCGACGCGCAGGTGCGCACGTCCACCGGCTGGAAGGCGATGGGCGAGCTTGCGGTGGGAGATGCACTCGCCTCGGTCGATGGGCGGCCGTCCGTGGTCACGGGCGTGTTCCCTCAAGGCGCGCGGCAGGTCTACAAGGTGACGTTTTCGGATGGCCGTTGGACCGAATGCTGCGCCGAGCATCTCTGGAAGGTGCATTTCAGGAGCTGGGCTTCACCGCGTGTGCTGCAGACTTCCGCGCTGATCGAGATGCTCGCGCGACAGCGCTATCGCAACCGGCTCTGGATCGAGCCGGCGACGGGGGATTTCGGCCATGAGCGTGCGTTGCCGGTGGACCCGTGGGTGCTCGGCGCTCTTCTGGGCGATCGTGGCTCGACCGATCAGGAAAGCGTCATGTCCTCCACCGTCACGGAGGATGTGCTCTGCCAGATGGAAAGCCAGGTGGCGCAGCAGTCCCTGGAACGGATCCATGCATCCGGGTGCGACTTCCGGATCGTGAGGCAGGACCGCGCACGGGTGAAGGGGTTGCAGGAGGCGCAGCCGGATCCGCCGCAGTCGGCGCTCGAAAGCCTCGGCCTTTCCCGGATGGACAGCGAACGCAAGTTCGTTCCCCGCCTCTACCTCGAGGCGCACCTCGAAGCGAGGCTGGATCTGCTGAGAGGCCTTCTCGATACCGACGGCTGGGTCGACACCCGGGGCTCGATTCGCCTGTCGACAGCCAGCGAGCAGTTGTCGCGCGACATATCCGAACTCGTTCGATCGCTGGGAGGCTGGTGTTCGGTGACCGCGAAGCAGCCGCACCATACGAGCCGGGACGGTCGGCGTGTTCGCGGGAGGCCGGCTTTCGTTTGCCACATCGGCCACCCCGATCCGCGCTCGCTGTTCCTCATGTCCGAAAAGCAGGCGCGGCTTCCGAGCGGGGGGCTGCGCCCGAAGCGCCTCACCTTCGTATCGATCGAGCCGACGCGCGTTGTCGAGTGCCAGTGCATCTCGGTGAGCCACCCCGAGCACCTGTACATCACCGATCACGACATCGTCACGCACAACACGTCGCTCGCCATCAACATCGCCGAACACGTGGCCCTGCACGAGGGGCTGCCTGTCGCGGTGTTCTCGATGGAAATGGGCGCGGCGCAGCTCGCCGTGCGCATCGTCGGCTCGATCGGCCGCATCGACCAGGGCCACCTGCGCACGGGGCGTCTCACGGACGACGAGTGGCCGCGTCTTACCGAAGCGATCGAGAAGCTGCGCAACATCTCGCTGCACATCGACGAATCGCCCGGCCTCACGCCGAGCGAGCTGCGCGCCAACGCGCGCCGGCTCGCGCGCCAGTGCGGCAAGCTCGGGCTGATCGTGGTGGACTACCTGCAGCTCATGAGCGGCACGAGCTCCGCCGACGAGAACCGCGCGACGGAGCTGGGCGAAATCTCGCGGGGCCTCAAGATGCTCGCGAAGGAACTGCAGTGCCCGGTGATCGCGCTGTCGCAGTTGAACCGCGGCGTGGAAACTCGGACCGACAAGCGGCCGATGATGAGCGACCTGCGCGAATCGGGCGCGATCGAACAGGACGCGGACGTCATCATGTTCATCTACCGGGACGACTACTACAACAAGGATTCGAAGGAGCCCGGCGTCGCGGAAGTCATCATCGGCAAGCAGCGCAACGGCCCCACCGGGACCGTGAAGCTCGCGTTCCTCAAGCCGCTCACCAAGTTCGAGAACCTGAGCTTCGGCAACGAGGCTTTCTGACCAGCGGTCGCGGCTTCGCGGCGCCGCATTCGATCGCCAGCGCGGCGGCGTAGTCCTCGCCGTCGAGCGCGACGAGTGTCCAGCCGCTCGCATCCGCCAGGGCAGGGTCCGATCCGATGAGGCGCGCTTCGTTTCCGATGCTAACGGCGAATCGATCGAGACCCCCTGCGAGCCCCACGCCGAGGGCCTTCAGCAGCGCCTCCTTGCGCACCCAGCAGCGATAGAACGCTGCCTGCCTTGCTTCGCGGCCGAGTGCGGCCAGGGCCTCTTGCTCGGCAGGATGCAAGGCATGCGTCACTTCCTCCGCCTGAATCATCCGGGCCCTGGCCGCTGTCGCTTCGACGTCGATCCCGATGCGCGAGTCGCGCGACACGGCGATCATGCAAAGCTCCTGCGAATGCGACACGCTGAAATGCCAATCGGCGCGGTCTCGAAGCCGCGGCTTGCCTTCGCCGGTGTAGTGAAACTCCACCTCGCGCGGGCCGACCGCGAGCTGCGAGCCCAGGATCTCGCGCAAGGCGGCGCGCGCGGCGACGAAGCGCCGCCGGTGAACCGCGAACGCAAAGCGATCGGCGCGCGCCCGTTCTTCGCTTGAAAGGAGAGCGCCCGCGCGAGCGAGTTCGTCCGCATCGGCGTCGAGTGCCACGCGCCATACCGTCGCGCCCGCGGGTGCCG
The DNA here is from genome assembly GCF_035548915.1 of Ramlibacter sp. Lineage (GTDB taxonomy): Bacteria > Pseudomonadota > Gammaproteobacteria > Burkholderiales > Burkholderiaceae_C > Ramlibacter. Next base: position 63,831 of record NZ_DASZSE010000031.1, on the reverse strand, counting down.
CCGCATCCGGCGGCGTGCCGCCCCCGGTCCACTCGAAGATGCGTTCAATGCGCATCGGGCACGCGGTCGTCCAGCCCGCGCATCGCCGGCAGCGACAGCGCCGCCCCCGCCAGCGCGATCGCGAATACGCCGACCAGCACGAACATCAACCCGACGCCGCGCCCCTTGCCGACGCCCATCCAGCTGCCCGCGGAGTCCGCGAGCCACCCGCCGGGCATCATCCACGGCTCGAAACCGCGCTCCGCCGCGAGCCCTCCCGCGATCGCCGCCAGGGGGAGCGCACCGCTCACGAGAACCTCGCGCAGCGCGAAGAGCCGGCCCTGCAGCATCGGCGGCACCTTGTGCTGCCAGAGGGTCTGGTCGCTGCCCGTGATGAACGGTCCGCAGAACATCACGATGAATGCGCAGGCGCAAAGCAGCGGAACCGAAGTCCAGATGCCGCCCGCGAGGACGGCCGCGCCGAACAGCATGTCGAAGGGGAGGATGCCGAAGATGCGCCGGCGGGGTCCCCCCCAGCCGCTCAGCAGCGCCGCGCCGGCGATCATGCCCACGCCGCCGAAGGTGAAGACGATGCCCAGCACCGACTCGGAATAGATCGCGAGCACGATGGGGGTGAACAGGACGACGACGATGCACGTGAGGAATCTCTGCACGCCCACGTAGCCCAGCAGCAGCGCGAGCGGCCGCCGTTGCCGGAGATAGGCAAGGGCGTCGCCGAACTCCGCGAGCGCCGCGCGATGCGCACCCGGCCGCTGCGGCGCATGCGGCGCATGCGGCGCATGCGGCGCGTGCGGAAACGGTACCGCCAGAAGAATGCTCGTGGCGATCGCGAAGCACACCATGTTCAGCGCGACGATTCCTTCCAGTCCGATCGTGCCCAGGAGAAAGGCCGCCATGAGCGGCGCGGTGAGCGACGGGACGGCATAGGCGAGCTGCACGAGACCGCTCGCGCGGCCGAGGTCGCGCTTGGGCAGCAGCGTTGTCACCGCGGCGAGGAAGGCGGGGCGCTGGAACGCCTGGCACACCGCCGCGGCCGCATTGAGGAGCAAGGTCTGCCAGACTTCGAGCCGTCCGAACCAGAGCAGCAGGCCGATGGCCGCCGTGCAGAGTGCGGCGCCGGTGTCGGCCGCGACCATCACCCTTCGCCGCTGCAGGCGGTCCACCCATACGCCCGCCCAGGGCGCGATCACGAGCGCGGGCACGGCGACGCAGGCGACGAGCAGCGAATAGGCGAGCACCGATCCGGTTTGCCGAAAGACCCACACGCCCACCGCGAAAGCGGTGAGCACCGAGCCGGACAGCGACAGGAGCTGACTGAGCCAGACCCACGCGAAGGCGCGCTTCACGGCCGCTCTCGCCTCGCGATGCCCATCAGCGCGGCGAGGATCGCGAGCATCACTTCGTCCGCGCCGCCCGCGATGGAAGCGAGCCGTCCGTCGCGGTACAGGCGCGAGACCTTGTTGTCCCAGGTGAAGCCCATGCCGCCCCAGAACTGCAGGCAGGTGTCCGGCACGATGCGGCTCAGGCGGCCGGCCTTCAGCTTGGCCATCGACGCGAGCTCCAGCACGTCCCGCCCCTGCACGTAGAGGTCGCAGGCGCGGTACGTGAGCGCGCGCAGCGCCTCGACCTCGGTCTTCAGCTCGGCCAGCTTGAACTGCACCCACTGCTGGTCGGCGAGTGTGGCGCCGAACATTCTGCGCTCGCGCGCCCACTCGATCGTGCGCCCGATGCACGTGTCGAGCGACACGAGGCAACTCGCCGCGGCCCAGAGGCGCTCGTCCTGGAACTGCTGCATCTGATAGACGAAGCCCGCGCCTTCGCGGCCGATGCGATAGCGCTGCGGCACGCGCACGCCGTCGAAGTGGACGAGGCCCGTGTCCGACGAATGCATGCCGATCTTGCGGATGGGGGGAGCGAGTTCGATGCCTTTCGTGAGCCGGCCGCGCGGCCCGTCGCGCATCGGCACGATCACGAGCGACTTGTTCCTGTACGCGGGCCCTTCGCCAGTGTTGGCGAGAACGCACATCCAGTCGGCCTGCAGGCTGTTGGTGATCCACATCTTCTGGCCGGTGATGACGTAGTCGTCGCCATCCTTCACCGCGCGGGTTCCGAGCCCGGCCACGTCGCTGCCCGCGCCCGGCTCGGACACGCCGAGGCAGGCGACCTGGTCGCCCGAGATCGCCGGCGCGAGGAACTGCCGCCTGAGCTCGTCGCTGCCGTGGCGGGCGAGCGCGGGGGTGGCGACGTCCGTCTGCACGCCGATGGACATGATGACGCCGCCGCAGTCGATGCGGCCGAGCGCTTCGGTCATGGCCATCGCGTACGAATGGTCGAGGCCCGCGCCGCCGAACGCCTCGGGCCGGTTCAGCCCGAGCAGGCCGAGCTGCCCGAGGCGCTTGAACACCTCGTGCGCCGGGTAAGCCTCGGCGGCCTCCCATTCGTCGACGTGCGGATTGATCTCCGCATCGATGAAGCGCTCGAGCGTCCTCTGGATCTCGCGATGCTCGTGGGTGTAATGCATGGACGGCGTTTTTTCGGGACTCGCCCGTCACGCGTTCGGTTCGGTCGCGCTCGCGAGGCCGCGCAGGTGCGTGACCATCTCGTCGATCGTCGGAAAATCGAAGACCAGCATCGGGTCGACGTCGAAGCCGACCTTCTCCGAGATCGTGCCGCACAGCCGCACGGCGGCCAGCGAGTCGAGGCCCAGCTCCAGAATCTGCGTGTCCGCCGCGATGCGATCGGTGGGCACGTCGAGCAGGCGCGCGAGTTCGGACCTCAGCCAGGGAATCAGTGGATCGTCGGTCATCGCCCGGTGTTCCTCCGTTCAGGTGCAAGCGCGTGCCGCATGGCCGGCGGCGCCGGTCCGGGGCAGCATGGCCGCCATCGGCGTGAGCCGGCCCGCGAGATAGTCGCTGCGGCACTGAGCGCGCCTCACCTTGCCGCTGGACGTGCGGGGCAGGGCGCCCGGTGCGAGCAGCACCACGTCGTCGACGCGCAGCTGGTAGCTGCGGGCGATCGACGAGCGCACCGCGGCCTCCACCGTGTGCCATTCCGCCGTGCGGCGGCGCCACTCGCGCTTGAGTTCGAAGGCGAGAATGAGCCGCTCCCGGTCGCCTTCGGTGAGCGTGAAGGCCGCTCCGCCGCCGGGCTGCAGGCCCGGGTGGCTGCCCTCGGCTTCGGTCTCCAGATCGTGCGGCGCGAAGTTGCGGCCGCGCAGGATGATGAGGTCCTTCAGCCGGCCGGTCACGAAGAGCTGGCCGTCCTTGCGATAGCCGAGGTCGCCCGTGCGCAGGAACGGGCCCTCGTTCGATGCGGCCAGCCGGGCCTTGAATGTGTGCTCGGTGGCGGCGGGATTCCTCCAATAGCCTTGCGCCACGCTCGCGCCGCTCACCCAGATCTCGCCTTGCGCGCCGTCGGGCAGCGCCACGCGGATTGCGGGGTCGACGATCTCGATGCGGGTGTCGTCGTGCGCATGGCCGCAGCCGACCACCTGCGGGCCGCCCGACAGAGGCGTGTCCACACGAGCGATCGTCCCCGGTGCATTCCCCGTCACGAACAGCGTGGCCTCGGCCATGCCGTAGCACGGATAGAACGCGCCTTCGCGCAAGCCGTACGGAGCGAACTTGCGGGTGAAGCATTCGATCGTCGACGCGCGCACGGGCTCGGCACCGCAAAAGGCGACGCGCCAGCTCGAGAGATCGACGCCTTCGAGGTGTTCGGGCCGCACGGCCTCGGCGGCCAGGTCGTACATGAAGTTCGGACCGCCGCTCGTGGTGATGCGAAGCCGCGAGATGAGCTGCAGCCAGCGTTCGGGCTTCTGCACGAACTGCGCGGGCGTCATCACGTGCACCGGGAAGCCCGCGTACACGGGCTGCAGGATGCCGCCGATGAGCCCCATGTCGTGATACAGGGGCAACGAGACGAGCCCCCGGCTCGCGCGGGTGTGCCCGAAGGCCCGCGCGATCTGGCGCGAGTTGGCCATCATGTTGCCGTGGCTCACCATCACGCCCTTCGGGTCACCGGTGGAGCCGGACGTGTACTGCAGGAACGCGAGCGAGTCGTCGCGCAGGACGGGCGGGCGCCAGTCGGCCGATCGTGCGCGCAGGGCGCCGTCGCGGCTCAGTTGACGGATGTCGAACCAGTGCACGTCGTCGTGCCCGAGGCCGATGGCCGCCTGCATGACTTCCTCGGAGTCGGCGATGCCGGGCCGGGCGCCTGCGTTGGCCGCGATGCCGCGCAGGCGCTGGGCCAGCTGTTCGCGACGAGGCGGCGCCGTCGGCACGGCGATTGCGCCGGCCATCAGACAGGCGAAGAAGGCGACGGCGAACCAGGCATTCGACTTGAAGACCAGCAGCACCCGTTCGCCGGCGAGGCCGTGGGCCTGCAGCAAGGACGCGAAGCCGGCGGCCTCTTCGAAGAGATCACGGTAGGTGAGCCGAAGCTCGCCGGGGGCGGCGTCCGTGCCTTCGCCGAGGAAGGTGAAGGCGATATCGTCGGGCTCGGACGCCGCGCGCTCGACCAGCACGTCGACGAACGTGCGCTCGCCCGCTCCAGCATCTCCTGCAGCTCCTGCGCCCCGGAGGCTGCGAGCCTCGATCTCGAAAGGTGGCATGCGACGGACCCTTTCCCGGTGGACCGAAGGCACTGCTGCCATCGATGCCGTGAAATACTGCCGCCGCTCGCGTCTGGGCGCATCATACGAACGGCTTGACATCGGTGCTAGTACGAATGGCATAGCGTGCTGCACGATGCGCGTCGGGCCGGGCCGGGCCGGGCCGATGACGGCGAGGTTCGCGCAGCGCCATTCGGCGTCGCGACTAGGCAAATCCCCTAAGCCCTCCTCGGCAAATGCCTTAGCCGATAAGCCCACGCGTGGGGGACAGTAGCGGCATCCGTCCTCCTTCGCCGAAAGGGACCCATCCATGTGTTCTTCGTCCGTCGTGCAGCCGCTCGAGGGCAAGCCGGTCGTGCTCGTCGTCGACGACATCCCGGAATGCGTCGAGATGCTCGGCGCGATCCTGGAGGACCACTACACCGTTCGCCTGGCCACATCGGGCCGCGCGGCGCTGCGGCTCGCCTGGGACGGCCCGGTGCCCGACCTCGTGCTGCTCGATGTGATGATGCCCGACATGGATGGGCATGCCGTGCTCGCGGCGCTTCGCGATCATCCCCTCACGCACGACGTGCCGGCGATCTTTCTCACGAGCCTGCACGAGGAAAGCGATGAGCTGCGCGGCTTGAACGAGGGCGCTGCCGACTTCATCGTGAAGTCCGCCGCGCCCGCGGTCGTCGAAGCCCGGGTTCGCACCCAGATCGAGCTGAAGCGCATGCGCGACCGGCTTGCCCAGCGCAACCGCGAACTGGAGCAGGAGATGCGCCAGCGAGTGGCGCTCGAGCACAAGCTTCAAAGAAGCCTCGCGGATCTCGAGGCCTTCAGCTACAGCATCTCGCACGACCTGCGCGCGCCGGTGAGCGCGATCGAGGCGTTCGCGGGGTCGCTGCGCGAGTACGAGGGCGACTCGCTGAGCGCCAAGGGCCGCCACTGGCTGGAGCGGATTCTTGCCGGCTCCCGGCGCATGAACGGCATGATCGACGACATCCTCGCCTGCTCGCGCGCCGAGCGTGGCGCGATGCACCTGGAGCGGGTCGACCTCGGAGCTCTCGCGCACGACGTGACGGAACAGCTGCGGCCGATGTATCCCGAGGCGGTCGTGACGATCGGCGAGCTGCCCATCGTGCGGGCCGATCCCGCCATGATGCACCAGGTGTTCGCCAATCTGGTGGGCAACGCGCTCAAGTTCTCGAGCAAGAGGAGCGGCGCGCGCGTGCGCATCGAGGCGAGCGAGCGCGCGGGCAGTCACGACATCACGGTGAGCGACAACGGCGCGGGGTTCGATGCGGCCTACGCCGCCAAGCTCTTCACGCTCTTTCAGCGCCTGCACAGCGACGCCGAGTTCCCCGGCACGGGAGTCGGCCTCTCGATCGTCAAGCGCGTCGTGGAACGCCACGGCGGCCGCGTGGCGGCGAGCATGCAGGACGGATGGACGACCTTCAGCTTCGAGCTGCCGCGGCAGTCCGCCGCGCCCGGCTCAGAGCACTTCGCTCGCGAAATCCGCGAGCCGCGAGCGCTCGCCGCGTGCTAGCGTGATGTGGCCGCTGTGCGGCCAGCCCTTGAACTTGTCCACCGCGAACGTGAGCCCCGAGGAGCCCTCGGTGAGGTAGGGCGTGTCGATCTGCGCGAGATTGCCCATGCAGATGATCTTCGTGCCGGGGCCCGCGCGCGTCACGAGCGTCTTCATCTGCTTGGGCGTGAGGTTCTGCGCCTCGTCGATGATCACGTACTTGTTCAGGAACGTGCGGCCGCGCATGAAGTTCATGCTCTTGATCTTGATGCGGCTGCGGATCAGCTCGTTCGTCGCGGCGCGGCCCCACTCGCCGGCGCCGCTGTCGGTCTTGCCGAGCACTTCCAGGTTGTCGTCGAGCGCGCCCATCCACGGGCCCATCTTCTCTTCTTCCGTGCCCGGCAAGAACCCGATGTCTTCGCCGACGCTCACGGTGGCGCGCGTCATGATGATTTCGGTGTAGCGGCGGTCGTCCAGCACCTGCGTGAGGCCCGCGGCCAGCGCCATCAGCGTCTTGCCCGTGCCGGCGGTGCCGGTGAGCGTGACGAAGTCGACTTCCGGGTCCATGAGCAGATTCATCGCGAAGTTCTGTTCGCGATTGCGCGTGGTCACACCCCACACCGCGTTCTTCAGGTGCCCGTAGTCCTTCAGCGTCTTCAGCACCGCCGTCTTGCCGCGAATCTCTATCACGCGCGCGTAGAGGCTCGGCTCGCCCGGAGCTTCGAAGTACACGAACTGGTTGATGAGAAGGCTCGGCACCACGGGCCCCGTGATGCGGTAGAAGGTGTGGCTGCCCGATTGCCAGCTCTCGATCGTCTTGCCGTGCTTGGCCCAGAAGTCCGCCGGCAACGCGAGCGCGCCGCAATAGAGCAGCTCGAGGTCGTCGAGCGTCTTGTCGTTCTGGTAGTCGTCGGTCTTCAGGCTCAGCGCGCGCGCCTTCACGCGCATGTTGATGTCCTTGGACACCAGCACCACTTCGCGCGGCGCGTGCTTTTCCTGCAGGGCCTGCACGACGGCGAGGATCTGGTTGTCGGCCTTGCCCTGCGGCAGCCCCGCGGGCAGGCCGACCGCGAGCGGCATCGTCTGGAAGAAGAGACAGCCGCCCGCCTCGCGGTGGCCCGTGCTGTCGAGCTTCAGCCCGTGGGCGATGTCGGCGCCTTGCCCGCCCGCGAGCGCGTCGAGCATGCGGCTTGCCTGGCGCGCGTTGCGGGCCACTTCGCTCATGCCCTTCTTGTGGCCGTCGAGCTCCTCCAGCACGATCATCGGCAGGAATACGTCGTGCTCCTCGAAACGGAAGAGGCTCATCGGATCGTGCATCAGCACGTTCGTGTCGAGCACGAAGAGTTTGGGCGGCCCGCTCGGCTTCGCCTTGCGGGGCTTGGCCGCCGTCTGCGCGCGCTTGCGGCTGGAGGGCTGCGGCTCGTCGAGCCAGATTTCCAGGTTCTCGGTGTAGGCCTGGGGATGCAGCGCATCGCCGCCGCCCGCGCGCGGGTCGAAGTCGTCCGCGACCTGCGGCCGCTCAGCGAGGACAGCGTCCGCCGCCTCCGCGGCCTGCTTTCGCGCCTGTTTGTGCGAGGTGCGGGCCGGAGCGTCGTAGGCTTCCGGCGGGAGCATGGCGGCGCGCTTGGTCGGGGCGGGTGGCAGTGGCATGGAAGGGGGGTTTCCCGGCTGGGTCAGGGTGGAAACAAAAAAGCCGCCGGACGGGCCGGGCGGCTTTGCGAGGGTCGGTCGTGATGACGCTGGGCGTCTCGATCAACGGCATGAACCCATTATCCACATCGAATCCGACGCAACAATGTCAGCGAAATTCCTGTTGCGGCAAAACGTCAGGGCAAGCGATGGATCAGGCCGCCTTCTTGAACAGCTTCACGGCCTTCAGCACTTCGTCCACGTGCCCGGGCACCTTCAGTCCGCGCCATTCCTGCTTCAGCACGCCGTCCGTGCCCACGAGGAACGTGCTGCGCTCGATGCCCTTCACCTTCTTGCCGTACATGATCTTGTTCTTCACCACGCCGAACATGTGGCACATCTTTTCCTCGGTGTCGGCGATGAGTTCGAAGGGCAGTTCGAGCTTGGCCTTGAACTCGTCGTGCGACTTCATGTTGTCGCGCGAGACGCCGAACACCACCGCGCCGGCTTTCACGAAGTCCTTGTACTTGTCGCGAAACTGCATGGCCTCCGTGGTGCAGCCCGGCGTGTTGTCCTTCGGGTAGAAGTACAGCACCACGATCTGGCCGAGATGCGACGTGTTGGTGACCTTCACGCCGCCGGTGGCATTGGCTTCGAATTCGGGGAGGGGTTTGTTGACAACGATCGCCATGGGGGAGGATATGGGTGCAGGCGGGGACCCCGCGCAATCATTGATTTTACCGCGAATCGACCTGCCGCGCCGAGGCCGGTGCGGTTGCCGTCAGAGGAGCAGGGCCACTGCGACCACGCGGCCTTCCTGCGCGAGGATGTTGTACGTGCGGCAGGCTGCGGCCGTATCCATCGACTCGATGCCGATGCGCTTCGCGGCCAGCGGCGCGAGCCACGCCGGCTTGGGAAACCTGAGGGTTGCGCCGCTGCCGAAGATCACGACTTCCACGCCCATCCGCGCGAGAGCCGCGAAGTGATCCGCGGTGAGCGACTCCCAGTCCGCGGCCCAGGTGAGCCGCTCGCCGCGCGAGCCGAGAACGACACTGCCCGTGATCTTTTCACCGGCGGCGCCCGCGGCCGGGCCGCCTTCCACGACAACCCACCCGGGGCCGTAGGCGGCGATGGTCTGGACTTCGGTGCGATCGGGCTGGAGCTTCACTCGGAAAACATGGGTGCCGCGCCCGGTCGGGCATCGGGTCGGGCGGCGCGCTGAACTATGGTCAAATTATAAGTTTGCAGCCTTCTCATTCGCCCACGGAGGGGCTTTGAAGACCGTTCTCAAATCGAGCAAGCTCGCCAACGTCCTGTACGACATCCGCGGCCCCATCATGGATGCCGCGCGCCGGATGGAGGAAGAGGGCCACAAGATCATCCGGCTCAACATCGGCAACCTCGCGCCGTTCGGCTTCGACGCGCCCGAGGAGATCCAGCTCGACATGGCCCACAACCTGGCCAACGCCGCCGGCTATTCGGACAGCAAGGGCATCTTCCCCGCGCGCAAGGCGGTGATGCACTATACGCAGCAGCAGGGCATCCGGGGCGTCCATCTCGACGACATCTACCTCGGCAACGGCGCGAGCGAACTCATCGTGATGTCGACCAACGCGCTGCTGAACGAAGGCGACGAGCTGCTGCTGCCGTCGCCGGACTATCCGCTGTGGACCGCGGCCGCGTCGCTTTCGGGCGGCACGCCCGTGCACTACATGTGCGACGAGGGCAACGGCTGGATGCCCGACATCGAGGACATCCGGCGCAAGATCACCCCGCGCACCAAGGGCATCGTCGTCATCAACCCGAACAACCCAACGGGCGCGCTCTATTCGGACGAACTGCTGAAGCAGATCGTGGAGGTGGCGCGGCAGCACGGCCTCGTGATCCTCGCCGACGAGGTCTACGACAAGGTCCTCTATGAAGGCGCGAAGCACACCGCCATCGGAAGCCTTTCGGAAGACGTGCTCACGCTCACCTTCAATTCGCTGTCGAAGAGCTATCGCTCCTGCGGGTATCGCGCGGGCTGGCTCGTGGTGTCGGGCGACAAGAAGGCCGCGGCCGACTACATCGAGGGCCTCACGATGCTCTCGAACATGCGCCTGTGCGCGAACGTGCCCGGGCAGTACGCGATCCAGACGGCGCTCGGCGGCTATCAGAGCCTGAACGAGCTGATCGGCCCGGGCGGGCGCCTGCGCCGCCAGCGCGATCTCGCCTACGAGCTCATCACGGCGATCCCGGGCGTCACGTGCGTGAAGCCGCAGGCCGCGCTCTACATGTTCCCGAGGCTCGATCCGAAGGTTTACCCGATCGCCGACGATCGCCAGTTCTTCCTCGAGCTCTTGCAGGAAACGCGCGTGATGCTGGTGCAGGGCTCGGGCTTCAACTACCCGGACAACCAGCATTTCCGCATCGTCTTCCTGCCTCATGAGGACGACCTGCGCGAGGCGATCGGCCGCATCGCCCGCTTCCTCGAGAGCTATCGCAAGCAACACAGCAAGTAACCCCTCCATGAAACCCATCCAGGTCGGCCTGCTCGGCATCGGCACCGTCGGTAGCGGCGTCTTCAACGTTCTCACGCGCAACCAGGAGGAAATCCAGCGCCGCGCCGGCCGCGGCATCGAGATCGCGATGGTGGCGGACCTCGACACCGCACGGGCCGAAGCGATCGTGCGCGGCCGCTGCAAGGTCGTGAAGGACGCGCTCGAGGTGATCGCCAACCCCGACATCGACATCGTGATCGAACTGATCGGCGGCTACGGCATCGCGCGCGAGCTGATGATGCAGGCCATCGAGCGGGGCAAGCACGTCGTCACCGCCAACAAGGCGCTCCTTGCCGTGCACGGCACCGAAATCTTCGAGGCCGCGCACCGCAAGGGCGTGATGGTGGCCTTCGAGGCGGCGGTGGCGGGCGGCATCCCGATCATCAAGGCGCTGCGCGAAGGGCTCACGGCCAACCGCATCGAGTGGATCGCGGGGATCATCAACGGCACGACGAACTTCATCCTGTCGGAGATGCGCGACAAGGGCCTCGAGTTCGGCGCGGCCCTGAAGGATGCCCAGAAGCACGGCTACGCGGAGGCCGACCCGACCTTCGACATCGAGGGCGTGGACGCCGCGCACAAGGCGACGATCATGAGCGCGATCGCGTTCGGCATCCCGGTGCAGTTCGACCGCGCGTATGTCGAAGGCATCACCAAGCTCGATTCGCAGGACATCAAGTACGCCGAGCAGCTCGGCTACCGCATCAAGCTCCTGGGCATCACGAAGCGCACCGCCAAGGGGATCGAGCTGCGCGTGCACCCTTCGCTCGTGCCCTCGAAGCGCCTCATCGCGAATGTCGAAGGCGCGATGAACGCGGTGGTGGTGCAAGCCGATGCCGTGGGCACGACGCTCTACTACGGCAAGGGCGCGGGCAGCGAGCCGACCGCGAGCGCGGTGATCGCGGACCTCGTGGACATCACGCGGCTGCACACGGCCGATGCGGCGCATCGCGTGCCGCATCTCGCTTTCCAGCCGGATCAGATGAGCGCGGAGCCGGTGCTCACGATGAGCGAAGTCGTGACGAGCTATTACCTGCGGCTGCGCGTGGCCGACCAGGCGGGCGTGCTCGCGAAGGTGTCGAGCCTGCTTGCGAACGCGGGCATCAGCATCGATGCCATGCTGCAGCGCGAAGCGGGCGAGGGCGAGCGCCAGACCGACATGATCATTCTCACGCACGAGGTGCGCGAAGGCACGATGAACGAGGTGATCGCGCAGATGCAGGGGCTGCCGACGGTGCTCGCGCCGATCGTGAGGATACGGAAGGAAGAGCTGGCCTGAAGCAGGGACTCGAACCATGGGAGCGAGACGCGACGGGCTGCAGCGCAGGTCCACCGGGCTGCGGCAGCGCTCCAAGGAGAGGACGCTCATGACGGACGATTCGGTCTGGATCACGTTCGGCCGCCCGAAGGCGTCGCTTCGCGGCATCGGACGCGCGCAGGACGACATGGGCGTTCACATCGCGGCGACGGTGAGGGCGACGGTTCATGGTCTGCAGCTTGCCACCCGCAACACACGACACTTCGCCGAGACGGGCGTGGCCCGGGTGAATCCCGGGCTGCCTGCCGCAAGGCACTGAAAGCATTCGATGCGCTATCTTTCCACGCGCGGACATCCCGGCCGCCTGCATTTCTGCGAGATCCTGCTCGAAGGGCTCGCGCCCGACGGGGGGTTGTATCTGCCCGAGTCGTATCCGAGAGTCGATGCGGCGACGCTTCGGAAGTGGCGGGCGCTTGCGTATCACGAGCTCGCGTTTGAAATCCTGTCTCTGTACATCGACGATATTCCCGCGGATGACTTGCGCGAGATCTGCGCGAAGACGTACACGAAGGAGATCTTCGGCACGGAGGAGATCGTGCCGTTGAAGACACTGGATTCCCGCGTGCGCGGGAATGACGGGGCGGGCGGCGATGACGAGGCGGGCGGGGATGACGGGGCGGGCGGGGATGACGGGGCGCGGGGGAATGACGAAATCTCCCGTCATTCCCGCGAAAGCGGGAATCCAGCGACTTCCCTCCTAGCCCTCTCCAACGGCCCCACGCTCGCCTTCAAGGACATGGCGATGCAGCTCCTCGGCAACCTGTTCGAATACGAACTCGCTCGCCGCGGCACGCAACTCAACATCCTCGGCGCCACCTCGGGCGACACCGGCAGCGCCGCCGAATACGCCATGCGCGGCAAGAAAGGCGTGCGAGTCTTCATGACCTCGCCGCACGGCCGCATGAGCCCCTTCCAGCAGGCGCAGATGTTCAGCCTGCAGGACGAGAACATCCACAACCTCGCCATCGAAGGCGTCTTCGACGACTGCCAGGACATCGTGAAGGCGGTGTCGAACGACCTCGAATTCAAGCGCGCCTACCGCATCGGCACGGTCAACTCCATCAACTGGGCGCGGCTCGTGGCGCAGGTGGTGTACTACTTCGCCGGGTACTTCCAGTCGGGCGCGAAGGAAGTGAGCTTCGCCGTGCCTTCCGGCAACTTCGGCAACATCTGCGCGGGCCACGTGGCGCGCATGATGGGCCTGCCGATCAGGAAACTCGTGCTCGCCACCAACGAGAACGACGTGCTCGACGAGTTCTTCCGCACCGGCATCTACCGCGTGCGCGGCAGCGCCGACACGTACGAGACGTCGAGCCCGTCGATGGACATCTCCAAGGCGAGCAACTTCGAACGCTTCGTGTTCGACCTCGTGGGCCGCGACGCGGCACGCGTGAGGCACCTCTTCGGCGAGGAACTCGCTCAGAAAGGCCGGTTCGATCTCTCGGCCGAACTGCCGCAGGCACGCGAACGCTACGGCTTCGCAAGCGGCCGCAGCACGCATGCCGACCGCGTCGCGACGATCCGCGACACGCACGAGCGCTTCGGCACGACGATCGACACGCACACCGCCGACGGTCTGAAGGTCGCGCGCGAGTACGCCGAGCCGGGTGTGCCGATGATCGTGCTGGAGACGGCGCTGCCGATCAAGTTCGCGCAGACGATCGTCGAAGCGCTCGGGCACGAACCGGAACGTCCGGCGAAGTTCCAGGGCATCGAGCAGTTGCCCAAACGCGTGACGGTGCTGCCCGCCGACGCGGGGCAGGTGAAGGCTTTCATCGCGGCGCACTGCGCCTGATCGGCGCGGCGACGCAGCGACGCAGGTGGAGGGCCGCATGAAAGTCATCGGGTTCGCGGGTTTCTCGGGCAGCGGGAAGACGACGCTCGTGGAGCGTCTCATTCCGGCGCTCAAGGAGCGCGGCCTTCGCGTGTCGGTCGTGAAACATGCGCATCACAACTTCGACATCGACCGGCCGGGCAAGGACACGTGGCGCCACCGGCAGGCGGGCGCCTTCGAGGTCGTGGTGGCCTCGGAACGCCGGCTTGCGCTCATGCGCGAATTCGAGCAGCCCACGCGTCTCACGGTCCACCAGCTCCTCGCGGAGTTGTACGACGGTGTCGACTGGGTGCTGGTCGAAGGCTACAAGGAAAGCAATCTGCTGAAGATGGAGGTGTGGCGCGCCGAAGCCGGCCATCCGGCGCTCTATCCGAACGACCCCTTCATCACCGCGATCGCGACGGACGATCCGCTGCGCCTGCCCGAGCCCACCGGCCGGCCCGTGCTCGAGCTGAACGATCCGCGGGCGGTCGCCCAGTGGCTCGTGGACAATCACGATCGTTTCCACTACACCCCGGAGCGCTACGCATGAACGCACCTCGAGCGCCGCTGCGCGAGCTGGACCAGGCCCTCGCCGAGCTCCTGGCCCATGCCGAGCCGCTTTCGCAGACGGAAGCGATCTCGACCTTCGAAGGCGATTCGCGCGTGCTCGCGCAAGACCTCGTGTCGGCGCTGCAGGTGCCGCCCCAGGACAACAGCTCGATGGATGGCTACGCGGTCCGCACGGGTGAGATCACCGAAGGCGCGACGCTGCCTGTGAGCCAGCGCATCCCGGCGGGCAGCGCCGCGCAGCCGCTGCGAAGCGGCACGGCGGCGCGCATCTTCACCGGTGCGCCGGTCCCCGAAGGCGCCGATGCGATCGTGATGCAGGAAGACACCGAGAGCGCGGGCGACGATCGCGTGCGCATCCTGCGCGTGCCCGAGCGCGGGCAGTGGATACGCGCGAGCGGCGAGGACGTGACGCGCGGCTCGGTCGTGCTCGCCAAGGGTGAACGTCTCGGGGCGGCGGGCCTGGGGCTCGCCGCGAGCATCGGCATGGACACGTTGACCGTGACGCGGCGTCCGCGCGTGGCGCTCTTTTCCACGGGCGACGAACTCGTGATGCCCGGGGAGGTCGCGCCGGCCGACATGAAGCCCGGCGTCATCTACAACTCCAACCGCTTCTTCCTGAGCGAGCTCTTGCGCCGCCTCGAATGCGAGGTGAGCGACTACGGCATCGTCCCCGACAACCGCGACGCGACCCTGAAGGCGCTCGAGCATGCTTCGCGCGAGCACGATCTCATCCTCACGAGCGGCGGCGTGTCGGTGGGCGAGGAAGACCACATCAAGCCCGCGGTGCAGCAGCTCGGCTCGCTCGATCTGTGGCAGATCGCGATGAAGCCGGGCAAGCCGTTCGCCTACGGCCGCATCGAAGCCGCGCACTTCATGGGGCTGCCCGGCAATCCCGTGTCGAGCTTCGTCACCTTCCTCGTGCTCGTGCGGCCCTTCCTGCTGAAGCTGCAGGGCGCCACGAAACTTGCCCCGGCGCCGATGGAACTCGTCGCGCATTTCGATCTGCCGCGCCCCGACAGACGCCGCGAATTCCTGCGGGTGCGGCGCGATGCGCAAGGCGGCCTCGAACTCTTCGCGAACCAGAGCTCGGGCGTGCTCACGTCGATGGTGTGGGCCGACGGCCTCGTCGACAACCCCGCCGGCCGGGCCATCGCGCGCGGTGACAAGGTGTCATTCATCCCGCTTGCGGAGCTCCTCGGGTGAAGGTGACGGTGCGCTATTTCGCGTCGATCCGCGAGGCGATCGGCCATCCGGTCGAAGCGGTCGACACGGCGGCGCGCACGCTCGCCGCGCTGCGCGACGACCTCATCGCGCGCGACGAAGCGCACGCGAAGGCGCTCGCGCGCGGCAAGGCGGTGCGGGTCGCGCTCGATCAGGTGATGAGCGACGAATCGGCTCCGCTGCGCGAGGGCGCGGAAGTCGCCTTCTTTCCGCCGGTGACCGGCGGCTGAGGGAGGGGTGACGGACAGGTGAGCGACGGGTGAGCGACGGGTGAGCGGCCCTCGCCCCGCCGACCGTCGGTGACACAATCCTGCCATGCGAGTCGCCATCCAGCACGAGGACTTCGACGTCTCCCGCGAGATCGCGGCGCTGCGCGCGCACGACAAGGGCGTGGGCGCGGTGTGCACGTTCGTGGGGACCGTGCGCGACCGCAACGATGGGAGCGTGGTGAGCTCGATGGAGCTCGAGCACTACCCCGGCATGACCGAGCAGGCGATCGAGTCGATGATCGACGAGGCGCACAGGCGCTTCGACATCCTGGGTGCCCGGGTCATCCATCGCATCGGCCTCCTGAAGCCCCTGGACCAGATCGTGCTGGTCGCGGTGACTTCGCCGCATCGCGGCGAGAGCTTTCGCGCCTGCGAGTTTCTGATGGACTACCTGAAGACGCAGGCGCCCTTCTGGAAGAAGGAACGCACGCCCGAGGGCGAACGCTGGGTCGATGCGCGGGTAACCGATGACGCGGCGCTCGAGCGCTGGGGCATAAGATCGCCGAACCGATAGTTTGGAAGGGACTTCCCATGAAGAAGCACCTTGGGCGCCTCAGAGGCGCCTTGTTCGTTCTGGCGCTACCCTGCGCCATCGCCCTCGCCGAAGGCGGCCCGCCGGTGGCCCCCGTGCGCGACCAGGTGGACACCTGGCACGGCGTGCAGGTGCACGATCCCTACCGCTACATGGAAAACCTCGCGGACCCGCAGGTGAAGTCGTGGGTCGAGGCGCAGGGCGCGTATTCGCGCGGCCTCCTGGACCGCATCGAGGGCCGCGCCGAACTCGAAAAACGTCTCGCCGAGATCGAAGCAAGCCTCGGCGACCGCCGCTTCGGCATCACTCGCATGCCCGGCGGCGCCGTCTTCTACCTGCTGCGCGAACGCAAGGGCAAGCAGGTGAAGCTCGCGATGCGCGCGAGCCTCGGCGGCGCCGAGAAAGTCCTCGTCGACCCCGACACGTACGCGCAAAAGACCGGCGTGCCGCACGCCATCAACTGGTTCTCGCCTTCGTGGGACGGACGCTACGTCGCGTACGGCCTGTCCGCGGGCGGCTCCGAAGATGCCTCGATGTACATCCTGGACGTCGCGACCGGCAGGCAAGTCGGCGAGCCGGTCCCGCGCGTGCAGTGGGAAGCCGTGAGCTGGACACCCGACAGCCGCTCGGTCGCGTACAACCAGCTTCGCAAGCTCACGGCCGAAGACCCCGCGACGGAAACGTATCTCGACACCACCGTGTACCTGCTGAAGGTGGGCGATCCGGCGCAACAGGCGCGGCCCGTCTTCGGGCCGCTCGTGAATCGCGACCTGGGGCTCGAACGCCTGGACAACGGCTACCTCGTCTTCACGCCCGGCAGCCCCTGGGTGATCGCGGGCACCAACGACACGACGCAGAAGGAAGGCTCGGTGTTCATGGCGCGCGTCGCCGACCTCGCCGCGGGCGGCACCGTGCCGTGGCGGCGCATCGCGAGCTTCGCGGACCACCTGGTCGAAATGGAGCTGCAGGGCGACACCTTGTACTACCGCACGAAGGTCGATGCGCCGCGCTTTCGGATCATGAAGCTCGATCTGCGGCATCCCGATCTGAAGACCGCCAGGGTCGTGGCGCTGCCCCCGGCCGACGGGCTCATCGAGGGGTTCGTGCTGGGGCGCGACTCGCTTCTCGCGCAGGTGCGGCGCGGCGCGAGCATCGGCCTCACGCGCTACGCGGGCGGCAACACCGCGGGGCAGGCGATCCGGCTGCCGTTCGCGGGCGCCGCGAGTCTCGCGGAGGATGCCGCGCATGCCCATGCCGACTACGTCTACGCGCTCGCGGGCTGGACCGAGCCGAGCCGCAGCTTCGTGCTGAAGGGCGCCCACTCGGTCCCCCTGCCGCAGTTCGACACGAGCGTGAAGCTCGCGATGCCGGCGATCGTCGTGCGCGACGTGCTGGCCCGCAGCTACGACGGCACGATGGTCCCCCTCACGATCCTGCACCGCAAGGGCCTCGCGCTCGACGGGACGAATCCCACGCTGCTGGTCGGCTACGGCTCCTACGGCACGAGCGAAACCGCCGGCTTCCGCGCGGGAAGCATCCCGTGGCTCGAGGCCGGAGGCGTCGTCGCCGTGGCCAACGTGCGCGGCGGCGGCGTGTATGGCGACGCCTGGCGCATGGCCGGCACGAAGCTGAACAAGCCCAACACCTGGAAGGACGCGATCGCGTGCGGGCAGTACCTGGTGGAGAAGGGCTACGCCTCGCCGAAGACGCTCGCCATCATGAGCGGCAGCGCGGGCGGCGTGTTCGCCGGGCGCGCCATCACAGAGGCGCCGCAGCTCTTCGCGGCCGCCGTCATCCACGTGGGCATGCTGGATGCGATCCGCGCCGAGGACACGGCCAACGGCATCACCAACATTTCCGAGTTCGGGTCGGTGAAGGACGCGGCGGGCTTCAAGGGACTGCTCGAGATGAGCACCTACCACCAGATCAAGGACGGCACGCCGTATCCGGCGGTGATGTTCGTGCACGGCCTGAACGATCCGCGGGTCGACCCGTGGAACAGCTTCAAGACCGCCGCGCGCATGCAGGCGGCGTCTTCGAGCGGCAAGCCCATCCTCCTGCGCATCGACGCCCAGGCGGGACACGGCATCGGCAGCACGCCGGCGCAGCGCCGCTCGGTGGACGCGGACCAGCAGAGCTTCCTCCTGTGGCAGATGGGCAAGCGCAAGCTCATGCAGTAGTCGAAGGGCGCCGTGCGCCGCACATCACTGGACACGCAGCCCGAAGCTCAACAAGAATGGGGGAATGCGGCCCCCCAGCATGCGGCAAAGGGTGCCGGCCGGTCTCGAGAGCGTTCCCAGCGACGAGAGATCGACCGAAACGCTCTATGAAAGCGCAACGACTCACGTCTTTCGCCAATGGCTGGGTGCCGCCAGCGTCATTCGCAAGGTGCACCGGGGCCCCGATGCGACCGCGCGGCTCGAGCGGGAAGCGGGCATGCTGCGCCAGCTCGCTGTCATCGACGGTGTGGTGCGTCTTGCCGAAGGCCTCGGCGCGGCGGGCACGCTCGACCTTCAGGATACCGGAGCGACCGCGCTCGCCCTGCTGCTGCGGGCGGGCCGCTGGGACAGCTCCGCCACGCTCGCGCTTGCGATTCGCCTTGCCGCAACGCTGGTCGAAGTGCATCGCGCGGGTGTCGTTCATCGGGACATCAACCCCGCCAACATCCTGGTCTCGGGCTCGGGCGAGCCCATCCTGATCGACTTCGACCTGGCGGTGCCGAGCGAGCCCCACGGCACTCGCGTGGACGGCGTGGTCGGCACGCTCGCCTACCTCGCGCCGGAACAGACGGGCCGCACCGGCCGCGCGGTGGACCAGCGGGCCGATCTCTACTCGCTCGGGGCGACGCTCTACGAGGCCGCCACGGGGCAGGCGCCGTTCGAAGCCGCGGACACGCTGCAGCTCATTCACGATCATCTCGTGCGCGAGCCCGCGCCGCCCTCGCGGGTCGATGCGCGCGTGCCGCGCGGCCTCTCGGCAATCATCCTGCGCCTGCTTGCCAAGGCACCGGAGCAGCGCTACCAGAGCGCCGAAGGCCTGCTGCACGATCTGCGGCGGCTCGAGCGCGAACTCGAAGCCGGGCAGGACGGCCTCTTCGAACTGGGCGAGCGCGACTTCGCGGCGCGGCTCGAAGCCCCCGCGCGGCTCGTGGGGCGCGACGCCGAAATTTCCGTGCTGGCGGCGGCCTTTGCCGAGGCCGTCGCCACCTCCTGTCGCACGGTGCTCGTGGAAGGCGCGCCGGGCGTGGGCAAGACTGCGCTCGTGAACGAGCTGAGGCCGCTCGCCGCGGCCGCGGGCGGATGGTTCGTGCAGGGCAAGTTCGACCAGTACCAGCAGGATGCCGCGGCGGCGGACGCGCTCACGCAGGCCCTGCGCGCGCTCGCGCGGCTGCTGCTTGCGCAGCCACGCGACGAGCTGATCGCCGTGCGCCAGCGCATCATGGATCGGCTCGGCCGCAACGCGGGCCTGATCGCCGCGCTCATCCCCGAATTCGGCGTGCTGCTCGGGCCTCAGCCCGACGTGCCCGAGCTCGACCCCCAGATGGCCGAGCAGCGCCTGCAGCAGACGACCGTCGATCTGCTGGCCGTGATCGTTTCCGCGCAAAGGCCGCTCGTGATCGTGATGGACGATCTGCAGTGGGCATCGGCAATGTCGCTGCGCGCCTTCGCGCGTCTGTCGTCGCAGCCGCAGCTTCGCGGGCTGCTCGTCGTGGGCGCGTTTCGCTCCGCGCAGGCCGATGCGGCCGGCGCGTCGATCGGCGCTTCGGCCGGCGCGTCCGTCGGCGCGTCGATTGGTGCGTTTGCCCCCGCGCTCGCTCAGTGGCGCGCGCAGCCGCAGCCACCCGTCGCAATCGCGCTCGAGCAGCTCGCCAGCGACGCGATGACCGAGCTCGCCGCGCGCATGCTTCGGCTGCCGCCCGAGCGCGCGGGCGAACTGGCGCGGGCGGTGGGTGCGTTCACCGGCGGCAATCCCTTCGACACGGTGGAACTGCTGAACGCGCTGCGCCGCGACGGCGTGCTGCGCATGACGCAGGAGGGCTGGCGCTGGGAGACAGCCGCGATCCGCCGCTTCGTCGGGCAAGGCAACGTGGTGGACCTGCTTGCCGCGCGCATCGCGCGCCTGCCCCGGGCGTCGCGTGAACTGCTGGAGTCGATGAGCTGCCTTGGCAACGCCGTGGACCGCGAACTGCTGCGCACGGCCCTCGGGCTGGACGATCCCGACCTCCAGGAGCGGCTGCGCGCGCCGCTGGAAGACGGCCTGCTCGTCCTCGGCGACGCGGCGGGCGCGCAGGTGGTGAAGTTCCGCCACGACCGCGTGCAGCAGGCGATGCTGCAGTCCATCGAGGAGACGGCCCGCGCGCACCTGCGCCTCGCGATGGCGCGCCGGCTCGCCTCGCACCCCGCGTTCGAGGCCGAAGCGGCCGAGCAATACCTCGCGTCGGCGCACATCCTTGGCGAATCCCGGGAGCAGCGCGATGCCGCCCGGCTATTGGAGGCGCTCGCGCGACGCCTCGCGATGAACGCGAGCTATCTCCTCGCCGAGCGCTATCTCGCCGCGGCGGGGGCGCTGCTCGCGGCGGCGGGTGAACCGGCCGAAGGCGCGGTGCGCATCCGCATCGACAGCGCGCGCCACGCCGCGCTCTACAGCCTCGCGCGGCTTGCCGAATCCGATGCGCTGTACGCGGACATCGTCTCGCGCACGAACGATGCGCTCGACCTCGTCGAGCCGACGTGCCTGCAGATGCGAAGCGTCGACATGCGCGGCGATTCGGGCCGCGCGATGCAGCTCGGCATGGGCCTGCTCGGCCAGCTGGGCTTCACGCTCGCGCAGGATGTGACGCTCGACGATCTCGCCCGCGGGCTCGACGCGCTGGGCGGCTGGGTGCGCGCGGAAAGCGGGCTCGATCACGCGAAGCGGGCGCACATCCGCGAGCGCAGGCTCCTGGCCGCGGCGAAGCTGCTCGGGCGCACCGTGCGGCCCGCCGTCGTGCGGCGCGACGTGCGCGTCATCGTGTGGCTCTTGCTGGAAGGCCAGCGCCTCTGGGCCGCGCACGGCCCCTGTCCCGACCTGGTGGCGAGCCTCGGCAACCTGAGCGGGATGCTGATCTCGCTGCGAGGCGCGTGGCGCACCGCGTTCGAGGTCGCGCGCCACGTGCTCGCGGTCGGCGAGGCCTTGGGCTGCGAGCCGCACACATCGGAGGCGCGCTTCATCTTCTCCACCTACTCGTGCCACTGGTTCGAGCCGGTGGAGACGATGCTCGCGCAGGTGACACGCGCGTACGAAGGCGTGAAAGCCGGAGGCGACGTGTCGTATGCGGCCTACGTGCACATCGTTCTCGCCACGGGGCTGCTCGAGATCTCGCCGTCGCTCGAGGCGGTGGCCGACGAAGTGCAGGCCGGCATCGATCTGTGCATGCGCTCGGGTAACGTGCGCGTGGCGCTGCAGCACATGTTCGACCGTCAGCTCATGCGGGCGCTGCGCGGCCTCACGCGCGTGCCGGGCGGCTTCGACGACGAGGACTTCGGCGAAGAGGCCGCCTTCGCGCAAGTGCGCGAACTGCCCTACGTCGGCGTCATCTATCACGTGCCGCGCGCGTTGTGCGCGCTTGTGCTCGGCGACCATGCCGCGCTCGCCCGGCACGGGCCGGCCACGATGCTGCGCAAAGGCGGCATGCCAGGCTTTTACCGCTATGCGCTTGCGCACTTCTTCTCGGGGATGGCGTGCGCGTGGCAGCTGCAGGACGATCCTTCGGCTGCCGAGCGGCCGGCGCTCGAGGCGGAACTCGCCTCGTGCCGCGAGTGGCTCTTCGAGCGGGCCCGCGACCAGCCGCAAAACTATCTGCAGATGGCGCGGCTCGTCGAAGCCGAGGGGGCCTGGGCCGCGGGCGAGCGGTGGCAGGCGTCGACCGCGTTCGATGCGGCGCTCGCCGCGGTGGAAGGACTCGAGCGGCCCTGGCAGCACGCGCTGATCGTGGAACGCGCGGGCCTCTTCCACTGGCGGCATGGCCTCGTGCACTCGGGCCGCCGCCTGCTGCGGGACGCGCGCGACCGGTATCGGCGCTGGGGCGCGCGGGCCAAGGTGGCGCGGATGGAGGAGGAACACGCCTTCCTGTGCGAAGAGGAAGCATGGGCGGGGGAGACCGGGGCGGGGGAGGCACGCGCGGAGCATTCGCGGGAATCGAGCGAATCGGCGCGTTCTTTGCTCGAGAGATCGATCCCCGCCGGCTCGACCCAGGGCAGCGGCACGATGTCGGCCGAGACGGTGGACCTCATGGGCGTGCTGCGCGCATCGCGCATCCTCAGTTCGGAGACGAGTCTCGACAGCCTCACGGCGCGCGTCACGGAAGTGGTCGCGACGCTGAGCGGCGCGACGCGGGTGCTCGTGCTGTCGGCGAACGAGGGTCAATGGTGGCTGCTCGCCCCGGGACCGGGCGAGTCGCCGGTCAACGTCGCCGAGGCCGCGCAGCGCGGCTTGCTGCCGCTGTCGGCCTTCGCGTACGTCGAACGCACCGGCGAGGCGCTGGTGGTGGACGACGCGGTCCGCGACGACCGGTTTTCGCGCGACCCCTACTTCGCGGGCGTCGCGATGTGCTCGCTTCTCGTGGCGCCCATCGGCGGGCGGGAGAGCGCGCACGCGATGCTGCTGCTGGAAAACCGGCAGGGCCGCGCCGCCTTCGACGCGCGGCGGCTGGATGCGGTGATGCTCATCGCCGGGCAGCTCACGGTGTCGCTCGCGAACGCGCAGCTCTACGAGCGCCTCGAGCAGCGCGTGCGATCGCGCACGCAGGAGCTGGAGCGCATGCAAGGCGAGCTCGTCGCGACCGCGCGGCGGGCCGGCAAGGCCGAGATCGCGGCCAACGTCCTGCACAACGTGGGCAACGTGCTCAACAGCGTGAACGTCTCGGCGGCCGTCGTGCGCCGGACCCTCGCGCAATCGCGCGTGCACGGGCTGCAGCGTGCCGTCGAGCTCATGAACGCGCACGCGCGCGACGGCGACCTCGGCCGCTTCATCGAGGGCGAGCGCGGCGATGCGCTGCTTGCCTACCTGAACTCGCTCGTCGAGACGCTGCGGCAGGAGCAGCAGTCCGCGCTCGCCGACCTCGACCGGGTCGCGGGCAGCATCGAGCACATCAGCTACGTCGTCGCCACCCAGCAGTCGCACGCGGGGCCCTCGAGCCTGCTCGAGGTCGCGCGGCCGCAGGACCTCGTCGAGGAGGCGCTGCGCCTGAGCGCGCAGGCGCTCGAACGCTTCCCCGTTTCCGTGGTGCGGCGCTACGAAGACGTGCCGCACCTGCCGCTCGACAAGCCGCGCCTGCTGCAGATTCTCGTGAACCTCATCGCCAATGCGGCCCAGGCGATGGAGGGCGTGGCGCGGGCTTCGCGCCGTCTCACGCTCGCAAGCGCCCTCGTGCGCGAAGACGGGCAAGCCGCGCGCCTGCGCATCTCCGTGGCCGACGAAGGCGAGGGCATCTCGGCGGACAACCTGACGCGCATCTTCGCGCACGGCTTCACCACGCGCAGCGGCGGGCACGGCTTCGGCCTGCACAGCAGCGCCCTGGCCGCCATGGAAATGGGCGGCCGGCTCTCGGTGCGCAGCGATGGGCCGGGGCGCGGGGCGGAATTCACGCTCGAGCTTCCGATTGCCGACGGGCAGGTGGCGGCGGGCCCCGCGGCCGCATCGCAGTCCGGTCCCGAGGGGCGCTGACGTCTGCCGCGCGCAGCGAACGACGCAGCGGAAGATAGACCGGGGCGTGCCGCCCGCTCGCGACGTTCTTTCCTAGTTCAGATACTTCGGGCGTCTCGGCGCGCCGCTGTCTTCCTCGGCTGCCTGCTCTTCGGCCTGCGGCAGGCCCCGGAAGGGCTCGCGCCACTGCGACTGGTTCAGCGCCTGCTCCAGCAGGTGCATGAGGCCCTGGATGAGCTTGGGCTGCAATTCCAGATTGAAGCTGCGCGGCGCTTCGCCACCGGGCGGACGCTCGTTGAAGGTGAGCTTCAGCGGCCCGCCCGACTGCGGCGTCGCATCGACGTCGGTGACGAGCAGCGGCTCCTCGCCGAGCGGCAGCGCCATCGGGCTTTCGTCGTAGGGCGTTTCGAAGTCCGCCTTGGAGAGGAATTCCTCCTTGCGGAAATCGGTGAGCATCTTCCTGAGCGATTCGTCGGCGGCCGAGAGCGTCGTGCCGGCGGCTTCCAGCTTCAGCAGGTATTCGGTGAGCAGACGCGACAGGAGCGGCCAGAGACCCACCATCAGGCGGCGCGTGAGCCACAGGCGCATTTCCTCGCCTTCGCGGGTGTTCACGCGCATCAGCAGACGGTCCTGCTCGGGCAGGTAAGTGACCGACATCTGGTGAATCTGCATGTTTTGATTCTAGTCACCCGCCAAGCCGGTCCGCCAGGTGCATATTCCTCCTTGAAAACCCGGGGCAAACACCCAAGTTCCCGACAAACCCGAACCCTTCAGAAGATGCGAATCGACAAACTCACCACCAAGTTCCAGGAAGCGCTCGCCGAGGCCCAGACGCTCGCGCTCGGCAACGACCACGCCTACATCGAGCCCGAGCACGTGCTCGTGGCGATGCTGAGGCAAGAAGACGGGCCCCGGGCGCTCTTGCAGCGCGCGGGCGCCAACGTGCCCGGACTGCTGGCCGCGGCCGAGGGCGCGATGCACAAGCGCCCGCAGGTCCAGGGGCAGGAACAGGTGACGGTCGGGCGCGACCTCGCCGCGCTGCTGCAGGCGGCCGAGAAGGAAGCGATCAAGCGCGGCGACCAGTTCGTCGCGAGCGAACTGTTCCTGCTCGCGGTGGCCGACAGCAAGCAGGACGTGGGCCGCATCGCGCGCGAGAACGGGCTCGCGCGCAAGTCGCTCGAAGCCGCGATCGAGGCCGTGCGCGGCGGAGCAGCCGTCGACAGCGCCGAAGCCGAAGGCAAGCGCGAGGCACTCAAGAAATTCACGATCGACCTTACCGAACGCGCGCGCCTGGGCAAGCTCGACCCGGTGATCGGCCGCGACGAGGAAATCCGCCGCGCGATCCAGGTGCTGCAGCGCCGCACGAAGAACAATCCCGTACTCATCGGCGAGCCGGGCGTCGGCAAGACCGCCATCGTCGAAGGGCTCGCGCAGCGCATCATCGCGGGCGAGGTGCCCGAGACGCTGAAGGGCAAGCGCGTCCTCTCGCTCGACATGGCCGCGCTGCTCGCGGGCGCGAAGTTCCGGGGCGAATTCGAGGAGCGCCTGAAGAATGTGCTGAACGAACTCGCGAAGGACCAGGGCCAGACCATCGTCTTCATCGACGAGTTGCACACCATGGTGGGCGCGGGCAAGGCCGAGGGCGCGATCGACGCGGGCAACATGCTCAAGCCCGCGCTCGCGCGCGGCGAACTGCACTGCGTGGGCGCGACGACGCTCGACGAATACCGCAAGTACATCGAAAAAGACGCCGCGCTCGAGCGGCGCTTCCAGAAGATCCTGGTGGGCGAGCCGAGCGTGGAGGCGACCATTGCCATCCTGCGCGGGCTGCAGGAGAAGTACGAAGTCCACCACGGCGTGGACATCACCGACCCCGCGATCGTCGCGGCGGCCGAACTGTCGCACCGCTACATCACCGACCGGTTCCTGCCCGACAAGGCGATCGACCTGATCGACGAGGCGGCCTCGAAGATCAAGATCGAGATCGATTCGAAGCCCGAAGCCATCGACCGGCTGGACCGCCGCATGATCCAGCTGCAGATCGAGCGCGAGGCGATGAAGAAGGAAAAGGACGAAGCTTCGAAGAAGCGCCTCGGCCTGATCGAGGAGGAGATCTCGCGGCTGCAGAAGGAGATCTCCGATCTCGAGGAGATCTGGAAGTCCGAGAAGGCGCAGGCGCAGGGCAGCAAGCAGATTCGCGAGGAGATCGACCGCCTGAGGGCGCAGATCGACGAGCTCACGCGCAAGGGCGACTTCAACAAGGTCGCGGAGCTGCAGTACGGCAAGCTTCCCGCGCTCGAAAAGCAGCTGAAGGAAGCGCAGGCCGCCGAGCAGAACAAGAACAAGTCGGGCAAGCCGCAACTGCTGCGCACGCAAGTGGGTGCCGAGGAAATCGCGGAAGTCGTGGCGCGTGCCACGGGCATTCCGGTGTCCAAGCTGATGCAAGGCGAGCGCGAGAAGCTGCTGCTGATGGAAGACCGGCTGCACGAACGCGTGGTGGGCCAGGACGAGGCGATCAGCGCGGTCGCGAACGCGATCCGCCGTTCGCGCTCGGGCCTGTCGGACCCGAACAGGCCCACGGGCTCGTTCCTCTTCCTCGGCCCCACGGGCGTGGGCAAGACGGAATTGTGCAAGGCGCTCGCGAACTTCCTCTTCGACAGCGAAGAGCATCTCATTCGCGTCGACATGAGCGAGTTCATGGAAAAGCATTCGGTGGCGCGTCTGATCGGTGCGCCGCCGGGCTACGTGGGCTACGAGGAAGGCGGCTATCTCACGGAGGCCGTGCGCCGCAAGCCCTACAGCGTGATCCTGCTCGATGAAGTCGAGAAGGCGCACCACGACGTCTTCAACGTGCTGCTGCAGGTGCTCGACGACGGGCGTCTCACCGACGGCCAGGGCCGCACCGTGGACTTCAAGAACACGGTGATCGTGATGACCTCCAACATCGGCTCGCACATGATCCAGGCGATGGTGGGCAAGCCCTACGAGGACGTGAAGGAGAAGGTGTGGGACGAGCTGAAGAGCCACTTCCGCCCCGAGTTCCTGAACCGCATCGACGAGACGGTCGTGTTCCATGGGCTCGACGCGAAGCACATCGAGAAGATCGCGCGCATCCAGCTCACCGTGCTCGAGCAGCGGCTCGCGAAGATGGACCTGCAGCTGCAGGTGTCGCCCGCGGCGCTGGAGGAACTGGCGAAGGTGGGCTTCGATCCGGTGTTCGGTGCGCGGCCGCTGAAGCGCGCGATCCAGCAGCGCATCGAAAATCCGCTCGCGAAGCTGATCCTCGAGGGTCGCTTCCCGCCGAAGTCGACGATTCCGGTGGAAGTGGATCCGGTGCGCGAGCCGGGCGTGTTCCACTTCGGCGGGGTGAAGCCGCCGCGGGAAGCCGCGCCCGCCTGACACCCCGCGTCGGGCCGGGCCGGGCCGGGTCGGTCGGGGTGGGGTTACCCCACCTGATGGGCCGGGCGCGCCGCAGTGCACAATGCGCGCCCATGATCCTCGACGACAAGCGAGTCGCCCTGCGGCTCTCGGCCCATCCCGAGCTGCTGCTGCGCCTGGATGAGTTCCGGCAGTCCTATGGCTGGGAGACCGCGCTCGTGGCGCAAGCCGCGCCGGCGCAGCCGCTGCGGCTGGACGTCACCTTGCCGGCCGTGGAGCAGGCGCTCCTGAACGGCGCGGCGCGGCGGCCGGCGTGGTGGGACGGCCTGCGTGCCGCGAGCCGCCCGCGTGCGACGCTGCACGGCATCGCGAGCCTGCCTTTGTGGACGAATCCGCCGTGGGCCTGTGAGGCGCATCGCGACGGACACTTCATCGCCGGCGTGGCGCGATTCCCCGAGATGCCGGGCAGTGGAGGCGTGCACGTGCGCTGCATCGCGGACTTTCATGCGAGCTTCTTCCAGGATTTCTTCGAGGTCGTGAGTGCGACGCTGAACGCCGCGGGCGTGAAGGACGCGAGCTACGACACGACGTGGACGCTCATCAACGCGCCGGCGCTGCACTATGGCAACAAGCCGGACTCCGGCGCGAGCTATTGCGCGGCGGCGGGGCCCCTGATGCTTGCGAATCTCCAGGCGCCAGTGATCCGCGCGGACGTCGGATCGTCCGCGTGGGACTGGGCCGCGATCGACATGGGCCGGGCCCTGTGCGGAGCGTATGGGGGAACGCCGGCTTACTTGTGAGGCAACCGTGAGGCAACCCCGGCCCGTCATTCCCGCGAAGGCGGCAATCCAGGGCTTGCCCGTCACGCCCTACCATGGGAGGCCGACAGAAAGCCATCGCCATGTGCCGCAACATCAAGACGCTCTTCAACTTCGAGCCGCCCGCCACCGAGCTGGAAATCCGCGATGCCTCGCTGCAGTTCGTGCGCAAGCTGAGCGGCTTCACCGTGCCGTCCAAAGCCAACGATGCGGCGTTCGAACTCGCTGTCGAGGAGATCGCGGCGTCGGCGCGCAAGTTGATCGCGTCGATGGTGACGAACGCCGAGCCTCGCAATCGCGAGGAAGAGGCGCAGAAGGCACGGGCTCGGGCGCGGGTGAGGTGGGGGGCGGACTGAGGCGCCGTCCATGTGACGAGCGCCCCGGTCCGGCCGCACCCGGTCAATCCTGCGCGTCCGCGCCGCCTCCACCGAAGCGTCCACCGAGTCCGAGCCGCACCGCCGCGAAGAACCCGTGCCGCGCCGCCCAGAGCAGCACGCCGCCGATCGAGCCGCCACCCGCGGCGAGCTGCGCGAGCTGCGTGTTCGCGTCGCTACTCGACGCGCCCTGCAAGAGCAGGAGCACGCCGAGCGGCAGCATCATGAGCAGCACGAGCGCGACAAGCCAGAGCGACGCCCGTCTGGCGTCACGCGCGTCGAGCCACAGCGACAGCGCGATGAGCGCCGTGATGCCGCCCGCGATGGCGAACGCCATCCGCGTCGGGTCGGGATCGATGCCCATGAGCGCGAGGTAGGCGATCGTGAGCACGAATGCGAAATGCATGTAGCTGCGCAGCACGAGCATCAGCAGATATTGCGGCCTGCCGGGGAAGAGGAACGCCGCGAGGCCGAGCGAGAGGGCGCCCGCGAAGAGGAAGCCGCCCCATGTCGCTTCGCGCTGGCCCGACAGGCCGACGCCGATGAAGCCCCACAGGATGCCGAAGAACATCAGCACCGCCGCGGCGTTGCCGATGTCGCGCACGATGCGCAGCCACGGCGCGAGCGTGTCGCGCCTCGCGTGATTGAGCGACCACGCGATGGGCAGCACGAAGGCGATGCACGCCACCGTCGCCGCGGCTTGCTGCGAAGACCACAGGAACCATGCCGCGGCGCCGAGCATCCCCGCGAAGAGCGGCGCGCTTGCGACCGCGCCCCAGCCGCGGAAGAAAATCGGAAAGATCGCGAACGGCGAGAAGATCGCAAAGACGAAGGGCAGCTTCCATTCGGGATGACGATCGAGGATGTTCTGCGCCGCCGCTGCCGATGCCTTGCCTTCGGGATTCGGCAGCGCGCGATCGATGCGCGCGAGCATCTCATCGAGACCTGTGGCGAGCTCGCGCCGCTTCATGGCGGCGAGGAGTTCATCGACCCACTGCGCGGCGACCACGTCGGGCACCACGCCTTCGAGCCCATAGCCCACTTCCAGCCGCGCCGCCGGTTGGGCGGGCACGGCGACGACGAGCAGGCCATCGTCCTTGCCCGCCCGGCCGACCTTCCAGGCCTCGGCCACGCGCAGCGAGAAATCGGCAAGCGCGAGCCCGCGCGTGTCCTTCGCGACGAGGACGGCGACCTGGGCGCGGCCTGCCGACTGGAACCCCTGCAGCCGCGCGAGCAGCCGCTGGCCGTCTTCATCCGAAAGCGATGCGGTCTCGTCGACGAGGAGGGCAGTGAAGGGCGGGGCGATGCCCGGTGCGTCCGCGCACAACGCCACGAGCGGCGCCCACAAAAGCAACGCGAGAAGCGTCCGGATCACGGTGAGCGCTGTCCGCCCGCGACCACCCTTTTCAGCGGCCCGGCTGCTTCACGATCCGCAGGTAGGGGCGCGGCGCCTTCCAGCCCTCGGGGAAGAGCTTCTTCGCATCCTCGTCGTTCACCGAGCCCGAGATGATGACGTCGTCGCCCTGCTTCCAGTTGACGGGCGTCGCCACCTTGAACTTCGCCGTGAGCTGCATCGAATCGAGCACGCGCAGGATCTCGTCGAAGTTGCGGCCGGTGGTCATCGGGTAGGTGAGCATCAGCTTGATCTTCTTGTCCGGGCCGATGACGAACACGGAGCGCACCGTCTGGTTCGTGGCGGCGGTGCGCCCTTCGGTGTTCGTTTCCTCGGCGGGCAGCATGTTGTACAGCTTGGACACCGTGAGGTCGCCGTCGCCGATGATCGGGTAGTTCACCTTCGCGCCCTGCGTTTCCTCGATGTCGCCCAGCCAGCGGCTGTGGCTGTCCACCGGGTCGACGGACAGGCCGATCAGCTTGGCGTTGCGCCTGGTGAATTCGGGCTCGATTTTCGCCATGTAGCCGAGTTCGGTCGTGCACACGGGGGTGAAGTCCTTCGGGTGCGAGAAGAGGATCGCCCAGCTGTCGCCGATCCACTCGTGGAAGTCGATCGGCCCCTGGGTCGTCTGCGCCTTGAAGTTCGGTGCCGTGTCGTTGATGCGCAAGGACATGATGTGCTCTCCTTTTTCCGTTGTGAAAGTCCGCGAAAGTGCGATGATGAACTCCCGCCGGGCGTTGCGCCAGTCCCCGGTGCGTTATATCGGCATTTCGAGGAGGCATGATGCCCAAAGGCTATTGGATCGGACGGGTCGACGTGAACGACCCCGAGCAGTACATGCAATACCGCGCGGCCAACGCGAAGCCGATCCGCGAGTACGGCGGGCGCTTCCTCGCGCGCGGCGGCAAGTTCGAATGCCCCGAGGGCGATGCGCGCCAGCGCAACGTCGTGATCGAATTCCCGAGCTACCAGGCGGCCGTGGACTGCTGGTACTCGGCGGACTACCAGGCGGCCATCAAGCTGCGCCAGCCGGCGGCCGTCGGCGATTTCGTCATCATCGAAGGCTACGAAGGCCCGCAGCCCTGAGGCTGACAGCGAGGCGGGGTGTTGGCGGACCCGTCCGTCGAGCTGGCGAGCCGCATACTTCGGCGGTCCCAATTTCGTCCGGATAGGCCGCCATGCTCACCATCCACCACATCACACCGGCCGCGGCTTTGATCGCGGGCATCCTGATCCTCATCATGCCGCGCCTGCTCAACTACATCATCGCGCTCTACCTGATCATCGTCGGGCTGGTGGGACTGTTCGGCTGAAGACCGCCGCACCCCCGCGCCCTTCGACGCAGCGCCGGGCCGTGGTCACTTCGGCACGTGCGCCGCGTACAGCTTCTGCATGCCGCCCAGCCAGCGGTCGTAGTCCTGGGCCTTGGCAAGGAAGTACTTCGCGACCTCCGGATGCGGCAGCACGAGGAACTTCTCCTCGCGCATCGCCTGCACGATGTCCTCGGCCACCTGGGCGGGCGTGAGCACGCCGTTCACGCCCGCGCTGCCCGTGCCGTCCTTCGTCATGTCGGTTGCCACCGACTGCGGGCACAGGCACGACACGCGCAGCCCCCGCCGGCCGTAGGCGATGCGCAGCCATTCGGCAAACGCGACGGCGGCATGCTTCGTCACGCCGTAGGGCGCGGACTCGACGATGTTCAGCAGTCCCGCGGCCGAGGCCGTGACGATGAAGTAGCCCTCGCCCCGCTCGACCATCTCCGGCACGACGGCGCGCGCGGCCCACACGTGCGCCATGCCGTGGACCTGCCACATCTTTTCCCAGAGCGCATCCTCCAGCTCGAAGCCGCCCAGCCGTCCGAGGATGCCCGCGTTGGAGAAATAGACGTCGACCTGTCCGAAGCGCTGTCGCGTCTCGCCCACCAGAGCCCGGATGTCGGCTTCGCTGGTCACGTCGCAGCGCAGCGCGACCGCTTGCGCGCCGATGCCGGATGCCACCGCCCGCGCACGCTCGAGGTGGACGTCGGCCACCACGACCGCGCGAGCGCCGTCGCGCGCGAAGCGCTCGGCCGCGCCCGCGCCGATGCCGCTCGCACCGCCCGTGACGATGCAGACCTTGCCGCCGATTTCCATGAGAGCACCTCCGTGAACGTCTCGCCTGTCTGGCCGACGAGTATCGCCGCGCCCGCCTTCGCGCCGTGCCGCCGAGGCGACAGCCTCGCCGCGGCAGCGGGCCCGTCCTACATGGCCGCGCACGGCGGCTTCCTACGATCGACCGAGCACCCTCATCATCATCCACAAGGAGACTCCCATGTCGGACGACAAGACGAAATCGCAAGGCCAGGACCGCGAACGCATCGATGTGCACCAGGACTACGAACTGCGCGACTGGGCGAAGTCGCTCGGCACCACGCCCGAGCGCGTGAAGGAAGCGGTCGAGGCGGTGGGCGACCGCGCCGACAAGGTCCGCGAATACCTTCGGGAGAAGTAGGCGCCGCGCCGTCGCCGCGCGCGCATGGCCGCCGACAGCGCCCGCCTGCGGGCACCTACGGCCGGGGAGAGCGGGCCGCCTCACGATTGTCTCCAACGGCAGCAAACGAAGGCGGTCCCCATCATGTCAGCGATCACAACGGATACCTGGAGCCTCGACGAGGCCGACGAGGCGCGCGTGTCGCTCGAGCACACGCAGGCGCACGACGCCTACTGGCGCGAGGCCCATGCGCACGAAAAGTACTTCCGCGCGGGCCTCGACTACGAGGACTACGCACCGGCCTACTGCGTGGGCTACGCGGGACGGTTCCAGTACGGCGGCGACTTTCTCGACGCGGAGAAATCCCTCCTGTCCAACTGGGAGCGCCTGCGCGGCGATTCGCGGCTCGGCCTGGACGAAGCGCGCACCGCGATCCGCGCGGCCTGGGACCATGCCGCGCAGCCGGTGCCGCAACCGTTCGCGCCGCCGGTCGTGAAGACGTCGCCGCTGAAGCAGACCCTGCTCGCAGCAGTGAAGGGCTTGAACGGCTGGATCGAAGGCGTGATGGGCGGGCGTCCCGCCGCGCGCCCGATCGCGCGGCGCGCACAGCAAGGCGGCATCGCGCGCCGTTGACGCCATGCAGTGCAAAGCCCGCTTCAAACGCCTGCGCGCCCGGCCCCGGGCGGCGCTTCAGCCGCCCGTTGCGATGCACGTGCCGCAGTCCACTTCGCTGCCGCCGGGCCTCGTGCGCCAGCTCGCGTGTCCGCTCACGAGCATGGGGGAAGTGGAGCGGCTTCTCGCGCATCTCCACTGCGCGAAGGCGCTCGGCTACTTCTGATCGGGTAGCGCGCGCAATAGCTCTACGAGGCGATCGATGAAGGGCGCCTGCCCCGGCAGGATTCGCACTCGCGCCTCGTCGGGGGCGAACCAATCGGCCCGGTCGATCTCGGGGAACCGCTTCATGCGGCCCGACTTCGGCGGCCATTCGATCTCGAACTCGTTGGAGACCAGCTCGCTCGGATCGCAGTCGCCGCGACAGGCCCACGCCTCGATGCGCTTGCCGCTTTTTTGCCGCAGCTCGCCCAGGGGCAGGAAGGGGCCTTCCGCCGTGAAGCCGGTTTCTTCCAGGAACTCGCGCCGTGCCGCGGCAAGGCCCGCTTCGCCTTCGCCGCATTCACCCTTGGGAAGCGTCCACGCCCCTTCGTCCCGGCGGGCCCAGTAGGGACCGCCTGGATGGGCGAGCAGCACCTGCAACCCCGCCGGTGCCATGCGATACATGAGGAGTCCCGCGCTGCGCGTTGCGGCCACGTTCTGAACGCCTCGCTATCCGTGGTGCGGCGTGTTCAAGGCGCCTCGTCGCGCGCGCAGGAGTCCGCGTCGTCGACGTCGCGATCGCGATCGGCGGGCCCGGCCGGCGTGTCGTCCACGGCGCGCAGCCGCCGGTTGCGGATCAAGGCTTCCAGCGCCGTGCTCGCGCCCTCGCCGGTGCCGGCTTCGCGCGGGGACTGCGCGCCTTGCGGGCTGCCGGAATGCTTCTCGTCCTGGTCCTTCATTGGCCGTGCCCCCCGGCGCCGCCCGCGGCGGCGTCGGCATCGCCCGCCTGATGGCGGAGCTGGCGGGCCTGCGACTTCAGGTGCGCGAGCGCGCTCGCCGCGCCTTCCCCGGAGTGGCCGTCGTCGGCCTGCTCCCCATGCGCGGGCTCGTGTTCCTGCGAATCGCCTTCCTGACGGGCGTCGTTCGCGCTCGTGTCATCCATGTTGCTTGTTCCCTCGAACTTGCGTTTGCGGTGGCCGGCTTTCGCGTGCCACCGATCGGAATTCTCGGCGAGGCAGGCAAGCTCAGCTCTCGGAAGGTCCCGAATGGTTGTGTAGGAATTCCCGGGCGCAAGACCGTCAGGCGAGGCGCAATGCATGCAGTTGCGCAATATGCTGCTCGGTGGCGTGTCCGATGTCGCCCGCCGCCACGAGGTGGTGCACCGCCTCGATGTCGCGCGCGAGGCTGCGGTCGGACATGAGGGGAGGCGAGACGGTGCGCACGAGCCGCAGCACGCCTTCCAGCGCGGGCGCGCTCTTCAGCGGACGCAGGAATTCGATGCCCTGGGCCGCGGCGAGCAGCTCGATCGCGACGATGCGTGCGGTGTTGGCCAGCATCGGCGCGAGCCGCCTCGCGGCGAAGGTCGCCATGCTCACGTGATCCTCCTGGTTTGCGGAGGTGGGCAGGCTGTCCACGCTCGCGGGATGCGCGAGCGACTTGTTTTCCGAGGCGAGCGCCGCGGCCGTCACGTGCACGATCATGAAGCCCGAGTCGAGTCCCGGTTGCGCCGCGAGGAAGGGCGGCAGGCGCGAGACGGCGGTGTCCACGAGCATCGCCACGCGCCGCTCGGCGATCGCGCCGATCTCGGCGATCGCCACGGCCAACGCGTCGCACGCGAGCGCCACGGGTTCGGCGTGAAAGTTGCCGCCGGAAATCATGTCGCCCTCGTTCGCATAGACGAGCGGGTTGTCGGTGACGGCATTGGCCTCGCGCATCAGCACCTTGGCGGCGTAGCGCATCTGGTCGAGGCACGCGCCCATCACCTGCGGCTGGCATCTGAGGCAGTACGGGTCCTGCACGCGGTCGTCGTCGTCGAGATGGGAGCGGCGGATACCGCTGCCGATCATGAGGGCGCGGTAAGCGGCGGCGCAGTCGATCTGCCCCGGCTGGCCGCGCACCGCGTGAATGCGCGGATCGAACGGCCCGTCGCTGCCGCGCGCCGCATCGAGCGTGAGCGCGCCCGCGATCACGGCGGCTTCGAAGAGGCGGTCCGCGGCGATCAACGCGTCCAGCGCGAGCGCCGTCGAGACCTGCGTGCCGTTGATGAGGGCGAGGCCCTCCTTCGCCGACAGCACGATCGGCGCGAGGCCCGCTCGCTGGAGCGCCTGCGCCGCGGGTATGCGGTGACCGTCGTGGAATACCTCGCCTTCGCCGACCAGGGGCAGGCACAGGTGCGCGAGCGGCGCGAGGTCGCCGCAGGCGCCCACCGAACCCTGGCTCGGCACGAGCGGGGTCACGCCCGCGTTGTGCAGCGCGAGCAGCGCGTCCACGACTTCCTCGCGCACGCCGGAGTAGCCGCGCGCGAGGCTGGCGGCCTTCAGCAGCAGCACCAGTTTCACGATGCGCGGGGCGATCGGCTCGCCGACGCCCACGGCGTGCGAGCGCAGCAGATTGAGCTGCAGCGCGGCGAGGTCTTCCTTTGCGATGCGCTTCGTGGCGAGCTTGCCGAAGCCGGTGTTCACGCCGTACACCGGCGCGTCGCCCTCGGTCGCGCGGCGCACGAGTTGCGCACTCGCGCGCATGCCCGGGCGGCAGGACGCATCGAGTTCGACCTGGACACCGTCCGCGAGCAGACGGCGCATCTGCGCGAGCCCGATCTCGCCGGGAACGAGGGTTTCTTTCATCGGCCGATCATGCACGCAGCATCGGGAGGTCCAGCCCGTGCTCGCGCGCGCATTCGATCGCCGCTTCGTAGCCGGCATCGGCATGCCGCATCACGCCCGTGGCCGGATCGTTCCACAGCACGCGCCGGATCTTTTCGGCGGATTGCGCCGTGCCGTC
Organism: Ramlibacter sp.; assembly: GCF_035548915.1. Classification (GTDB taxonomy): domain Bacteria; phylum Pseudomonadota; class Gammaproteobacteria; order Burkholderiales; family Burkholderiaceae_C; genus Ramlibacter. Next base: position 28,105 of record NZ_DASZSE010000031.1, on the reverse strand, counting down.
ACAGACCATCACGACGCCCGCATGCTGCGAATAGCCCATGCCGACGCCGCCGCCGTGGTGAAAACTCACCCAGCTCGCGCCGCTCGCGGTGTTCAGCAGGGCGTTGAGCAGCGGCCAGTCGCTCACCGCGTCGGTGCCGTCCTTCATCGCTTCGGTCTCGCGGTTCGGCGACGCGACCGAGCCGCTGTCGAGGTGATCGCGCCCGATCACGATCGGCGCCTTCAGCTCGCCCGACTTCACCATGTCGTTGAAAGCGAGGCCCGCGAGATGGCGCTCGCCCAGGCCGATCCAGCAAATGCGCGCGGGCAGGCCCTGGAACTGGATGCGCGAGCCGGCCATGTCGAGCCAGCGGTGCAGGTGCCTGTTGGCGGGGAAGAGCTCCTTCATCTTCGCATCCGTCCCGCGGATGTCCTGCGGATCGCCCGAGAGCGCCACCCAGCGGAACGGACCCACGCCGCGGCAAAAGAGCGGCCGGATGTACGCGGGCACGAAGCCGGGATAGTCGAACGCATTCGCCACGCCGAAATCGTGGGCCACCTGCCGCAGGTTGTTGCCGTAGTCGACCGTGGGGACGCCCATCGCATGGAATTCGAGCATCGCTCGCACGTGCCGCGCGCACGATTCGCCCGCGGCCTGCCTGAGCGCCGCGTGCTGCGAAGCGTCCGCCTGCGCAGCTCGCCATCGCTCGACCGTCCAGCCTCCGGGCAGGTAGCCGTGGATGAGGTCGTGGGCCGAAGTCTGATCGGTGACGATGTCGGGGCGGATGGAGCCCGCCTTCGCGCGGCGCGCGAGTTCGGGGACGATGTCCGCGGCATTGCCAGCCAGGCCGATGGAGATGGCCTCCTTGCGCGCCGTGTGATGCGCGATCATCGCAAGCGCCTCGTCGAGATCGCGAGCTTGCCGGTCGAGGTACTTCGTGCGCAGGCGAAACTCGATGTGCGACGCGTCGCATTCGATGTTGAGCGAGCACGCCCCGGCGAAAGACGCGGCGAGCGGCTGCGCGCCGCCCATGCCGCCGAGCCCGGCGGTGAGCACCCAGCGGCCCGCGAGATCGCCGCCGTAGTGCTGGCGGCCGGCCTCGGCGAACGTCTCGTAGGTGCCCTGCACGATGCCCTGCGTCCCGATGTAGATCCAGCTGCCCGCGGTCATCTGCCCGAACATCATGAGGCCCTTGCGGTCGAGCTCGTTGAAGTGCTCCCACGTCGCCCACTTCGGCACGAGGTTCGAGTTGGCGAGGAGCACGCGCGGTGCGCCCTCGTGCGTGCGGAACACGCCCACAGGCTTGCCGGACTGGATGAGCAGCGTCTCGTCGGGCTTCAGGCGCTCGAGCGTCGCGAGGATCGCATCGAACGCGGGCCAGTTGCGCGCCGCGCGGCCGATGCCGCCGTAGACCACGAGCTCGTCCGGCCGCTCGGCCACCGCCGGGTCCAGGTTGTTCTGGATCATGCGGTAGGCCGCCTCGATCTGCCAGTTGGCGCAGCTCGGCCGCGCGCCCCGCGGCGCATGCACCGGGCGGGGGCCGGAGGAAAGATGGGAGGCGTGCGAGAGATCGGACATGGCAACGTGCATCCTAGTTGTCTATACAACTTGTGTCAACTCGGCTAGGATATCCTCCCCTGTGCCTCCCTGTGCCTCCAGCGTGCGCCCGACGCATGCGACTATCGGGAAAGGATGACCTGCGCGATGCGAAAGGATGACCTGCGCGACCTGCCGGCCTACGAACAGGTGAAGACCTGGATTCGGCAGCGCATCGCAAGCGGCGAGTGGAAGCCGCGCGACGCCGTGCCGAGCGAAGCCGCGCTCATCTCCCGCTTCGGCGTGAGCCGCATGACGGCACATCGCGCGCTGCGCGAACTCGCGGCCGAGGGCCTCGTGACGCGCGTGCGAGGCTCCGGCACGCGCGTGGCGGAGTTAAGCCGCATCGCCTCGCGTCTCGTGCTGCGCGACATCCACGAGGAAATCGCCGAGCGCGGGCACGTTCACAGCACGCGCGTGCTCCTCGCCACCGCGCAGAAGGCGACTTCCCCGGTGGCGGAGTCGCTCGGGCTGCGCAAGGGTGCGCGAGTCTTCCATACCGTCCTCGTGCAACTGGAAAACGGCGTGCCCATCCAGTACGAAGACCGCTTCGTCAACCCGGCCGCGGCCCCGGAGTACCTGAAGACCGATTTCACGCGGACATCGCCCACGCTGCACCTGCTGCGCAGCGCTCCCGTGACGCAGGCGAGCTACGTGATCGAAGCGTGCCTGCCGGACGAGGAGGAGGCGAGGCAACTCGGCATCGGGCGCGGCGATGCGTGTCTCGCGATGCTGCGCCGCACGGTGAGCGGCGCGCATGTCGCGAGCGTCGCGCGGCAGGTGTACCCGGGCACACGCTACAGCTTCGCGGGACAGTTCCAGGCATGAGCGGCCGGCCGACTCATCGGGGCATCGACTGGCAGGTCGTCGAGCCGGACGAGGTCGAGCGCACTCCGTGGCGCAACGGCCGGGGCACCACGCGCGAGCTGCTTGCCTGGCCGCACCGCGAGGAGTGGCGCGTCCGGGTCTCCGTTGCCGACATCGGGCAAGACGGACCCTTCTCGCGCTACATGGGCGCCGAACGCTGGTTCTCGGTGCTCGAAGGCGCGGGCGTGGCGCTGAAGGTGGGCGGTGGCACGCAGCTTCTCACGCCCGACAGCGAGCCTTTTCGTTTCCTCGGCAGCGCGGACGCGCATTGCAGCTTGCTGCGCGGCCCGACGATCGACATGAACCTGATGGCGCTGCCCGGCGCCGGCCGGATGCTGCGTGTGCGGGAAGACTACCTGGGCGTGGTGCCGGCGCGCTGCCTGGTCGCGGCGTATGCACCGCATGGCGGCACGGTGGCGGTGTACGACGAGTACGTGCTCGACCTCGCGCCGCGCACGTTCGTGTGGCGCCTGCTGCAGCAGGAAGGACCGATCGTGATCGAGGGCGAGGATGCGCTCTGGATGGAGGTGCGGCTGTGAGCCCGGCGCTGTGGATCAACTGCCGGGCGGCGACGATGCAGGAGCATGCGGCGCAAGCGTACGGCCTCATCGGCGATGCGGCGCTGGTGGTGCGCGATGGGCGCATCGAATGGATCGGCGCTCGCGCGGCGCTACCCGGCGCGCTCGAGCGCGAATGCGGGGAGACGCACGATTGCGGCGGCGCGCTCGTGACGCCCGGCCTGGTCGACTGCCACACGCATCTGGTCCATGGCGGCAACCGCGCGCACGAGTTCGAATCGCGCCTGCGCGGCGCGAGCTACGAGCAGATCGCGCGTTCGGGCGGCGGGATCGCGTCGACCGTGCGTTCCACACGGGACGCGAGCGAAGAGCAACTGCTCGCGCAGGCGCTGCCACGGCTGCGCGCGCTCGAGAACGAGGGTGTGACCACGATCGAGATCAAGTCCGGCTATGGTCTCTCGCACGAGCACGAGGCCAAGTGCCTGCGCGTCGCGCGCACGCTCGGCGTGCTGGAAGACGTCGCGGTGCGAACCACCTTCCTCGGCGCACATGCGCTGCCGCCGGAATTCGCGGGGCGGGCCGACGACTACGTCGACGAAGTGCTTCGCATGCTGCCGCTGCTGCACGCCGAGGGGCTCGTGGATGCGGTCGACGCTTTTTGCGAGCGCATCGCGTTCACGGCGTCGCAGGTGGAGCGCGTGTTCGATGCGGCCCGGGCGTTGGGCTTGCCTGTCAAGCTTCACGCCGAACAATTGAGCGACAGCGGCGGCGCAACGCTCGCCGCGCGCTTTCAGGCGCTCAGTTGCGACCACCTCGAATGGCTCGACGAAACGGGCGCTCGCGCGATGGCGCGCGCGGGCTCGGTCGCCGTGCTGCTGCCGGGCGCCTTCTACTTCCTGCGCGAGACGCGCGTGCCGCCCGTTGCGCTGCTGCGCGAGCAGCGCGTACCGATCGCCGTGTCGACGGACTGCAATCCGGGGAGCTCGCCATGCACATCGCTGCTGCTCATGCTCAACATGGCTTGCACGCTCTTTCGGCTGATGCCCGAAGAAGCGCTGGCCGGTGTCACGCGCAACGCGGCGCGGGCACTGGGCTTCACAGATCGCGGGACGCTGGCCGCGGGCCTGCGCGCCGACTTCGTGCTGTGGGACGTGCGCGAGCCCGCCGAGCTTGCCTATGCGTTCGGCGCGAATCCGCGGCGGCTCACCGTGTTCGGGGGACGGCCGCGATGAGCTCGTTCGGCGGCGACGACGCCCGAGCGCTTGCGGCCAAGCCCATCGTGCGCGAACGGCCGCACGCGGCACTCGTCATGCGCGAGTCGCTCCATGACATCTGAGGCGCGCTGGTTCGCGCCGCTCGCCTGGGTGAGCGGCGGCTGGGCGCGCGACGTTGTGCTTTCGGCGGGTGCGGACGGACGGTGGACTGACGTGCGGCGCGAATGCGATCCGGCAATGCGCGCGGGAGCGACCCCTCTGCCGGGGCCCGTGTTGCCCGGGCTCGTGAACGCGCACAGCCACGCATTCCAGCGCGCGATCGCCGGCCTCACCGAGCGCGTCGCGGAAGGCGAAGACGACTTCTGGCGCTGGCGCGACCGCATGTACGCGGCGGCGCTTCGCATCACGCCGCGGCAGGTGGAGGACATCGCGGCCTTCCTGTATGCCGAACTGCTCGCCAACGGCTACACGCAGGTCTGCGAGTTCCACTACCTGCACAACGACGTCGACGGCGCGCCGTACGCGGATGCGCTCGAGATGCCGCTCGCGCTCTTGCGCGCCGCCGAACGCACTGGAATCGGCCTCACGCTGCTGCCGGCGCTCTACATGCGCGCGGGCTTCGGCACACGGTCGCTGCGCGACGAGCAGCGGCGCTTCGCATCGACGCCGGAGTCGGTGCTGCGCATGGTGCAGGCGATCGGCAAGCGCAGCCTTGATGCATCGCGCATCGCCTGCGGCGTCGCGCTGCATTCGCTGCGCGCGGTGGACGAAGGCGCGCTTGCCGAAACCGTGGCGCTCGCACGCGGCATGCCGATCCACATCCACATCGCCGAGCAGCGGCAGGAGGTCGCGGATTGCCTGGAGCGGCACGGCATGCGTCCCATCGAATGGCTGCTGCGGCACGCGCCGGTGGATGCGCGCTGGAATCTCGTGCACGCGACGCAGGCCGAGCGCGACGAGTTGCTCGAACTGCGCTCGCGCGGCGCGGCGATCGTGATCTGTCCGGGAACGGAAGCGAACCTGGGCGACGGCGTGTTCGATCTTTCCACCTGGACCGGTGCGAGCGGCCGCTGGTCGGTAGGCTCGGACAGTCACGTCACGCGAAGCTGGCAGGAGGAGCTGCGGCTCCTCGAATATTCGCAGCGCCTGGTCACGCGCAGGCGCAACGTCGCGGCACAGGCCGCGTTGGCCGCGAGCACCGCGGCGGCCTTGTTCGAGGGGGCGCTGGAAGGGGGCACGGCGGCGGCGGGGTTGCCGCTTGCGGGCATAGCGGTGGGGCAGCGGGCGGACTTCTGCGTGGTCGACGCGGCATCTCCGTCATTGCTCGGCGTGCCGCAGGATCACTTGCTGGATGCGTTCGTGTTTTCCTCGCCGCAGGCGAAGTTCTCGCGTGTGTACGTGGCGGGCAAGAGAATCGAGCCGGCGGACCTCTCGGCGGGGTTCGTGCGGGCGATGAAGGCGTTGTGGGGGTGAGGAGCGCGGCGGCGCACCTCGCCGTCGTCACGGCGTCCTTCCCTCGCGCAGCGCATACCCCGCTTCCTTCCACGCCTTCATCCCGCCGTCCAGCGCCACCGCGCGCTGGAAGCCCATCTGCCGCAGCGTCGCGGCGGCGAGCGTCGAGATGCGTCCGAAGTCGCAGCAGGTGACGATGCGCCGCGTCGGATCGGGCAGTTCCTGGTTCACGCGCAACTCGAGCTGCCCGCGCGGCAGGAGCTGCGCCGTGGGAATGTGCGCCTCTTCGTAGGCATCGCGTTCGCGCACGTCGAGCACCACGAGGTCCGGGTCGCCCGCATCGATGCGCCGCTTCACTTCCGCCATCGACATGAAGGGCACCGCGGCCGCGGCTTCGGCGAGCATTTCGGCCACCGTCTTGCCGCCGCTCAGGTTCGTGCGCAACGCCTCGGTGATATGCGTCGGCATGCCGAGGTTCAGGTTGGCCATGAGTTCGACGAATGCCGCGCGGTCGCGCACCTGCAGGCGCGGATTGTTCGCGATCTCTTCGCCGATGGTGGAGTGCGTGCGGCCCTTGTAGTCGTGCGCGGGAAAGACGAGCAGCGCCGGATCGAGCTTCACGAGCTTGCCGAAGAGGCTGTCGTAGAGCGCATTCGAGTCGCCGGTGGGCAAGTCGGTGCGGCCGGTGCCGCCGATGAGGAGCGTGTCGCCCGTGAAGACGCGGTCCTCGCTCACGAGGCACATCGAATCGCGCGTGTGCCCGGGCGTGTGCAGCACCTGCAGGCGCAGCTTGCCCACGACCACCATGTCCCCGTCGTCCACGCGCATGTCGACGTGCGGCGCGGTGGTGGCCCGGTGCATCACGACGGGGGCCTGCGTCTGGCGAGCGAGCATGCGGCTCGCGGAGAAGTGGTCGGCATGCGTGTGCGTGTCGATCACGTAGCGGATGCGCAGCCCGTCGCGCGCGGCGAGCGCGAGGTAGCGGTCGATCTGGCTCGTTTCGGGATCGATCACCGCCGCGGCGCAGGTGTCGGCGCAGCCGACCAGATAGGACTGGCAGCCGCCCGTCGTGACGTGCTCGAAGATCATGGTGCGGGGCATGATGCCGTGTGGAGGAATGGAGGTCAACGGCGGCGGAACAATTCGCCGCGAGCCCGCTGGAGTTGAATTCGTGAAGGGCCGCCGGCGCGTTCGCCAACTTCACGGTATGATGCCGTGCATGAGTCCCTCCACACACGGCCGAATCCCTCACCCCGGCGGGAGGGCCGCGCAATCCCATTCGAGGGAGCTCGCGCGTCACTTCGGCCAGTACCTTCCGGAGGTGGTTGTGAAGGACGCCGAGAACTTCGCGAGCGCCGCCGCCGAGGACCTCGATGCCGTCGCCCACGTGCTCGTGGAGCTGGCTCCGGTGGTCTTGCGTCTTGCCCGCGAGCGCAAGACCGAAATCCGCACGGAGCTGCTGCATCAATTCCTCGGTGGCGCGGTGGCGCCCACCCCCGTCGACATCGAAGAGGCGCGCTTGCGCGCCGAAGCCGTGCGGCGCGTGCTCGCGGGCGCGAAGTGGGTTCCGGCGGCGGACCTCGCCGCGATCGCGAACGTCACGGTGCAGGCGGTCATGGGCTGGAAAGGCAGGGGCCGGATCTTCTCGATCCAGTTCGAAGGCAAGGATTGGTACCCGCTCTACGCGATCGACGACACCAACCGCCCGATCCGCGAGCTCGCCGAGGTCATCCGGCTTCTGATGCACGAAGCGGGCTGGAGTTCGATGGGCCTGGCCGTCTGGTTCGAAAGCACATCGGCGTTCCTGAAAGGCGGGCGGCCGCGCGAATCGCTCGCGCGCAATGCGCCTTCCGTCGTCGCCGCCGCGAAAGACCTCGTCGGCTACGAGCGCAACGCTTGAGCGGCGCGGGCAGCCTGGCCGCGCGGCTCGATCCCGCGCATCTCGGCCTGTACGACTGGCCCGGCGGCGAATTGCATCGCGTGCATCCGCTGCCGTTCGGGCCTTCGCAGTTCAATGGCCGCGCGGACGGCTACAGCGCTCGCTTCTCGCCGCTGCAACTGGCGCACGGCGCTGTCGTGCCGACGATGTATGCGGGCAGCACGCTCGACGTTGCGCTGATGGAAACCGTCTTTCACGACGCGCCGCGGCACTCCGCCGGGTTCATTCTGAGGATGTCGCGCTCCAACGAGCATCGCCGCGCGGCACGCGTCGCGGCACCGCCGATGCGGCTTGCGGATTTCACGGGTGTCGGCCTGCGAAAGCTGGGCCTTGCCCGTGCCTCGGTTATCGACAGTGCCAAGAGCGCCTACCCGCGAACACAATTGCTCGCCCGGTGGGTCCACGCGCACCCCGCGAAGCCGCGCGGCATCGTCTGGAGTTCGCGCCAGGATGACGCCGGGCTTGCATTCGTCCTCTTCGGAGACCGCGTCGCCGCGCGGGACCTTGCGGTGGTCGCGGGGGACCTCCCGCTGACTTCGGGCGCCGTCCAGGCCGCGATACAGGCGCTGGCGACACGCCTGGGTGCGGCGGTGTTCCTGGATACGTGAACGTCACGCGCTGCCCGCCGGCCGCTGGAACTGCCGTGGCGACTGTCCCATCGCCGTCTTGAACATCGCCGTGAACGCGCTGTCGCTCGCATAGCCGCTCGCGGCCGCGACGTGGCCGACGGGCATGCCGCGCGCGAGCATCGGCAGCGCATGCGCGAGGATCGCCTGCTGGCGCCACTGCTGGTAGCTCATGCCGAGCTCGTCGCGAAAAAGCCGCGCCATCGTGCGCTCGCTCGCACCCACGACGGCCGCCCACTGCGCGAGCGTCGAACGCTCGGAAGGCGCTCGCAGGACAGCCTCGCACAGCGCGCGCAGACGCTTGTCGCCGCTCTCGGACGAGGGCAGCGGCACGCCCAGCGGATGCGTGTCCGCGGCGGCGATCTCGTCCAGCACCAGTGCCGTGAGACGCGCCTCGCGTTCGCGCGCATGCGCGCCCTGCGCGAGCGCATCGAGCGCCGACACGAGTTCGCGCAGGAGCGGCGACACGACGATGACGCGACAACCCCGCACGCGCTCCGGGACCGCGCTCGCATCGATGTACAGCGTGCGGAACTGCGCGTCTTCCAGCACGTGCACCGAATGCCGCGCGCCCGGCGCGATCCATACGGCGCGCGAGGGCGGCACGATGTAGGTCACCTCGTCGGTGCGCATCGCGCGCGCGGGCGCGTCCGCATCGCGCGATGCATCGCCGGCCGCGGCGCTCACCTGCACGATGCCGCTTGCGCAGTACGCGAGCTGCGCCCACGCGTGACTATGCGGTTCGAAGTGCGTGTCGGCCGGCAGCGCGCGCGAGCGCAGACGCACCGGGTGCTCCGGCGTGGGCCGGAAGACATCGGTGTCGCTCAGCGGAACTGCGAGCTTGCGGCGCGGCACTTGGCGGATTTTCGCAGAAAGCTGTCGTTATGTCGCCGTTCAGAAACCGGCGGGCCGCCTACCATAGCCGCCATGGGTACTTCGAGCATTTCGGGCACGGCCGCGGCCCTGCCCGCCGCGCCTTTGCGGCAGGACGCCTCCGTGATCGGGCTGGTGGGCATCGCGCACATGATCAGCCACTTCTGCCAGCTTCTGCTCGCGCCGCTCTTTCCATGGCTGAAGGACGCGTTCCACGCGAGCTACACCGAGCTCGGCTTCCTGATGACGGTGTTCTTCGTCGTGTCGTGTTCCGTGCAGACGGCCTCGGGCTTTCTCGTGGACCGGTTCGGGCCGCGGCCGATCCTCTTCGGCGGGCTCTTTCTGCTCGCGGTCGCGGCGTTCGGCTTCGCCGCGAGCCCCAGCTACTGGTCGCTCGCCTTCTTCGCGGTCGTCGCGGGCGTGGGCAACGGCGTCTTCCATCCGGTGGACTACACGCTCATCAACCGCAAGGTGAGCCCGCAGCGCCTGGGCCACGCCTACAGCGTGCACGGCCTCACCGGCAGCCTGGGCTGGGCGCTCGCCCCGGCCGTCACGGTGCCGATCGCGCTGGCGTATTCGTGGCGCATGGCGCTCGCCGTGGCCGGCCTGATCGTGGTTGCCGTGATCGTGCTCGTGTTCGTCGGCCGCAAGCCTCTGGAACAACCGGCCGCGGCGCCTCATGCCGCGCACGGCGCGGAGGGCAGCTTCGATTTCCTGCGCATTCCGGCGGTGTGGATGTGCTTCGCGTTCTTCTTCTTCTATGCGATGGTGCTGAGCGTCGTGCAGGCCTTCGCGCCGACGGCCGCGCGGCATCTGCACGACGTTCCCGTGGCCATGGCCGCGGCGTGTCTGAGCATCTACATGGTGTGCTCCGCGGGCGGCGTGGTGCTCGGCGGCTTTCTCGCTTCGGACCCGGTGCGCTGCGAGCGCGTCGTCGGCCTGGGCTTCGGCGCGGCGGCGATCATCGCGCTGGCCGTCGGGACGCTCGCGCTGCCGGCCGCGCTGGTGCCCGTGCTTTTCGGCGTGATGGGCTTCGTCACGGGCACGGCGGGCCCGTCGCGGGACATGCTGGTCAAGCGTTCCACGCCTGCCAATGCGACTGGCCGCGTGTACGGTGTGGTCTACGCGGGCCTGGACATCGGCCAGGCCGTGGCGCCGCTCATCTTCGGCGCGCTGATGGACCACCAGCAGTACCAGGGTGTGTGGCTCGGGCTCGTTCTCACGCAGGCCGTGCTGATCGCGAGCGCGTTCAACGTGCGCCGCGCCCGCAAGACGGCGCTCGTGCCCGCCTGAGGGCGAGGCCGCGGCGGCGCGGTTACATGGCCGCGCTATCCTTCGCGCCATGTACACCGCGTACTTCGGCCTGAAGTTCGAGCCGTTCTCGATCGCGCCCGACCCGCGCCTGCTTTTCATGAGCGAGCGGCACCGCGAGGCGCTCGCGCACCTGCTTTACGGCGTGCGCGGAGGCGGGGGCTTCGTGCTGCTCACGGGCGAGATCGGCACGGGCAAGACGACCGTGAGCCGGTGCTTTCTCGAGCAAGTCCCGCCCGAGTGCAACGTCGCCTACATCTTCAATCCGAAGCTCACGGTGCTCGAACTGCTTCAGACGGTGTGCCACGAGTTCGGAGTCGACGTTCCCCGGCGCGAGGCGCCCACGGTCAAGGAGTTCCTCGATCCGCTCAACGCCTTCCTGCTGCGCGAGCATGCCGCGGGTCGCAACAACGTGCTCGTGATCGACGAGGCGCAGAACCTGTCGGCCGACGTGCTGGAGCAGCTGCGCCTGCTCACGAACCTGGAGACGAGCGAACGCAAGCTGCTGCAGATCGTGCTGATCGGCCAGCCGGAGCTGCGCGAGATGGTCGCGCGGCCCGAGCTCGAACAGCTCGCGCAGCGCGTCATCGCGCGCTATCACCTGCAGGCCCTCGGTGAAGCGGAGACGCTGCAATACGTGCGGCACCGGATGGATGTCGCGGGGCTGGAGCGGCCGCTGCCCTTCGACCGGGGCGCGCTGAAGCGGATTCACCGGCTCACGGGGGGTGTGCCCCGGCGCATCAACCTGCTGTGCGATCGCGCGCTGCTCGGCGCCTACGGCAGCGGGCAGGCGACGGTGACCCGGCGCATCGTGGACCGCGCCGCGAGCGAAGTGTTCGACGCGGGCTCGACCCCGAAGGCGCGGTGGCGGCGGCCCGCGTACGCACTGGGCCTGGCGCTCGCAGCGGGTGCGGGGCTGGTCGCTGCCACGCGGACTGCCGAGCACGACACGCAAAACGGCACGCAAAACGGCACGCAAATCGGCACGATCTGGCCACCGGACCGCGCGGCCATCACATCTTCCGTGGCGCCCGCGGCCGCGTTGCCCGCGGCGAACGCCGGCGTGCAGCGAGACACGCCTGCCGCCTTGATCGACAACCGCAACGATGCCTGGCGCGTACTCGCGCGCGGCTGGAAGGCCGACGTCGGCGAGGGCGATGCGTGCGATGCCCTGCAGCGCCAGCACGTGCAGTGCTTCAGCGCCCGCAGGATCGGTCTCGCGCTGATCCGCGAGCTCGATCGTCCCGGCATCGTGCGGCTGGACGCGGGCTCGATCCGGCCTTCGTATGCGATTCTCACGGCGCTTGGCGAACACAGCGCGACGCTGCGCGCGGGCGGCCGCGAACAGGTCGTCACGCTCGCGGCGCTCGCCGAGCGGTGGGACGGCGACTTCTCGACGTTGTGGCGCAGTCCCGAGGGATACAGCCCGGGTCGGACGGCCGCGCCAGCCATCGCATGGCTCGCCGGTCGCCTGGACACCGCGAGCGCGAAGGGCAAGACGCGCGCGGGCGACCTCACGAACGAGATTCGCGTATTCCAGTCCGCACACGGCCTGCCCGCGGACGGGATGCCGGGGCCCATGACATTCATGCAGGCCAATCGCGTGAGCGGCGTCGACGAACCGCGCCTCGCGAAGGCGCCCTGAAACCCGATCGCGAGAGCCATGTCCTACATCCTCGATGCCCTGCGCAAAGCCGATGCCGAACGCGAGCGCGATCCCGCGCGCGGCATCCACGCGCATCCCACGCCGGTCGTGGCCGAGCCATCCACTGGGATGCAACCGGCCGTTGTCGCGGGCATCGTGCTCGCCGCCGTTGCCGTAACGGCGCTCGTATGGTGGCTGTGGCCTCGCAATGAATCGGGTGTCGCGGATGCTGCGACGTCCAGGCCGCAAGTCACGCAGCCCATCGTGCAGGCTGAAATCCAGCCGCCCGCGCCGCGGCAGGCACCGCCTCAGGCGGTGGTGGCCGCGGCCGCAGTGCGCGCACCGGCGGCGATGCCTTCATCCGCCGCCGCGGGTGCCACCCCTGCCACACCTGCATCGCCCGCATCGCCTGCATCGCCTGCGATCCCAGCGGCGCAGGAACCCGCCGCGAAACCGCCGGCCGCGGCCCCGAGCGAGCGCATCGTCACGTTCGCCGAACTCCCCGCCGACGTGCAGCAAGGCTTGCCGAAGCTGCCGATCTCCGGTGGCGTCTATTCGCACAACGCGTCGCAGCGCATGCTGCTCGTCGGCGGGCAGCTTGCCACCGAAGGCACGGAAGTCGCGCCGGGTCTCGTGCTGGAGCAGATTCGCCCGAAGTCGGCGGTGCTGCGCTTTCGCGGCTGGCGCTACGTCGTCGACTTCTGAAGTCCGCCCTCAGCCGTCGTCGCTCGCGAGGTGCTGCGGCGGCTGGTACACCGACCAGCGCCCGTCCTTGAACAGGTAGAGCGCCGAGGAGATGCGGCTGCGTTCGTTTTGCATGTAGATTGCGGTGGCGCTGAAGCTGAGGCCGATCAGCGCCGACGGGTCGCCCGCGGGTGCGAAGAGGAGGCTGCCGCGACGCGGGATCGATACGACGAGCCCCTCGGGGTGTTCGCTCAGTTCCTGCAGCCAGAACGCTCGATCGAGGATGTAGCTGCTCGCGAGGTCGGGTTCGCCGGCATCCACCTGCATCACGCCGGCGCCGAGCGGCCGCACCTGGGGTGCGCCATATTTGCGCCGCATGTTCGCCACCGCCTGCGCGAGCGCCTGCTCAGGATCGAGGTGCAGCCGCTCGAGATCGTCGGGACCCGCGCTCTGCATCGAATGCTCGCCGTCGAAGACGAGCCGCACGTGCGTGTCGCCGAGGTAGTGGAACCAGCTCGCGGCGATCTGCACGTCGCGGCCGTCCGGCAGTGTGGCGTGCACGATGCCGATCGGCTTCAGTGTGTCGTCGGCCTGGCTGGCTCCGGGCGATGCGCGCAGCACCGCGAGCAGGTTGCCCGCGCTCGTGTCGAATTCCTCCGCACCCGGAAGCTGCGCGAAAGCAGCGCATGCCACGAGGAACGCCAGCATCGCGGCGCTTCGCAATGAGCGACCCATGTCGATTCCCCTCGCTTGGTCCTTGCCATGCATGCTGCCTGTTCGAGGGGCGCCGCGCAAGCAATGTTACCGATCTTGCGGCGCGCGATGAACATGTAATCGCGCGGGCCTCTTAGCATCGGCGGCTCGTCCACACGCACTCACACACGAGGAAAGAAATCCATGGCACTGCAGTCCCCGTTCTTCAACAACAACAAGCGCGAAAGCGAAGACAAGCGCGAACCGTGGCGTCCCGGCACGAGCCCCAATGCCAGCGCCGTCGCCGCGGGCGCGACGAGCGCGGCGGGCAGTGCACCGGCCGCCACATCCACCGTGGCCCCGCAGCCCGCGACGCAGCCCCCGAAGGAAGGCGAGAGCAAGCTCACGGTCGGCCCCAACATCAAGTTGAAAGGCGTGGAGATCACCGACTGCGACACGCTCGTGGTCGAAGGCTCCGTGGAGGCCACGATGGACTCGCGCGTGATCCAGATCTCCGAGCGAGGCGCGTTCAAGGGTTCGGCCGACATAGACATCGCCGAAATCCGCGGTCTCTTCGACGGCAACCTCACGGTGCGTCAGAAGCTCGTGATCTATTCGACGGGCAAGGTGACGGGCCGCGTGCGCTACGGCAAAGTCGTGATCGAGGAGGGCGGCCAGCTCTCCGGAGAGATCGAGTACGGCACGGCGCAGTCGCGCGGCGCGAATGCGGCCGCGGCACGCGCCGGGTTGCAGCAGGTGCACTCGTCGGTCGGCTGAACGCGCGGGCCCTCAACCGATCGTCATCAGCGACGCGTTGCCGCCGGCCGCGGCCGTGTTGACGCTGAGTGCGCGCTCGACGACGAGCCGCTCCAGCGCAACCGCCGTGTCGCCGGGCGCGAGCCGCTCGACGCTCACGACCGGCCCCTCGCGGCGGCAGAGCGTGCGCTGCACGTTCGCGAGTTCGTCGAGCGATCCGTGCAGCAGCACGGCCTCGTACGCCACGCCGGGTGCGGCCCAGTCGCGCGCGAGCACGACTTGCGCCTGGACTCCCGAAGGCAGGCGCTGAAGCAGGGCTTGCGAATCGGCGGGCCAGACGGCGCGGCTACCCACCGCGAGCACCGCGGCGAGCTGAACGAGCCGGTCCGCATCGTTCGCGGCGAGACAGAGCACCGAGGAGCGCGGGCTCAGCGAATACACGTTGCGTTCGCCCGTGGGGCCGGGCAGGGCGACCGATGCCGCCGTGCGCGCCGCGCTCGCGAAAGCCTCGCACGCTGTCGCGAGCCGCGTGTCGTTCGCACGCGCCCATTGCGTCAAGGCACGCGCTGCGTCGGTCTGCGCTGTCGGGCGATGCATCGTCGCGCCCGCATCGGCATCGACCGCCCGAGCCAGCACGTCGCCGGGCCGCTTCGTGAGCAGCCGGTACAGGTAAAGCGGCCCGCCCGCCTTCGGCCCCGTGCCCGACAGGCCTTCGCCGCCGAACGGCTGCACGCCGACCACGGCGCCCACCATGTTGCGGTTCACGTAGACATTGCCCGCGTGCGCCGCGCTCACGACGCGCGCGATGGTTTCGTCGATGCGCGTGTGCAGGCCCATCGTGAGGCCGTAGCCCGTGCCGTTGATCTGCGCCACGAGGCCGTCCAGTTCCTCCCGGCGATAGCGAACGAAATGCAGCACCGGGCCGAACACTTCGCGCCGCAGTTCGGAAAGACTGTCGATCTCGATCAGCGTGGGCGCAACGAAGGTGCCGGGCGGCCGCGATGCAGGGTCGTAGCCGGCGAACTGGTGAACGCGATGTCCCTTCGCACGCATCGCCTCGATGTGACGATCGACGTTCGCCTGCGCCTCGGCATCGATCACCGGTCCGACGTCGACGGCGAGCCGCGAAGGATTGCCGATGCGAAGTTCCGCCATCGCGCCCAGGAGCATCTCGAGCAGCCTGTCGGCCGCTTCTTCCTGCACGCAGAGCACGCGCAGCGCCGAGCAGCGCTGGCCCGCGCTGTCGAAGGCGGACACGAGCACGTCGTTCACCACCTGTTCGGCAAGTGCGGAGGAGTCCACGATCATCGCGTTTTGCCCGCCCGTTTCGGCGATGAGCGGTGTCGCGCGTCCGTTCGTGTCGACACGGCCTGCCACAGCGGCCTGCAGCAGTCGCGCGACTTCGGTCGATCCCGTGAAGAGAACGCCTTGCACGCGCGGATCCGACACGAGCGCGGCGCCGACCGTGGAGCCTTCACCGGGCAGCAACTGGATCGCGTGCCGGGGAATGCCCGCGGCCCACATCGCGCGCACGGCTTCGGCGGCGACGAGCGGCGTCTGTTCCGCGGGCTTCGCGAGCACGACGTTGCCGGCCGCGAGCGCCGCGGAAATCTGGCCGACGAAGATCGCAAGCGGAAAGTTCCACGGACTGATGCACACGACCGGCCCGAGCGGCACATGCGTGGCGTTGTCGAAATGCGCGGCGACTTCGCGTGCGTAATACCGCAGAAAATCGACGGCCTCGCGCACTTCGGCGACCGCGTTCGATGCCGTCTTGCCCGCTTCGCGCATCAGGATCGCCATGAGGCGCGGCATGTCGGCTTCGAGGCGATCGGCGGTCGATCGCAGCATCCGCGCGCGTTCGGCGGGGGACGTGCCGGCCCATGAGGCCGCGGCGCGAACGGCGCATTGCAACGCGAGCTCGATGTCTTCGCGCGACGCGGCCCGCACGGTGCCCACCGCGTCCGAGCCGTCCGCGGGATTGCGCACGGGCTGCGGCGCCTCGCCCCGGGCTTCTTCGGCAAGCAACGGGCCCGCGGAATGCGATTCACCGGCGAGCGCCTCGAAGCTCGCCGCGAGATCGTGCAGCTGCGATTCGCTTGCGAGGTCGATGCCGCGCGAATTGCGCCGCATGGGCCCGTACAGATCGCGCGGCAGCACGATCGCGGGGTGCGGCAGCCCGATCGTGCCTTCGCCTTGCGCGAACGCCTCGATCACCTCGACGGGGTCGCGCACGAGCGCCTCGACGGGCAGCGACGTATCGGCGATGCGGTTCACGAACGACGTGTTGGCGCCGTTTTCCAGCAGGCGCCGCACGAGGTAGGCGAGCAGCGTCTCGTGCGTGCCCACAGGAGCATAGATGCGGCAAGGGCGCCCCAGCTTGCCCTGCGCGGGATCGCCGACCACCTGCTCGTACAGGGGCTCGCCCATGCCGTGCAGGCACTGGAATTCGTATTGGGTGGGTGTATAGCGGCTCGGGTCCGCGAGTTCGTGGATCGCGGCGAGCGTTTGCGCGTTGTGGGTCGCGAACTGCGGATACACCGCTTCGGGCGCCGCAAGCAGCTTGCGCGCGCACGCGATGTAGGCGGCGTCGGTGTAGGGCTTGCGCGTGAAGACGGGGTAGTCGTCCTGGCCTTCCACCTGCGCGCGCTTGATTTCCGAATCCCAGTACGCGCCCTTCACGAGGCGGATCATGAGACGCCGGCGGCTGCGCCGCGCGAGATCGACGACGTAGTCGATGACGAAAGGCGCGCGCTTCTGATACGCCTGCACGACGAAGCCGAGGCCGTTCCATCCTTGGAGCTGCGGGTCGAACGACAGCATCTCCAGCAGGTCCAGCGAGAGCTCGAGCCGGTCGGCCTCCTCCGCGTCGATGTTCAGGCCGATGTCGTACTGCTTCGCGAGCGCGCCGAGCCGCACGAGCACGGGGTAGAGTTCGCCCATCACGCGGTCGTACTGCGAGCGGCTGTAGCGCGGATGCAGCGCCGAGAGCTTGATCGAGATGCCGGGACCTTCGTGGATGCCGCGGCCGGCGGAGGCTTTGCCGATCGCATGGATGGCGGTCTCGTAGTCGCGCAGGTAGCGCTCGGCGTCGCGCGCGGTGACGGCCGCCTCGCCGAGCATGTCGAACGAGTACCGGAAGCCCTCGCACTCTCGCTCACGCGCGTTGGCAAGTGCTTCGGAGATCGTCTCGCCTGTTACGAACTGCTCGCCCATCATGCGCATGGCCATGTCCACGCCCTTGCGGATGAGCGGCTCGCCGCCGAGGCCGACGAGGCGGCCGATCGCCGCGGAGAGCCCCGATTCGCTGTGCGTCGCCACGAGCTTGCCGGTGATGAGCAGGCCCCAGGTGGCGGCGTTCACGAAGAGGGAAGGGCTCTGCCCCAGGTGCTGGTGCCACTGGCCCTGCGCGATCTTGTCGCGAATCAGCGTGTCGCGCGTGGCGGCATCTGGAATGCGCAGCAGCGCTTCGGCGAGGCACATGAGCGCGATGCCCTCCTGCGAGGAAAGCGCGTATTCCTGCAGCAGGTTCTGCACGATGCCCGCGCGGCCGGCCGCGGCTTTGCGATGGCGAAGCGTGCGGGCAATGCGAAGCGCGAGCGACTGGGTCTTCTCGGCGATGTCCGGCGGCACGCGCGCGGCGTCGACGATGAGCTTCACCGCGTCGGGTTCGGGCATGCGCGAGGCCGCGGTGATGGCACGGCGAAGCGGTTGTCCAGCGAGCTCGGAAGGTTCGTAGAAGGAGTTCACATCCTCGATGTTGCGGTTTCCGGCTAGGATATTGTTTCGATTTTCGAGCCCTTTGCCGAACGATTCGCTAGCGCATGCCCGGCCTGGACGATCTGGACCGCACCGACCGCCGCATCCTGCAGCAGCTGCAGGACGACGGCCGCATCTCCAATCTGAAGCTCGCCGAAGCCGTGGCCCTGTCGCCGACGGCGGTGCTCGCGCGGGTGCAGCGCCTCACGCGCGAAGGCTACATCGAGGGCTATGAGGCGCGCCTCAACCCGCGCCTCGTCGGCGCGGGGATGCTGGTGTTCGTCGAGGTGCTGCTGGACCGCACCACGCCCAATGTCTTCGATGAATTCCGCGCCGCCGTGCAGGTGCGTCCCGAGATCCTCGAGTGCCACATGGTGGCCGGCGGCTTCGACTACCTCATCAAGACGCGCGTGGCCGACATGGATGCCTACCGTTCTTTCGCGGGCACGGTGCTGTGGCAGTTGCCGGGAGTGCGCGAGACGAGGACTTACGCGGTGATGGAAGAAGTGAAGCACTCCACGAAGCTGTACATCCCCTGAAGGCTCAACTCGCGGCCGACACGCGCCACACGGCGTTGCCGACGTCGTCGGCCACGACCAGCGCACCCTTCGCGTCGATCGCCACGCCGACCGGCCGGCCGTAGGCCTTGCCATCCTTCGACAGAAAGCCGCCGAGGAATTTCACGGGCGGACCGGAGGGCTTGCCGTCCGCGAACGGCACGAAGGCCACCTGATAGCCCGCGCGCGGCTTGCGGTTCCACGAGCCGTGCTCGCCGATGAAAGCGCCGCTCGCGTAGTTCGCCGGCATGCGCGAATCGGAGAACGTGAGCCCGAGCGGCGCCACGTGCGAGCCGAGGCCGTAGTCGGGCGGGATCGCCTTGGCGACCATCTGCGGGTTCTGCGGCTTCACGCGCTTGTCCACGTGCTGGCCCCAGTAGCTCCAGGGCCAGCCGTAGAAGGCGCCGTCCTTCACCGAAGTGAGGTAGTCGGGCACGAGGTCATTGCCGAGTTCGTCGCGCTCGTTGGCGACGACCCAGAGCGTCTTCGTCTGCGGCTCCCACGCGAGCGCGGTGGGATTGCGCAGGCCCGTGGCGTAGATGCGTTTGCCACCGGTCGCGAGATCGATTTCCCAAACGGCCGCGCGGCCCTCTTCGGAGGCCATGCCGTTGTCCCCGATGTTGCTGTTGGAGCCGACCGTCGCGTAGAGCTTCGAACCGTCGGGGCTCGCGAGAATGTTCTTGGTCCAGTGATGGTTGGCGCCCGCGGGCAGGTCCGTCACCTTCACGGGCTTGGCGGTGATCGATGTCTGACCGGTCTGGTAGGGGACTTTGACGATGGCGTCCGCATCCGCGATGTAGAGCGTGTCGCCCACGAGCGCCATGCCGAACGGCGAGAAGAGGCCCGACATGAACACGGTGCGCGTGTCGGCCACGCCGTCGCCGTTCGTATCGCGCAGCAGGATGATGCGATTGGGACTCGGCACGCCCGCGCCCGCGCGTTTCTGGATGATGCCCATCGCCCGGCCGCGCACGCCCTGGGCCATCTTGTCCTTCTGCCCGTCGAGCGGCGGCGGGCGATTGCTCTCCGCGACCAGCACGTCGCCGTTCGGCAGCGCGTAGACGCAGCGTGGATGCTCGAGCCCGGTCGCAAGCGCCGTCACTCTGAAGCCTGCGGGCGGCGTGGGCATCGCGCCTTTCGGCCAGCCTTCGGCGGGCGCGATGTGCACGTTGGGGATGAAGCCGTCCTTCTTCGGCGCGGGCAACGTGGGATTCGGCCCGACACCCGTCGGCCAGGAGTTGCCTTGCGCGAGGAGTGCCGTGCAAAGAACCGCGGCGGCCAGCGCGACGGCGGCCTGGCGGCAGGAGGAGGGTACGCGTTTCATACCGTAAGTGTGTGCAGCGTCCCGCCAGGGGAATGTAGGACGCGCCCCCGGATGCGGGCTGCGGACTCGGCGGTGGCATGGGGAAAGGGAGCGCGACCGGAAGGCTCATCGGTGACGAGGAAGGCGCGGCTGCGGTATTCTTCGTCACGCATGACACGACTGCCGACTTTCTTCCTCTCCCACGGTGGCGGCCCGTGGCCATACATGATGGACGAGCCGGACACGCGCGCGAGATTCGCGCGCATGTACGCTGCGTTGCAGGCGATTCCGCCATCGCTGCCCGAGCGGCCGAAGGCTGTGCTCGTCGTGTCGGGCCACTGGGAGGAGGCGGAGTTCACGGTCGGCACCTCGGCGGCGCCGGGCATGGTGTTCGACTACTACGGGTTTCCCGAGCACACGTACCGCATCAAGTATGCGGCGCCGGGCTCACCCGAGGTGGCGCAGCGAGTTGTCGACCTCGGGCGGCAAGCGGGGATCGTCGTGCGCACGGATGCCGAGCGCGGCTTCGATCACGGCACGTTCAGCATGTTGCAGCCGATGTATCCCGATGCGGATGTGCCGGTCGTGCAACTGGCGATGAAGGCGAACATGGACCCGGCGCAGCACTTCGCGCTTGGCAAGGCGCTCGCGCCGTTGCGCGATGAGGGCGTGCTGATTCTCGGCAGCGGCCAGAGTTACCACAACCTGCGGCGGTGGAATACCTCGGGTCGGCAGGCCTCCATCGCTTTCGACGGGTGGTTGCGCGACGTGCTGTTGCGCAGGACCGGGGTCGAGCGGGAACGCGCACTCGAGCACTGGGAGGAGGCGCCTTCCGCGCGCGTCGCGCATCCGCGCGAGGAGCATCTGATTCCGCTGATGGTGGTGGCGGGTGCCGCAGCGGAGGAACCGGCAACGGTCGTCTACGGTGAAGACTTCTTCGGCGCGCTGCATGTGTCGAGCTTTCGCTTCGGCAGCGACACGACGGCGACGGGCTTCGACGATCTTGGCGTGTCTGCGCGGTGAGTTTTCAAGTTTTCACCATTGCGGCAAGTCCAGCAGGAATTGAACGAAGATTCTGTCCGAGGTGAGCGATACGGCTTTCCCGAGCAGGTGGGCGTTGTCGCTGGACAGGGACTCGTGTTGCAGCATCACCGGGCCGACGGACACACCGTCGTCGACCAGAGTGCCGACGATGCGATATCTGAAAAGGGCGGGTTCGCCGTAAGTGACGGGCTCATCGGATTCGCCGGGATCGGGGTCGATGAGCTTGATCGTGGGTTCTTCATCGGCACCTGCTTCAGTCAGGCGGTAGTCGGAGGTTGTGAACAGATTCAATAGCACCCTCCGCTGATCCCCGACATCGAGAGTCGGCCTGCTCGGCGCGAACACGACGAGGGTCCGGCCATCGACTTCCAGCGTCACTTCTGCTCGGACGTTCTCATTAAGTGCTTTGACACTTACGGCTACTGGATGTCTTTGGAACATTCTTGTGAGTGCCGGAATCGCCGGCGGGAGTGGTATACGTCGATGGTATCAGTTTTGCGGTGAGGCTGGAACAGGTGCGTGGCGTGGCCGGGATGCCTCGAAGCCGCCGTGCCGATGCCGCCGCGCATCGACGCGCGCGAGATGCTGCCCGTCGTGAGCAGCTGAGCACCCTGCACGAGTGCATCGACGCGCCTCTTGGTCCAGGTGTGCATGTGCCCCTGCTGCTCGACATCGAATTTGCGCTGGCGAGTTCGTCTGGCGACACCACGGCAATGCGAAATTGGAATCCGACCCCAATTGCCTTCCCCGACCCCAATTGCCTTCCCACTTGCCTTCGCCCCCCGGGTTCGGATTCACGCTGACCGTGCTTGCGTGGCCGTGTGGGTGGCTTTCGGCACCGGCGCGGTGGTGACACAGGCCGCCGAGGCCGTGGGCGCGTGCTGTCGCTGGCGGTGTACCAGATGCGTACCGCGTAGTCGCCTTGCACGGTCAGCGCGGCGGCCACCTGGCTCACCGGCGTCCCATTGGGCACGCCCGCAACGCGTCACCCCTTCGGTGATCGCCGCATCGAAGTTGGTGTGTCAAGGGTCGCCGAATTTTCCCCAGTCGGAGTGAAAGCGGCTGGAAGTCGATGTGGCAGGGCTTCCTGGCTCGAGTGCTTGCAGAAACCGAGGTCACGGAGCTTCACCGAACATGACCTCCGAGCGAAGGTGGCGAGTGACGCCATGAGCCTGGAGCATGCCCAAGCTTTGCTCGCACACGCCGACAGCCGGACGACGAACCAAGCCGCGGGGGAGACATCTGCGACGTCTTCCCCACGGAAGACGCAAGACTGCAAAATCCCGAAGTGGTTCTTGACGTCTTTCGCCGCGGACGTTTGTGTCCGGGCGGATTGACAGTCCTCCGAGTTCACGAATGGCCTTCTTAGACTCGCCAAGGAATGCATTCGGCGCATATTCAATATGCAAACGCAACGTTGACAACGCGGGGGCCCCAACCCACTATCCCCCTTGTTTTGATCCAAGTCAAAGAGCAGGGGGAACGCGCGGAGCCGTCATATCTGCAAGCGCGGATAGCCGAGGACGGGACTACTTTGGTTGCAGAGAGCAGCGGCACAGGGCGTGTCGCTGCCATTTTCAAAAAATTCGGAGACTCTATGTCGCAATACAGATCCTACGCCGCTGGCGTTCTTGGCGCCTGGCACGCGTGGCGTTTTCTCACGGCAGCTGCAATGGCAGGCGCGTGTTTGATGCCTGCGCAGGCAAGTGCCCAAGAAACCATCAAGGTCGGTTTCTTCGGGCCGCTGACCGAGGCATTCGCCGGCCTCGGCGTCGATGCCAAGAAGGGGGCGAATCTCGCTGTGAAGCAGGCGAACGAAACGGGAGGCGTGAACGGCCGGAAGATTGAGCTGGTGCCGTACGACGATCGTGGCAACCGCACGGAGGCGGTGGCGGTCGCGCGCAAGCTGATGGAGCAGGACAAGGTCGTCGCTATCGTGGATGGCTCCTTGAGCCTGACCAGCATCGCGGCAGCACCAGTGATCAACGAGGGCAAGGTTCCGATGGTTGTTGCCTACTCCAACGCGGTCAATGTGGTGAAAGGCAACGACTACGTGTTTCGCTGGGCAAGCGTGGCCGACGTTCAGGGTTGGGTAATGGTGCACGAGGCGTACCAGCGGGGACAAAAGCGCTTCGCCCTCTTGATGCAGGACGAAGAATACGGACACGGCATCATCAATGGGGCTGAGCAAGCGATCAAGAAGCTGGGCCTTCAGGTCGTTTACAAGAAGGCTTTTGCCCCGTCGGAAAGAGAATTCCGATCGATGCTCACTGAGATCAAGAACCTGAACCCGGACGCAGTGCTCATGAGTGGCTTCGGCCCGGCACTTACTGCGGTTGGCCGACAGGGCAGCGAGCTGGGCGTTTTCCCGAAAGCCCAGTTCTATGGTAGCTGCGACCTCAATGAGATCGATTGGTTCAGGGGTATCGGCGAGAACGGTGACGGCACGATGGCCACCCTTGAATTCATCGTGCCTACCGACCACGCCATTACAAAGAAGTTAATGGCCGACTGGGAGAAGGAATACAAAGAGAAGATCATCACGCACGAAGCCGGGTTGACTTATGACGCTACTCGTCTGATTATCGACGCCATCAAGCGTGGTGGAGCGACCCGCGAGGGCATTCGCAAGGCACTTGCTGAGACGAAGAGCTTCACAAACCTGTCCGGGGTGAACGTTTCGTTCACCGAGCTGCGTGAACCAATGCTCCCGATCGCCCTCGGGAAGTGGGACAAGTCGAAAAAGGTGTTCAGCCTCGTCAAGTTCATTACCGATCCTGCGCTGATCGACCCGCGCCCCTGGTATCAGTACTACAAGTGAGCTCAACTCGAGTGTGGCTTAATTCCGCCCGCGACACAGGCCGCTGGCAGGATAAGTTCAATCTTCAAAGGATTCACCGATGAATGGCGCAGTCATAGGCCAGCAGTTGCTGAACGCTCTGGCGTTGGGATCCGTATACGCAATGATCGCAGTGGGGCTCGCAATGATCTACGGCGTCATGCGAATCCTTCACATCGCACACGCGGGCGTGTTCGTTGCCGGTGCCTATCTCGGCCTCTACCTCTTCAAGGCCTCTGGAAGTTTCGTGTTCGCGCTGACTGGCTCGATGTTAATCACTGGATTTCTGGGCGCGATGATTGAACAGCTTGTCTATCGTCCGATGCTCGCGAAACCGCGCATTGTCGCGCTGATTGCAAGCATTGGGCTATTCATATGCCTGTCTGACCTGTTCCGGATCATCGCGGGCCCGTTCCAACTGCCTTTCGACTATCCACCTCTCAGCGGTCAGCTAGCGTTCGCGGGGGTCACAATTCCGAAAGTGGACTTTGCCATCATCGGCGGCACGCTCGGCATCTTCGCGCTCCTGTGGTTCATCATGCAGAAGACGCGCATTGGCTTTGGAATCCGCGCAGTGGCGCAGGACGCCGACGCCGCGAAGATGATGGGCATCAATGTGGATCGCAGCATCCAAATGGTGTTTTTCCTGAGCTCCATGATCGCCGCGTTCGGCGCCATCATGGTCGCGATTCTGTATAACTCCGTTTATACGTCGATGGGCGACATGATCGGCTACAAGGCGCTCGCACTTATAGTGATAGGAGGCTTCGGCAGCATTCCAGGGGCCATCCTTGCCGCTCTCCTTCTCGGTTTCACCGAAACCTTCTTGACGACGTACTCTGTGGTTCCACTCTCGCGCGAAGCCATTGCAATGCTAATGCTCGTGCTGGTGATCCTCATTCGCCCGCAGGGCCTGTTGGGAAAGGGGCCTGGCTATGCTCGATAGTTACGTCATCACCATCATGTCGATGATGGCCATCTGGAGCATCGTCGCACTCGGCTTGAATGTGATGACCGGATGGGCTGGTCAGCTGAACCTGGGAATTGGCGTCTACATGGGCACCGGCGCGTACGTGTCAGCCATGCTTACGACAACGGCTGGCTTCACCTTTTGGGGCGCGCTTGTGCCAGCGGTCGTCGCCGCAAGTGCGATGGGCCTGCTGACCGCGCTTCCCGCACTCAGAGTGCGCGAGGATTCGCTTGCGGTCCTGACCATCGGGCTGGTGTTCGTCTTCGAGTCCCTGCTGGTCTATCTCCCGTATTTCGGCGGTCCGGTGGGTATCAGCAGAATCCCGAAGGCTTTCTTCGGTGGCGAGGCACTCAGTGGGGGCGCGTATCTGGTTGTCGTACTTCTGGGACTGGCCTTGGCCATCGCGGTCTGCTGGTATTTGAAGCAAACGTGGATGGGTCTGGCGCTCGAGAGCGTCCGCGAGGACGAACATGCGACGGCCGTCATCGGCATCTATCCGGTCCGGTTCAAGTTGTACGCGTTTGCGATCGGAGGTGCGCTGGCGGGCCTCGGCGGTGTGCTCTATGCACACTTCATGCGATTCATCACGCCGTACGACTTTGGCTTCATGCCTTCCATCTTCGTGCTTGTGATGCTGGTATTTGGCGGGCTCGGCACGATTCGCGGCGCCGTGTTCGGCGCCTGCCTGCTGACGGCGCTGCCGGAACTGATCCGCTTCGTGCAGGACTACCGCAGCATGGTGTACGGCATCGTTCTTGTTTTACTCATGCTTTACGAGCCACGCGGCCTGCTCGGCGATGGCAGTTTTGCCTGGAGACAGATTCAGCGGGGTGTCGCCAAGGTACGGTCTTTTTTTAACAAGGTGATCATCGCGAACGGAGAGATGTATGCTAAAAATCCGTGAGGCCTCACGGCACTTTGGCGGGTTGGTCGCGGTCAATCAGATCTCTTTCGACGTCGCGCCGCGAGAAATCCTGGGTGTGATCGGTCCGAACGGCGCTGGCAAGACAACATTCTTCAACCTGGTCAGCGGTGCAATTCCGCTATCCAGCGGGCAGATCACCTTCGAAGGGAAATCCACCGGCGCAATGCGCCCTCACCAAGTCGCGCATCTGGGAATCGGCCGAACCTTCCAGATCGTGCGGCCCTTTGGCGAGCTGAGTGTCGTCGAAAATGTTCTCGCAGGACTTGGTGCGCGCTTCTGCAACAGCCTCTGGCGGTCTCTGCGGATCTGCCGTGGCCGCGCGCATCTTGGGGAGGCGCGCGGACTGCTTGCCCGCACGCACCTGCTCAAGTACGAGAACGAGCCAGCGCGAAACCTGCCGCTTGGCCTGTTGCGCCGGCTGGAACTTGCCCGAGCCTTGGCATTGCAGCCCAAACTCATCCTTCTGGACGAATCTTTCTCGGGCCTGAGTCACTCCGAGTGTCTATCTTTGGTCGAGTTGGTGAAGACGCTGCGCGAGGATGGAATGACGGTTCTCCTCATCGAACACAACATGCAGATTACGATGAATCTGTGCGATCGGCTGGTTGTGCTTGACCGCGGCGAGAAGATCGCGGAAGGCCTTCCACACGAAATCCGCAGCAATGAACGCGTCATCTCCGCGTACCTCGGGAGTGACGACTGATGATCCAGCTGGAAAACCTGAGCGCCTACTACGGCCGCGTGCAATCGCTTCGCTCGGTATCGATGAAGCTGGAGGCTGGGAGGATCTATGCCGTTCTAGGCGCAAACGGGGCGGGAAAGACAACTCTCATGCGAAGCATTCTGGGCCTTGTGCGTTCCACGGGCACGGTTCGTTTTGGCGGCGAAGACATCAGCACGCTGCCGACGCATGAGCGAATTCGCCGCGGCATCGGCATCGTGCCGGAAAATCGCCGCTTGTTCGCGGACTTCACGGTAGGTGAGAACCTCCGGATCGGAGCAGTCAATCGGAACGATCGCGCTCAGGTTGAAGGCGATGTTGAAGAGATGTGCAATATCTTTCCGATCCTTGGAAGGCGGTTTGGACAACCTGCCCGCACCTTGTCGGGAGGTGAGGGGCAGATGCTTGCGCTGAGCCGTGCGCTCCTGTCCAACCCAAAGCTGCTGCTTCTCGATGAGCCATCTGTCGGCCTGATGCCCATTGCTGTCTCGGACATCTTCAAGATGGTCGCCAAGATCAGCGCGAAGAAGGGACTCACCGTCTTGTTGGTCGAGCAAAACGCGAAGAAGGCGCTGCAGATCGCCAACTACGCAGCGATCCTGGAGCTCGGTAGCCTGACTTTCCAAGGCGACGTCGACACGTTGAAGTCCGACGACAAGCTTCAAGCAGCCTACCTGGGCGGCCACTAGGCGTACAAGCGGCCATCGCCACAGAGTGGGCTCTAGTCCTGGTCCTGGGACTGGACGTTGCCGGTTCGACGGGAAGCATACAGATCGACTAAGACGTTCCGAAGCCAGCGATTCTTCGGGTCTCGATGAAACCTCTCGTGCCAGAACATCTTGACTCCGTAAGAGGGTATGACGATCGGAAGAGGCATGATCGATATCGGGAGCAGAGTGGCATAGAACTCCGCCAGGGTTTCGGGCATGACGGCGATCAGGTCGGTATTCGCGACGACTTCCGGAACGGAATGAAAGGTCGGAACATGCACTTTCGTGCTGCGCGCGAGCCCGCTGTGCTTGAGGATGGGATTGAGCTGCTCGTGCACGTAGCCGGTGGGGTCGACCACCACGTGGAACGAAGCACTGAATGCCTTGTGCGTCATGCCCTTTACGAACATGGGGTGCCCCGCGCGAGCGATGCAAACGTACTGTTCGCGGTAGACGCGCTTTTGCCGGCAGCCGGCTATGAAATGCGTAAACGTTCCTACCGCCAGATCCACCTCGCCGGACTCCAGCTCCAGGTGGGGCGCCTTCTGGGGCACCGGCGCGATGCGCACCGACGTACCGGGCGCTTCTTTTGCAAGCCTCGTCATAAGCTTGGATAGATACAGCGTCTGGCTGACCTCGCTCATGATGACCGTGAACACGTGAGTGGAGGTCTGGGGTACGAAATTCGGTTGTTGCTCCAGCCCGCCTCGCAGCAGCGCAAGAGCTTCCTTCACCGATCCCGCAAGTCGGGCGCCGTAGGGCGTCGGCTGCATGCCACT
This sequence comes from Ramlibacter sp., assembly GCF_035548915.1. Classification (GTDB taxonomy): domain Bacteria; phylum Pseudomonadota; class Gammaproteobacteria; order Burkholderiales; family Burkholderiaceae_C; genus Ramlibacter. The sequence continues at coordinate 345 of NZ_DASZSE010000031.1, read as the reverse complement.
CGCGGTGCGAATGAAGATTGGATCATTCATTTCGGTCCGCAGCCTCGCAAGAGCGTGGCTCGCGGCTGACTGGCTCATACCGATCTTCTCGGCGGCCTCACTGATGCTTGCGTGGGCAAGCAGGGCATCGACAAGCAGAAGCTGATTCAGTTGGATTTCGTTCAGTTCCATGGCGTTCCGGCAAGCAATGGTGATGGTCGCCTAGGGAAGGTCTGAACAACGCGCAAACGCGCACGATTTGAGCGCGCGCGTGTTGCGGGACTTGAAGGATTGCATGTTCAAGGCGTCTTTGCGTGAGATTCGGCGTCGTTCTTGGGCGTCATGCGATCTGCGGACGCACCTGCC
>NZ_DASZSE010000030.1:0-19152 GCF_035548915.1 Ramlibacter sp. | reverse complement strand
AAAGGTTACGCAGAGGACGCAGAGGACTGAAGAGGAAAAAATGAATTCTCTGCGTCCTCTGCGTAACCTTTGCGTCCTCTGCGTCCTCTTCCTCGAATTTCACACCGGAAAGAGGTCAACCGATCTGCCCCGTGACAGGCAGCACGATCCCCGTGATGAAACTCGCGCACACCGGCGAAGCGAGGAACACGTACGCGGGAGACAGCTCCTCCGGCTGCGCCGGACGCTTGAACACCGTGCTCTTGCCGAACTCGGTGATCTCCTCCGCGCTGCGGTCCGCGGGATTGAGCGGCGTCCACACCGGCCCGGGCGCCACGGCGTTCACGCGGATGCCCTTGTCGATCAAACTCTGCGCGAGCGACATCGTGAGCGCGTGGATCGCGCCCTTGGTGGCCGAATAGTCCAGCAGTTCCCCGCTGCCCTTCAAGCCCACGACCGATCCGGTGTTGATGATGCAGGAGCCTTCCTTCAGGTGCTTCACGGCGGCACGCGCCATGAAGAAGTAGCCGAAGATGTTCGTCTCCACCGTCTCCTTCAGCCGCTCGTCCGTGATGTCCTCCAGCGAATGCGCGTGCAGCTGGAACGCCGCGTTGTTCACGAGGATGTCCAGCCGCCCGAACGTCCGCACCGTCTTCTCCACGGCCTGCTCGCAGAACGCCGGGTCCTTCACGTCGCCCGGGATCAGCAGGCACTTGCGGCCTTCCCGTTCCACGTGCCGCTTCGTCTCCTCGGCGTCTTCGTGCGAGGCGAGATAGACGATCGCGACGTCCGCGCCTTCGCGCGCATAGAGCACCGACACCGCGCGGCCGATGCCGGAATCGCCGCCCGTGACGAGCGCGACCCTGTCCTTCAGCTTGCCGCTGCCCCGGTAGTCCGGCGCCTCGAAGCGCGGCTTCAGCTGCATGTCGGCTTCGACGCCGGGCTTTTGCAGATGCTGCGCGGGAATTTCCTGCGGCTGGCCGCGCGTGCCGGTCTGCGGCCCGGGCTTCCCGTCGCCGCCACCCTTCGCCTCGGGTGGCTCCTTGCGGTCCTGTTCGCGCTGCAGCGCGCGCTGCTTCTCGACGGTCGGGTCGTCGCTGTCGTGGGCGCTTTCGTGGGCGCTTTCGTGGGCACGGTCGTGGGCGCTGTCGCGAGCGCGGTCGGCGCCGCGGCCGGCGGGCTTCTTGTCTGCCATTGGGAGGCTCCTCGTTGCAAAGCCTTCATGGTCTCGCGAGCGGGCGAGCTCGCCGCGTCGCAAAGCGCGAACGCGCGCGTAGGAATCGGATGTCAGGCTTTCGGCCGCTCGCTCAGGTAGCGCCGCACCTCGGCCACCTGGTGGCCCGCGTGGTGGACCGCCTCGCGCAACTCTTCCATCGTGAGGTCGAAGATGCGGCACCAATAGAGCACGTCGGCCTGCTTGGTGAGGTCGATGACCGGCGATGCCGCGGGGGTGGGACTCTGGCCGTCCATGCGAAGCTCTCCTTGAATTTCAGGTCTGCGGCGCGCGCGGGTGCGACACCGCGTACGCCTCGCGCTCGAAGTGATTGTCGAGATAGGGGTGCCGCCCGCGCATGAGCTGCAGGAGGCTCGACAGGATGTATGCGGGCACGTAGGCCGGACCCCAGTGCTCGTATTGCCGCACGTGAACCTGCTCGTGCGCGCGCAGATGAGCAAGCGTGGGCAGGTCAACGCCGAGGATCACATGCCCGAAGGTGATGGCCGAAAACGACAAGCTCGGCGGCAGGCGACGGATGAGCGCGCCAAGCAGGCCGCCGCCGATCTCGAACGTGCCTTGCGCCCTGCGCCAGTCGGCACCCAGCAGGATCGCCACGCAGCCGAGCACCGCGCCCAGCAACGACCACGGCGCAGCCCAGCAGTACTTCGCAAGGCGGATCACGATCGGCATCACGAATCGAATGATGACCCAGCTTGGGGAGTTCGTGTTGTAAGGGCGTCAGGACTTTTTTTTTTGACGCAGAGGACGCAAAGTTACGCAGAGGACGCAAAAGAATTCAAGGGATTGATTCTTCTTTGCGTCCTCTGCGTAACCTTTGCGTCCTCTGCGTCGAAATCCTTCCTTCGCAAACCCCAAATCCCCGATCAAAGAAACGACGATTCGATCGGCACGGGCGGAACGACGTCGCCGTTTTGCGCACGCTGGCGCAGCGCATGTTCGATCACCACGAGCGCGAGCATGGCCTCGGCGATCGGCGTCGCGCGGATGCCGACGCACGGATCGTGGCGGCCCTTGGTGACGACCTGCGTGGATTGGCCCTCGATGTCGACCGTGTCGCGCGGCGTGAGGATGGAGCTCGTCGGCTTGATTGCAATCGAGACTTCCAGATCCTGACCCGTGCTGATGCCGCCGAGCGTGCCGCCCGCGTTGTTCGTGGCGAAGCCCTGCGGCGTGAGCGAGTCGCCGTGCACCGAGCCACGCTGCGTGACACTCGCGAAACCCGCGCCGATCTCCACCCCCTTCACCGCGTTGATGCCCATCATCGCCCAAGCGATGTCGGCGTCGAGCTTGTCGAAGAGCGGCTCGCCGAGCCCGACCGGCACGCCGGAGGCCGAAACGCGGATGCGCGCGCCGCACGAATCGCCCGCCTTGCGAAGGCTATCCATGTAGGCTTCGAGATGCGCGACGTCCGCGATCGGCGCGAAGAAAGGGTTGTTCGGCACGTGGTCCCAGCTTTCGAAGGGAATCGGCACGTCGCCCAGCTGCTGCATGCACCCACGAAAGGTGGTGCCGTATTTTTCCTTCAGCCACTTCTTCGCGACGGCGCCCGCGGCCACCATGGGCGCCGTGAGCCGCGCGGAGGATCGTCCGCCGCCGCGCGGATCGCGCAGGCCGTATTTCTGCAGGTAGGTGAAGTCTGCATGGCCGGGGCGGAACGTGCGCGCGATGTCGCCGTAGTCCTTGCTGCGCTGGTCCGTGTTGCGGATCAGGAGGCAGATGGGCGTGCCCGTGGTCTTGCCTTCGTGGACGCCGGAGAGGATTTCGACCTTGTCTTCTTCGCGGCGCTGGGTGACGTGGCGGCTGGTGCCGGGGCGGCGACGATCGAGGTCGGGCTGGATGTCGGCTTCGCAGAGCGCCATGCCGGGCGGGCAGCCGTCGATCACGCAGCCGATCGCGGGGCCATGGGATTCGCCGAAGTTGGTGACGGCGAAGAGGACGCCGAAGGTGTTTCCGCTCATGGGCGGATTATCCTTCCCCTCACCCCAACCCTCTCCCCCCAAGGGGAGAGGGAGCAATGCACGTCGTGGCCGTGGGGGTGGGGTAACCGGGGGATAACCGAGGGGTAACCGAAAGGCACCCCACCGCGACTCACAACTGCGCGCTCGGCTGCTCGTCCTCGCTCGACGGCCAATCCCGGATGTACGCCTTCAGCATCCGGTTCTCGAAATTCTGGCTGTCCACCACGGCCTTGGCGACGTCGTAGAAGCTGATCACGCCCATCAGCATCCGCTTGTCCATCACGGGCATGTACCGCGCGTGCCGCTCCAGCATCATGCGGCGCACCTCGTCGAGTTCGGTCTCCAGCGTGCAGGTCGTCGGGTGATCGTCCATCGCGCTGCGCACGGTGGAGGCGCCCGGCGCGTGCGCGTTGCGAACGATCGCCTGGATCACCTCGCGAAAGGTGAGCATGCCCACGAGGTCGCCATGCTCCATCACCACCAGTGAGCCGATGTCCTTGTCGGCCATCACCTCGATCGCGCGGGCGAGCGGCTCGTCGGGGGAAACCGTGTAGAGCGTATTGCCCTTCACTCGCAGGATGTCGCTGACTTTCATGATTTCCGCTCCTGGGCACCGATCCGGTCGGATGAATATAGCCCACAATGCGGGCCAGTTCCATAGCGGTCAGCAAGAGGTGGAGGCGACAGGAAAAATGGCTGGTTATTCCGACCCCGGCTTCGATACGCTCGCGCTTCACGCGGGCGCGGCACCCGACCCCGCGACCGGCGCGCGCGCGGTCCCGATCCACCTCACGACCTCGTTCGTGTTCGAGTCGAGCGACCACGCGGCGGCGCTCTTCAACATGGAACGCTCGGGCCACGTCTATTCGCGCATCAGCAACCCGACCAACGCCGTGTTCGAGCAGCGCATCGCCGCGCTCGAAGGCGGCGCGGGCGCGATCGCGACCGCGAGCGGCCAGGCGGCGCTGCACCTGGCCATCGCCACGCTCATGGGCGCGGGCTCGCACATCGTCGCGAGCACCGCGCTTTACGGCGGCTCGCAAAATCTCCTGCACTACACGCTCAGGCGCTTCGGCATCGAGACCACGTTCGTGAAGCCGCTCGACCTCGATGCCTGGCGCGCGGCCGTGCGGCCGAACACGAAGCTCTTCTTCGGCGAGACGCTCGGCAACCCGGGCCTCGACGTGCTCGACATCCCCGCGGTCGCGGCCATCGCCCACGACGCGGGCGTGCCGTTGCTGGTCGATTCGACTTTCACGACGCCTTACCTCATGAAGCCGCTCGCCCTCGGCGCGGACCTCGTCTACCACTCGGCCACGAAGTTCCTGTCGGGTCACGGCACGGTCATCGGCGGCGTGGTGGTCGATGGCGGCACGTTCGACTGGGGCCGCTCGGGCAAGTTCGAGGAGCTCACGGCGCCCTACGACGGTTTTCACGGCATGGTGTTCAGCGAGGAGTCGACCGTGGGCGCCTTCTTGCTGCGCGCGCGGCGCGAAGGCCTGCGCGACTTCGGCGCCTGCATGAGCCCGCACACCGCATGGCTCATCCTGCAGGGCGTGGAGACGCTGCCTCTGCGCATGCAGCGGCACGTGTCCAACACGGAAAAGGTGGTCGAATTCCTCGCGTCGCATCCCTTCGTGCGCAAAGTCGGCCATCCGCTGCTCGAGTCGCACCCGAGCCACGCGCTCGCGAAGAAGCTGCTGCCGCGCGGCGCGGGGTCGGTCTTCAGCTTCGACATGAAGGGCGATCGCGATCAGGGCCGCAGGTTCATCGAGACGCTCAGGCTCTTCAGCCACCTCGCCAACGTGGGCGACTGCCGCTCGCTCGTGATCCACCCGGCTTCGACCACGCACTTCCGCATGAACGACGAAGCGCTCGCCGCCGCCGGCATCGGCCAGGGGACGATTCGCCTTTCGATCGGCCTCGAGGACCCCGACGACCTCATCGACGACCTGAGGCGCGCGCTGAAAGCCGCCGAGAAGGCGAGCGCGTGATGGACATCCTCGTCGAAGGCCACAGGACGTTCTGCTACACGGGCGGCAAGCCGTTCGATCCCGCGAAGCCGACCATCGTGTTCGTGCACGGGGTGCTCAACGACCACAGCGTGTGGATCCTGCAGTCGCGCTACTTCGCCAACCACGGCTTCAACGTGCTCGCGGTGGACCTGCCCGGGCATTGCAGGAGCGAGGGCGAGCCACCCCGCAGTGTCGAAGAAGCCGCGAGCTTCGTCGTCGCGCTGCTGGACGCCGCCGGCGCGACGAAGGCCGCGCTCGTCGGCCACAGCTTCGGCGCGCTCACCGTGCTCGAAGCCGCCTCGCGCATCCCGCAGCGCGTCACGCATCTCGCGCTCGTGGGCATCGCCTATCCAATGAAAGTCTCGGCGGCGTTGCTGGAAACTTCGCTCCGCGAGCCGATGAAGGCGATCGACATGGTCAACGTGTACTCGCATTCGCTGCTCGCCCCGCCGCCCTCCGCGCTCGGGCCGGGCACGTGGCTCTACGGCAGCTCGCGCGCGCTCATGAAACGCGTGCTGGCAAGCAACGCGAAGGTGAACGTCTTCCATCGCGGCTTCGTCGCGTGCGACACCTACGCGGGTGGCGAAGCGGCCATCGCGAAGGTGCGCTCGCCGATCCTCTTCGTGCTCGGGCGCAACGACTCGATGACGCTGCCGAAGATGGCGAAGCCGCTGCAGCAAAAGGCCACCCATGCGCGCACGGTGGTGGTCGAAGGCGGCCACCAGATGATGCTCGAAGCGCCCGATGCGGTGCTGGCCGCGCTGAAGGAATTCGTCGCGCAATGAATCTCCGGCTCGCGGTCTACGAGTGGATCGATCGCTTCGGACTGGACGAGGCGCGTGCCGCCGCGCTCTTGCGGGTGGCGGGCTTCGAGGAGGAGCCGCCCGCGCTCGCGCGGCGCTTCTGGCCCGCGGTCGCGATCGCGGCGGCCGCTCTCGCGGGGTTCGGGGTGATCCTGTGGCTCGCCGCCAACTGGGACGACATGGGCCGGATGGGCCGCTTCGCCTTGCTCGAAGCGGCCGTCCTCGGCTCGGCGGCGGGTGCGGTGCTGCGGCCCGCCTGGCGAGCACCGCTCGCTTTGCTCGCCATGCTGTGCATCGGCGGGCTCTTCGCCTACTTCGGGCAGACCTACCAGACGGGCGCTGACGCGTGGCAGCTCTTCGCGCTCTGGGCCGTGCTCGCGCTGCCCATCGCGCTCGGAGCGCGCAGCGACGCCGTGTGGACACCGTGGGCGATCGTCGCCGTCACCGCGATCGCGGGCTGGCTCTACGCGCACGCCGGCCACCGCTTCGGCTGGCAGGCCGATGCGCCGGGCACGTATTTCGCCGCGTGGCTCGCCTGCGTCGCGCTCGTCGCGATGTTCGCGGGCGCCGCGGGGCGATGGCTCGGCGCGGGAGCATGGACCTTGCGCACGGCCGGCGCGCTCGCCGTGGTGCTCGTCACGTTCACGGGACTCCTTGCGCTGTTCGATCGGCACATCGCGCCGCACTACTGGGTCGCGTTGCTGCTCTTCGCTGCGGTGGCACTGGTGCTCGCGAAGGGCATCGCCTTCGACGTGTTCCTGCTGAGCGCGGTGGCGCTCGGCCTGGACACACTGCTCGTGGCAGGCGTCGCGCGGTGGATGTTCTTCGACCGGACCGACGCCCTGCGCGACCCCATCGGCCAGCTGTTCCTGATCGGCCTGCTCGCGGCCGGGCTCCTGGCCGTGTCGGTGAGCTGGGTCCTCAGGCTCGCCCGCGAGCACCGCGGAAGCGACGGCCATGTCTGAGGCGTCCGCCCAACCATCGCGCGTGCGCGAAACGTACGAAACGTACGAACGGGCCGTGCGCGAAGGGCTGCTGCCCGCCGGCGTGCCGCCCGTGGAGCAGGAAACACGCCCGTGGCCCGTGCTGCTGCTCACCGCGCTCGGCGCATGGCTCGCGGCCATCCCGCTGCTGCTCGTGGTCGGGATGCTGCTTGGGGACTTGCTGCGGCACAACGCCGGCCTCGACCTGGTCGGGCTCCTGCTCCTGGGCGGCGCGTTCGTCGTGCTGCGCGGACGCGGCGTGCCGGTGTTCGTCGAGCAGCTCGCGCTCATCGCGCTCGTCGTGGGCGCCGGCTCGCTCGCGGCGGGGCTGGACCGGGATCTGGGTTCGCGCGGCGCCGCGGCTGTGCTGATGGCCATTGCGCTGGGCTTCGCCTGGGCGATTCCCCGGCCCTGGCTGCGCAACCTGCTGGGCGTGGCCGGGGGCGCGCTTGCGATCTTCGTCGTGGTGCCGCACGAACGCGGACGGTTCCCGCTCCTCGGGGGCTTCTGGTTCGCGCTGCACCTCGCGCTGGGCGCGTGGCTCGCGGCACTCGCCGTTCAGGCGCGCTGGCGCGATGCGAAGGGCGCGCGGCATGCGGCGGCGCTCGAACCCATCGCCGCCGGATGGCTCCTCGCCACGCTCGCCGGCCTCGCGTGGTGGGCCGGCATGACATTCCTTTTGGGCGGCGTGCTGGGCGGCGCGGGCAGTCTCCTGCAGGGAGGCGGCTCGCAGTCGCTCATCCAGGCTTCGGTGCTGCGAGCGGGCTCGGCGCTCGCGGCGGCCGGTGGCGCTTACGCGATCTGGCGCGCATGGCCCGCGCTGCGGCAGCCGCTGGCCCTCGCGGTGTACGCCGTGCTCGTCTTGCTGAGCGCATTCATGCCGACCCTCGGCGCGGTGCTGCTCGCGCTGGCCGTCACGGCGACGAGCCGCCGCTGGCGGCTTGCCGCTGCTTCGGCATTCGCCGCCGCGTGGATCGTCGGCGCGTTCTACTACCGGCTCGACTGGACGCTCGCGACCAAGGGGCTCGTGATGTTCGCAGCGGGCACGCTGCTCGCCGCCGCAGCGTGGCTCGCGCGGGATCGCGTCGCGGTGTCGACCCCGACGACCCGCGAAACGTTCGATCGCCGCGCGGCCCTGCTCGTGGGCCTGGGTGCCGTCGCAACACTCGCCTTCGCGAACTACGCGATCCGCCGGAACGAATCGCTGATCGCCGAAGGCGGCAAGGTCTTCGTGCGCCTCGCGCCGGTGGACCCGCGCTCGCTCATGCAAGGCGACTACATGCGCCTTGACTTCCAGCTTCCCGCAAGCGTGGAGACACAGGTGCAGGGCCTCGTCGCGCTCGAGCGCCCCTTCGTCGTGGTGAAGCTCGACGAGCGGCGCGTGGCGCAGCCGCTTCGCATTGTGCGCAACGTCGAGACGGTCGCGCCCGACGAAATGCCGATCGAGCTCACGCCCAAAGGCGGCCGCTGGACGCTCGTGAGCGACGCCTGGTTCTTCCGCGAGGGCGACGGCAAGCGCTGGCAGGCGGCGCGCTACGCGGAATTCCGCGTTTTGCCCGACGGCCGAGCGCTCCTCGTGGGGCTCGCCGACGAAAACCTCCAGCCGATCGCGATTCGCTAAGATCGCCTGGCGACTGCAACCCTCAGCGAGAATCCCTGCCATGCAAACCGTGACCGCCTCGCCCATTTCGGAGATCGATGCCGTTCAGATCACCGACGACGGCCTCTACATGCTGCTGCATTGCAAGGACGGCAACGGGCGCCCCATCGTGCTCGCGTTTCCGGAAGACCAGCTGAAGGTGATGATCGCCTGCTGCGCGTCGGCGCGGCGCAGCAGCAACCGCATGCTCAAGTCCGAGCCGCTGAAGGGCGTGTTCGATACGGACGGATGCGAAATCGACCTGCCGGCGGATGCGAAGGACGCTCTCCTCACGCTCACGATCGAAGGCGGCGGGCACCTGCGCTTCTTCATGGACGACGCGCTGCTGAAGCCCCTGTACGAAACGCTGCGCGGCCGCTTCGAGGCCAGCTGATGGATGCCGCCCGTGCGCGCGAGATCGCGTCGGGCTTCGACTTGCGCGCGCTGCCCGCGGACTTCTACGCGGACCCTTATCCCGTCTACGACGCGCTGCGCGAGGCCGAGCCGGTGCGCCGCATGCCCGACGGCTCGTTCTTCCTCACGCGCTATGCGGACGTCGTCTCGGTGTACCGCGACGCGCACGTCTTCAGCTCGGACAAGAAGGTGGAGTTCACGCCCAAGTACGGACCGGGCGCGCCTCTCCTGGAACACCACACCACGAGCCTCGTCTTCAACGATCCGCCGCTGCACACCCGCGTGAGGAGCCTCATCATGGGCGCGCTCACGCGCCGCGCGATCGCGCAGATGGAGCCGGAACTCGTCGCGCTCGTGGAGCGCCTGCTCGACGGCATCGAAGCGCGCCGGGGCGGCGACCTGGTGGAGGACTTCGCCTGCGCGATCCCGGTGGAGATCGTCGGCAACCTGCTCGCCGTGCCGCGCGCCGACCGCGCGCCGCTGCGCGGCTGGTCGCTCGCGATCCTCGGTGCGCTGGAGCCGAAGCTCACGCCCGAGCAGGAAGCACTCGGCAACCGTGCCGTCGTCGAATTCACGGCCTACCTGCGCGACCTCGTGGCCGACCGGCGCAGGCACCCCGGCGACGCGGAGCACGACGTGCTCACGCGCCTCATCCAGGGCGGCGCCGACGGTGAGCAGCTGACCGAGCCGGAACTGCTGCAAAACTGCGTCTTCATCCTGAACGCGGGCCACGAGACCACGACCAACCTGATCGGCAACGCGCTCGTCGCGCTCGAGGCGTGGCCCGAGGAGAAGGCGCGGTTGCTTCGCACGATCGGAGCCCGTCCCGACTGGGCCGCGCTCGAGCCCGCGATGACGCTTGCGGTCGACGAGTTCCTGCGCTTCGAATCGTCCAATCAGCTCGGCAACAGGCGCGCGTTGCGGGCGTGCGAAGTCGGCGGCGTGGCGATGGCCGAAGGCGCGCTCGTCACGCTGTGCATCGGCGCGGCCAACCGCGATCCGGCGCAGTTCGAACGTCCAAACTGGCTCGACGTGGGCCGCGCGAACAACCGCCATCTCGCCTTCGGGTTCGGCATCCACCAATGCGCGGGGCTCAGCCTCGCGCGGCTGGAAGGCCGCGTCGCGATCGGGCGATTCCTCGCCCGCTTTCCGCGCTACCGGCTCACGCAAGCGCCCACGCGAGGCGGGCGGGCGCGCTTCAGGGGCTTCCTGAAGGCGCCCTTCGCCACCGCCTGAGGCGCTTCACTTCGCGACGTACCCCGGCGTGAAGACGTTGTGCGCGGGCCAGACCTCGACCTTGGGCTCGGTCTGGATGCCGGCCTTGTGCACGCCGGGCATGAGCCGCTGCTCGACGAAGGCCTGGAAGTCCTGCGCGTTGTCCCACAGGTCCGCGACGCGCAGCCCCTTGTCGCTGATCGCGGCGACGTGAAAGAGCCCGCCCTTCGGATGATCCACCTGGAAATTCACCAGCTCGCAGACCTTGTCGTACTGGGCGGGCGTGACGCCGTCCCATTGCATGATCATCAGCACTGCCATCTCGGCCTCCATGGGTTGGGTGGCGAAAGCACATCGCTTCCGCACCGCACCGTATACGCGCGGCGGCGCGCGCCGGATTCAGCCTACAAGACGTCCGCGAGCCGCACCTCGCCGAAATGCCCGCTCGCCCACAGCTTCTCGGTGGCGGGCGTATCGGCCAGCAGCAACGCCCGCACGAGCGGCGCGACGAGCGTCGAGCGCGGGTCCGCAAGCAGGATGAAGCGCGTCGCGGATTCGTCGGCCACCTCGTTCAGGCGCCCCACCCAGCCGAGCTCCACGAGCGTTTCGAGCACGGGTTCGAGCTGCAGGCCGTCCACGTCCATGCGCTGAAGGAGCTGTGGCGCGCTCAAGCCGCGCGAGGGGGTCGCGGCCGCCTCCACGAGGTGACGCAGCACGTCCAGCGCGAGCTGGAACTGCCAGCCCTGCCCGCCCACGCGGCGGCTCGCGCCCGCAAGCAGGCTCGGCAGGTAGGCCGCGATCACGGCGCCCAGCAGCACGATCACCCATGCCATGTAGATCCACACGAGCAGGATCGGCAGCGTCGCGAACGCGCCGTAGACGAGCGAATACGTGGGCACCGAGGCGATGTACCAGGCGAGCATCCGCTTGGCCAGTTCGATGCCGGCGGCGCCGAAGAGGCCGCCCGCCCACGCGTGCGCGGGGCGCACGGGGACGTTGGGCACATAGCGGTAGACGGCGGTGAGCGCGCAGGCGAGCAGCGCGAACTGCACGAGATCGAGCGCCACCTGCACCGCGCCGGGCATCGCGCCCACGAGCCCGCGCGAGGCGGAGATCACGTAGGACGTGATGCTCAGGCTCGCCGCGAGCAGCACCGGCCCGAGCGTCATCACGGCCCAGTAGATGAGGATGCGCTGCGAAAGCGGCCGCGGCCTTCGCACGCGCCAGATGCCGTTGAGCGTGCGGTCGATGGTGAGCACGAGCGCGAGCGCCGTCACCATGAGCGCGGCGAAGCCCGCGGCGCCCAGGCGGCTCGCCTTGCCCGCGAACTGCGTGAGATAGCCGAGCACCTGCCGCGCGATCGATTCGGGCACGAGGCTTTGCACGAGCCAGGCCTGCAGCGTCGCCTGCAGCTTGGCGAACATCGGAAACGCCGTGAAAATCGAAAGGACCACGGCGAAAAAGGGCACGAGCGCGATCGTCGTCGTGAACGTGAGGCTGCTGGCCGACAGGCCGAGCCGGTCCTCGCGGAAGCGTTCGTAGAGCGTGAGGGCGGTCGACCGCCAGGGAAAACGTGAGAGGTCGCCTGCGAGGCGTCGTGCATCCATCGGCCGCTATGATGCCACTCGCACCATGAATGTCCCCGAGAGCGAACCGAAGGCGCCGCCCGCCGTGGAAGCCACGCGCTGGCTGGCGGTCGCGAGCCTGCTCGCCCTGATCGCGCTTGGGCTCGCGTGGGAACTGTGGCTCGCGCCGCAGGCCGCGCGCGCGGTCTGGGCGCTCAAGGTCCTGCCCCTCACCGTCCCCGTGAAGGGGCTGCTCGTGCGGCGGCTCTACACGTACCGCTGGGTGAGCCTGCTCGTCTGGCCCTACTTCATGGAAGGCGTCGTGCTCTGGAACGACCGGGCGCCGGTCGCGGCGCTCGCCCGCATCGAGGTGCTGCTGTGCGTCGCGCTCTTCGCGGCCTGCGCGATCCACGTGCGGCTGCGGCTCGGACCATCGCGCAAATCGGTAGACACGGCATCATCCCCGTCATGAGCGGAATCTTCGACTCCCTTCGTTCGATCGTCGGCGCGGCGCACGTGCTGCATGAAGGCGACCTCGCCGCCTGGGAACAGGACTGGCGCAAGCGCGCGCGCGGCAAGGCGCTCGCGGTCGTGCGGCCCGGCACGACGGGCGAAGTGGCCGCCGTCGTGCGCGCCTGCGCCGCACAGGGGGTCTCCATCGTGCCGCAAGGCGGCAACACCGGGCTCGTGGGCGGCTCCACGCCCGACGACAGCGGCACGCAGGTCGTGCTGAGCCTCGCGCGGATGAACAAGGTGCGCGACATCGACGCGGCCAACCTCACCCTCACGGCCGAAGCCGGATGCGTGCTGCAGGCCCTGCAGCAAGCCGCGCACGATGCGGACCTCCTCCTGCCGCTCAGCCTCGCGGCCGAGGGCAGCTGCACGATCGGCGGCAACCTCTCCACCAACGCGGGCGGCACGCAGGTGCTTCGCTACGGCAACGCGCGCGAGCTGTGCCTGGGCCTGGAAGTGGTCACCGCGCAAGGCGAAGTGCTGCAGGGCCTCACCGGCCTGCGCAAGGACAACACGGGCTACGACCTGCGCGATCTTTTCATCGGCAGCGAAGGCACGCTCGGCATCATCACCGCGGCCACGCTCAAGCTCTACCCGCAGCCCGCGAGTTCGCTCACGGCGTGGATCGCCGTGCCCTCGCTGGAAGAAGCGGTGCATCTGCTCGGCCTCGCGCACAAGGTGCTCGGCGCATCCCTCACGGGCTTCGAGGTGATGGGGCAGTTCGCGCTGTCGCTCGTCGCGCGCCACTTCAGGCAGCTTCGCGTGCCGCTTTACGAGGCGAGCCCGTATTGCGTGCTCATCGAAAACGCCGACAGCGAGTCCGAAGCGCATGCGCACGCCCTCTTCGAGCAGTTGCTGGAACAGGCGATCGAGGATGGCTCGGCGACCGACGCCGTGGTCGCGGCGAATCTGCAGCAGGCAAGCCAGCTCTGGCACATCCGCGAAGCGATCCCGCTCGCGCAGGCCGAGGAGGGTCTGAACATCAAGCACGACATCTCGCTGCCGGTGTCGAGGATCGCGGCGTTCTGCGCCGAAACGGATGCGGCGCTCGCGCGCGAGATTGCCGGCGTGCGGCTCGTGAATTTCGGCCATCTGGGCGACGGCAACCTGCACTACAACGTGCAGGCGCCGGTGGGCGGCGACCCGGCGGCCTTCCTCGACACCCACGAGGCGCGCGTGAACGCGCTCGTGTACGACGCGGTCACGCGCTTCGGCGGCTCGATCTCGGCCGAACACGGCATCGGCGCCTTCAAGGTGGAGACGCTTCCGAAGTACAAGTCGCCCGTGGCTATGGAGCTGATGCGGGCCATCAAGCTGGCGCTGGACCCGAAGGGGACTCTGAATCCAGGGCGGGTGGTGCTCCTATGATGCGAAGATGGGCAAAGACGATATCGACGAACCCGCGAGCACGCTCTTGACCCGCGAGGTACTTCCACGCCAACGGGCGGCACTGCCCGGCAAGGCTCCAACGCATGCGAAAGGGAATGGCCAGTGACCGCGCCTCATCCTGTCCGCTCCCAGTACGAAGACTTCATGCGCCACGTCTACACGCACGGCACGCACAAGTCCGACCGTACGGGCACCGGAACCCGAAGCGTCTTCGGCTACCAGATGCGATTCGACCTCGCCGAGGGCTTCCCGCTCGTCACGACGAAGAAGGTCCATCTCAAATCCGTCATCTACGAGCTGCTCTGGTTCCTGCAGGGCTCGGGCAACAACAACTGGCTGCGCGAACGCGGCGTGACGATCTGGGACGAATGGGCCCGCGAGGACGGCGACCTGGGCCCGGTCTACGGCGTGCAATGGAGAAGCTGGCCCACGCCCGAGGGCGGCCACGTCGACCAGATCGCGCAGGCGGTGAACACGATCCGCACGAATCCCGATTCGCGCCGCATCATCGTGAGCGCATGGAACGTGGCGGACATCCCGAAGATGGCGCTCGCGCCGTGCCTGCTTTTTGTGGCATCAGACCGGTTCCCGCGCGCCCTAAGCCGTTGTCAGCAAAAGAGAAAACGACTACTCGGGCGCAGGAATCAGCACCTCCGTGCCGGAGGTGCCCGCAGCCTTGGTGCCGACGGTTCGGCGCGTCGCGGCTCTGGGTTCTGGTAGCAGGTCGCCAAGCGCCCTGCCCTACGCTCGCTGCAGTGCGGCAGGCGCACGGGAGTATTCATGTCGCAAGTGCCGCTTCCTCCCGGGTCGTTGCCGCCGTTCCTTGGCAGCATCGCTCCGCAAATCGGCCACCCGAAGATTGACCTGCTCGCAAAGGTTCTGCGCAACTACGACCTGGAGCGAACGGTTGCCGCGGTCGCCGGCATGTTCACAGTGCCGTCCTACCAAGCGAATGCCTTCCGGCTCGAAATCCTCGTCCACATTGCCGTGTCTTGCTGTGACGGCAAAACGCGCGTTGAACCTCGCCATCTAGACACTTGGCTCAATCGGCAGCTTGGGGTCTTCGACATCGCAAAGATGGAAGACCCAGCGGAGGACGCGTTCGTCCTGAACGTGCTGACGTCAGTGGGGGACTTCCGCGTCTTTCCCGGCCTCTTCGAGGGTGCCGATGCAGCCACGACCTACCTGATTGCTGCTGTGGGCCGGATTTTTGACTCCAAGCCGTGCCCTTGGCTGGACCAAGCGCTCGCTCTGCTCGCACTGTCTGACGCGGTGGCCCAGAAGAGCGGCCTGCAGCGGTGGGCACACGAGCCCTCTGTGGACAAGGCTGCCATGGCCATCCACTCCCGAGCACCTGTAGCTAAGTGGGCCGAACGGGTGACGTTCACGCCACAGGAACTCAAGGCGCTCGGCATTGCGCAGGACCTGCTGGAGCCGTTTTTCTACGACCTAGGAAAGCGCGAGGGCCTGGTCAACGAAAACAGCCATGACTCCGCGCTGCACTACCAGCCACTGGTGCGCATCGGGGACAAGCTCGTCCTCGCCTTGCCCGCCTCAGTGACCTACGCAGTGCGCAAGCACCTGGTCACCTGCGCCGCCAAGGCGTCTCGGCTGGGCGAGCTCCACGCGGCGTTGATGAATCAGGCATCGCACCGTGTGGTTGGTCTGTCCCTGCATGGCAGCAGACATGGCGCGGAGTTGGTGAAGCTTCCAGCGCATCTGCGCCGTGTGGACCAAACTTGCTCGAGCGCGGTCGTGAGAGTCGGCGAGAGGCGCTTCCTGCACCACCTCCTCGTGTCGGAGGACATCGTCAGGTTCGCCACGCACGGTCTCAAGCTGCCGATGGAGCCGTCCGGAGAAGACGAGGCCGCAATCGCGATGCACACGATGCAGTTGCAGGAGTACTTGGAGAAAGAGTACGAGGTCGACTCGGGCCACACCCTCTACATCGCAGGACTCCTAGGGCAAGGCATAAAGACAAAGCCCTTCGAAGACCGGGACCGCTGGACGTTCTCGGTGGCCCGACTGAGCGACTTGGAACTGCTTTACACCGACTCCGAGTATCCCCTGGACCGCCTCATCCTGCTTCTGAACCAACTCAAGGAGCAGGAAGACAAGGGGCTGCTGCACATCCCATTCGACAACGGGCTACTGAATCTCTACTCCTACTGGGTGCAGCAGAACTTCACTCTACGCGTCCCAGAAGCAGGACACAGCCAGCCGCTCGTGTTGCAAATCGCGACCGACCACCTTCTTCCTTACCGGCTGGAGCGCCGCCGTTTGGTGGACGAGCACTGCGAGCCACTGCGCGCCGGATTCACTGTCGTCCAGCGTGCGAACTACGCTTCCATCTACCGCAACATCCGCGGGCTCCCCGTCTATGTCAGCTTGGACCTGATTGTTGGCGGGGTGCTGGCATTCTGCGTTCATGCCGGGCATAGCACTTTGTGGGTCGTGGTCCTGACCTCACGGGAGGCACTAGCGAGCAAGACCGCGTTCGAACTCTGGGAGGCGCTTCAGTTCCTCGTGTACCGCGCCGTCCAGGCGGATTGCCCTACTTTCGAGACTCACAGCCCTGAAATCGTCGTTGACTTCAGACAGCTTGTGGTCGATGCTGCCGACTTTGACAAGGAAGGCGAACCGCACGAGCAAGAACCTCGCGACACCCAACTGCACCTAAGGAGAGGGAAAGGACGGCCTGTTGCCTTCATCGAGGTTGGCGCCGGCTTCATGCAGAACTTCGGCGAGGTTGAGAACAAGGGCGAACAGTCTCTCCTTGCGACTGTCTTGCGCGCGATGTGGGCTCTGAGCACGACTCCGGAGAAGGCGAACGAAGACTTCGGCGCGCGCGCCCTGGAGTACCTGGGCGGACCTGGAGCGCGCGTGATGCACACGCTGCGTGTCTCCTCGGCCGCGGAGCACATGGCCGGCATCAGCGACAGACGCGTCTACACGCAGCCCGAGGAGTCCATCCGGTTCTGGCTGAACTCCGCGTTCATCTGGCGTCCGGCACCCGGCAAGCCCGAGAAAGTGGCAGTGGACGAGAGCTCCGCACTGCTTAATGAGGCAGTCACTCAGCACGCTGCTGGCCTCCAAGGCGCCTTGAAGCAGTACAACCGCGTCGCCCTCATTAGCGAGCTGCTCACGTGCTACGAGACGATGCTGCGCGACAAGCAACGCTGGAAGGCGACAGCGCGCGCGGTGCGCTCCCTCTATGGGCCTGAGGAAGCGCTGCGAGCGGCCTTGAAGGTCGACCAAGAGCGAGCGCAGACCCAAATCGCAATGCGGGCTCTCATCGAGGCAGCCACATGTGAATGCAAGGACGCTGGAGGGCTCCTGCCCGATGGCCACCGCATCGACGACCTAGTCGGCAGGATGGCGGCCCTAACGAACATGGGTCGGGACTCCGACGCTTTGCACTTCGGCTTGGCGAGCCAAGGCATCACCATTTATCCCAACGGGAGCTACGTGCTCGCAGCTGACGTTCTGGGCCAAATGGCCAAGCCGTTTCTCGGCGAGTCGTTCGGGGGCCAGTATGAAGCGGCCGCCAGAGACTACGAGAGCTGGTTCAGGAGAGAACCCACGCCGGTCTCTGCCAAGACAACGTCTTTCTTCAACGAACCCAAGTTCCAAGACGCCTGGCTCAAGGAGTACGGACTCACCTTCACGGCCTTTCGTGAGATTGCCGCCCAACTCGAAGACACAGCCGTCGAGCGCGGCGCGCCGGTGGTCACCTGCACCATCGAGGAGATTGCGCAGGCGCGAAAAGACGATGGCATCACTGTGGCCGATGTACGGGCCTTCCTGGATTCGTTCGGGCTCCCACGCCGGCCGACCTGGCTCGCCGGCCCCGACATTCCTGCCAAGTTCGTCAACCCTTGGCGCTTTGAGCGCCCACTTTCATTGAGCTTGCGGCCCTTGGTCGTGCTGGACGCGCACGGAACCCAGTTCACGTATGGCATCGCGATGGCCAGGGAGGCCTTCGGCTACGTGTTGGACAGCATCAAGTCGGCGAGCTTCGACAAGGACGTATTCAAGTCCACGGAGATGCGGGCGTGGCTTGGCGGAAGGGTCGACGAGCTGGGCCGGGAGTTCACTGAGATGGTCGCCGAACAGCTTCGCGCCTTGGGCTGGCAAGCGAAGACCGAAGTCGCGATGACACAGCTGGGAGCCCTGAAGAAGGACGGCATGGGAGACGTCGACGTTCTGGCCTGGAAGGACGGGCGCGTCCTCATCGTCGAGTGCAAGCGGCTCAAACAGTCCCGCACGGTGGCCGAAATCGCCTTGGCCTGTGACCGCTTCAAAGGCAACGTCGGAGACAAGCTGCACCGACACCTCCGGCGCTTTGCCTGGCTGCAGGCCAACCAAGCCGGGCTTGCCAAGTTCATCGGGCATCGCACAAGCGCGCTCAAGCTGCAAGGGCCCCTCGTGGTCAGCCGCGCTGTGCCATTCAAATACCTGCAAGGCCTTCCGATTGCAGCGACGGAGATACTCCAGAACACCGTGCTTCAGGATTACATCGCGAGTTCCAGCTGACGAAGCCTCGAGCAAAGGGCAAGCCCGCAAACAAAGACACAACAAAGGAGGAGTGACATGCCAGGAGAGCAACCGAATCAGCCGCATGAAGGGCATCCGCAGGAGTTGCCTGAGAGACCCCGGCTTCCAGGGTTCGACCCGCGCTCTGTCTTTGAAGACGCCCCTGGCATCCGGCTCGGCGAAGGCATCTTCGTGGTGGGAGGCGAATGGAGGCAGGTCCTTGGCCGGCTGGCCGCTTGTTATCTCAAGTTCCGCGATGCTGACAACCGCATGTACTTCCGCGGGGTCACGGTCATCGCACCGCCGAAGGCTGCTTGGGACCACTCCGATGAAGACATTCAGAAAGCTGTTCTGGACGGCATGGCTGACATCGACGGCGCGCATCTGCCGCAGGATGTCGTCCCGCACTTTCTTGCCCGTTTTCTAATCGTGCGCGGAGACCGGTTCGACGTGGCTCCAGTTGCTGAGGCCGTGGCTGCTAGCGGTGAGCGTCAAGTCGTCCTGATTCCGGAGGCAAGCAAGTACCGGGACCCGTCACTGCAGCAGCAGTTCGGATTGGGCCGAACGAGCTCACTTCTTCCGGAGGACGTCTGGGTGCCCCACTCTGCCCGGTTGGGCGAGTCCTGTACTGCACAGGCGGAGCCACTTGGCAGCGTCATCGTGTTTCACGCCCCCGAAGACTTCCTCGTCAAACGCGAGAACATGGATGCCCTGAGCGCCGTGGACCTCCTGTACCCGCTCATTTTGGGCTACCAAGGTCAGGGATGTCACCTTCCACCGTAATCAGGCCACTTCGTTTCCGGCGTAATCAGGCCAGTCGGGTTCGCCGGGACCGGCTGGTGTTTTCGGCATATTCAGGCCAGTCGTTTCCGGCGTAATCAGGCCAGGCGGGCATCTCGAGCCAAC
>NZ_DASZSE010000029.1:0-167394 GCF_035548915.1 Ramlibacter sp. | reverse complement strand
ATCGGCGCCAACAAGGTGGCGCACGCCCCGGCCGACGGCTACACACTGCTGCTGCATCACATCGGCATGGCCACGATGCCCACGCTCGTGCGCAACAGTCCCTTCAAGGTGGAAAGCGACTTCGAATACCTGGGCGTGATCAACGACGTGCCGATGACGCTGCTCGGCCGGCCCTCGCTGCCGGCGAACAACTACAAGGAGCTGCTCGGCTGGATCGGGCAGAACAAGGGCAAGATCAACCTGGGCAACGCAGGCGTGGGCTCGGCTTCGCACCTGTGCGGCCTGCTCTTCCAGAACGCTGTGAAGACGGAAATGACGCCGGTGCCGTACAAGGGCACGGGCCCCGCGATGACGGACCTGATCGGCGGCCAGATCGACCTCATGTGCGACCAGACCACCAACACCACGTCGCACATCGAGGCGAAGAAGGTGAAGGCCTTCGCCGTCACGACGCCCAAGCGCCTCACGACGCCCGCGCTGAAGGACCTGCCGACACTGGAGGAATCGGGCCTGAAGGGCTTCGAAGTCACGATCTGGCACGGCCTTTATGCCCCCAAGGGCACGCCCGCGGACGTGCAGAAGAAGATCAACGACGCGCTGAAGGTCGCGCTGAAGGACCCGGAATTCATCAAGCGCCAGGAAGGCCTGGGCGCGGTGGTGGTGACCGACAAGCGCATGGAACCCGCCGAGCACAAGAAGTTCGTGCAGGCCGAAATCGCGAAGTGGAGCCCGATCATCAAGGCGGCGGGCGTGTACGCCGACTGACGCACGGCGGTGCAGAGGGTCATCCCTCATCTCGAAATGGGCGCTGCGGGCGCCCATTTTGTTTATGCTCGCGCTCGGAACACGAGGAGACAGCCATGGGTCGCAACTCTCTCTCGCGCCGCACGGCGCTCCTGACGCTCGGCGCGGCCGCATTCGCAACAGGTTCCCGCGCTCAGCCCGCCTGGCCCGCGCGACCCGTGAAGATCGTCGTGCCTTTCCCGCCGGGCGGCACGACCGACATCCTCGCGCGCTCCATCGCGCCCGAACTCTCCAAGGCCTTCGGCCAGCAGTTCGTCGTGGAAAACCGCGCGGGCGCGGGCGGGAACGTGGGCGCGGAGATCGTGGCGCACTCGCCGCCCGACGGCTACACGCTTCTCATGGGTACCGTCGGCACGCACGGCATCAACCGCGCGCTCTACGCGAAGCTGCCCTACGACCCGATCAAGGACTTCGCGCCGATCACGCTCGTGGCGGGCGTGCCGAACGTGATGGAGATGCAGACCGAGAGGGCGAAGGCGCTCGGCATCGACAACGTGCGCGACTTCATCCGCTACGCGAAGGCGCATCCCGGCAAACTGAACATGGCTTCGAGCGGCAGCGGCACGTCGATCCACCTCGCGGGCGAGCTCTTCAAGAGCATGGCGGGCGTCTTCATGGTGCACGTGCCGTATCGCGGCTCCGCGCCCGCGCTCATGGACATGGTGGGCGGCCAGGCCGACGTGATGTTCGACAACCTGCCTTCCTCTCTGCCGCACATCAAGGCGGGCAAGCTGAAGGCTTTCGCGGTGACGAGCCGCGAACGCTCCGCGGCGCTTCCGAACGTGCCGACGATCGAGGAAGCCGCGGGACTGAAGGGGTTCGATGCGACGTCGTGGTTCGGTCTGCTCGCGCCCGCGGGCACGCCGGGCGACATCGTGAACCGGATTCAGCAGGAAGTGGCGAAGGCGCTGCAGGCGCCCGAAGTGAAGGAGAAGCTGCTCTCGCAAGGCGCGATCCCGAGCGGCAACACGCCAACGGAATTCGCGAAGCACATCGAAGCCGAGCACCGCAAGTGGGCCCAGGTGGTGAAGGCGTCGGGAGCAAAGGTCGACTGATTCGGGCGGCTTCGCCGACGGTCTATTCGTCGTCGTCCATCACGTGCAGCATCTGGCCCATCACGCGCGAATCGGGCAGGAATTCGTCTCGCGAGCGCAAGTTGCCGAACTGCTCGCGCATCGCGGGCGGCGGGTAGATGGGCGCGGTGTGGATCACGATCAGCCGCTCGGACGAGCGGTCCACCTGCATCCGTTGCCTTTGCCGGCCGATCCGCTTCAGCTCGCGCATGTGCCGCCTCACGTCGTCGAAGACGGGGTTGCCCGCGATCAGCTCCATCATCGAGCGATGAAGCGTGCGATCGATGATGGGTAGCCCCTCGTCGGGATGTGGCGTGCTGAGGCTGGGCGTGCGCTGCCTGTAGATCTCGTCTTGCAGCCGAAACAGCCGGTGCAGCTTATCGACAAGATCGCGGTCGGGATTGCCCTCCGAGACCTGCGCATTGATACCCCGCTCGATGAGAAGAGGCGCTGTTTCGAAGACCCCCAGGATCAGCCCGAGCCAGCCGGCCGGGCCGAACGGCATGCCGCTTTCCTCCATGGCCGTCATGGCGCGGTCGCTCATCAATGCAAGCAGCATGAGGTTGCCCCACCAGCGAAAACCCATGATGTCGCGAAACACGTAAGGCGGCCTCGATTCGAACAGTCCTCGCAGCACGGACGCGCACGTCCTTTGCACACGGATGGAGGCTACCGCTTCGCGCACTTTCTCCCCGAGAATGCTGCCGGGGATGAACCAGGGGAGATCGAGGAGCGATGCGTCCGGGGCCTCCTGCGTGGGATTGGAGGGCGAGTCGCCGCCATCGGGATCGCCGATGGAAAGCGACCAGTGCTGCGCGCGGGCGGCTGTCGCAAGCGCCAGGATCCACGCGATGGAAGCGATGAATTCGTACACGCCGACCCACAGGTTGATCGCGACGTGCTCGCTGCCGGGCAAGCCATCGAAGGGAGGCGCCAGAGTCCAGTCTCCGCGCTGCAGGATGTTGTCCAGCGTCACCGCGGCATTGGGAACGGTCAATAGCAGCATGCAGACCGCGCGGACGAAAACCATCTTTTCCGTCAGCTCGGGCGATACTTCGTCGCCTTCGGAGTCGATGATCGATACCGCGGGCAGGAGCGGCGCGATGAACCGTTCGAGGACGCCGCGCGCGAACGTGTAGATCACGAGCTTCAAGGCGGCCTCGAACGCCGACAGCACCACCCGGTTGCGAGCGGCGCCGGGCTCGGTGCCCCAGGCGTCCTGAATGGCGCGGGCGAGCGGAAGGAGAATCGTGAGCAGCGCAAGACCGACCGCCACTGGGGTATGGGCGAACCCGCAGGCGCGGTGCCCTCGGGCGCGGCCTTCGTGATCGCGCCGAAGCGTGGTCATCATCGACGAAAAGGCCGGACGCACCATGACGCAGGACGCGACCTCGAAGAGGACGGCCGCCCCGGCACCGGCCAGCATGCTGTTGTTGTCGTCGACGTTGGCAACACCTGTGGACAGGTGGATGACGACCGCGGGATGGAAGGCGTCGTAGGCGAGGTCCGCGATCTGGCGCGCCATGGACGTGCAGCCGATTGTCTTCACCGCGATGCCGGCGGCCAGCCAGATCCGGAAACCGGCCTGCGCAGGTGCGGGGCGCCGTCGCGCCCGCCGCCGGGGGCGGGGGTTCGCCGCTCCGTCCACGCGCACTTGGCGCGCACGCGCAGCAGGATGCGCCGCGAGACGAGGGAGGTTCAAGCGTGGCGGACCCGGAGGGACCTCGGCACGAGCGTCCGGACGAGGCGGTGGCCCGCCGGGCGGGGGAGGGGCTCCTTCCGCGCTAGCCGCGGCGCGCGTGCGCGCAGCCTCGTGGTCGTGGCGGGCCAATGCTTCTCGCACGTCCACCGGCAGCGGCGGCCCCTTTTCTTCGCCATCCGGGAATTGCGAAGGATCGTGCGAGCGATCGTGCGAGGGATCGTGCGAGCGATCGCGGCCGCGCCACATGCCCTCACTCATTCCCGGATGGCTGCGTTCAGGCCGGACCTCCAGCGCCACGTCGGGCGGGCTCGCTCCCCCTGGAAGTTGAGGTGATGGAGAAGGCCCGAACGTGGGACTCGGAGGTGCGTCCCGCAGCATGCGGCGCACGTTGCCCATCAGCGCCGCTCCCCATCCGCCGATGCCTCTTCGAGAAAATGCGTCTCGCGCCAGCGCAGCGCGAGCTCCGCCAGGGCACGGAGCGATCTCAGCAGGTGCTCGCCCGAATGCTGCTCGAACGGGTAAGTGGCTTGCAGCATCACATTGCCGTAGACGGGGTGGATGCTGAAGGCGCTCGCGGGCTCCTGCCCGAGCATCGTGAAGTTGGTCATGAGCAGCCTCCGGAAAGCCTCCGCCTCCTGCTCTTCGGGCGGCGGGCCGAAGTCCACCAGCACGAAGGCGCTGTCAGGGTGCGAATCGACCGTGTGCATGACGTTGACCGTCACGCCGCGCAGCTCGGCCGAGAATGCGGCGCAGCCTTCATCGTCTTCCTCGAGCTCCTGCGGCGCCGTTCCGGTCGCGGCGCAAAAGCTGTCGTAAAGCTCCTGGAAAGTCCTGATCGTCATCCGCTTCCTCCCTGGGCGCGTGTGTGCGCGCCCGCAGCGTTCAGACGCCCCAGACGATCTCGACGCCCGCCTTTCGGCAGCGCTCGAGCATGTCGATGAATGGCAATGCGCGCTGGCGCAGCGTGACGGCGTCGGATTTCGGCACCGCGCGTCCGTTGGCCCGGGCATCGTCGGCGGCGGCCTGCTCGTCGCTTTCTTCCTGTGCGACGGCTTGCTGCAATGCAGCAACCGCGGCGGCCATCTGCTCGGGCAGGATGATTCCCTTCGGCCCCGGATCCTTGCCGATGATCTCGAGGACGCGTCGCCCGTTGGGCTCCAGCATGATCAGGTCGCCGGTCGCCTTCGACTTGAACTTGTATAGCATGAAAACGAGTTTAGCCGTCAGCGGTACATGTAGTCTCGTCTAAACGTATAGTCCCCTTGCGCGCCGCGCAGATCTCTGCCCGACAGTTCGCCGTCGGGGTGCGTGGCGAGGATCTGGTGCAGCGCGAGCCAGCCCTGCTCGAAGCACATCGCGCAGCCCGACAGGTAGAGCCGATAGGCGCGCAGCACCGTGCCCGCGCCCTCTTCGCCATGCGTGGCCGCGAGCACGCGATGCGCCTCGTCGAGCCGGGACTCGAGCGCATCGGACCACGCCCAGAGCGTGCGCGCGTAGTGCGGCCTCAGGTTCTCGACGTCGACCATCTCGAGCCCGGACGTCGCGAGGTCGCGCAGCACGCGGCTCACGTGCAGCAGCTCGCCACCGGGAAAGATGTACTTCTCGATGAAGTCGCCCATGCCCGCGCCGAGCTGACCGGGTCTGAGGCTCCCGGCGGTGATGCCGTGGTTCATGACGAGGCCGCCCGGCTTCAGAAGGCGCCGGATCTTGCCGAAGTAGGCGGGCATGTGCGCCTGCCCCACGTGCTCGAACATTCCGACCGACGCGATGCGGTCGTAGGTCTGGTCCTCCGGGAGGTCGCGATAGTCCTGCAGATGCATGCGCACGCGCCCCTGCAAACCCCTTTCCTCGACGAGGCGGCTGACGTAGGCGTGCTGGTTCTTCGAGAGGGTGATGCCGGTGGCGTCCACGCCGTAATGCTCCGCGGCCCACAGGAGAAGCCCGCCCCAGCCCGCACCGATGTCGAGGAACCGTTGGCCGGGCTCGAGCATCAGCTTGCGGCAGATATGGTCGAGCTTCGCTTCCTGCGCCTGGCCGATCGACATGTGCGAATCGCGGAAATATGCGCACGAATACACCCGCCGCGCATCGAGCCAGAGCGCGTAGAAATCGTCGGAGACGTCGTAGTGGAAGCGCACCTGCTCCGCGTCGCGCGAAGGCGTGTGCGCGGCGAGCGACCTGGCGCGCTGCAGCACCCGAGTCCACCAGCTCGTGTCGCTCGCCACGGGGCTGCCCGGCAGCAGTGCCGCCGCGGCCGCCATCAGGTCGCGCATGCTGCCTTCGATGCGGCAGCGCTTTTCGACATAGTCCTCGGCGAGCTTGCCGATCTGCCCTGCCGCGAGCGTCGCAAGCCCGGACCAGTCATCGAACGAAAGTCTCACGCGGGCATTCGCGGGTCCCACCCGCTGCCCGCCCGGCAGACCCAGCGCGACGGCCACAGGCAGCGCCGCCAGCTGGGCTTCGATCTTCTGCACCAGCGGTTCCATGGCATCCGATTATTCGACAAATTCAATTCGCGTGTGCAGGACACAGGTCGATGCACGATCGCGCGAGCGATCCAGGGACGGATGCCCTTGACACCAATTACTTCAGACTTAAACTATTTAAACCTGTTGAAGAGGAGCCGACCCCGTGGACATGGAAGCACGCGCGCATAGCGAGCACCCGGAGGCGCTGCGCCTGTGGCTGCGGCTGCTCACCTGCACGCAGCTCGTCGAGAAGAAAGTGCGCACGCTCCTGCGCGAACGCTTCAGCACTACCTTGCCGCGCTTCGATCTGATGGCGCAGCTCGAACGGGCGCCGGACGGCCTCAAGATGAACGAACTCTCGCGCCGCATGATGGTGACCGGCGGCAACGTCACCGGCATCACGGACCAGCTGGTCTCCGAAGGGCTCGTGGAGCGCATCGACGTGCAAGGCGACCGCAGAGCCTACCGCGTGCGCCTCACGCCGCGCGGGCGCAAGCTCTTCAACGAAATGGCGCGCGCGCACGAGGACTGGATCGTCCAGGCGTTCGGCGCGCTGCCCGAGAAGGAGGTCGCCACCCTCCATCGCCTGCTCGGCAAGGTGAAGGAGCACGCGCGGGCGCATACGAAGGAAGCGTCATGAACCGATCCGCCCAGCAGGACCGCTTCGCGCACGACCGCCTGCCCTCCCGTGAAGCCTGGCCGAAGCTGCGTTACGACCGGCCCGAGCTCAGGTTGCCGGAGCGCATCAACCTCGTCGACGAGTTGCTCGACAAGGCGGCCGGCAAGCCGTGGGCGCAGCGCCCGATGCTCAGGTCTTCGTCGCTCACGCTCACCTACGCCGAGGCGCGCGAACGCGTCGACCGCATCTGCCGCGTTCTGGTGGAAGACCTGGGCGTGACGCCCGGCAACCGCGTGCTGCTGCGCGGCGGCAATTCGATCGGCATGGCGCTCGCGTGGCTTGCCGTCGTGAAGTGCGGCGCGATCGCGGTCGCCACCATGCCTCTGCTGCGTGCGCGCGAACTGGGCGACATCATCGACAAGGCCGAGCCTGCGCTGGCCCTGTGCGACGCGAATCTCATGCAGGAGCTGGAACTCGCGCAGCGCTCCCACGCCGTGCTGAAGAAAGTCGTCCGCTTCAATGCCGCGGGCCTCGCTCAGTCGCTCGATACGCTCGCACAAGCGAAGGCGGGCGCCTTCGACGCCTGCCCCACGCTCGGCGACGACATCGCCCTTCTGGCCTTCACCTCCGGCACGACGGGCAAGCCGAAAGCCGCGGTGCACACGCATCGTGACGTCGTCGCCGCCTGCGAGGCATGGCCCCGGCACGTGCTGAAGGCCGCGCCCGAGGACATCGTGGTCGGCTCGCCGCCGCTCGCCTTCACCTTCGGCTTGGGCGGCCTCCTGATGTTTCCCATGTGGGCCGGCAGCTCCGTCTATTTTCCGGATGGTCCCTACACGCCCGAGACCATGGTGAAGACGATCGTCGAGCGGGGCGCGACGATCTGCTACACCGCGCCCACCTTCTATCGCGCGATGGCGCCGTTCGCGCGCCAGCACGGCGTCGGGCGGCTGCGCATCTGCGTGAGCGCGGGCGAGGGCCTGCCCGATGCGACGCGCCAGCTCTGGAAGGACGCGAGCGGCATCGAGATGACCGACGGCATCGGCGCGACCGAGATGTTCCACATCTTCATCTCCTCGGGGCCCGGCGAAGTGAAGCGCGGCGCGATCGGCAAGGTCGTGCCGGGTTATGCGGCCAAGGTGGTCGACGACGAAGGCCGCGAAGTGCCGCGCGGCACGATCGGCAAGCTCGCGGTGATCGGTCCCACGGGCTGCAAATATCTGGACGATGCCCGGCAGGCGAGCTACGTGAAGAACGGCTGGAACTATCCCGGCGACGCGTTCGTCGAGGACGACGAAGGCTACTTCTTCTATCAGGCGCGCGCCGACGACATGATCATCACGTCGGGCTACAACGTCGGTGGCCCGGAGGTCGAGGATGCGCTCCTGAAGCATCCCGCCGTCGCGGAATGCGGCGTGATCGGCGAGCCGGATGAGGAGCGCGGCATGATCGTGAAGGCGTTCGTCGTGCTGAAGCCGGGGCATGCCGGCGACGAGCCGATGGTGCGCGCGCTGCAGGAACACGTGAAGTCGATGATCGCGCCGTACAAGTATCCGCGGCGGGTCGAGTTCGTGGCGAGTCTGCCGCGAACGGAGACGGGAAAGCTGCAGAGGTTTCGGCTGCGGCAGATGTGAGCCTGGGGTGCGGCAACCTCCGGGACGCTCCGGATTCCCGCCTTCGCGGAAATGACGGCGGGTGCCCAGAAGGCCACGGCACGATAATCGGCTCATGCCGGCGTATTCCTTCGAAGCCATCGACGCGCAGGGCGAAACGCACAAGGGCGTGCTCGAGGCCGACACCGCGAAAGCCGCGCGCGGCCTGTTGCGCGCGCGCGCTCTGGTTCCGCTCGCAGTCGAGCCGGTCGGGGCCGCCGCGCCGCCCAAGGGCCTGCTCTCGCGGCCGCTCGCTGGCCGCATCTACACGCCCGCTACGCTTGCGATCTGGACGCGGCAACTCGCCGGACTCGTCGGCTCGGGCCTGCCGCTGGAACGCGCACTCACGGCGCTCACTGACGAAAGCGAGAACGAACGCGAACGCGACCTGGTCGCCGCGCTGCGCGCCGAGGTCAACGCGGGCTCCTCGTTCGCCAAGGCGCTCGGACAGTTCCCGCGCGAATTCTCCGGCATCTACGTCGCCGTGATCGGCGCCGGCGAACAAAGCGGCCACCTGGGCCTCGTGCTGGAACGCCTCGCCGACGACCTCGAAGAAGCACAGGCGCTCAAGGGTCGCCTCATCGGCGCGGCGCTCTATCCGGCGATCGTGACGCTCGTGGCGATCGCGATCGTCACCTTCCTCGTCACCTACGTCGTGCCGCAGGTCGCCAACGTGTTCGCGGGCACCAAGCGCGCACTGCCCTTTCTCACGGTCGCCATGCTCGGCGTGAGCGCCGCGATCCGCCACTGGGGCTGGGTCGGGCTCATCGTGCTCGCGGCGGCAGTCTTCCTGTTTCGCTCCGCGCTGAAGCAGGAGCCGTTTCGCCTCGCGTTCGACGCGAGCTGGCTCACGCTGCCGATCGTGGGACGACTCTCGCGCGGCTACAACGCCGCCCGCTTCGCGAACACGCTTGCGATGCTCGCGGCCGCCGGCGTTCCGATTCTCAAGGCGCTGCAGGCCGCGGCCGAAACGCTCGGCAACCGCGCGATGCGCGCCGACGCGCTCGATGCGCTCGTGCTGGTGCGAGAGGGCGCGCCGCTTGCTTCGGCGCTCGGACAGAAGAAGCGCTTTCCGGGATTGCTGAGCATGTTCGCGCGGCTGGGCGAGCAGACGGGGCAACTGCCCGTCATGCTGCAGCGCGCGGCACGCCAGCTTTCCAACGAGGTGCAGCGCCGCGCGATGCAGCTCGCCACCATTCTCGAGCCGCTTCTCATCGTCGTGATGGGACTGGTCGTGCTTCTGATCGTGCTCGCGGTGCTGCTGCCGATCATCCAGCTCAACCAGTGGGTACGATAGGCGACGTGACCCTGCCCACCCTCGAAAACAAGCTGGTCGTCGCGCTTTCCTCGCGCGCCCTCTTCAATTTCGAGGAAGAAAACCGCGTCTTCGAAGCGGGCGATCCCACCGCCTACATGCGGCTGCAGCTCGAACGGCTCGATGCGCCCGCGCAACCCGGCATCGCGTTCTCGCTCATCCGAAAGCTGCTCGCATTCAACGACGCCGGCGCCGAGCGCGTCGAAGTCGTGATCCTCTCGCGCAACGATCCGGTCTCGGGCATGCGCGTGTTCCGCTCCGCCAAGCATGCGGGCATTCACCTCGAGCGCGGCGTATTCACGCAGGGGCGATCGCCCTTTCGCTATCTGCGGCCGCTGCGCGCGCACCTGTTTCTCTCCGCCAACGCCGAGGACGTGGGCGAGGCGCTCGCCGCGGGCTTTCCGGCTGCGCGCGTGCTCACCGAATCGGTGCTCGCCGGCACGAACTATCCGCACGAAGTGCGCATCGCCTTCGACGGCGACGCCGTGCTTTTTTCCGACGAGGCCGAACGCGTTTTCCAGTCCGAGGGCCTCGAAGCGTTCCAGCGGCACGAGCTCAGCAAGGCCACGCAGCCTCTGCCCGGCGGCCCCTTCAAGCCGCTCCTCGCGGCGCTGCACCGCCTGCAGCACGACGGCAATGCCGCGATGCGCATCCGCACCGCGCTCGTCACGGCGCGCAGTGCGCCCGCGCACGAACGCGCGATCCGCACGCTCATGGACTGGAAGATACAGGTCGACGAGGCGATGTTCCTCGGCGGCCTGGACAAGGGCGAATTCCTGCGCGAGTTCGAGCCCGACTTCTTCTTCGACGACCAGACGCGCCACGTCACGCACGCCGCGCAGCATGTGCCGGCGGGTCACGTGACCTCGGGCATTGCCAACCGACATTGACTGGGCGCCGGATCCCGCGCCGTCGGGACCGGCTGGCGCGCGCGATGCCCCGGGCGTGAGGATGCGCCGTCGCTTCCCCCGGGCTTGCGCAAGTCGGCCCGCGGTGACGCACGTGCGACCCCGCACCGTGCACGACTTTCCGGGCTCGCCTATAGTGGAGCGGTCTTCAGGGCGGGGTGAAATTCCCCACCGGCGGTAGGCGGCAGCGGGGCAACCCGGCGCCGCGAGCCCGCGAGCGCTCCACTCGTGTCGCGAGATGCGAAGGAGGTCAGCAGACCCGGTCGAATGCCGGGGCCGACGGTCACAGTCCGGATGAAAGAAGATGCGTGCGCTTGCACGGCCGTCAGGCCGTGGCGCGTGCGTTCTTGCCAGCCTTGAAGCGTTTTTGTTCAACCGACAGGAGCGTTTCATGACACCCACGCTTAGCACCCCACCCACCGCCGAACGCGAAGGCATTGGCCTCGCACCCGTGCCCGAGGTCGTTCGCGCGATCGCCGAGGGACAGCCCGTGCTCGTCCTCGACGACTCGGACCGCGAGAATGAAGCGGACCTCGTCTGCGCGGCCGAGCTCGTCACGCAGGACATCATGGCCCTCATGATCCGCGAGGGCAGCGGCATCGTGTGCCTGTGCATCCGGCCCGAGAAGGCGAACGAGATGCGCCTGCGCCCGATGGTCGAGGTCAACCGCTCGCGCCATGCGACCGCTTTCACGCAGTCCATCGAGGCGGCGTTCGGCGTGACGACGGGCGTGTCGGCCGCCGATCGCGTGCAGACCATCCAGTGCGCGCTGCGCACGACGCTCGAACGCAGCGAAGTCGTGAGCCCGGGGCACGTGTTCCCGCTGGTGGCGAAGGCAGGCGGCGTCCTCGAGCGCGAAGGGCATACCGAAGCCGCGGTCGACCTGGCGATGCTCGCGGGGTGCTATCCGGCGGGCGTACTGTGCGAACTGATGAATCCGGACGGCACGATGGCGCGAGGCGATCAGGTTGCCGAGTTCGCGAGGCGCCACGGGCTGCTGTGCACGACGGTCGAAGACATTCGTCAGCATCGCGCTGCGCAGCAAGTGCGCGTCCGGGGTTCTACCTCGTCTTGACGACGATTCGCCCGCGCACCTGCCCCGCCATCAGCTTCTGCGCGGCCTCGATGGCCGAGGCGAGGGGAATCTCCGTCGTGATCGTGTCCAGCAACTCAGGGTCGAGGTCTCTCGCGAGACGCGACCACGCCTGCTCCCGCGCCGCGAGAGGCGCCATCACGCTGTCGACCCCGAGCAGCGCGACGCCGCGCAGGATGAAAGGCGCCACGCTCGCCGGAAGATCCATGCCCTGCGCGAGACCGCACGCGGCGACCGCGCCGCCATACCGCGTCTGCGCGCAGGCGTTCGCGAGCGTGTGGCTGCCCACCGCGTCGACCACGCCCGCCCAGCGTTCCTTCTGCAGCGGCTTGCCGGGCGACGAGAGTTCGTTGCGGTCGATGACGGCCGCAGCGCCCAGCCGCCGCAGGTAAGGTTCCTCGGTCGACTTGCCCGTTGCGGCCGTCACCTTGTGTCCGAGCTTCGCAAGCAGCGCAACGGCAACCGAGCCCACGCCACCCGTGGCCCCCGTCACGAGCACGTCGCCCTCGCCAGGCCGCACCCCGTGACGCTCGAGCGCCAGCACGCACAGCATCGCGGTGTAGCCCGCGGTGCCGATCGCCATCGCCTGCTTCGCTGAAAACGCGGCCGGCCGGCACACGAGCCATCCGGCCTTCAGCCGTGCGCGGCCCGCGAGGCAGCCCTTGTGCGTTTCGCCGACACCGAAACCGTTCAGCACCACCGCATCGCCTTGGCGCCACAGCGGCGACGCGCTGTCGACGACCGTGCCCGCGCCATCGATGCCCGCGATCATCGGCCAGCTGCGAACCACCGGCGACTTGTTGGTGATGGCGAGGCCGTCCTTGTAGTTGATCGTCGAGTAATCGACGTCGATCGTGACGTCGCCCTCGGGCAAAAAGGCATCGTCGACCTTCTTCAGCTGCGCGCTGAATTCGGGGTCCCGCTCGAGCACTAGCGCCTGGAACATGTCGGCCTCCTGTTGCAAGAGGGGATTGTGCAGCCAGGCTCAGGCCGTGAGGAATTCCTCCGAGAAGAGGCGGAAGTTGTCGGCGTTGGTGGCCGCCTTGCCGGGATGGTTGCGCGCGAGCCAGAGGCAGCAGTTCGGCCCGTACATCGCCTGGCCCTCGATCTGCACGTCGGTCGTCCAGATTGCGTTGTGGGTCACTTCGTGCAGGATCACGCCCGTCACGGAAATCTTCTCGCGCGTGCGGTCCTGCGGCGGCACGCGCGCCGCGTTTTCCCGAATCCGGCGCGCGATGTCGGCTTCGCGCAGCGTGTGGGCAGCCTCGAGCGCGACCT
Source organism: Ramlibacter sp. (assembly GCF_035548915.1). GTDB lineage: Bacteria > Pseudomonadota > Gammaproteobacteria > Burkholderiales > Burkholderiaceae_C > Ramlibacter. Next base: position 154,482 of record NZ_DASZSE010000029.1, on the reverse strand, counting down.
CGTCGCCACCGGCCATGATGGCCTGGCGCAGGTCCTCGAGCGCCGTGGCCTGCTCTTTCTTCATCACGAGGTGGCGCTCGAGGATCGCGTCGTACATCGCGGTGTCGTGAACGATCTGGCTCGAATGCACGGCGGTGCCGTCGAAGAAGTAGTCGCCCAGGCGGATGTCGATGAGCTCCTTGGGCTGCGCGTAGTCCCAGTGCTGACGGGTCGCGACGCCGTACACGGTGTCCAGGCGGACGCTGCCGTCGCGCTCCGTGCGCTCCTCCACCCGGATGCGGATCGATTTCTTGTGATAGACCTCGATCAGCCGCTCGAAATCGGTGGCGACTTCGCGGCGGTTCGCGATTCCGAACCAGCGCGCGTAGTGGCCCTGCGCATCGTCGACGCGCCGCGCGTAGGCGAACGCATGGCGCAGGATTTCGGCGCCGCGGTCCCGTCCGTCGCGCAGGACCCGCGCGACGTCGGCGAAGTGCCTGAGGCCGGCCCACTCGTACACCTTCGAGTCGATCACGATCCCGCCGTGGCGCACCACGATGCGTCGGCAATAGTTCTTGAGGCTGGCGAGAAGCACGCGCCGCGTATGGGCCGCGTCGCTGCCGGGCTCGATCCCCTTGGCGGTCTTCAGCTGGCCGCCGGCGAGGCCGTAGCGCGTGATGAGCACGAGCAGGTAGGCGCGCAACGCCTCGCGAAACTGGGTGATCGCGGCCGACTTGCGAAAGTGCCACCCGAGGGAAAGCTGCTCGCCCACGACGCCTTTGGCGGTGCCGGGGCTTGTCTGCTGCGCGAGCCAGTCGAGCACGCCCTCGTAGCCCTTGTAGAAATCCATGTCGTGGGCGGCGAGCTCGTTCAGGGTGGCAAGCGCGTCGTCGAACCGCTGTACATCCGTTGCGTTCGGCATGATTCCTCTCCTCGGGGCAGTGTAGTGCGCGCCGGGCTTGATTCCGCCCGAAAAACCCTTATGATTAGCACTCGTTGAAGTTGAGTGCTAACGGCAGAGCCTGCCGCCGGACCGCTTCACCGTTAAGAAGCGCCAACTTTCGTTGGCGCTTTGATTTGAAGACCTCTGTTGCAAGCCAAGGAGATGCAATGGCAACGAAACAAAAGCTTCGCCCCCTGCACGATCGCGTGATCGTGCGGCGCCTGGAAAACGAAACCAAGACGGCGTCGGGCATCGTGATCCCCGACAACGCCGCCGAAAAGCCCGATCAGGGTGAAGTGCTGGCCGTCGGCCCGGGCCGACGCAACGACAAGGGCGACCTCGTCGCCATGGGCGTGAGGGTCGGCGACCGTGTGCTGTTCGGCAAGTACAGCGGCCAGACCGTCAAGGTCGAAGGCGACGAGCTGCTCGTCATGAAGGAAGACGACCTCTTCGCGGTCGTCGAGCTCTGAAGCCCTCGCAACCTTTTCACTCACAGATACGGAGTAATCAGACATGGCAGCAAAAGACGTAGTGTTCGGCGACGACGCCCGTCAACGCCTGATCGAAGGCGTGAACATCCTGGCCAACGCGGTCAAGAAGACCCTGGGCCCGAAGGGCCGCAACGTGGTGCTCGAGCGCAGCTTCGGCGCCCCCACCGTCACCAAGGACGGTGTCTCGGTCGCCAAGGAAATCGAGCTGAAGGACAAGCTCCAGAACATGGGCGCGCAGATGGTGAAGGAAGTCGCTTCCAAGACGAGCGACAACGCCGGTGACGGCACCACCACCGCCACCGTGCTCGCGCAGGCCATCGTCCGCGAAGGCATGAAGTACGTGGCCGCCGGCATGAACCCGATGGACTTGAAGCGTGGCATCGACCGCGCGGTCACCCAGCTCGTCGAGCAGCTGAAGAAGGCGTCCAAGCCCACCACGACCTCCAAGGAAATCGCGCAGGTCGGCTCCATCTCCGCCAACAGCGACGAGTCGATCGGCAAGATCATCGCCGACGCGATGGACAAGGTCGGCAAGGAAGGCGTGATCACCGTCGAGGACGGCAAGTCGCTGCAGAACGAGCTGGACGTCGTCGAAGGCATGCAGTTCGACCGCGGCTACCTGTCGCCCTACTTCATCAACAACCCCGAGAAGCAGGCCGCGATCCTCGAGAACCCGTTCGTGCTGCTGTACGACAAGAAGATCTCCTCGATCCGCGACCTCCTGCCGACGCTCGAGCAAGTGGCCAAGGCTTCGCGCCCGCTTCTGATCGTGGCCGAGGAAGTCGAAGGCGAAGCGCTCGCGACGCTCGTGGTCAACACGATCCGCGGCATCCTGAAGGTCGTGGCCGTCAAGGCGCCGGGCTTCGGTGACCGCCGCAAGGCCATGCTGGAAGACATCGCCATCCTGACGGGCGGCCAGGTGATCTCCGAAGAAACCGGCATGACCCTCGAGAAGGTCACGCTGGCGTCCCTCGGCCAGGCGAACCGCATCGAAGTGGGCAAGGAAAACACGACCATCATCGACGGCGCGGGCAAGGCCGCCGACATCGAAGGCCGCGTGAAGCAGATCCGCGTCCAGATCGAGGAAGCGACCTCCGACTACGACCGCGAGAAGCTGCAGGAACGCATGGCGAAGCTCGCCGGCGGCGTGGCCGTGATCAAGGTCGGCGCCGCGACCGAAGTCGAGATGAAGGAAAAGAAGGCTCGCGTGGAAGACGCGCTGCATGCCACCCGCGCTGCCGTGGAAGAGGGCATCGTGGCGGGCGGCGGTGTCGCGCTGCTGCGTGCGCGCCAGGCCGCGGGCGACATCAAGGGCGACAACCCCGACCAGGACGCCGGCATCAAGCTCGTGCTGAAGGCGATCGAGTCGCCGCTGCGCGAGATCGTCGCCAACGCCGGCGGCGAGCCGAGCGTGGTCGTGAACCGCGTGCTGGAAGGCAAGGGCAACTTCGGCTTCAACGCCGCCAATGACACCTACGGCGACATGATCGAGATGGGCATTCTCGATCCGACCAAGGTGACCCGCACCGCGCTGCAGAACGCGGCTTCCGTCGCGTCGCTGATGCTGACCACCGAAGCGATGGTCGCCGAAGCGCCGAAGGAAGAGTCGCCGATGCCCGCTGGCGGCATGGGTGGCATGGGCGGCATGGGCGGCATGGACATGTGATGAAAACACCCGGGAGTCGCCGCGCGGCTTCCAGGTGGTTCGAAGCAGATCGGAAAGCCGGGCAATGCCCGGCTTTTTTCATTCCTGTTGCCCGCGACACTGCGCGCCAGAGCGCGGCGAAAGAAGCGAGCTCGTCATTCCCGCGCAGGCGGGAATCCAAAGCGTGAGGAAGCCCTGGGTCGCCTTCGCGGGGATGACAATGTTCGGTGCCGACCTGACGTGTGGTTGAGGCCGCCCTGGTCTCAGCTCGGTGCCGATTTCATGTCTGCTCGCGCCGCACGTCATTCCGAAAGACCCGGCGTCTCGAGCGAAACCATGCCTTCGAAGATGTCCTTGTACGCGCAGTAGATGCCCAGCACCGTGAGCGGCGTGAGCACCAGCCACCCGAGCGCGAACGGGATCGAGGCCACGATGGCGGCCACGAGCCAGATCACGCTGTACACGAGGAAGGGGACGAAGTTCGCGAGCGTCGCCGACCAGCTCGCCTTCAGCGCATCGATGGCCGGCGTGTCGCGAAACACCACCAGCGCCGGAGCGAACCAGAACGCCATCGCGAACACGAATGCCAGCGCCAGGCCGACCAGCATCGCGATCATGCCCAGTGCGGCTGAAGCCATCAGCCCGCCCGCGCTGCGCGAAGCGCCCCCCAACATCATGCCCATCACCGCGCCGCCGCCCATGACGGCCATGACGAGAAAGGTGACGATGCTCGCCCCGACCGCGACCGCGCCCAGCGTGAGAAGCGGATTGAGCTTTTCCTTGAAGCCCGAGAAGAGATCGCCCACTTCGAGCGTGCCGCCTGTGTCGAGCTTGCGCGCGGCAAGCATCCAGCCGCCCAGGATGACCTGCGACAGCACCGCCGCCACGAGCCCTCCGATCACGGGAATGAACCCGAGCACGGCGAATCCCACGAAGAAGATCACGCCGAACACGAGCCACATGCCGGGGTTTTTCACGAACAGCGCCCAGGATTGCGTCCACCAGGCCGTACCTCGCCCGGCTTCCACTGTGCGGTGCTTTCCTCCGGATTCAACCACTGCATCCTCCATCGTCGCCCTCCAGTCGCGGTGCGGTTCGGATCGAACCGCTCGCGAGTATGCCGCGCCTGTGCGTCAGCGCAAGGTCAGACGCTGCAAAAGACCGGCGGTGGAGGTGTCGAGCCCCGTTGCGTCGCCGCTCGCAAGCCGCGGCGCGATGTCCTGCGCCAGCACCTTGCCGAGCTCCACTCCCCACTGGTCGAAACTGTCGATGCCCCAGATGGCGCCGCTCGCAAACACCCGGTGCTCGTAGAGCGCGATGAGCGCGCCCAGGCTGGCCGGCGAGAGTTCATCCAGCAGCAAGAAGGTGCTGGGCCGGTTGCCCGGAAAGTGCCGGTGGCCTCCCGCGTCGTCCCTGCCTTGCATGAGCGCCTGCGCCTGCGCGAGCGCGTTGGCCAGCAGCAAGTCGTGATGCAGGTCTAGCGCGTGCGAAGGCGTTTTCACGACGATGAACTCCACGGGCACGCGCTCGGTGCCCTGGTGCAGCATCTGGAAGTAAGCGTGCTGCGCATTGGTGCCGGGTTCGCCCCAGACCACCGGCGACGTGTCGCAATCGAGTGCGCGGCCGGCGGCGTCGACGCGCTTGCCGTTGCTTTCCATTTCGAGCTGCTGCAAGAACGCGGGCAGCCGCCGCAGGCTGCTGTGATAGGGCGCGATGCTGCGGCTCGCGAAGCCGTGGAAGTTGCGGTACCACACGTCCAGCAGGCCGAGCCGCACCGGAAGGTTCTGCTCGAGCGGCGCTTCGCGGAAATGCCGGTCCATCGCATGCGCGCCCGCGAGGAACTCGCGAAAGCGCCCGGCTCCGATGGCGATCGCGATCGGCAGGCCGATGGCCGACCAGAGCGAATAGCGGCCGCCGACCCAATCCCAGAAACCGAACGTGGTCTCGATGCCGAATTCGCGGGCCGCCTGCACGTTGGTCGTGAGCGCGACGAAATGGCGAGCCGTGTCGCCTGCGCCCTCGCGCTCGAACCAGGCCTTCGCCGAACGCGCGTTGGTCATCGTTTCGAGCGTGGTGAAGGTCTTCGAGGCGATGAGAAACAGCGTGCGCGCGGGACGCAGGTCCTTCAGCACGGCGTCCAGCTCATGCCCGTCGACATTGGAGACGAAGTGAAAGCGCTTGCCCGCGATCCGGAAGCCCTCGAGCGCGCCCACGACCATCTGCGGCCCAAGGTCCGAGCCGCCGATGCCGATGTTCACGACGTCGGTGATCGCGGAATCCGCGCGCGCGTGCTCGGCATAGGCGAGCATGGCGTCGAGCGTCGCGTGCACCGCTTCGGAGTCCGCGTCGCCCGCGATGCGCGGCGCTCGCAGCAGCCAGTGCTTCACCGCGCGGTGCTCGGTCGAATTGATGGGTTCGCCCGCGAACATCGCGTCGCGATGCGCTTCGAGCCGGCGCTCGTGCGCGAGCTGCACCAGCAGCGACTCGGTGTCCGCGTCTAGCAGGTTCTTCGACAGATCGGCGAACAGGTGCGGCGCCTCCTGGCTGAACGCGGCGAAGCGCTGCGGGTCCGCGCGAAATGCTTCGCGCAGGTCGAAGTCGCGCGCGCCTCCGGAATAGTGCACCTGCAGGTGCGGCCAGGCGACTGTGCCCGTGCAGCGCGGATCGGCGAAGTTCATCGTCATGACGAAGGAGCGGGCTTGGCGTCGGGAGGATCGATGCTGCGATTATGGATGCGCAAGCCCCAGCGCCCGGCAGAGTTGCTGCTCGACGTGCGCATCGCCTGCGCCCACGACGGCATCGCAATACGGCAGATCGAGCGTTCCGCCCTCGTGCGCGACGAGGACGAACTGCACGCGCGCATCGGCCAGCACGATCGCGGCCAAGCGGTCGAGCGAGTCTTCGCCTCGCGCGACCAGATGCTCGCCCACGCGCGCCTCGCCGGGCCGAACGAACCCGCCGCAGCGGCCTTCGCGCGCCGCGATCGCCTCGATCGCGCCAAAGTAGCGAGTCGCGTCGGCGGCGCCCGCCTCGAGCACGGCCAGCGGCACGCACCCATTGCCGCCGTCGGGGAAGAGATGGTCGAGCAGCCGTTGGTGCGCATCGGCTGTCGTGAAGGCCGGCGTGGCATTCACTTCACAGATCGCGCCGCCCGCTTCGTGCCAGGGGCGCGCGATGTCCGGCGTGATGAAGTCGATGCCCGCATGGTCGAGCCCGACGCTCGACGCCACGCGCTCGGCGAGCACCAGATTGTCGGGATGCGTCTCGTGCGTCACATCGGCCGAAAGGCCGCCGCTCGAGAGGTTCGAGTTCGAGCGCAATCGCACGATGCGGCCTTCGGCGGGCACGTCCTGCGCCGACAGGCCCTGTTCCCTCAGCAAGTGCGCAACGAGAGGTTCGTCCACCCGGGCGGCCGCGAAACGTCGCTGGATCGGGTCGGCGCGGCGACGCCGCGCGAGCTCGGCCGCGAGGTGCGCGACGGTGTCGCGGCCGTTGCCCGTCACGGTCGGCGCTTCGCGGCGCACTACGCCCACGCAGCGCCCACCGATCACGGTGAGGCGGTGATCGAATCCATCGATGTGCGACTCCACGAGCACCGCGCCATGCTTGCGCGCGAGCTCGAAGGCCCGCGTCACCGCTTCCGCGTCCTGCAGCCGCGTCGACACGGCCGTGCCGTAGTCGGTGGAAGTCGGCTTCACGACCACCGGGTAGCCGATCTCGCCGGCCGCTCGGACGGCAGCCTGCGCGTCGAGCACGACCTGCTGCCGCGCCACCGGAAAGCCCTGCTCGCGCAGGAGGTCGTTGGTCATCTCCTTGTGCGTGGAAAGCGCGGTCGCGAGATAGCCCGTGGCGCCCGTGAAGCCCCGCCAGAGTTGCTGCTGGCGGCGCCCGGTGCCCAGGCGATACGCCGGGAGCTGTCGGCACAGGCGTGTCACCGGAATTCCACGCGAGAGCGCCGCGAGCACGGCCTTCAGCGGACTCTCGTGTGGCCGCGCGGGTGCGAGGCGCTTGCTCGCCTCGTCGATGCTCCGCGCGGCGCCGCTCCTGAACGTCTCGAGGTCCGCTGTCTCGTCGAGCGCAAGTCCCCGCAGGATGTGGAAGGCGGCAACGCCGGCTTGCACACCGATGAACGGGTCGAACGTCGCGTAGCGGAATCCGCGCAGACTCGGCAAGCGAAGCGCCGCGAACCATTCCGCGGCATCGATGCTGCCGCCCGTCTGCAGCTCGATCGCGATCGATGCGGCGGCCGCTTCGATCGGATCGTCACCCGGTGCGCCGCGTCCGTAGCGTCCGCGAAGCAGGTGCGAGAGGTAACTGGCAAGCCTCGCGGGCGGCCCGTCGGGCCAGTGCACCTCCCAGCCGATGCAGGTGAGCGGCAGGGGCAAGCCGCCGTCGTGGCGCTCGTCGGGAAGGCGATGCAATGCAGGTGTTGCGGCGGTCACAGGCGCAGCATGCTACTGCAACATCCGCGGGCTGCCACTTGCGCCTCGGGCGGCCGTGCCTAGTCCGGATCGCCGCTGGGCGACTCGGGAGGGTGGATGACCATCGTCTGCGGCTCTTCTTCATCCGAATCCGGCATCACGCGAAGCGCGCCGACTGGAAAGAGCTCGTCGTCGTCCAAGTCGGCGCCGCCCTCGTCCGAATCCCCTTCGGCGACGTCGCCCTCCTCCGCATCGACTTGCGCGTAGAACATCGTGGAATAGTGCCCATCCTGCGTCGGCACCGACACCATCACGACTCCACCTCCGATGAAGGAGACATGCACGCTGTGCGTCGGGTCATCGGCTGCGTCCGAATCGACGTCCGAATCGGTTGCGTCCGCCGCGCGAGAGGTCGACACGGCAGAGTGCGCACACACCGACCCGGTCGCGCCCGCCCGTCGCGGGAGCCACAACGGGCTCGTGCAGCGGCGCGACGCGCGGATCGTTGAAAGACGAGGAAGACATTCGAGAAGTTCCTTTTTTTTTCCGCTGCAGAAAGCGACGAGCGATTGGCCGCGGGGAAAGCGCGGAGGAACTTCGTAACGCCGCAACGAAGAAGGTTCCTTGGAAGCCACGTACCGGTAACAGAGTTACTTGCCCGCAGTCCGCGCCGACTGCCGAACGCTTGGAACGCCAGTGTTCCTGCCCGGTTTTGAAATCCAGTTACAGTCACGGATTACGCTGCGGCAACTCACATGAGCTTCGATCTGGTCCTATTCGGCGGCACCGGCGACCTCGCCTGGCGCAAGCTGCTGCCCGCCCTTTTCCAGGCGTTTCGCCACGGCACGCTGCCCGCGGGCGGCCGCATCATCGCCATCGCGCGAGACGATCACTCCGACGAGCAGTACCGCTCGCTCATCCGCTCGCGCTTCGAGGAAGTCGACCTCGCCAAGCGCCCGAGCGCGGAAGAGTTCGAACGGTTCGCCGGGCTCTTGCACTACCTGCGGCTGGACGCCTCGAAGCCCGAGGACTTCGAGCGGCTTGCGCGCACCGTGAAGGAACGCAACGCGGATGTGGCCGTCGTCTATCTCGCCGTGGGCCCCGCCCTCTTCGCGCCGGTGTGCGAGCAGCTCGCCGCGCATGGCCTCAACACGGCGAACACGCGCATCGTGCTGGAAAAGCCGCTCGGCCACGACCTCGAATCGAACCGCGCGATCAACGAGACCGTGCGCGGCGCCTTCGGCGAGAACCAGATCTTCCGCATCGACCACTACCTCGGCAAGCCGTCGGTGCAGAACCTCTTCGCGCTGCGCTTCGGCAACGCGCTCTTCGAGCCGCTCTGGCGGCGCGACACGATCGCGAGCATCGAGATCACGATCGCCGAAGACCTCGGCGTGGAAAAGCGCGGCGCCTTCTACGACACGACGGGCGCGCTGCGCGACATGGTGCAGAACCACGCGCTGCAGCTGCTGTGCGCGATCGCGATGGAGCCGCCGATCAATGCGCACGCCGATGCGATCCGCGACGAAAAACTGAAGGTGCTGCGCTCGCTCAAAGCCTGGACGCCGCCGGACCTGCAGCAGCACGTGGTGCGCGGCCAATACGCGGCCGGCACGATCGACGGCGAACATGTGCCCGGCTATCGCGACGAGCGCGGCGTGGACCCGCAAAGCACGACGGAGACATTCGTCGCGCTGCGCGCCGAGATCGCGAGCTGGCGCTGGGCGGGCGTGCCCTTTTACATCCGCACCGGCAAGCGGCTCGCCGGGCGCGATGCGCACATCGTCGTGAACTTCCGCCAGACGCCGCACGCCATCTTCAACACACCCGCGGGCGCGGCCAACCGGCTCATGATCAGCCTGCAGCCACGCGACGGCCTGCAGCTTCACCTGCTCGCGCAGGGCCAGGAAAACCGGCGCAACGGCCATACGCTTTCGCCCGTGCACCTGGACCTCGACTTCGACCGCCGCTTCGGCTCGGAGCGCGTCGGCGCGTACGAGCGGCTGCTGCTCGACGTGATCGACGGGCGCCTGAACCTCTTCGTGCGCAGCGACGAGCAGGAAGAAGCGTGGCGCTGGGTCGAGCCGATTCTCGAATGGTGGGCGAACGACGAGAACGGCCCGCGCCCGTACGCGGCGGGCACGTGGGGCCCGAGCGCCTCGAGCGCGATGATCGCGCGCGACGGCTACTGCTGGAGCGAAGAGCTGTGAGCACGCTGCTGGACCGCATCAAGGCATCGATCGTGTCGCTCGCGCCGGCCGAACAGCGCGTGGCGAAGCTCGTGCTCGGCGATCCGCGCAGTTTCGCGAACCTTCCCGTGAGGGAGCTCGCCGAACTCGCGCACGTGAGCAAGCCCACCGTCGTGCGCTTTTGCCGCAGCATGGGCTACGACGGCCTGTCGGACTTCAAGCTGAAGCTCGCCGGCAGCGTGAGCGAGGGCGTGCCCTTCATTCACCGCAGCGTCGACGCCGACGACAGGACGGGCGACGTGCTCGTGAAGGTGATCGACAACATCGTGGCCGCGCTCCTGCGCTACCGCAACGAGGCGAGCGCGGTGCCGATGGATCGCGCGGCCGAGGTGCTCGCCTCCACCCATCGCACCGGGCGGCGCATCGAGTTCTACGGCGCGGGCAATTCCGGCATCGTGGCGCAGGACGCCCAGCACAAGTTCTTCCGCCTGGGCATGAGCTGCATCGCCTACAGCGACGGCCACATGCAGGTGATGGGCGCGACACTGCTCGCGCCCGGCGACTGCGCCGTGATCATCTCGAACTCGGGCCGCACGCGCGACCTGATGGATGCCTGCGACATCGCGCGCAGGAACGGCGCGACGACGATCGTGATCACCGCGAGCGGCTCGCCGCTCGCCTCGGCCGGGCACATCCACCTCGCCGCGGACCACCCCGAGGGCTACGACCGCTACAGTCCGATGGTGTCGCGCCTGCTGCACCTCGCGATCATCGACATCCTCGCGACCTCGGTTGCCTTGCGCATCGGAGGAGCGAGGCTGCAGCCGATCCTGCGGGAGATGAAGAACAACCTGCGCAACAAGCGCTACGCCTGATCAGGCGAGCCGCAGGAGTCGGCCCGGGGCGATCTCTTGCGGCAGATCGAAAAGCACGGGCTGGATCACAGCCGACCTTCCTCGACGCCATGACACGCGACCTGGATGCCCTCGAATTCGAGCAGCGCCGGCCGCTCCTGGCGGCACCGCTCGTTCGCATAGGGACAGCGGGGGTGGAACGTGCAGCCCGCGGGCGGATCGAGCGGATTGGGCACTTCGCCTTGCACGGGCGTGCGCGCGCGGCCGGTGTCGTGCAGTTTCGGGATCGCCTCCAGCAGCATGCGCGTGTACGGATGACGCGGCTGTCCGAAGAGGCGATGCGTGCCCGCGAGTTCGACGATGCGCCCAAGATACATCACCCCGACTTCGTCGCTCACATGCCGCACCACGGCGAGGTTGTGCGAGATGAAGAGGTAGGTGAGGCCGCGTTCGCGCTGCAGGTCCTTCATGATGTTCAGGACCTGCGCCTGCACGCTCACGTCGAGCGCGGAGGTCGGCTCGTCGCACACGAGGAAATCCGGGTGCGTGGCGAGCGCCCGCGCGATGGAGATGCGCTGGCGCTGGCCGCCCGAGAACTGGTGCGGATACTTCTGCATGTCGCGCTCGACCAGGCCGACCGAGCGCAGGAGCTCGCCCACCCGTTCGCGCACCGCGTCGCCGCGCCGGGCCATGCCGTGCTCGCGCAAGGGCTCGGCGACGATCGCTTCCACCGTCCAGCGCGGATTGAGACTGGCATACGGGTCCTGGAAGATCATCTGGATGCGGCGCCGCAGGTCGCGCGCACCCGCGCTCCGGTAGGCCGCGTGCGCGTCCTGCCCGTCGAAGGAGAAGCTGCCGCGCGTGGGGCGGTACAGGCCCACGAGCAGGCGCGCGACCGTGCTCTTGCCGCAGCCGGATTCGCCGACGAGCCCGAGCGTGCGGCCCTTCGCGATGTCGAAGCTCACGCCATCCACCGCGTGCAGCATCCGGCGTGGCCTGTGTTCGAGGACGCGGTCGAGCAACGGCGGGGAGACGTCGAACGACTTGGCCAGGTCGAGGGCCTGGACCAAAGGGGTGGCCGGCGTGCCCCTCACCCCCGCCCCACCCCTCGCTTCGCTCTCCCCAGAGGGGAGAGGGAGTACTGCTTCGGAAGAGTTCATTGCCCGCCTCCCGCATCGTGCAGCCAGCACGCCGCGTGCGTCGCGCCGGCGGCGATGAGCTCCGGGCGCTCGCGCGTGCAGCGGTCGAACACGCGCGGACAGCGCGGGTTGTAAGCGCAGCCGCTCGGAATGGCGTCGAGCCGCGGCATCGCCCCGTCGATCTGCGCGAGGCGCTCGCGGTCCTGCGCCATGTCGGGGATCGACGCCATCAGGCCCATCGTGTAGGGATGCGCCGCCTGGTGGATCACCTCGTGCACCGGCCCGATCTCCGCGATGCGGCCCGCATACATCACGGCGACGCGGTCGGACGTCTCCGCGATCACGCCCATGTCGTGCGTGATGAGCATCACGGCCGCGCCGTGTTCGCGGCACACGCGCTTCAGCAGCTGGATGATCTGCGCCTGGATCGAGACGTCGAGCGCGGTGGTCGGCTCGTCCGCGACGATGAGTCTCGGCTCGGCCGCGAGCGCGAGCGCGATCACGACGCGCTGGCGCATGCCGCCGGAGAACTGGTGCGGATAATGGTCGATGCGCTCGGCCGCGGCCGGGATGCCCGTGTCCTCCAGCAACGCGATCGCGCGGCGCCGCGCCTCCCCGGCCGTCACGGGCAGGTGCGTCTGGATGGTTTCCGTGAGCTGCCGCCCGATCGTGTAGAGCGGATCGAGCGAAGTGAGCGGGTCCTGGAAGATCGCACCGATCCTGCGGCCGCGGATGCGCCGCATCTTTTCATAGGGGAGGTTGTCGATGCGCTGGCCTTCGAGCAGGATCTCGCCGCCCGCGATGCGCCCGGGCGGCTCCAGCAGACCGATGATCGCGGCACCGGTGAGCGACTTGCCCGCGCCCGATTCGCCGACGACACCGAGCACTTCGCCCGGCTCGATGTGAAACGAGATGTCGTCGAGCGCGCGCAGCGTCGCGCGGCGCGTCGGGAATTCGACGACGAGGTTGCGGACTTCGAGCAGGCTCATCGCGTCGCGGGGATCGAGGCGCTCATCTGAGCCGCGGGTTCAGCGCGTCGCGCAGCCAGTCCCCGAGCAGGTTCACCGAAAGCGCGATCAGGATCAGCATGAGCCCGGGAAAGAGTGCGATCCACCATTCGCCCGACAGCAGATAGCTGTTGCCCTGTCCGATGAGCGTGCCGAGCGAAGGCGACGTGGGCGGCACGCCGACGCCCAGGAACGACAGCGTCGCCTCGATGATGATCGCCGTCGCGATCTGGATCGTGGCGAGCACGAAGACGGGCCCGAGCACGTTGGGCAGCACGTGCCGCGTCATGATGCGTAGCGGCGCGACGCCCGTGACGCGCGCGGCCTGCACGTACTCCTTCTGGCGCTCCACGAGCGTGGAGCCGCGCACGGTGCGCGCGTACTGCACCCAGCCCGTGAGCGCGATCGCGAGGATCAGGACGCCGAATGCGACCGACGTATGCGCATCGGGAAAGAGGGCGCGTCCCACGCCCGCGATCAGGAGCGCGATGAGGATCGCGGGAAAACTCAGCATCACGTCGCAAAGGCGCATGAGAAAGCTGTCGATCCACCCGCCGAAAAATCCCGCCACGAGCCCGAGCGCCACGCCCGCGAGCACCGACAGCGCGACCGACACCAGGCTCACGACGAGCGAGATGCGCGCACCGAACATGAGGGCCGACAGGATGTCGCGCCCCTGCTCGTCGGTGCCGAGCGGGTACTTCGCGTGGCCCTGCGGCATCCAGCCCGGAGGCAGATGCGCGTCGGACAGTTCCAGCGTCGTCAGGTCGAACGGATTGTGCGGCGCGACCCAGTTCGCGAAGAGCGAACAGAAGATGCACACGAACGCTACCGCCGCCGCCGCCATCGCCACGGGCGACGTGCGAAAGCTGTAGCCGACGTCGCTCGCGAGCCAGTTCGAAAGGACGGCTTTCAAGCGCGCGCTACTTCTGGATCGTGATCCACTTGAAGTACATCGCGTTGTCCGCGAGCTGCACGAGATTCACCTTCTTGCTCACGCCCCAGGCGAGCGACTGCTGGTGCAGCGGGATGTGGCCCACGTCGTCGTGATGGATCTTGAAGGCCTCGCGGATCATCTGGTTGCGCTTCGCCTTGTCCGTCTCCACCTGGATCGCGAGGATCAGTTTGTCGAGCTCGGGGTTGCAGTAAGCGCCGAGGTTGAACTTGCCGTAGCCCTGCTTGTCGTCCACGCAGCGCGCGAGCGCGTCGAGCGAGTTGTGCGCGTCGTAGGTGGTGGGCGTCCAGCCGAGCATGTAGAAGCTCGTGTCGCGGCGCAGCACCTTCGGGAAGTACGTGCCCTTCGTCTCGGCGGCCAGGTTGATCTTCACGCCCACGCGCGCGAGATTCGCGGCGACCGCCTGGCAGATGCGCGCGTCGTTCACGTAGCGGTCGTTCGGGCAGTTGAGCGTCACTTCGAAGCCGTTCGGATAGCCCGCTTCGGCCAGGAGCTTCTTCGACGCTTCCGGGTCGTACGGATAGCGCTTGTCCATGTCGGGCTGATAGCCGTTCACGCCGGGGCCCACGAGCAGCGCGGTCGGATGCGAGGCGCCGCGCATCACCGTCTTCTTGATGCCTTCGATGTCGATCGCCTGGTAGAAGGCGAGCCGCACGCGGCGGTCCTTGAACGGGTTCTTGCCTTTCACGCTCGAGTACTGCAGCTCGTCGCGCTTCTGGTCCATGCCGAGAAAGATCGTGCGCATCTCGGCGCCCACGATCACCTTGGCATTGGGCGAGGCGTTGACGCGTTCGATGTCCTGCAGCGGCACCGGCTCCATCACGTCCACTTCACCCGACAGAAGCGCCGCGACGCGCGTCGCGTCGTTGCCGATGGGCGTGAAGATCACTTCCTGAGCGTTGCCCTCGATCTTGCCCCAGTAGTTGCCGTTGCGAACGAAGGTGGTCCGCACGTTCGGCTGGCGTTCGCGCAGGCGATACGGGCCGGTGCCGTTGGCCCGGAACGAAGCGGCGTTCTCGATGCCCTTTCTGCGGTCCACCGGATGCACGGCCTGGTTTTCCTCGCACCAGGCCTTGCTCATCATGTAGGTGGTGGACAGCTGGTCCAGCAGGATCGGAAACGGCGCCTTGGTCTCGATGTCGACCGTGTAGTCGTTCACCTTGCGCACTTCCTTGATGGGCGACACGGCGCCCTTCAGGTCGCCGCCGTCGTCGTCGGCGCGCTTCAGCGAAAAGAGGACGTCGTCCGCGGTGAACGGCTTGCCGTCGTGAAAGCGCACGCCGCGGCGCAGTTCGATGCGCCACACGGTGGGCGACGTCTGCTTCCACGACGTGGCGAGCGCGGGCGCGAGCGACAGATCCTTGTTGCGCCCCGCGAGGGGCTCGTACACATTTCCGAGAACGGAAAGCTGAAGCGACTCGTTGAGCGAATGCGGGTCCATCGACAGGGCATCGCCCTGGTTGGCGATGCGCACGGTCTGCGCCTGCACCGCGAGGGCGACGAAAAGCGCGGCCGAGCAGAGGTAGGACTTGAATTTCATGGGTTTCTCCGTGGTTCGTTGTAGTGGGCGGCGGCCCTCACCCGGCCGGCGGCAGCGGCATCGCCTGCTCGGCGATGCCCGCGTGGAGCGCCGCACCGAGCGGCAGGATGTCGTCGTTGAAATCGTAGCGCGCGTTGTGCAGCATGCAGCTGCCCTCGCCGCCTTGCCCGATGCGCAGGTACGCGCCGGGCTTCGCCTGCAGCATGAACGAGAAGTCTTCGGCGCCCATGCTCGGCTCCATGTCGCGCACCACGTGCTCGGCGCCGACCAGCGATTCGGCCACGTCGGCCGCGAACATCGCCTCGCGCGCCGAGTTGATCGTGGCCGGATAGATTCGTTCGTACTGCACCTTGGCCGTCGCGCCAAAGCCGAGCGCCACGGCGCCGCACAGCTCGTTCAGGCGCCGCTCCACGAGGGCCTGCACTTCCGGATCGAAGGTGCGCACCGTGCCGACGATCGTCGCCTTGCCCGGGATCACGCTCATCGCATGCAGGTCGCCGGCTTGCATCGCGCACAGGCTGATGACCGCCGATTCGACCGGGCGGATGTTGCGCGACACGATGCTCTGCACGGCGGTGATGATGTGCCCGGCCACGAGCACGGGGTCCACCGCGAGGTACGGATGCGCGCCATGCCCGCCTTTGCCCGTGATCTCGATCGTGATGCGGTCGGCCGACGCCATCATCGCGCCGTCGGTCGTGCCGAACATGCCGGGCTTCATGCTCGGCCAGTTGTGCATCGCGTACACCGCCTCGACGGGGAAGCGGTCGAAGAGGCCATCCTCGATCATCGCCTTCGCACCGGCGAAGCCTTCCTCGCCGGGCTGGAAGATGAGCACCGCGGTGCCGTCGAAGTTGCGCGTCTCGGCCAGGTAGCGCGCGGCGCCGATCAGCATCGCCACGTGGCCGTCGTGGCCGCAGCCGTGCATCATGCCCTGCTTCACGGATTTCCACGGGAAGTCGTTGCCCTCGGTCATCGTGAGCGCATCCATGTCGGCGCGCAGGCCCAGCATGCGGCCGCTCGCGTGGCTGCGCCCGCGCACGACCCCCACCACGCCCGTCTTGCCGATGCCGGTGTGCACCTCGTCGACGCCGCAGACGCGCAGCGCCTCCTGCACCCGAGCCGAGGTGTAGACCTCCTCGAAGCCGAGCTCCGGATGCGCGTGCAAGTCGCGCCGGAACGTCGTGAGCTCGGGATGGAATTGAGCGATGTGCGAGAAGGGGCGCCCCTTCGCCTTCAGACGGTTCGGATTCACGGGGGCCAACATGCTTCTTAGTGGCTCCCCACGGCGGCGGCGCCGAGGCGTGGATCCACGGCGGCGTACAGGAGGTCGACCACGAGGTTGATGATCACGAAGATGAGCGCGACGAGGCAGAGGTAGGCCGCCATCACCGGAATGTCGGCGAAGGTCACTGCCTGGATGAAGAGCAGCCCCATGCCCGGCCATTGGAACACGGTCTCGGTGATGATCGCGAAGGCGATGATGCCTCCGAGCTGCAGGCCCGTCACGGTCATCACCGGCACGAGCGTGTTCTTCAGCGCGTGGCCGAAGTGGATCGCGCGGTTCGTGAGGCCGCGCGCGCGCGCGAACTTGATGTAGTCGGTGCGCAGCACTTCGAGCATCTCGGCGCGCACGAGCCGCATGATGAGCGTGAGCTGGAAGATCGCAAGGGTGAGCGCGGGCAGCACGATGTGGTGCCAGCCGTCGCGAGTGGCGAGCCCCGTGGACCACCAGCCGAGCGCCACCGTCTCGCCGCGGCCGAAGCTCGGGAACCAGCCGAGCAGCACCGCGAACACCAGGATCAGCAGGATGCCCACCAGAAACGGCGGCAACGAGACGCCCAGCAGCGACAGCGTCATGAGGAGTTGGCTCGTGAACGTGCCGCGCCTGAGCGCGGCGTAGACGCCCGCCGGAATCCCCACCACGAGCGAGAGGACGGCGGCGACCAGGGCGAGCTCCAGCGTCGCGGGAAAGCGTTCGCCGATGAGGCGCGAGACCCTCGCGCCCAGCCGCAGCGACAGGCCGAATTCACCCTGCGCCGCATTCACGAGGAAGTGCCAGAACTGCACGAAAAAAGGCTGGTCGAGCCCGAGCTCGCTGCGCAGCCGTGCGATCTGATCGGGCTTCGCGTCCTGCCCGAGGAGGAACACGACGGGGTCTCCGACGTACTGGAAGAGAAGAAAAGCGATGAATGCGACAGACACCATCACCACGACGGCCTGGAGCAAGCGGCGCACGATGAAGGCGAACATGAGAGGGCGACTGCGGCAAACCGGGCGATGCTAGCAGAGCAGCGAGTGAGCCGACAGCGGGAAAAACGAGTGGAAACGGGGTCGCCGGAGAAAAAAAAAGGGCCGCCCCGAGGGGCGGCCCGTTTCAAGTTTCTTGTTCTCGCTGCGGTGACGATCAGAAGCTGTGGCGGATGCCCAGGTCCAGACCGCTCGACGAGTTGTTGATACCCGTGACCGCGCCGTTGAGCGAGGAAGCCGCGCCGTCCTTGTTGGACACGTGGGCGTACGTCGCGTACAGGGCCGTGCGCTTCGACATGTTGTGCACGTAGCCGAGCGCCCACTTGTTGGTGCGCGGATCGGTACCCACGGGCACGTCGGTCTTGTAGCGCGAGATGGCGAGGCGGATTTCGCCGGGGCCCACGGGGATCAGGCCACCGATCAGGCCGCCACGGCCCTTGGTCGCACCGGCCTTGTCCCATTCGTACTCGCCCATCAGCTTGGCGACGCCGAAGTCCCATTGGCCGCCGACGTTGTTCTGCGACACGTTGCCGGTCGAGTAGTCGGTGTGGCTGAAGGCCGCGGCGACGTTGAACGGACCGGAAGCGAAGCCGAGGCGCACGCCGTAGCCGTTGCCGTCGTCCTTGTTGGCGACGTTGGAGTTGTTCTCGCCCATGTAGTACTGGAGCTGGCCGTAGAAGCCGCCCAGGTTCGCGGGCAGGAAGTAGCCGACGCCGTTGGACGAGCGAACCGCCGTCACGCCAGTGATGATGGAGTTCAGGACCTGGGTGGTACCGACGCCGTTCGTGCCGAACGGATCGAACACGGTGATGTTCCAGAATTGCGGCGTGTAGTCGCGGCCCAGACGCAGTTCACCCCATCCGCCGGCGAGGCTCACGGTGGAGCGGCGGTTGAACGTGAGGCCCTGGCCACCGGCCAGACCGGCCAGCGCGTTGCCGGAAGCCTGGTTGTTCGTGTTGGTGCCTGCACCGGTGCCGTTGTCGTTGTTCACGCTGGCTTCGAGCCAGAACGACGCCGACATGCCACCGCCCAGGTCTTCCGTGCCGCGGAAGCCGAGGCGCGAGCTGTTGTAGCCCGAGTTGCCGAGCTGATGCTTGTTGCTGACGGAGCCATGGCCCCACATCAGCGTCGCGTCGACGATACCGAACAGCGTGACCGACGATTGGGCGGAAGCCGAGCCGGCGGCAGCCAGCACGGCCAACGCAATCAGTGACTTTTTCATGCAAGTTTCTCCAAGGTTAAACATGGGGCTCCGGTGCGTGTGGGGCGGTATCACGGCCAATTGCAGGAGCAATGAGGACGGCAGGTTCCGCATCCACCCGGATCCCCGGGCCAACCTCCTTTTGGGAAGTTGACGCTATTGCACCAGAGGGGCTTTTCCTGAGCAAAGTATTTCGCCCTGTGGCCGGGCATTCGTTGCACCCGGACAACATTCCGGCCACCGCAGAGTGAAGGCCGCGCAACAGGTCCCGCGCCGCGTTTCGGAATACAAAAATCCGCCCTCCAAAGGACGCACTTGACATCCAAAGACGATTGCGGCAAGCGATGTAGACTTTGCGGCATGGATTCGTTTTTCGGCGCGCTCGACGGCGCATTGCGCACCTTGTTCGCGACGCCGCGCGCGATGCGGCCGTGCCCGACCGTCCCGGCGGACGAGACTCACCTCGGGCTGCAGGAAAAGCAGCATGCGGCCGCCCTCATGCGCGTGAACCACGTGGGCGAGATCTGCGCGCAGGCGCTCTACACGGCACAGGCGATCGCCACGCCCAACGAGGCGCTCAGGCAGCACTTCCAGCGCGCGGCGCGCGAGGAGACGGACCACCTCGCGTGGACCCGGGCTCGCCTCGAGGAGCTCGGCTCGCGCCCGTCGCTGCTGAATCCGCTCTGGTACGCGGGCGCGTTCGGCATCGGGCTCGTGGCGGGGCGGCTCGGCGACGCGCTGAGCCTCGGCTTCGTGGTCGAGACGGAGCGCCAGGTGGAGCAGCACCTGCAGGGCCACCTCGAGCGGCTGCCGGCGGGCGATCACGCATCGCGCGCGATCGTCGCGCAGATGAAAGACGACGAGGCAGGCCATGCGGTGCAGGCCGAACGCGCCGGCGCGGCGGAACTGCCGCAGGTCGCGAAACTCGCGATGAAAGCCGCGGCGAAAGTCATGACCACCACGGCGCGCTATGTGTGATGCGGCCCATCGCATGCGGGTGGGCTACCTGAGGCTTCGATAAGACCCTCCCACGCGCCCCCGCCTGCCGCCACCCTCGCTTCCCGCCATGAGGGCAAGCGGCAGAAAACACACGCCGCCGCCAGCGGGTCAGGCCTCGAGGACGTCGAACGACGTCGTGATCTCGGCGGTCTTGCCGAGCATCACGCTCGCCGAACAGTATTTGTCGTGGCTGAGCGCGATCGCGCGCTCGACGGCCTCGCGCGGCACGCCCTTGCCGGTCACGGTGAAGTGCATTCGAAGCTTCGTGAACACTTTCGGGTCGGTCTCGGCCCGGTCGGCCTGCAGCTTCACCGTGCAGCCGCGCACGTCGTGACGGCCGCGCTTGAGGATCAGCACCACGTCGTAAGCCGTGCAGCCGCCGGTGCCCGCGAGCAGCGTCTCCATCGGGCGCGGCGCCAGATTGAGACCGCCGTTTTGCGGGTTCTGCGCGTCCGGCGCGCCATCCATCGCGAGCACGTGCCCGCTGCCGGTTTCGGCGACGAATCCCATCCCGGAGCGCGCGCCCGTCGCGCCGGTCCAGCTCACTGTGCATTCCATTCGAGAGTTCTCCGGCAAACCGCAGCGTCCGATGGCGAACTTTGTGCTGAGTCGCGCGCGCAACACGCTTGTGCGCCGCAGCAAAAGCATCGCTATACTGCATCGCAAGCATACCGGTTGTCTCCTCCACCTCCTCTACTGGTGGATTTGGCCCCCGTGCCGCAAGGCGCGGGGGCCATTTTTCGTCCTCTTATGATTCCTGCGGTCATGACCAAGCACCTGCAACCCGCCGACTACCTGAAAAAGATCCTCACCGCGAAGGTCTACGACGTCGCGGTCGAGTCCGCGCTCGAGCCCGCGAAGAACCTGAGCCGCCGGCTGCACAACAAGGTGCTGCTCAAACGCGAGGACCAGCAGGCCGTCTTCAGCTTCAAGCTGCGGGGCGCCTACAACAAGATGGCGCACCTGGGCGCCGACCAGTTGAAGAAGGGCGTGATCTGCGCCTCCGCCGGCAATCACGCGCAGGGCGTCGCGATGGCCGCGCACCGGATGGGCGCGCGCGCGGTGATCGTCATGCCCGTCACGACGCCGCAGCTCAAGGTCGAAGCGGTGAAGGCGCTCGGCGGCGAAGTCGTGCTGTTCGGCGACAGCTACTCCGACGCTTACGGCCACGCCGTCGAGCTCGAGAAAAAAGAAGGCCTCACCTTCGTGCACCCTTTCGACGACCCCGACGTGATCGCGGGTCAGGGCACCATCGCGATGGAAGTGCTGCGCCAGCACCAGGGGCCGCTCGACGCCGTCTTCGTCGCGATCGGCGGCGGCGGCCTCATCTCGGGCGTGGCGGCCTACATCAAGTCGGTGCGCCCCGAGGTGAGGGTGATCGGCGTGCAGATGACCGACTCGGACGCGATGATGCGTTCGGTCTCCGACGGCAAACGCGTCACGCTCGCGGACGTGGGCCTCTTTGCCGACGGCACGGCCGTGAAGCTCGTGGGCGAGGAAACGTTTCGCCTCGCGCGGCAGCTCGTCGACGAATTCGTCACCGTGGACACCGACGCCGTATGCGCTGCGATCAAGGACGTCTTCGTCGACACGCGCAGCATCGTGGAGCCTTCGGGCGCGATGGCGATCGCGGCCATCAAGGAGTACGTTGCGCGGAAGAAGACGCGCGGCGAAACCTACGTCGCGATCCTCTGCGGCGCGAACATGAACTTCGACCGCCTGCGCTTCGTCGCCGAACGCGCGGAGGTCGGCGAGGAACGCGAAGCGCTCTTCGCCGTGACGATTCCCGAGGAACGCGGCAGCTTCCGCCGCTTCTGCGAACTCATCGGCGCGCTACCGGGCGGGCCGCGCAACGTCACCGAATTCAACTATCGCATCAGCGACGAGAAGATCGCGCACGTGTTCGTGGGGCTCACGACGCACGGCAAGGGCGAGTCGCCGAAGATCGCGGCGAACTTCACGCGCCACGGCTTCGAGGCCCTGGACCTCACGCACGACGAGCTCGCGAAGGAACACATCCGCCACATGGTGGGCGGCCATTCGCCGCTCGCGAAGGACGAACGCCTGTTGCGCTTCGTCTTCCCGGAGCGGCCGGGCGCGCTCATGAAGTTCCTGTCGCACATGCGCCCGGCCTGGAACATCTCGCTCTTCCACTACAGGAACCAGGGCGCGGACTACGGCCGCACGCTGGTCGGGCTGCAGGTGCCCAAGGCCGATGCGAAGGCCTTCCAGTCCTTCCTCGACACGCTCGGCTATCCGTACGTCGAAGAGACCGCCAACCCGGTTTACCGCCTCTTCCTCAAGTCCTGACATACCATCTCGCGCGTGACCTCGCCGCGCGACGCCATCGACCGGTTCCTGCGCCGCTACCTGCTCGCGGTGCGGCACTACACGCGCCTGCCGGTGGCGGGACTGCTTGCGAACTGGGTCGGCGAGACGCCCGAGATGCTGCGCGCGAGCGCGCCGCACCTGCCCGGCGTGGGCTGGCTCGTCGGCATGGCCGCGTGCGTCGTGCTCGCGGCCGTGTCGGTCGTCCTGCCCAACGTCGCGCTCGCACCGTTCGCGGCGGCGGCGGTCTCCACCATCGCAACGGTCCTTCTCACGGGCGCGATGCACGAGGAGTCGCTCGGGCGCTTCGTCGATGCGAACCAGGCGGACTCCGCGGGCGGGCGCGCCGGCACGATCGCGATCGTGCTGGTGCTCGCGCTGAAGCTCGCGCTGATTGCCACGCTCGCCGCGCGCTCGCCGGGCGCGGTGCTCACGGCGCTCCTGGCCGGCCACACGGTGTCGCGCTTCTGGCCGCTCACGCTCGCGCTCGCGCTTGCGCCCTCGCAATCTTCCGAGCTGCCGCGGCCCTTGCAGCGGCGCGCGCTCGCGGTGTCCGCGGTGTGGTGCGTGGTGCCGCTTGCGCTGATGGGGCTGGCACTGGGCATCAAGTTCGCGCTGGCCGGCGCCGCGGCGAGCGGTCTGGCGCTCGTCGTCTTGCGCGGGCGGCTGCGAAGCCGCACGTCCACCGCGAGTGCCGATGCGCTCGGTGCCGCGCAGCAGGTGTGCGAGGTCGCCTTCTACTTCGGCTCGGCTCTCGTCGTCGGCGGGCGTTGACTGGGCAGCGTGATGGCAGGCTGTGCCATCGGCATGGCGGGCGAAGGCGGCGCGAGCGACGGCGCGAAAGACGGGGTGAAAGACGGCATGGGCGAGGCCGACGGCATCGGCTGCGCAACCGATGGTTCCACGCGCGCGTCGCGATGCGGGATCGGCAGTTCGAGCGTCACCGAAGGCGGCCCCTTGGCGGCCGGCCCGAGCAGCGCGCGCCGCGGCTCGACCGCCTGCAGCACGAGTCCTTCCTCGACAAGGCTGCCGACGCGGAAGGGCTTGGGCGGCTTGCCGTCGATCGAGATCAGCGCGATGCCGGCATGCGACGGATGCGCCGCGATGCCCACGAGCGACAAGCGGCTCGCGATGCTGGGCGCCGCGGCAACGGCCGCCTGCGGGCTCGAGCCGAGCAGGCGCGCGATGGCGGCCGGATCGGGCGCCGCCGGGCCGCGCGCGGCCAGCGGCGGCGACAGCATCGCGGAACCGCGGACCGACAATTTGAATCCCCAGTAGATCGCGCTTGCCGCGGCCAGCGCCCACAGGACGAAGGTCGCGCCCTGTACGGCCCAGCGGCTCGACATCGATGTCGGAAACATGCGGCGATTATCATTGAAGCGAATCGAATGCCCGTCCTCATGAAGTCTTCTTCCCGCCCGCAACGAGTCCGCGCCATTTCGGGGGACGCGCGCCGATCCGCCGGCGGCTTCACGCTGATCGAGCTCATGGTGGTGCTCGTCATCATCGGCGTGCTTGCCGCGCTCATCGTTCCCAACGTGCTCGATCGCGCCGAGGAGGCGCGCGTGACGGCCGCGCGCACCGACGTGAACAACCTCATGCAGGCCCTCAAGCTCTACAAGCTCGACAACCACGTGTACCCCACGACCGAGCAGGGCCTGCAGGCGCTCGTGAACAAGCCCGCGGGCCCGCCCGTGCCGGCCAACTGGAAGCGCTATCTCGAGAAGCTCCCCAACGATCCCTGGGGGCGGCCCTACCAGTACCTCAACCCGGGCCTGAAAGGCGACGTGGACGTGATGTCGTTCGGCGCCGATGGACAGTCCGGCGGCGAGGGTGTGAATGCGGACGTCGGGTCCTGGCAATAGCGGCCGTACGAGCCGCTGGACGACGGGGCGCTCGTCGCCGGGCTTCACGCTGATCGAACTTCTGGTCGTGGTCGCGATCATCGCGTTCGCCACGGCCGGCGTGAGCTTCGCGCTGCGCGACAGCGAAGCCACGCAGCTCGAGCGCGAGGGACTGCGCCTCGCGGCGCTGCTCGAGTCGGCGCGCGAGCAGTCGCGCACGCTCGGTGTGCCGGTGCGCTGGTATCCGAGCGCGGGAGGCTTCCGCTTCGACGGCCTGCCGGACAAGCCGATGCCGCAGCAATGGCTCTCGCCGCAAACGCTGGTGGAAGGCACACCCGTTCTCGTGCTGGGGCCGGAACCGATCATCGGTCCGCAGGCTGTGGTGATCACGTCCACGGCCGCGCCCGACCGCAGCATCCGCGTCGCGACCGACGGCCTGCGGCCGTTCGCGGTCGGCGAAAGACAGTGAGCATGCCAAAGGCCCGGGCCGCACGCCGTTTGCCGCTCGGCTTCACGCTGATCGAAGTGCTGGTGGCGCTCGGCATCGTCGCGATCGCGCTGCTCGCCGGCTTGCAGGCGACCGCGGCGCTCACGAACAACGCGCATCGCCAGTCGGATGTGCTGCTCGCGCACATCTGCGCGGAAAACGAACTCGTGAAGGTGCGGCTCGCCAAGCAGATGCCCGACGTGGGCGACAGCGACAACCCTTGCCGGCAGGCCGGGCAGGATTTCAACGTGCATCTGTCCGTCACGCCGACGCCCAACCCGAGCTTCCGGCGCGTCGACGCGCAGGTGTTCGACGGCACGTCGCCCATCCTGCGGCTGTCCACCGTGGTGGGGCGGTTTTGACGGCCCCGCGGTCGTTGCCGCGGAGGCGGCAATCCGGGGAACGCGACACGCGGCACTTCGCCGCGGCGTCGGGCTTTACTCTCATCGAACTGCTCGTCGCGCTCGCCGCGCTCGCGCTGCTTGCCGTCCTGAGCTGGCGCGGCCTCGACGGCATGAGCCGCGCGCAGGAGATCACGGCGCAGCACGCGGACGGCGTGCTCGCATTGCAGACGGGGCTCGCGCAATGGAGCGCCGACCTCGATGCCATCGTGCAGATGCCGCAGATCACCGCGCTCGACTGGAACGGCCGCGTGCTGCGCATGACGCGCAAGGGCACGGCCACACCCACCGACGGCGTGCACGTGGTGGGCTGGACGCGGCGCGGCGGCCAGTGGCTGCGCTGGCAGTCGCCCGCGCTCTACACGCGCGGCGACGTGGAAGCCGCGTGGCAGCAGGCCGACCTGTGGGCCGGCAATCCGTCGGACGAGCAGCGCCGGCTCGAGGTGGCGGTCGCGCCGCTCACCGACTGGCAAATCTTCTACTACCGCGCCGACGCGTGGACGAATCCGCAATCGAGCGCGGCCGAAGGGACAGTCGCGCAGAACCCCCCCGGCACGCCGGTCATTCCAGCGCCCGCCGCGAACACGTCGGGTCTGCCCGACGGCGTGCGGCTCGTGCTCGATCTGCCGCCCGGCGGCGCGCTCGCGGGCATCATCACGCGCGACTGGGTGAATCCCGTCGTGGGCGGAGGCAAGTCGTGAAGGCGCGCGAACGCGGTGCCGCGCTGCTGGTGGCGATGCTCACCGTGGCGCTGGTGGCGACGTTCGCCGCGGCGTCGCTCTGGCAGCAGTGGCGCGGCGTGGAAGTGGAAAGCGCCGAGCGCGCGCGCGTGCAATCGAGCTGGATCCTGACGGGCGCGCTCGACTGGGCGCGCCTCATCCTGCGCGAGGACGCGCGCTCGGGTGGCCCGGACCATCTCGGTGAGCCGTGGGCCGTGCCGCTGCAGGAAGCGCGCCTCTCGACGTTCCTCGCGGCGGACAAGTCCGCCACGGCCGACACCGAAGCCGACAACACTTTCCTTTCTGGCCAGGTGATCGACGAGCAGTCGCTGCTGAACGTATCGAACATCGCGCGTTCGGGAAGCATTCACGATCCGTCGCTTGCGATGTTCGTGCGGCTCTTCGATCTGCTCGGGCTGCCGCAGGCGGAGCTGAACCGCATGGCGGAGAACCTGCGATTCGCATCCGACATCAGCACGGACAACCGCTCCGCATCGCAGGCCGCGCTGATGCCGCAGAAGGTGGAGCAGCTCGCGTGGCTCGGGCTGTCGCTCTCCACGGTGGCGGCGCTGCAGCCTTTCGTGACCATCCTGCCCGAGGCCGCGACGCGCGTGAACCTGAACACGGCGCCCGCCGAGGTGATCTATGCGGCGTTGCCGGGCATCAGCCTGGCCGATGCGCAGCGTCTCGTTGCCGAGCGAGACCGAACGCCCTTCAGGGTGCCGGGCGACGCGGCGCAATTCGTGAGCAATCCGGATGCGCTTTCGAGCGACAGCGTGGGCACGACGTCGCGGTTCTTCGAAGTGCGCGGGCGCTTGCGCCTCGGTGAATCGATGATGGAGGAGCGCTCGCTCGTGCGGCGCGATGGGATCGAAGTGCGGACGGTGTGGCGCGAACGCGGCGTGGTGGATCCGACGGCGCTTTCCAGGGCGGCAATGAACGGACGCTGAACGGGCGACGGGAAAAAACCGGCGCGGTCGGCGGGCCCGGCGATGCTCTTCTCGCGGGCTGCGCCCTCGCGGTCGGCGAGCCGCGCGATCGCGGCTCGCCGGTTCTTCAGGCGGACGGCGCCACCGGCAGCTCCAGCGAGAATACGGCCCCGCGCCCCGGACCGTCACTGCGGGCCGTGATCCGTCCGCCCATCTCCATCGCCGCGAGCGCGCTGCTATGCAGGCCGAAACCGTGGCCGTTCTTGCGCGTGCTGAAGCCGTGGGCGAAAAGCCGCCCGAGGTTCTCCGCGGCAATGCCCTCGCCCCGATCCTCCACCGAGATTCGCAAGAGCCTCTCCCCCGCTTCGCCATCCACGAGGGCGGTGACGAGCGTGAGTTCGCGCGAGTCCGGCGGCATCGTCTCCATGGCTTGCGCCGCATTGCCGATCACGTTGACGAGCACCTGCAGCAGCCGCTGCCGATCCACCGCCATGGCCGGGACGTCGCCGTAGCGCCGCACCACTTCGGCGCCGCACCGCGCGATCGCCTCGGCGCCGACCTGCAATGCCTCCTCCAGCACCTCTTCGGGCTGCACGACCTCCTTCACGATCATCGGGCCCGAGCGGGATTGCTGGGTGGCCACGACGTAGGCGATGTGCTCCACGCTGCGCGCGAGCCGCTCGATGTCGGCGAGCGCCTCGCGCCGCTCGTCCTGCAGGGCGAGCGAGAGCTTGCTCAGGTAGTCGATGAGGGTTCTGCCTCTCGGGTCGCGCTGCACGAAGCCACTCAGGTCGTCCGCGTGCTGCTCGAGGAGAGGCACCGCGCGGCCGAGCCCCTCGATGCGCGAGTGCTCGACCTGGCGCCGCAGCATGCTCACCGAAACGGTGAGGCTGTTGAGCACGTTGCCCACGTTGTGCAGGACGTTGTTCGCGATTTCCGCCATGCCGGCGCGCCGGGCGGTGGCAACGAGCTGCGCCTGCATGTGCTCCAGTTCGCGCGTCCGGGCCTGCACGCGCTGCTCCAGGTGCTCGTAGAGCTGCGCATTGGCAAGCGAGACCGCCAGCTGGCCCGCGATCAGCATCACCGCATCCAGGCGCTGGGCATTGAAAGCGGCGCGGCCCGCGCGATTTTCGAGGATCACCATCGCACGGACCGCGCCCTGTCCCTGAATGGGGGCCGCGAGTAGCGAACAGGGCGTCGCGCCCGCAAAGTAGGGATCGCGCGCGAAGCGGTCGTCGTGCGAAGCGTCATCCACCACCAGGGCCTCGCCCGTGCGGTCGGCATAGTCGAAGGCCGACAGCGGCAGCAGCCCTTCCGAGGCGGCCTGCGCGAGCGGAATCGGCGATTCGCCGGACGCGGGTGCGAGCAGCCGCCACTGGCCGTCATGCCGTGAAAGCACCATCACCTTGGTGGCCCCGCTGAGCGCCGCGAGCACCTCCGTCACGCGGGCGGCCAGGCGCTCCAGCCCGGTTTCGGAGCTGAGGGCCTGCGACGCCCGCAGCACGCCCATCAGGTCCAGCGCTTCGGACGACACGCTGTTGCTGTTCGAGGCGGTCAGCGTGCTGCCGGAGGCGCGCGTCGCCCGTGCGGCCGCATCCGTCAACCGCAGGAAGTCATGGTTGCCGTGCAACTGCTCGACTTTGCCTCTGGCGCCCCAGGCGCGGTACTCGTCGCGTGCGCTCGCAAGCAAGCCCCGGCCCGCCCCCGCCATGCCGCGGGACAGGTAGAACAAGCCCGCGCGCTCGGTGATGACCGCACGGTGCCACGGCCGTTCGCGGGTTCGCGCCTCGAGCACGGCGGCGTCGAATGCCGCGGCCGCTTGCCACAGATCGCCGCGCGCCCACGCCTCTTCCGCCTCGACGACACGCAGCAGGTGCAGGAAGTTGTCGGGCTGGTCGGCGGCACGCGCGGCGAGCCAGTCGCGGCCCGACGCCAGACCGGCCAGCGCGGCAGCCGCTTCGCCACCGTCCAGGCCGCCCTCGCGCAGCCGCCAGGCATGCGCAATCGCGCTGAATGCGTGCACGTGGGTCGTCCGGTAGGCGCTCGCGGGGGAAACCTTCAGGACGGCCTGCATGCGCGCCGAGTGCCGCTCGAGCGCCGCTGCGTCGCCCGAGAGCAGCGCAAGCAGCGCATGGTTGAAATCCGCCCAGAAGCCGATGTAGGACATATGGCCGAAGCGCGCCAGGAACTCGTGTTCGCTGAATTGCGCGTCGTCCAAGCTGTGCGGCGCGAGGGTGCGTCCGGAGAGCGCTCTCAAAAGGCGCTGCTCGAGAAGATGCAGCGATTCCACGTGGACGTTGCCCGTGCGCCGGCACAGAGCCAGGCCGGCTTCCACCTCCGCCTCCGCCGCGTCGAGCGTGGGCGCGATGTCCAGGAAGATGCAGTACACGTGGACGTGGCTGTAGCAGGCGATCGAGATGTCGCCGCCCGAACGCAACCCCTGATAGGCGCGCATCACGCCGTCGAACACGCTTTCGAGCGGCTCGAACCATGCGCAGCCGAAAGCGGCGAACCGGTACCGCGCCTCGGTGGTCTGCGGCTCGAAGCCGAGCGCCTCCCCCACGGCCAGCACGTGGCGCACGACCCGATAGCCGGTGCGGAAGTCCTGCCGCCGCACGGCCAGCAGGTTGGTCAGATAGGCCATGGAGGCCACGAGGTCCGCGCACGGGCCGTGCTCGGCCCACAGGCGCTGGCTCTCGAGCAGCAGCCATGTGAGCGCATTCATGTCGCGCAGCAGGTAGGCGGACGCCACCATGGGGTTGAGCAGCTTCGCGATGCCGAGCAGGCGCGGCTCGCTCATCGGCACGAGCGCAGAGAAATCGAGGCGGCTTTCCCGGGCGACCCATTCGCCGAGCCCGTCGAGCCGCTGCTCCTGCCCGGGGCTCGCGTAGTCGCGCGGCACACCGAGGCCGAGCTGCGCGAGCTGATGCCGTCCCAGCGCCAGGGCATCCTCGAGACGGCCGCGCATGTCCAGGCTTCGCATCTGCAGGCACGTCGGCTCGACGAGGTCCAGCGGGTCCGCCGAGTGCGCCTGCAGCGCGGCATACAAGGCGTCCGACTCGCTGACGCGCCCGAGGCTGTAAAGCGCGCTGTGGCGCGCGGCATCGATGCCGCGACGCAGCGGGGCGTCGCGGGGGTCGTCGATCTCGGCGAGCAGCACCCCGGCCGACTCCAGATACCGCTCGGCCAGCAGGTAGTTCGCGGTGCGCGACACGAGCGTGCGCGCAAGACCATGGAAGAGTTCGGCGGCGCGACGCTGCTCCATGGGGTCGGCCAGCTGTCCGGTGCACGCGAGATACTGCTGGGCCGCCTCGGCCTGAAACGCGGCTTCGCCCGCGAGCCGCCGCGCCGCGCTCAGGTGAAGCTCGCGATGCCGGGTGTCGTCCATCGCGGCGAGCACGGCCTGTTGCACACGGTCGTGTCGAAAGCGCACCGTGTTCTGCCCGGCGCCCGAGTCCGTGACCAGCAGTCCATTTTCCACCGCGGGGTGCAGACGCGCGTGAAGCGCCTCCTCGTCCAGGCCCATCGCGGCAGCGAGGAGCGGGCATTCGACCGCATTGCCGAGGCTGGCCATGTACTCCAGAAGCTCGCGCGAGGCCGCGGCGAGCCGGCCGATGCGCGCAGCGAGCAGGTCCACCACGTTGCCGCGCCCCACGAAGCGGCGTACCTTCGCTTCGTCCCATCGCCAGCCCGCCTCGTCCAGGCTCAGGACGCCTTCGCGGCGCAAGGCGTTGAGCGTCTCCACGGTATCGAAGGGGTTGCCGCCGGTGAGCGCGTTCACCGCTTCGGCCAGCGCGCGCGCGGGCTGCGGCGCGAGGCGCAACATGCCGCTCGTGAGCTCGCCCAGGTCTTGCAGCGTGAGCGGCCCCAATGCGATCCGTGTGGGCGGCTCGGGCTGCGCGCTCCACTGGTCGAGCTTGGCCGGCAGCAACTCCGCCGGGCCTGCCTCTTCGGTTCGATGAACTCCCACGAGCAACAGCCCGCGCAGGCTCGGATCGTTCATCAAGCGCTCGAAGGCACGCAGCGAGATCGCGCCGGCCCACTGGAGGTCGTCCAGCACCATGACCACCGGCCGCTCGGGCGACGCGATGGCGCCCAGCAAGTCCACGGTGAGCAGCTGCAGCTGCAGTTCGGCTTGTTGCGGATCGATTGACGGAGCTTCCGGCTGTTCCCCGAGCAACACCCCAAACTCCGGCAGGCGCGTGCAGATGGCCGCGTTCGCCCCCACCGCATCGAGGATGCGCACGCGCAGTGCCGTCAGCTGCTGCGCGGGCTGAGCGAGCAAAAGCCGCCCGAGGGCGCGCATGGCTTGCGTGAGCGCGCCCACCGTTGCGCCCTCTTTCTGGTACTGGTCGTACTTGCCGTAGGCGAACAAGCCGCCGGCGGCCGTCATGTCGGTGCGCAGGTCGTTTACGAGCGCGCTCTTGCCCACCCCGGCCGGCCCTTCGATCAGCACGGCACGCCGCGGCGTGTGCATGGCCTCGGCCAGCGCGGCGCGCAGACGGGCGAGCTCGGCCTCCCGGCCGACCAGCCGCTCGGGCGGCGCGAGGCGCGCGGCGAAATCGCGTTCGCCGAGCTCGAAATGTCCGCCCCCGCCGCTTTCGAGCTCGGCGCTCAGGCGGCGCAGATCGTGCAGCAGCCCTTCGGCACTCTGATAGCGCTGCTCCGGGGCCTTGGCGAGCAGCCGCAGCACGATGCGCGAAAGCCCCACGGGCACGCGTGCATCGATCCCGGTCGGCGACACCGGCTCGCGCACGAGATGATCGTGAAGCAGTCGCAGCGTGTCGATGCCCTCGAATGGGGGTCGCCCCGTGGCCATCTCGTAGAGGGTCGCACCAAGCGCGTACAGGTCGGCCCGGTGGTCCACAACCCGCCCGGTACGGCCGGTCTGCTCCGGAGCAAGATACGCGAGCGTGCCGACGATCGGATCGTCGCGCACCAGGGCCACATTCTGTTCGGCGAGAATCGCGAGATCGAAATCGACCAGCACCGGTTCGCCCGCGCTCGACAGGACGATGTTGGCGGGGTTGATGTCGCGATGCACCACGCCCGCGCGATGCACATCCACGAGCGACCGCGTGAGGGGGATGGCCAGAGCAAGGAGTGCGGCGGCATCGAGACTGCCCGATTGCAGCACCCGAGCGAGGCTCGTCTGGCCGCACGGACGCAGCAGCACGACGTCCCCCCGGGCGCCCTCGGGCACGAGTTCGGCGACGCCGCGAATTCCGGCGAGGCGCGCGAGCATGGATTGTTCGTGCCGCAGCCTCTGGTTCGCGCGCTGGCCCAGGTATTCCTTGCAGATGAGACTGTCCGCAACGGCCGGGTGGCCCAACCGAAACACCCGCGTCGTTGCGCTGGCGTAGATGACGACGCTCGGCTGGGCGCTGGAGGGAAGCGACATCGGACCTCGGCAGTGTGGGCCTTGCCGAGCCTACTCCTGCACCGGCAATGCCGCAATCGAGTCTCGCGCCCCGCGAAGGCTACGAGCCCGCCAGCACTTCCTGTCCGTGCATCGTGTCGAGGTATTCCCGCACGGCCCGAATCCGCCCTTCGCGCACCTCGAAAAGGAAGTGGATCCGGTTGTTGTAGGTCTTGCCGTCCGCGGTCACGCCGTGCGTTTCGGCTTCGACCGCCACCCGGTCGTCCTCCGCGGTCCAGCCCGTCGCGGTCACGCGCAGCCGCGCTGGGAATCTTGCTTCGACCCAGTGCAGCCGCTCGACGAACTGCGCCTTGGTGAGCGTCCCGGCCAGCGCATACCGCCCTGGCTGCCCGTTGACCCACCAGGTCGCCTCTTCGGACATCAGGTCCAGCGCGGCCTGGACTCGGCCGGCCGCGAAGTTGTCGAAGAAGCTTCGAACGATCTGCTTGTTCGCGCTGTCACTCATCGCCGCGTCCTCCACGAAGCTCCACCCGCGCAGTGTCCCATGAAAACTCGCGTCCCGGAACCCGGCCTCACCTGCTCTGCGCGGCCGGCGCCAGCCACCGCCGCCTCCAGCGCGTGAAGGAAGGCCCGAGAAAGACGACCAGGATGAGCGCCGCCCCGAAAACGGCGCCGGGCGCCGAAGGCGCCACGGCCTCGCCCAGATTCGGCACGAGCACGATGAATGCGCCGCCGGCGAAGGCGCCCCAGAGACCGCGCGTGCCGCCCACGAGCGACCCCACGAGCAGCGAGATGGACAGAAAAAGCGTGTAGCTCTCCGGGGCGACGAAGCGGCTGCTCATGGCGCCGAGTCCTCCGGCAAGGCCCGTGGCGGCAGCGCTCAACCCGAACATCTGGGTCTTCAGGCTCGTCACGTCCACGGCGCAGGCTTCGGCCGCCGGTGCGTGATCGCGCGACGCATCGATCAGCCTTCCGTAGGGACTGCGCACGATTCGCCGCATCGCCCACAACAGGCCGAGCGCGAGCACCGTGGTCACGGCGAGCACGCCCCATTCGGTCTTGCCGGCTGCAAGCCCGGGGAATTGCGGCTTGCGAAGCACGATGCCTTGCACGCCGCCCGTCAGCCATTCGATGCCCTTCCATTTGAGCGTCTGAGGCGTCACCACCGCGACCGCGAAGGTCGACAGCGCGAGGTACAGCATCGGCAGCCTCAACGCCGGATAGCCGAATAGCCAGCCCGCGGCAAGACAGACCAGAGGCGCCGCGGGCAGCGCCGCGAAATAAGGCCAGCCCCATGCGGTCGTGAGCACGGCCACGCTGTAGGCACCCAGCGCGAAGAAAGCGCCGTGGCCGACCGAGACCTGCCCGGTGTAGCCGATCAGCAGGTTCAGCCCCATGATGGCCATGCCGCAGAGGAGCACTTGCGTGAGGAGGTACACCGGATACGACTTCCAGTGGTATGCGAACGCGAGCAGTGCGACAGCCCCGACCGCGGTCATCGCCGCGCGAGCCGCGCGAGCCGCGCGCGCGCGAGGATTCGCGGCACGGGCGGCGATGGAGCGAAGTGTCATGCGTCAGGCCCTCGTGACCGAGCGGCGGCCGAAGAGCCCGGCCGGCCAGAGCACCAGCCCCGAGATGATGAGCACCATCATGCAGGTGAGCTTCAGCTCGTCGCCCACCACATATGCGCCGAGGAGGTTCTCCATCACGCCCACGGCAAAGGCGCCCGCGGCCGCGCCCCAGGGATTCGCGATCCCGCCCAGCAGCGCGCCCGCCAGGGCGTAGACGAGGGGGCTCATCATCATCGAAGGCTCCAGCAGCACGATGGGCGCCGCGAGCATCCCCGCCACGCCGCCGGCGGCGGCGGCCAGGCCCCAGCTGAGGACCAGCACGGATTCGATGCGGATGCCCGCGAGCTGCGCCGACCTCGGATTCACGGCCACGGCGCGCATCGCGAGACCGAAGCGCGTGTACCGGAAGAACGCATAGGTCCCCGCGAGTTCGGCGAGCGTCACGGCCAGCACGCCGCATTGATGCGGCGACAGGTAGGGTTGCGCGAAGGCGAAGGAGGGGCCGAACGGCGTGGCGATGTCCTTCAGGTCGTAGCCGAAGAGCGCGCCGGCGATGCTGTTGACGACGATGAGCAGTCCCACGCTCACCGCGATGATGCTGAGGTGGGGCCTCTCGCGCAGTGGCTCGAGCAGCGTGCGCTGCACAATCATGCCGAGCACGAACGAGCCCAGCACGACCGCCGTGAACGCGACCCAGTAGGCAAGGCCCCGCTGCACCAGGAACCAGGCCATGTAGCTCGAGAACATCGCGAGCTCGCCCTGCGCGAAATTCACCGAGGAGGTCGTGCGGTAGATGAGCACGAGGGCGATGGCGAGGCTCGCGTAGATCCCGCCGGCGGCGAGCCCCGATGCCACCTGATGAAGAAACTCCTGCACGGGCGCCTCAGTACCCGAGGTAGCTCTGGCGGATCGCGGGATCGTCGCGCAGCCGCGCCGCGCTGCCCGCGAGCGTGATGGAGCCGCTTTCCAGCACATAGGCCCGGTCGACGCAGGAGAGCGCGAGATCGGCGTTCTGCTCCACCACGAGCGCGGTCAGCCCGTCGGTGCGCCGCAGGTGGGCCAGCAATTCGTAGATTTCCTGCGATACGCGGGGCGCGACGCTGAAGGAAGGCTCGTCCAGCAGCATGAGGCGCGGACGCATCATGAGCGCGCGGCCCACGGCGAGCATTTGCTGCTCGCCGCCGCTCAGGGCGCCGGCCGGCCGCGACGAATGCTGCGCGAGGCAGGGAAAGAGCTCGTGGACGCGTTCGATGTCCCGGGCGACGCCATGCGCGTCCCGGCGCAGGATCGCGCCCACCCGCAGGTTGTCCAGCACCGACAGGTCGCCGAAGGTGCCGCGCCCCTCCGGGACGTGGGCGATGCCAAGCCGCGCCACATCCGCCGCGCCCAGTCGCGCGAGATCGGCCCCGTCGAACCGGACCACGCCTTGCGAGTGCACGCCCTGGCGGCTGATGGCACGCAGCGTCGCGGTCTTGCCCGCGCCGTTGGCGCCGAGCAGCGCCACCATCTCGCCTCGATCGACGTGCAGGCCGATGCCGTGCACGACGAACGCGCGCCCGTAGCCGACGTGAAGAGCCTCGACACTGAGCAGCGGCGTCACCTGCGCGCTCCGAGATAGGCTTCGATCACCGCGGGGTCCTCGGCGACCGATTGCGGCGTCCCCTGCGCGATCTTGCGGCCGAAGTTCAGCACCGCGATCTCCTCGCAGATGCGCATGACGAAGCGCATGTTGTGCTCCACGAGCAAGATGGTGAGCCCCATGCCGCGGTGCAGCCGCGAGATGGTGTCCGCGAGCGCGCCGGCCTCGCCGGCCGTGAGGCCGGCCGCGGGTTCGTCGAGCAGGAGAATGCGCGGCCGCGCCGCGATCGCGCGGGCGATCTCCACACGGTGCTGGATGCCGATCGGCAACGTGCCGACGTCCCGATGCGCAACCTCGCCCAGTCCGGTCGCCTCGAGGGCTT
The DNA here is from genome assembly GCF_035548915.1 of Ramlibacter sp. Classification (GTDB taxonomy): domain Bacteria; phylum Pseudomonadota; class Gammaproteobacteria; order Burkholderiales; family Burkholderiaceae_C; genus Ramlibacter. The sequence goes on along the minus strand of NZ_DASZSE010000029.1, from coordinate 119,249 downwards.
CGTCGGCCGCGAGTTCGATCGCTTCGTGCGTTCGCCGTGCCCCGCGCGTTGCCGCGAGCGTCGACCACAGCCCCGCGGGATGCCTCCCGTGAGCGCCCACCATCACGTTCTCCCTCACCGTGAGCGAGGCGAAAAGCGCGACGTTCTGAAATGTGCGCGCGATGCCCATGCGCGCGATCCGGTGGCGCGGCAGCCGCGCGAGATCGCGCCCCTCGTGCATGACCTTTCCTTGGGTGGGCCGGTAGAGTCCGGTCACGCAGTTGAAGCACGTGGTCTTGCCGGCACCGTTCGGGCCGATCAGCCCGAACACGCGCCCCTCGGGCACGTCCATCGAAAGATCGTCGAGGGCGACGACCCCGCCGAAGCGAACGCCCAGGCCCTGGATCGAAAGCATGCCGGCCGCGAGCCGTTTCGCTCAGACGGGGAGCACTTTCCAGCTCGATCCGTCGAACTGCTGCATCCGCAGCCCGCGCACGGGATGCCGCTCGGAAGCGTTCGTGTCCACGGCGATGCCGGGCAGCAGCATCGGGAGTTCAAGATGGAGCCTGCGCGCCTGGCGCATGACGTTCTCGCGAGTGAGGTCCGCTGCGCACTGCCTGAGCACCTGCGCCGTCGTTTGCGCGATGGAGGTGCCGTACGCGGCGAAGTAATCCTTCGGCATGCCGGGATTGAACTTGTCCATCAATTCGCTCCATGCCCGCACCCCCGGGTCTTTCGCCCAGGCCGGATCCGCGGCGTCCTTGATGAATGCGCCGCTGATCACGCCTTTGGACCTGTCCGGCCCCGCGGGTGCCATGACGCTGGGCACAGAGGAGGAATTCTGGTTGATGTAGATCTGGGGCCGCCATGCCAGATCGCCCGCCTTGCGCAGCGTCTGCAGCGTGGCCTTGGGAGACCCCCACATCACGAGAACGTCGGCTCCCGTGCCCATGAGCCGCACGATCTGCGAATCGACGGTGGGATCGGTCACCTCGTGCGTCGCCTGCGCCGCAAGCGGCTTGCCCGCGGCCTTGAACTCGGCCTCGAGGCCGCGAAAGAGGTCTCGCCCGGCATCGTCGTTCTGCGTGAACACGGCGACTTTCGCGGCGGGCAACGTCTTCAGGATGTGCTTCGCGATCGCGCGGCCCTCGTCGGCGAACACGGGCTGCCAGCCCACGCTCCACGGATAGGTCGCCGCCTCGTCGTCCCACACCGAGGCCCCGGAGCCGATGAAGAGCTGCGGAACGCCGTTCTCGTTGAGATACTTGCGCGTCGCCATGCAAGTGGGCGTGCCGATCGGCATCACGATGAAGGCAACCTGCTCCCGCTCCACGAGGCGGCGCGTGTGCTCGAGCGCCTTGGGCGGGCTGTATCCGTCGTCGAGCGCGACGACTGTGAGCTTGCGCCCGTTGATGCCGCCTTGGACGTTGAGCGATTCGAAATAGGCGTTCAAGGCCTTGGTGGTGCCGCCGTACGCCGCGGCCGGACCGCTGAAGGGCGTCGTCGTGCCCAATCGAATTTCAGTGGCGCTGACGCCGGGGGCCGCCGCGGGCTGGGATCGCACCCAACCGGCCGCACCCGCCGCGGCTGCTCCCGCGAGAGTTCGGATGAAATGGCGTCTTTTCATGGCGTCGTGTCCTCCGGCATTGTCACGAAGAATGCAGATGCGGATACCGTCCGCGGGAGCCTCCGAGCCGAGCGCGTTCGATCCCGAGCGGGCGTCGGCATGTGAATTGCGAGCTGTGCTGACGCTTGCAGAATCGCCACTTTGCGCCGTTCGCGAGCACAGGACAAACCCTTACCGCGTGTTCGTTCGGAACGACACACCACAACGCGCCATCGTGTGCGTGTGCGTGTTCGGCGACCCCGAGCAGGATTGCTGCATAAAATCCGCGCCAGCATGAGCTCCCTCATCGTCCTGCTGCCCGCGGCGCCGAGCCCGACCAGCGAGTTCGCTTTCGTCGTGAGCCCCGATCGGCGCACGATGCAGCAGCACGGCAGCGCCCCCGTCGCGCTGCTGCCCAGGCCGCGCGGCGCAGGCGCGGAAGTCGTCGCCGTCGTCCCCGCGCAGGCGCTGTCGTGGCATCGCGTGGAGCTGCCCAAGGGCGTCACCGCGAATTCGCCGCGTCTGCGCGGCGTGCTCGAAGGCCTGCTGGAAGAGCGGCTGCTGGACGAGCCCGACACGCTGCACTTCGCGCTGCAGCCCCACGCCGCAAGCGGCGCCGTGTGGATCGCGGCCTGCGACCGCGCTTGGCTGCGCCACGCCTTGCAACTTTTCGAAGCCGCCGACCGCGCGGTGATGCGCATCGTGCCAGAGCTTGCTCCCGAGGGCGCGGGCCGCCTTCACGCGATGGGCGAACCCGACAACGCGTGGCTCGCGTGGGCAGGCGAAGACGGCGTGCTCGTGCTGCCGCTTGCCGCAACGTCCATCGGATTGCTGCCGGCTGCCGCGGCGAAAGCCGACTGCATCGCGGCACCCGCGGTCGCCGCGCTCGCCGAGCAGGTCCTGCACCGCAAGGTCGAGATCCTGCAGGCGCCGCAGCGCTGGCTCGCCGCCGCGCAGTCGGACTGGGACCTCGCGCAGTTCGAATTCGCAAGTTCGGGGCGCACGCGCGCGATCAAGAAGCTCGCCTCCGGCTGGGTCGAGCTGCTGCGCGCGCCGCAATGGCGCGCCGCGCGCTGGGGCGCGGTGCTGCTCGTCGCGCTCAACGTGATCGGCCTGAACGCCTGGGCGCTGAAGGAGCACAACGCGCTCGAAGCGCAGCGCGAATCGATCCGGCGCATCCTCACCCAGACTTTTCCGAACGTGAAGGTGGTGGTCGATGCGCCAGTGCAGATGGAGCGCGAAACCGCCGCGCTGCGGCAGGCGACCGGCATGGCGTCGGGCCGCGACCTCGAAGCGATGCTCGCCGCGCTGGCCCTTGCCGCGCCACCGGGGCGCAGCATCGCCAGCGTCGACTTCGCGCCGGGCGAATTGCGCGTGCGCGGGCTGGGCCTGTCTCCGGTCGAACTGCGGCCCATCGCGCTCAACCTGAAGAGCATGGGCTACGCGGCAAGCCCACAGGGCGACACGCTCGTGCTCACGCAGGAAGGCGCGCCATGAAGATCGCGGACTTCACAGCGCCGCTCGCGGCGCGCTTCGAGTCGCTCGCACCGCGCGAGAAGCTCATGGTCGTGGCCGCGTCGGCGCTCGTGGGCGTGGCGCTCGTGTGGTGGATCGCCTTCGCGCCCGCGCTGCGCGTGCTGCGCGGCGCGGAGGCACAGCACCGCACGCTCGATGCGCAGGAGCAGCGGATGTCCACGCTTCAGGCACAGGCGCGGGCCATGCAGTCGCAGCCGCGCCAGGGGCAGGAAGAGGCGCTGCGCCGGCTGGAGCTCGCGATCCGCCAGCAGCTCGCCACGAGCGCGCGCTACAGCATCCAGGGCGACCGGGTGTCGGTGACCCTGACGAACGTTGCGTCCGAGACCATCTCGCAGTGGCTCGCGCAGGCGCGCGTGGACGCGCACGCGCTGCCCGCCGAAGCGAAGCTGCAGCGCAATCCCGCGGGGACGTGGGACGGCACGCTGGTGCTCGTCCTGCCGCCCCAGTGATGCGCGCAGGGCGCATGGCACGGACGAAGCGTCCGGCGGGGTCGGCACGCACGGCGCTCGCACCGGCCGGCGCTCGCTGGGCCGCCTTCGGCGCCATCGCGGGCGTGCTCGCGGCGACGCTGCTCTTCGCGCCGGCGCAGTGGCTCGCCGCGGCCGTTCGACATGCCACACGCGGCCAGATCGTGCTCGCCGAGCCGCGCGGCACGGTGTGGAACGGCTCCGCGCAACTCGTGATGACGGGCGGCGCGGGCAGCGCCGATGCGGCGGCCCTGCCCGGACGCCTCGACTGGACACTTCGCCCGCGCCTCGACGGCGCGGCCGCGCGGTTGTCCGCCGCATGCTGCACCGCGCAGCCGATCCCGGTGCGGTTGCACGCCCGCCTCGCCGGCGCGCGGCTCGAAGTCGGCGACGGCACGCTGCACGTGGCCGCGATCGCGCTCGCGGGGCTCGGCACGCCCTGGAACACGCTGCAACTCGAAGGCGAACTGCTCATGTCTTCCCAAGCCCTTTCAGTAGAATGGGTCGAAGGCCGCCTCGCGATCGCCGGGCGGGCCGAGCTGGTGGCGCAGAACCTGTCTTCGCGCCTGTCGACCTTGAGGCCCATGGGCAGTTACCGCATCACGCTCGCAGGCGGCGCTGTGCCGACCGTGCGCCTGGATACGCTGGAAGGCGCGTTGCGCCTCACGGGCAGCGGCCAGTGGGTCGGGCAACGCCTGCACTTCGCGGGCGAAGCGAGCGCCGCGGAACCGAAGAACGCGCCCGCGCTCGAAAACCTGCTGAACATCCTCGGCCGCCGCAACGGCCCTCGCTCCATGATTTCCATCGGGTAGAACCTTGCCGCACGACATGATCCATCGATTCGCCGCCGCCACGCTCGTTGCCGCGATGCTCGCCTGCACGTGGCCCGCGGCCGCGCAGTCAGCGCGCGCGGGCGAGCCGGTCACGCTCAATTTCGTCAACGCGGAAATCGACGCGGTCGCGCGCGCCATGGCCGCGATCACGGGCCGCAGCATCGTGGTCGATCCGCGCGTGAAGGGCACGATCACGCTCTCCACCGACCGGCCGGTGTCGCCCGCCGCGGCGTACAACCAGTTCCTCGCCACGCTGCGTCTTTCCGGCTTCACGGTCGTCGAATCGGGCGGCCTCCTGAAGGTCGTGCCCGAAGCCGAAGCGAAGCTGCAAGGCGGCGCGGTCTCCGTGGCGCCCTCCGGCGTCGGCGGCTCGCAGATCGTCACGGAAATCTTCCGGCTGAATCACGAGAACGCGGGCAACCTCGTGCCGATCCTGCGGCCGCTCATCAGCCCGAACAACACGATCAACGTGAACCCGGGCAACAACTCGCTCGTGATCACCGACTACGCGGACAACCTTCAGCGGCTCGCGCGCATCATCGCGGCGCTCGACGTGTCGAACGCGACCGACATCGAGATCGTGAACCTGAAGTACGCGCTGGCACCCGACCTCGCACCGATCGTGCAGCGTCTTGCGGAATCCAGCGGCGCGACGGCCGCGGCACCGGGCGCGCCGATCGTGAGCGGCGACGCGTCGTTCCGCACGACAGTCATCGCTGAGCCGCGCAGCAACTCGATCATCATCCGCGCGGCGAACCCCGCGCGGCTCGCGCTCGCGCGCTCGCTCGTGGAAAAGCTCGACCGGCCCCCGTCGGAGAACGCCACCGGCAACATCTACGTCGTCTACCTGAAAAACGCCGATGCGACGCGCCTCGCGACCGTGCTGCGTGCCGCGATCGCGGGCGGGCAGTCGAGCGCGGGCGGTGGCGGCGCGAGCGGCAGCGGCACCATCGCGACCACCGCAGGCATCGCGGCGACCACCGCCGGCGCGAGTGCCGCCACGACCCCCGTGGCCGCGCTCGCGCAGCCTTCCACCGGCGGACAGATCCAGGCCGATCCGGCGACCAACTCGCTCATCATCACCGCGCCCGAGCCGCAGTACCGCCAGTTGCGCGCGGTGATCGACCGGCTCGATTCGCGGCGCGCGCAGGTCTACGTGGAAAGCCTGATCGCCGAAGTGAATGCGGACCGCGCCGCCGAATTCGGCATCCAGTGGCAAACACCGCTCAACAGCACGAGCAGCAGCGCCGTGGGCGTGCTCGGCTCCAATTTCACGATCGGCGGGGCGAACATCATCGACCTCGCGCTCACGGCCGCGGGCCAGGGCACGTCGAAGCCTTCGAGCGGCGTGAACTTCGGCGTGGTGACCAAGGTGGCGGGCCAGTACGTGCTCGGCTTCCTCGCGCGCTTCATCCAGACGCAAGGCGACGGCAACATCCTCTCCACCCCCAACCTGCTCACGCTGGACAACGAGGAAGCCAAGATCGTGATCGGCCAGAACGTGCCGTTCGTGACGGGCCAGTACTCCAACACGGGCACCGGCACGGGCGGCACGGTGAATCCGTTCCAGACGATCGAGCGCAAGGACGTGGGTCTCACGCTGCGCGTGAAGCCGCAGATCAGCGAGAACGGCACGATCCGCATGCAGATCTTCCAGGAGGTGTCGAGCGTCGACCCGACCTCCGTGACCTCCGCGACGGGGCTCATCACGAACAAGCGCTCCATCGAATCGAACGTGCTCGTGGAAGACGGCGGCATCGTCGTGATCGGCGGCTTGCTGCAGGACACCTACGCGGGCAGCGTGGAGAAGGTGCCGGGACTCGGCGACGTGCCCCTGCTCGGCAATCTCTTCAAGGCCGAGACGCGCAGCCGCAAGAAGACCAATCTCATGGTGTTCCTGCGTCCCGTCGTGCTGCGCGATGCCGAGCAGACCGACGAGCTCTCGCTCGACCGCTACGAGCTCATGCGCACCAAGCAGGAAGCTTCGCAACCGCGGCCGAGCACGATCACGCCCGTGAACGACAACGCGGTGATGCCGCCCGTGACGCGGCCGCGAACTTTGCCCGGCACGACGACGCCGCCCGCGCCCACCGCGCCGGTGCCGCCGCTCACCGCGCCTTCGACCCGCTGAAGTCCGCCTCGATCATGCGCTACCCGCTGCCGTACGCTTTCGCGCGCAGCCAGCAGCTGCTGCTGGAAGACGATGCCGGCCAGCTCGTGCTCTGGACGAGCGGGCAGCCCTCGCCTTCGGCATGGAGCGAAGTGCTGCGCAAGTTTCCGGTGGCGAGCGTGCAGCAGCTCGACGCCGCGGCGCTCGCGCAGCGCATCAGCGCGGCCTACGCGCAGGGCGAGTCGAGCGCGGCGACCGTCGTGAGCGAAGTGCAGAACGACGCCGATCTCTCGCGCATCATGCAGGAGCTTCCCGCGGTGGAAGACCTGCTGGAGGCGAGCGATGACGCGCCCATCATCCGCATGCTCAACGCGCTTCTCACGCAGGCCGCGCGCGACGGCGCGAGCGACATCCACATCGAGCCTTACGAGCGCCATTCGTCCGTGCGATTCCGCGTCGACGGCAGCCTGCGCGAAGTCGTGCAGCCCAATCGCGCGCTGCATGCCGCGCTGATCTCGCGCCTGAAGATCATGGCCGAGCTCGACATCGCCGAGAAGCGCCTGCCGCAAGACGGCCGCATATCGCTTCGCATCGGCACGCGCGCCGTGGACGTGCGCGTGTCCACCCTGCCCTCGGCGCACGGCGAACGCGCGGTGCTGCGCCTGCTGGACAAGAGCGAAAGCCGGCTCACGCTCGAATCGGTGGGCATGACGGGCGCGACGCTCGCGCGCTTCGAGTCGCTCATCGCGCAGCCGCACGGCATCATCCTCGTCACGGGGCCGACGGGGTCGGGCAAGACGACGACGCTCTACGCGGCGCTGCAGCGGCTCGACGCGGCAAGCAGCAACATCATGACGGTGGAAGACCCGATCGAGTACGAGCTGCCGGGCGTCGGCCAGACGCAGGTGAACCCGAAGATCGACCTCGACTTCGCCAAGGCGCTGCGCGCGATCCTCAGGCAGGACCCGGACATCATCATGATCGGCGAGATTCGCGACTTCGAGACCGCGCAGATCGCGATCCAGGCGTCGCTCACGGGCCATCTCGTGCTCGCCACGCTGCACACGAACGATGCGTCGAGCGCCGTCACGCGGCTCACCGACATGGGCGTGGAGCCGTTCCTGCTGTCGTCGTCGCTGCTGGGCGTGCTCGCGCAGCGGCTCGTGCGAAAGCTCTGCCCGCACTGCCGCGGACCCGGCTGCGACGAATGCGGCTACACGGGCTATCAAGGCCGCACCGGCGTGTTCGAGCTGATGGTGGCCGACGAGAAGATTCGCGAGCTGATCCACAACCGCGCGGCCGAAGCGCAGATTCGCGAGACCGCGCTCGCCGGCGGGATGACGCTGATGCGCGACGATGGCGACCGGCTCGCGCGCGCGGGGGTGACTTCACGCGAAGAGGTGTTGAGGGTGACACGGGATTGAGTGGGGTCCACCGCAATCGCGGCCATTTATACTGACCCACGGCGCGCGCGACGCGTCCCCACGAAGCGGGCATTTCCAGCCGCGAGTTTTCCGGAGGGTTCGTGATGTTTCGTCTGCTTGCCGCGCTGCCCGCGGCCATCCTCGCGGCGATCCTCGTGGCCGGCTGCGGCGGCGGCGACAGCGCCACGGCATCCGGCCCCGCCGCAAACGCCGCCGCCGCAAACGCCACCGCCGCAAACCCTGCCGCAGCGACTGCGCTGCCGCAGGCGCTCGTCGACGCGGTGCGGCAGGCGATCCCGCCCCGGCGTGCGGCGGTCGCGGGCGCGCCCCTCTCTCCCGCCGAAGCATTCGACTGGGCCGAGCTGCACTTCCCCGAATTCTTCCCGCAAGAAGGCAAGGTTCAGGTCGTGCAGAGCGCGTACGCGTTTCGCTACTACCCCCAGAGCGGCAACTACCTGGCCGTCGCGGTGGCATCGAACGAGATCGCGCTTTTCGCGCTCGGCCCGGCCACGGGCGGGCGCGTGGTCCAGCTCGGCTCGCTCGCGGACTTCACCTGCGTGATGAAGCCGGGCGTGTGCTTCGTCGGCGCCGATGTCGATTCGGTCTCGATGTCCACGTACGAAGGCGGCATGCAGCACGCGACGCTCGACGCAGCCGTTCCGCCCACGCAAGGCACGCTCAGCGTCTCGGTCGACGAGGGAGCCCCCTGGCTGAGTGCCGAGCTCACGGGCACGTCGACCGTGAGCATCACCGCGTCGGCCGCGAGCCTCGCCGCGGGCAACTACCAGGGCGGCGTCACGCTGCAGTTCGTGCCGATCCGGGGCGCGACGACCACGAAGAGCGTCCCCGTCCTGTTCACGGTCGGGCCGGGCCTCATCGCACCGGCATCGCAGGCGAAGACCCTGAACGCGACCGCCACGGTCGCCTCGCTCGCCGGATCGGTGAGCGTCGCCCGTGCGGACGGCACGGCGCAGACCTGGATGGCGTCGAGCTCGCAGCCCTGGCTGCAGGTGACGCCGAGCGGCACCACGCCGTCAGCGCTCACGTATACGTTCGATGCGAACGCGGTCGCCAGCCTCGCGAACTACTCGATCCAGGCAGCGACCGTGACGCTCACGAGTCCCGGCGCGTCGACGGCGTCGTTCCAGGTCACGCTCACGAAGCGCCTGCCTTACCTCGACACGGCCATGCCTTACGGCGTGCCCGCGGGCTCGTTGTCGCACGTGGTCGTCCACGGCGCGGGCTTCCTGCAGTACGCGTCGACGCCTTCGATTTCCGGCGTCGCGGCTTCCAGCGTCCAGGTGCAGTCCGATTCGCAACTCGCGTTCGATGCGACGCCGCCCGCCGCGGGCAACTACACGCTCGCCATCGGCAATGCGGCATCGATGGCGACCGCCACGGCGACGCTGCAGGTCACGGCCTCGACGCCCTATGCGGTAACGACGAGCTTCGCGGTCGCCGGCAACCGGAGTTCCTATCTGGAGGATCCGGTTCGCGGCGCGATCTTCGCCGTGGGCACCGCGGAAAACGCGGTCTACCGGTACCAGTACAACGGCGGCGGCTGGACGCAGACCGCCTTGCCGCTCGCGAGCCCGCTCGCGCTCGGCATGTCGCCGGACGGCAGCCGTCTTTTCGTCGTCCTGGCCGGACTCGTGAAGGAAGTGAACCCGGACACGATGCAGCAGGTCGCGACGCTCACGCCCGGACTCACGTTCGCGAGCAATCTTGGCGAGCCGCTCGCGACCACCGTGGATGGCCGCTTGTGGCTGCCCGCGGGCCTGCGCTACTTCGAGCCGCGCACAAACCGCTTCCTGTCGCTCGATGCGAACGGCATCGGCACGATCGATGGCTTCGTCGCCTCGGCCGACGGCGAGACGATGCTGCTGCTGCAGGACGATTCGGCCCACCAGTACAACGCCAGCGACGGCACGGTGACGCAGCCGATGGGCGACCTCGAACTCGCCTCCGGCGTGCGCATCTCGAGCGACGGTTCGCGCGTGCTGACGCAAGGCAGCTTCAGCGTCTACGACAGCAGCTTCGACGGCGGCTACGAACTCGTCGCGCGGCTGCCGGACCCCGCGGCCGGCGAGCATTGGGGCGCGGCAGCGCTGAGCGCCGACGGCACGAAGGTCGCGGTGCTGGCCTATACGGGCACGGCGTTGCCGTTCTCGTTCAAGCGCATCGACGTCTTCAGCACGACGGCGCTCGTGCCGGGCACGACGACCATGACGAAGACCGGCTCGATCGCGATCGGCACCGCGGCCGCGCAATGCGGCGCGGCCGATGCGGGCTGCAGCGCGCAGGGCACGCTCTTCATCGCGCGCGACGGCCGGACGGTCTTCTGGATCGGCAACAAGTTTCTGCAGACCTACAAGCTGCCCTGAACGTACCTGAACTTGACGGCGCGGTAGCCTCGCTGAACTCGGTCGCGCCGGTTCAGACGCGTTCGGGCGGACCCGACCGCCCCGGCAGCTCCACGGGCGCCTGGGGCCCGCGCTCGTCCTCGGCGGGCGGCGCCTTCGGCTTGGGCTCCGGCGTGGAGGGCGGCGCTTCGCTCGGCTGCGGCGCCTCGGGATTCATCTTCGCCGGGGGTTGAACGCGCGGCTCCGGATCATCGCCCTTCGGCTTGGGTTGCGGAATCTTCGCGCGGTCGGGCCGCGGATGCAGCACTTCGCCGCCATGCGGTGTCGGGTCGTCGGGCATGATGGGAGCTCCTCGGCGTCAAGGCCCATTGTTGGGCGCGGCGGCTGCGCGCACGCGTCGGCCGCAGCCGGGCCCGCGCGTCGGCGCTTGCCGATGAGTCCGGGCCGCGGCCGCAAACCGCGCAGCTGGGATGTCCGTTGTGGCTTCGTCTCAGAAGAACGCGGTGTCCAGCTGCTGCACGGTCCCCACGAAGTCGGCGAAGTGCTGAGTGTTCAGGCCGGTGGACGCGACCGCAGCGAAGAATGCGCCGTTGTCGGCGAAGACCCGGCCGGGGCCGATCAGGTCGGTGAGTTGCTGCACCTGATCGGGCGTGGGCGTCTGGTGCACGAGCGCCTGATAGAGGAATTGCACGAACGGCGCGCTCGGGATCCCCGGCACGTAAGTATCGAGCATCGTCTGCGCGAGCGCGGCCATGTTCGCCGAATGATCCGCGACGGCCGTCCATTGGCTGAGAAGCGCCCGCGACGGCGCTGCGCCGGTCACGGCCCAGAGCAGCGCCTCGGCCTGCCACACCGGCTGGTTCACGCCGGTGTCGAAGGCGAAGAGGGCATCGGTAAGCGCGATGCGCTCCACGCCCGTCATCGTGAGCGTGCCGTGCGTCGTGCCAAGCACGGCCGTCGGACCCGGCGTGAAGCTTTCCACTGTGGCGAGCCCCGAGCCGACGATCGCCCAGTCGAGGCCGTCGCCGCCGTTCAACGTGTCACCGCCGCTCACGCCGCCATAGAGCGTGTCGTTGCCCGCGAAGCCGTTCATCTCGTCGGACGCGGCCGTGCCCGTGAGCGCATCGTTGCCCGCCGCGCCGTTCACGATGCTCTGGTTCTGCGGCATGTCGGTCTGGTTGCCCGCGAAATCCTTCGGATGGCCGATCGACACGGTCGTGAACGGTGTCGGGTTCGCGGTGCTCGCGCTGACGGCATCGCCCGTGAGCGAATGGAAGCCGTCCGTGGGGAGGTTGGTGTAGGAGGCCACCGAGACGCCGGCGTAGTTCACCTTCACCGTCGTGCCCGGCTCCAGCAGGAGAAAGCCGGCCGGGACGATGAAGTCCGGCGTGACGAGGCCGAGGTCCGCGAACCCTTGCGTCGCGAGCAGCACCGACGTGTTGGCCGTGTTCTGGTTCGGAAGGTTCGAGGGGAACGTGAACGTGTGCGTGGTCGCGCCGTCGCGCACGGTGATGCTCTGGCCCGCCCAGAAACTCTCGCCGTCGAAATTGTCGACGTGCAGCTCGATGAACTGAACGGCGCCGCTTGCGTTGGAAAAGAGCTCGGTGATGTCGTACAGGTGGAAACTCATGCGGCGCAGTATCGGCCGCGAGCCGCCGCTGTCAACGGGAGAGGTCCCGCCCCCCGCGCTGGAATGGATGCGCCCGTTCGCGTGTTACCGCATTCGCGCCGCGCATCGGGGGGTGTGCCGCGCATCAATGCGCGGCGATCGGTTGCGTGGGCGGGCGCAGGTTCGACAGGTAGTTCACGAAGCCTTCGATGTCGGCTTTGGTGAAGACCGCGTCCGCACCGAACTCCACGCAGCGCACCTTGATGTTCGGCGTCGCGTAGTCGCTGAGCACGAGGATGCGGGCATGCTCGTTGGCCGCCCGATAGCGGCGGATGAGGTTGAAGCCCGAGCCGTCGCGCAGCACGAGGTCGATGATGGCCATGTCCCAGCGGCCGGGGTTTTCCTGCAGCCAGTTCGTGCCTTCGCCTTCGGTTGCGGCGTTGCCGATCACTTCGTACGGGCCCGCCTGTTCGAGCAAGTCGGCAACCAGTGCGAGGATCTCGCGCGAGTCCTCGATCATCATCACGGAAATCACAGGAAACTTCCTCCATCGATCCATCTGCTGCCGCAGCGTCCTGTCACATTGGATGTGCATGATGCGGCTGTGTCTGTAGGCGCGCAATGCCCCGCGCGTGGGATGGGTCCTACCGCATCCGCACACGACCCTTCTCATCCATGGGAAGTCGAGCGTGCAGGCTGGCGTCGCCACCGGTGGCCCACAGGCGGCGTTAGCGGTTGCCCGGCGGCGCGATACGATCCGTTGCTGTTGCGCTGTTGCATTGCTGCAAATCTATACGGCGCGCACACCGGCCAGGGCGGGTTGACCCTCATTGCTCGGGTGCGATCCGAACTGGCGAATGCGGCTCAGCCGCCGCGGCGCGCCTCTCTGGCCATGTCGAGCCACGCCCGCGCTGCATGGGACAGGTAGCCGTCACGCCGCCAAGCCAGGGCGATATGCCACTCCGTCCTGGGCTCGTCCAGTATGGCGAACCGCACCAGGGGGTGATGGCGGCGCTCGAGCAACATGCGGGGAAGGAAGGCGATGCCAAGCCCCAGCGCCACCAGTTCGACGAGGAAATCGATCTGCCTGCTGCGCGCGACGATGTTGTAGGCGAAACCCTTGCGCTCGCACGCGTCAAGGACCACCCGATTGATGCCGGCGTCTTCCTCGAAGAGTACGAAGGAGGAATTCGCGAGGTCTTCCAGCGTCACGCTCGGCCGCTCCGCGAGTGGGTGTGCATGGTGCATGAGAGCGACGAGGGGCTCTGTGTAGACGTCCTGCCATTGCAACTCCCCGGGAAGCGGAAGCAACATTGCGGCGAGGTCGAGCTCGCCCGAGAGCAGCAACTCCTTCAGCCGCTTGTGGCCGTGCATCGCGAACTGCACGTCGATGCCGGGATGGCTCGTGCGGTAGCTGGCGAACAAAGGCGCGAACAAGATGCTGCTTCCAACCGAGAAGCCGATCTTGAGCGATCCGCGTTTGAGGCCGCGCAGTTCACCGATCTCCGAGACGAGGTCGTCGCGCTCGATGAGCATCGAACAGGCGCGCCGGTACGCAATTTCTCCGGCAGCTGTGAGCTTTGCTTGCTGGCCGCGCCGGTCCAGCAACAGGACACCGAGTTCGTCCTCGAGGTGCTTGACCGCTTTGCTGACAGTGGACTGGGTCGCGAAGATCACTTCGCCCGCTTTCGAAAATCCACCTTGGCGGACGACCTCGACGAACGCCCTCAGCCCGCGAAGATCCATGTGGATTCCAATTCCGAATTCAGCGCAGTCATTCTATTCATTTGGATGCCGGCAAGACCCTTTGTAGCATGAACTCCACAGCAGGCGACACGTGGATTCACGCACGGACCTGTTGGTCATCTGGAGACCACATGATCGCGAAATGCTTGCGGCTGCACCTCGTCGGTGCACTCTGCATCTGGGGTGTCGCCACTGCGGCGACGATCGACAAGTGCCCGACACAAGGCGGCACGGTTCGCGCGGCGATGACGGGCTCGCCGCCAACACTCGACTTCATCACGAGCTTCGCCGCGAGCGCCAGGGACATCGGCGTCTACGTGTACGAAGGCCTGGTCACGGTCGACGCGAATTACGACGTCGCCCCGCAGTTGGCCGAGCGCTGGACGATCAGTCCCGACCGCAAGACCTACACCTTTTACTTGCGTTCGGGCGTGAAGTTCCATGACGGCAGTCCGCTCACTGCCGATGACGTGGTCGCATCCATGGAGCGCTTCCTCGCCCAGTCGCCGCGCAAGGCCGACCTTTCCAATGTCGCGTCGACTCGCGCGATCGACGCGCGCACCGTCCAGATAACCCTATCCCAGCCGTCCGCGGCGTTCCTGCCGTTGCTGGCCTATCCGGGACCTGCGATGGCGGTCATGCCGAAGAAACTGATTGCGGGCGTCGCTGCGGGAAAGTTGCCGCAGTCTTCGGTGATCGGCACCGGACCCTACCGCCTGGTGGAGTGGATTCCGGATAGGTATGTACATCTGCAACGCTATGCCCAATACGTTCCGCAGCAAGGCGAAGCTTCCGGCTACGCCGGGCGCAAAGTGGCCTGCATCGAACACATCTACTTCGTTCCGGTGCCGGAAGCTTCGAGCCGCGTCGCGGGCGTCGAAAGCGGTGATTACGACTACGGGCAGAACCTGCCCGCGGAATCCTACAAACGCATCAACGCGGTCAAGGGGCTGAAGTCCGCCGTGCTGAAACCGTACTACGAGATCGCCATGCACCTGAACACGCAGTCGGGTCCGCTCAAGAACTGGAAGCTGCGGCGCGCGGTGCAGGTCGGCCTGAACGAGGAGGACGTGATGCTGTCGGCGGCCAGCGACAAGGCGCTGTACAGGCTGGACCCGAGCTTCTTCTTCAGGGAGCAGTTCTGGCACTCCACGGTGGGAGCCAGCCGATACAACGAGAACAACATGGCGAAGGCGCGCGCTTTGGTGAAAGAGGCCGGCTATGACGGCACGCCGATCCGCATCAACACGAGCAGCGACTTCCAGTTCATGTACAGCGCCGCACTGGCCACGGAGTCGCAGTTGCGTCAGATGGGTTTCGTCACGAAGCTGCAGGCTTACGACTACCCCACGATGATCGACATCTTCCGCAAGAAGCGCGGCGACTGGGACATCTCGTACAACGCCTTCTCGATCCGCAATGACCCGGGCGGCTTCACTTTCGTGCTCAAGTCCGACTCCGGCTACCAGCCGTACGCCAACAAGGAAGTCGACGCACTCCTGGACAAGGCGATGCAGGAGCCCGACCGCAAGGCGAGACTGAAGCTGTACGACCGGGTGCAGGATCTCGTGTACGAGGACATCCCGATGATCAAGCAGGGTGATGTGTTCGGATTCGATGCGGTCAACGACAAGGTCCAGGGCTTCGAGCCGTTCTACACCACGCCGCGCTTCTGGAACGTCTGGCTGTCGAAGGCATCCGACCGCTAGCAGCCCACATGTCCAGGTTCCTGGCAACGCGCGCCATCGCGCTGGCCTTCGTCATGTGGCTCGTGACCATCATCGCGTTCACGCTGATCCGGATGGCGCCAGGCGACCCCTCCGCAACCATGCTGGGTTCGGACGCCACGCCCCAGGCCGTCGCGGAATTCCGCGCCGCCTACGGCCTGGACCGGCCCATCGCGGTGCAGTACCTGGCGTGGCTGGGTCACGTGGTCCGCGGCGACCTGGGCACGTCGATCTATCTCGGACGGCCAGTCACGGCTGCGATCCTGGAGCGCCTGCCGGCCAGCTTGACGCTCACCTTCGCCGCCTTCGCGATCGCGCTGTTCTTCGGCGTCGTGCTGGGGCTGGCTGCCGCGTACTGGCGCGACTCCTGGGTGGACCGGTTGGTGTCCGCGCTGGCGGCACTGAGCCTCTCCATCCCCAGCTTCTGGCTGGGCATCTGCCTGATCTATCTCTTGTCCGTGCGCTGGCCCGTCCTGCCCTCGGGCGGCTTCGTCGAACCGTGGGTCGATCCGTGGCGGTCGCTGCGCACGCTGGTCCTGCCGTCGCTGGCGCTCGGATACCTGCAGCTGGGTCTCATCGCCCGGATGACCCGTGCGTCGATGCTGGAGGCCCTGCGCGGTGACTATGTGCGCGTCGCGCGCGCCAAGGGAGTCTCGGAGTTTCGCGTGGTGGTGCACCACGCCTTCGGCAATTCACTCATACCGCTTCTCACGGTGGCGGGTGTCTCATTGGGCGTTCTGTTCGGCGGCGCGGTCGTGATCGAGACGGTCTTCACGATTCCCGGCGTCGGGCGCTTGCTGGTGAACGCCGTGGTGCGCCGTGACTACCCTGTGGTACAGGGCACGCTTCTCATCGTCGCTGCGTGGTACGTGCTCGTGAACCTGGTCGTTGATTTTCTCTACACCGTGAGCGACCCACGGGTGCGGCTGCAAGGATGATGGCCTTCCTGAATCGCCTGGGGCTGCCCGCGAAGCTGGCACTGGCCGTGCTCGCGCTGCTCGCAGCGGTGCTGGTCTTCGGCCCGATGCTCTACGAGGCTTCTCCCACCGCCGTCGCCAGTACCGAACGCCTGCAGCCCCCGTCACTGGCGCATCCCCTGGGCACCGACCAGTTCGGCCGCGAGGTGCTGGCACGGGTCCTCGCCGGTGGCCAGCAGTCCCTGCGAATCGCCGCGATCACGACCCTGCTCACCGTCCTCATCGGCGGCACGATGGGCCTCGCTGCCGGCTATCTGCGCCGCCTCGACGAGGTCCTCATGCGCATCTGCGATGCGTTCATGGCGTTGCCTGCCGTCATCCTGGCCATCGCGCTCATGGCGGTCAGCGAGCCGAGCGAGGCGAACGTGATCCTCGCGCTGGTCGTCGTCTACACGCCGCGCATGGCCAGGCTGGTGCGCAGCAGGGCGCTGCTGATTCGCGAGATGCCGTACGTCGAGGCGGCCCTGGCGCTGGGTGCCCGTTCGACGCGGATCGTCCTGCGTCACGTGCTGCCGAACGCGCTGCCGGAGATCATCGTGCTGGGCAGCTTCATCTTCGGTTACGCGATCCTCGACGAGGCTGCGCTCAGCTTCCTCGGCGTAGGAGCGCCCCCTCCGGCACCGAGCTGGGGAAACATGCTGTCGGAGGCGCGCTACCTGGTGCGCGAGGCCTTCTGGATCAGTTTCTTCCCTGGACTTTTCATCGGCATCACCGTACTCGCGGTGAACCTTCTGGGCGACGGCATCAGGGATGCCGGCCAACACTAACCAAGGTCCCCTCATGAACGACAGAGACAGAAGCGAACATTTCCTGACCACGCTGGTCGCAGTGCCGAGTGTTTCGGGTGACGAGGAGGCCGTCGTCAAGGTCTTCGAAGGCCTGCTGCGCGAGGTCGGGTTGAAGACCGCCCTGCGGCCCTGCACCGGGGTGCACGGCGCAGTCAACGTCGAAGGCACGCTCGGAGCCGCGAAGCCCAAGCTCTGCATTGCCGGCCACATCGACACCGTGCCCTTCGACGGAATGACGGTGAGCCCCCTCGGCGAGCGGCGCGGCAACCGCTACTACGGCCGCGGCACGACCGACATGAAGGGCGGCATCGCTGCGGCTCTGGCCGCGGTCGATCGGCTGCAGAGGCGGGGCGTCAAGCTCGGCGGGGAGCTCGTCATCGTTGGCACCGCCTCGGAGGAGACGCTCAAGTGCGGCGGCTACCAGATGGCCAAGGACCACTCCGATGCCGATGGCGTCGTGTGCGCCGAGCCCACGGGCTGCCGTGTGGCCGTCGCGGCGACCGGCAGCCTCCCGCTGCGGCTGGACGCCTACGGTACGAACGGCCACAGCAGCGTGCCGGGCCGGGGCGGCAACGCGATTCTGGCCGCACAGGCCGCGACCAAGGCGGTGGTCGACGCGTTGTCCGAAAGCGTCGATGTCAAATACGTCGGCAAGCGGGACCGCGCGGTGAACGTAGGGGTGATCCGGGGCGGCATCGCGCAGCCGGTGGTCCCGCAGCTGTGCAGCGTCTGGCTGGACGTGCGCTACTTCGTCGGCGAGACCGCGCCGCAGCTCATGGAACGGATCCAGGCGCTGTGCCGCGAGGCGGTCGTGTCGATGCCGGGTGTCCGTGTGGAGGCCACGCAGGAACGGCTCGACTACGAGGGCAAACCGTACCCGCGCGGCAGCTGGGGCGACTTCATCCACGTCGAGCGGGGCATGAGGGCTTTTTCCACCGACCCGCAGACCTCGGTGGTGCAGGCCTTCCGCCAGGCGGTCAAGCACGCTGGGGGCGACGAGCGTATCGAGATGATGCGCGGCTGGGGCGATGTCGAGTTCCTCGCGACGGACCACCACGTGCCCACCATCTACTTCGGGCCGGGCACCGTGGAGGTGGCGCACTCGGCCGACGAATACATCGACCTGGACCTCTACCACATGGGCGTGGAGGTGTACGAGCGCGCCATCGTTGCCTTTCTCGGGGACTCGAATTGACGACCATTGCGGAAGAACGCCTGCGACACCTGTGCCATGCACTCGATGCGGTGGCAAACATCGACGTCTATGGCAAGAACGTGATCCCGCGGCTGTACCAGGCGGCGCTCGAGGAGCAGGGCGGGCCACTCACGTTGCTTGCCGCGCGCAAGCTCACCGAGACTGTGCGGCCATCGGACGCCGTGATGATCGCGACCGGCTTTCCGGAGCGCGCCTGGATCGCGCGCCCAGTCGCCGAGACCGACGGCCCGCCGGCGGCCGCCACGCTGGCGCGCTCGCTGCACCTCGCGACAGGTGCGCTCCCCGTCATCGTCATCGACGAGCCGTTCGTGCCCATGATGGAGGCGACCTGCAGGGGCGCCGGCATGGTCGTGCTCGACCTGGAGTACTTCGAGAACGTGCGGCGCGAGGGGGGCTTCCAGGCCGTCTTCGTGGTCGGCATTCCCTTCGACCGGCCCGAGGCGCACAAGCTGCATGAAGAACTGCTCGCGCGGCTGCGGCCCTCGGCCGTCATCGCGATCGAGCGGCCGGGGCAGAACGGGCGAGGCGTGCACCACCAGGTCGGCGGACAGAAGATTCCGGACGAGGCGGTCGCCGACATGGATTACCTGTTCAGGCAAGCCGCCCGCGACGGGGTGTTGACCATCGGCGTCGGCGACGGCGGCAATGAGATCGGGATGGGCATCCTCGAGCGCCATTTGGGCGAGATCGTGCCGGTGACGACCCAATGCAAGTGTCCGTGCGGGGGCGGCAGCGCGGCGGCGACCGGCACGGATGTCCTCGTGACCGGAACGTGCTCCAACTGGGCGGTCACCGCGCTCGAAGGCGCGTTGGCTCTGGTTTCGGGCAACCGTCACGCCCTGCACACGCGGGAGGCCGACCGGCGCACGCTCGATGCGTGTTCGGCCGCCGGCGCCATCGACGGCGGGGTCAACTACAACACCGAGCTTGCGGTGGACGACATCCCGTGGCCCGGCTATGCGGCTGTGGTCGACCTTTGCCGTGACATCGTCGACCGTGGCCTCGGGCGGCCCTGACGAAAGGCGCATCGTGAGCATCTACCAGAGACTCGGCGTGCCTCCCGTGATCAACGCCGCCGGAACCCTGACCCGCCTCGGCGGCACTGTCATGCTTCCTGAAGTGAGGGACGCGATGTCGGAGGCGGCCTGCGAACTGGTCCCCGTCGACGAATTGCAGGCGATGGCCAGCCGCGCGATCGCATCGGCGTGCGGCAGCGAAGCCGGACTCGTCACGTCGGGCGCTTCGGCCGGCCTCACCCTGGCGGCCGCCGCCTGCATGGCGGGCCTCGATATCGTGAAGATGGACAGGCTGCCCGGCGGCGCCGGTCCGCGGAGCGAAATCGTGATCTGCCGCTCGCACCGCAATTCCTACGACCACGCATTCCGCGTGGCCGGCGCGACGCTGGTCGAGGTCGGGTTCAGCGATCGGTCCCCGGGTGTCGGAGTCAGGGAAACCGAGGCCTGGGAAATCGACGCGGCCATCACCGAAAACACCGCCGCGATCGCCTACACCGCCAGCGCGTCTGCCTATCCGCCCCTGTCCGTGGTTTCGGCCGTTGCGCGCAAGCGCCGTGTGCCGGTCATCGTCGACGCCGCAGGGCAGTTGCCGCCGCCGTCCAACCTCAGGCGCTTCATCGCCGAGGGAGCCGACCTGGTCGCGATCAGCGGCGGCAAGGCCTTGCGCGGCCCGCAGGGCACCGGCATCCTGGCCGGCCGCAGCGACCTCATCGCATCGGCGGCGCTTCAGCAACTGGACATGGACGTCACGTTCGAAACCTGGCTGCCGCCACCGGATCTCATCCCGAGGGACAAGCTGACCGGCGCGCCGCGCCACGGGATGGGCCGCGGATTCAAGGTGAGCAAGGAACAGATCGTTGGTCTGGTCGTCGCGCTTGGCCTGTTCACGGACGAGCGCGCCAAGGCCGACTATGCGCGATGGCTCGAGGTGCTGCACGTCATCGAGTTGGGTCTGCGCAACTGCGCGCGAGTGCAGGCGACACTCGTGCCGCCGCGCCAGGCCTTGGGGTTTCCACTGCTCGAAGTTCAACTGGACCCGAAAGAGACCGCGCTCACGGCCTATGAGCTGGTGGCACGCATGAAGAAGGGCCGGCCCGCGATCCACCTGGGCGAGCGGAGGCTGATGGACGGCGGCATCCTCGTGCATCCCGCCAGCCTCGACCAGGCCACCGCCCGGATCGTGTTGCAACGCCTGTTGGCGGAGTTGCAGGCGCCATGAACCAGCCGAAGCCCCTCCTCGTCGTGCGCAACCTGAAGACCACTTTCTTTGGCGGCAATGGTGCCGTGCGCGCGGTCGACGGAGTTGACCTGCACGTGGACAGGAGCGAGACCCTGGGCCTCATCGGAGAGTCGGGATCGGGCAAATCGGTGACGGCGTTGAGCATCATGCGGCTGCTGCCCCAGCCGCTGGCGAGGATGGTCGAAGGCGAGGTGCTGTACGCGGGAGTGAACCTGGCGGCGCTGTCGCCGCGGCAGATGCGCAGGCTTCGCGGCAAGGAGATCTCCATGATCTTCCAGGAGCCGATGACTTCGCTGAACCCGGTCCACACCTGCGGCCAGCAGGTCGCGGAGTCGCTGGTGATTCACGAGGGCATGGGGCGGCGCGAGGCCATGGACAAGGCCGTGGAGATGCTGCGTCGGGTCCGCATCGCGGATCCGGGTCGGCGCGCGCGCGAGTATCCACACCAGCTCTCCGGCGGGATGTGCCAGCGCGTGATGATCGCGATGGCGCTCGCTTGCCGCCCCAAGCTGCTCATCGCCGACGAGCCGACCACCGCGCTCGACGTGACGGTGCAGGCGCAGATCCTGGAGCTGCTGAAGGAACTGCAGGCCGAGCTGGGCATGGCGATCATCCTCATCACACACGACATGGGCGTGGTCGCCGAAACGGCACGGCGCGTTGCCGTCATGTACGGCGCTCGGGTGGTCGAACAGGCCTGCGTGGAAGACCTGTTCGCGCAGCCGCTGCACCCCTACACGCAGGCACTGCTGCTATCGATCCCGCGCCTGGGCGCGAGCGCCCGGGGCGGGCGTGTGCCGCTGCGCGCCATTGCCGGCTCGGTGCCCACGCTCGAGGGCGACATCGCCCCCGGCTGCCGCTTCGCCGGGCGCTGCAGCCGCGCGATGACCGTATGCCACCAGCAGGATCCGGTGTTGCGCGAGTTGCGCCCGGGCCACTGGGTAGCCTGCTGGGCCCAGGAGTAGGTGGCGATGGAGCCCACACCTTTTCTCGAGGTCCGCAACCTCACCAAGCACTTCCCGGTCAAAGGCGGCGTGCTGGCTTCCAAGGGAGCCCGCGTTCATGCTGTCGACGGCGTCTCGTTCAGCATGGCCAGGGGCGAGACGCTGGGGCTGGTGGGCGAATC
Source organism: Ramlibacter sp. (assembly GCF_035548915.1). Taxonomy (GTDB): domain Bacteria; phylum Pseudomonadota; class Gammaproteobacteria; order Burkholderiales; family Burkholderiaceae_C; genus Ramlibacter. The sequence continues at coordinate 97,486 of NZ_DASZSE010000029.1, read as the reverse complement.
CGGGTCGGGCAAGTCCACGACCGGCCGCGCCATCCTGAGATTGATCGAGCCGACCTCCGGTACCGTCCTCCTCGAAGGTGAGGACGTGACGCGAATGCGCGGCGAGCCGCTGCGGCGCCTGCGACGCGACATGCAGATGATCTTCCAGGATCCGTTCGCCTCGCTCGACCCGACGATGACGGTGGCGTCGATTGTGGGCGAGGGCATCGAAATCCATGGCCTCGTCAGGAATCGCAAGGAACGCGACGCCCGCGTTGTGCAATTGCTGGAGACGGTGGGCCTGGGCGCGCAGCACCTGAACCGGCGGGCCCATGAATTTTCGGGCGGCCAGCGCCAGCGCATCGGCATCGCGCGCGCGCTGGCGGTGAACCCCAAACTCATCGTCGCGGACGAACCCGTATCGGCACTGGACGTTTCGATCCAGGCGCAGGTGGTGAACCTGCTCGACGACCTGCAGCGCCAGTTCGGCCTGACGTACCTGTTCATCGCGCACGACCTGTCGGTCGTCGAGCACGTCTCCACGCGTGTGGCTGTCATGTACCTGGGCAGGATCGTGGAGATCGCGCAGGCCGCCGAGCTGTACGGCAACCCGCGGCATCCCTACACGGAGGCTCTGCTTTCCGCGGTGCCGGTGCCCGATCCCGCGTCGAAGCGCAACCGCATCCTGCTGGAAGGCGACGTGCCGAGCCCCGTCACACCGCCCTCGGGCTGCCGCTTCCACACGCGTTGCCACATGCGCGTGCCGGACTGCTCGAAGAACGAACAGACCCTCAAGGAAATCCGGCCCGGCCATTGGGTGGCGTGCCAGGTGAGAGCTCCATGACCGGAAAGATCGCATCACGCCTTGCCTCCCTCGGACTCGCGTTGCCGCAGACGCCGAAACCTGCCGGCGCCTACGTCGGCTGGGCCGTCGTCGGAGACCTCGTGTTCCTCGCCGGCCAGGTCCCGATCGAGGGCGGAGTGCGCAAGTTCATCGGCAAGCTCGGACGCGAGTTCGGTGTCGACGACGGAAAGCGCGCGGCGCAACTGGCGGCGCTGAACATGTTGGCGCAGCTGCGTGCCGCGTGTGGCAGCGACCTCGACCGGGTCGTGCGATGCGTCAGGCTTGTGGGCTATGTCAACGCGACCGAATCGTTCACCGATCACCCCCAGGTCGTCGACGGCGCCTCGGACCTGCTGCACCGCATCTTCGACGAGGCGGGCGCGCACGTCCGCTCGTCGGTGGGCGTGGGCTCGCTGCCCTCGGGCGTCGCTGTCGAGATCGAGGGCGTGTTCCAGATCTCCGCGCCCGGTACTTTCCCCTAACCACATTCAGGAGCCCCGCCATGCCTGTCCAGCACAAGCTCGACGGAATCTATTCGCCCGTGCTGACGCCGTTCAAGGCGGACCTCAGCCCGGACCTCGATGCATTCATCTTCCACTGTGGCTGGCTGCTCGACAGCGGGGTCGGCCTCGCCGTGTTCGGTACCAACTCGGAGGCCAATTCCCTGTCGGTGGCCGAACGCCGGATGCTGCTCGACGCGCTACTGGAAGCCGGGTTGCCAGCGGTTCGCATGATGCCTGGCACGGGCTGCTGTTCGCTGTCCGATACCGTGGAACTCACGCGACACGCCACGCTCGCCGGCGTCGGCGGCGTGCTGATGTTGCCGCCGTTCTACTACAAGGGCGTCTCGGAAGATGGCCTGTTCCGCCACTACGCGGAAGTGATCGAGCGGGTGGCGGACGACCGCCTGCGCATCTATCTGTACCACATTCCCCCGGTCGCGCAGGTGCCGATCACCTTCGGGCTGATCGAGCGCCTGCTCAAGGCCTATCCCAGTGCCATCGCCGGCATCAAGGACAGCTCCGGCGACTGGGGCAACACCGAAGGCATGCTGCGCGAATTCCAGCCCGTCGGATTCGATGTGTTCGCCGGCAGCGAGTTGTTCCTGTTGCGCACGTTGCGTGGTGGCGGGGCGGGATGCATCACGGCGACCGGCAACGTGAATCCTGCGCCGATGGTCGCGCTTTTCAAGTCGTGGAGGGACGCAGACGCGGACAGGCAGCAGGCGGCGCTCGACGTGACGCGCGCGGCGTTCCAGAAATTTCCTCTCATTGCCGCGATGAAGGCCGCCGTGGCGGAGTATGGCGGCATGCCTTCACTCGGGACTGTGCGGCCACCGCTGGTCGGGCTGGAGCCCCACGACAAGCAGGCGCTGCTCGCCAGTCTGACGACCCTGCGCTTGCGCATGCCGGGATTCGAGAGGTTGCACGATGCCCTCGCAGGTTCGCACGTAGGCCACACGTAGGCTCACCACCGGGCAATCGCATGGCCCGGTTCATGTCGGGCGCGTCGAAGGACCAGCCCACCAAGACGCTTCGCCAGCGGCGGCGCGAAGCGCTCCCAGGCTAGTCGCGAAACGCGGGCGCGCGCTTTTCGATGTTCGCGCGCACGGCTTCGAGCTGGTTGGCGCTTCCTATGAGGCGTTCCTGCTCGAGCGACTCCTGCAGCAGCAAGGTGGCGTCGTCGCAGACGCGCGCCTGCCCGAGCAGCCGCTTCGCCGCGCGGATCGCATCCGGGCTCCTCTGGGCGATGTCCTTCGCGAGGGCGGTGGCCTCGGCGAGCGGGTCGGCCGCCACACGCGTGGCGAGTCCGATCCGCACGGCTTCCTCGCCGCTCACCTGCCGGCCCGTGTAGACGAGCTCCGCGAAGACGTCCGCGCGCAGCAGCCGGCGGCCGAAGATCATGCCCGCCATGTCGGGCACCAGGCCCCAGCGAACCTCCATCGCGGACATGCGCGCGTCCGGGGCGACGATGCGGATGTCCGCGCCGAGCGCGATCTGCAGGCCGCCACCGAAGCAGTGGCCGTGCACCGCCGCGATCACGGGCACCGGCGCGTCGGCCCACACCGTCGCCATGCGCTGCGCGCGATTGGCGATGCCGTGCGTGCGCGCCTGCAATGGCGCGTTGCCCGTCACCGCGCCGATTCCCGCGGCGCGATCGCCCGCCATCGCGGCGAAGAGACTCGCGTCGAGGCCCGCGCAGAAGGAATTCCCCGCGCCCGAAAGCACGATGCAACGCACGTCGTTGCGCGCGTGCAGCCGCTCGCCCGCATCCACGAGCTGCGCGAACATGGCGCCATCGAGCGCGTTCAGCTTCGCGGGGCGATGGAGCCGCACGTGCGCGATGCCGTCGGCGAATTCCGTGAGAACGCAAGGCTCGGTCATCGGTGTCAGCTCGCGAGTTCGTGGATCGTGCGGCTCGCGCGGCGCAGCCGGTTCGCGAGTTCCCGCCCGATGCCGGCCAGAAGCTTCATCGCGACCGCCGGATGGTCCCGCGCAAGTTCTTCGAACGCATCGTGCGACAGCACGAGGCACACGAGCTCGCCGTCCGCTTCGATCGTCGCCGAGCGCGCCTGCTGGTCGAGCAGAGCGAGCTCGCCGAACACGGTGCCGGGCGAAAACGTCGCAAGCCGCGTCTCGCGGCCCGCGCCGGGCAGCAGCAGGTACACGCTCGCCGAGCCTTTCGTGATGAGGTAGAGGTCCCGGCTCGTGTCGCCTTCGCGGAACACGGCGTCGCCCGCGCCGTAGGTACGCCGCTCGAGCGCACGCTCGAGCGCCGACCACTCGGCCGGCTCGAAGCGCCAGGCCGCGGCGAATTCGTGCGGCGACACTTCCTCGGCGGGCGGCTCGTCGGCGAGCGCGCGCAAGAGCTCGTCTTCCGCCCGTTCGATCGCGCGGTCGGCATCGGGCAGCAGGTTCGCGGACTTCAGCGCCGCGGTGACGCCCATGTCCTGCAGGAACTGCGCGCGTGCCGAGCCGGGCGCGAGAGAGCTCACGAGGAGCGTCACGCCCGCTTTCTTCAGCTGCTCGTGGATCTGCAGGAACATCTTCGCGCCGGTGCTGTCGATCTCGTGCACGCGCTTCAGGTCGAGGATCACGTGCGACGTGGGCTCGCGCAGCGCTTTGTCCACGGAGGCCGCGAGATTTTCCGCCGTGCCGAAGAAGACCGGCCCTTCGAGCTCGAACACGACGATGCGCGAGCTGCTGCCGCGAAGCAAATCCGCCTCGGCGTTGCTGCGCGAGCGCCGCGAATGCACGACATCGCAGCGGTAAGAGCGGCGGATCACCGACTTGCTCATGCGAAAGAGGAAAAAGAGGATCGTGACGACGATGCCCACTCCCACGGCCACCACCACATTGATCATCACGGCCGCGACGGCGACGGCGAAGATCACGAGCAGATCGAGCGCCACGCTCTGCGGCCGCGAGAACTCGCCCTTCACGAGGTTGATGCAGCTCGCGAGCGTCCAGCGGTCCACGAGCTGGATGGACACCGCCGTGAGCATGCCGCCGATCACCACGCGCGGCAGGTAGCCCACGAGCGGGGAGATGACGAGGATCGCCGCAAGGATCACGACCGAATGCACGACGAGCGAGAAAGGCGTGCGCGCGCCGCTGCGGTGGTTGGCGAAGCTCGAGCCGAGGTTCACGCCGTTGGCGATGCCGCCGAAGCCGGCCGCCGCCATGTTGCCGACGCCCAGGCGCACGAGTTCGCGATTGGCGTCGACACGGTGGCCCGAATCCGCCTCCACGAGACGCCCGCACAGCACGCCGTCGAGCGAAGCGATGAGCGCGAGGCTCAGCGCTCCGGTGAGCAGTTCCGGTGCGAACGACCAGAAGTCCACGTTGCGCGTGAGCGCCACGAATTCGCCGAAGTAATGCGGATCCGGCCAGGAGAACGGAATCGCGCCCACCACGGGCCCGAGCTGGCTATGCAGTCCGAGAAAGAGCAGCACGTAGTACGAGGCGATGCCGCCCGCCATGCCGAGGATCGTGGGCGGCACGGCCTTGGTGAGGCGCGCGCCTTTCAGCACGAGGCCGCACGTGATGACGCCGACCAGCAGATTCAGCCATTTCACTTCGGCGAGATGAAGCGGGATGGACCACGCAGCCACGTGCTGCTCGAAGCCGTTGAGCACGTCGAGCTGCGACAGGAAGATCAGGAAGGCGGCGGCATTCGCGAAGCCGGCGATCACGGGCGCCGGCACGTACTTCACGAGCGTGCCGAACCGCAGGAGCCCGATCAGCGCCTGCAGCCCGCCGGCGAGGAAGATGAGCAGGAACACGATGGCGATGAGCATCTCGGGCGTGGCCGCGCGCGGCATCGGAAGGTGCGAATTCACCACGCTCGTGGCGACGATCGAGCCGATAAGGAAGGTGACGATGCTGCGCGGCGAGTAGATCATCGTCGTGTTCGCGCCGAGCAGGACGGCGACGATGCAGCCGACGACGGGTGCATAGAGCCCGGCAAGCACGCCTTGGGCCAGGTGGCCCGGGCCGAGCGCCGAAAGCGCGAGGATGCCGTAGCCCATGCTCACGGGGATCGTGAGCATGGCCGCGGCGAAACCGCCGATCAGGTCGCCGCGCAGTGTGGCGCGCCACGGATGGGTCTGCGCCGAAGCATCGGCCTGCGGCGCCGCGCGCGGCGCCGGCTGGTCGGGCAAGCCGTAACCGAAGCGCTGTGACATGTTCGCCATGCGGCTCTCCAGTCGATCCCCCTAAGGATCGGGGGGATTTGCGGTGATTTGCGGGGATGGCTCAGTGTGCGCGACGTGTCCGCAAATGGCAATCCACCTGGCGTCGTTCGACGTGCGGCCCCTTGCGATGAGCGGGCGACTGACGCCACAATCCCGCCGGTGGCGCAGGATGCTGAACACGACGATGCTCGGCTCGCCCCGGAAACGCTCGGGGATGTGCTGTATGCCGACAAGTCGGGATCGTCTCCGATTCCGGAGCAGGACTGGGGCCGGCTCGTCGCCGCCGTGGCGGCGGGCGACCAGTTCGCGTTGCATGCGCTTTACGATCGCACGCACCGCATCGTCTTCACGCTGATCATGCGCATCACCGGCAGCCGCGAAACCGCCGAGGAGCTGACGCTGGATGTGTTCTTCGACGTGTGGCGCCGCGCGGCCGCCTACGATCCCGCCAACGGCACCGTGATCGGCTGGATCATGAACCAGGCGCGTTCGCGCGCGATCGACCGGCTGCGATTCGAAAGGCGCAGGAAGCGCGTCGATCCGCTGGGCGGCGACCCGCACGGGCAGCCGCAGGCAAGCGACGCGCAGGATGCGATGGAACTGCGGCAGCAAGCGGCGCTGGTGCGCCTTGCGCTCTTCACCCTGAAGCAGGAAGAGCGCGAAGCGATCGAGACCGCGTATTTCCACGAGCTGAGCCATGCCGAAGTGGCGCTGCGGCTGAACGAGCCGCTCGGCACCGTCAAGACCCGCATCCGCTCCGCGCTTCGGAAGCTGCGGCTCGCGTTCGCCGAACGAGGGGATACGCCGTGAGCAAATCGCGCGAGACCGGGTTGTGCGACTGGGCCGATCGGACCGCCGGCTATGCGATGCAGACGCTGCACGCGGCCGAGGTCGGCGCGGTCGAACGCCACATCGAGTCGTGCCCGCGGTGTAGCGGCGACCTGCAGTCGCTGCGCCCCGTCATCGCCGCATTCGCCGCGTGGCCAAGAGATGTGCTTCGCCCGGATTCGTCGCTGCGGCGGCGACTGGCCGAGCGCATTGCGGCGCAGACGGGCGAAGCGCCCGTGCTGCCCGCGCACAGGCCGTGGGTCGAGCCCCGCTGGAGCCGGGTCGCGCCGGGCATCGAATGCCATGTGCTGTCCCAGGACGAAGTCACGCACATGGTGAGCATGCTGGTGCGCCTTGCGCCCGGCGCCGACTATCCGCCTCACACGCATCGCGGCGTGGAGGAGCTGCACCTGCTCGCGGGCGAACTCTGGATCGACGGGCGCAAGCTCATGCCCGGCGACTACAACCGGGCCGAACCGGGCACGGGCGACAAGCGGGTCTGGAGCGAGTCGGGATGCACGTGCATGCTTGTCACCAGCGCGCGCGACGTGCTCGGATGATCACCACGTGCTCAGCTGCGCGGTGCGCACGTGGCGCCTCGCGCGCTCGTGCGGCGCATAGGCGAGACCGGCGGGCAGCCGCACATATTCGAGCGCCGGGCGGCCGAGCGTGGCGGCGCATGCCTCGTCGATGGCTGCGAGGATGCGCGACAGAAAGCGGGCGGCAGCTTGCATGGCGGTCTTTCGTGGGCGGTGCTGTTGCGGGTGTTCGCAATCTAGTCGCCGGGTGCGCGAATACAAGCGCTTGTGACGTATCACCGAGAAGCACTTCACGTGGAGCCATGGATTATTTTCGGGGTCGAAAACACCCCGTGATGCGTTGAGGCTGCGCGTTGCGCGCCGGCACGCGCGGTGTGAAATACGACCATCCGCCCTCTTCTCTCCATGCATTGCGTGCGGCCCCTACACCTCTTCGAGCGCCTGGGCCAGGTCGTCCACCAGGTCGTCGGGATGCTCCAGGCCGATCGAGGCGCGCAGCAATCCTTGCGGCGTGGCGCTCTGCGGGCCCTCGATCGAGGCACGGTGCTCGATCAGGCTTTCCACGCCGCCCAGGCTCGTCGCGCGTGTGAAGAGGCTCACGCGGGCGGCGACGGCCATCGCGGCATCGCGGCCACCCGCGAGTTCGAAGGAGAGCATCCCTCCGAACCCGCGCATCTGCCGCGCCGCGAGCGCGTGATGGGGGTTGTCCGTGAGCCCGGGGTAGTGGACGGCCGACACCTTGGGATGCGCGGCGAGAAATTCGGCGATGCGGCGCGCGTTCGCGCAGTGCGCCTGCATGCGATAGGCGAGCGTGCCCAGGCTGCGCATCACGAGCCAGCAATCGAAGGGCGATGCCACGCCGCCGCCGAAGAGCTGCGCGGTGCGCACGGCCTCGAAGTGTTCGTCGGCTGTTCGCGTGACGAGCGCGCCTCCCAGCACGTCGCTGCGCCCGCCGAGGTACTTGGTGGTGGCGTGCATCACCATGTCGCAGCCGAGCGCGAGCGGATTCTGCAGCGCGGGCGAGGCGAAGGTGTTGTCGGCGATGACGCGGATGCCTTTGCCGGCGCACATTTCCACCACGGCGGCGATGTCGGTGCACTGCAAGAGCGGGTTGGAAGGTGTTTCGACCCACACGATGCGCGTGGCCGGCCGGATCTCCCGGCGCGTCGCGTCGAGGTCGCACATGTCGACGAAGGTGAACGCCACGCCCCATTTCGCGAAGAGGTGGCGCAGCACATTGGCCGTGCCGTGGTAGATGTCGCGGGGCGCCACCACGTGATCGCCCGGCGAGAGCGTCTGAAAGACCGCGGTGACCGCCGCGAGGCCGGAAGCGAATGCCGCTCCCGCGGCGCCGCCTTCGAGCGCCGCCAGAGCTTCCTCGAGGGAGTTGCGGTTCGGGTTGTGATTGCGCGAGTAGATGAAGCCGTGCGGGTAGCCGCCGTCGGCGTCGCGCTCGAACGTCGTGGAAAGGTGGATGGGTGGAACGACCGCGCCGGTCGCGGGGTCGACCGCGTGACCGGCGTGGACCGCCAGGGTTTCGAAACGGAGCTTGCGGTTCGTCGTCATCGCGGAGGGCCTCTTGGCGGATCACCCTGGAGCGGGATGACGACTATTGTGGTTCATCGGGACGCGTGCGCCGTCCTCGTCGCCTCGAGCTTTCAGCAGGCCGAGGCGGTGCGGCTTTCCCATGGCGCAAAAAAAACGCCCCGTGCGCCTTGAAGGCTGCCGGGGCGTCCTCGTCCGTGCGGCGCGCGAAGGCGTTTCGCACGGCGCGGAGCAAGTCGATTCGCTCTAGGCCATGACAGGCGTCAGGTGACGCAGCGACTCGGCGCTCGTGCCGGCGCGAATCCACTGAAGCCCTTCGGATCGGGCGTATTCCGCGGCAACGCAGCGGTCGCGGAAAAGCCGCGTGAGACGCAGCACCCGATCGGTCGTCATGCTGCCCGCGCCGGAGCGGATCGACACGGAACAGGCGAACCAGCCGTTTTCGAGCGCCTTGGTGAGCGGTGAGATCAGGTACTTGCCCAGGCGGGTATTCGTATGCATTCGTTCTTTCTTTTTTATTGCGATGGAGGGGCCTCGGCCTCGCTGTCGTGCAGTGCATCGACGGCAAGCGCCCAGCGGCCCCAGGCGCCATCGGTGTTCTCGCGCGAGTTCATCCAGCGGTGGAACTCGGGATGCAGCGTCGCTTCGTGCGCCCGGCCGTTCTCGCCGAGCGCGCGCCTCACGGAGTCGAAGTGCTCGTAGGCGGTCTGCTCTTCGCGTTCCGCCTGGAGCGCATCGGCTTCCGCCGATGCCACGTTCTGGCTGACGAGACTGTAGTCGTCGTCCGGCTTGTCGCGCAGGGCCACGTGCGGGCTTCGGCCGGGACGCTCAGGCGAGCGGGCGGATGTTGGAAGCCTGCGGGCCCTTGGCGCCTTGCGTCACCTGGAACTGCACGCGCGCGTTCTCGGCAAGCGTCTTGTAGCCATCGCCGCCCGTGATTTCGCGGAAGTGCGCAAAGAGGTCCTTGCCACCGCCGTCAGGCGTGATGAAGCCGTAGCCCTTGCTTTCGTTGAACCACTTGACGGTTCCGGTCTGGTCTTGTTGTTGCATGTGGATGCTCCGTATGCGAAAAAATTGCCGCGCGGCAACGCGCCGTGCGGTTGCACAACGGCAGACAGCATCAGAGTGGAAGATTCGACAACGACTCGCCGCGCGAAGCGGCGGGGTAGAAGAAGAAGTAACCGAAGGATGAACGTCTGTTGAACGTGCGCACGCATCATAACAGGCATTTGCAACCCGCGCACGGAAAAAGGGCGGCGAGCTTCTCGCGTCGTGCTCGCTTGCCAGGTGTGCCGCGCCGTCATTCGCCTCTGTGGTGCCACGCGGCTTCCGGCAACGCGGCGAGCTTGTCGCGCAGCAGCCCCAGCGCGCCCACCGATGCGGCCCATTCGACCTGCTCGCGCAGTGCCATGCGCTTGCCGAGCGTGCCGGTCGTGATCCATTCGCGGCCCTCGAGCGGCCGCTTGAGCTTCGCCGGGCGGTCCGGCAGGCTTTCGAAGATGCGCCACCAGTGCACGGAGGTCGGGCAGATGCGGCCGTTGCGGTGTGTGATGAGGAGCACGTCGTCCACGCTCGGGCCCTCGAATTCGCGCATGTCCGACCGCGAATCCAGCGAGCTCAGCTGCGAGTCCAGCTCCGAATCCCACTGCGAGCTCCAGTGCGAGTCGCCATCGGAATGCATCGGCAGCAGGGCCATGCCGGGATGGGGGGTGGAAACGGATGCGCTCAACATGGACTTGCCCTCCTCGCGGCGAACGGTTCGCGCCGCACTCAGGTATCGAATCCTAGGAGCCGGCGGCCGGAAGTCGACCGCGATGAAGATTGTTCACATTGCCGGGCGGGCCGCCCCGAGGGCGCTCACTTCGTCGAGGCGGTAGCCCACGCCGTACACGCTGCTCACGCGGAACGCGTTTTGCGGCAGGATGCCGAGCTTCGAGCGAACGCGGGACACGTGGGCCTCCAGCGTGCGAGGCGGTGCGTCTTCCGCTGCGTCCACCACGCACTCCATGAGCCGCGTCCTCGACAGGAGACCACCGGAATGGGTGAAGAGCGAAAGCGCGAGGTCGAACTCGGGCGGCTTCAGTTCCACCGGCTTGCCGTGGACTTCGGCCCGGCGCCGCGCCACGTCGAACATGAACGGCCCGAAGGTCATGCGATCGCATTGCGGCAGCGGGTGGGCCCGCCGCAGCAGCGCCTGGATGCGCACGCTCAGTTCCGGCGCACGTACCGGTTTCGTGACGTAGTCGTCCGCGCCCGCGCGCAGGCCCGCGACGATGTCGGATTCGAGGGCGCGGCAAGCGACGAAGACGATCGGAAAAGCCGGGCCGAGGCGCCTGCGGACCTCTTCCACGACCGACGGGGCCTGGAGGTCCGGCAGGTTCCAGTCCAGCACCAGAAGATCGAAGGCGTCGTGGCCGAGCGCCTCCAGAAAGGCCTCGCCCGAGCGGAACGCGACGTGCGAGACGCCGATGAAGCGCACGATGTGCCGCAGGAAGTCGAGCTGGTCCGCATCCTCCTGGACCAGTGCAATTCGGCGACCTTCGGCTGGATTCATGGGCACCCTCGCGAGCGCACTGTAGCGAAGGTGGCGAATGGTGCGAAAGGGGGTGAACGTCAACAATTGCAAACGGCGCGCGGGGGGCTTTCCCTCACGAACCACGGTCGGAAGTCATGGAAAGTCCTTCGGGTCGGGAATTCTTTCATGACGACGATCGAGGGGCCTCGGAATGACAGGTTGCCGCAGCCCGGCGAGCGCCGGGGGCGAGCGGCGGACGGGTGGGCAGTGGGCGGGCGGCCAATGCCGCCTGCTCTTCAGCTCGACGACGGCGGAGGCGTCTGCGGCTCGGGCGGCGCGTCCTGCGCAGGCGGAGCGGACTTGCGCTTTTGCTTTTCCGCCTTCTTGTGCTGCTTGGCGAGTTCGCGTTGCCGCTTTTCGTAGGAGTAGTTGGGCTTGGGCATCTGTGGGAACCTCTTTCTCTTGAAATGGAAAGGCTGCGAACGTGGCAGCCGGCATCTCCAGCATAGCCGTATACGGCGCGCGCCGGAGCCTGGGCGATCCGCGGCGCCCGCAAATCCAGTGGCGAGTGTCGCTCAGGCGCTCCAATCCGCGGCCGCCGAACTGGACCAGCGCCACACCGGCCAGGGCGATCGCGGCCCCTGCGATCTTCGGCATCCCGAATGTCTCGCCGACGGTGCTCCAGGCGATCAAGCCCGCCACGGGCGGCAGCAGGTACAAAAGCGGCGCCAGCCGCGAGCGTCGCGGCCAGCTGGATCCACTGCATCTGCGAAAGGGCGTGCCACTGCACGGCGGCTGCCTCGCCGACGTTCAGCAAGACCATCGGAGCGCTGGCGAGCAGCGTCGAGTAAGCCATGAAGGCGAAGACGCCGAGCTTCTCGATGGTGTGGCGGGCCGCCACGGTGTGGCTTGAAAAGCGTGCCCGAGCATCGCAAGCCCAGCGAGCACCAGCCAGTCGCGCGTGTTCAGTCTTGACCACGACAATCCGAAGCGGCCGATGAGCACGGCCGCAAGCACGGCCGGGGTCGCGACGTAACGCGCCACGAGGTACGCGGACGGCCCGATCCTGGCCATCACATCCTTTTGCAGACTGTAGTTGCCCCCCCACGCGAGCACGACCAGCGCCGCCAACGACCAAACGAGTGCCGGCGAAGCTTTGAGCCGAATGGGTTGATCCACGTCAAGATTCCTGCAGATCGCGCCGCAGTCCATTTAATAGACCGACGCGTCGGTCTATATTATAGGCTTCTGAATGCGATCACCCCTCGGAAAGCCATGATGCAAGCTTTGCTCGAACGCCCCGCCCCGGATCACACCTGGAGCGAACGGGTCCGGCAGGACCGCGTCCACGGATCGGTTTACGTGGATCCATCCATCTTCGAGCGCGAGCTGCGCAACATCTGGCAGCGAACGTGGGTCTACGTCGGCCATGTGAGCGAGATACCGAACCCGCACGACTTCGTCATGAAGTCGATCGGCCCGGACCCGGTGATCATGACCCGCGACCGGGAAGGCGCCGTCCACCTGCTGCACAACCGCTGCCCGCACCGGGGCAACCAGGTCTGCGAAAGGCATCGAGGCAACTCACGCACCTTCACGTGCAACTACCACGGCTGGACATTCGCGAGCGACGGACTCCTGAGGGGATATCCCTTCCCATCCGGGTACGCGGACGACAAGCGCAAGGCGCTCGGGCTCGCCCGAATTGCGCGCATCGGCATCTACAAGGGGTTCGTGTTCGGCTCGATGGCCGCCGATGGACCCAGCCTCGAAGAACACCTCGGCGGCGCGCGAGAAGCCATCGATGCCCTCTGCCGCACCTCGCCCGAAGGCGAGGTCGAGCTCACCGCCGGCTTCCTGCAGCACAAGGTGCTCGCCAACTGGAAGTTCGTGGTGGAAAACGAGACCGACGGCTATCACCCCGCGTTCACCCACGCCTCGATCTTCGAGGTGGCCGACAGCAAGATCGGTACGTTGTATTCGGACGCGTCGAGCGCCGTCACCCGCTACTTCGGGAACGGGCACAGCGAGGTGGACCTGCGCCCCGAATTTCGAAAGCGCGGCGAGCCCCTCGGCTGGTTCGGCACGACAGCCGACAGGCTGCCGGACTACGTGAGCAGGATGAACGCCGCGTACGGTGAAGAGAAGGCGCGCGAAATCATGATCGACGGCACCCCGCACATCATGATCTTCCCCAACCTGTTCATCGCGGAAATCCAGCTGTTCGTCATCCAGCCGCTTTCGGTCGGCGAGACAGTGCAGCACGTCACCGCGCTGCAGTTCAAGGGAGCGCCGGACCTGAACCGCCGCATGCGGCAGCAAACCATGGGATCGGTCGGCCCCGCGGGGTTTCTGCTCGCCGACGACGCGGAGATGTATGAGCGCTCTCACCGCGGCGTTCAGGAGAAGAGTCCCGAGTGGGTCTACCTGGGCCGGGGCGAACATCGCGAGCGCACGGACGACCAGGGTTTGCGGATCGCCCATGTGACGGACGAAGTTCCGTCGCGCGGCATGTGGCAACACTGGCGCTCGCTGATGGAGGCCGCGTGATGGGTGCACCGGACCGACTCTTATCCTCGAGCATGGACGATCTCCTGCGGCACCACGAGATCTGCCAGTTCCTCTACCGCGAAGCGCGCCTGCAGGATGAGCACCGCTTCGAGGAATGGGAACGCCTGTGGACGGACGACGCGATCTACTGGGTGCCGGCGAATGGCGACGGCGGCGACCCCGAACGCGAGATGTCGATCATCTACGACAACCGGTCGCGCATCGGCCTCAGGATTCGCCAATACCTGACCGGCAAGCGCTACAGCCAGCTTCCTCGCTCGCGATTGCGGCGAGTGGTCGGCAACATCGAAGTGTTGGCGGAAGAACCCGCGGGCACGCGCGTCGCCGCGAACATGATCCTGTACGAATCCCACCGCCGCGGACAGATCATGTGGGCCGCACGGGTCGACTACGTGTTGCGAAGGGTCGAAGGCGAATATCGGCTCGCGTCCAAGAAGGTGGCGTTGGTGAACAACGACACCGCGCTGACGACCATGGCATTCCTGATCTAGGCACGGCCCTTGAAAGCGGGCTTGCGGCGCTCGTGAAAAGCCCTCAGGCCCTGCGCGAACGCTTCGCCGTCGATCAGCTTCTCCTGGCGTTCGCGCTCGAGTGAAAGCTGCTGCTCGAGGCCGTTGGTCTCGGCAGCGGCGAATATCGAGCGCACCTCTCGTATGGAATCGGCGGCAAGCTCGGCAAGCGTGGTGGCCAGACGCGAGCCTTCATCCTGCAGCGCTGCGTCGTCGACGCACGCCCAGATCAAGCCCCACTGCGCCGCGGTGTCGGCGGCCAGTTTCTCGCCCGTCAACGCGAGACCCACTGCGCGGGCCCGCCCGATGAGCCGGGGCAGCATCCAGCTCGCCCCCATGTCCGGAACGAGCCCCAGCGCCGGAACGAAAGGCAAGTAGAAGTAGGCGGAGCGTGCCGCAATGACGATGTCGGCCGCGAGCGCAAGGCCGACGCCGCCTCCGGCCGCGGGCCCATTGACCGCGCACACGACCGGCACCGGCAGGTTGCGCAGCCGGCAGATCAGTGCGTTGCCGTCTTCTTCCATCATGCGGCCGACGTGTTGCCCGAGGCTGTCGCCGTCCGGCAGGGACTGCGATCTTTCGGCGAAATCCTTGAGGTCGGCACCGACACAGAACCCGCGACCGCTGGCCGTGAGCAGCAACGCGCGGATCGCGGTATCGGTTTCGATCCGCGACATCGCATTCGCAAGCTCCTGCATGAGCCCGCTCGAAAGCGGATTCATGCGCCCAGCGTCGTTCAATGTCACGACGGCCACCGCGCCGCGAACTTCGAAGGTGACCAGCTTGCTCATGAGACTGCCGACCCCGCACCCTCGTAGGCGACGCTTTCGCGCAGCAGCTCATCGATGAGATCGGGGCTCGCGCCGGCACGGGCGAGCAACTCGCGGGTGTGTTCGCCGGCTCGCGGAGCCTTCGCGGGCAGCTCGACGGGAGTCCTGTCGAACCTTGGCGCGGGTGCCGGCTGTACGACGCCATCGGAAGCCGCGACGAAGGTGCCCCGCGCGGCATTGTGCGGATGCGACCGGACTTCCGTCATCGACAGCACGGGCGCGAAACAGGCATCGCTGCCCTCGAGCAACTCGCACCACTGTTCGCGCGTGCGCGATGCGAAGACGGACTCGAGCTTCGTGCGAAGCGCGGCCCACTCGGACTGCTCCCACTGGCGGCGAAAATGCGGGTCGTCGATGCCGCAAAGCTGAAGCAGCTTCTCGTAGAACTGCGGCTCGATGGCGCCGATCGAGACGAATCTGCCGTCGGCGCAGCGGTAAGTGCCGTAGAAGTGGGCGGCGCCGTCCAGCAGGTTCGATTCGCGCTCGTCACGCCAGAAGCCTTTGGCCATCATCCCGTAGATGGGCGCCATCAGCAGCGCCGCGCCATCGGTCATGGCCGCGTCCACCACCTGGCCCCGCCCGGAGCTTTGCCTTTCGGCAAGCGCTGCCAGGACGCCGATCACGAGCAGCATGCCGCCACCGCCATAGTCGCCCGCCAGGTTCAGCGGTGGCAAGGGCCTCGCGCGAGTTCCGATGGCATGCAGGGCCCCGGACAGCGCGATGTAGTTGATGTCGTGGCCCGCGCATTCGGCGAGAGGCCCCGTCTGGCCCCAGCCGGTCATGCGACCGTACACGACGAGCGGATTCACGGCCATGCACTCGGCCGGGCCCAGGCCGAGTTTTTCCGCGACGCCGGGGCGGTAGCCTTCGATCAACACGTCGGCTTTGCGCACCAGGCCCAGCACGGCCTGCACCGCGCGCGGGTCCTTCATGTTCAGCGAGAGCGACCGGCGCCCCCGGTCGACGACACCGTCGTTGCGCATCAGGTCGTCGACACGCGAGCGGCCGGGCGCCGGCGGGCGGTCGATGCGGATCACGTTCGCGCCGAGGTCCGCGAGGATCATGCAGGCGAACGGCCCCGGCCCGATGCCCGCGAGCTCGATGACGGTGATGTGGGAAAGCGGTCCGGCCATGTCTGTCTTCAATCCATTCCGAAAGGGGCGGCGGCCCGTTCTTCGCCGGCCTTCCAAAGAGTGTCCGGCAATTCGTCGAGGCTCATGGCGCAGGCTACATGCGCTTGGCGACTTCTTCCAGCATGACTTCGGTGGCGCCGCCGCCGATCGTGAGGATGCGCGCGTCGCGGGCCATGCGCTCCACCGGCGTGCCGATGATATAGCCCGTGCCGCCGTGCAACTGAAGGCAGGTGTGCACCACTTCCTGCAGTGTCTCGGCGCCGAAGGCCTTGAGCATCGACACCTCGCGCACCGCGTCCTTGCCTTCCTCGATCATTTGTCCGCACTGGTAGGTGAGCGCCCGAACGGCGGCGGCCTTCGCGGCCACGCCGGCCAACTTGTTGCGCACCACGGCCTGGTCCCACAGCGACTTGCCGAAGGCCTGGCGCTGGCGCACGTAGTCCACCGTCAACTCGATCGCCTTCGCGCTCGTCCCCGACGCGAGCGCGCCCACCACGAGCCTTTCGTTCTGGAACGTGCTCATGATGTAGTAGAAGCCCTTGCCTTCCTCGCCGAGGAGTGCTTCGTCGGGGACGAGCATGTCGTCGAAAAAGAGTTCCGCGGTGTCCGAAGAGCGCCAGCCATGCTTGTCGAAGCGCTTGGAGACCTGCAAGCCGGGCGCGCCCTTTTCGACGATGAATAGCGAGATGCCGCGGCTGCCCTTCGACTGCGGATCGGTGCGCGCGGCGACGATGTAGATGTCACCGAACACCCCGTTGGTGATGAACGTCTTCGAGCCGTCGATGACCCATCCCTTGTCCGTCCGCCTCGCTCGCGTCTTCAACCCGGCGACGTCGGAGCCCGCGCCGGGCTCGGTGACACACACCGCGCCCACCTTTTCACCGGCGCATGCGGCCGGGAGGTACTTCTGCTTTTGCTCGTGCGTGCCCCGGTGGGCGATGTGCATGATCGACATGTCGCTGTGCACCGTCAGTGCCGAAGCGACCCCGCCATAGGACGAACGGGCCAGTTCCTCCGCCCAGATCAGCGAGGCGAGCGGCCCCATGCCGCCGCCGCCATAGGCTTCGGGGTAACGCATGCCCAGAAACCCCATCGCGCCGAGTTCGCGGAACACGCTGCGCGGAATCTCTCCGGAGGCCTCCCATTGGTCGCCGTTCGGCACGATCACCTCGTCCACGTAGCGGCGGACCTGGTCGCGAAGCATCCGCAGCTCGTCGCTCACGAGGCTGCCGGGTTCCTGGAATTCGAAGGTTGTCATTTGCAAGAGGGCTTGATCGAGCGCAGGGACGGGGCGGCGCCGTCATTGATAGTCCGCCGCGTCGGTTTATTTTAGACCGCCTCGCCGCTGGGCGCAAGCGCATTGCTACACTCACGCCACCGAGGAGGATGGGCCATGCCCCGGGTACGCAAGAACGACGACTACGAAGCGAAGAGCCAGGCGATCATGGACTGCGCGGCGGTCCTCTTCGCCAAGGAAGGGTTCCCGTCCGCGAAGATGCAGGACGTGGCGAAGGCGTGCGGCGCGACGAAGTCGATGCTCTACCACTACTTCCCCACGAAGGACGACCTGCTGTTCGCGATGCTGAAGGAACACCTCGAGCGCGTGATCTCCGGGCTGGAAGAAGCCGTGACCACGCCCGGCACCGCCCGGGACCGCCTGCACGCCCTCGTGCTCACCTTCACGCAGAAGTCGATCCAGTCGCGCCGGCGTCACATGGTTGCCATGCAGGACGTGAAGTACCTGCCGCGGGCCAAACAAGTGCCGCTCAACGAGCTGCAGCGGCGCGTCGTCGACCTCGTCGCGCAGGTGCTTCGCGAGCTGAACCCCCATCTCCCCGAGGAAGCCTACAAGCCCTACACCATGATGCTCATCGGTGTGCTGAACTGGACCGACGTCTGGTACCGGCCCGGCGGCCCGATCAAGCAGGCGGAGCTGAGCGAGCGGATCGCCCGGCTCTTCCTGCGGGGCTTCCTCGCGGAAAAGAGCTGAGCGCCCTTACGGGACGGCCTTGTACGTGATCGCCGCGGGATCGGCCTTCAGCAGAAAGAGTTTCGGCGCGGCGAGGTGGCTCGCGGCCGAGAACGAGATCGGCGTCATCACACCGGTGTCGAGCCCCTTCACCTTCGTGAGCTCGGTGTTCGTGCAATCCCACGTGAGCGCCTTGCCGCAACGCGCCATCGCATCGAAGAGCGCCCGCGTCGACGCATAGCCGGTGTACGTGTAGCGGTTCACCTTCGGCATTTCCTCGGGCGCGAGGTACCTGGCGAGCTTCTCGGTGAACGCCTTGCCCTGCGGAGACGATTCCAGATAGACGTAGTCCACCGTGTACACGTTCTCGCCCGCCGTGCCCATGAGCTTGGCGCTCGCCGGGACGCGCGACACGTACGTGACGCCCACCGGGATGCGGTGGCCGATGCGCTCGAGCTCCTTCGTCATCGCGACGTTTTCGCCCAGCACGCCGCCCGCGAGCAGCGCTTCGGCGCCGGACTGCTTCACCTTGAGGATCTCGGAGGAGAAATCGGCCTGGCCCTTCTTGTAGACCTGGTCCGACACGACCTCGATCTTCTTCGCCTTGGCCGCGCGCTCGAAGCCGGCGCGCACGTTTTCCCCGTAGTCGTCGTCCTGCGAAATGATCGCCCACTTCTTGCCGGGGTAGCGGTCGGCCATCATCTTCACGAGTTCCTCCACGGCCTGGCTCATGTCGTACCCCACGGCGAACACGTTCCTGATCACCGGGTTGTAGAGGCCCTCGTACGTCGTGATCGGCGCCATCGCCGGGATGCCGTACTGCTTGATGACGGGCATGGCGGCTTCAGCCTGCGCCGTGCCCGAGATCGAGGAGAAGGCGAAGATCTTGTCGCTGGTGATCAACTTGCGCACGCCTTGCACGGTGCGCGAAGGCACGTAGCCGTCGTCTTCCGAAATCAGGCGAACCTTTCGGCCGTGGATGCCGCCGGCGGCGTTCACCTCTGCCACCGCGGCCTTCACGCCGAGGTTGTGCGCCACACCGAGCAGCGCGGGCGGGCCCGTGAGCGGCAGGATGTCGCCGATCACGATTTCGGTGTCGGTGACGCCCTGCTGCGCATGCGCCGAAAGCGATACGCCGAGCGCCACCAGGGCCGCGGCGGCAAGGGTGGATGGTCTCCTGATCATGGTGAAGCTCCTTCTTGGGGGGTCAGTAACGCAAGGGCCAGAAGACCCATGCATGGCGGATGTCGTGCCAGATGCCGCGCAGGCCGCGCGGATCGAAACGCAGGAACGCGATGATCGCAAGCCCGTACAGCACGCTCTTGATCTCGTGGGCGCTCGTCGTCATGAGGTCGGCCAGCCGGCCGCCCATGAACGAGGTGAGCGCGGAGAACACTTCGGGCAGGCTCACGATGAAGACCGTGCCCAGCACCGCGCCCAGCACCGAGCCGATGCCGCCGACGATGATGATCGCCAGGGCCTCGATCGACAGCAGGAACGGAAAGCTCTCGACGCTCACGATGCCGATGTACATCGCCATCGTCGCGCCGGCGACGCCGGTGATGGCGGCGCTGATGAGGAACGCGAGCAGCTTGTACCGCACGAGGTTGATGCCCATCGTGCGCGCGGCGATGTCGTTGTCGCGGATGGCGACCATCGCGCGGCCGACGTAGGAGCGGCGCAGGTTCAGCGTGACGAGCACCGCCAGCACGCACACGGCCAGGCAGAACCAGTAGAACGCCCGGTCGCTCGACAGGTCCATGCCGAGGATCGTCGGCCTCGCGATCGTGATGCCTCGCCCCGCGCCCGTGAACTTGCCGCCCGCGAGCAAAGCGGCGCTCACGATGTGGCTGAATGCAAGCGTCGTGATCGCCAGGTACAGGCCGTGCAGGCGCAGCGACGGCAGGCCGACGATGAGCCCGAACACAGCCGGCACGATCGCGGCGGCCACCAGCGCGATTTCCGGCGGCAGGCCGAGCCGGGACACGCCGATCGCGTACGCGTAGGCGCCCAGCATGAGAAAGCCCACGTGGCCAAGCGAGATCAGGCCCGTGAATCCCGTGAGCACCATGATCCCGAGCGCGCCCACGACGGTGAAGAGGATGACCGTCATGTGACCGAGCAGGAAGGGCCCGAGGAAAGCGGGCGCGGCGACGAGCGCGCACAGGAGAAGCACGGTCCACACCTTCACCGCCGGCGAATCCGTGAGGACCACGAGCTCGGAATACCGCTGCTTGAAAAAGCCGCTTCTCATCAGACTCTCTCGATGCGTTTTTCGCCGAACAGGCCAAACGGCCTGACCATCAGGACCACGAGGATCAGCAGGAAGCCCGCGATTTCCTTCAGCGTGCTGGGCAGGTAGCCGCCCACCAGGTTCTCGAACACGCCGATCGCAAGGCCGCTCGCGCCGGAGCCCAGCACCGAATCGAACCCGCCGAGCACCGTGGCCGGGAAAGCTTTCAGGCCCAGCTCGTAGATCGTCGGCGACAGGCCGTAGATCACGGCGAAGAAAACCCCGGCGAGGCCTGCGAGGGCCGACGCGCAGGCCCACGCCACCGACTGGACCCGCGCGGTGGAAATTCCCATCAGGCGCGCGACGTTTTCGTCCGCCGCGACGGCGCGCATCGCCACGCCGAAGCGGCTGTATTTCAGGAACCACCAGAAAGCCGCGAGGGCCACGAGCAGCACGGCGATCACGCCCAGCTGGCTGATCCGCATGCCGACGCCCGCGAGGTCGACCACGCGCTCGACACCCGCAACGTCGAACTTGTGCGGGGCCGCACCCCACACGATGGTGACGAGCGAGCGAAGGACCACCGCCAGGCCGATGGTCACGAGCACGACGGAGAGCACGGGCTCGCCGAGCATCGGCCGCATGATCAGCCGCTCGCAGATCATCCCGATGACCGCGCCCGCGGCGACCGCGATGAGAACAGTGAAGATGCCGCCCGCGCCGACGCTCGTGGCGATCGACCAGGAGGTGTACGCCGTGAGCATCCCCAGTTCCCCTTGCGAGAAGTTGACGATGCCCGTGGCCTTGTAGATGACGGCGAAGCTCATGGCCACCAGGCCGTAGATGGCGCCGATGGCAAGGCCCGAGAGGACGAGTTCGACGAAATAGCCCATTCGTGCGCCTTCAGCCGTAGATGATCTTCAGTTCGCGCGCGAACTTGGCGTTGATGAGGCCCCGCCTCACCTTCTGGGTGGCGGTGAGCTCGCCGTCGTCGTGGTCCAGCTCCTTTTCGAGCAGGACGAACTTGCGGATGTTTTCCACGCGGGCGAAGCGCGAGTTCACGGCGTCCACGATCTGCTGGATCAGCTCCCTCACCTCGGGCAGCTGCGTGAGCGACTTGTACGTGGTGTATTGCAGGTCGCGCTCCGCGGCCCAGCGGCCCACCGTCTCGAAGTCGATCTGGATGAGGCCGCCCAGGAAGTGCCTGCCTTCGCCCACGACGATGGCTTCGCGCACGTACTCGCTGTCCTTCAGCGCGTTTTCGATTTCCGAAGGCGCGATGTTCTTGCCGCCGCTCGTGATGATGATGGCTTTCTTGCGGTCCACGACCGCGACCTCGTCGCCACCCCGGACTTCGACGATGTCGCCGGATGCGAGCCAGCCGTCTTCGCCGAGCACGTCTCGCGTGCCCTTCTCGTCGTGCAGGTAGCCCTTGAAAACGCCGGGGGAGCGGATGAAGATCTCGCCGTCCTCGCCGAGCCGCCACTCGACTCCTTCCATCGCGGGGCCGCTGCTGCCCGAGACGTAGGGGCGCCCGGGCACCTGCACGAAGGCAAGGCCACCGGCTTCGGTGAGGCCATAGCCCTGCGCCACGGTGAGGCCGACGATGTCGAAGAACTTCAGGGTTTCGGGCGACACCGATGCGCCGCCGCACATGCGCGTGTGCGTGCGGTTCAGGCCCATGTGGCGCTGCATGTTGCGAAAGAGCGCCACGTACCAGAAGGCGAATTCGAGCCGGTCGGCCACCGACGTCAGGCGGCCGGTCGCCGCCCTGCGGTCGGAGAGCACGCGCCCACGCTGCATGCCCTTGCGATACACCCATTGCTGCGCCCGCCAGCTGTCCTTCATGCGGAACTCGAATCCCTGCTGCAGCTTTTCCCAGATGCGCGGCACGCCGAGGAAGAAAGTCGGCGCGATCTCGCGCACGTTGCTCGCCACGGTGTCGACGGATTCCGCGAAGTTCACGCAACCGCCGGTGATGAGGTGCAGCACGGTGGAATACGTGCGCTCGGCCAGATGGCACAGTGGCAGGTAGCAGACGGATTCGAACGGCTTGCCCACCATTTGCCGAGCCGACGCATAGGCGTATGCGCCGTACACGATGTTCCTGTGCGTGAGCATCGCGCCCTTCGGAGGGCCCGTGGTGCCCGAGGTGTAGACGAGGATGTTCACGTCGTCCGGAACCAGCGAATCGATCGACTGGTCGAGCCGCCCGACCGCGGCCGGGTCTTCCTGCGCGAGCCGATCGCCCAGCGCCAGCAGGTGCTCGAAGCTGTCGGGCTTTCCCGGCTCGTAGTGCCTGAGGCCCTTCATGTCCACGCAGAAGATCTTCGAGAGGTGCGGCAGGCCCTCGCCATTGGCCATGGCATCCAGAACCTTGTCCGTCTGTTCCTGGTCGCCGGTGATGGCGACCTTCGCTTGGCAATGGCGCGTGATGTACTGCAGCTCGGGCCAGGGATTGGTCGGGTAGATGCCCACCACCTGCACGCCGATCATCTGCGCGCCCAGGTCCGCGTAGTACCACTCGGGGATGTCCTCCGCCGCGATGACGATGCGGTCGCCGCGCTGCAGCCCGAGCTTCATGAACCCGAGCGCCGTGCGGCGCGCGTCGCGCCAGTACTCGGCCCAGGTGCGCCCTTTCCACACGCCGCGGTCTTTCTCGCGCAGCGCGATCCGCGAGCCGCGCTCGCCCGCGCGCAGGCGCAAGAGCGCCGGCAGCGTCGCTTCGCCGCGAATGAGATTTTCGTGCTCAAGCATGCGCGGCCTCGTCACCCAGATAAGCACGCAGCACCGCAGTGTCGGCCGCGACTTCCGCGGGGGAGCCCTGCGCGATGAGGACGCCGAAGTCCAGCACGTACACGCGATCGGACAGGTCCATCACCACCTGCATGTCGTGTTCGATCATGAGGACGGCGATGCCGAACTCGTCGCGGATGTCGAGGGTGAAACGCGCGATGTCTTCCTTTTCCTCGCGGTTCATGCCCGCAACGATCTCGTCGAGCAGGAGCAGCTCGGGCTCGCACGCGAGCGCGCGGCCGAGCTCCACGCGTTTTTGCTGGCCGTACGCGAGCTGGGAAACCGGCTTGTCGCGCAGCTCCTCGATTTCCAGGAACTCGATGACCTGCTCGATCTTCTCCCGCGCCGCGATCTCCTCGCGGCGCGGGCGGCCCCAGAACGCGAGCGACTCCAGCACCGAATAGCGGAAATGGACGTGCCGGCCCACGAGCAGGTTCTCCACCACGGTGCCGTGCCGGAACAGCGCCAGGTTCTGGAAGGTGCGGCCGATCCCGTGACGCGCGAAGTCCGACGAGCGCCAGGCGGCCGTGTCCTCGCCCTTGAAGTGAATGCCGCCCTCGGTAGGCGGCAGCACGCCGCTGATGAGATTGAAGGTGGTCGTCTTGCCCGCTCCGTTGGGGCCGATCAGGCTCACGATCTCCCCCGGCATCACGTGCAGGCTCACGTTGCTCACGGCCGCGACGCCGCCGAACCGCTTGGAGACGTTGCGCACGTCGAGGACGGGCGTCTGGTTCAGCAGCTTGTTCATGAGAGCCAGCGCTTGCGGCGCTTGTAGTGCTTCACGTCTTTCAGGCGCGTGCGCCCTTCCTTCGCGGACAGGCCGAGATAGAACTCGCGCACGTCGGCGTTGCGGCGCAGCTGTTCTCCCGTTCCGTCCAGCACCACGCGGCCGTTTTCCATGATGTAGGCGTAGTCGCAGATCGCGAGCGCCCGGCTCGCGTTCTGCTCGACCAGCAAGAGGGTGAGCCCGCTCGTATCGCGCAGGCGGCAGATGCTGTTGAAGATCTCCGCGACGACGAGCGGCGCGAGGCCGAGCGAAGGCTCGTCCAGCGCGAGCATCTTCGGCTTGCTCATGAGGGCACGGCCGATGGCAACCATCTGCTGCTCGCCACCCGACAGGTAGCCGGCGATGGTCGAACGCTTGTCACGCAGCCGCGGAAAGAGTTCGTAGACCGAGGCCATCGCCTCGGCCAACTCCTGTCTGGGACGAAGGTGCGCCCCCGCGAGCAGGTTGTCTTCCACGGTGAGCGTCGCAAAGAGCCGCCGGCCCTCGGGGACCTGCACCATGCCGCGCCGCACGATGTGCGCTGCGGCGGCACCGTCGATGGACTCGCCGAACAGCTGGATCGATCCCTTGTCGATCTTGCCGTCCTCCGCATCGAGGACGCCCGAGACCGCCTTCAGCACCGTCGACTTGCCGGCGCCGTTCGAGCCGAGCAGCGCCACGATCTGCCCGGGCCGCACTTCGAGCGACACGTCGCGAACGGCCTCGATGGCGCCTCCATACACCACCTGGATGTTGTGGATGGCCAGTGCGGTCGCGGCAGGGTTCGGGGAGGGCGTCATTCGTTTAATAGACCGTCGCGTCGGACTTTAAATAGAAACGGCCGGGAGCAGGTGAGGACTTTCCCTCATGCCCCGGGCGCGAGCAGCTCCCTGAGGGCAATGGACTCGTCGGCGATCTTCGCCGCATCGACCACGAGCGGCCGCGCCAGCGCCCGACGCACGGCCATGAACTCGGCCGGCCTGTTCACGGCATCCACCGCGAGCACCCGGTCGCCCGCGAGGTAGAACGCGCAGAAGCTGTGTGCTTCGAAGCTGCCGCGGATCACGCAGCGGTCGTACCCGGTGGCGAGGCCCGCCATCTGCAACTTGAGGTCGTACTGATCGGACCAGAACCAGGGCACCGACCGGTTCGGTTTCGGCTTGCCGCCAAGCCAGCCGGCGATCGCCCGCGCCTGCTCGAGCGCGTTCGGGACCGACTCGATCCGCACCTCGCGGCCGTAGAGCGGGTGCTGGTAACGCGTGCAGTCGCCTGCGGCAAAGATGTCGGGGTCGGCGGTCATCCCGTTCTCGTCGACTTCGAGGCCGTTGGCAGCGTCGAGCCCCGCGGCATTCGCGATCTCGACGTTCGCGATCATTCCGATGCCCGCGACCACCGCGTCGGCCTCGAGTGTCGAGCCGTCGCCGCATGTCAGGCAGACGATGCGCCCCGCCTCGCAGTTCACCGCCGCGATCGCCGCGTTCGTGCGGATGTCCACGCCATGCGCGGCGTGCACCGATTGATAAAAGCGTGAAAGCTCCGGGCCGGCGACGCGCGCAAGCACGCGGGGCTGCGCTTCGAGCACGGTGACGAGCGCGCCGCGCCCGACCGCGGAAGCCGCCACCTCGAGGCCGACGTAGCCGCCGCCGACGATGACGATGCGCTTGCCGGGTTGCAGGTGTTCGCCGATCGCCCGGGCATCGCGCAGCGTTCGCAGGTAAAGCAGGTTCGCCGGCGGAGAGTGCGGATCGATGCCCGCGCAAGAAAGCGGACGCGGGCGCCCGCCCAGGCACAGGGCGAGCTTGTCGTAGGGCAGCGCGCGCCCATCGGTCAGCAGCACCTGCCGCGCGGCGCGATCGATCGAAGCGACCCGGACGCCCTCGATGCGCCGGACCGCGGCGGTTTCGTAAGCCGCGGCCGGACGAAGCTGGATGTCGGCTTCCGTCGCCTGGCCGCAGAGATAGGCCTTCGAAAGCGGCGGACGCTGGTAAGGCACGCCCGGCTCTTCGCCGATGAGCGTAATGCTTCCGGGCCAACCGGACTGGCGCGCGGCCATGGCGAGCTCGCCGCCCGCGTGGCCCGCACCCACCACGACCAGTGCCGGTTGCCGTGTCTCCATGTTTTCCCCGAGTTGCTTCCGCTGGAAAGTGATTTATAGTCCGTCGTGTCGGTCTAAGATTATACTATAAACCCACTGGCGGTTCACCGCAACACAGGGGAAGCACAACATGACACGCGAACGGGCGGGGGATTACGAGGACAAGAAGCAGATCATCCTGCACAAGGCCGCCGCGCTCATCGCGCAAAAGGGCTTCGACCTCGCGACGATGATGGACGTGGCGCGCGCGTGCGGCACGTCCAAGTCCCACCTCTACCACTACTTCCCGAGCAAGGAGGAGCTCTTGTTCGCGATCGTCCACGAGCACATCACGCGCCAGGCGGCCGAACTCCAACGCATCGTCGCGCAGCCCCTGCCGGCCGAAGACCGGTTCCACGAGTTCATCGAAAGCTTCATGCAAGGCGCCGCGCGCTCGCGCAACGAGCACATCATGCTGATGAACGACCTGAAGTTCCTGCCCAAGGCGCAGCGCGAGCAGATTCGCGCGCTGGAAGTGGCCATGACGGAGCAGATGGAAGGCCTCCTGCAGGAGATCAACCCGAAACGGATGGCGCACCAGCGCTTGCGCAAACCGTATGCCCTGCTGCTGTTCGGCATGATGATCTGGACGTTCTCGTGGTACCGGCGCACCGGCCCCATCCCGCCGCGCGAACTCGCCGGGATCATTTCGGAGTTGTACGCGAACGGGTTTCGCAATCTGCCTTGATCGGGACTTGATCGGGCCTCGATCGGGACTTAAGCGAGCATCCGCGGCTCCCGGCGCGGGTCGCTCGCCCAGGTCCACGTGACGGCGCGCCGTCGCGAGCCTTCGCGTGCACCGGCCGGCGATTCGTCAGTTCACCGAACGCGTCTTGCCCTGCCAGTAAGGCTCGCGAAGCACGTTCTTCATGATCTTGCCGGCACCGGAAAGCGGCAGCGACTCGCGGAACTCGACCCGGCGCGGGCACTTGTAGTTCGCAATCAGCTTGTGGCAGTGGTCGATGATCTCGGCCGCGGTGGCCGACTTGCCGTCCTTCAGCGTCACGATCGCCATCACGGCCTCGCCCCATTTCTCGTCGGGCACGCCGATCACCGCGCACTCGCGCACGTGCGGGTGGGCGTGCACCGCGTTCTCGACCTCGCGCGAATAGATGTTCTCCCCGCCGCTGATGATCATGTCCTTCACGCGGTCGACGATGTAGACGAAGCCGTCCTCGTCCATCCACGCACCGTCGCCCGTATGCATCCAGCCGTTGCGGATGGCCGCCGCGGTGGCCTCCGGCTTGTTCCAGTAACCGAGCATCACCTGCGAGCCGCGCACCGCGATCTCGCCGGGCGTGCCGCGCGGCAGCTCGTTGCCCTCGGGATCCACGATCTTGACATCCACGCCGAGCGACGCGCGGCCGGCGGCTTGCCGCTTGGCCTTGCCGTGCTCGCCGTCGAAATGAAACCGCCACGGAAGGCTCACGGTCAGCGCAGCGGTCTCCGTCATGCCGTAGCCCTGGATGAACTCCCAGCTCGGCAGTTTCTCGATGGCTTTCGCGAGGACCGCATCGGGCATCGGCGACGCGCCGTATTCGCAATAGCGCACGCTCGTGAGATCGTATCTGTCGAAGTCCGGATGGTTCAGCATCATGTTGACCATGGTTGGGACGAACAGCACGTAGTTGATGCGATGCTTCTGGATCGCTTCGAAAGCCAGCAGCGCGTCGAACTTCGGCAGGCACACGTGCGTGCCGCCCGCCATCGTCAGCGCGAAAGCCGGGGAGGTCCCCGCCAGATGGAAGAGCCCGGCGGAATGCATGTAGATCGTCTGGTCCGTGAAGTGCAGCGTCGCGATCCAGTTGACCGATGCCGACACGAAATTCGTGTGCGACAACATCACGCCCTTGGGGTGCCCCGTGGTGCCGCCCGTGTAGTAGATGCCGCACAGCTCGTCGTCGCTGCCGCATTCATCGGGCATGGGCTGGCAAGCCTCGATGAGCTTTTCATACGAATGCATCTCCCGCGGCGCCGCGCCGTCGCCCATGTAAACCACCTGCCGCAGCGCATGCCCGGCCCGCAGCTCTGCGACCTGCGGGGCGAACTGTTCGTCGACGACGAGCGCACTGCAGCCGGCGTCGCGCAGGCTGTAGATGTTTTCCGGGATCGCCCAGCGCGTGTTCAGCGGGACGATCACGAGGCGGGCCCATGCCGCCGCGAAGAAGAGCTCGATGTAGTTGTCGCTGTTCAGCGCGAGCACCGCGAGGCGCTCCCCGGGCTTCAGCCCGAGGGAACGCAGGCCCGCCGCCAGGCGCGGCACTCGTTGGCCGACTTCTCGCCAGGTGCGCTTGCGGTCGTTGTAGATGGTGGCCGTCTGCCGATGGCTGATCTGCACGGCGCGGGTCAAGGCTTGGGTCAACTGCATGTCTGTGGGCTCCTCGGCTTGGCGGAATTTCGCGAACGGCTCGCGCCTTACAGCGCCGGAAACCCGTGCACTTCCGCGTAACGCGAGTAGCCGGTGGCCACGCCGTATTCCGAAATGCCGATGCCCGTTTCACCTTCGCTCGACAGGCGCAGCACGTGGTCCGACAGCGTGCGTGCTTTCTGGCGCGTCGCGGCGTCGTCGAGGTCCCAGACGTCGTGGGCTTCGTGGTATTCGCCGCGGTCGTCACCGTGGTTCCAGCCGCCGAACCCCCCGTAGAGTCCGCCCTTCAGGTAGAAGCGGATCGGCAAGCCTTCCATTCGCACGACTCTTGCGGGACCCTGCTCGAACTCGATCGTGAGCTCGGCGGAGTCGATCGTCTGGCCCAGCGGGTCGGCCGCCCAACGGATGTCGTGCGTCACGCGCGTTCCTTCGCGCAGCGTCACGGCGCCGGACGCATCGCGGCGGAATTCCGTGCACGACAAATACCAGGGGTTGCCCGGCTCGCGCTCCTTGACGAAGAGGCAGATGGCGCTGCGTTCGAACTGCAGCATGGACCACGTCCAGAAGAAGCCCGCGTGCGTCTGCACGGGAGGCGCATCGTGGTCGGTCTTCATCGGCGAGCGCAGGCCCCAGGAGCGATCGCGCTGCCCCCACCAGGTTTGCGGCGTGAGCTCCCAGCGTTTGCCGTCCGCCGCGATCCAGCCGCGCCACCGGCCGAATTGCGTGACGCGCGCCAGATCTTCCTCCACGACCCCCTTGCGTTCGCGGTAACTCTGCTTTTCCTGGCCGGCCGGAAAGACCGGCTCGAAGGTGACGTCCATCGAGATGCCGGAGCTGTTTGGCGCGAGCACGAGCCGGTGCCTGCCGCTCCTGATGTCGATTTCCAGCTGCAGCGGGCCGACGTGCGTCTGCAAGGGCGTGCTGCCCAGGCGGCGCGATGCGCGGAAGTTGAATTGCTTGCGGCCGATGGTCACGCCCGCGAACGCATCCATCACGCCGCGGTTGGGGTAGTAGCCCAGGCCGCAATCCAGCAGGACGGCCGAACCGTCCAGCGGGTGGGCCGTGTACCAGTAGCGCTCGGTGAAGTTCTCGTGGCCGTTGCCGGGGACCGCGAAAGGCTGGGGGGTCTGGTGTCCCAGAAGATCGTCTTGAGTCGTGAGCATGAAAGTTCAGTCCGATGAAGCCGTCATCGCCGAGAAGTCGGCGCGCGGGATGCGCCGCCGCTGCGCGAGGACGCAGGCGCGAAGCGATTCGCGCAGGATGGCGTCGAGGCGCTTTCGCTCCTCTTCGGGCATTGGCGTCTGGAAGAGCCAGTCCGCAAGCGCCCTCGAAGCGTCCGCGTGCGATTCGAATGTCGTGACGGCAGGAACCGCGAGACCTGCCGCCGCTGCCGCGGCCGCCAGCGCCGAGTTGCTTGCGCACAGTGCCGCATCCACCTCTTCGACGAGAGACGGCGACCAGTCCGCCATCTGCTCGAGCTTGGAAAGAATGTCCAGCGCGCCGGCCAGCTGCGAACGCGCATAGTCCGTCGTGAGCTCCGGCTGGAGGTGTTCGCGCAGCGCGCGGCTCACGCACTTGATCAGAAGTCCCACGGGTTCGTTCATGATGCCTCCTCGATGGCGCGCAACACCTCGACCAACGTCGGGGCGAGCTGGAAACCCATCGCCGCCATGCGCACGTCGCGCGCCCGGCCCTGCTCCGCCCGGCGCTGCGCGCCGAGGAGCATGGCCGCCGACTTGAAGAGCATGAGGACCTCGAAGTACTTCAGGCGCGCGGTGTCCACCGCAATGCCGCTTCTCGCGGTGTAGCGCTCGTGGAACTCGGCTCGCTCGATGAAGCCGCCGATTCGGCCGCTGCCCGCCGAGAAGGCGCGCAGGCCGGCCCAGGCGAGGTCTTCGTGCGGGTCGCCGAGGTGCACGAGCTCCCAGTCGAGGATCGCCGTGATGTGCGCGCCCTTGCGCAGGAAGTTGCCGACGCGGTAGTCGCCGTGCACGAGCACGATGTCGCGCGACGCGGGCGCGTGGGCCTCGAGCCAGCGCATCGCGTAGTGCATGGCAGGCGGCAGCGCGAGCGACGGGTAGCCCGTCTCCAGCGCCCACTTGCGGATTTCCGTCCGGGCCACGTTGTCGGCCCGCAGATGGGACGCCCAGGCCGCCAGCGGTGTGGATCGCCAGTCGAACGCATGCAAGCTGCCCAGCACGTCGCTGAATTCGCGGGCGAGCGAGACGCGCTCGCTTTCCACCTTCGACGCCGCGCCGTTCCACGGCGTGGGCGTGTCGCCGTCCACGCGCTCGGTGACGATGAAGGGAGCGCCGAGGATCGCCGTGTCGTCGCTGCGCGCGCGTACGCGCGGGATCGGCACGTCCGAAGCTTGCGCGAGCGCGGTGAGCGCGAGGAATTCGGGCTCCGTCCGATACGGGCCGAAGAGCCCCTGCGGATCGCCCAGGCGCAGGATCAACTCTTCGCGCCGGCCCGCGACCGATGCCGCAAAGCCGATCGTGACCCACGACATTCCGACGGGAAACCGCCGCCATTCGAGCACTTCGACCGGCGCATGCCACTGCGCCGACAGCCACTGCGCGAGGCGGCGCGGCAGCTCGGCCGCGTTGGGATCGAAGTCGGCCGCGGGATTCGGGGCGGAGGCTTGCACGGCAGCGATCAGCCCGCGGCGCTCTTGAACAGCAGATGGGGCAGCCATAGCGAGATGGCGGGGACCGAAGCGATCAGGAAGATGCGCAGCAGGTCCGCGACGATGAAGGGGATGACGCCCTTGACGACGGTCATCATCGGAATGTCGGGCATGACGGAGCGGATCACGAAGAGATTGACCCCGATGGGCGGATGGATGAGGCCCACTTCGACCACCACGACGATGAGGATACCGAACCAGACCGGGTCGTAGCCGAGCGCCTTGATGATCGGAAAGAAGATGGGGATGGTGAGCAGGATCATCGAGATGCTCTCGAGCACGCTGCCCAGCAGGATGTAGAGCACGACCATCAGCAGGATCACGCCGAAGGGCGGAAAGCCGCTGCCCTGCACGATCTTCAGCAGGCCCTCGTGCACGCCCGTCATGTTCACGAACTCGCCGAACATCGCGGCGCCCAGGATGATCGCGAACATCATGGCCGAGGTCTGGGCCGTGTCGACGAAGATGTCCACGATCCTCGCGATGGTGAGGTTGTGGCGCGTGAGCGCGAACACGAGCGCGGCGGCCGCCCCGATGCCCGAGGCTTCGATGGACGTGAAGATGCCGCCGTAGATGCCGCCCATCACGATGCCGAAGATCACGCCCACCGGCCAGAGCGCGCGAAAGAGCTGGCGCCCGTCGAGCCGCTCGCTGTCGCCAAGCGGCGCGTTCTGCGGCTTGCGCCACACGCTCCACTTGACGGCGGCCATGTAGCCGGCGACCGCGATGATGCCGGGCACCACGCCCGCCGCGAACAGCATGCCGATGTGCGTCTGCGTGGCGATGCCGTAGATCACCATGATGATCGAAGGCGGGATGAGGATGCCGAGCGTGCCGCCCGCGGCGACGGACGCCGCCGAGAGCGAATCCGCGTAACCGAGGCGGCGCATGGAGGGAATCGCGACCTTCGCCATCGTGGCCGCGGTGGCGACGCTGGAGCCGCAGATCGCCCCGAAGGCACCGCATGCCCCGACCGTGGCCAGCGCGAGGCTGCCGCGCCGCCGGCCGATGAGTGCCTGCGCCGCGCGGAAGAGCTCGGTGGAAATGCCGGCGCCCGCGACCAGGTTGCCCATGAGGACGAACAGCGGCAGCACGATGAGGCTGTAGACGAGCGTGCTGTCGCGCGTCACCGTCGCGGCCATGCTGAGCGCCGGTGTCATGCCGCTTTGCAGCGCATAGCCGGTGAAGCCGACGAGCGCGAGCCCGGTGGCGATCGGCACCTGAAAGAGGATCAGGCCGAAAAGGACGATGAAACCGAGCGAGGCGGCCAGCATGTGTTACTCCACGAGTGCGTGATCGTGCGCGTTCGCGGGCTTGCGGGACACGAGGCCGGCGACGAAGCCGATGCAGGTGAGGACGGACATCGCCGCCATCCACCAGAGCACGTCCGCCGTCGGAATCTGCAGCATCGGCGATGCATCGCCGTACGCGGCCGAGCGCGCCGCCTGGCGCAGCACGGCCCATGTGATGACCGCGAACGCAACCGCGCCGACGATGCCCGCCACCACGCGCTGCACCCGCTGGACGGCGGGCCCCACCTGGACGAGGTCGACCGTGATGTGGTTGCCCCGCATCGCGAGCAGCGGGTAGGTGGCGAAGATCAACACCCCGAGCACGACTTCCAGCAGCTCGGTGCCCCACGGCAGCGGCTTGTTGAAGACGCCGCGCCCGATCACGTCGACGACGACGATCACCATGAGCAAGGCCAGCGTGAGCGCGCCCAGCCACTCCACGGCCCGCACGAGCATCGACTGGAGGGCCTTCATGCTTACTGCTTCACGAGTTCGGAGCGAAGCGAATCGATCAGCTTCTGCGGCTCGGCGACGCCCTTTTTCTTCGCGCGCTCGATCCACTCGCTCTCGATCGGGCGCAGCGCGGTCTTCATCTCGTTGACGACGGCCGCGGGCAGCGGCTCGACCGGCTTGCCGGACTTGCGCATCGATTCGTAGGCCGCGAGGTCGCCCTTCGCATAGGCGCGGCCGACGCTTCGCGCGAACGTCTCGCCCGAGATCTTCATGATCGCGTCGCGGTCGTCCTGGCGCAGCGACTTCCACTTGTCCTCGTTGATGCCCATGACGAGCACCGTGTTGTAGAGCGCGCCGGGGATGATGGCGCCGCTGGAGACGAGGTCGGTCAGCTTGAAGGACGGCATCGATTCGGCGGGCATCAGCGTGCCGTCGAGCACGCCTGAGGACAGCAATTCATACACCTCGCTCACCGGCTTGGACACGGGGGTTGCGCCCAGCAGTGTCAGTGCCTGGGCCGCGCTTGGCTGGGGGCTGCGGATCTTCAGGCCCTTGAAATCGGCGACGGTGTGCACCGGACGCTTCACGGTGAAGAGCTGGCCGGGCGACACCACGAACAGGCTGAGCGGAAACACGCCCTTGAATTCGCCGTAGCTCGCGAGCCGCTGGCGATAGAAGCGGTCCGCGATGGGCGCGAACCTTTCGGGGTTGTCGGACATGAAAGGCAGCTGCAGCACTTCGAGGATCTCGAACCGGTTGGCCGTGTAGCTGGGCACGAACACCACGAGGTCGGCCTGGTCGTCGCGCGCGACGTCGAACTGGGCACCCACGGTGCCGACGACCTTGGGCAGCGTTTCGATCTTCACGCGGCCCTGGGTCACCTTCTCGACTTCGGCGATCCAGGGCTCGATCACTTCGACGCGCATGGCCTGGCCCGGCGGGAGCCAGTTGGAATATTTGAGGGTGGTGGTCTGGGCATGGGCGCCGCCCGCCAGCGCGGCTGCGGCAAGGAGGGACGAGATGAGGACGCGAAGGGGTTTCAACGAGTGTCTCCTTTTGAATGAATGCCTGCGACTTTAATAGTCCGACGGGACGGATTATTTTATGCACGAACGCGAGCGCGCGGCAAGTGCTTTTACTGATTACTATGGGATTAGTCGGCCTGAAGGGGCGCGACGGCCTGCTTCAGATCCTGCGCTCGCGGCCGACCCAGTGCGGATCGCACAGCACGTTCTTGCGGATCTTCCCGACGGGCGTCTTGGGAAGCGGCTCGGCAAGGATTTCCACCGACCGTGGGCACTTGTAGTTGGCGATCTCCCGCTTGCAATGCGCGATGAGGTCCTGCGGGGTCGCGGTGGCGCCTTCTTTGAGCACGACGGCGGCATGCACGGCTTCTCCCCAGCGTTCGTCTGGGACGCCGAACACCGCGGCCTCCTGCACCGCCGGGTGCGCGTAGAGCGCACGCTCGACCTCGACGGAGTACACGTTCTCCCCGCCGGAGACGATCATGTCCTTGATGCGGTCGACCACGTAGACGAAACCGTCCTCGTCCATGCGCCCGCCGTCGCCACTGCGCATCCAGCCGTCCACGAGCACGGCGCGGGTGGCTTCCTCGTTGTTGAAGTAGCCCGTCATGAGCGCTGCGCTTCGAACGGCGATCTCGCCGACCTCGCCGATCGCAGCGGGCGTCCCGTCGTCGCGCAGGATGCGGACTTGCACGCCGATGGCGGGCTGCCCCGCCGAGCGCAATTTGCTCTTGCGGCCTTCCCGGTCGAAGTGATCGCGCCAGCGCAGCATCGTCGTGTAGCCGCCGGTCTCGGTCATGCCGTAGATCTGGTAGAACTCCCAGCCCGGCAGCTTGCGCATGGCCTCGAGCAGCAAGGCTTCGGGCATCGGCGCGCCGCCGTAGATGCACGCCTTCATGCTGCTGAAGTCGTAACGCGCGAAGTCGGGATGGTTCAGCATCATCGTGACCATGGTCGGGATGAGCGTGGCGTTCGTGACCTTGTGTTCGCCGATCGCGCGCATCACGGGCTCGGTCTCGAACTTCGGCAGGATGACGTGCGTTCCACCCGCCATCGTGATGTACCAGAGCGGACTGGCTCCGGAGAAATGGAAGAAGCCGCCGACGTAGAGGAACCTGAGCGATTCGATCGACGGCAGCATCGCCAGGTAAGACATCGTGGAGTACACGATGGCCCTGTGCGACAACGCGACGCCTTTGGGGCGCCCCGTGGTGCCGCCGGTGTAGAAGACGACGTAGAGCGAATCGTCCTTCACGCAGGCATCGGGCACCGGCGCGGCGCGGCCGCACAACGCTTCGAGCCCCGCCATCGCCTCGGGCGCGGGGCCGCTGCCGATGTAGGCCAGCTTCAATCCGGGGCACCGGGCCGCGAGGTCACGGGCTTGCGCGACGAACGCTTCATCGACGCACAGCACGACCGCCCCGCTGTCCTTCAGCGCGTATTCGTTCTCGGGGATCGACCAGCGGATGTTCAGCGGAATCACGGCCGCCCCCGCCCAGGGAATGGCAAAGAAGAGTTCGAGGTACGTGTCGCCGTTCATCGCGAGAACGGCGACACGGTCGTCGCGGCGTACCCCCTGGGACTGAAGCGCGGCGGCGATGCGCGGCACGCGCTGCCCGATCTCGCCCCATGTCCTGCTGCGCCCCCTCGAGATCGTGGCCACGCCGGACGCGGAAAGCGACAGCGCCTGCTGGAGCATCTGCGTGGCCTGCATCGTCCGGCGCCCGGGATCGCGTCAGAGCGAAGCCGCGGGGAGTTCGAGCTTCATCAGCTCGCCGAGCACCGAGGTTCCCATGTAGGCCTCGTCGCGGCACAGCTGGTTGCCGCGCACCATGCAGATGTCCATGCCGCGCACGAGCTTGCTCGGCCCGCCCTCGCGGCGTCGGATGGTGCAGTCCCACAGCACGGCCTGGCCGTCCTGGCCTTCCAGCCGGTACTCCTCGGTGACGACGAACTGCATGTCCCAGCGTTCGAAGAACTTGCGCAGGTAGCGCCTCAGGTTCGCCTTGCCGATGATCCGCTTGCCGGTCTTGGGGTCGCAGTAGATGACGTCGTCCGTGTAGGTGTCGAGCGTCGCCTCCAGGTCGAGCGTGTTCCACATATCGACGCAGCGGCGCGTCGCATCGAAGATCTGCCGGTCGCTCAGCATGGTCGATTTCCTTCCTCGAATTGCCGGTCGAGCGATGCGAGGTCGATGTAGGCCTCGTCGCGGCAGATGGAGTCGCCCTTCACCTCCAGGATGCTCATGCCGCGCAGCATGACGAGCCGGCGGCCGGGCGCTTGCGAGCCGTCGCGCCGGCGCACGGCGGCCTCCCACAGCACGATGGCCGCGTCGCGCCCCTCGAGCCGGTGTTCCTCGAGCAACGCGAATTGCAGGTCGTAGCGGCCGAGAAGCTCGGACACCTGCTTGCCGACGGCGGCGCGCCCGCGGATGCGCTCGGCGCACGAGGTATCCCAATAGCCGACGTCGTCGGTGTAGAGGGCCATGACCTTCGCGGCGTCGCCGGACTGGTACGCCTCGAAGCGTTCGCGCACCGTGGCGCCGATTTCCTTGGTGGACAGCAACTGGGCAATCTCCTGTCGATCGGATCTATCGAATTTATCTAATCTAATTTAGATTTTAGAAAGATCTGGCGTCCGGCGCAAGTACCCGACAGAATCGGGACCATGAAGACATCGGCCACCGCCACCAGGACACGCGCGAAAGCGTCCCGCCCGCCCGAGCCGGCACCGGAAGACCAGGGCAAGTCGCGCCAGCGCATCCTCGACGCGGCAGCCACGGTACTGAGCCGCGAAGGCTTCGCGGGGGCCAAGCTCACCGACATCGCGGCCGAGGCGAACCTGCGCGCCGCGACCCTGTACTACTACTACGAGTCCCGCGAGGCGCTGGTCGAAGCCGTGATGGTCACGGGAAGCGAACACGTGCGCCACCACACCGAGGAAATGCTCGCGGGCCTCGATCCGTCGATGGACGCGGTGGACCGCCTGTGCGCCGCCGTCGAATCGCACCTGCGTTTCGTCCTCGAAATTTCCGACTACACCAAGGCCGTCATCCGCAATGCGGGGCAGGTGCCGCAGCACATCCGCAAGTCCCTGGACGCGGAGATCGGCCGCTACGGCAAGCTGTGGCAGAGCCTCGTCGACGCCGCCGCGCAGGGCACGGCCTTTCGCACGCGCGCGGAAAGGCGCACGCTGCGGCTGCTGATCCTCGGCGGCCTGAACTGGACCGTGGAATGGTGGGAGGCCGCGCATACGCCGCTCGACGAGGTCGTGAAGACCGCGACCCAGATGACACGCGCCATGCTGCGCAAAGGCCCCTGAGGCGGGCCCGGCGGCGTCGGCCCGGCACACGGCACCTGGTTCGCGCGCGGTAAGCGGCAGCCCGCGTCAGCGAACGATGCCGCGGTCGTGCAGCCGACCGAACTGCGCGGCATCGATGCCCGCGAGTTGCGCCAACACCTGCTCCGTGTGTTCGCCGAGCTTCGGTGCGGCGGCGGGCGGCACACGCATCCGGGCGTCGAACCGCAGCGGGATGCCCGGTGCGAGCACCTCGCCCACGCCCGGCTGGTCCACTTTCGCGAACAACGGGTTGGCGGGCGAGCATTCCGGGTCGTCGTTCACGAGTTGCGCGATGCTCTGGTAGCGCGTCCAGCAAACGCCGTGCCGATCGAAGGCGGTGGCAACGTCTTTGAAATCCAGCCTTGCCATCCATTCGCCGACGAGCTGCGCGATCCCGGCGCGCGCGCGGAATCTGTTTCCTTCCTCGGACAAGTCCAGGCCCAGGCGCTCTCCGAGCTGCTGAAGCGGCACTTCGAGCTGCGTCGCCTGCGCGATCGAGCGCCATTGCTTGCCCGTGAGTCCGACCACCATCACGCGCACGCCGTCGCGGCAGACGAAGTCGCGGCCGAACGCGCCGAACAGTTCGTTGCCGTGCCGCTCGCGGGGGTTGCCGAGCTGCGCTTCGGCGATGAAACCGAGATGGCCCATGACGGCGAGGCCAACGTCCTGCAGCGACAGCTTGATGTGCTGGCCTTCCCCGGTCCGCCGCCGGTGGCGCTCCGCGGCGAGCAAGCCGACGGCCACCATCTGCCCCGTGATGAGGTCCCACGCGGGCAGCACGTGGTTGACGGGCTCGTCCGAAGCCGGGTCCCCGGTGAAGAGCGGAACGCCCAGGCGCGGATTCACGGTGTAGTCCACGGCGCTGCCGCCGTGGCGATCGCCTTGCAGGGTGAGCTGGATGAGGTCCGGCCTTCGCGCCTTGAGCTTTTCGTGATCGAGCCAGCCGCGCGCCGGAAAATTCGTGAGGAACATCCCCGCATCGTCCCCCGGCGCACACGCGATCGCCATCGCGAGCTCGCGGCCTTCCTCGGTCGCCAGGTTCAGCGCCACGGAGCGCTTCGACTTGTTCAGGCCGCACCAGAAAAGACTGGTGTTGTCTTCCGTGACCGGCCACCGCCTGTAGTCCAGGCCGCCCTCGAGCGGATCGATGCGGATCACGTCGGCGCCCATCTGCGCGAGCGTCATGCCGCCAAGCGGCGCCGCGACGAAGGCCGCGGCCTCGACCAGCCGCAATCCCGAAAGCACGCCCTGCGCGGCCGTCACGCGGCAACTCCCGGCCGCGCGATGGCGCTATCCAGCAGCGTGCGGGCGATCACCTTGAGCGCCAGCGTCTCTTCGGCTCCTTCGAAGATCGAAAGGACGCGGGCATCGACGAAGTAGCGTGACACGGGCGACTCCTCTGCATAGCCCATGCCGCCGTGCAGCTGCAGGGCTTCGCGCGTGAGCATCTCTGCGGAGCGGCAGGCCAGCAGCTTGGCGAGGCTCGCCTCCATGCGCCCGTCGCCTTCGTCCACGATCTTCGCCACGCTATAGGCCAGCTGGCGGCATGCCGCGAAGCGCGCGGCCATCCGGGCGAGCTTCACCTTGGTGAGCTGGAAGTGCGCGAGCGGCGCACCGAACACGCGGCGATCCTGTGTGTACCGCACGGCCGCGCGCAGCGCCGCGCGCATCACGCCGCAAGCGCGCGCCGAAGTTTGCAGGCGGCCACCGACCATGCCGGCCATCGTGAAATAGAAGCCCTTGCCGAGCCCGGCTTCACCGCCCAGCAGATGCGCGTCGGACACGAAGAAGTCGTCGAATGAAAGATCGAACGAATGCATGCCGCGGTAGCCGATGGTGGGAATCGCGCGGCCGGCCAGTTTGCCGCCGCCGGGCTGCCGCACCTCGAATTCATGCGTCTCGAAGGAAGGTTTTTCGACAAGGAAGACGCTCAAGCCCTGATGGCCACGGCTTCGGTCGGGGTCCGTGCGCGCAACGACCATGATCACGCCGGCCTTGCCTGCGAAGGTGCACCAGGTCTTCGCGCCGGTGAGCTTCCATCCGCCGTCGGCCCGGGTGGCGCGCAGCGCGAGGGCAGCGACGTCCGACCCGTAGTCGGGTTCGGTGATCGCGATCGCGCACAGGGGCTCGCCTGCCGCGAGTTTGCGCAGCCAGTACGACTGCTGCTCGGGTGTTCCGCCCTTGATCAGCGCGCGGGCGAGGATCTCGGGCCGGGTGATGAGGCTGCCGGCCGCCGCGAGCGAGGCTTCCGACAACGCCTCCGTCACGGCAATCATCAGCACGCTGTCCTCGCGATCATCGGGCGCGCTGCCACCGAACTTCTCGGGAATGGCCAAACCGAACACGCCCATTTCGCGCATGGGCTGCAGGAGTGCTTCCGGAACCGTGAGGTCACGCCGGTGAATGTCCTCGGCCATGGGGGCGACCACTTCGGCTGCGAAACGGCGAAAGGCATCCTGCGCCAGTTCATGCTGCTCATCGAGCTTCACGGTCCCGACGTCGCCTCCTGCCGCAGTGACGAGGTCGCCCGCGGCTTCGAGGGCCGAGGCAGCCACGGCGCCCTGACGCAGCGCGGCCACGGCGGGCCGCATGCCGTCGAGCGCGCTCGCGTCGAGCCCGGTTTCGCGGTACACGGTTTGCAGGCGATCGATGATTTCCGGCGCCGCATCGCCAGCGAAGATCACCGCGAGCCGCACGTCGATTTCGCCGGCCCGCGCGCCGAGGAAAGCACTGCTCGTCTCGGCCGCAAGAAGCTCCGCGGCCGCCCACGCCAGCTCGAAGCTCGCGAGCTGCATGCGATCGGCTTTGGCATTGTCGATGCGCGAGCCGGATGCACACGAACGGGCCAATGCCGCGACGCCGGCGTCGAAGGCCGTGCGCAGTCGTGCGAGGACTTCGACGGCTTTGGCGCGGTCTTCCTGCAGCGACGGCTTCATGCGGGCACCCGGGCTCCGTTCATGTGCTCGATGGCCTTCCTGGCCGCCTCGCGGCCGGTATATGCGCACGCCTGCGTGCCGCCGTCGCCGTAATCCTTCACGCCGTCGCCCACGTGCCAGAGGTTTTCGAGCGGAGTGTCCTGCGAGAGATCGAAGCCGGAGCACGAGCGCTGCGCGGGCCAGTCGCCGCGCATGACGCGCACGGACAGCATCTTGGCGTCCTTGAAGCCCGGGAAGATGTCGCGCAGGTCCTGCAGCGACTCCTTCACTTCATGCTCCTCGTCGAAATCGCCGATGGCCGGGCGCGGCACCGCGTAGGCGACGTACTGGTACCAGCCCTCGGGCGCGATCTCCGGGCACGTGGCCGTGAGCTCGCCCATATTGCACAGGCGCCGCGTTTTGCCGAAGGTCACGAGGCCGGGCACGTCCAACAGCCGCTCGCGGGTGGCGAAGTTGATGACGATGTTGGCCGCCGGCTTTTCGTTGCGCCGGATGCTCTGGATATAGTCATCGCCCAGCACTTGCGCCCCCGGCAGCGCCGCGGTGGCCGCAGGCCCGATGTTGCTGATGACCACGTCGGCCCCGACCTGCCTCGTGACGCCTTCGTGTTCGATGGTGAGCGCGGTGACGCGCTTGCCTTCGGTGTGAAGCGCCTTCACCGACGCTTGCAGCCACACGTCGCTGCCACGGCCGCGGATCGCCGCCGCGAGGTCGTTCCACAGGCCGACCGTGCCGCGCGGGCAGAAACCGAAACGCTTGAAGGCGCCCTTCTGCGCGAAGTACACGAGGAATGCGCGCGCCGGCACCTCATCGGAATTGGCCGCGAAGATCGCGGCGCACAGGTTGCGGAAGATCGCGTGCACGGTTTCGTTGGAGGTGTACTGGTCCAGCCACTGCTTCGTCGTGAGCTTGTCCTCGGGAAGCTCCCCGTCGCGCGCTTGCGCGAACCTGGAGCCGATCTTGGCCGCCTGCTTGGTGAAGGTGCCCAACAGCATACCCCAGCCGCCCTTGGCGACGTTGATCACCTTGCCGTCGATGTAGAACACCGTGGCGGGGCTGGGCTCGCGCACGTCCAGCTCCACGTCGAGCAGCGCGAAAGTCTCCTCGAAGACGCCGCCTTTCTCGATCGCGATGGCGCCGATGTTGACGATGTGGCCGTCGATCGTCTCGCTGGAAGCGCGCCCGCCGACGCGGTCGAGGCGCTCGGCCACGAGCACTTTCTTGCCGGCCGCGACCAGGCGCGCCGCCGCTGTCAGGCCGCCGGCGCCCGCGCCGATGACGATGGCGTCGTAATGAAGGGTGGGAACGTTGGACACAGAGTCTCCTGGTTGATCGATGAATTCAGGCGCGCAGGTGTTCGATGTCGGCGTTTCCTGTCGCCGTTTCCTGCCGCCGTTTCCTGCCGCAATTTCCTGCTGTCAACGCGCTGCCTCCGGCGTCGTGAGCGGCAGGCCGAGCATCGCGCGCCGCTGCAGCCACGGGCTGGCGCGGTAGCGCGGGTCGCCGGTCTGGGCGAGCTCGCCTTGCAGGATCGCGAGCACGTTGCGCGCGCCGATCCTGTCGCCCCATGCGAGGGGCCCCAGCGGGTAGCCGAGGCCCAGCTGCACGGCAGCTTCGAGGTCCGCGACATCCGCGATGCCGCGCTGCGCGATGTTCGCGGCGATGTTCACGATGGTCGCCATCACGCGCTGGGCGATGAAGCCGCAGCTGTCGTTGATGAGCGTGACGGGCGTGCCGTCGCTCGCGAGCAAGGCG
The DNA here is from genome assembly GCF_035548915.1 of Ramlibacter sp. GTDB lineage: Bacteria > Pseudomonadota > Gammaproteobacteria > Burkholderiales > Burkholderiaceae_C > Ramlibacter. Next base: position 55,742 of record NZ_DASZSE010000029.1, on the reverse strand, counting down.
TGGACCGCATCGCGTGCGTGCGCGGTCGTCACCGAAGTGATCATCAGCGTGCGGCGCAGCTCGAACGCCGTCATCGGATCGACCGCGACGGCAATGCGCGGATCGACGCCTGCGGCCACGGCCGCGGTCGTCGCATCGCTGCCCCACGGCGCGAGGATCGCGACTTCCGCGCGGCCGGCTTCCTGCACGACGGCCCAGCCGGCCTCGCGAACGAGATCCTTCAAGCCGCCGGGGGTGCCGGCAGCCAGCCAGACGCTCCGCGCACCGCCTGGTGCCGGCACGTTGCGCGCGGGAGGCGGCACCTTCTTTCCCTGTTCGTCATACCGGTACCAGCCTTCGCCGCTCTTGCGGCCGTAGAGGCCTGCCGAAACCCGCGGCGCGACGAGCGACGACGGCCGAAAGCGCGGTTCGTGCTGGAACTGTTCATAGATGGACGTCATGACCTTCGACGACACGTCCAGGCCCGTCAGGTCCAGCAGCTCGAACGGTCCCATGCGAAAACCCATCGCATCCCGAAGCACGTCGTCCACATCGGCAGCCGACGCAACCTGTTCTTCGACGATGCGAAGGCCTTCGGTGTAGAGGCCCCGGCCCGCGTGGTTGATGAGAAAGCCCGGTTGGTCGGCCACGACGACGGCGCGGTGGCCGGTGCGCTCCACCGCGTCCTTCAAGGTCGCTGTCACCGAAGGCGACGTGCGCACGGCGGCGATCACCTCGGCCACCTTCATGAGCGGCACCGGATTGAAGAAATGCAGACCCGCCACGCGCTGTGGCCGTGAGCAGCCGCTGGCGATCTCGGCAACGGTCAGGGAAGACGTGTTCGTGGCAAGGATCGTGTCGGCCGCGACGATGGCCTCCAGTCTGGAAAAGAGGTCGCGCTTCACGGCGAGGTCTTCGACGATGGCCTCGACCACCAGGGCGCAGCCGGCAAGGGCCTGCAGATCATCGGCGACGCAGACGCTGCTTCGCACGGCTTCATAAGCCTGCTGCGTCATCCGCCCCTTTTCGACGGAGCGCGCAATCATTCCGAGAGCATGGTCCACCGCCCTGGCGGCCGCGCCGGGCTGCGCGTCGTGGCAACGGACCGCGAAACCCGACTGCGCGAAGAGCTGGACGATGCCGCGGCCCATCGTGCCGCCGCCAACCACACCGACGATCATCCGTGCACTCGACATTTGTCAGTTCCCCCTGAATTCAGGCTTGCCGCCGACGTCGTCGCGTCACCAGCGCGACGGCGCCGTCCCGGGTGACGAGAACGCATGGCGAGCCGGCGTTCGATTCAATCACTTCGGATGTCCAGTCATGTCGACGAAGTCCGGCTTGCGCTTCGCACCGAATGCCGCGAAGCCTTCCGCGAATTCTTCGCCGATGAGGCACGCGGCCTGATCGGTTTCTTCTCGAGCCAGCTCCTCGGCGAGCGATGCCGACACGTCGTTCAGGCGGTGCTTCATCCGCGCAAACGCTTCCAGCGGCAGCGCCGCAAGTTCCGCCGCCTTGTCGACGGCAGCGCGCATCACGTCCGCATCGGGCACCAGCTGGTCGGCCAGGCCGATGCGGCACGCCTCCTCGCCCCCGAGCGCTTCGCCACTCGCAAGGATGCGGCGCGCATTGCCGATGCCCACGCGGCGCGGCAACGTGAGGAGCTGGCCCCAGTCGGGCACGAGCCCGAGCTTCAGGAAGGGAAACAGAATCTTCGTGCCCGGCCCCGCGACGATGTGATCGCCGAGCAGCGCCAGGCCCACGACGGCTCCGGCCGAAAAGCCTTCCATCGCGCTCACCACGGGGATGCGCGCGCTCGCAACCAGGCGGCAGAGGCCATGAATGTGTCGCATGCGTTCCCGCGCGCCTTCCAGCGACAGGCCGGCCATGCTCGGAAGATCGCCCCCCGCGGAGAACACGCCACCCACGCCGCCGAACACGATCGCGCGCACGCCTTTGTCCGCGAGAGCGTCGCGCAGGTGCAGCGCCAGTTGCTCGCGAACATCGAAGTCGATGGCGTTGCGCCTGTCCGGGCGGTTGATCAGCAGGCGCGCGACATGAGAAGCCGGCTCGTCGCGCAAAACGACGGGGGCGCTCACCTCAGGCGCCCTCGAGGCCCACGATGGAGATCGAGCAGATGTTCTGCGAAGGCTGGCCGCCCAGATTGTGGATGAGGCCGGACTTCGGGTTGGACAACTGCCTCGGCCCCGCGCGTCCTTGCAACTGCAGGTAGATCTCGTAAAGCATCCGGATGCCGCTCGCGCCGACGGGGTGTCCGAAGCACTTGAGCCCGCCGTCGATCTGGCACGGCACTTCGCCGCCGGCGTCGTAGACGCCATCGAGCACGTCCCTCACCGCGCATCCCTCTTCGGACAGGCCGAGGTCTTCCATCGTCACGAGCTCGGTGATGGAAAAGCAGTCGTGCACCTCCGTCATGCTCAGCTCCCGGCGCGGGTTCGTGATGCCCGCCTCGGAGTAAGCCTTCTTCGCGGCGATCCGTGCCGTGTGCACGTAGCTGCCGTCCCACTGGTTCGATTGCAGTTCCCAGCCGTTGGAGACCGACACCTGCAGGGCCTTGATGGTCACCAGGTCATTCTTGCCGAGCGCCCGAGCGATGTCCGGTGTCGTCACGATGACCGCCGCGGCGCCGTCGGAGACGCCGCAGCAGTCGAAGAGGCCGAGCGGCGCCGCGATCGTGGGCGCGTTCAGGCATTGCTCTTCGGTGATCGGCTTTTGCAGGTGCGCCTTCGGGTTCTTCGCGCCGTTGGCATGGCTTTTGACCGACACGTGCGAAATCGCGCGCTTCAGAAGCGCCGCATCGATGCCGTGCCGGGTGCGGTACGCACTCGCGAGCTGCGCGAAGTTGGCGGGCGCGACCGCGTTGGGATACCACTGCGGAATGTACGTGCCGACCTGCGCCATGGGCAGGCCGCCGTAGCCGGTGTCCTTGAGCTTCTCGACGCCGACGGCCAGCGCGATGTCGCACGCGCCCGCCGCCACGGCATACGCGGCGGCACGGATCGCCTCCGAGCCACCGGCGCAGAAGTTCTCGACGCGCGTCACGCCGATGTTCGGCAGCCGCAGCGCGATGCTCATCGGCGTGCCGCCCCGGCCGGTGCCGACGTCGTCCATGTGCGTCGAATACCAGGCCGCACCGATCTGTTCCGGCGCGATGCCGGCGTCGGCCATCGCTTCGGTGTAGGCCTCGAGCATGAGGTCTTCGGGGCTCGCGTCCCAGCGCTCGCCGAACCTGCTGCATCCCATCCCGAGGATGGCGACCTTGTCCTTGATTCCCGTGGCCATGATGCGCTCCCTTCAGTGTGTGGCGGAAGGACGCACCGGCGTCGCCTTCCAGAAATAGCGGGTGTAGCCCCGGCGCTCGTCGACGTCCTTCACGCGAAAGACCATCTCCATCGGGGTGCCGGAGTCGACTTCGCCGACGTCGAGGTCGGTGAAGTCCATGAGGATCCGGCCACCGCCTTCGAAATCGATCTGGCCGTAGTGATGCGGGGGAGCGGGGTGGTACGACAGGTATTCGGCCGACCACGAAAGAATCTTCGCGGGCCGGTCGGCCAGCTTGTAGGGCTTCTGCGTGTCCTGCAGCGGCTTGCCCTGGTCGTACGAAAGCCGTGACGGCGGAAAGTGCACGCTCCCGGTGACCTCGCAGCGCCCCGCGACGAGCCCGAGCAGTGCGGTCCGGTGGCGCCACGCCGTGGACAGAGCGGTCTTCTTGTCCTGTTCGCCGCGCATGCCGCGCTCGAGCGCGAGCTGGCCCTTGAACGAGAGGAACTTCGTGTAGTTCTTCTCTTCCACGCCGCGGGCGACCCATTCGCTCACGCCGCGCTGCGGCTTGAACGAGCGGATGCGCTCGGTCGCGCGGAACACGAGCGCCTGCGCACCGCTGCCGAACTGGGCGACAACGATGACCTGGCCCGGTGCCGCGCGCTCGAGCACCGCAGCGAGCATCAGCAGCGCATGGGCAACGCCCGTGTCGCCAACCTTGTCCAGCATGGCATCGGCCAGCGCTTCCGCGCGGATGCCGCACGACTTGGCGATCTGGGCATCCATCTTCGCGAAGGTCGAGGGGAAGATGAAGTGATCCACTTCCGCAGCGGGCACCTTCGCCTGCTCGAGCGCCGCGCGCACCGCAAGCGGCACGAGCTTGGAGATGCCTTCGTCGCGCACCCATCGCTCTTCCCAGGCGTAGTCGATCTCCTCGTGCGCGCCGCGGAAATGGTCCACGAAGTCGACCGAGAGCGTGCCCGCGCCCAGGAATTGCGCGACAACCTCCTCGCGTCCGACGAGGACCGCAGCCGCGCCGTCGCCGTATTCCAGCTCCTGCTGCGAGCCCGCGCGCGTCTTGCGCGCGTCGGCCGCGAGCACCAGGGTGTCGCCACCGCCCGCGCTCGCGCGCGCCACGGCCTGCGTCAGCGCACCGAGCGCCGCGCGCTGCGAGCCGCCGGTGTCCGCCGCATCGACGTCGTCGTCGAGCGTCAAGGCGCCGGCGACGACGGCCGAATTCAGGCGCTCGGCGAACGGCAGCGTGTTCGATGCGAGCAGGACGCCGCGCACGTGGCCGCGGTCCTCCGACGGCCCGAGGCAATCGCGAGCGGCCGCGACGGCCATCGTGATGGCGTCTTCATCCCAGTTCGCCATCGCACGCGTGCCCTTGCGGTTCGCGAACTGGGGCGCGTACCAGGCGTTGGCCTGCGCCGCTGCGGAGCGCGAGAGGCGCAGCCTCGGCACATAGCCGCCGTATGCGGTGATTCCGATCATTGAGAACTCTCTGTTGGGGGTTGCATGCCCAGCCGCGCGGCCAGGAATGTGGCGCCTTGCGCCAAGGCGTCGTGCGCCTCGCGCAATTCGGAGGGAAACTGCTGGAAGACGTGGATCATCCCGGGCCAGACCTGCACTTCGGCTTTGCCGCCCGCCTCGCGCACCTTGCGCGCGAAGGCTTCGGAATCGCTCACCACCGTCTCGCGCTCGCCCACCTGAAGCAGCAGCGGCGGAAGTTTCGAAAGGCGCGCGGGCGCTGCCATGAGCGGCGACACACGCGGGTCGGAGGCTTCCCGTGCGGGGCCGAGGTAGTTGCGCGCCATCGCGACGATCATGGGCTTCTGATGGATCGGGTCCATCGAAGCGCGGGTTTCGTAGCTCTCGCCCGACGCCGTGAGGTCGGTCCACGCGGACATCGCATAGCACGCGGCGGGCAACGCTCGGCCGCGCTCTTCCAGGGCCAGCGCGAGCGACAGCGCCAGGCCGCCACCGGCGGAGTCGCCGGCGAGCGCGATGTGCCGCGCGTCGATGCCTTGCGCCCGCAGCCACTCGAAGACCGCCATCGCATCTTCGTGCGCCGCCGGGTAGCGGTGTTCGGGCGCGAGCCGGTAGCCCACGCCCAGCACGCGCGCGCCCGAGTATCCGGACACGAGCGACATGATCTCGCGGTGCGAATCGAGCGATCCCACCTGGAAGCCCCCACCGTGGAAATAGAGGACGACGCGATCCGGCCGGGCACCCGAGGCGGTGTGCCAACGGCAAGGCACGCCATTTGCGACCACGTCCGAAACGGCCGCGTCGCCTCGCGCGGAAAAGAGATCGTCCCAATCCGAACGCATCTGCGCGGGCGTGGTGTCGCGGCGCCATCGCCCGTACACGGACTTCACGCGCGCGATCACGCGTTCGACGCCGGCGTGCTCTGCGCTCATGCACCGCACCCCATTCCGCCCGAGACGCCAAGGACTTCGCCGGTGATGTAGCCCGCGTCTTCCGACGCGAGGAAGGCGACGGCCGCGGCGACTTCTCCGGCGGTGCCCAGGCGCCCGGCGAGTGTCGCGCCGGTCATGGCGCTCATGAGCCTTTCACCGCCGTCGTCCACCGCCTTGCGCAGCAGGGGCGTATCGATGGGGCCGGGGGCGACGACGTTGGCCGTGATGCCCTTGCGGCCGTTTTCGCGCGCGATCGAGCGCGTGAACGCGATCACGCCGCCTTTGGCCGCCGCGTAGACCGAGCCGCCGCGCGAACCGAGGCGCCCCGCTTCCGAGGCGACGTTCACGATGCGCCCATAGCCCGCCGCTTGCATGCCGGGCAGCACGGCGTGCGTGGTGTTGAGCACCGATTCGAGGTTCACGGCGATCAGGCGGTGCCAGTCTTTCGGGCCCGTCTCCGTGAAGAAGGCGTGCTGATCGATCCCCGCGCAGTTCACGAGGACGTGAAAGGCCGGCTGCGGCGCGAGGCCGGCGCGCACCGCGTCGAAGTCGGTCACGTCCATCCGCATCGCCGCGGCACCGATCTCGGCGGCGAGCGACTTCGCGCGGTCTTCCCGGATGTCGGCGATCACGACGGCGAAGCCGCACGCGGCGAGCCGGCGCGCGACCGCTTCGCCGATGCCGCTGGCTCCGCCCGTGACGAGCGCTCTGCGTGCGGGTGCCATCAACGTCCCGTGAAACGCGGCGAGCGTTTGTCGATCACCGCGGCCAGGCCCTCGCGCGCATCCGCCATGCCGCTGAGGATCGCCTGCGTGTTGTTCTCTTCGTGCATGACCGCCTCGACACCCTGCCCGACCCCGCTCCAGAGCAGGCGCTTCGTATGGGCAAGCGCGGCTGGCGCGCCCGCGGCGAGCTGGCTGGCCAGCGCCATCGCTTCCTGCGCGAGCTGGTCGTCCGCGACGACGCGGGTGATCAGGCCGATCTCCTGGGCTTCCCGCGCCGGGATCACCGGGTTGAGCATCAGGATTTCCATAGCACGGCGCATGCCGACGAGCTGCACGAGCGTCACCGACACGCCGGCATCGGGCACCATCGCCACGCGCGTGGCACCGGCGAGGAACTTCGCGGACTCGCCGGCCAGGACGAAATCGGAGGAGCACACCAGGCCCATCCCCCCGCCGCCGGCGGCGAACCCCTGCACGGCGCTCACGACCGGCGGGTTGAGCCTGAGGAGGCCCGATGCGACTTGCTGCAGGTAACGCGTCGCCACGCGGATGTAGTCGGGCAAGCCGGCGCCCTTCGACAGGAATGTGTGCACGTCGCCGCCCGCGCAGAAGTTCTTGCCCTCGCCAGTGATGAGGACCGCGCGCACGCGGCCGTCGCCGTGCACCGTCAGCACCGCATCGTGCAGTGCCTCGAGCAATTCCACGTTCAAGCCATTGGCCGACTCGGGCCGGTTCAGGCGGATGTGCGCCACGCCCTCCTCGTTCAGCGAGAGGAGGACGGGACCTTCGGCGATCAGTTGTTCGCGGTGCGAGCCTGCCATGCGCTCTCCTAGATCAGGAATGCCATCGACCACAGGGCCGTCTGGTTGTTCACCAGCACGACCTTCTTGCGCACCATGCGCAAGTCCTCGCCTTCACGGCGCAGCGTGTATTCGTTTCGCGAAGCCCACACGGTGTCGCCGCGCGTCTGGGATTCGAACACCATGGCGTTGGACGCCGCACGGATTTCGCGGCCGTCGTCTTCCACCACCTCGACGTTCGAGACCAGGCGGCGCAGGCGCGACTGCGGCGTCTGGCTGAAGCGCTTGCCGGTGTAGAACTGCCGCACGCGCAACCCGATGCGCGAGCGGTTGTCGTAGATGATGGACATTTCATGCTCCGGATCTCCGCCCTCGCCGTTTGCCGGCACCCAGTAGAGGCCGTCGTGCGTCCAGAGCTTTTCCCACTCGTCGTAGCGATGCTCGTCCTGCAGGCGGGCTTCGCGGTAGATGAACTGCGTCACGTCCTCGAGGACGGCGCGCTGTTCGGGCGTCAGGCGCATCACGCGGCCTCCATCAGCTTGCGCCAGTGCCGCCAGATGCCTCGGCTCGGCACTTCGTCCGTCGCGTCGCCGATCAGGAAGCCGTCCTCGTCGCGGCGCTCGCGGTGCTTGCCTCGCCCGAGGTAGAGCCACTGCGGGCTCAGCATCTGCACCCCCATCTGCGTGCGCTCGTACATCTCGGCGTCGTCCGCCAGGAGAAAACCCGCGGGGCCGACCGACCCCATCGTCTGCTGGCGCATGCGGCGGTTGAGATCGGGCGCGCCCTTGAACTGCAGCGCGGTGACGTGCTGGATAGTCTCGTTCACCGAAACGGGCTGGATCACGAAGATCTGGATCTCCGCGATGAAGAGATTCGGGAAGATCATGATGTGCGGCGTGCCATCGATCATGATCTTGCGCGCTTTCTCTTCGCCGTAGGCCGCGTTCATCCGCGCGGTGTAATCGGCAAGCTTGTCGGCCGTGGTGCCGAACCAGCCCATGGGCACGCCGCGCTTGCGGAACTCGGGACGCAGGTCGTTTTCCGTGTGCCCGTTGCCGAAGTCGCGCGAGACGGCCGACGATTCGCTGCTGTAGAGCGTGCCGATCCCGCTTTGGGCCACTTCGAAGATCGACGCATGCACGAACGACGGGTGATAGCCGTCGGTTTCGTTCTCGACCAGGAACTTCCAGTTGGCCTTGACCTTGTGCTTCAGGAACCCGGCTGTCAGCTGCACCTCACCCTCGGGCGAGGTCTCGCACAGGGCATCGATCGCTTTCATGGCCGCGCCGAGATGTTCGTCGAGCGTCGGGCCTTCGGCTGCCATCGAAGCGAAGATGAATCCGCGGTAGTTGCCCACACGGGGCACGCGCCCCAGGCCGAGTTCGTCGCGATTCGCGCCTTCGTAGCCGGAGGGGAAGGGATAGCCCTTGAGCGCGCCGTCGTTCGAGAAGGTCCAGCCGTGGTAAGGGCAGGTGAAGGACCGCGCGCTGCCCCGCTCGGTCATGCACACGCGATTGCCGCGGTGCGGGCAGCGGTTGTGCAGCAGGTTGATCTTGCCGTCGCGCCCTCGGGTCATGATGACCGGCTCGGGCCCGATGGACTTCATGACGAAATCGTTGGCGTTGGGGATCTCGCTTTCGTGGCCGACATACACCCAGGTCTTGAACCAGATGGCGCGCAGTTCGGCTTCGTAGATGGCGGGGTCGGTGTAGAGAGACCCGTGGACGCGGTCTTCCTTGACCAGCGGGTCCAGCGGGATGTTCGCGGGCGACCGGCCGGCGGCGGCGATCGGGATGGTGGCGCAGCTGCTCAAGGAATGAATCTCCGCGAAGGGGTTGTTTGCGGGCGTGACGGATGCAATAATAGACCGACGCGACGGACTATGTCAACACATCCGAAACCGTCGTTTCCCGAGGAAAGGCCCACCATGCCCACCGTCGTTTTCATCGAGCATTCCGGAGACCGTTTCGAAGTCGATGCGCCGATCGGCAAGAGCCTGATGCAAGTCGCGCTCGACAACGGCGTGCCGGGCATCCTGGGCGATTGCGGGGGCTCGTGCAGCTGCGCCACCTGCCACGGCTACGTGGACGAGCGCTGGGCGGCCGAGTTGCCGGAAAAATCCGAAACCGAAGTGTTCATGCTGGAAGGCGTGCCGGACCTGCGCCCCAACAGCCGCCTTTGCTGCCAGATCCGGATGAAGCCGCAGCTCGAAGGCATCGTCGTTCACCTGCCGCAAGAGCAGGTCTGAGGCGCCCCCGCTTCAGTCGACGAAGCCCATCAGGCACTCCTGCGTCGCCGTGGCGATGCGGCGGCCGGCCAAATCGTGGACGGATGCGATCGCGAAGCCGCGCCCGTGCGCCGCGACAGGGCTCACCGACTCGACGTGCATCCATTCGTCGGCGCGAACGGGCCGATGCAGCCACAACGCATGGTTGAGGCTCGCGATGTAGAGGCCTCGCGAGCCCACGTCGCGAAGGTGCATGCCCAGCGAGCTGAAATTGAGCCACCAGTCCGACAGATAGGCGAATGCGGCGGCTTGAACGCGAGGATCGGGGCCGACGGGTCTTGCCGTGCGCATCCAGAAGCGAAACGTATCCGTCATGCGCGCTGGGTCGAGTTGCCGTTTCGCTTGCGGAATGCGAAATTCGATGCTCGGCTTGCGGTCCCGCGAGTAGCCCCCCAGCCGAGTGATTTCCTCGAGCACGTGCTCGGGGACGTCGTCGAGCGTCGCGAATGACTCGGGTTGCTCTTCGCGAAGGTGCGCACGCGCTGCGCCGTGCTCTGGCGCATCGAGGCGCTTTGCGAACGTCACTTGCGCGTCCAGCACCCTGCGCCCGTTCGCCTGCGAGCCGTCGACGCGGCGCGAGGTGAAGCGCTTGCCGGCTTGCAAGTCATGGACGCGAAGGTCGATGCGCTCCTCGGGCATCGCGCCTTGCAGGAAGACAAACTGCATCATCGTCGGCCGCCGGTCGTCGGGCATGTCCATGAGCGCCGCCATCATCGCCTGGCCCAGCAGCTGCCCGCCGTACGAGCGGCCGTTCATGTTCGGGTCGCCGTGCCGCGTCCGCCAGTGCGCCGGCCCGATAGAGTCCAGCGCGAGAATGACGCCCAGGTCGAGCCCGTTCCATCGCTCCTGCATCGCGTGCACCTCAGGCGATGCGCCTGTGGCCGGCGGTGCGCGGCGCGATGCCGTCCTTCAGCCGCCAGTCGGCGCCGAAGTCCTGCAGGGTGTGCGAGGGGATCGGTTCGTCGTTTTCGACGCCGCGCATGCGCTCCACGTACGCCTCGATGTAGCCCGCGCGCGAGGCTTCGTCCGTGTACTGGATCGACCATGCCTTGAACGCGGGCAGCACGTCGAAGCCGGAATACGCCAGCGTGCCGTGTTGCAGGTGCCAGAGGTTGATGTCGAACGCGGCGAGCAAGCCGTCGGGCGCCATCATTTCCGGATAGCAACCCGTCGTCGTGGCGATCATCGCCCGCTTGCCGCGCATGCCGCCGGTGTCGAAGCGCCTGCCTGTTCCATACGCCACGCCGTTGACGAGCACGCGGTCGATCCAGCCTTTCATGATCGCCGGCACCGAGAACCACCACAGCGGGAACTGCAGGATCAGCAGGTCGCATCCGAGCAGCTTGTCGATCTCGGCCTGGATGTCGGGGGCGAAGGCGTTGTGCTGGTGCGCGAATTTCTGTTCGCGGTCGTACTGCAGCGCTTGCGGGAATCGTCGCGCCGAAAAGTCGCCGGGGCCCGCGACGGGATTGAAGTTCATCGCATACAGGTCGGAGACCGTCACCTCGTGCCCCGCGCTGCGAAGCGCGGACGATCCGGCGTCGAGCAGGGCACGGCCGAATGAGCGAGGTTCGGGGTGGGCGAAGACGGTGAGCACGTTCATGTGCTATATAATAAACCGACGCGACGGACTTTTAAATAGCCGGTGCGGCAATTCGACTGGCGGCACGGCGATGGGCGTCGCGACGAGTCGCGCACCGATCGGCGAGAACGTGACGCGCGTGGCCTGATCAGGCCGCCGTGTACCAGGCGACGCCGTCGCGAATCTCACGGCGCGCCCGGCCTTCGGCCAGCAGGCAGTTCAGCGACGCGATGCTCTCGCCCGTTGCCATGCCGTAGAGCGAGGCATGGCGCTCCTGGATCGGCCGGCCGAACAGCGCTTCGAACACGTCGACCGCGCGCCGCGGCTCTTTCAGGCACTCCACGAGCGCATCGAGCGCTTCATGCTGCGAAGTCTCCAGTTCGTCGAGGCGGGCGTGAAGGCCTCTGAAGCAATTCTGGTGAGACGGCAGCACCAGCACGTCCGCCGCCACTTCGCGGCGAACCTTCTTGATCGATGCGAGCCAGTCCGCCATCGGATTCGCCTCCGGCTCGATGGGGTAGACGGAAACGTTCGAAGAAATGCGCGGCAGCACCTGGTCGCCCGAGATCAGGAGCTTGTCCTCGGCGCAGTAGAGGCAGGCGTGTTCGGGCGAGTGCCCGTTGGCTGTGACGACGCGCCAAGTCCTGCCGCCGATCTCGATCGACATTCCATCGACCAGCCGCAGGTGGGTTTCGGGAAGCGTGTGGATCTGGCTGCCGAAGCGGCCGAAGCGCGCTCGGTAGATCTCGATCGAGGCATCGCTCCAGCCTGCCCGGCGGTAGAAATCGACGGCGGCCTGCGGCGGCTCGCGGCCGGTGTCCGCGGTGAGCACGCGACACATGAGGTATTCCTCTCGCGTCATCGCGAACACGGCGCCCTGCGTGCGAGCGAGCCACCCGGCCATTCCGACATGGTCCGGGTGCATGTGCGTCGCGATGATGCGCTTGATCCGGCCGGGCGCAAGCACGCCGTCGAGGAAGCTGCGCCAGTGCGCGGCGGTGTCTTCGGTCTTCAGGCCCGTGTCCACCACCGTCCAGCCGTCGCCATCGCGCAGGAGCCACAGGTTGATGTGGTCCAGTTCGAACGGCAGCGGCATGCGGATCCACAAGACGCCTGGGGCGACTTCGAGCGCGGCGCCGGGCGCGGGCGGTTCGGAAAACGGATAGTCCAGGTTTGCGGAGTCGGGCTTCTTGCGGGTCATCGTGGCCTTCGCGTCACATCACGGGCAGGTGCTGGACCTCATGATATTTCGAATAGCCGGCAGCCACACCGCCCTGGATCGTGCCGAAGCCCAGGCGGCCGTCGACGTCGAACTCCATCGGCTGCTCGGCCAGGGTGCGCAGTTCACGCCGCGTTTCGGGGTCGGCGAGATCCCAGCGCACCTGCGACATATGTAAGGGCCCCTTGTCGTCGCCCTGGAACCAACCGCGATAGCCGCCGTAGAGCCCCGCCTTCAGGAAGAACTTGCCCGGCAGCGCGCGCATGCGCATGGTCTTTTGCGTTCCGTCTTCGAAGTGCAGCACGAAGCGTCCGCCCGCGATGAACTGGCTGTACGGGTCGGCGGACCATTCGATGTCATGCTCGACGCGCGAGACCTTGCGCGAAGCGGTTCCGCTGCCGACCGCAAAGGTTTCGTCGCCGACGACGAAACGCACGACCCCAGGCGCGCTTTCCTTCAGGAAGAAGTGAATCGCGCTCTGCTCGAACTGCGCACAAGCCCACATGAAGAGCAGCGGACGAAAGCGCGTGACTGGCGGGTGCGATTCGTCCGTGCGCGATTCGAGCCTGAGCCCCCAGGAGCGGTCACGCGCACCCCATAGCGGATTGCCGGAACCGAATTCGTGCCGCCGGCCATTCACTTCGATCCAGCCGGTGAAGTGACCCATCTGGACGAAACGGCTCACCTGCGAAACGAGCCGGCCTTCCTTTTCCAGCGTGTCGAGGCCCTCGTCGTTCGGCTCGAAGGCCGCCGTGTATTCGAGGTGCATCGCAAGGGCGGAATCGTTGGCCGCGAGTTCGATGCGGTGCCACCGCATGCTGCGCACGACATCGATCGTCATCGGCCCGATGCGCGTCTCGAAGGGCGCTGCGCCCAGGCGGCGCGATCCGCGGAAGGCGTATTGCACGCCCTCTATCGTGACGCCGGCGTAGCCGTCCATCACGCCGCGATTCGGGTAGTAGCCGAGGCCTGCGCCGAAGACGATGTCCCCCGCGGGTGCATTGGTGCCCATGTACCAGAATCGCTCGGTGAAGATGCCGCCGCCCTCCACGTCCGCGAAGGCCGGGCGCGCCGCGCGCTGCGCGGTCTGGTGGCCCAGCGGGTCGTCGGCGTCGAGGATCGGGCCCGCCTCTTTCGCGGGGAACATCAGACGCGCTTCCACGTCTTGATCAGGTGCTCGGAATCCCAGTAGTCCGTGTGATCCAGGATCTGGCCCCGGTCGTTCACCCTGCACACGGAAATGCCGTCGATTCGCCACGGCGTGCCGTCCTGCGGGCTGCTCTGCCCATGCAGCCGCAACGGGCCGTCGTTCGCGCCTTCCCAGATCCATTCCGCCGCGAAGCCCTTTTCGCCGGCGATCCAGTTGGTGAACGTGACGGTGCATTTCGGCGAGAACTGCAGGTACACCTTCATGAACCGGCGCAGCATGTCGTGACCCTTCACCGTCACGTTCGACGCCTTGTCGGTGTACTGGCCGTCGGGCGCGTAGAAGGCCACCAGGGTTTCCTTGAAGCCCCAGGCGGCGGCGTAGGCCTCGAAGAAGCCGGGCTGGCCGTAACGCAGCACGGGCGGGGGAGTCATCACTTCGCTCATCGGGTTTCTGCTCCTTTTCAAATCTAATTTCGATTCTATAATCGCGCTGGAAACAACGCAAGGATTTCCTGTGGACCCTGCAGCAATCATTCGGCGCGGCGCGACGATGTACCGCGACAACCTCGCGGTTTCTTTCGAGGGTCGGGAGCAGACCTACGCAGCGCTTTTCGAGCGCGCGTGCAGACTGGCCAACGTGTTCCGGGCATGCGGCGCCGCGCGTGGCGACCGCGTCGCCGTGCTCGGCGACAACGCTTTCGAGACCGTTGAACAGGCGGCCGCGTGTGCGCTGGCCAACAATCCGCGCGCGACGCTCTACACGTATCAGTCCGCGGCGACGAATCGCTACCTCCTCGAGCTCGTCGGCGCCCGCGTCCTCGTCGTCCAGGCCCGGTACGCGGCTGAGCTCGTCCCGCTGCTGGAAGGCCTGAAGGAGCTGAGAGAGGTCATCGTGTTCGGCGAAGGCCCGCGCCCCGCCGGGACGACGGACTACGAAACCGCCCTTGCGGCGCACGCGCCGGACGACGTTCTCGTGCCGGTCGAACCCGACGACGTGCACATCGTCCGCTTCAGCAGCGGCACCACGGGCAAGCCCAAGGGCATCTATCACTCCGTCGCGCGATGGACACAGTACAACAACGAGTGGCGCTGGGTGACGCCCATGCTCACCGAACGCAGCCGCTACCTCGTGCCCGCGTCGCTCTGCCACCTCGGGGTGGCCTTCCTTTGGGGAACCCTCGCGGTGGGTGCCTGCATCATTCCCGTCCCCGCTTTCGACGCGCGCCGTGTCCTCGACTTGCTGGAGTCGCATCGCGCCACGCACACGGTGGCGGCCCCGGTGATGATCCGCGACATGGTGCGCGACGCCACCGCGAGGCAGCGCGACTTCTCGAACCTGCAATGCCTCATGTACGCGGGGTCGCCCATCGCGCCGGAAACGCTGGACGCCGCCATCGAAGTCTTCGGCCCGACGCTGTTTCAGCTGTATGCGCAGAGCGAAGCCATGCCCATCACGATGCTGCTGCCGCACCAGCATGCACCGCGCGGCACCGAGGCAGAAAGAAAGCGCGCACGCTCCGCGGGCAGGCCGACGCCGAACGTCGTCGTGAGCATTCGAGGCGAGGACGGCCGCGCGCTCCCCGTGGGCGAGGTGGGCGAGATTGCCGCGCGCGGACCCTCGACGATGTCGGGCATCTGGGGCGATCCACGAGCCACCGCCGACCGAACCCTTCCCGACGGCAGCGTGCTCACGCGCGACATGGGCTACATGGACGAGGACGGGTTTGTCTATCTCGTCGACCGCAAGGACGACATGATCGTCTCCGGCGGCTTCAACATCTGGCCGTCGGAGCTGGAGGATGCGCTCCGCGGGCACCCTGCGGTGTCCGATGCATGCGTGTTCGGCGTGCCGGACGACCGCTGGGGCGAAACGCCGCTCGCGGCCGTCGTGCCGGCTCCGGGCCGGCAGGTGACGGAAGACGAACTCATCGCCCACACGCGCAACATCGTGGGAGGCGTCAAGAAGATCACCCGTGTGGTGTTTCTGAATTCACTGCCGCGCACCGCCACGGGCAAGGTCCAGCGCAACGCGCTCAAAGCACCTTACTGGGCCGGCCGGGAAACCCGCATCGCCGGTAGTTGAAAGGCCACGCAGTGACCGCACCTGCAGCCAGGAAAACACCGCGCGCCGCGAGGCCGGAGCGCCAACGCGTTCGGGCGGACGGCGACGTGCGCGACCTCAGGAAATCGGACGCGACTCGCCAGCGCATCCTCGACGCCGCGGCGCTCGTGATGAGCCGCGAGGGATTCGCGGGGACCAAGCTGTCCGAGATCGCCCGCGAAGCGGACGTGAAGATCGCGACGCTCTATTACTACTACGCCTCGCGCGAAGAGCTTGTCGAGGCCGTCCTCGTGACCGGCACGCGACATGTACGCGAACACACGGAAGAAGCCGTTGCCGCCCTCCCACGCACGGCCACGCCGCTCGAGCGCTTGTGCACGGCCGTCGAGGCGCACCTGCGGTTCATCCTGGAGATCTCGCATTACACCGAAGCCGCCGTGCGCAACACGAGCCAGGTTCCGGAACACATCCGCCGGGCCACGCGCGCCGAGCAGGCGGTGTACGGCAGACTCTGGCGACGCCTCGTCGATGACGCGGCGCAAGGCACGCAGCATCGAACCGCGGCGCAGCGCAAAGCCTTGCGCATGCTGATCATCGGCGGCCTGAATTGGTCGGTCGAGTGGTGGTCGCCGCAGGAGACCTCGATCGACGACCTCGTCGCGACGGCACTCGCTGTCGCCCGCGCAAGCCTTCTTCCCCTCACCACTTCCAAACCACGGAGTTCTCGATGATCCCCTCGATCCGACGTGCACTGGCCATCCTGGCCGTGTCTGCCCTGCTGCCCACGATCGCGGCGGCACAAACAACGGTGCTCAGATATTCGAACTGGCTGCCTCCGGGCCACGCGATGCGCGTGAAGGTGATCGAGCCATGGATCGCCGAAGTCGAGAAGGTCACGCAGGGCCGCGTGAAGATCGACACGCTGCCGAAAGTCATCGGCACGGTGCCCAGCCAGTTCGACGTGGCAGCCGACGGCCA
Organism: Ramlibacter sp.; assembly: GCF_035548915.1. Lineage (GTDB taxonomy): Bacteria > Pseudomonadota > Gammaproteobacteria > Burkholderiales > Burkholderiaceae_C > Ramlibacter. The sequence goes on along the minus strand of NZ_DASZSE010000029.1, from coordinate 39,256 downwards.
GGCGGACCTGGTGGTGTTCGTCAACGGCTACACGCCGGGCCGGTTCGAGATCTCCGAGGTGCTCGAACTGCCCTTCACCAGCGACAACGCCGAGGTGTACTCGGCATTCGCCTACCGCTTCTACACGCAGCACCTCGCGCAGTACGGCGAGTACAAGGGCGTGCACCCGCTCAGCCTCTTCGTCGTGGGCACGGGCCATATTTTCAACAACAAGCGCCCGGTCAGGTCGATCGGCGACTTGAGGGGCATGAAGCTGCGCACGCCGCAAGCCGGCGTGACGCAAAGCCTGCTGCTGCTGGGGGCGGTACCCGTGAGCAAGCCGATCTCGGAGCTTTATGAACTGCTGAGCGGCGGCTCGCTGGACGGCACCCTGCTCGTGCCCGAATCGGTCGCCTCGTTCAAGCTGGTCGACTCACTGCCTTACGCGACCATCGTTCCGGGCGCGCTCTACAACACGATCCTCACGCTCGGCATCAACGACGCGAAGTGGCAAGGCATCCGCGCCGATGATCGCGAAGCGATTTCGAAGATCTCGGGCGAAGCGTTCGCGCGCAAGGTTGGGCGGGCCTACATGGAGGGCGACGAGGCGACCTGGGCAACGTACCGCAAGATGGGTCGCACGATCGAGACCGCAAGCCCGGCGATGGTCCAGGAGATCCGTACGGCGTTGAAACCGGTGGAGGTGACCTGGATCGAGAAGGCCAAGCGCAAAGGCGTTGCGAACCCTGAAAAGCTCCTGGAAACCATGCGAAGCGAACTTGCTGCTGCGAAATAGACGATTCGATTTCGGCGGGATCGAGCACACCCTGGCGGCTGCGCCGATCAGCGGTTGTTCAGCGGCGCAGCCTTCAGCGAGGGCGGCAGCGAGTCGCCTTCATCCATGTAGAACCGAGGCTGACTCAAGCGAGGATCGCTCGCGCTCGTCGGCCCCATCGAGTAGCCGTAGCCATTGAACGAGCTCTGAAAGACAGGCGTTCCTGAACACGCGCTCAGCAGCAGCGCACAGGAAGCAATCAGTATCGGCTTCATGGTTTCTCCGGCATCGCGGCGTCGGCTTCGCCGCAGATCGGCTGATTGTGCGACGGGGGGCCCGGTTCAGCCAGAGCATCGGCGAACTTTACGTTCGTTTGCTAGGCGGCTTATTGCAAATTGATTTGCAATATAATTTGCCCGTGGAACGCAATACTCGTCAGCAGGAAGCTGTGCTGGAGGCGCTGCGACGCGGCCGCGAGGCGTTGACGCCGGCCGAGATCCTGCAGCGCGCCCGAGCTTCGGTGCCAACGCTCAATCTCTCCACCGTCTACCGCCGCCTCGGCGCGCTGCTCGAACAGGAGCAGGTCGCGATCGTCTCGCTTCCCGGGCAGCCTGCCCGCTACGAGGCCGCGTGCGAACACGCCCACGGCGATCCCGCCCATCATCATCACCATTTCCATTGCACGACATGCGACCGGGTCTTCGCGCTGCATGCGTGCCCGGGTTCGATGAAGAAGCTGGTGCCGAACGGATTCCGGGTCGACTCGCACGACCTGACCCTGCACGGCCGCTGCCCGTCCTGCAAGAGCGGAGCCCGAGCGTGACCGGCGCGCAACTGCCCGTCGGCAGTCTGGCGCTGTTCCTTTTGTCGGGCCTGCGCCATGGCATGGAACCCGATCACGTCGCCGCGATCGATGGCATGACCCTGCGCGCGCTCGATGGCGGCGAACGCCACGCGCCGTGGGTTGGCGCATTGTTCGCCGTGGGTCATGGCCTCGTCGTGGTGCTGCTGGCGGCCGTCATCGCCGTTGGCGCGGCGTCATTCCGATTGCCGTCGGTCGTCGTGGCCGTGCTCGACTGGTTGCCGATCGTGCTGCTCATGCTCCTGGGCGCGGGGAACTTGCGCGCGTTGGTCGCGCGCGGCGACTATCTGCCTGCATCGTTTCGCATGAAACTCATGCCCGCCGCGCTGCAAGAACGCACGGACGTCTTCGCCACGCTGCTGGTGGGCATGCTGTTTGCCACCGTGGTGGATACGGTCGCGCATGTGTCGGCCTGGTCTGTGTTCGCTGCCCAGAGCGGAGGCTGGTCGGCCGGCCTGTTGGCCGGCTTGCTGTTTTCGGCCGGATTTCTCATCACATGCACAACCGATTCACAGCTGGTATGCCGCATGTTGCGAAGCGAACGCGACCCTCGCGTCACGCGGCGGCTGCGCCGCGGCGTCGGCTGGGTGATCGTGCTGCTGTCGTTCGGCGCGGCGCTTGCCGCACTGGCAGAAAAGCTGGACTGGGACCCGTCGGGCCTGCAATGGGTCGGATGGCTGGCCGCGGTGGCCCTTGTCACGCCACCACTCGCATGGGCCTGGCGCGCCGCTGCGCGGGTGAAGGCCAATCCATGATCGACATGCGACGCGCGCGGGCGAATGCGCTGTGCCGTGGCGTGCATCCAAGGCTGCGCTGAAAGAGGGCGGCGACCCGAATTCATGGCCGCATGCGGCCCGTCGTCATCGCTGCCGCGACGCAGGACCCCGCGCCGTCGGCCCTCGCGAGCCGCAAGGTGCTGATGAGCAGCAAGCAAGCAAAATGGCCTTGTCGAACCGACTGATTCCGCGATGGACCGCCCGATCCGCGGGGGTGTCACTTGCGTCGCGGGCTTTTCTTCAGTCATCGAGAGGGTCTTACCAATGTTCGTGTCATTCTTTCCGAAGCCCCGCCTCTTTTTCATCTCCGTTTGCGTGTGGTCGCTGATCGCGATCTTGCTCTGGTATGCGGGCGGAGATTCGCTGGGCGCGTACGTGGGCCTGCCGCCGGCTCGTGAAGGGGCCGCGCCCATCATCGGCGTCTCTGTATTCTGGTCCGCGCCGTTCCTCTGGTTCTATCTGTACTACGCGCTGGCGGTGGCCGCCTTCGCCGCGTTCTGGTTCTGGTACAGCCCGCACCGCTGGCAGGCGTGGTCGGTGCTGGGAACGGCGCTGATCGTCTTCAACACCTATTTCTCGGTGCAGGTCAGCGTGGCGATCAACGCCTGGTACGGCCCCTTCTACGACCTGATCCAGCACGCCTTGGACAGGAGCGCTTCGGTCACGGTCGCGCAGCTTTATGGCGGCATGCTCAGCTTCGCGGGCATCGCCTTCGTGGCCGTGACGGTGGGCGTGCTCAACCTGTTTTTCGTCAGTCACTGGATCTTTCGCTGGCGCACGGCCATGAACGAGTACTACATGGCGCACTGGCCGCGCCTTCGTCGGATCGAAGGCGCCTCGCAGCGCGTGCAGGAGGACACGATGCGGTTCTCATCGACGATGGAGCAGCTCGGCGTGAATCTGGTGAGCTCCGTGATGACGCTGGTCGCGTTCTTGCCGGTGCTTTTCAAGATTGGAGCGGAGATCACGGACCTTCCGCTCATTGGCCAGGTTCCGCACGCGCTCGTCTGGGCGGCCGTGTTCTGGTCGCTGTTCGGCACGGTCTTCCTGGCGGCAGTGGGGATCAAGCTCCCGGGGCTCGAGTTTCGCAACCAGCGTGTCGAGGCGGCGTACCGAAAGGAACTCGTCTACGGCGAAGATGACGCGGACCGCGCCCAGCCGCAGACCGCGGCGGCGCTCTTCGCAAACGTGCGAAGAAGCTATTTCCGGCTCTACTTCCACTACATGTACTTCAACGTCGCGCGCATCTTCTACCTGCAGGCGGACAGCCTGTTCAGCCTCTTCGTGCTGATTCCCTCGATCGTCGCGGGCAAGCTGACCCTCGGCCTGCTCACCCAGATCACCAACGTCTTCGATCAGGTGCGCACCTCGTTCCAGTACCTCGTCAATTCGTGGACGACGATCGTGGAGCTGATATCGATCTACAAGCGCCTGAGGACCTTCGAGGCAACGCTCGACGAAGAGCCTTTGCCCGCGATTGATCGCGAATACCTCGTGCACGGCGAGGCCGCATGATGCGCCTGCGCGCGCCGCGTCGTCGACCGCGCGCGTTCGGACTTACCGCCACAAGGGCGAAGTCAGCAGGCCTCCCTCGCCAACGGGCTTGTTGACTTCTCGCGCCGACTTCGTGGGGGACTGGCTGCCCAGGTTGCGATCCCATAGTTCGGCGTAGTTGCGACCTCTACATGACCGACGACGAGCGTGCAGCGAATGACCGATTCACCCCTTGCTGCTCACGGGCGAAGACGGCGTTGCTGGTGCTCGATCTCTAGTCGGCGGTTCGCCCTTGCCATCCCCGTCCACTTCGATGGCCACGTTGACCGCTTTCGCTTTCGCTTTCGAGTGGTTAAAGGCTCGCCGATGCGGCGGCTCTTGATCGCGCGTTCGTGGGGACTGTTGAACGTGGCGAACGGGTAAGACCCCTCGGACAATCCGCCTGCTGCTTGTGCGCGTTCGGGTTTCGGCGTCAAATTATCTTCCTCGGCAAGGCCGCCGCCACACGAAGAATCCATGGACGACAACGATTTGCATGGCATCGCCGTAGTCGTGTTGTCCCGCAGCCGGCATAACAAGGCGGTCGACTCGGGCGCCCAAGGGCGACCGCTCGGTCGCTGCGCTCCCTGCGCACCTATCCATGGTCGCCGGTTACCTCTACGTTAGGTCGCACTCGACATGCTGCGTTCGTTCACGCCAGTCCTGTACGTGCGCATTTCGCCCGAGCGACTCGTAGTCACCAACGTGAAGAATGGAACTTCGGTGTCCGACGTGCCCGATGTGGCGATCAGTGGGAGTGAGCCAAAGCGCGTACTGGCTTGTGGTTCCGCTGCTCGACGGGCTGCAGCGCAGTCCGGTGGAACCGTGGTCAACCCGTTCGCGCATCCCCGCTCGCTGATCTCGGACTTCAGCGTCGCAGAGCAGTTGCTCAAGACCTTTGTCCGCCAGGTGATCGGCAAGTCCTGGTTCGTGCCAAGCCCGGCGATCGTCATTCACCCGCTCGGAGATCCGGAAGGTGGTTTCACACAGGTTGAAAGCCGCGCGTTTCGGGAACTTGCCCGCTCCGCGGGAGCTTCGAAAGCCTACCTGCTGAAAGGGGCGGAGGTCGATCCTCAGGAGATCGCCGACATCTTCGATTCGGGGCGACGGCCTGGAGAATGATAGTGCCACCCAACAAATCCTTCGACACGGACACACACGTCTGTCCGCGCCTCGGCGCTCACCTCGTGTGGGCCGGTCAAATCCGACGTTAGGCATCACATGGGCGATTGTTGATGAACATCGTTCTCAAGTACCGTTGGCATGTGGCGCAAGTGATCGCACTTGTCATCGTGGCGTACTTTTCGAACCTGGTGCTGACGTGGCTGGTCGTCGTTCCGATTCATGAACTACGGCCGCAAGACGTCGCGGCGCTTCCCCCGGGCTGCCCCGCCGCCTACGTGTGGCGCCGCAGTAACGTATGGACTTGCTTTTGGAACGGAAGCATCGGGTCCAGTCCATGGTTATTTCTACTGTCCTGCGTTGTCTTGGTCGCCAGCTTCTGGTTCATCGTTCGCTGCAGCGTGTCGGGACGCGGGTTCCCAATTCAGCGTGAAAGGAGGAGAAGCCATGCCTAACCGGTTGTTCGACACGGACGCCCAAGGGCGTCTGCGCCACGGGCGCTCCTGTTCCTCGGTCGCCGGCCAACTCCGACGTTAGACCGCATGGCACGTCGAAGCGCCATTGTTGACGCCATATCCGTAGCGGTGGTGCTATGCGTATTTGCGCACTCCGTCTATGGCGCCGCAATTGGCCACCTGTGGATCCCGGACAAGTATGCTGACACGTACCTATCTGGCCTAGCCGCATGGGTATGCACATTCGGAGTTGGCGCGTTCACGCTGGCATCGGTGCTGCTCGTTCGATTGCAGAAAGCTCATGCCGACTGGATGCCATGGGCCGGGGTCGCATTGGTCTTGATTGCGGGTTTGAGCATCTTCGTTGCCCAGTTCTTGCCGGGGGTGCATTCGACTCCCTTCAGGTGACACGAATTCTGCCTGACAGGTTGGTCGACCAGCCGGCAATTCAAAGTGGAATGGGCAGACGGTTATGTCGAACGTGCCGAATGGCTTCGATCAGGGCCTCGATCGCCGGCAATTTTCTACTTTCATTCAGAGCGACCAAGGAAACTCGCGTCCTGTCCAGCAAGAGCGGAGCCACATCGATCTGTTTCACGAGCCCCAGTTGCGAATAGAACTCAACGGCGTCATTTGGCGCAACGGCGAGCAGCCGGGACGCCGCGACAATCAACAAGGTGTTGTGCAATGACCAGGATTCGATCGTTGGCTCCGGCGGCTGGGATCCGTTATCAAGAAACAAATGCTGGAAAGCCGCCCTGGTATGCGAGTGCAAGCGAGGAAGTATCCAGGAACACGCTTTCAGATCGTCCACGGTGACATCCATCCGGTTGACCAACGGATGCTCGAACGAGCCCACCACCTGCATCACCCCATAGCTGAGAGGTTCGACCATCAGACGCCTTACGTCGACCGCTGCCAACAGGGAGTCTTCGACCCAACCGATAAAGGCGTCGATCTCACCTTCGAGAAGGGCGGATAGCAAGGAGCGAGCGGTTCCTTCCACCAGCTTGATTTGACCCAGCGAGCCACGCGCTTCCATATGGGCGATTGCGGCTGGCAGCACGCCTATTCCCGCCACCTGAATACAGCCCAGGCGGAGCAATCTGGTCTGCGACTTCGCCTTGGCGACGTTCATGGCGATGTCGATTGAGGCCATCGCTATGGTCAAGCGTTCCAAGGCGGCAACTCCGGCGTCGGTCAGGCGCCCGCCGCGCACGTCGCGTTCGACCAGCGTCGCTTCGAAAACCTCTTCGATCTCCTTGAGCAGGTTGGTAACGGCCGGTTGTGTGACCCCCAATTCACGCGCTGCCGCGCCGAGCGAACCACAGCGATGGATAACTTCCAGCATTCTCAAATGGCGCAACCGCAGCCTGTCGATCCTGTAGATCTTCGCAGGCGAAAGCGCCTGACCCCACGTTCGCGGGCCCTGGGATTCACTGCCGGTCATAAGCGCAGGGGATGAGGCGATAACAACAAAGTAATTCCACTCGAAGACCCCGGTGGGAACAATCGGGATCTCATCGGCGCGCTCCCGCGCCGGCAACGCATCCTTAACCGTAGCGCATTCTGCGCTTTCTGAGAGAGAAATAGCATGGACAGCGCAATTGGGGCTGAAACGAGGCTCGCGGCATTTCCTACGTCGGCAATCTCGGATGCGCTTGACGAACTGGGCGTGCCAGGAGCTCTTTCGGAGCTCGCGGCCCAGAGACAAGGCCTCGGCCGCATTTGCGGCAGAGCGATGACGGCGCGATTCGAGCCGAAGTCCCGTGATTCGGACGCTTATCGTTTTGGTGGCGGCGTCGGGAAGCCCCTGGAAATGGTGCTCAAGACGATGAAGGCAGGTGACGTGGTCGTCATGGACCTGGGAGGGACGAAGACCGCATCTGCGTGGGGCGGGCTCGCATCCCGGCTGGCCCAGCGCCGCGGAGTGCGCGGAACCGTCTTGTGGGGAACATGCCGCGACCTTGAAGAAATACGCGCCGTCGGTTACCCCGTTTGGTCTGTTGGGGTGTGCCCGCGCCGCAGCCGCAACGAATTCACCTTCGGGTCGATCAATGAGGAAATCATCATCGGCACGGTGCGCATACGGCCCGGGGACTTCATCGTCGCCGATGAGAGTGGAGTGGTCCGCGTGCCTCGGGAGCAGGTTGAAAACGCCCTTGAGCTGCTTGGGCGGATCCAGGGGCAAGAACAATTGCTGGAACAACAAGTGCGGGACGACGCCGTGTCGTCCTGGGACGCCGTCTGAAGCGGTCGGGCATGAATCACGCCGGACTTACGAAACCGTTCTCCCTCCTGGCGCTGGGTGTTGTCTTCAGCATCGCTGCCCATGCCGAGCCTTATCCCGCAAAGCCGATTCGCCTCGTCGTGCCCTATCCACCGGGGGGGACGTCCGACATCCTCGCGCGTGTCCTCGGCCAGAAATTGCACGACAAACTCGGGCAACCCGTCATCGTCGACAACCGCCCCGGGGCGGGGGGAACCATCGGGGCGGCCTTGTTGGCGAAGTCCGCCCCCGATGGCTACACGATCATGCTGGCGGACGTTGCCACCTACACGGTGGCTCCTGCTCTCTACAAGGGGCTGCCTTACGGAAAAGTGAACTTGGCGCCGGTCATTGGCGTCGCCAATTTTCCTCAGGTGATCGTCACATCGGCACGATCGAGGCTCCGCAACTTGAGCGACGTCATCGCCACGGAGAAACGCGAACCTGGGAAACTGAGCTATGCGTCCTCTGGAATCGGCACGGGGGCACATCTATCGGCAGAAATGCTGAACTCGATGTCAGGAATGAAGCTCAACCATGTGCCCTACCGCGGTGGCGGCAGCGGGCTCAATGACGTGGTGAGCGGCAACGTGGACCTGATGTTCGTCGGCATACCGTCGGCGGACGCACTGTTGAAGGCCGGCAAGCTGCGAGCCTTGGCAGTGACGACCAAAGAGCGAGTACCAACGCTCCCCAATGTTCCGACCGTCGACGAGTCCGGTGTCAAAGGATTCGAAGTCGTGGCCGGCCAAGGGATATTCGCTCCGGCGCGAACGTCCCCCTCCGTCGTTGCCCTCTTGAACAGGTCGATCGCGGAGATCCTGTCGATGCCGGATGTGCAGGCACGTTGGTCGGCACTGGGGGCGAGCTACACCTATTCGACTCCAGAAGGCTTCCGGCAATCCTTGGATATGGCAGCCCGCCAATGGCTCGAGGTGATCCAGAAAACGGGAATCAAGCCGGATTGACCGTCTCTGGAATGAAAGTGCCGCACTTTTACGGGTATCCCCGGTCGAACGGTGAAGCGGGCGTACGGAACTACCTGCTCATACTTTCCACCTCCGGCCTGACCGCGCCTGCTGCGCGGCGAGTTGCGACTGCGTTGCCGGGAAGTCGTTTGGTGTCCATGCCGTTCGGCGGCGGGCTCTTGGGAAATGACCGTAAAGTTCATCTGCGGTCATTGGCCGGATTCGGCAAGAACCCCAACGTGGGGGCCGTGGTCCTCCTCGGGAGCGATGCACCCCGCATGGCGGCGCTGGCCGATGGAATTCGGAGTGCCGGTAAACCGGTCACGTCGATATGTCTTGATGACTGCAGCCACGATAGCCTGCAGCTCTCGAGCCGGGCGATCACCGAAGGAGCTTCGCTGCATCGGGAAATTTCCAGACAGCGACGCAGGAAGATCCCACTCGCGAAGCTCTTCGTCGGCACCGAGTGCGGGCGTTCCGATCCGAGCTCCGGGCTGATAGCGAACCCCATCATCGGCCGCGTTGTCGACACCATTGTGGACCTGGGGGGACGCGCCGTCTTTGGTGAAACGCTCGAATGGCTGGGAGCGGAGCATCTGCTGAAAAGAAGAGCGGCGAGTGCTGAAATCGGAAACAGAATTTGCGAAGCGGTCCATCGACGGGAGAGGCTTGCCGTTTCACATGGGATCAGCCTCACCGGAAACAATCCCAACCCCACCAATGTCGCGGCTGGCCTATCCACCATCGAAGAGAAGTCGCTTGGCGCGGTGACCAAGAGCGGCACGACGCCGATCATCGGCGTGCTGGAACCCGGCCAGCGCCCAGTGGAGGCCGGCCTGTTCGCGATGGATGCGCCGTCTTTCAGTCCGGAATCGCTATCCGGGTTCGTCGCAGCCGGTTCTCAGATTCTGCTTTTCTCCACCGGCGTCGGAAACAGCTATGTGAGCGCATTGGCGCCGACGATCAAGTTGTCCGCCAATCCAGAAGCTGCGTCTCGCCTCATCCATCAACTCGATTTTGACGCCAGCGGCGTGCTCGAGGGAAATCTACCGATTGAACAGGCATCCAAGAACCTGTTGGACCTTCTCGTGGAGACAGCTTCCGGCAGCCTGACCTGGGGTGAGGTCCTGGGGGAAGGCGATGAAGTCGTGAGCCGCTATGGAGAGGCGTTGTGAAAACCGTGGATGTGCGCAGCGCCGCAACCGGCAGCCGGTCGGCAATGATTTGCAAACCCTCGGACAGCGTCGCCATCGCATTGAAGCCGGTCGAGGCCGGCGATTTGCTTCGGGTGGTCGTCGATGACAAACCTCTCGAAATTCGCCTCCTGGGCCCGCTACCAACTTTCCACAAGTTCGCGGTGCATCGCATTCCTGCCGGGCAGGTCGTTTTGAAGCAAGGCGAAGCGATCGGAGTGGCACTTCGAGACATCGCACCCGGCGAGCACGTGCACGTTCACAACTTGTCCAGTCTGCGCGCGCGTTAATGCTGTGCGCCTCCGCCCACAGCTCCGCGCGCCCCGCCACTGCGGGGGCCCACGACCTGTTGCCGCAAATCTCCGCCGAAGTCATTCGGGAGCGTTATGAGTTGCTAAATAAACCGCAATTTACGCAGCCCGCTTTCTATCTCAAACTCGATCTGGTGATGCGCGCAAGGCGAGCGATCGGCGGCAATTATCAATCCGCCACATAAGAGCCCGAAGCCGGAGACAACATGAAGAGACGAGACTTCCTGGGGCGCTATGCGCCAGGCTCATTGATGGTATCGATGGCCCCCGAGTTGCTGGCCAAGTCCGAGCGCGACCATGGCTCGCAGGATCCCACGAACAGTTGGGACAGAGGTCGCGTTCTCCACATACTTCCAACCGTCAGTGCCACGGAGCTTCTCGTCAAGGCATCCTTCGACCGAGCGCTGCTGTCCGCCCCGGTCCTTCACGTGGGCGGGTCGAAGGTCGAAGGTGTGATGACGGACACGCAAGGTGAGACCTGGCAGTTCCACGCGAAGGGACTGAAGCCGGCAACGACTTACAAGCTTGGCTTGTCGCAGGCCGCTTCGTCCTCGGGCAGGCGATTGTGCGAACCTTGGGAACTGGCAACGTTCCCCGCCCCGGATGCACGACCTGAGAATGTCCGGGTCATGTTCTTCACGTGCGCCGGCGGGCACGACCAGATGCGATTCCTGCCTGCTGCACTCCGCAGCCGCCTGCTCCGCAGGGGCCTCTCGTTCAGGCCGCACGCTGTAGTCTCGAACGGCGATCACGTCTATTGGGACCAGCGCACGCCGGGACAGTTGCCGACGCTGCCCAGGAGGATAGAGATTGCAGGGCGGTTCGATCGCTCGGCAGCGATGCTGGGAACCTCCAACGAACTTGTTCTCAAGCGAGCAGCAGGACCGCAGATCGTCCCGGTCTATTCGACCGACTTCCGATCCACGCCTGTCTTCTTCGTACAGGACGACCACGACTATTTCGACAACGACGACTGGCTCGATGGCCTGGTCACGTTTCCGCCGGACCAGTTCATGTCGCAGGCCGCGCGTGCAACGCAGGCGATGTATTACCCCGAATTCCTTCCCGACTCGACGCGCCCCAGCGGAATGGCGGGCGCGGTCGCGAACGGCCGGCCGCTTCCCTATTCCGAAAGCTTCGGAACCCTGCGCTATGGGCGCCTGCTCGAAGTTCTTCTCTATACGATCCGCCGCACGATGACTCTGGCCGGCCCCGATGCCGTCTATCTTGACGAGATCGTGGAGTCTTGGCTGACGAACCGCATGGCTGCCCGCGATGTCGCGCATGTCGTCAACGCTCCCTCCAACCCGCCGGGGTGGACGGCGGGAAAATGGGGAGAGTGGTATCCGGACGTCCTTGGCGCGGACGGGCAACTCACTCTCGACGTGCCGAAACGCAATTGGCAGTCCGGCTGGTTGAAACAGCACGATCGCCTGCTGGCAGCGATGAGCGACATGCGAGAAAGAATCCCGCTTGTCATCAGCGGAGATCTTCATGCCACCGCGATGGGCTCCATCACCCGTACCGGCAAGCTCGACTTGTCGCGAAATCCCGTGCAGGCGGTTCTACCCGGGACGGTGGGCACAAGTCCCATGGGTTGGCCCTCCCGCCGGCGCAAGACCGGCGCCAAGCCGTCGCTTCATCTGAGTATGAGCGAAGGGATCGCTCCCATCGAAGAGCATGGTTTCACCTTGGCGGATTACACGCCCGACAGAGTCGTATTGCGCTTCTTCAAGTGGAACGTCAACAGTGACTCCCCGGAGGCGCTCGACAGACTCGAGCCGTTCAAGACTGTCGAACTGCAACGCCCGTCTTAGCGCGATTTCTTTGCACTCCCAACGGGAGTTGTTCGAACCTTGCACGAAAACGGCAAGGCAGCATGAGTTTTGCATGAAGGAAACTATGAAAAGGCTAGTCTTGCTCTCCGCGCTGGGAATGGTCTCCAGCGCCTTTGCGCAGAGTTCCCTGACCATTTCCGGTGTCGTAGACGCGACGCTCAGCCGCGTTTCCGGTAGCGGAAGGGGGTACCGCGCCGGGCTGAATGAGGGCGGCCTTAGTGCGAGCAGGTTGGTGTTCAGAGGCCGGGAGGACCTCGGTGGCGGCACGAGCGCATTTTTCGTTCTCGACGGTGGCCTCGATCTCGACAATGGGACGGCATCGGGCTACAGCTTCCAGAGGCAATCAATCGTCGGCTTGGCGGGCACCTTCGGCGAAGTCACGCTCGGGCGTGACCGTACGCCTACTTACTGGCTCGTTGGCGCCTTCAATCCCTTTGCGCTGCGCGGAGTCGGGAAGGTGCTCAATGTGTCCAGTCCGAGCCTGGCAACCGCCGCCGGCCGGGCCAATCCCATTCGCCTCAACAACACCGTGAGCTATTTGCTGCCTTCCTCGTTGGGTGGTGTCTACGGGCAAGCCCAGTATGCTTTCGGGGAGCAGTCGTCGGACAGTTTGAATAGCCGCACCAACGGAGGCTACGGGGTCAGGGTGGGTTACAGGTCGGACAAGTTTCACGTGGCATTGGCCGAGACGATTCTCACGCAGCAATCGATCGGGAATGCGGCATCGACGGCGGGAACGGTGACACGTCCTGACCTCACGATCAGAAGCGCCGGTGCGTCTTTCGATTTCGGCTTCCTGCGCCCGATGGTGTATTTCTCCACGTCCCAGACCAAAGGGGGATCCATCGCCAACGGCGTGGCCAACGATCGACTGGACACATTGGCGATTGCTGCTACCGCTCCGCTCGGCAGAGGCCTATTCAAGATCAGCGTCGCGAGGTATGACCTTCGCAACAGCGCCAACGATGCAACGCAGCTCGCGATCGGGTATGTGTACAACTTGTCCCGGCGAACCGCCATTTACGCTACCGGTGCGGTAATTCAAAACAGAGGCGTTGCGACCTATTTTGTCAATGGCCCCGCGGCGAGTGGAAGCGGCGGAGCGGGCCTGGCGACAATTCCTCCTGTGCCCGGAGGGCGCTCGAACGGTTTGGACTTTGGAGTCCGCCACACATTCTGAGTGTGAACCACTCCGGCTCCTCGGGGGCTCGCGGCGACCCGCCAGGGTGGCCGCGACCTAGGAGCGTGCGCCTCCGGCGATGCGGCAGCAGCTCGTCGACCATCCTCGCTGCGCCGCCATCTGATCCGGCGGTCGGCCTCGACGAAGACAGACCTCACCTCGGGAACGACCCGGCGACAGTCGCGGTCGTCAGATCGAGCCGCACTCGTGTCAAGGGTCGCCGAATTTCCCCCAGTCGTGGTCGTTCAAATTTCCCCACCCGGGTTGGTTGAACTGTCGTCTTGAGGCCTGACCAGGCCGGCCTTGAGCTTGTCCTTCAGGCGATAGGAATTGCCGCGAATGTTCATGGTGACGGCGTGGTGTAGCAGGCGGTCAAGGATGGCTGTGGCAATGACGCGGTCGCCGAACACCTCGCCCCAGGCGCCGAAGCTCTGGTTGCTGGTCAGGATCATGGGGCCGCGCTCGTAGCGGCGGCTGATCAACTGGAAGAAGAGATTGGCGCCTACCCGATCGATCGGCAAGTAGCCGATCTCGTCGATGATCAGCAGGCGCGGGGCCGTGTACAGCTTCAACTTCTCCTCGAGCTTTCCTTCGGCGTGCGCCTTGGTCAGTTTCTCGATCAGGCTCGCAGCGGTCGTGAACAGCACCCGGTAGCCGGCCTCGATCGCCTTCATCCCCAGGCTCACCGCCAGGTGCGTCTTGCCCACTCCCGGCGGCCCCAGCACGACCACGTTGTCTCCGTGCTCGATGAAGTGGCAGCTTGCCAGCTGCTGCACCTGCTTGGAGTCGATCGACGGCTGGTAGCCGAAGTCGAAGGTCTCCAGCGGTTTGACGAACGGGAAGCGCGCCATGGCCGTGCGCATGGCGATGTTTTTGCTCGCCTTGGCCGCAACCTCCTCGCCCAGCACCTGCTCGAGGAACTCGGCGTAGGGCAGTTCCAGGGAGGCGGCGTGCTGCAGCATCGCTTCGAGCCGCTCGCTACTCTTCAGAAGCCGAAGCTTGCGCAGGTGCTCGCCCAGGCGTTCGAGCTGCGCCGGTGTGGTCATCGCTGCAGCCGCGCTGGCTGCGGCCGTCACGGTCTTGTTTGCAGTCCTGCTCATGCGGCCACCTCCAGCGCCGGGGCGTCGAACAGGTGCTCGTAGATCGCGAGATCACGTACCTCGACGTCGCGTGACAGGTCCGCTTGAACCCGACCTTGCGGCGGGCGGCTGCCATGACGCTGGCGGACGTTGCGCGGCGCCGCACCGGGACCGTGCGCGGGCTGCACGCTCAACTGCGCCCGGCCCGCGAGCACGGGATGTTCGGCCACCACCTCGCCTCGATGGCGAATGACCCAGCTGCCACCCTGGCGCACCACTTGCACGGTCTTGCCAATCAGCGCGAACGGCACTGAGTAGCGATTGGCGTCAATCGACACGAGCCAGTCGTCGGCCACGATGCGGTCTCGCACCATCGCGGCCAGGAAGCTCGGATGGCCCGCGGTGGGAGCCAGCGCGCGGGCTTCCTCGGCAAAGCGCACGATCGGCTGCTGGTGCGTCGTGCCGTGGATGCGCAGGTCCGCCACCTCCAGCTGCCAGGCGGCCAGTTGCGCGTTGAAGTCCTCCAGGTCGCGGAACTGCCGGCCCGGCACGAAGTTCCGCTTGACGTACTTCACGCCCGATTCGACCTTGCCCTTGGTCTGCGCCCGATACGGCTGGCACAGCCGCGGCGTGAAGCCCCAGTGGCTGGCGAAGTTGGCGAACGTCGTGTTCAGCCGCGGGCCGCCTGCACTCTGGCCCAGCACCACGGTGCGCATTCGGTCGTACAGCAGGAACTCGCAGCGCCCGCCGAAGTGCGCGAACGCCGCTTCGTGCGCGGCCAGCAGGTCGGGCATGCGCTCGCGCAGGAACCCCATCGCAAAGCCGCGTCGGCTGTAGCCCAGTGTCATGACGAACACGTGGATCTCGGTGCGCACTCCCGACAGGCGCACCGTGACCTGGCCCCAGTCGCATTGCGCCTGCTCGCCCGGACCCGTCTCGAATCGACGCTGCGTGAGCGAGGCGACCGATGCTTCCAGCCGCAACGGCGCCACAGCACGGCGCACGATCACGTAGCTGCCGGTGAAGCCACGCTGCGCGCGCAACTCCTGCCACAGGATGCGCGCCGAGTAGCCGACCTCGGGCGCGCGTTCGATCAGCCACTCGCGATGCGGATCGAGCAGGCTGGCCGCCGCCTCGCGGCTGTATGGCTGCCACGACGCCTGCCGCAGGCAAGTGCGCACCGTCTTGCGATCGATCTCCAATTCGCGCGAGATGGCCGAGATGCTCAGCCCGCGCGAATGCCGCTCGTGCACCGCCTCCCATTGCAGTTGACCAAGCACTGGCTCCTCCGTGTCCCGTTCGAACACGGGCACGGTAGCCGCCGCGCAGTCCAGGGCCCTCGGGCCCTGGACTGCGCAAACCTCGATCGGCGCTGCGATCTCTCGAAATTCCTCTCCATCGTTCGCTCCTTGGCGTTGATGGGTGGGGAAAATTCGACGACCACAACTGGGGATTGTTGGAAGACCACTGACACACTCGGCCATCGAGAAGGCTTCGGTGTCGCTCGTGATGACGTGATCCAGAACGCGGACTTCGAGCAGGGCCAGCGCGGCTTTCAGGGCCTGCGTGACTTCGTGATCGCCGGGGCTGGGCAGGCAGATGCCGCTGGGGTGGTTGTGATGGAGGATGACCGATGCGGCGTCGAGCAGGAGGGCCTGCTTGGCGATCTCGCGCGGGTGGACCGTGGTCGCCGCGAGCGTGCCGCGGAAGAGGCGCTCGTAGGCGATGAGGCGGTGATGGGTGTCGAGGTACATCACGGCGAAGACCTCGTGGGGGAGGCCTTGGGATTGGAGGCGGAGGTAGGTGTTGACGGCATTCGTCGTGCCGAGCACATTGCGCTGTCTCAGCCTGCCTTGCAGGATCAGAAGCGCGCGCGTGATCGCAGCCTCTTCATCCGCGAGCGTCGGCGGGGGATGATGCTCGACTGGTGTTCCCATGTGATTCCGATCGGCGTCGCGCCGACAGGGGCGACTCGCCTGCACTAAAGATACTTAAACACCGTGGATTCAAACACGCCTGTATCTCAGTATCGGTGTGCCATGCCTGGAGCCACCAAGTCACGAAAGCCGCTGACCCTGCGCGAGACGTTTGCCAGGAACATTCGTCTGCAGCGGGTCCATGACGGCATGTCGCAGGAGAAGCTCGCCGATGCGGCGGCTCTTGATCGTGCGTTCGTGGGGACTGTTGAACGCAGCGAGAGGAACATCTCGATCGACAACGTCGAGCGTCTCTGCGATGCGGTGGGAGTTCCGGCGCATGAACTGCTCGATCCGGATTTTCCCTTGCGGCATGGATTGGACGAGTCGCTGACTCGTGCGCCGCGGAACGCGCGGTCGTATCCGCCGGAAAGGCGATCAAGACGCAGTCGCAGTTGACCGGTCGGTTGTCTCGGCGAGAGGGCGCCGAGTCGCCGATGGCACGAAGTCCGATTGCGTTGAGATTGGATCATGTTACGAATGACGCGGTCCAGGGACGGGGTGGTAGCCTTGTCCGGCCGCGAGAGGAGGCCCAATGTTGAAGATTGTCGTGAGCGCCGATGAGATCAAGCATGCGCAGCGCTCTCTCGAACAGACAATGGCCGAGGAATTCCCTCGCATCGAGATTCGAGACATCGGTTGGCAAGGAGGTCGTCGGCCTCGGTCAGAGGTGCGAACGGATGGCATGTTCTGGTATTGCTCGAATGACTTCCGAGATTCACCGATTCATCGCCGCCTGAACTGGTTTGGCGTGCTCGGCACAACTCCCGTGGTTTCGATCGCGGTGGAAGTGAACACCCCCTATGAAGGTCGAGATGAACGCGTCGCCGGTTTCTTCGCACGCAACACGGAAGACGGCACCATCTACCTGATCCATTCTGGGCGGGTCGGGGGCGGAGGTAAAGGCATCTCACGCGCGCGTTTCCTTGCGCACGCGAAGCAGCCGGTGACGACAGCGTTCGGTAACGATGGCCGTGCACGGGAAGGTATCGTCGTCATGCCCGTGGCTGGCAAGGCTGCCGCTCAGTCTGCCCTTAGATTCGTGCGTGAGGTTGTCGAATTCAAACGCCTCACGCGCGCGAGCGAACAACAATGAGGCCGCCGGGCGTACCGTTCGAAAGGCGCCTCCAGAGTTTGATCGAGAAGCTCCGACCCGCATTCCCTTTTGCATCGGAGGGCCCATGCCGGGTAGCATTACCTCGCTGAATCCCCAGCTGACTGGGAACGTGGGCTTGTACTACTGCTGCTACAGGCTCTCGCTCCTCGGCTGGAACGTCATGCCTACAGCGCGCAATGCTCGCGGTGTCGACATTGTTGCCTACAGCGGCGACGCGAGTCGGTACGTCGGCATCCAGGTCAAAGCTCTCAGCAAACGAAACCCCGTGCCGCTCGGTAACACGCTGGACAAGGTAATGGGCGACTTCTGGGTGATCATCAACAAGATCGCGACACAGCCAACCGCATTTGTGATGCGTCCGCAAGAGGTCATCGACCGCGCCCATCGCGGCGAGAAGGACGGGAAGGTGTCGTACTGGCTACAGCCAACGGAATACGATTGCGCCGATTTCCGGGAGGCCTGGGCTCGCATTGGTCATGGCGGCCTTGATACGGCGTGACGCCGGGCACTACAACGAGTCCTGCTCCGCGAGAGGCGGAACGAAAAGCTGGCGATCAGCGCGCGACCACGGTGAGGCTCCTGGACCGCCATGTACACCGATCGAAGCTTTCCGGGGCTTGCGAGTCCAGACACGCCGCGCTACTCTGCTCCTACCTCCCTGAGAATCCTATGGCCATGCCGACCACATCACCTTTGAAGCAGATCCACGCTGCGCAGCGGAAATGGGCAGAGAGCACTGGTCTGGCGTTCGATGAGAGAGGGTACGTGGAGCACTATGGGCGCAATCTCGCGAAAGCCTTGAATGCTACCGCTGTTCTAAGCTTTGAAGCGGGCAGCGGGAACGAGCTGACCGATACGGCGGCGCGACCGGCGAAGATGCGCGCACTCCACTCTTCGTCCGCGTTGGCGGCCAACGTTTTTGATCACTGGCTTGACCGGCCTGACTTGATCCTGCGATGGCTCGATGTTGCCGGCCAGGGCAAAGGCGCTTCATTCGAAGGAAAGCTCGCTACCGGCTTGCCCGGGGTGCCTCCGAACCTCGACTTGTTGATCACCCGTGCTGACGGGTCGCTGGTCGGCGTCGAATCCAAGTTCACAGAGTGGCTAGTTCCGGCGCGAGGCCGTGCGTCGCCATTCAAGGAGAAGTACTTCCCATCGGACAGATATCTTTGGGCGGAGCTGGGTCTTCCTTTGTGCCAAGAAGCTGCGGAGCGCATTCAGTCCGGGCAGCTCCGATTCCATTTCCTGAACGCACCCCAGTTGCTCAAGCATGCCCTTGGTCTGGCGTCGACGAAGTGCGACTTCGAACTCGTCTACCTCTATTACGACGCGCCCTCGTCAGAGGGAGAACAGCATGCTAACGAGGCGGCTGCTTTCGCGGTCACCGTCGCCGAGGATTTTCCGCTTCACGTTCGAACTTACCAGCAGGTGTTTGCGAACATCGCCAGTCAAGCGACTGCGCAGGAGACCGAGTACGTTTCCTACCTGAGAGCGAGATACTTCCCCGAAGTGAGGAGGTAGCGTATGGCGACAGGTCGGAGCACCAAACTCACGGGGGCTTTGGGAGAGTACCTCGTCGCTGCCGAACTCTCCCGGCGAGGATTCATTGCGGCACCATTCGCGTGCAATGTTCCGCATTTCGACATTCTTGCTCGCTTGCCGTTGCAGTTCCATCCGTTCACTCTTGCTCAGATTCATCATGCCCTTGATCGACATGATGATGCTAGCGAATTAATCGTTACAGTCCACTAGCAGCGTGGTGCGCATCCTGATCGCCCGTGCGGGACACATGGAATCAGGGGGCAAGTCACCGTGCCCGGCTTCGCCACGGGGCGTTTGACTGCCGTCGGTGCACCTCCTGTAGGCCATTAAAGCGGCTTGAAGATTGTCGCACCGGATTCATTCAGACGCGAGTAGAACTCCACCGCGTATCTGTCCGTCATACCCGCCACGAAGTCGCATACCATCCGGCGCTTGGAGTCCGAGTCCCTGAGGCGTCCGTACATGGTCTGTAGATCATCCGGCAGCAGAAAATGGCCCTCTTCGGAATCGAGTGTTTCGAAGATGGCCCGAACTACGTCGTAGCCACGATACTCGACCACCTTCATGCGAGGTGACATGATGGTAAGCAGGTAATTCAAGTGCTTGAGCGCCTCCACCTTGATCCTGGTTCCACGATCAACGATTAGCTCGGCGAAACGATGTTGGCCCTCTCCGAACCAACCGACGGTGATGCCCCGCATGAAGCTCCCCACCAAGCCGGAAGAGAAGTCGCAGCGCATCATGCCATCTGACGCGATGAGTTTGGAAGTCGTGTACGCCTCAAGTGGCTCGTCGCCTAGATCTTCGAACTGAAGCAGCTTTGCGATCGCTTCATAAATTTCCGCCTCTTCGATATCCTCCACCTCCTTGGCAATCTTGTCGCGGAGCCTGTCGACCAATTCCTTGCTGCCGCGCACCTTCCCAAGCAGCTGCAGCGGGTGAGTGAAGCCGCCTTTCATGGCGTCCTCCAGATCGTAGGTGGAGTACGCGATGTCGTCTGCGATATCCATGATCTGACACTCGATCGTCTTGAATTTCGCTCCCGGAGGCGGTGTGCCCACTGCCGCCTTGATCGCATCCACCAGAGGCTGCTCCGAGGCGTAGTAGCCCTTCACCAATTGCGCGGCCTTCGGTCTTTTCAACGGAATGGCTCGGTCGTACTTCAGCACTGCCGCCAGGCTTCGAAACGTCAAGTTCAAGCCGAGTCGACGGTCCGCCCCTTCGGGGGAGACTCCTATCATGTCGAGTACACCGTCATCGACCTGAACTTTCTTTTCCAGACGACAGAGGATTCGAAGCGTCTGCGCGTTTCCTTCGAAACCGCCGCTCTTCTTCATGCAGTCGTCGAGAGCGTGTTCGCCGTTATGCCCGAATGGCGGATGCCCAAGGTCGTGTGCCAGGCCCGCGAATTCGACAAGGTCGACATCGATCCGATTCGTCTGAAAGCGCTCGTCCGTCGTGTTGATCATCTGCGCGATGCCCTTCGCGATCTGCGCGACTTCCAGCGAATGGGTCAACCGATTCCGAAAGAAATCGGATTCATGCCCCGGGAAAAGTTGGGTCTTGCCCTGCAGGCGGCGAAAGCTGGGGGAATGCAGAAGCCGCCCGTAGTCACGCCGAAATGGACTTCTACCGACGTCCAGTTCCTCTTGCTCAGGGCGTATCCGCCCGCAGTCGCTGTCCTTGTAGATCATCGTCTCCTCCCGAAAACAGAAAAGCCACCCGAGGGTGGCTCTCACCCCAAGGTGGCTTGCCTCCAAAACCGAACCGCTACTTCGACTTGCTCGGCTTCTTGGTCTCTTGCCGCGCCGGCTTTTGCGCGTTCTCGCGCGGTTGCAAGCTCGACATCACCTGATGATAGTGGCTGAACCTGCTCTGAGCGGCCTTCCTGGCCGTCTCGGCAACCCGATTCTCTTGAGTCTTCATCACCGCACCTCCTGGGCCGTTCGATTCTAGGCCGCCGCTTCGAGGTTGGCGAGTAGGAGATTCTCGACAGGTCCTCAGGCAAAGTAGAAGCGCCTCGGAGCTACGAACTACCGAGGCGCTGCGATTCTGGTGGCCTGGGGCGGAATCGAACCACCGACACGCGGATTTTCAATCCGCTGCTCTACCAACTGAGCTACCAGGCCGAGAACCGACCATTATAGCAAGAGGGCGAAGCCCGAATCGCGGCTTGCCGCGCCCCTCACCCCAACCCTCCCCAAAGCGAGAGGGAGAAACTTCACCCCGCCCCCGTCCTCTTCCCCCGCGAAAGATCCACCCCAAGCTGCTTCAGCTTGCGATACAGGTGCGTCCGCTCCAGCCCCGTCTTCTCCGCCACGCGCGTCATCGAGCCACCCTCCTTCGCCAGATGGAACTCGAAGTAGCACTTCTCGAACTCGTCCCGCGCATCGCGCAGCGGCTTGTCCAGCTCGAACGTCTGCCGCGCCTGCGGGCCCATCTCCATCGGCGGCGGCAGGCTCTGGCCGCCCGTCATCGCGGCCTCCACCGTCAGCTCCGCCATCTGGATCGGCGCATTCACACCAAACCCCGGCCTGCGCGGCATCGCAGCCGCACCACCGGCAGCTGCCCCATTGCGCGACAAGCCCGCCTCCACCGCCTTCAGCAGCTTCTGCATCGTGATCGGCTTCTCCAGGAACGAGTGCGCACCGATCTTCGTCGCTTCCACCGCGGTCTCGATCGTCGCATGGCCACTCATCATCACCACCGGCATGCTCAGCTGGCCCGTGGTGGACCACTCCTTCAACAGCGTCACGCCATCGGTGTCGGGCATCCAGATGTCCAACAGCACCAGGTCCGGGCGCATGCGCTGGCGCGCACCCCGGGCCTGCGCCGCGTTTTCCGCGAGTTCGACGCTGTGGCCCTCGTCGTTCAAGATTTCCGACAACAGATCCCGGATGCCCAGTTCGTCGTCGACCACCAATATGTTTGCCATTGAGGATGATCGGTTGCCGCAAACCGCTCGCCCCATTCGCTTCTTCGTCTTGCGGGCAAGTGTTGTCAGTTCGCAACTGCGAATGATAACGACACTTGGGCGCCCTGCACCACACCCTGCTCTGTGCGATTTTTCAGGTCCACCCGCGCGCCATGCTCATCCGCGATTTTTTTCACGACCGCAAGACCCAGCCCCGTCCCCTTCGGCTTCGTCGTCACGTACGGCTCGAACGCTCGCTTCAGGATGTGATCGGGAAAGCCCACCCCCGAATCCTGCACCACAAGCCGCACCCGGTGGCTCGCCTCGTTCCACTGCGTGCGGATCAACACGTCCCGCCGCTCGCGCCCCTCGGTCGCGTCCTGCGCGTTCTGCACCAGGTTGTGGATCACCTGCCTCAGCTGCTGCGCATCCGCAAGGATGGGCGGGCACCGCGCATCGAGCTGCATGCGCACCGTCGCATGCGACAGCGCCGCGGGCGCATCGCCCTCGCGCTCGTAAAGGTGCACCACATCGGCAACCAGGGCATTGATGTCGAGCGGCCGCAGCGCCGCCGTCGGCAGCCGCGCATAGTCGCGAAATTCGTTCACCAGGCGCTTCATCGCGTCCACCTGGTCGACGATCGTGTGCACGGACTTCTGAACGATCGCCCGTTCGGTCTCGCCGAGCTTCCCGGCCAACTTCATCTCCAGCCGCTCGGCCGACAACTGGATCGGCGTGAGCGGATTCTTGATCTCGTGCGCAAGCCGCCGCGCCACTTCACCCCAGGCCTGCGCACGCTGCGCCGAGACGATCTCGGAGATGTCGTCGAACACCAGCAGGCGCGCGTGCTCCGGCATCTCCGCGCCGCGCGCCACGAGCGTGAGCATGTGCGCCTGCGCCATGCCCGGCTGCTGCGCCACGTTCAGCTCGAACGACTGCTGCCAGTGGTCCAGCCCGTGCTGGCGCCGTTCGTCCATGTATTCGTCGAACTGCTGCTGCACCGCGTTGCCGAAGTTCTCCAGGCCCTCGACTTCCGCGAGCCGCCGGCCCTCCTGCGCCGCGAGCGGCACGCGCAGGATGCGCGTCGCGCCCGGGTTGGAGCTCAGGATGCGCCCTTCGGCGTCGAGCACGATCACGCCGGCCGTGAGGTTGTCCAGGATGGTCTGCAGGTTGGTGCGCGCGGCCGTCACTTCCTCCATGCTCTTTTCCACCGCGCCGCGCGCGTCGGCGAGCTGCTGCGTCATCTCCGCGAACGACCGCGTGAGGCCGCCCAGCTCATCCTTGCCCTGCAGTGCCGGCTTGGGCGATAGGTCGCCCGCGGCCACCTCGCGCACGCCGGCCGCGAGCAGCAGCAGCGGCCGCGCGAGCTGGTGGCCCAGCACCACCGCAAGCAGCACCGCGCCCATCACCGACAGAAAAAGGCTCAGCGTGAGCGTGCCGATGTACATGCGGCGCAGGCCCTCGCGCGCGAGTGCGCGTTCCTGGTATTCGCGGTTCGCCTCCTGCACCGCGATCGCGTTTTGCACGAGCGTCGTCGGCAAGGGCTGCACCGCCTGCAGGAAGCGCGGCTCCGCCAGCAGCCCGAAACTGGGCGCAGGCACGACCGCGATCGCCTTGATGCGCGCATTGCTGATCTGCCCGGGCTCGTCCAGGCCCTCGATGATCGCAAGCGTGCGCTGGCTGCGCGCGGTACGCAGTTGCTGCGGCGTAGGCCGTTCGGGATTGAGCTGGAAGCGCGACTGGCCGACGCTCGCGACGACCTGACCGGCCGCGCTCCAGAGGATCACATCGGTCGCGCCAAGCTGGTCGCGCATGCGCTCGAGCGCGAGCGGCGCGCCGCTGTCGGAGGTTTCGGCCAGTTGCACCGCCGCGGCCCGCGTCTTGTTCGCGAAGTCGTTGGCGAGCGTGTCGAGCGACGACCGCCCGAGGCTCAGCCCCGCGTCGAGCGCGCCTTCCACCTTCACATCGAACCAGCTTTCGATCGAACGAGAGACGAACTGGTAGGAGACGACGTAGATGAAAAGCCCGGGGATGAAGCCCACCAGCGCGAAGATCGCGGCGAGCTTCACGAGCAGCCGGCTGCCGAACTTGCCGCGTCTCAGGCGCGAAGCCAGGCGCACCACCACCCACACGATCACCGCGAAGAGCAGCCCCGCCACGATCACGTTCAGCGCGAGCAGCTTGCCGTAGTTCTGCTCGTACAGCTCGCGGTTGCCCGTCGCCTGCGTGAGCAGGAACAGCAGCACGATGCCGATCGCGACCATCACCGTCGCGCCCACGCCGATCGCCCAGCGCAACGCACGCGGCGACGCTTCCAGGAGCGATCGCGAACGTGGTTCTTCGAACGTCACGGCCGTCACCTCTGCGCGTCGAGGACGATGCGCTGGGTGCGGCTCGCGCCGATGTTCCAGTCGGCCTGGCCCAAAGCGCCGATCTGGAACGGGCGCGGCAGCTGCGACACATCGAGCCGGAAGCTGAATTCCACCGAATGGCGCGCCTCGGGGTCGAGCTCCGCATCCGCGATCTTCCAGTGCGCGATGTGCTGCACGGCCGCGAGCGCCTCTTCCTTCGTGTCGAAGCTCTGGCCGAGCGCAAGCCCGGAGCTGCCGATCGGGCCGGACGACACCTGCAGCCGCCAGCGGCGCGTGAGGGGCTGGTAGGACAGGCGCATGTGCCGCGTGGCCGTGGCGATCTTCTTGTCGTACCAGTACCAGCGGTCCCGCAGCACCGTCGCCTCGGCCACGAAAAAGATCGGGATGCCCTTGGCCAGCGCGTCTTCCACGGGCGTCGGCAAGTCGAACTTCGTGTGCGCGGTAAGCAGGATGCCTTCTTCCCCGCGCTCGACTTCGAGCTGCGTGATTTCGGCATGGCCCGGCTGGGCCCGCACCGGCAATGCGCAGACCATGCAGGCGAGCAGCACGAGGACAAGGCCCGCGAGCCTAGCTGCCGCGCTTTTGAAGCAATGCGTAGTAGAAACCGTCGTGGTCACCCTGGAGATTGTCCCTAAGCGCGTGCGCCTTGGCTCTCGTTTGGGGCATCAAATGGCCGGGGCCGGGCTGCAAAACGGCCGCTTTGTTGTGTGCAACAAACGCCGCGATGCGCGCCTCGCCCTCGGCACGGAACACCGAGCACGTGCAGTACACGAAGCGGCCGCCATTCTTCACGAGCGGCCAGAGCGCATCGAGCAGCCGCGCCTGTCGTACGGAGAGTGATGCGATGTCGGCTTCGCGGCGCAGCCACCGCACGTCGGGGTGGCGTCGCACGATGCCCGAGGCGGTGCAGGGCGCATCGAGCAGGATGGCGTCGAAGAAGCGGCCGTCCCACCAGCTCGCGGGGTCTCCTGCGTCCGCGGCTTGCACTTTGGCGTGCAGACCCAGGCGGCGCAGGTTGTCTTCGATGCGCTCGCAACGCGCTGGGTCGATGTCGAGCGCGAGAAGGTCTGCGTGGCTCAGCTCCGCGATGTGCGCCGTCTTGCCGCCGGGGGCGGCGCAGGCGTCGAGGATGCGCAGCGGCTTCTCCTGCGCCTCCCGGTGCCCGAGCAGCAAGGCCGCTGCGACTTGCGCGCCGGCATCCTGCACGGATAGCTTGCCTTCGGCGAAGCCAGGGATGTCGTTCACCGCGCGGGCCCTTTGCAGCACGAGGCCTGCTTCGCCCACCGGGTCGGACGCAATGCCCGCCTGATCGAGCGCGGCAGCCGCCTCATCGCGC
Source organism: Ramlibacter sp. (assembly GCF_035548915.1). Classification (GTDB taxonomy): domain Bacteria; phylum Pseudomonadota; class Gammaproteobacteria; order Burkholderiales; family Burkholderiaceae_C; genus Ramlibacter. The sequence goes on along the minus strand of NZ_DASZSE010000029.1, from coordinate 13,659 downwards.
GTCCACCGCCGCGTATTCACGCGCAGCGTCAGCGGGGCGGGCTCGTTGTTCGCTTCGAGGATCTGCTGCCAGGTGTCCGGCCAGTCGGCCTTCACTCGCTCGATCCACCACTTCGGATGGTTCCAGCGCGCGACCGGGTCCTTGTCGGTCGCGGCGACGAGCGCGTCGCGCTCGCGCAGGAAGCGACGCAGGCAGGCGTTGACGAAGGCATGCTGGCCGCGCATCGCCGGGTCGTGCTTCGCGGCTTCCACCGCCTGGTCCACGAGCGTGAATGACTCGTAGGGAGCGTCTTCCGCACGCCAGCACAGTGCCAGCGCCGTGAGCAGCAGCGCATCCGCCGGCGCTGCGGGCGCGCGCCTCGCGAGCTTGCTTCGCAGCGCCTGCGCGCGGCCGAGCTCACGCAATGCATGAAACGAGAGCGACTGCGCCGCACCGCGCAGCTCGCTCGGCACGCGCGCGAGCGCGGGCGTCGCCGACTCGCCGCTGCGCACGGCCGCGATCACCGATGCGGCCGCCTGCAGCTGCCGCCAGAGAGGCACCGCCGTCATTTCGCTCGCAGCCCGCGTCCGGCCTGGAAGCCGAAGAGCCATGCGAGCAGCGAAGCGGGAAACTGCGCGATCGCTTCGTTGTAGCGCGCGATCGCTTCGTTGAACTTCGCGATGGCTGCCTGGACCTGCGCCGCAACCTGGACGCGTTCGGCCGTGATGTCGCGCGGCAGGCGTGGCCCCGCCAGGTCGTGCGCGTCGTCGCGCTCGGCGCGTTCCCACGCCATCTCCAGCACCTCCTGAGCGGCGCCGAGCGCCGCGATGCGATCGGCCTCCAGCGGCTTTTGCCGCGCCGCCGCGAGCGACGCCGCGAACTGCATCGCCGCGCCGTGCAAACCGCTCCAGAAGGCGCTGACACCGTCGAACTGCGAAGGCGGGTGCGATTCTTCGTCGGCCGGCATGCAGGCGTTCACCAGTTCCACTTCCCGCGTGAGCAGCGACTCCAGCGCCGCGAACGCGGCGTTGCAGTCCGCCCGCATGCGCACGAGCCGGTTGTACGCGCCGATGCCCCAGAAGAGCAGCAGTGCGCCCGCGGCCCACCCGATCCAGGACGATGAAGATGCCGGTTCCATCCGTACAAAACAAAGCGCCACCGCCCCGTGAGGAGCGATGGCGCCATGCAGTTTAGCGAAGAGGCGTCCTCAGTGGATCGGTGTGCTCGTGCTCTCGCCGGCGTCGCCCGCCTCGCCCGGCGCGGCTTCACCCACGCTCGCGAGCTCGGCCGCTTCGGCATCGGCGATGGCGCGGCGCTCGGCCTCGTCCATCTGGTCCTTCGCCTTGCGCGCGACGTGGTACGCCATGCCGGTGCCCGCGGGAATCAGGCGGCCGACGATCACGTTTTCCTTCAGGCCGCGCAGTTCGTCGCGCTTGCCCATGATCGCCGCTTCGGTGAGCACGCGCGTCGTTTCCTGGAACGAGGCGGCCGAAATGAACGAGTCGGTCGAGAGCGACGCCTTCGTGATCCCCAGCAGCAGGTTGCTGTAGGTCGCGGGGATCTTGTTTTCGCCGCGCAGCCGGTCGTTCGTGTCGAGGATCTCCGAACGCTCCACCTGTTCGCCCGCGATGTAGTCGCTCTCGCCCGGGTTCTCGATGATCACGCGGCGCAGCATCTGGCGAACGATCACCTCGATGTGCTTGTCGTTGATCTTCACACCCTGCAGACGATAGACGTCCTGCACCTCGTCGACGATGTAGCGCGCGAGTTCCTCCATGCCGAGCAGGCGCAGGATGTCCTGCGGGTCCGCCGGGCCGTCCACGATCGACTCGCCCTTGTTCACCACCTGGCCTTCGTGCACGAGGATGTTCTTTTCCTTCGGCACGAGTTCTTCCCACACCTTGCCGTCCGGGTCGGTGATCTGCAGGCGCACCTTGCCCTTGGTTTCCTTGCCGAACGAGACCGTGCCCGTCATCTCGGCGAGGATGCCCTTGTCCTTCGGCGAACGCGCTTCGAAGAGTTCCGCCACGCGCGGCAGGCCGCCCGTGATGTCGCGGGTCTTCTGGCCTTCCACCGGGATGCGGGCCAGCACTTCGCCGGGGCCCACGTCCTGGCCGTCGCGCACCTGGATCAGCGCGCCCACCTGGAACTGGATCGTCACCGAGTGGTCGGTGCCGGGGATCTTCACCTCGTTGCCGGCCGGGTCGACCAGCTTCACCTGCGGACGCACGACCTTCGCGGAGCCGCGGCGCTTCGGGTCGATCACGACGAGCGTGGAAAGTCCCGTCACTTCGTCGACCTGCTTGGCGACGGTGAGGCCTTCCTCGACGTTCTCGAACTTCACGCGTCCCGCGAATTCCGTGATGATGGGTCGCGTGAGCGGGTCCCAGTTGGCAAGCACGGTGCCGGCCTTGATCTGCTGATCGGCCTTCACCGTGAGCGTCGCGCCGTACGGAACCTTGTGGCGCTCGCGCTCACGGCCGTGCTCGTCGTGGATCACGATTTCGCCCGAACGCGAGATGACGACGAGTTCGCCCTTCTGGTTCGTCACGTAGCGCATCGTCGGGTTGAAGCCGACAAGGCCCGAGGACTTCGCTTCGACGCTCGAGGCCACGGCCGCACGCGACGCCGCGCCGCCGATGTGGAACGTGCGCATCGTGAGCTGCGTGCCCGGCTCGCCGATCGACTGCGCGGCGATCACGCCCACCGCTTCGCCGACGTTCACGAGGCCGCCGCGGCCCAGGTCGCGGCCGTAGCACTTGGAGCACAGGCCGAAGCGCGTCGCGCAGGTGAGCGCCGTGCGCACGCGCACTTCGTCCACGCCGGCGTTCTCGATGTCGTCCATCGCGTCTTCGTCCAGCATGCTGCCGGCTTGCACGATCACCTCGCGCGTCTCGGGGTGCAGCACGTCCTCCGCGGCGACGCGGCCGAGGATGCGGTCGCGCAGCGACTCGATCACTTCGCCGCCTTCGACGATGGCGCGCATGAGCGAGCCGTCGGTCGTCGTGCAGTCCTCCTCGGTCACGACGAGGTCCTGCGTCACGTCCACGAGGCGGCGCGTGAGGTAGCCCGAGTTCGCGGTCTTCAGCGCCGTGTCGGCGAGACCCTTTCGGGCGCCGTGCGTGGAGATGAAGTACTGCAGCACGTTCAGCCCCTCGCGGAAGTTGGCCGTGATGGGCGTCTCGATGATCGAGCCGTCCGGCTTGGCCATGAGGCCGCGCATGCCCGCGAGCTGGCGAATCTGCGCGGCGGAGCCGCGCGCGCCCGAGTCGGCCATCATGTAGATGGAGTTGAACGACTCCTGCTCCACTTCGCGGCCGTTGCGGTCGGTCACCTTCTCCTTCGCGAGCTGGGCCATCATCACGCGCGACACTTCGTCGCCCGCCTTGCCCCAGATGTCCACCACCTTGTTGTAGCGCTCGCCGGCGGTGACGAGGCCCGAGACATACTGCTGCTCGATCTCCTTCACTTCCTTTTCGGAGCGCTCGATGATGTTGTGCTTTTCCTTGGGCACCAGCATGTCGTCGATGGCGATCGAGATGCCGGCCTTCGTCGCGAGGCGGAAGCCGTTTTGCAGCAGCTTGTCCGCGAACACCACCGTTTCCTTCAGGCCGCACTTGCGGAAGGACGCGTTGATGAGGCGCGAGATCTCCTTCTTCTTGAGGGCCTTGTTCAGGTTGCTGAAAGGCAGGCCCTTGGGCAGGATTTCGGAGAGCAGCGCGCGGCCGACCGTCGTGTCGACGAGCGACGTCGACGGAACGAACTCGCCGCTCGTCTTGTCGCGGTTCCACTCGGTGAGGCGCACGGCGATCTTCGCCGTGAGTTCCACCACGCCGGCGTCGAGCGCGCGCTGCACTTCGGGCACGTCGGAGAAGATGAGGCCTTCACCCCTCGCGTTGATGCGCTCGCGCGTCGTGTAGTAGAGGCCGAGCACCACGTCCTGCGAAGGCACGATGGACGGTTCGCCCGAGGCCGGGAACAGCACGTTGTTGGAGGCGAGCATCAGCGTGCGCGCTTCCATCTGCGCTTCCACCGACAGCGGCACGTGCACAGCCATCTGGTCGCCGTCGAAGTCGGCGTTGAACGCCGCGCACACGAGCGGGTGCAGCTGGATCGCCTTGCCTTCGATCAGGATCGGCTCGAACGCCTGGATGCCCAGGCGGTGCAGCGTGGGCGCGCGGTTCAGGAGCACCGGATGCTCCTTGATCACTTCTTCCAGGATGTCCCACACCACCGGCGTGCCGGCTTCGACTTCCTTCTTCGCGGCCTTGATCGTGGTCGCGATGCCCATGGCTTCCAGGCGCGAGAAGATGAAGGGCTTGAAGAGTTCGAGCGCCATCAGCTTCGGCAGGCCGCACTGGTGCAGCTTGAGCGTCGGGCCCACGGTGATGACCGAACGGCCCGAGTAGTCGACGCGCTTGCCGAGCAGGTTCTGGCGGAAGCGGCCGCTCTTGCCCTTGATCATGTCGGCGAGCGACTTGAGAGCCCGCTTGTTCGCGCCGGTCATGGCCTTGCCGCGGCGGCCGTTGTCGAGCAGCGAGTCGACGGCTTCCTGCAGCATGCGCTGTTCGTTGCGCGCGATGATTTCGGGCGCCTTCAGCTCCAGCAGGCGCTTCAGGCGCGAGTTGCGGTTGATGACGCGGCGATAGAGGTCGTTCAGGTCGGAGGTCGCGAAGCGGCCGCCGTCGAGCGGCACGAGCGGACGCAGGTCGGGCGGCAGCACGGGCAGCACGTCCATCACCATCCACTCGGGCTTCATGCCCGACTTCTTGAACGCCTCGAGCACCTTCAGGCGCTTCGCGTTCTTCTTCACCTTCACTTCCGAGCCGGTGAGGTCGCCGCGCAGCTTCTCGATCTCGACGTCGAGGTCGATGCCCTGCAGCAGGTCCTTGATGCCTTCGGCGCCCATCTTGGCGACGTATTCGTCACCGTACTCCTTTCGCTTGGCCTCGTAGTCGTCCTCGGACATGATGCCGAACTTCTTGAGCGGTGTCATGCCGGGGTCGGTCACGACGTACGCTTCGAAGTACAGCACGCGCTCGATGTCGCGCAGCGTCATGTCGAGCACGAGGCCCAGGCGCGAAGGCAGGGACTTCAGGAACCAGATGTGCGCGCACGGCGCGGCCAGGTCGATGTGGCCCATGCGTTCGCGGCGCACCTTGGTCTGCGTCACTTCCACGCCGCACTTCTCGCAGATCACGCCGCGGTGCTTCAGGCGCTTGTACTTGCCGCACAGGCACTCGTAGTCCTTGATCGGGCCGAAGATCTTGGCGCAGAAGAGGCCGTCGCGTTCGGGCTTGAACGTGCGGTAGTTGATCGTCTCCGGCTTCTTCACTTCGCCGAAGGACCAGGAACGGATCTTCTCGGGCGAGGCGATGCCGATGCGGATGGCATCGAAATGCTCGTCCGGCGTGAACTGCTTGAACAGGTCGAGTAGCGATTTCATGAAACTCTGTTCCTTTCTTGATCAGTTGGGGTCAGAGCACAATTTGCTTCGCAAATTCGTGATCCGACCCACAAAGCATTACGAACGCTCGAGTTCGATGTCGATGCCGAGCGACCTGATTTCCTTCACCAGCACGTTGAACGACTCCGGCATGCCGGCGTCGATCGCGTGCTCGCCCTTGACGATGGACTCGTACACCTTGGTGCGGCCCTGCACGTCGTCGGACTTCACGGTCAGCATTTCCTGCAGCGTGTAGGAAGCTCCGTAGGCTTCGAGCGCCCACACTTCCATTTCGCCGAAACGCTGGCCGCCGAACTGGGCCTTGCCGCCGAGCGGCTGCTGCGTGACCAGCGAGTACGGGCCGGTCGAGCGCGCGTGCATCTTGTCGTCCACGAGGTGGTGCAGCTTCAGCACGTGCATGTAGCCCACGGTCACCGCGCGCTCGAACTGGTCTCCGGTGCGCCCGTCGTACAGGTAGGCCTGCGTGCGCGTGGCCGTGAGGCCCTTGCGTTTGGCGACTTCCTCCGGATAGGCCATCTGCAGCATGCCGCGGATTTCCTCTTCCGACGCGCCGTCGAAGACCGGTGTCGCGAAGGGGATGCCCTTCGCGAGTTCACCGGCCATCTCGATCACTTCGCCTTCGGCGAGGTCACCCAGCGCTTCGCGCTTGCCCGACTTGTTGTACAGCTCGTCCATGAACTTGCGCAGCTCCGCGGCCTTGGCCTCTTCCTGCAGCATGTTGCCGATGCGCTGCCCGATGCCTTTGGCCGCCCACCCCAGATGCACTTCGAGCACCTGCCCCACGTTCATGCGCGAGGGCACGCCCAGCGGGTTCAGCACGATGTCGCACGGTGTGCCGTCGGCCATGTAGGGCATGTCCTCGACCGGAACGATCTTCGACACCACCCCCTTGTTGCCGTGGCGGCCGGCCATCTTGTCGCCGGGCTGCAGGCGGCGCTTGACGGCGAGGTACACCTTCACCATCTTCAGCACGCCCGCGGGCAGCTCGTCGCCTTGCGTGAGCTTCTTTCTCTTCTCTTCGAACGCGAGGTCGAAGCTGTGGCGCGTCTGCTCGAGCGAGTTCTTGATCGACTCGAGCTGCGAGGCGATGTCGTCTTCCGCCGGGCGGATATCGAACCAGTGGTACTTCTCGACCGAGTCGAGGTAGGCACGGTCGATCTTCGCGCCCTTCATCAGCTTTTGCGGTCCGCCGTTGGCCACTCGCCCGTTCAGGAGCTTCGCGATCCGGTCGAACGCGTCGGCTTCCACGATGCGAAGCTGGTCGTTCAGGTCGAGGCGGAAGCGTTTCAGTTCATCGTCGATGATCTGCTGCGCGCGCTTGTCGCGCTGGATGCCTTCGCGCGTGAACACCTGCACGTCGATCACGGTGCCTTGCGAGCCCTGGTCGACGCGCAGCGAGGTGTCCTTCACGTCCGAAGCCTTCTCGCCGAAGATCGCGCGCAGGAGCTTTTCTTCCGGCGTGAGCGTGGTCTCGCCCTTGGGCGTGACCTTGCCCACCAGCACGTCGCCCGGCTGCACTTCCGCGCCGACGTAGATGATGCCCGACTCGTCCAGGCGGTTGAGCTGCTGCTCCGACAGGTTCGGGATGTCGCGCGTGATTTCCTCGGGGCCGAGTTTCGTGTCGCGCGCCATCACCACGAGCTCCTCGATGTGGATCGAGGTGTAGCGGTCATCCGCCACGACGCGTTCGCTGATGAGGATCGAGTCCTCGAAGTTGTAGCCGTTCCAGGGCATGAAAGCGACGAGCATGTTCTGGCCGAGCGCGAGCTCACCGAGATCCGTCGACGCGCCGTCGGCGATCACGTCGCCGCGGCAGATCTTGTCGCCGCGCTTCACGATCGGACGCTGGTGGATGTTCGTGTTCTGGTTGGAGCGCTGATACTTGATGAGGTTGTAGATGTCCACGCCCACTTCACCGGCGGCGGCTTCGTCGTCGTTCACGCGCACCACGATGCGCGTCGCGTCGACATAGTCCACCACGCCGCCGCGATTGGCCGTGACCACCGTGCCCGAGTCGACCGCCGACACGCGTTCGATGCCCGTGCCGACGAAAGCCTTCTCCGGACGCAGCACCGGCACCGCCTGGCGCTGCATGTTGGCGCCCATCAGCGCGCGGTTCGCGTCGTCGTGCTCGAGGAAGGGCACGAGCGAAGCGGCCACCGAGACGATCTGCGCGGGCGACACGTCCATGTACTGGATGCGGTCGGCGCCCACCAGGATCGATTCGCCCTTTTCGCGCGCGGAGACGAGGTCACCGGTCAGCCGGCCTTCCTTGTCGAGCGTGGCGTTGGCCTGCGCGATCACGTACTTGCCTTCTTCGATCGCCGAGAGGTAGTCGATCTCGTTCGTGACCTTGCTGTCGTGCACCCGGCGGTACGGCGTCTCGATGAAGCCGTATTCGTTCAGGCGCGCATAGAGCGCGAGCGAGTTGATGAGGCCGATGTTCGGGCCTTCCGGCGTCTCGATCGGGCACACGCGGCCGTAATGCGTGACGTGCACGTCGCGCACTTCGAAGCCGGCACGTTCGCGCGTCAGGCCGCCCGGGCCGAGCGCGGAGACGCGGCGCTTGTGCGTGATCTCCGACAGCGGGTTCGTCTGGTCCATGAACTGCGACAGCTGCGAGGCGCCGAAGAACTCCTTCAGCGCCGCGGAGATCGGCTTGGAGTTGATCAGGTCGTGCGGCATCAGCGGCTCTTGTTCGGCCTGGCCGAGGCGTTCCTTCACGGCCTTTTCGATCCGCGCGAGACCCGTGCGGTACTGGTTTTCCGCCAGCTCGCCCACGCAGCGCACGCGGCGGTTGCCCAGGTGGTCGATGTCGTCCACTTCGCCGCGGCCGTTGCGCAGGTCCACGAGGATCTTCACGACCGCGAGGATGTCGTCGTTGGTGAGGACCATCGGGCCGTCGGAGTTGTCGCGCCCGACCTTGGCGTTGAACTTCATGCGGCCCACGCGCGACAGGTCGTACGTGTCCGGGTTGTAGAAGAGGCGCTGGAAGAGCGCCTGCACGGCGTCTTCGGTCGGCGGCTCGCCGGGGCGCATCATGCGGTAGATCGCGACGCGCGCGGCGAACTCGTCGACCGTCTCGTCGATGCGCAGCGTCTGGCTGATGTACGGGCCCTGGTCCAGCTCGTTCGTGTAGATCGCCTGCAGCTCCTGGATGTGCGCGGCGCGCAGCTTCTTCAGCAGCGACTCGGTGAGCTCGTCGTTCGCCTTCGCGATGATTTCGCCCGTCTCCGGATCGATGATGTTGCGAGCGACCACCCGGCCGACGAGGAAGTCCTCGGGCACGGAGATGTGCGTCGTGCCCGTCTGCTCGAGCTCGCGCGTGTGCCGCGCGGTGACGCGCTTGTCCTTCGCGATGACGACCTTGCCGGACTTGTCCGTGATGTCGAAGCGCGCCACTTCGCCGCGCAGGCGCTCCGGCACGAATTCGAGCTGCGCGCCCGTATCCATGAGGCGGAAGTTGTCGTTCACGAAGAAGTTCGCGAGGATCGTCTCCGGCGTGAGTCCGATCGCCTTCAGAAGAATCGTGACCGGCATCTTGCGGCGGCGGTCGACGCGGAAATAGAGCACGTCCTTCGGGTCGAATTCGAAGTCGAGCCACGAGCCGCGATACGGGATGATCCGCGCGGAGAAAAGCAGCTTGCCCGAGCTGTGCGTCTTGCCCTTGTCGTGCTCGAAGAAGACACCCGGGGAGCGGTGCAGCTGCGACACGATCACGCGCTCGGTGCCGTTGATGATGAACGAGCCTTTGTCCGTCATGAGCGGCACTTCGCCCATGTAGACCTCCTGCTCCTTCACCTCCTTCACCACCTTCGACTGCGGCGTGGACGACTCGCGGTCGTAGATGATGAGCTGCACGCGCGCGCGCACGGCCGACGCGAAGGTGAGGCCGCGCGTCTGGCACTCGCGCACGTCGAACGCCGGCTTCGCGAGGTTGTACTCGATGAACTTCATCTCCACGAAGCCGTTGTGGGAGACGATCGGGAATGCGGAGTCGAAAGCGGCCTGCAAGCCTTCGATGGTTCGTTTTTGCGGCGGAAGGTCGGCTTGCAGGAACGCGGTGTACGCGTCCTTCTGCATCTGCAGCAGGTACGGCACGTCGAGCACGCTGTCGCGCTTGCCGAAACTCTTGCGGATGCGCTTGCGTTCGGTGTAGGAATAGGCCATGAGATCTCCGGGCTAGTCAGCTCGCAACTGTCGGTTCCCGAAACGGGCGGTTTTCGGGACGCTCTTGGCGGGTTGGCCACTACCAACCTTGGCGGACGGCCCTGCGTTGCACGGGGCCCGAACCAAGCAGTCTTCTGCAGTCGGGTCAGAAGTCACTCGTAAAAACCGCGCCGGGCCACGCCTGGGCGATGTTTACGGGTGCTTTCTTCGCACCTCTCCTGAAGCGCCAAAGGCTGGAGGCCCTTTCCGAAGGACGCTCCAGCCCCGGGCCTGGATCGAATTACTTGAGTTCGACCTTGGCGCCGGCGTCTTCCAGCTTCTTCTTCGCGGCCTCGGCGTCGGCCTTGGCGATGCCTTCCTTGACGGGCTTCGGCGCGCCGTCCACCAGATCCTTGGCTTCCTTCAGCCCCAGGCCCGTGATTTCGCGAACCGCCTTGATGACCGACACCTTGTTCGCGCCGGCTTCCAGCAGCTGCACGGTGAATTCGGTCTTCTCTTCGACCGGAGCGGCGGCGGCGGCGCCGGCGCCACCGGCAGCCGGAGCGGCCATCGACGCGGCGGACACGCCGAACTTCTCTTCGATCGCCTTCACGAGGTCATTGAGTTCCATGACGGTCATGCTGTCCAGCGCCGTCAGGAATGCGTCTTTGTCGAATGCCATTTTGAACTTTCCGAAATAAGTTGGTTACCGGTAGGGCTGCTTTCGCGCCGCGGCCGACTCGAGGTCAGGCGGCGGCGGCAGCAGCGCCTTCTTCCTTCTTCTTCGCCAGAGCCGCCAGCACGCCCGCGGTGCGGGAGATGGGCGACTGCAGCAGGCCGCAAAGCTGCGCCAGCAGAACTTCCTTCGTCGGGATGTTCGCAAGCGTCTTCACGCCGTTGACGTCCAGGGCCTTGCCCCCGTACACACCGCCGCGGATGACGAGCTTGTCGTTCGTCTTCGCGAAATCGGCCACCACCTTCGCGGCGGCCACGGCGTCCACGGAAAAGCCATAGATCAGCGGGCCGGTCATCTGGCCGCTCGCCACTTCGAAGCTCGAACCGGTCACAGCCCGGCGGGCCAGCGTGTTCTTCAGAACACTCAGGTCCACGCCCTGGCTGCGGGCACTGGCGCGCAGCTTCGTCATGTCGGCGACCGCGATGCCGCGGTATTCCGCCATCACCAGCGTTTGAGCTTTTGCGGCGAGAGCCGTCACCTCGTCGATGACGGCTTGCTTCTCACTGCGATTCAGACTCAAGGTCTACTCCTTCAAAATGCGTTTCGGGGTCTTTCCCCCTCCACGCGCCCTTTGATCCAGCGACCAACCGTTTCCAGAAATCTCTCAATCTCTTTCGCGGCGGGATCGCCATCTGCGTTGGCCGGCTTTCTTCGCCGATTAAGAGGGTCACCCCCCGCCAACGGTCTTGGATGGCCCGCCGTCTCGCGACGGCGGCCCACCACAGCTGCGGTTACGCCGCGACAGGCGTCGTGGCGATCGTCTGCGTATCCACGCGAACGCCCACACCCATCGTCGACGAAACCGCGACTTTCCTCAGGTACACACCCTTGCTCGTTGCCGGCTTGGCCTTGTTCAGCGCATCGATGAGCGCCGTGAGGTTGCCTTGCAGCTTGTCGGATTCGAACGAGCGCCGGCCGATCGTGGCGTGGATGATCCCCGCCTTGTCAGCCCGAAACTGAACCTGGCCCGCCTTCGCGTTCTTCACCGCGGTGGCGACGTCCGGCGTGACCGTGCCCACCTTCGGGTTCGGCATCAGGCCGCGCGGACCCAGGATCTGGCCGAGCTGGCCGACGACGCGCATCGCATCCGGCGCGGCAATCACCACGTCGAAGTTGATGGTGCCCGACTTCACCTGCGCCGCGAGGTCGTCCATGCCGACCACGTCCGCGCCGGCCGCCTTGGCTTCATCCGCCTTCGGACCCTGTGCGAACACCGCCACGCGCTTGGTCTTGCCGGTGCCGTTGGGCATGACGACCGCGCCGCGCACCACCTGGTCCGACTTCTTCGGGTCGATGCCGAGCTGCACCGCCACGTCGATGGATTCATCGAACTTGGCCGTCGCGGCGTCCTTCACCATCCCGAGCGCGTCGGGCAGCGGATAGAGCTTCGTGCTGTCCACCTTGCCCTGCAGGGACTTCTGCTTTTTCGTGAGCTTGGCCATTTACACGCCCTCCACGGTCACGCCCATCGAGCGGGCCGAGCCCGCGATGGTCCTCACGGCCGCGTCGAGATCGGCGGCCGTCATGTCCTTCATCTTGGTCTTGGCGATCTCCTCGAGCTGCGCGCGGGTGATCTTGCCGACCTTGTCGGTGTGCGGCCGCTGCGAGCCCTTGTCCAGCTTGATCGCCTTCTTGATCAGCGTCGTCGCAGGCGGCGTCTTGATGATGAAGGTGAAGCTCTTGTCCGCGAACGCGGTGATCACCACCGGCAGCGGCAACCCGGGCTCGACGCCCTGGGTCTGGGCGTTGAACGCCTTGCAGAACTCCATGATGTTCAGGCCGCGCTGACCGAGCGCGGGCCCGATCGGCGGCGACGGGTTGGCCTTGCCGGCCGGCACTTGCAGCTTGATGAAGCCGACGATTTTCTTCGCCATGGTTCACTTTCCTTGCGGGTCGTAGCGCCAGGTGTCTCGCACCGGGCTCCCCGGGGGTTATCAGCTCACTCATTCGGCGGGGCACCCTTCGGTCACCCCACCCTGCGATGCGCGCCGAGCCGCGAAGGCGCGCATCTGGGGCGCTCAGGTCTTTTCGACCTGGGCAAATTCCAGTTCCACCGGCGTCGCGCGGCCGAAGATCGTGACGGACACGCGCACCTTGCTCTTCTCGTAGTTGACTTCCTCGACTGTGCCGTTGAAGTCCGTGAACGGGCCGTCCTTCACGCGAACGTACTCGCCCACCGTGAATTCGACCTTGTGGCGCGGCTTCTCCACGCCCTCTTCGATCTGGCCCATGATCTTCGCGACCTCTTCGTCGCTGATCGGCGCCGGACGGTTCTTGGCACCGCCCACGAAGCCCGTCACCTTGTTGGTGTGCTTCACCAGGTGCCAGGTGTCGTCGTTCATGATCATCTGCACGAGCACGTAGCCCGGGTAGAACCGGCGTTCGGACGTGCGCTTCTGGCCGTTCTTGATCTCGACCACTTCTTCCGTCGGCACCAGGATCTCGCCGAACATGTCCTGCATGCCCGAGCGGACGATGCGCTCGCGGATGTTGCGCTCCACCGCCTTTTCCATGCCGGAATAGGCGTGCACGACATACCAGCGCATGTCGGGGTGCTTCGGCTTGGCCGGCACGCCGCCTTCCGGCGCTTCGCTATTCTGGTTCTCGGTTTCGCTCATCGCTTTATTTCTTCCACCCGAGGATCAGGTCGTAGAACACCCATTCCAGGGTCTTGTCGGTCGTCCAGAGGAACAGGGCCATGACCGCGACGAAGCCGAACACGTACGCGGTCATCTGGATCGCCTCCTTGCGGCTCGGCCAGACGACCTTCTTCACTTCTTTCCACGCATCGCGCGCGAAGGCGACGAACTCCTTGCCCGGCTCGGACGTGAAGAACACCACCACGGCAGCCACCAGGCCCGCCACCAGCGCGCCCCACTGGGCGATGGGGCCCTGCTTGCCGAGCAGGTAGAAGCCCGCGACGGCGGCGATCACCAGGGCGATCGAGCCGCCCAGCTTCGCCTTGTCGGCGCCGGTACTGACGGTTTCAACTTGAGAAGCGGCCATCTTTGGCGTCAATTCCTGCAAATATCTATGCGTCTCCTGAGACGCTGAAGCCCGACACGCGGCCGGGCTCGTTTTCGGTGGGCGCCACTCACGTGGCAGGGGCAGTAGGAATCGAACCTACAACCTTCGGTTTTGGAGACCGACGCTCTGCCAATTGAGCTATACCCCTTCGCCGAACTCCTTACTCCATGATCTTGGCGACGACGCCCGCGCCCACCGTCTTGCCGCCCTCGCGGATGGCAAACCGCAGGCCCTCTTCCATGGCGATCGGGGCGATCAGCTTCACCGTGATCGTCACGTTGTCGCCCGGCATCACCATTTC
>NZ_DASZSE010000028.1:260000-296896 GCF_035548915.1 Ramlibacter sp. | reverse complement strand
GATCGAGCCGCCGGCGCCGGCGGCGTTGTCGACCACGATGCTCGTGCCGCCCAAGGGCTTTCGCAGCGCTTCGGCGAGGTCGCGCGCGACGCGGTCGGTCGGGCCGCCGGCGGCGAACGGCACGACGATGGTGATCACACGGCCGGCGGCGGGAAAGTCGGCCGCCCGCGCCGTGACGCAGACCGCCGCAAGCAGGACGAGAGGCAGCGATTTCAGAAACTGTTTCATGGGGAGATTCTCCGGGTGCGCGAGGCCCCGAATCATCGCAGCCTGCCGCCGGGGGCTGCCATACCGGGAACTACGTAGCGCCCTGCGGGCGCGCATCAGCCGTAGCGCCCAGCGGGCGCGCATCAGCGATAGCTGCGCGCGTCTTCGATCACCTTGCCGTCGTTGGGGAGGCTCCCGGGAGCAAGCAGCACGACTTCGCCGCGCAGCTTCGTCACTTCGCGGATCGCCTCGCCGATGCGGCCGTGCAGTCCGTCGTGCGCGCCGGCCGTCTCCACGTTGAGCGTGAGCACGTCGTTCGCCATCTCGCCGCTCACGACCAGGCGTGCGCGCACGATCTCCGGGAAGCGGCGCGCGATTTCCGCCACCTGCGCGGGGTGCACGAACATGCCGCGGACCTTCGTGGTCTGGTCGGCGCGGCCGAGCCAGCCCTTGATGCGCATGTTGGTTCGCCCCGTGGGGCATGTGCCGCGCAGCACGGCCGACAAGTCCCCGGTGCCGAAGCGGATGAGCGGGTAGGCCGTGTTCAGGGTAGTCACCACCACCTCGCCCACTTCGCCCTCGGGCACGGGCTCGCCGGTGCCGGGCCGCACGATCTCGACGATCGCACCTTCTTCGACCACCATGCCTTCGCGCGCCGTCGTCTCGTACGCGATCATGCCGAGATCGGCCGTTGCGTAGGACTGATAGGCCGCGATGCCGTGTTCGCCGAACCAGTCGCGCAGGCTCGGCGGAAGCGCTTCGCCGCCCACCATCGCTTTGCGCAGGCTCGCGATGTCGACGTTCGTTTCGTGCGCCTTCTCCACCAGGATGCGCAGGAAGCTCGGCGTGCCCACGTAGCCGTCGGGCCGCAGATCCTGCATCGCCTGCACCTGCATCTCGGTCTGGCCGACGCCCGCTGGGAATACGCTGCAGCCGATCGCGTGCGCGCCGGATTCGAAAATGAAGGCCCCCGGCGTCATGTGGTAGCTGAACGCGTTGTGCACGAGGTCACCGGCGCGAAAGCCGGCCGAGAACATCGCGCGGCCGCATCGCCAGTAGTCGCGCACGGCCTGATCCGGCTCGTAGATGGGACCGGGCGAAGCGAAGACGTGCGGCATGCCGGGCCCGCGCACCACCGTGGCGAAGCCGCCGAAGACGTCGGTGCCGCGCATCGCGCGCTGGGTTTCGTACAGCTCGCTCTTGCGCGTGACCGGCAGTTTGGCGAGCGCCGTGCGCGACGTCACGGCTTGCGCGTCGACCCCCTCGAGGATGCGCGCGAACGCGCCCGACTTCGACTGCGCGTGCGCGATCTGCGGACCAAGCGCCGCCATCAGCTGCGCCTCGCGCTCGGCGGGGTCGCGCGTTTCCAGTGCGTCGAAGTGTTCGCTCATCTGCCGACTTTCTTGCGCGCGTGCGTCATGCGAGCCATCTCTTGCGGCGCTTGTAGCTCTTCACGTCGCGAAAGCTCCTGCGCTCGCCGCTGCCCACGCCCAGGTAGAACTCCTTCACGTCCTCGTTGTTCGCGAGATCGGCGGCGGCACCGTCCATGACGATGCGACCGCTCTCGAGGATGTAGCCGTAGTCGGCATAGCGCAGCGCCATGTTGGTGTTTTGCTCGGCAAGCAGGAACGTCACCTTCTCGCGCGTGTTGAGGTCCTTCACGATCTCGAAGACTTCCTGCACGATCTGCGGGGCGAGACCCATCGAGGGTTCGTCCAGCAGGACGAGCGAAGGGTTCGCCATCAGCGCGCGGCCGATGGCGCACATCTGCTGCTCGCCTCCCGAGGTGTAGGCGGCCTGCGAGGCGCGGCGCACCTTCAGGCGCGGGAAGTAGCTGTAGACCTTCTCCAGGTTGGCCGCCACGGCCGCCTTGGCCGATCGCGTGTACGAACCCGTGAGCAGGTTCTCCTCGATCGTGAGATGGGCAAAGCAGTGGCGGCCTTCCATCACCTGCACCACGCCGCGCCGCACGAGCTCGGCGGGCGACAGGTTTTCGATGCGCTCGCCGCGCAACTCGATCGAGCCCTTGGTCACTTCGCCGCGCTCGCCCTTCAGGAGGTTCGAGACGGCGCGCAGCGTGGTCGTCTTGCCCGCGCCGTTGCCGCCGAGCAGCGCCACGATGCCGCCTTCGGGCACGCGCAGCGACACGCCCTTCAGCACGAGGATCACGTGGTTGTAGATGACCTCGATGCCGTTGACTTCGAGAACGACGTTGCGCGGCTCCATGGCGGCTCGCTTACGACTGGCAGTCGGCCGGCGTGCGGCGCGAGAGCTTCTTCTCCGCCGCGTACTTGTCGGCCGTGGTCTTCACGAGCGGCTTGAGCACCTGCTCGTCGGCTTGCAGCCAGTCGGAGGAGAACTGCCACTTCTGTCCGTCCCACGTGTGCACGCGCGCCCAGTTGGAGCCCATGTGGTCCACGCACGACGTGCTGATCGGCCGCATCACGCCCTTGAAGCCGAGCGCGTCGAGCTTCGCCTGCGTGAGGTTCAGGTTCTCCAGGCCCCACCGCACCTGCTCGCCCGTCATGACCTTGCCCTTGCCGAAGCGTTCCTGCGCGGCGCGCACACCCTCGACGCCGAGCATGGCGCTCATCGCGCCGCGCATGTAGAGCACCGAGCCGGCTTCCTCCTTCGGCCCCGTGCCCTGGCCCTTGGCATGCACCTTCTCCAGTATCTCCTTCACGACCGCGGACTGCGGCTCGGCGCCGTGCTGCATCGTGACCGCGTTGTAGCCCTTGGCCGCTTCGCCCACGTCCTTCACGTCGGGCTCGGCGCCGGACCACCACACGCCGTACATGTGGTCGCGCGGATAGCCCGTGGCCACGGCTTCCTTCAGCGCGGTGGAGTTCATCACGCCCCAGCCCCAGAGCAGCACGTAGTCGGGTCGGTTCTGGCGAATCTGCAGCCAGGTGGCCTTCTGCTCCACCCCCGGCGCCGTCACGGGCAGCAGCGTGAGATCGAACTTGTGCATGGCCGCGCGTTCCTGCAGCAGCGGGATCGGCTCCTTGCCGTAGGGGCTGTCGTGGTAGACGAGCGTGATCTTCTTGCCCTTCAGCTTGTCGAAGCCGCCCTCGCGCTTGGCGATCGTCTGCACGAGCGCGTCGGCCGCGAGCCAGTACGTGCCCGCGAGCGGGAAGTTCCATTTGAAGACGCCGCCGTCCTGGCTTTCGCTGCGGCCGTAGCCTGCCGTCACGAGCGGAATCTTGTCGCCCGGCGCTTTTTCCGTGAGCGCGAACGTGATGCCGGTGGAAAGCGGCTGGAAGAGCGTCGCGCCACCGTGCTTGCCCTTCAGGCGTTCGTAGCATTCGACGCCGCGCGCGGTGTCGTAGCCCGTCTCGCATTCCTCGAAGACGATCTTCACGCCGTTGATGCCGCCGCGCGCGTTGGTGAGCTTCAGGTAGTCCACGTAGCCGTTCGCCCAGGGCACGCCGTTGGGCGCGTACGGCCCGGTGCGGTACGGCAGGACGGGAAAGAACTGCTCCTTCGCCTGCGCGAACGCGCTGGTCGAGAGCGCGGATGCCGCGGCGACGACGGCGGCGGCGAGGACTGCTGTGCGCAACTTCATGGCTGTCTCCTGGTTGAGGGTAATGGCGCTGTCAGTGAAAGGGAGAAGGCGCGGGACACGCATCGGGACTTGCGAGCAAGGGTTAATGCTGAAACGGTCAATGCGGAAACGGCCAGAGCCTCAGCTTCTGCTTGCCCGTGGACCAGAGGCGCGCGAGCCCGTGCGGCTCGACGATCAGGAACCACACGATGAGCGTGCCGAACACGATCAGCTCCGCGTGCGAGATGCCGGCCGTCGAAATGTCGAGTCCGACCCAGCCCGTCACGACCGGCAGCGCCTGGTTGAGCCAGATCGGCAGCAGCACGATGAAAGCCGCGCCGATGAAACTGCCCATGATCGAGCCCATGCCGCCGATGATCACCATGAAGAGAAGCCGGAACGATTGCTCCAGCGAGAACGCCGCGGGCTCCCACGCGCCGAGGTAGACGAAGCCCCACAGCGCCCCCGCGACGCCGATGATGAAGGAGCTCACCGCGAAGGCGCTCAGCTTCGCGTACATCGGCCGGATGCCGATCACGGCCGCGGCGACGTCCATGTCGCGGATTGCCATCCATTCGCGCCCGATGGCGCTGCGCACCATGTTCTTCGCCAGCAGCGCCACCACGCAGACGATCGCGAGGCACAGCAGGTACTTGTCGCGCGAATGCTCGATGGGAAAGCCGAACACCTGCAGCCCCGAAACCGAAACCGAGCCGGAAGGCGAATCGTTGGTGAGCCACTTGATGCGCAGGAACATCCAGTCGGCGAAGAACTGCGCGGCGAGCGTCGCCACCGCGAGGTAGAGGCCCTTCACGCGCAGGCTCGGCAGCCCGAAGAGGATGCCGAACGCCATCGCGCAGAGGCCGCCCAGCACGAGCGCGCCGAGAAGCGGCATGCCCGGCACGCGCACGAAGAAGTTGTAGGCGCCGTAGGCCCCCACCGCCATGAACGCGCCGGAGCCGAGCGAGATCTGGCCGCAATAGCCGACCAGGATGTTCACGCCGATGGCGGCGAGCGACATGATGAGAAACGGGATCAGGATCGCGCGGAACATGTAGCCGCTCGCGAGCGCGGGCACCGCGAGGAAGGCGACGAGCAGCAAGGCGAGGAGGAACCAGCGGTCCTGCAGCAGCGGAAAGATCTGCTGGTCGGCGCGGTAGCTGGTCTTGAACTGGCCGTTTTCGCGGTAGATCATTCGTCAGACCCGGTCGATGATTTTTTCGCCGAAGAGGCCTTGCGGCCGCACGAGCAGGAACAGGAGGGCAAGCACGTAGGCGAACCAGATCTCGATGCCGCCGCCCACGAAGTGGCCGAGGTACACCTCGGAGACTTTCTCGCCGACGCCGATGATGAGCCCACCCACGATGGCGCCCGGCACGGAGGTGAGGCCGCCCAGGATCACGACCGGCAGCGCGCGCAGGGCAACGGTGGAAAGCGAGAACTGCACGCCGAGCTTGCTGCCCCAGATCATCCCGGCCACGAGCGCGACCACGCCCGCCACGCACCACACGACGACCCAGATGCGCTCCAGCGGGATGCCGATCGATTGCGCGGCCTGGTGGTCGTCGGCCACGGCGCGCAGCGCGCGGCCCGTCGAGGTCTTCTGGAAGAAAAGGCTCAAGGCCAGCACGAGCGCCGCCGCGATGCAGGCCGCGACCAGGTCTTCCTTGTTCACGAGAATGCCGCCTTCGAACGTCTTCTCGAACAGGATCACCGGCTCCTTCGGCATGCCCACGTCGATCTTGTAGATGTCGTTGCCGAAGATGCTCTGGCCGATGCCGTCCAGGAGATAGGCGATGCCGAGCGTGGCCATGAGGAGCGTCGCGCCCTCCTGGTTCACGAGGTGGCGCAGCACAAGCCGCTCCACGAGCCAGGCCACGCCGAACATGATCGCGCCGGCGCCCGCGAACGCGAGCGTGTTCGCAACGAATGCGTTGTCGAAGCCGAGCCACTGCGGCAGCCATTGCGCGAGGCGCGCCATGGCGAGCGCTGCGAAGAGCACCATAGCGCCCTGCGCGAAGTTGAAGACGCCCGAGGCCTTGAAGATCAGCACGAAGCCGAGCGCCACGAGGGAATACAGCATGCCCGTCATGAGGCCGCCGATGAGGGTTTCGAGGAAAAATCCCATGGGTCAGGCTCCGCCGTCATTCCCGCGCAAGTGGGAATCCAGGGCGCGCGCGAAGCGCGTGGATCGCTGTCCACCGCGAAATACGCGACGATGGATTCCCGCGCGCGCGGGAATGACGACAGGTTGTTGCGTCATCATTGCGCCGTCCCCAGATAGGCCTTGATCACGTCCGGGTTCGCGCGCACTTCCTGCGGCGTGCCGTCGCCGATCTTCCTGCCGTAGTCGAGCACCACCACGCGGTCGCTGATGTCCATCACCACGCCCATGTCGTGCTCGATCAGGACCACCGTCGTGCCGAATTCGTCGTTCACGTCCAGCACGAAGCGGCACATGTCCTGCTTTTCCTCCAGGTTCATGCCGGCCATGGGCTCGTCCAGGAGCAGCACCTGCGGCTCCATCGCGAGCGCGCGGCCGAGGTCCACGCGCTTTTGCAGTCCGTACGGCAACTGCCCCACCGGCACCTTGCGATACGCCTGGATCTCGAGGAAATCGATGATGCGCTCCACGTATTCGCGATGGCGGATCTCCTCGCGTTCGGCCGGGCCGATGCGGATCGCCTGCGCGAGGATGCTGCTTCGGATGCGCAGGTTGCGCCCCGTCATGATGTTGTCCAGCACGCTCATGCCCTTGAAGAGCGCGAGGCTCTGGAAGGTGCGGGCGATGCCCATCTGCGCGACCTGGCGGCTTCGCATGTGGCGAAAGCTCTGCCCGCGAAACGTGATCGTGCCTTGCTGCGGCTGGTAGACGCCGTTGATGCAGTTGAGCATCGAGCTCTTGCCCGCGCCGTTCGGGCCGATGATGGCGCGAATCTCATGCTCGCGAACGTCGAAGGAGATGTCGGTGAGCGCCTTCACGCCGCCGAAGGCGAGCGAGATGTCCTTCACGTCGAGAATGACCTCGCCGCACCTGCGCACCGAAGTGTCGCCGGATCGCTGCGAAGCCGCCCCGCCACCCGCGCCGCCCAGGTCTCTCATGGTCTTCATGCCGCCGCCCTCACCGGCGCGAAGGTGCGGGCATCCACGATCTTCAGCGTCGCGCTCACGCTGCCGGTGCGCCCGTCTTCGAACTTCACCTGCGTCTCAATGTACTGCTCATCCCTGCCCCCGTACAGGGCATCGACCAGTACTGCGTACTTCTCGGCGATGAAGCCGCGCCGGACCTTGTTGGTCCGCGTGAGTTCGCCGTCGTCGGCGTCGAGCTCCTTGTGCAGCACGAGGAAGCGGTGAATCTGGCCTCCCGCGAGCTTCTCGTCGGCCGCGAGATCGGCGTTCACCTTCTCCACGCAGTCCTGGATCAGGCGATACACCTGCGGCTTCTGCGCGAGATCGGTGTAGCCCGCGTACGGCAGGTTGCGCTTCTCGGCCCAGTTGCCCACCGCTTCGAAGTCGATGTTGATGAGCGCGCACGCCTTCTCGCGGCCGTCGCCCACCGCCACCGCTTCCTTGATGTACGGGAAGAACTTCAGCTTGTTCTCGATGTACTTGGGAGCGAACATCGAGCCGTCGGCGAGACGGCCCACGTCCTTCGCGCGGTCGATGATCTTCAGATGGCCGTGCGCGTCGAGAAAGCCCGCGTCGCCGGTGTGGTACCAGCCGTCGCTCGTCTTCGCCTGCGCGGTCGCCTCCGGGTCGCGCCAGTATTCCTTCAGCAGGCCCGGCGAGCGCACGAGGACTTCGCCGTTTTCCGCGACGCGAATCTCGACGCCGCTGCAGGGGATGCCGACGGTGTCGGCCCTCACCTGGTCGTCGGGCTGCATGCACACGAACACCGCGGTCTCGGTGGAGCCGTAGAGCTGCTTCAGGTTGATGCCGATCGCGCGATAGAAGCTAAAGAGATCGGGCCCGATCGCCTCGCCCGCCGTGTAGGCGACGCGCACGCGCGAGAAGCCGAGGTTGTTGCGCAGCGGCCCGTAGACCAGCGCATCGCCGATCGCGTACTCGATGCGATCGAGCCAGCCCACCGGGCGCTTGTCGCGCAGGGCGGGACCGACGCGGCGCGCGACGTTCATGAAGCCATGGAACATCGCGCGCTTGATCGCGCCCGCATCCTCCATGCGGATCATCACGCTCGTGAGCAGCCCCTCGAACACGCGTGGCGGCGCGAAGTAGTAGGTGGGGCCGATCTCCTTCAGGTCGATCATCACGGTGTCCGGCGACTCGGGGCAGTTCACCACGTAGCCGCACGCGAGCCACTGCGCGTAGCTGAAGATGTTCTGCCCGATCCACGCGGGCGGCATGTAGGCCAGCACTTCCTCGCTGGAGGTGAGGTGATCGAATTCCGCGCCGGCGCGGCCGCGATCCAGCAACGTGCGGTGCGTGTGCACGACGCCCTTCGGATGGCCCGTCGTGCCGGAAGTGAAGAACATCGCGGCCACGTCGTCCGGCCGGCCCAGGCCCACTTCCGTGTCGAAGAAATCCGGGTGCAGTTGCGCGAAGGCGCGGCCTTCCTCGGCCAGCGAGTCGAGCGAGGCGAGGCCCGCTGCCAGGTAGTTGCGCAGCCCGCGCGGCTCGTCGAACCAGATGCCCGCGAGCTGCGGACACTGCGAGCGGATCTCGAGGAGCTTGTCCACCTGCTCCTGGTCCTCGGCGAACGCGAAGCGCACATCGGCGTTGTTGATCGGAAACACGCATTCGGCGGCCGTGGCGTCCTGGTACAGCGGCACGGGGATCGCGCCGAGCGCCTGCGAGGCAAGCATGGTGGCGTACAGGCGCGGCCGGTTGGTGCCGATCACCACGATGTGTTCGCCGCGGGCGAGTCCCGCCTGGTGCAGGCCACATGCGATGTGGCGCACGAGAAGCACGAGCCGCGACCACGTCCACGTCTGCCAGATGCCGAATTCCTTCTCGCGCATGGCGGGGGCGTCCGGCCGTTCGGCGGCGTGGCGCAAAAGCAGCCTCGGGAAAGTGGTGTCCATGCGTGGCCTCTGCTCGATCGGTTCCAGCGGATGCTAGGAACGACTTTGACGCCATCTTGTCTTTGCAACGACAATCCTAGGGAATCTCCTATCAGGTCCTGTACCCATGCCCACCGAGCTCTCGCTGCATCAGCGCCGGCGCGACCCCGCGCCGAACGAGCTCGCGGGCATCCCCTGGCTGCCGGTGCTGCGGCGCGAGGAACGCGAGCGCATCGTGGGCGACATCAAGGTCGGCGATGCCTTGCCCGGCGACTACGTTTGCCGCATCGGCCGGCGCGTGACCTACTGGTTCGGCGTGGTCGAGGGCCTGCTCAAGATGAGCGCGGAGGACGAAGAGGGCCATCCGCTCACCTTCGCGGGCCTGCCGCCGGGCGGCTGGTTCGGCGAGGGCACCGTGCTGAAGCGCGAGGTGTACCGCTACAACGTGCAGGCCCTGCGCCGGAGCGTCGTCGCGGGGCTGCCCGCCGACACGTTTCACTGGCTGGTCGAGCATTCGCTCGGCTTCAACCGTTTCGTGATGGGACAGCTGAACGAGCGCCTCGGGCAGTTCATCGCGGCGCGCGAAATCGACCGGATGAACAACCCCGACCTGCGCGTCGCGCGCAATCTGGCGTCGCTCTTCAATCCCGTGCTGTATCCGGGCGTGGGCGAAATCCTGCGCATCACGCAGCAGGAACTCGCCTATCTGGTGGGACTCTCGCGGCAGCGGGTCAACGAAGCGCTGGCCGCGCTGGAGGCACGCGGCCTGATCCGTGTCGAATACGGGGGCTTGCGCATCCTGAATCTGCAGGCACTCCGATCGCTCGACCCGCAGACTTTGCCGGCCGTGCATGCGCACCGACGCGACAGCGACAGCGATCGCGCCTCCCTTCTTCCGTCACTCCCGCGAAAGCGGGAATCCAAGGCTTCCCTCACGCATGCCTGATGCGCCTTCGACCACGCGCCTGAACAAGCGCATGGCCGGGCTCGGCCTGTGTTCGCGCCGCGAGGCGGACGAATGGATCGCTCGCGGCTGGGTGAAGGTCAACGGCGCGGTCGCCGAGATGGGCATGCAGGTGGCCGACGACGCGCGCATCGACATCGACCCGCGTGCGCGGGGCGCGCAGCAGCAGCAGGTGACGATCCTGCTTCACAAGCCGGTGGGCTACGTGAGCGGCCAGGCCGAGGACGGCTACGAGCCGGCCATCGTCCTCGTGCAGCCGCGCAACCGCTGGCGGGACGACCCGTCGAACGTGAAGTTCGCGCCGTCGCAGCTGAAGGGGCTCGCGCCAGCGGGGCGGCTCGACATCGACTCCACCGGCCTTCTCGTGCTCACGCAGGACGGCCGCGTGGCGCGGCAGCTGATCGGCGAGGACTCCGGGATGGAAAAGGAGTATCTCGTGCGGGTGACGTATGGCGAAGCGGTGCGCGACGTGCAGCGGGCCTTTCCGGCGGCCCAGCTCGCGCGGCTGCGGCAGGGCCTGAGTCTGGACGGGCGGCCTCTGAAGCCCGCGCGTGTGGACTGGCAGAACGCGCAGCAGCTTCGCTTCGTGCTCACCGAAGGACGCAAGCGCCAGATCCGCCGGATGTGCGAACTGGTGGGGCTGAAGGTGGAAGGCCTGAAGCGCGTTCGCATCGGGCGCGTGATGCTCGGGCAACTGCCCCAGGGACAGTGGCGCTATCTGGCGCCGCACGAGCGGTTCTAGGGCTTCGCGTCAGTAGGCAATAGGTTCACGGGGCGGCGGCAGTCGATCCTGCGGGAGGGTTGTGCAGGAGCGATGAGCGTCGAGCTGCCGGCTAATGCGTGCCTAAGCCGGCTGCTGTAAGGTCCAGGGCCTGCAACGGAGTTTCGCAAATGCGGGTGCTGCTGGTGGAAGACGACGAGATGATCGGCCAGAGCCTGAAAGACGCCCTGGCGGCGCAGGGCTGGTCGGTCGACTGGGTGAAGGACGGCCTGCTCGCACAAAGCGCACTGTCCGATGGCGACTACGCGTGCATGCTGCTCGACCTCGGGCTGCCGCGCCGCGACGGCGTGGAAGTGCTGCGCAAGGCGCGCGGCAGCGGCGACACCACGCCCGTGCTCGTGCTCACCGCGCGCGACGGCATCGATGACCGCGTCTCGGGGCTCGACCTCGGCGCCGACGACTACCTCGCGAAGCCCTACGAACTGCGCGAACTGCTCGCGCGCATGCGAGCGGTCATTCGCCGCCGCGACGGCAGCGCGCACTCGGTGATCGGCAACGCGCACGTCCAGCTCGACATCACGACGCGCGAAGTCGTCGTGCAGGGCGAACGCTCGCAACTCTCGGCGCGCGAATTCGCGCTGCTGCACGCGCTCCTCGAGCGGCCCGGCGCGATCCTCTCGCGCGAACAGCTCGAAAACCGCATCTACGGCTGGGGCGAGGAAGTCACGAGCAACGCCGTCGATGTGCTCATCCACGGCATGCGCCGCAAGCTCGGGGCCGACACCATCCGCAACGTGCGCGGCCTGGGCTGGCGCGTGGCGGCCGCGCCGGCACAGGGGGGTGCGCCATGAGACTGCATTTCTTTCCTCGAGGTCCGATGTGTTCGGTGCGGCGCGCGCTGATGCTGTGGCTCGTGCCGCTCTTTCTGCTCGTGGGCATTGCGTCGGCGGCGATCTCGTACTGGACCTACAGCCGGATGGTGGGCGCGTTCCTCGACGATCAGATGGAGGAACTCGGCCAATCGCTCGCGCAGCAGACGCGGTCGATCGCCGTGCCGAAACAGGACGCCGACCGCGTGCACAAGTGGGGAAGCTATGTGGTCCAGGTGTTCGACCGGGACGGCGCGGTGCAGACGACGTCCTGGCCGCAACTGCGCCTGCCGCGACTGCCGAGCCCCGGCTTCCACGATATCGCCTTCGAAGGGCGCGACTGGCGCGTCTTCGTCGCGGCGCCCACGGCCGCGGGCGGCACGGTGCAGGTGATCCAGAGCGGCGCTTTCCGCTCGCAGCTGTACTTCGAACGTGCCGGCGCGGCGCTGCTGCCGGTGCTCGCGCTGCTGCCGCTGTCCCTCTTCGTGCTGTGGGGCATCGCGCGCATGATGTCGCATGCCTTGCAGGACATCGGCCGCCAGGCCGCCCGGCAGGACGAGCACAACATCGCGGAATTGCCGCTCGAGCGCGTGCCGCAGGAGATCAGGCCTTTCGTGCTCTCGTTCAACAGTCTTCTCGGGCGCCTGCGCGAAGCCTTCGCCGCGCAGCGCCGCTTCATGCAGGATGCCGCGCACGAATTGCGCACGCCGATCACGGCGATCGGCCTGCAGCTCGAGAACCTGCGCGGCGACGTGTGCAACGGTGAAGCCGCGCAGCGCTTCGCGCAACTGGAAGCCGGCGTGCGCCGCGCGCAGCGCCTGGTGGACCAGATGCTCAAGATGTCTCGCCAGGAAGCGACGGCCGGCGATAACGCGGCGCCGGTGGACCTGCAGGCGCAATTGCGCGAGAGCATGAACACGCTGATCGCGCTTGCGGACCAGCGCAACATCGACCTGGGGCTGGTGGGCCCGGAGAAGCCCGCCTCTTCCATGATGCTGCGCTGCGCTCCCGGCGACCTGCGCAGCCTGCTGGACAACCTGATCGAGAACGCGCTTCGCTACACGCCCGAAGGCGGCGTGGTGGATGTGCGCCTGCTAGAAGAGCACGGCAAACCTGCGATCGAAATCGTGGATACGGGGCCGGGCATTCCGAGCGAGATTCTGCCGCGCGTGTTCGATCGCTTCTTCCGTGTGCCGGGCGGCGGCGCGGGCGGCAGCGGCCTCGGACTTTCGATCGCGCGAAGCGCTGCCGAGCGGTGCGGCCTGAAGCTCACGCTGCGCAATCGGCAAGACAGAAGCGGCCTCATCGCGCGTGTCGAAGCGGCGCAACCGGCCGGCATCTCGAAGGGCGCATCGAGCCCGCGCGCCGAAGGCAGCCTTGCTCACGCGGGCCTAAGAGAGCGCTAAGGCTGCGCTAAAGACAGGCACCTAAAGTGAAACCACGTCGGAAGCAGTTGCGAATCAGGACTGCATCCAGCGCAACCCGAACGTGTTCACTCCGAAAGAAAGGTCACTGTCATGAACGCCAAGTCCATCCTCGCCATCGCCACCCTTGCCGTCGCCGCCACCGGCGTTGCACGCGCCGACGAATACTACGGCGGCCAGAACGTCGCGAGCTTCGAGGGCAGCCGCACCCGCGCCGAAGTCATGGCCGAAGCGGCGGCCGTGCCCGCCGCGCGCAGCACCGAGCCCGCGGGCTCGCGTGTGGCCGCGCCGATCCAGTCGACGGTCGACGCGAGAGTGCTGCGTGCGCAAGCGGCGCAGGCCGTGCGCCTGGGTCGCATCTCCGCCGGCGAGCTCAGCTTCTGAAGCCGTCGGACCGAAGGGCGGAAAACGTCCTTCGAGGGTCGAAAGACAAAGCAAAAAGAAATGCCCCGATCGGGGCGTTTCCATTTCTGGCTTTCCGCTTCTGGGATGGAAGAAGAAAGCTCAGAGCGTGACAATCACGCTGGCGGGCCTCTCGCGTGGCACGCCGGTGGAAAGCGGCGCGCCCCAATCCGCTTCGCCGGCAGCGATCAGCGCGAGCTGCACGCCGTGCGAGTCGTGCGCGGCAGGCACGGTGAGCGTGTACGACGTTCCAAGCGCGTGCGCCGCCGCCGCGGACGTTTCCAGAGCGAAAGAAGTCAGCAGGGGCAGGTCGAAACGCATGGATGGACTGTAACCACATGTGATGCACAATCCAAGAGGCCCCGCGCCAAAATTCGGGCGAGCGTCGAATTTTTCACGCGGCGCGCGGTGCCGTACGATTGCCCAGCCGATTTTGCTCTCCCATGACTCAGAAACAGACCCTCCACTTCCAGGCCGAGGTGGCGCAGCTGCTGCACCTCGTCACCCATTCCCTTTACTCGAACAAGGAAATCTTCCTGCGCGAGCTGATCTCCAACGCCTCGGACGCCTGCGACAAGCTGCGCTTCGAGGCGCTTCATGCTTCCGCGCTGTACGAGGACGATCCGAACCTCGACATCCGCATCGATTTCGACAAGGAAGCGCGCACGCTCACCGTGAGCGACAACGGGATCGGCATGTCCGAGCAGGAAGCGATCGACAACCTCGGGACGATCGCCAAGAGCGGCACGCGCGACTTCATGGGCAAGCTCTCGGGCGATCAGAAGGCCGACGCCCAGCTCATCGGTCAGTTCGGGGTGGGCTTCTATTCAGGCTTCATCGTGGCCGACCGCATCACGGTCGAGTCGCGGCGCGCGGGCATGACGGCGGCCGAGGGCGTGCGCTGGTCGAGCCAGGGCAGCGGCGACTTCGAAGTGGAGACGATCGCGCGTGAGCGTCGGGGCACGAGCGTGATCCTGCACCTGCGCGAAGACGCCGTGGAATTCCTGTCCGCGTGGAAGCTGAAGTCGATCGTCTCCAGGTACTCCGACCACATCTCGCTGCCGATCCTCATGCGCAAGGAGGAGTGGAAGGAAGGCGCCGAGGGCCAGCCCGGAGAGATGGTGCTCACCGACCAGTGGGAGACGGTCAATCAGGCCACCGCGCTCTGGACGCGGCCGAAGAAGGATGTCACCGCCGAGCAGTACGACCAGTTCTACCGGCAGGTCACGCACGACCACGAAGGGCCGCTTGCCTGGACGCACAACAAGGTGGAAGGCGCGACCGAGTTCACGCAGCTGCTGTACCTGCCCGCGCACGCGCCTTTCGATCTCTGGAACCGGGACAAGCGTGGCGGTGTGAAGCTCTACGTGCGGCGCGTCTTCATCATGGACGATGCCGAGGCGCTGCTGCCGGCCTATCTGCGCTTCGTGAAAGGTGTGGTGGATTCGGCCGACCTGCCGCTCAACGTGAGCCGCGAGCTGCTGCAGGAAAGCCGCGACGTGAAGGCGATCCGCGAGGGCAACACGCGGCGCGTGCTCGCGATGATCGAAGACCTCGCCAGGCTCGAGAAGGACGAGGCGGCCACCGACGAGGACAAGGCGAAGTTCGCGAAGTTCCAGGCCGAGTTCGGCTCGGTGCTGAAAGAGGGGCTCGGCGAGGACTTCAGCCATCGGGAACGCATCGCGAAGCTGCTGCGCTTCGCATCCACGCAGTCGGATACGGCGTCCGTCTCGCTTGCCGACTACAAGGCCCGCATGAAGGAGGGCCAGGATGCGATCTACTACATCACCGGCGAGACGCTCGCCGCGGCGAAGAACAGTCCCCAGCTCGAGATCTTCCGCAAGAAGGGCATCGAGGTCCTGCTGATGACGGACCGCGTGGACGAATGGGCGCTCGGCTTCCTGCACGATTTCGAAGGCACGCCGCTGCAGTCGGTCGCCAAGGGGCAGGTGGAGCTCGGGAAGCTGCAGGACGAAGCGGAGAAGAAGGCCGCCGAGGAAGCGGCCGAGGCGTTCCAGCCGGTGCTCGCGAAGCTGAAGGAAGCGCTGAAGGACAAGGCCGAGGACGTGCGTGCGACCACGCGCCTGGTCGATTCACCGGCGTGCCTGGTCGTCACCGAAGGCGGCATGAGCATGCAGTTCGCGCGCCTGCTGAAGCAGGCGGGGCAGAAGGCGCCGGACGTGAAGCCCGTGCTGGAGGTGAATCCCGAGCATCCGCTCGTGAAGAAGCTCGACGGCTCGCCGAACTTCCACGACCTCGCGCACATCCTGTTCGATCAGGCGCTGCTCGCCGAAGGCGGGCTGCCGGAGGACCCGGCCGCGTACGTGAAGCGGGTGAACTCGCTGCTCGCGTAGCTGGCGCGCCGGGCTCGTTGCGGTGCCCTTCGGCTTCTGCGCCCTGAATGGACTGCAACGAAGCCCGAACTCAGACCGCCAGCGGTGGCTCCTGCATCGCTTCGAGCTGCTCTTCCAGCATGTGCACCTGAGCGCGCCAGTAGTCCGGCGTGCCGAACCAGGGAAAAGCGCGCGCAAACGCGGGGTCGCTCCAGCGCCGCGCAAGCCACGCGCTGTAGTGGATGAGCCGCAACGTGCGCAGCGGCTCGATCAATGCAAGCTCGCGCCGGTCGAAGTCGCGCATCTGTTCGTAGCCGTCGAGCAGCGCCGCGAGCTGGCGCTGGCGCTCCGGGCGCTCGCCGGACAGCAGCATCCACAGGTCCTGCACCGCCGGCGCCGTGCGAGCGTCGTCGAGGTCGACGAAGTGCGGCCCGGCATCCGGCGTCCACAGAATGTTGCCGGGGTGGCAGTCGCCGTGAGTGCGGATACGCGCGCAGTCGGCCGACATCGCCGAGCGGATGATCCCGATGGCTTCGTCGCAGCGCCGTTCCCATTCGCCCTGCGCGTCCAGCGCAATGGCGCCGTGCGTGCGCAGCCAGTCCCGCGGCTCCAAAGCGAAGGTCTGAAGATCGAGCGCCGGACGGACCGCGAACGGCCGCGCCGCGCCGACCTGATGCAGCCGGGCGAGAAACCGGCCGATCCATTCCAGCGCCTCGCCGTCGTCCAGATCGGGCGTGCGCCCGCCTCTGCGCGGACTCACGCTGAAGGCGAAGCCCCCGTGGTGATGCAACGTGCTTTCCTGCAGCGCGAGCGGCGCGACCGCCGGGACCTCGGCTGCGGCCAGTTCCGCCGCGAACGCATGCTCCTCGACGATCTGCGCATCGCTCCACCGGCCGGGGCGATAGAACTTCGCGATTACGCTCGGATGCCCTTCGAACGCATCTTCGAGCTGCACCTCGTAGACGCGGTTCTCGTAGGAGCCGAGCGCCATCAGGCGTCCATCGCCGCGCAGCCCCACGCTCTGGAGGGCATCGAGCACCCGATCGGGCGTGAGGTCTTCGTAAGGGTGGCGGCTGTCCGTTGACATGGGGCGATTGTCCGCCCTCAGGCGCCTTGCGCCCCGGCCAGCAGCTGAAACGGTTCGCGCTGCTTCACGAGCAGAACGCTGCACGGCGCCTCGTTGGCGATGCGAGCAGGCACGGTCGGGACGATGCGGCGCATCGCGAGCCCATGCGTGGGCGCGCCCACGACGACGAGGCTCACTTCGTTCGTCCGGGCATACGCGAGCAGCGCGCGCGAGACGTCCGTGTCCTGCAGCACGTGGCACGACACCTGATGGCCTTCCAGGTCGATCCCCCGCGACCACTGGCGCAGCTGCTCCATGTGGTGGCGATGCAGCTCGGCCTCGTCGATGCTGCCGCTTGCGACCGGATTGCCCGGAGCCACGACCGTGACGCACGCGAGCCGCGCTCCGGGGCGGATGCCGAGCGAGCGCTTCACCGCCTCGCGCAGCGAATAGAGCGTGGCGTCGGTCGCGCCTTCGTGCGGCACCGCGACCATGACGATCGGCACTTCGTCGATCCGCTGCACGGGCCGCGGGCTGGGGCGGTAGTGCAGGCCCGCGGCCCGGATCCACCGCTTCAGATGCGTGCGCCACGACGTGCGCTCGGTGCGCAGCCCGCGCTCGCCCACCCGCACCTGCGACGGATGGGCCAGGTCCATCGCGAGGTGGGCTGCCGACGCATAGCGCTGAGCGGCTTCGGGCTCCAGGCACCTCAGGACGATCTCCTGCAGCCAAGGCGGCACCGAAGCATCCCGCGCGCGCGGCGGCGTCGGGTCCATCCACAAGCGTTGACGCAGGCCACCGGTCGTGCTCGGCACGCCGAACGGCAGCTCGCCGGTCGCCAGTTCATACAGGATCACTCCGATGGCGAAGACGTCGCTGCGCGGGTCGCCTCGCACGCCCACCACTTGCTCCGGCGCGATCCAGGCGGGCGAGCCGATGGCCACGCGCATTTCCTCGGCCAGCAAGTCCGGATAGTGCGCATGCCAGCTCAGGCCGAAATCGACCAGCACGCATCGGCCGTCGGGCCGCATGATGGCGTTGGCCGGCTTCAGGTCGAGATGCACGGCGTTTTGCAGGTGCAGGCTGTGCGCGGCGAGGGCGAGTTCGCGGCCCCACTTCGCGACCGTCTCCGGCGGCGCGCGTGTGCCCGGCGCAAGCTCGTCCAACAGCTGCTGCAGCGTGCGGCCGGGCACGTACTCCATGACGATGTAGGGGACCCGCGCCATGTCTCCCGCCGCCACCAGGCGCGGCACGTGAGGGCCTTGCAGGGCCTGCAGCATCTGCAGTTCCACTTCGAAGCCGACGAGGTTCTCCGCGCCTTCGCCGCCGCCCATGCGCGGTACCTTCATCACCATCGAAAAACCGGGGTCCACGCGGCCGCCTTCGTACGTGACGCGAAAAAGCTCGGCCATGCCGCCGCTATGCAGCGTCTCGCCGATCATGAATCCGTCCAGCAGGTCGCCCGGACGCACACGCGTCATTGCCCCAGCTCCAGTCTTTGCGCGAAGGCCTCGGGCAGGCCCGCGCGGCGGATCGCCGCGGCGGCCCCGAGGTGGTCGTAGGCTACGCGGTGGAAGGCGATGCGCACCTGAGCCGCGTCAAAGAGGGCGTACATCGCCCGCGGATCGCCGTCGCGGGGCTGGCCGACCGAGCCCACCAGCGCGAGCCAGCGGCGATGCGAGGCGAGCGGCACGGGCACGCCCTCGGCGGGCTCGAACGCCATGGGCGAGCCGGCGCGGCCGCGGTAGTAGAGACGCTGCTCGTGCACGTGTCCGCAGAAGACGAGCCGTGCGGCATGCTGCGTTTCGGCGGCCGTGAGGCAGCGTTGCACCTGCACGCCGTTGTCGATGTAGGTCCAGCGCTGCGGCTCGTGCGCGCTCGCGTGAACGAGCAGTGCGTCGTCCATCGTCGCAGTGAGCGGCAATGCGGCAAGGAATTGCCGCTGAACTGCGGTGAGGTGTTCATGCGTCCATGCGGCAGACTGCGCTTCGGCATCGGCGACCTGAGCCGGCGGACGGAGCGCGGCTCGATCGTGATTGCCGAGCACGACCGGCGCGCCTTCGGCGTGCAAGGCGATCACCTGATCCACGACGGCAGCGGGTTCGGCGCCGTAGCCGACCAGGTCACCCAGGAACGCGAAGCGGGTGGCGCCGGCGGCTTGCGCGTGCGCGAGGCATGCCTTGAGCGCGCGTTCGTTCGCGTGCAGGTCCGACAGCAGCGCCAGCTTCATGGCCGGCATGATGCGCGGCGGGGCCCGCGCGGTCCAGCAGTCAGATCAACGAATGGCGAGGATGTGGCCGAGCGACGGATCGCCGCGGCCTTCGAGCACTTGGCGGTAGGCTGCAAGGGCCGCATCGGCCCCCTCATGGCGCCGCACGCGCAACCAGGGCCGGGTCGCATCGCCGACCCGGTCGCGGAACGAGTGCCATGCCTCGACCAGCCGCCGTGCGAGCTCGGCCGGCCCCCAGTCGCCCTGGCGTTTGCGAATCTGCGCCGGCGCGAAGAAAAGCGTCGCGCGCGGCCCCGGCAGGTCTTTGGCCGCGCCCAGGTGTTCGACGTGCGTGCCACCCACCGCGCAGCTGTAGCGCAGGTTCGCAAAGCGTGTGTGGATCGCGCGCCGCAGCTCGACGTTGCCAGCGAAGTCGATGTAGACAAGCGGCGTCGCCCCATCGATTGCTTCCAGCGCCTCGTACGCGAGGACCCGTGTGTAGCAGCCCAGGCTTTCGCAGAAGGCGCGGTTGGCATCCGACGTGAGACCGATCACCTCGAGGCCGGGCCGCTGCGAGAGCTGGAACGCCGTGCCGTAGGCGGTCTTGCTCGAGGCGCTCGACAACAGCAGCGTGCGGGCGCCGAAGAAGTCGTTGTCCGCCATGAAGTCGTCGATCAGCCAGGACGTCGTGTAGAGCGGTCGCAGCAGCGCCTGCACGTCTTCCGTGCCGGGCGTGTAGAACGGGTCGGCTTCGCAGCGCATGTAGCGGTTGTAGACGGAATGCAACTGCGCTCGATGCGGGGCTTCATCGCTGAAGCCGGCCGGCGAGAGATGGCCCGGCTTCAGCACGGCGCTGTCCGCCATCGGCCAGTAGCCGTAGAGCCGCTCCCCTGTCGCGACACCCGGATGCAGCGACTGCCGGACGGTGCCGAAGCCCCACACGGGAACGATGCCCCAGCCTTCTTCGGGCGTCGGATAGAAGCGCCAGTAATCCATCGCATCGCCGAACGCGGCGTAGGTGATGTTGTTGGCCGTGAGCGCGAACGCGTCGACCCGCACCCGCACCTGGCCATCTTCCAGCGGCGTATCGGGTGCAATGGCAAGCCGGGCGTTCGCGAGGTCGTTCCTGCGCACGAGGAGAGTGGTGGTGCTCATGACGCCGCTTGCCCTGTGCCTGGCCCGGGCTCAACCGACGAGGTTGATCTGCACGTCGATGTTGCCGCGCGTCGCGTTCGAGTACGGGCACACCTGGTGCGCGGCGTCCAGCAGCTTGCGGGCCGCCTCGCGGTCCATGCCGGGCAGGCTCACATTGAGCCGCGCGGCGATGCCGAATGCATTGGGAATGGGGCCGAGATCGACTTCGGCGTCGATCGCGAGGTCGGCCGGCAGCGCGATCTTCTGCCGGCCGGCGACCGCCTTCATCGCGCCGATGAAGCATGCCGAATAGCCCGCCGCGAAGAGCTGCTCGGGGTTGGTGCCGTTGCCGCCCATCGCCGGAGGCGTGAGGCGGACTTCGAGCTTGCCGTCGTCGCTGCGCGAGGCGCCGTCGCGCCCGCCGGTGGTGTGGACTTTGGCGGTGTAGATCACTTTTTCGAGCTGTGTCATGGGGCTTCCTTCTGATGAATGCCTTCGGTTGGGGTCTGTTTTCGGCCGGCCAGCCGCTCGCGCAGCTGCCGCACCTGGCGCGTGAGTTGCGCGACTTCGGTGGGCGAACATTGGGCGGCGCTCATGAGGCAGCCCGGAACCTTCGATGCGCGGGGCTTGAGCTTGCGGCCGGCGGCGGTCAGCGTGATGTGCACGCGGCGTTCGTCCTCGACGGCGCGGATGCGGCTCACGAGCCCCATCCCTTCCAGGCGCTTCAGAAGCGGCGTGAGCGTGCCGCTGTCGAGGTTCAGCCGCTCGCCGAGTTCGGATACGGAGACGCCGTCGCGCTCCCAGAGCACCAGCATGGCGAGATACTGGGGATAGGTGAGGCCGAGCTCGGCCAGCAGCGGCTTGTACAGCTTGGTCATGGCGAGCGAAGCCGAATAAAGCGCGAAGCACAGCTGGTTATCCAGCAGGAGCGCGTTGTCCGGAACCGATGCCTGTGCCATAACCGCAAGTATAGCGCGATATTTAATAGTGTGCAATTCATTTGTGTGCGATTCATTGAGTGAAGTTTGGGCCGGAGGCCCTGCGATACGGCGCTACGATCCTGGACATGCCGACGCCATCCCGCTTCTGGGCCGATCTCACGACGGGCGATTTCGCCCGGCTCGAACCCGTGCGAACGGTCGCGGTGCTTCCGCTCGGCGCGACGGAACAGCATGGGCCGCATCTGCCCCTTTCGGTGGACCGGTCGCTCGTGGACGGCATCGTGTCGGCCGCGCTGCCTCACCTCGCGGCCGAGCTGCCGGCGCTTTTCCTGCCCACGCAGGCGGTGGGCTACAGCCCCGAGCATTCGGCGTTCGACGGCACGCTCACGCTCTCGTGGCAGACAGTCCTTTCCACGTGGATCGACATCGGCGGATGCGTCGCCGCGGCCGGGCTGAAGAAGATCCTGCTCTTCAACGCGCACGGCGGCCAGGTGAGTCTCATGGACATTGCCGCGCGCGAGCTTCGCAAGCAGCACGGCCTCATCGCGTACAGCTGCAGCTGGTGGAACCTGCCGCTCGGCGAAGCGGCCGCGCAGTTCAGCGCCGAGGAGCACCGGTTCGGCGTGCACGCGGGCGAGATCGAGACGTCCCTCATGCTGGCGCTCGCCCCCGAGCGGGTCGACATGGCGCGGGCACGGCGTTTCGCTTCGGCCTCGCAGCAGCGAGCCAGGACGTCTCCCATTCTCGGCAACGGCGTGAGCGCCAAGCTCGGCTGGCAGATCCAGGACTACAACGCCGAGGGCGCGGCAGGCAATGCGGCGGCCGCGACCCCCGAGAAGGGCCGCAGGCTCCTGGACGCCGCCGGGCA
Organism: Ramlibacter sp.; assembly: GCF_035548915.1. GTDB lineage: Bacteria > Pseudomonadota > Gammaproteobacteria > Burkholderiales > Burkholderiaceae_C > Ramlibacter. The sequence goes on along the minus strand of NZ_DASZSE010000028.1, from coordinate 275,193 downwards.
GCAGCTTGCGCTTCTCGTTGCCGAGATTTCCGGCCTGCCGCTGTCGACGCTTGCCGATCCGCCTGGCGCCCCGTCGCGCGAATAGGTCGCGCGAATAAGTCACGCGAATAAGTCACGCGATAGGCATCACGGCTGTGTTGCCTTCTCGCAAATATTCTGGGGGCATGTGAGCTGGATCACACCGCGCTTTCCTGCGTGTGCCTACACTGGACGCATAGGTCCTCACCATGCGGTTTTCCGAACTCTTCGACACTCCTGCACCCCTGCGCGCCGCGCAGGGCGAAGAGCATCCGCCGCAGAAGCCGGCTTCCACGACCGACAGACCGGCGTCCAGCGCGCAGGAAGTGCCGGACGACCTCGACCAGCGGGTGCGTCAGACGGGCGAATGGCAGCTCGAAGACTGGTGAACGCGGCTGAGTGAAAGTAAAGGGAGAAGAGGAACAAAAAAAGGGCGCCGCAAGGCGCCCTTGGTGTTTCGAGCGGTTCGTCTGGCCGTTACTCGAGCTTTCCGTCGCTCGAATTGCTTGCGTTGGTCGAGCTTGCGGACAGACTCTCGCTGGAACTGCTGCCGCCCCCCTGGCTGCGCTTCTGGCTGCGCGCCATCCCGCCCTTGCGTCCGGCTTCACGCGCTTCTTCCGAGGTGAATTCGTGCGCAGTGCCCTTCTCGTGGGCGGCCCGGCCCCCCTCGCTCGCGATCTCGCGCTGCCGCTGCGGGTCCATGGAGGCGAAGCCGCGGTTGCTCTTGCCGCCCGTGTTGCCTTGATTGTTGGAAGCCATGTGGGTACTCCTTCGAAAACTGGAATCGGGGTTGGAATGTCATGGCCGTGGTTTCCGGCCATGGTGTGATTGAGCGGTGGCAGGCTGCCCACGCTCGTCAGGCAGCGGTGAGGGGGGATGTAGGACTCTGCCCTACCCGGTTACAACGCCGCGCGAGCCAGCAGCGGTGCGAGCCGCCCGAGCAGGGGCTGCGCTTCGGCCGGCACCGGGGCGGCCGCTTGCGCACCGGGGCGGGCTTGCAGGCTCGCGAGCAACGCGGCGAGCCCCTTTGCGGACGGAGCCACCGGTCCGAGGAAGCGCGCCTGGCCGTCACGCGCGATCAGCACCGTGGGGAAGGTCTCGATGTCGACGTCGCCCATGGCCTCGTCCTCGTCTTCGACATCGATCCAGGCAAAGCGGAGGTCGGGCCGTGCCGACTGCATCTCGCGCAAGGCGGGTTGCCAGTCGCGGCACACGCCGCACCATGCGGCGCACAAGCAGATCACCTGCCAGCTGCTCGAATCGTCGTGAGCTACCACCGGATCAGTGTAGCAATCCGCCTTGCCCCCTACGTGTAGGTGACCCAATCCCTGTACTGCGCCGCGTCCAGGTGGGGGATGGCGTTGAAGCCAACCAGCATATGGCGCTTGGGCGTGAAGGCGAATTCGGTGATCGACGTGTTTCGGATGCGCAGGTTCAGCTCGATCGTGGCTTCGGGACTCGTGCCGAGCACGTGGCCGACCGCTGTCGCGATCGGGCCGCCGCTCGTCACGAGAAGCACGTGCTGGCCGTAGTGGTTGTGGCGCACATGATCGAGCGCACCCGCGACGCCGGCCACGAACTCGCGATAGGCGGGCATGCCTTTCGGACTTGCCGCGCCCGCCATCCACTGCGTGAGGCCGTCGCGCAGCAGGCGGAAATGGTGGCGCACCATCTCGGGCGTCGTCGCCTTTTCGAGGCGGTGCGGGTGCACGGTCGCGATCACCGCTTCGCTGTCGTATTCGTTCAGGCCTTCCCAGGCGAGGTGCTCGCCCGAATGATTCATGCCTTCGAGGATGCTCGCCATCGTCTGCTTGTGGCGCTTGAGCGTGCCCGCGACGAGTCCGTCGAACTTCACGCCCCGTTCGGCGAAGTATTCGCCGAGGCGCACGCTTTGCCGATGCCCGAGCTCGCTCAGTTCGTCATAGTCGTCGGCGCCGAACGACGCCTGCCCGTGCCGCACGAGGTAGAGAGTGCCCATGGGCCTGCATTCTGGCAAACGCACCGCCGGCGTGTGCGTCCCGCGTGCGACTGTGCGACGCAGGCCCACAGGCCGACGGGGTGTTGTCCTGCACGGGCAGGGGCTGCCTGCCGATTCCAATCGGCAGCAAACCAACGCGAAGGAGACCCCCCAATGGCAAGCTACGGCAAGAAGGCGCAGGACAAGGTCGAGAAGACCATGCACGAGCGCAAACACGGCACGCTGCGCAGCGGCTCGGGCAAGAAGGTGACGAGCCGCAAGCAGGCGATCGCCATCGGGCTGTCGGAAGCGCGCAAGGAAGGCGGCAAAGTGCCCGCGAAGAAGAAGTCGTCGACAGGCGGCGCGCGCAAGTCGGCCGCGAAGAAGTCCACCACCGCCCGCAAGACCGCCGCGAAGAAGACGACGGCCAAGAAGACGACGGCCAAGAAGACGACAGCGAAGAAAACGACGGCCAAGAAGGCGGCGGCGAAGAAGGCGGCGGCTCGCAAGAGCACCGCCCGCAAGACGACGGCCAGGAAGAGCTCGGCGCACAAGACGACAGCGCGCAAGCATTCGGCAAGGAAATCGACCGGCCGCAAGACGGCGGCGAAAAAATCGACGGCGCGCAAATCGAGCTCTCGCAAATCGAGCTAGCGCAAATCGAGCCGGCGCGAATCGAGCCCGCAAAACTGCCCGCTGCCGTGGCGCTGCTCCATCAGGCGGTCGCGGATTCGAGCCGCATGCGCCCCTTCGGCGTGAGCAGCGTCGCCTGGAGATTCGCTCGGCCCTCGGCCAGCTCGACGCCTTCGAGCCCGATCGCATCGCACGCGCGCCGCAATTCGCTCACGCGAGGATGCGTGATCGAAAGTGATTGAAGCATCACGCCCGATTCGGGCATCGCGGCCGCGGGATGGGCCTCGGGCCATTCGATCAAGCTCGGAAGACAGCCGTCGAAAAGGCGTCGCCCATCCGGGCGGACGGTGATCTTCCACTGCAGCAGGCCGCGCGGGGTCATGCGCGACGCAGCCAATGCCTCGCCCGCTTCGATCCGGTGCTCGCGCCATGCCCGAAGCGCCGCCTCCACCTGCGGCACGTTCGCAACGAAGTGCACGAGCCGCGGTCCGCGTTCGCGCACCGAAGCCTGCAATGCGCTGTCGTCCATGTCGAACCAGCGTGCGCCCGCACGCCTCTGCGCGGGGTCGGCTTCGGGGTCGATGGCGATGATCTCCAGATAGGCGCGCGGGTGGTTCACGGTCGCGATGCGCAGCAGCCGGTTGTGCGTGCCCATGAGCGGATGCGCGCCGCCCGGCCCCGGTGTGACGCCCAGTGCCGCTTCGCACCAGCCCACGCCTTCGGCGAGGCTCGCGGCCAGCACGACCAGGTGATCGATCCGGGCGGCCATCAGAGCAGCACGCTGCCTTCCACGCACGTCACCGAGGCGCCCCCGACCCAGATGTCACCGGCCTCGTCGCGCTCGACGTGCACGCGTCCGGCGCGCCCGAGCGCCGTCCCCTGGGCCGCGACGTAGCGCGCAGGCGCAAGGTTCGAGCCGATCAGCCATTGAGCGAGCGCCGCGTTCAGGCTGCCGGTGACGGGGTCTTCAGCCATGCCGCTGTTGCCCGGGAAGAAGGCGCGGACTTCGAAGGCGCATTCATCGTCCGGATCGCTGGCGCCGCGTGCGCCGATCACGCCCACCTTGCCGCGCGGACCGACCACGCCCACGTCCAGCCCCGCAAGCGCCGCGCCATCGGGCCGAAGCGAAAGCACCTGTTCGGCCGAGCGCAGCATCACGCCTCGCCAGTGCGGACCGTTGTCGCACCATGCGTGATGGAGGATGTCCGCCCGAGGGATGCCGAGCCCGCGGGCGATCAGCTCGACGTCCTCGTTCGCGAGCGGTCCGCTCCTGAGCAGCGGCGGCGCGGCGAAAGCGAGGCGCTCGCCGTCGCGCTTCAGCTTCACCAGGCCGACGCCGCACTCCTGCACGACCTGCTCGCCCTTCGGTCGCCCGCCTGCCTGCAGCCACGCGTGGCAGGTCCCGAGCGTCGGGTGGCCCGCGAACGGCAGTTCGCGCCCCGACGTGAAGATGCGCACCCGGTAGTCGGCGCCGGGCGTCGTCGCAGGCAGCACGAAAGTGGCTTCCGACAGGTTCGTCCAGTTCGTGAAGCGCTGCATCGCCTCCTCGGCGAGGCCGGTGCCGTCGAGCACGACCGCCAGAGGATTGCCGCGATAAGGCACTGGAGTGAAAACGTCGACTTGCTTGAATGGGCGTTGCTTCATCTCGACTCCTTCATGCCAGAGCAAGGTCCAGCACGCCCCTGGCGGCGGGTTGCCGCCGAAGGCCCTCGTACCAGCGGTCCAGGCGCGGGCTCGGGCGATGTTCGATCGGCAGTCCACGCCAGCGATGCACCTCGCAGGCAATGGGCAGGTCGGCCATCGTCAGCCGATCGCCCGCCATGAACGGGCGTCGAGCCAGGTGCGCCTCCAGCAGATCGAGCAGCGGCTGCGTCCGCGAGATCGATTGTGCGACGAGCGCCGGATCGCGCTTGTCAGGAGGCACTCGGATCAGCTGGACGAACGCGTCGCGCCCCGCGGGGTTGAGCGTGGTCTGCTGCCAGTCCATCCAGCGCTCGGCATCGAAGCGCTCGCGCAGCTGCGGCGGATAGAGTGCGCCGCCGGCATGCTTTGCGCACAGGTAGCGGACGATGACGTTCGATTCCCAGAGGGCGAATCCGTCGTCTTCGATCAGCGGCACGAGCGAGTTCGGATTCAATGCCCGGTAGTCCGGTGTCGCCACGATGCCGAACGCCGCGCCCGCGTCGATGCGCTCGAAGGGGGCTTCCAGCAGCTGCGCCGCGAGCACGACCTTGCGCACGTTGATGGACGAAATGCGGCCCCAGATGCGCAGCATGTTCAGCGCCCGCGATGCTCTCGGATCGTCGCGGCGAGCAAGGCGATGCCGCGGTCGATCTGTTCGGCTGTCGCGGTCACGAACGACAGGCGCAGCGCGCGCGGGTCCGTTTCCCCCGCGAAGAACGGGGCGCCGGGCACGAAGGCGACGCCACGCTCCACCGCTTCGGGCAGAAGCGACCTCGCATCCATGCCCCGCGGCAGGCGCGCCCACAGGAACATGCCGCCGTCGGGCACATTCCAGGTCACGTCGAGGCCCGCCATCTCGCGCGAGAGCGCGGCGAGCATCGCATCGCGCTGCGCCCTGTAGAGCGCGCGGATCGTCGGCACATGGCGTTGCAGGAAGCCGTCTTTCATCACTTCGGCCACGACGCGCTGGTTGAAGCTTGGTGCATGCAAGTCGGCGGCCTGCTTCGCCTGCAAGAGCTTCGGCGCGACGGCCGGCGGCGCGACCAGATAGCCCAGGCGAAGGCCGGGGGCCAGCACCTTGGAGAACGAGCCGAGGTAGATGCAGCCTTGCGGGTTGCGGGCCGTGAGCGGGAGCGGTGGCGGTGCCTCGAACCAGAGGTCACCGTACGGGTTGTCCTCCACGAGCGGCACGCCGAGCGCGGCCGCGCGTTCCACGAGCGCCGCACGCCGCGCCTCGCTCATGGTCCGCCCCGTCGGATTCTGGAAGTTCGGCAGCACGTACAGGAAGCGCGCGGCGTCCGCGCGCGCCGAGAAGGCTTCCACGTCCACCCCTTCGGCATCGCTCGCGACGCCTTCGACGGCCGGCTCCATCGGCGCGAAGGCCTGCAATGCGCCGAGATAGGTGGGCGTCTCCACGAGCACGCGGCTGCCGGCATCGATCAGCACCTTGGCAACGAGGTCGAGACCCTGCTGAGAACCGGTCGTGATGAGCACCTGGCCCGGCTCGACGTTCCACGGCAGGAGCGCGGCGACTGCTTCGCGCAGCGGCTCGTAGCCTTCGCTCGCGGCATATTGCAGCGCGGCCCGGCCGTCGTCCCGCAGCACCCTCGCGCAGGCGTCGGCGAATTCGGCGACAGGAAACGTGGCGGGGGAAGGCAGGCCGCCCGCGAAGCTGACGATGCCCGGGCGCTCGGCGACCTTCAGGATCTCGCGCAGGACGGAGGGATTCATCTTCTGCGCACGGCGCGCGAGGGTCCAGGGCGTTTGCAGGTCGTTCAGTTTCATGGGGTCTCCAGCAGGATGTCAGGCGGCGGCGACGCGCACGGGCATGCGCTTGCCCGCGAACACGGTTGCGATCACGGCGATCGCGAAGGCGAGGCTGTACGGCTCGAGCCGCTCGCCGAGCAGCGGCACGGCAAAGAGCATGCTGAGGAAAGGCTGCAGCAGCTGCATCTGGCTCACGCGGACCGTGCCGCCGAGCGCGAGGCCGCGGTACCAGGCGAACATGCCGATCCACATCGAGAACAGCGAGAGATAGCCGAAGGCCCACCACGCGGATGGCGCGACAGGCTCGAGCGGCCGCGTGATCCAGGCAAGCGGCAGCGTGAAGGGCTGCGAGATCACGAGCGCCCAGCACATCACTTGCTCGGCAGGCATCGATTGCGAAAGCCGCCCGCCGTATGCGTAGCCCACGGCCGCGCACGCGACCGCGGCGAGCAGCAGCGAGTCGGCCGAACGCACGTCGACTCGGCTGCCCGCTTGCCACAGTGCAAAGACGACGACGAGCACGCTGCCGACGGCGGCACACAGCCAAAAACCCACCGAGGGCCGCTGCCGGTGCAGCCACGCGCCCACGCCCGCCGTGGCGAGCGGCAGCACGCCGACGATCACGCTCGCGTGAACCGCTTCGACGTGGCGCATGGCGACGGATGCGAGTAGCGGAAAGCCGAACACGACGCCGGCGGAGGTGAGCGCGAGCGGCCGCCATGCGTCGCGCGGCGGCCACGGTGCCCGCACCGCCAGCAGGAACGCGGCCGACAGCAGGCCCGCGACGCTCGCGCGTCCCGTCGCGATGAAGACGCCCGTGAGCTGCGGCGACTCGGCCGTGCCGACGGCGATACGCGTCATCGGCAGCGTGAGCGCGAAGATCGCAACGCCCAGCACGCCGAGCCACAGCCCGCGGACCTCGTCGGGCTTCATGGCGGCGGATGCGATTGCGGGGACATGCGGACCACTGTAATCTTGCGTACCAGTACACGACCCATACAGTTTTCCAGATCACCGGGACATCTGTATCGTTGATCGTGCCAGTACACCGGAGCCCGACCGCCATGCTGATGAAGACCCACTCGCAATCGCTCACCGAGCAGCTCGCGGCGCGATTCGGCGAACGCATCCGCGACCGCCTCCTCGCGCCCGGCGCACGGCTGCCCTCGGTGCGGGAGTGCGCGCGGCAGCAGAACGTGAGCCCTTCCACCGTGGTGGCGGCCTACGACCAGCTGCTCGCGCAGGGACTCGTGGAGGCGCGGAAGAACCGGGGCTTCTTCGTGCGCGAGGCGCGGGCCGTGCGCACCGAGGAGGTGGGCGCGCACGACGCGCATCACGCGTCTTTGTCGCAGGGCGTGCATCGCGCGTCTTTGTCACATGGCGCGCATCGCGCGTCCGTTTCGCGGGACGCGCCTCTCGCGTCGTCTTCTTCGCTGCACCGGCTCGCCCCTCGCGGAGCGTCCCCGCCCGTGAACGCGACGGCGCTCATCCGCGGCATGTTCCACAAGATCAGCAACAAGCCGCAGCCGGGGATGGGCGTGTTTCCGGCGGACTGGATGGAGTCGACGTTCATGCCGGCGGCCGTGCGCAAGGTGACCGGCACGCGCGCGCTCAACGAGTTTTCGCTGCAGTACGGCGAGCCGATGGGCGATTCGGCGCTTCGCAGCGCGCTTCAGAAGAAGCTCGCGACGCTCAGCGTGCCCGCGTCGCCCGAGCAGATCATCACGACGGTGGGCGCCACGCACGCGCTGGACATCGTGAGCCGCACGATGCTGCGGCCGGGCGACCCCGTGATGGTGGAGGAGCCGGGCTGGGCCGTCGAATTCGCGCGGCTCAATGCGCTGGGCATGCGCCTGCTGCCCGTGCCGCGCCGCCCCGACGGGCCCGACCTCGAAGTGATGGAGCGCTACTGCGAGCAGCACAAGCCCAAGCTCTACGTGAGCGTGAGCGTCTTCCACAACCCCACGAGCTACTGCCTCACGCCGAATAGCGCGCACCGCGTGGTGCAACTCGCGAACCGGCACGACTTCCACATTGTCGAGGACGACACGTACAGTCATCTCGCGCCAGTGCATGCACCTCGCCTCGCGTCGCTGGACGGCCTGCAGCGCACGATCTACGTGAGCGGCTTCGCGAAGATTCTCGCGCCCAACTGGCGCATCGGCTTCCTGGCCGCCCCACCGGAGCTGATCGAACAGCTGCTCGACACGAAGCTGCTCGCCACGCTCACGACGCCGGCTTTGCTGGAGCGCGCACTCGCGCACTGCATCGAACAGGGACAGTTGCGCCGCCATGCCGAGCGCATTCGCACCCGGCTCGATCAGGCACGCAGCCGCAGCGTGAAGCTCGCGACGAATGCGGGATGCCGCTTCGCCGCGGAGCCGGCGGGACTCTTCGGCTGGGTGGACACGGGAGTCGACACCGATGCGCTCGCGCAGCGCATGCTGGACGAAGGTTACCTGCTTGCGCCGGGAGCGCTTTTCCATGCCGAGCGCAAGCCGAGCACGCTCATGCGCATCAACTTCGCGACCACGCAGGACGCCGTGTTCTGGAAGAAGTACGCCGAAACCGTGCGCAAGATGTGATCAGAGCATCTCGTCGGGCGCAAACGGCGCGATCAGCCTCACGAGCAGCTTGCGGCGCGCGCCGGCTTCCGGATCGGTGCGGCTGTCCTGGAACGACGCACCGGGCGGGGCGCGCCAGACCAGATCGCCTCCGTCGCGCTCGACCCGGTAGGCGCCGGTCGCGAAAGTCTGCTCCACCTGCTGCGTGGCGGCAGCCGCGAGCTTCGCGCTGCGGATCACGAGCGCCTCCTCGCTGTTTTGCAGCTGCGAGCGCAGGTCGAGGTTCATGGAGCCGACGATGGTGAGGCGTCCGTCCACCACCACGGCCTTGGTGTGCAGGCTCGCGCGGCGCTTTCCCAGGGCCTTGGAGCCTCCGGCCGCGCTGCCGAGCGAGACGCCGCTGTGTCCGGACGAGCCCGCCAGCTCCGGCGCGGTCGAAGGGTCGGAGCGCATTTCGTGCAGTTCGACCCCGATGTCGAGCAGCGCCTTTCGGTAGCGCATGTAGCCGGCATGCGCGGCCACGGCATCGTTGGACGCGAGCGAGTTGGTGAGGACGCGGATGCGCACGCCGCGGCGGCGCAACTGCTCGTACACCGCCATCATGCGCGGACCGGGCACGAAGTAGGGCGACACCATGAGGACGTCGTGCTGTGCGCCCTGCATGATCGAGAGCAGGCCGTCGATCACGGTTTCGCCCGCGTTCGCTTCATCCTCGTCGGGGCCGATCTTGCCGGGCCGGTCGCCCATGAAAGCGGACGGCGCCCACACGAGCGGCACCGTGCGCAGGTCCACCGGCGGCCGCCTCGCCGCCGCGGCTTCCTCGGGCGTCACGGTGGGAAGCACGGTGGGCTTTGCGCGGGCCGTGTCCGCCGGCGTCGCCGCGACTGACCGGGCGCCGGCGGCCGCTTGCGAGGACTCGGGATCGGCTTTCGTGCCGCCGGAGAGGTCTCGCAGCTTCTCGAGCTCTTTCTTGCTGATCAGGCGCTGCACCGGGTAGGCAAGATCGTCGTTCCAGAAACGGTCGAAGCTCGCGGCCATGTCGCGCACGATGCGGCCGGTCGCGAGCACGTCCAGGTCGACGAAGTTCTGCTTGCCCGCCACGCCGAAGTATTCGTCGCCGATGTTGCGCCCGCCCGTGATGCTCCACGCCGTGTCGGCGATGAGGAGCTTGTTGTGCATGCGTTTTTGCACGCGCTCCATGTCGTCGAGCGAGCCGAGGATGTGACCGATGAGATTGTTGCGCGGCCCCGGCAGTGGATTGAAAAGACGCATCTCGACGTTGGGCTCGAACGCGAGCCGCAGCACCTGCGCGTCTTCGCCCACGGAATTGAAATCGTCGAGGAGGACGCGCACGCGCACGCCGCGCCGGGCCGCATCGCGGATCGCCTGCAGGAGCGTCTCCGTGGTCGCGTCCGCGTGGATCGCGTAGTACTGCAAGTCGAGGCTGCGTTCGGCGTTTTCGATCAGCGCGAGGCGGCTCGAATAGGCGAGATCGACTCCGTCCACGAGCGCGAAGGCGGAGTCGCTGCGGGCGCGGGCTTGCGCGCGGCGGGCCTCGGACAGCCTGCCAAGCGAGGTGGTCCCGGGCGAATCGAACGCGCGGCTCGCGACGCGTCCCGTGTTCGCGGGCAGGCTCGCGCAGCCCGTCGCCGCCCAGCCGAGCAGAATGATCGATAGCAACCAGGAAAGAGTGTTGCGCATGCTGCCGCACACTCTAGTGGGCGCAGCGTGCGAGCGGGGCGGCTCGAGGTCAGCCGTGTGCGCGCGTCGATGAAGGACAAGCGCTAAACATTGCCGAGATGCTCCCAGCGCTGCAGCGCCTGCATCAATTCGTCTTCGATCTGCCCGGTGCGTTGCGCGAGTTGCGCGGCGCGCCGGGGGTCCGCGCGGTACACGTCGCCTTGCGAGAGCTCGGCCTGGATCGCGCGCTGCTCCTCCTCGAGCGAGTCGATCCGCGCCGGCAGCTGCTCGAGCTCACGCTGCTCCTTGTAGCTCAGCTTGCGCTTGCCCGTGGGCGCCTTGTCCTGCGCGAGCGCGGCAGCCGCCACAGGAGTCGGCTCCTTCGCCGCCGTCGCCTGCCGCTGTTCGAAGGCTCGCACCCGCTGCGACTGCGCGAGCCAGTCGTCGACCCCCCCTTCGTATTCGCGCCAGAGGCCGTCGCCTTCGAAGGCGATCGTGCTCGTCACCACGTTGTCGAGGAAGGCGCGATCGTGGCTCACGAGGAACACGGTCCCGTCGTAGTCCTGCAGCAGCTCCTCGAGCAATTCCAGCGTGTCGATGTCGAGGTCGTTCGTGGGCTCGTCGAGCACCAGCACGTTCGCGGGTCGTGCGAAGAGCCGCGCGAGCAGCAGGCGATTGCGCTCGCCGCCCGAGAGCGAGCGCACGGGCGAAGCCGAGCGCGCCGGCGAAAAGAGGAAGTCGCCGAGGTAGCTCTTCACGTGCTTGCGCTGACGTCCGATCTCGATCCATTCACTGCCGGGGCTGATGAAATCTTCCAGCGTCGCGTCGGGGTCGAGCGCGGTGCGCATCTGGTCGAAGTACGCGACCTGAAGATTGGTGCCCAGGCGCACGCGTCCGCTGTCCGGGGCGAGCTCGCCGAGGATCAGCTTCAGCAGCGTCGTTTTGCCCGCACCGTTCGGCCCGACGAGTCCTATCTTGTCGCCACGCAGCAAGGTTGCGGTGAAGTCGCGGACCACCTGCTTGTCGCCGAACGACTTGGTCACGTGTTGCAGCTCCGCGACGATCTTGCCGCTCGGCTGGCCGCTCGCGAGGTCCATCTGCACGCGACCGACGGCTTCGCGTCGCGCGGCGCGTCTTGCGCGAAGCGCTTCGAGCCGGCCGATGCGGCCCTGCGATCGGGTGCGCCGCGCCTCCACGCCCTTGCGAACCCACACTTCCTCCTGCGCGAGGAGCTTGTCGGCCTTCGCGTTGACGACGGTTTCCCGCGCGAGCTGATCTTCCTTCAGCTGGCGGTAGCGGGTGAAGTTGCCGGGGTAGGAACGCAGCTTTCCCCGATCGAGTTCGACGATGCGCGTTACCACGCGGTCGAGGAATCGCCGGTCGTGCGTGATCACCACCACGCTGCCCGGAAAGCCGAGAAGCAGTTCCTCCAGCCATTCGATGGAGTCGAGATCGAGGTGGTTGGTCGGCTCGTCGAGCAGGAGCACGTCGGGTCGCTTCACGAGCGCCTGCGCGAGCGCGACGCGCTTTTGCGTGCCGCCCGAAAGCGTGTCGATCATGGCGTTGCCGTCGAGGTGCAGGCGCTGCAGCGTTTCTGCCACGCGCTGCTGCCAGTGCCAGCCGTCCAGTGCCTCGATCTGCGCCTGCAACGCGTCGTGATCGCCTTCGCCCTGCGTATAGCGCTTCAGAAGCTCGGTGATGTGCGAGAGCGACGCGCGGACGGCGTCGAAGACGGTCCGGTGTTCGTCGAGCGCGGGCTCCTGCGCCACATAGGCCACGCTCAGCCCTTGCTGAGCCTGCAGCTGGCCATCATCGAGGTGGTCGATGCCGGCGAGCACCTTCAGCAGCGAGGACTTGCCCGCGCCGTTGCGGCCGATGAGGCCGATGCGCTCGCCCGATTCCAGCGCGAGGTCGGTGCGATCGAGGAGCGGCACGTGGCCGAACGCGAGTTGCGCGCCGGCAAGAGTGATGAGAGCCATGCAACGAGGTTAGCACCGCGGTGTCGCTCGGGATTCGCTCGGCGAGCCCGCGCGGATCGATGGGAAAGCGTCGAGGGCTATAGTGCGGCTTCCTGCTGAGGAGAGCGGCATTGGACCTGAACATCAACGGCAAGGCGGTCCCGGTGGCGGTGGACCCGGCCATGCCCCTGCTCTGGGTGCTGCGTGACGTGCTGGGCATGACCGGCACCAAGTTCGGCTGCGGCGTCGCCGCTTGCGGTGCGTGCACGGTGCGCATCGACGGGCAGCCCGTGCGGTCGTGCGTCGTGCCCACCTCGGCAGCCGTGGGCCGCAAGGTGCAGACCATCGAGGGGCTGGGCGATCCCGGCAAGCCGCACCCGCTGCAGGTCGCCTGGCTCATCGAGCAGGTGCCCCAGTGCGGCTACTGCCAAAGCGGCATGCTCATGGCCGCCGCAGCGCTGATCGAGAAGAAGCCGAAACCCACCGACGCGGACATCGACGAGGCGATCACCAACATCTGCCGCTGCGGCACCTATCAGCGCGTGCGCGCCGCGATCAAGAGGGCGGCCGGAGCGAAAGCGTGAAGAGGCGCACGTGGCTGCTTGGCACGGCGGCGGCCACCGGCGCGCTCGTCGTCGGCTGGGGCCTGCTTCCGGCGCGTTCGCGTCTCGGCTCCGGCGCGCTCATGCTCCCGGGTGAAGGCGACATCGCATTGAACGGATGGATCAAGATCACGCCCGACGGCGCGGTGGTCCTCGCGATGCCGCGCAGCGAGATGGGCCAGGGCGTGCACACGGCGCTGCCGATGCTGGCCGCCGAGGAGCTCGACGTGCCGCTTGCCTCGGTGAGAATCGAACAGGCGAGCGCCGATGCGATCTACGGCAACGTTGCGCTGCTGCAGGCGGCTTTGCCGTTCCATCCGCTGGAGCAGGAAAGCGCCGACGGCTTCGGGCGCGTGAGGGCGGGCCGCTGGCTGGTCGGCAAGCTCGGGCGGGAGCTGGGCATCAATGCCACCGGGGGCTCGACGAGCGTCGTGGATGCGTGGGAAGTCGTGCGCGCCGCCGCGGCAACGGCACGCGCTTCGCTGCTCGGCGCGGCTTCTCTGCAGTGGCGGCTGCCGCTCGAGGAACTGCGCGTGAAGCACGGTGTCGTCTCTCACGCCGCATCCGGGCGGTCGGCCGGCTACGGCGAGCTGGCGCGATTCGCCGCGGCGACGCCACCGGGAGAGGTGAGACTGAAGGACCCGAAAGAGTGGACTCTGATCGGCACGCCGGCTCCGCGCCTCGATCTTGCCGGCAAGGTGGACGGCAGCGCCCGTTTCGGGATCGATGTGCGGCTGCCCGGCATGAAGTTCGCGGTGGTGCGCATGTGCCCGATGATCGGTGGCTCTCCCGGCCGCGTCGACACCGCCAGGGCACTCGCGATGCAGGGCGTGGAACGGGTCGTGATGTTGCCGGGCTACGCATCGCAGACCGCGGGCTTCGCTGTCGTGGCGGACGGCTACTGGCATGCGAAGCAGGCCGCGCAGGCGGTCGATGTGGAGTGGCGACAGCGTGCGGCCGGTGCGCTCGACTCGCGCCGGATCGAGCGTGCGCTCGAGGAGGCCGTGCGGCGGGAAGACGGATTCGTCTTCTACGAGACGGGCGACGCGACCGCCGCGCAGCGGAATGCGCCGCGTACCGTCGAGGCGTGGTACCGCGCTCCTTTCGTTGCGCACGCGACGCTCGAGCCGATGAATTGCACGGCACGCGTCATCGGTCGCAAGGTCGAGCTATGGGCGCCCACGCAGGTGCCGCAGATGTGCCGCGACGCGGCGGCGCGGGTCGCGGGCGTGCGGCGCGACGACGTGACGGTGCACGTCACGTATCTCGGAGGGGGCTTCGGCCGTCGACTCGAAGTGGACTACGCGGCGCAGGCCACTCGGGTGGCAATGGATTGCGAAGGCGTTGCAGTGCAACTCATCTGGCCGCGCGAAGAAGACACGACGCACGACTACTACCGGCCGATGCACGTCGCGCGGCTGAGCGCGGCGCTCGATGACAAGGGGCGCGCGCAGTCGCTGCGCATCAAGTCGGCCGGAGATTCGATCTCGCCGCGCTGGATCGCTCGCGCGATGCCGCAACTGGCGGGACCGATCGATCTGCCGGACAAGACGGATTCGGAAGGTCTCTTCGACCTGCCTTACGGATTTGCCCACCAGCGGATCGAGCACGTGGCGACGCGGATGGATGTTCCAGTGGGATTCTGGCGCTCGGTCGGCCATTCGCACAACGCGTTCTTCTCTGAAAGCTTCATGGATGAACTCGCTGCCGAGGCGCGGCAGAATCCGCTCGAATTCCGGCGTGCGCTGTTGAGTCAAGCGCCGCGCCATCTCGCAGTGCTCGAGCTTGCAGCGGAAAAATCCGGCTGGGGCACGAAGGTGCACCCCGGACGCGCACAGGGCATCGCCCTGCACGAATCGTTTGACTCGATCGTCGCCCAGGTGGCGGAGGTGTCGCTCGAGGCTGGGCGGCCGCGTGTGCACCGCGTCGTCTGTGCCATCGACTGCGGTGTCGTGGTGAATCCCGGCATCGTGTCTCAACAGATGGAAGGTGCGGTGGTGTGGGCGCTTTCCGCAGCTCTGCACAGCCGGATCGACATCCACGATGGTGTGGTGCAGCAAGGGAATTTTCCGCAGTACCCGGTGATTGGGATGAGCCAAGCGCCACATGTGGAGACCTGGATCGTGCCGAGCCGGCACGATCCAGGGGGCGTCGGCGAGGCTGGCGTGGCACCGCTCGCGCCGGCCGTGGCAAATGCGCTCTTCGTGCTCACTGGCGAGAGAAGGCGGTCCCTTCCGTTGCTGGCCTGACGGCAGGCGCACGCAAGGACGGTTCAAGGAGCCCGAAACCCGTGCTATAGTCATTGGCTCTGCTCCACACCGAGCGCGAAAT
>NZ_DASZSE010000028.1:0-257500 GCF_035548915.1 Ramlibacter sp. | reverse complement strand
ATGTGGTGGATGCCTTGGCGATTACAGGCGATGAAGGACGTGATAGCCTGCGATAAGCTTCGGGGAGCTGGCAAATAAGCTTTGATCCGGAGATTTCCGAATGGGGAAACCCACCGAAAGGTATCTTTGGCTGAATACATAGGCCAAAGAGGCGAACCGGGCGAACTGAAACATCTCAGTAGCTCGAGGAAAAGACATCAACCGAGATTCCGAAAGTAGTGGCGAGCGAAATCGGAAGAGCCTGCTAGTGATAGCGCAGAACTTAGCGGAACCACCTGGAAAGGTGGGCTACAGAGGGTGATAGCCCCGTACGCGAAAAGACCTGCGTGGTACTAAGCTAGCGAAAAGTAGGGCGGGACACGTGAAATCCTGTCTGAAGATGGGGGGACCATCCTCCAAGGCTAAATACTCGTAATCGACCGATAGTGAACTAGTACCGTGAGGGAAAGGCGAAAAGAACCCCGGGAGGGGAGTGAAATAGATCCTGAAACCGCATGCTTACAAAAAGTCGGAGCCCGCAAGGGTGACGGCGTACCTTTTGTATAATGGGTCAGCGACTTACATTCAGTGGCAAGGTTAACCGAATAGGGTAGCCGCAGGGAAACCGAGTCCGAACAGGGCGTCCAGTCGCTGGGTGTAGACCCGAAACCAGATGATCTATCCATGGCCAGGATGAAGGTGCCGTAACAGGTACTGGAGGTCCGAACCAACCAGTGTTGCAAAACTGGTGGATGAGCTGTGGATAGGGGTGAAAGGCTAAACAAATCTGGAAATAGCTGGTTCTCTCCGAAAACTATTTAGGTAGTGCCTCGCGTATTGCCTTCGGGGGTAGAGCACTGTTTTGGCTAGGGGGTCATGGCGACTTACCAAACCAAGGCAAACTCCGAATACCGAAGAGCAGAGCGCGGGAGACAGTGCACCGGGTGCTAACGTCCGGACACAAGAGGGAAACAACCCAGACCGCCAGCTAAGGTCCCTAAAATTGGCTAAGTGGGAAACGAAGTGGGAAGGCTAAAACAGTCAGGATGTTGGCTTAGAAGCAGCCATCATTTAAAGAAAGCGTAATAGCTCACTGATCGAGTCGTCCTGCGCGGAAGATGTAACGGGGCTAAGCCAGTTACCGAAGCTGCGGATCGGCACGCAAGTGCCGGTGGTAGGAGAGCGTTCCGTAAGCCTGTGAAGGTGGCTCGTAAGGGCTGCTGGAGGTATCGGAAGTGCGAATGCTGACATGAGTAGCGTTAAAGCGGGTGAAAAGCCCGCTCGCCGTAAGCGCAAGGTTTTCTACGCAACGTTCATCGGCGTAGAGTGAGTCGGCCCCTAAGGCGAGGCAGAGATGCGTAGCTGATGGGAAACAGGTCAATATTCCTGTACCGATTGCAAGTGCGATGTGGGGACGGAGAAGGTTAGCTCGGCCGGGTGTTGGATGTCCCGGTTCAAGCCTGTAGTCGTGCCTGGTAGGTAAATCCGCCGGGCTTAGATGAGGGGTGATAACGAGGCGGCTTGCCGCCGAAGCGAGTGATACCCTGCTTCCAGGAAAAGCCACTAAGCTCCAGCTTGCAACGACCGTACCGCAAACCGACACTGGTGCGCGAGATGAGTATTCTCAGGCGCTTGAGAGAACTCGGGAGAAGGAACTCGGCAAATTGACACCGTAACTTCGGAAGAAGGTGTGCCTTTAGTAGGTGAACCTGTACAAGGGGAGCCCAATGAGGTTGCAAAGAATCGGTGGCTGCGACTGTTTAATAAAAACACAGCACTCTGCAAACACGAAAGTGGACGTATAGGGTGTGACGCCTGCCCGGTGCTGGAAGATTAAGTGATGGGGTGCAAGCTCTTGATCGAAGTCCCAGTAAACGGCGGCCGTAACTATAACGGTCCTAAGGTAGCGAAATTCCTTGTCGGGTAAGTTCCGACCTGCACGAATGGCGTAACGATGGCCACACTGTCTCCTCCCGAGACTCAGCGAAGTTGAAATGTTTGTGATGATGCAATCTCCCCGCGGAAAGACGGAAAGACCCCATGAACCTTTACTGTAGCTTTGTATTGGACTTTGAACGGATCTGTGTAGGATAGGTGGGAGGCTTTGAAGCCGGGTCGCTAGATCTGGTGGAGCCAACGTTGAAATACCACCCTGGTGCGTTTGAGGTTCTAACCTAGGCCCGTAATCCGGGTCGGGGACAGTGCATGGTAGGCAGTTTGACTGGGGCGGTCTCCTCCCAAAGCGTAACGGAGGAGTTCGAAGGTACGCTAGTTACGGTCGGACATCGTGACGATAGTGCAATGGCATAAGCGTGCTTAACTGCGAGACCGACAAGTCGAGCAGATGCGAAAGCAGGACATAGTGATCCGGTGGTTCTGTATGGAAGGGCCATCGCTCAACGGATAAAAGGTACTCTGGGGATAACAGGCTGATACCGCCCAAGAGTTCATATCGACGGCGGTGTTTGGCACCTCGATGTCGGCTCATCTCATCCTGGGGCTGTAGCCGGTCCCAAGGGTATGGCTGTTCGCCATTTAAAGAGGTACGTGAGCTGGGTTTAAAACGTCGTGAGACAGTTTGGTCCCTATCTTCCGTGGGCGCTGCAGATTTGAGGAAGCCTGCTCCTAGTACGAGAGGACCGGAGTGGACGCACCTCTGGTGTACCTGTTGTCACGCCAGTGGCATTGCAGGGTAGCTAAGTGCGGAAGAGATAACCGCTGAAAGCATCTAAGCGGGAAACTCGTTTCAAGATGAGATCTGCCGGGGCCTTGAGCCCCCTGAAGAGTCGTTCTAGACCAGGACGTTGATAGGCTGGGTGTGGAAGCGCAGCAATGCGTTAAGCTAACCAGTACTAATTGCTCGTGCGGCTTGACCCTATAACTTTGATCAGATCGATCAGGGTGTTATGCCAGAGGTTGAACGCAATCAGAAGCTGATTCGAAGCTCTATGAATTGGTCGTCTTGCACGCAATGCAAGCCGGCGACAAGTTATGCCTGATGACCATAGCGAGGTGGTCCCACTCCTTCCCATCCCGAACAGGACAGTGAAACGCCTCTGCGCCGATGATAGTGCGGATTCCCGTGTGAAAGTAGGACATCGTCAGGCTATTACAGCGGCAAACGCCCGGTGAGAAATCACCGGGCGTTTTGCTTTTTGCGAGTCCGCGTTCCCGGTGTGGCTGCGTGACCTCGTGATGGACGTGGACAGCGAACCGCGATCAGCCGCTGCCTGCGCAGGAGCGAGCTGTGCCTGGGAGTTCACCGCCTGGAGGGCTGCGCACGGCACCGGGGCGCATGCCGGGGATGTAGTCCTTCGACACGAAGGTGCGGCAGCGTTCCATGAAGGCCTCGACCACGCGGCGGCGTTTCTGCTGCGCTGCCCAGGCGAGTCCGAGCATCATCGGCCGATGCTTTCCCGTGAGCGGTACCTCGACCAGCCTCTTGCCGTCGAGCGACAGGTTCGCGCGCGGCCGTGCGTTGAAGAGTGAATAGCCGAAGCCGTTGGCGACGAGCGAGCGCACGACGTCGCCGCTTGCCGAACGCGCGGCGATGCGGGGCATGAGGCCGGCACTCCTGAACAGCGAGACGAAGTACTCGCGACTGAGCGGCATGTCCAGCAGAATCATCGGCAGCTGCGACAGCTCATCGAGCGAAGTGGAAGGCTGCTGCGCGAGCGGATCTGTTTCACTGACGAGCGCATAGGGTGGCAGCGGAGCGAGCGGCTCGAACACGATATCCGGTTCCGCGCTCAGGTCGTACGTGATGGCGACGTCGATCTGCGCCATTCGCAGCCGATGCATGAGGCCTTCATGGTCGTCCTCCACGAGCGAGACTTCGACCGTCGGGTGCGCGCGCGCGAACGCCTGGCACAGCTCCGGAGTGACCATCGCCGCGAGCGTGCTGAAGCATCCCACCCGCAACGTGCCTCGCATGCCGCGCTGAGCCTGATCGGCGACCTCGTAGAGCGCCGATGCACTTTCCATCACGACACGCACCTGGCGGATGACTTCCTCGCCCACAGGTGTCAGCGACAGACCTTGCCCATGCAGCCGCACGAAGAGAGCCACCTGCAGCTCGGATTCGACCTGGGTAATGGCCGCCGAAATGGAAGAAGGCGACACGGAGATCGATTCGGCGGCAAGCGAGATGCTGCCGAACTCGCTGGCGGCGACGCAATATTCGAGCTGCCGGAACGTGAGGCGCGTAAGCACGGTTGCGATTCTGCAGGATTTCCGATGCAGGGCATCGGCAAATCCGAGCCACGCGCCGCGCATCCTCCTGTTCAATGAGGCGACAGTGACGCGTCGTCGTGACGGCGGTCCGCAGGAGATTGCATGAAAGATAGTACGATCGACACGTTGGTCGTCGGGGCTGGGCAGGCTGGCGTTGCCATGAGCGAGCACCTTACGCGCCAGGAGATTCCACATCTCGTCCTCGAAAGGTCCCGCATCGCGGAGCGGTGGCGCACCGGTCGCTGGGATTCGCTGGTGGCCAACGGCCCGGCGTGGCATGACCGGTTTCCTGGTCTGGAGTTCGAGGATCTCGACCCGGACGCATTCGCCTCGAAGGATCGGGTCGCGCGCTACTTCGAGGATTACGCGCGAAAGTTCGAGGCCCCGATCCGCACCGGCGTGGAGGTAACGTCCGTGCGCCGCATCCCGGGGGACCCGAGATTCGTCGCGCAGACTTCCGAAGGCGAGATCCGCGCGAACCGCGTCGTCGTCGCGACAGGGCCGTTTCAGCAACCGCTCGTACCGGCGATCGCGCCGAAGGATGACGGTCTCTACCAGATTCACTCGGCAGACTACAAGAATCCGCATCAGATGCCCGAAGGCGGGGTGCTGGTCGTGGGGGCGGGCTCCTCGGGCGTGCAGATCGCGGACGAACTGAACCGCGCGGGACGCAAGGTGTATCTCTCTGTCGGGCCGCATGACCGCCTGCCCCGAAGTTATCGCAATCGCGACTACTGCTGGTGGCTTGGCGTGCTGGGCGAGTGGGACAAGGACACGCCCGCCGAGGGCCGCGAGCACGTCACCATCGCGGTGAGCGGCGTGCGTGGGGGCGAAACGATCGACTTCCGTCGCCTGGGGCAGCAGGGCATCACGCTCGTTGGAATGACGGCGGGCGTGAGCGAGCGCATCGTGCGATTCGACGGCAATCTCGCCGGCGACATCGCGCGCGGCGACGAGAGCTACTTCGCAATGCTCGACGCCGCCGATGCCTACGCAAAGCGCAACGGAGTCGATCTCCCCGCCGATCCCGCGGCACGCGAATTGCCGCCGCTGCCGAAATGCGTCACGCAGCCGCTGCTCGAGCTCGACCTGCGCAAAGCAGGTATCCGCTCGATCATCTGGGCCACGGGGTACACCGCCGACTATCGCTGGCTGCCCGAGAATGCCCTCGACGCGAAAGGCAAGCCGCGTCACCAGCGGGGAATTTCGGCCGAGCCGGGCATCTACTTCCTCGGCCTCTCGTGGCTGTCGCGCCGCGGCTCGGCCTTCATCTGGGGCGTGTGGCACGACGCCAAGCACATCGCGGACCACATCGGCATCCAGCGCAAGTACCTCGCCTACCGAGATGCGTCTCAACGCCGGGGGGCCGCAGCCGCGTGAACGAGTCCACTTCCGGATCGACTCTATTCGACGGTGCGGACGCCTGACGCCGCAGCGCCGCACAAACCAGGAAGACAAAGAGGCCCCCATGCCGACCCACACGCGAATCCGGATGTTCAACACCCGGGACACCTATCCGAACCAGACGCTCGACAACGATCTGTGCCAGGCCGTGCGCGCGGGCAATACCGTGTACGTGCGCGGTCAGGTGGGCACGGACTTCGAGGGACATCTTGTGGGCCTGGGGGACCCGCGCGCGCAGGCGGAACAGGCGATGAAGAACGTGAAGCAACTGCTCGAGGAAGCAGGCAGCGAGCTGTCGCACATCGTGAAGACGACGACCTACCTCACCGATCCGCGCTACCGCGAACCCGTCTATCAGGAAGTCGGCAGATGGCTGAAAGGCGTGTTTCCGATTTCCACCGGCCTCGTCGTGTCGGCGCTCGGGCAGCCGCAGTGGCTGATGGAAATCGACGTGATCGCGGTGATCCCGGACGGCTGGAAGCCGGGGCGGGCATGAGGAGCGCAGCATGACCTTCTCGATCGTTGCACGCTGCAGCGAGACGCGGCAACTCGGGATCGCGATCAGCTCCTCGAGCATCGCGGTCGCGGCACGATGCCCGTGGGCACGGGCAGGCGTCGGCGCAGTGGCCACGCAGAACGTCACGCTCCCTTCGCTCGGTTTGCGCATTCTCGATCGGCTCGAAAACGAAAAGCTTCATCCGCGTGAGGCGCTGGAGATGGCGTGCAATGCGGACGCCTACCGTGACTACCGGCAGGTGACGGTCATCGATGCGCAAGGACGCACTGCGCTGTTCACGGGGCGTGAAGCCCTGGGTGTGCACGAAGCCATCGCGGGCGACCAATGCGTCGCCGCAGGCAACCTTTTGTCGAGTCCCGACGTGATCGCCGCGATGGTGCGGTCGTTCGAAACGTCCACCGGCCTCCTCGGCGACCGGCTGGTGGCTGCGATGCGTGCCGCGGTCGAGGCCGGTGGCGAAGCCGGACCCGTGCGGTCGGCGGGAATGAAGATCGTCGATGCGGTCGAATGGCCCATCGCCGACCTGCGTGTGGATTGGATCGAGACAGACCCGATCGACCATCTCGCCGGGCTCTGGACCGCCTACAAGCCGCAGATGCGAGACTATCTGACGCGTGCACTGAATCCCACGGCGGCGCCGAGCTATGGAGTTCCCGGTGACGAGTGAATCCGCGAGCGTCGGCCTGCTGGAACAGCTCGTTGGGTTTCCGACGGTGAGCCGCGATTCGAACCTTGCATTGATTTCATTCGTCGCGGACTACCTGCGCGGTTTCGGCATCGCATCCGAACTGTTCCACAACAAGGAACGTACGAAGGCAAATCTCTTCGCCACCATCGGCCCTGGTGACCGCGGAGGCATCGTGCTTTCGGGCCACACCGATGTCGTGCCGGTCGACGGACAGAACTGGTCCGTCGATCCCTTCCGCCTCACTCGCAGGGACGGCCGCCTCTACGGACGCGGCACGGCGGACATGAAGGGCTTCATCGCGTCGGTACTGGCCACTGTGCCGGCACTCGCGCGCGAAGACCTCGCCGTGCCGGTCCACCTGGCGTTCTCGTACGACGAAGAGATCGGCTGCGTCGGCGTGGGCTCGCTGCTCGAGGAGCTGCAGACTCGCGCCAACAAGCCGCGGCTGTGCCTGATCGGCGAGCCTTCCGAGCTGCGGCCGATCCTCGGGCACAAGGGAAAGATTGCGGCGCGCTGCCGCGTGCGCGGCTTCGCCTGCCACTCGGCGCATTCACCTTCCGGCGTGAACGCCATCGAATACGCGGCCCGCCTGATCGCGCAGCTCGGCCGGATCGGCGAGCGGCTCGCGCAGCCCGGCCTTCGGGACACTCGCTTCGATCCACCGTTCTCGACGGTGCAGACCGGCCTCATCAAGGGCGGCACCGCGCTGAATATCGTGCCGGCCGAATGCGAATTCGACTTCGAGGTTCGCGCGGTTCCCGGGTTCGACCCGGAGCGGGTTGTCGCGGAATTGCGCGACCATGCGGCCACGGAAGTCGAACCCCGAATGCGCGCGGTGCAGGCGGATACTGGTGTGTCGGTGGACGTCGTCGCCAGCTACCCCGCGCTCGCCACGGATGCGCACAGCGAAGCGGCGCGGCTCCTTGCCGACTGGAGCGGGTCGGCCGAATTCGGCACGGTGGCCTTCGGCTCCGAAGGAGGCCTGTACGACCGCGCGGGCATTCCCGCGGTCGTCTGCGGACCCGGCAGCATGGACCAGGGACACAAGCCGGACGAGTTCATCACTGTCGACCAGCTCGCGCGATGCGACGCCATGCTCGCGCGCCTTGCGCGATACCTGCGACATGCGTGAGGCCACCACCTTCACCGGCATCCACCGATTTTTCACAGGAGAACCACCTTGAAACGCATTGCCACCTTCATCATCGTCGCAGCCGCTTCGTTCGCGGCCGCCGCAGCGCAAGGCGACCTGCTGCAGCGGGTCAAGCAGGAAGGAACCTTGCGCGTGTGCGATGCCGCGTATCCGCCCTACAACGCCAAGGACCCGATCAAGAATCAGTGGGAGGGTCTCGACGTGGATGTCGCAGAAGAGATCGCGAAGGCGCTGAACGTGAAGCTGGCGCACGTCGACACGAGCTTCGCGACGCTCATCGCCAATCTCACCAGCGATCGCTGCGACATGTCGATCGCGGCCACTTACATCACCCCCGAGCGCGCCAAGCAGGTGGCGTTCACGCGTCCGTACTCCCAGGAGACGAAGACCGCGTTCGTGCCGGTGACGTCGAAGGCTTCGAAGTACGCCGACATCGATGTGGCGGGCAAGACGATCGCGGTCCGCGCGGGCACGGCGGAGGAAACGTACGCCAAGTCCTTCTTCAAGAACGCGACGATCAAGACACTCACGTCCGACGCGACGCAGCCGAACTTCCTCGACGTGGCTGCGGGCCGCTCCGACGCCGTGTTCGCGGGCTACGTCGGAGGTGTCCTCTTCTTGCGCCAGAATCCCAATCTGAAGCTGCGCCCCATCGGCGACAAATTGCTCGATCCCACGCCGTTTGCATTCATGGTGCCCCTCGGTCAGCCACAGTTGCTGAAGGCCGTGGACGATGTGCTGTCGGACATGGAACGCTCCGGCAAGCTCGAAGCGATGAAGAAGAAGTGGCTCGGGGTCTCCACGACGGGCGATAAGTGACGCAGAGCCGTCCGAGCGTTCACGATAGCGGCGGGACCGAAGCAAAGCCTCGCCGCCGCGGCCTTTTCGCGAGGATCGCCTGGCGCGACGCGATGTCGCTCGTGCTGGGCCTGGGCGTGGTCGCCGCGATCCTCGCCACGGTGAACTGGAGCTTCGTCGGCACGCTCGACGCCTCGGTGATCGTCAAGTACTCCGGCCCGCTGCTCGAAGGCGCAGGCAAGACCCTCGTGATCACAGCAGTGTCGCTCGTCGCGGGATTCGTCCTCGGCGGCTGTCTCGCCATCCTCTACCAGCTCGCACCCCGGCTCGTTCGAGCCGCGATCTGGGCCTACGTGGAGGTGTTTCGCAACCTGCCTCTCATCGTGCTGCTCTTCTGGACGCACTTCGGGCTGCCGATGCTGACGGGCTATTCGACATCGGCCCTGCAAAGCGGGCTGCTCGCCCTCACGCTGCAGTCGAGCGCGTATCTCACGGACATCACTCGAGCAGGCATCCAGGCGGTGCCCAGGGGCCAGTTCGAGGCCGCGAGAGCGCTCGGTCTGCCCGTGGCTTCACGCTGGTTCGATGTGATCCTGCCGCAGGCGCTTCGGATCATGATTCCGCCTTTTTCGAACGTCGCGCTGAGTTTCCTGAGCGGCAGTTCGCTGCTCACCGTGCTGCAGGTCGGCGAGCTGATGACGATGGCAACGCGCATCAGCGACTACACCTTCAAGCCGATCGAGGTCATGACGACGGCGGCGGCCGTGTACTTCGTCATGAATTTCGTGGTGGGAAAACTCGCGAAGTGGCTCGAGGTTTCCACCCGCACCCCGGCCTAGCGGCATGAGTTTCGACATCGGCATCATCGTTCGCAGCATTCCGGTGCTCGCCCAGGGCGCGGCATCGACACTCGTTCTCGTCGCGACCGCGCTCGTCGCCGGCACGGGCCTGGGCGTGCTCGCATGCATCGGGCGCCTGCTTGAACGCGGACTCTTCTACTGGATCTGCTCCGCCTACATCTACGTGATGCGGGGCATCCCTGAAATGCTGGTGATGTTCTGGGTGTACTACTGCGCTCCGCTCGTGCTGGATGCACGCCTCACACCCTTCACTTCCGCCGCGACCGCCATGTCGCTCTACGCCGGCGCATTCCTCGCCGAGATCTTCCGGGCGGGCATCAACGCCGTGCCGCGCGGCCAAGTCGAGGCCGCGCGCGCGCTCGGCATCCCGGAGCCGAACGTGTGGCTGGAGATCATCGTGCCGCAGGCCTTCCGCGTCACGATCCCGGCGATCCTCGGGCTCGTCACGCTCGTCGTGAAGGTCTCGGGCCTCGCATCGATCATCGGCGTTGGAGAACTCGTGTACCAGGCGACGATCGCGAGCGGCCAGTCCTATCGCTATTTCGAGCTGTTCACCGGGGTCGGCATCTTCTACCTGATCATGATCTTTCCAGTGAGTTATCTTGCACAAATGTACGAGCGCATTCTGGTGCGGAGGTCGCAGTGAGCCGTGAGCGTGGATCGCCGGCCGGGGGGCGGGACGAATTCATCATCTCCTGCTCGAACCTGCACAAGAGCTTCGCTGGGTTCCAGGCGCTGAAGGATGTGACTTTCAGGGTCCGCCGGGGCGAAATCGTCTGCATCGTGGGGCCTTCCGGTGGCGGCAAGTCGACCCTCCTGCGCACCATCAATGCGCTGGAGGAGGTGGATTCGGGCGACATCTGCGTGGACGGGATCAACATTCCCGGTCCGCACCGCGACGTTCAGCGCGTGAGGCAGGAAGTCGGGATGGTGTTCCAGAGCTTCAACCTGTTTCCGCATCTCACGGTGGCGAAGAACGTGGCGCTCGCGCCGATGCGGGCTCGCGGCGTCGCGAAGGAAGAAGCCTACCGTCGTGCCGATCGGCTCCTGGAGCGCGTCGGCGTGAAGGATCAACGCGACAAATATCCGGACCAGCTGTCGGGCGGTCAGCGGCAGCGCGTCGCGATCGCGCGCGCGCTCGCGATGGAACCTCGCGCACTGCTTTTCGATGAGCCGACCTCCGCGCTCGATCCGGAAATGGTGAACGAAGTGCTGCTCGTCATCAGGGAAGTCGTGGAGTCGGGCATGACGTCGGTGATCGTCACGCACGAATTGAACTTCGCGCGGGAAGTGGCCGACCGGATCGTCTTCATGGTCTCCGGCACCATCGTCTTCGAGGCGGCGCCGGATGAATTCTTCAGCAGCAAGGCCGATCCGCGGCTCGCGTCGTTTCTCTCGAAAGTGCTCTGAAGCGCGCCCTGGCGTCGAGGTGACGCGCTTGTTCTTGCAACGGCCCACGGGCCACCAGAATCCGAGGTAGTGATGAAGCAAAACCCCTTTACGTTGCGCGCCTTCCTGAATGAACTCGAGCAACGCGACCCGTCGCAGCTCCTGCGCGTGCGCCGGCCCGTGGAGCTGGACTACGACAGCACCGCGGTCGTGATGGGTCTCGAGGCAAGGGGCCGCTCGCCCGTCGTCTGGTTCGACAAGGTCGGCTCCTCGCCTTTCCCGGTGGTCACGAACGTCTTCGGTTCGAGATCGCGGTATGCGCAGGCGCTTGGAGTGCAAGAAGACCAGCTCACCGAAACCTGGGCCGCGCGCAACGACGGCATGCTGGAGCCGGTCCTGCGCGACACGGGGCCGATCCATGATGTCGTCCTCACCGGTGACGAAGTCGATCTCGGCGTGCTTCCGATCATGACGCACTTCACCGAAGATGCCGGCCGCTACATCACGAATGCGATCGTGGTGGCGAACGATCCCGATACGGGTGTGCGCAACGCGAGCTTCCACCGCATGCAGGTGAAGGGTCGCGACCTGCTGGGCACGAGCCTGCACAGCCGCCGCCATCTCTGGAACTATGCGCAGCGGGCCGAGGAGCGCGGCGAGGACCTGCCGATTGCCATCGTGATCGGTGCGCATCCGCTCTTCACCTTCGGCGGGCTGTGGAAGGGGCCCATCGGTGGCGACGAGTATTCGGTGGTCGGCGGCCTGATGGGCGAGCCTCTGGAAATCGTGCGCGCGAGGACGGTCCCGATCGACGTGCCGGCGCACGCGGAGTTCGTGCTGGAAGGCCGCCTCCTCGCGGGCCGGCGCGAGCCCGAGGGTCCGTTCGCCGAATTCACCGGCTATGCCTCGGAGCGTTCGACGCAGAACGTCGTGCAGATCACAGCCATCACGCACCGCAGGGATGCGATCTACCAGGACATCGTCCCCGGCATTTCCGACGAACACACGAGCCTGCTTGCGGTGCCCGCCGAAGCGCGCCTGCTGAAGACGCTGCGCCAGCAGTTTCCGAACGCGACGGCGGTGGCCTATCCGAAATCGGGGACTTGCCGCTTCCATGCGTACATCGCGCTGCGCCGCGCGGCCGCGGGGCAGGCGCGCAATGCCGCGGCGGTCGCTCTCGGCGACGACCTCAGCCTGAAGCTCGTGGTGGTCGTGGACGACGACGTCGACGTGCGCAACGACAGCGACGTGCTCTGGGCGATGGCGACGCGCATGCAGGCGAGCGACGACATCGACGTGATCCGCAATGCGATGGGTGCGATCCTCGATCCGTCCAACAATGCCGGCCTCACATCGAAGATGATGGTGGATGCGACGCGGCCCGCGGGTGGCTTTCCGCGCAGGCATACCATTCCTGAGGAAGCGAACCGGCGAATCCAGGACCTGCTGAAGTGATGTCTCGAACATGAACGCCCCGGCATCTCATCCCGAGCGCGGCGATTCCGCGCGCGGCGCCGGCGTGCGCCCTCGAATCATCGTGGGCATCACGGGCGCTTCGGGGGCGATCTACGGCATCGCCTTGCTGAAGGCCCTGCGCGAGCTCGACATCGAGTCCCACCTGATCATTTCGCAGGCCGCGTCGCTCACGATCCATCACGAGACGGACTTCAGCGTGCAGGACGTGAAAGCGCTTGCGGACAAGGTGTACGCCATCGGCGACATCGCGGCGAGCTGCTCCAGCGGCTCGTTCGCGACGCTGGGCATGATCATCGCGCCGTGTTCGATGAAGACGCTGGCCGAAATTGCGACGGGTGTCACCTCGAACCTGATCAGCCGCTCGGCCGACGTGGTGCTGAAGGAGCGCCGGCGTCTCGTGCTGCTCGCGCGCGAAAGCCCGCTTACTGAAATCCACATCGGGAACATGCTCACCGTCACGCGCGCCGGCGCGATCGTGGCGCCGCCGGTGCCCGCGTTCTACAACCGGCCCGCGTCGATCCACGACATCGTCGTGCATACGGTGGGCCGGACGCTGGATCTTTTCGGCCTCTCGCCCGATTGGGTGAAGCGCTGGGGCTGAAGGAGGGTGCGATGTCGCAGGGGCCGCGAACGTCGCTGTGGGACTTTGCGGTGTGGCTTTACTCGCAGCCGGGTGTCGCCGCCACCAGTCTCGACCTGCAGGAGAGGCATCGCGTCGACGTCAACCTGCTGATGTTCGCGGCATGGGTGGGGGGCGCCCTCGGTGCGCGCCTGACTGCGGCGGATGTGGTCCGGGCGCAGGAAGTGTCGGCAATCTGGCAGCAGCAGTGGGTCGTGCCGATTCGCGCCTTGCGGCGGCAATTGAAGGCCGCTCCAACGAAGTCCGCCGACCCAGGCTTTGCGGACATTCTCGAATCGATGAAGGCTTTGGAGCTTCAGGCAGAAAGGCTGGAGATCGAGCAGCTGCAGAGCGTGGCCGCACAGATCATGCGCCAGGGGAGCGATCCGGCCGGCGCCAGTCCGGTGACGGACAACTTGCTCGCCATCATGCGTGCGCAGGCGGTGCCGGACGCCGCGGCCACGGCTGCGGCGGAGGTGATTCGCCAGGCCGGAGGAAGCTCAGGATGAAGCCTGGGCCCCCGAGAACACGTTGTCGCAGTTCGCGCGACCCGGCTGCTTGGCGGGAAGCCTCGCGCAGGTTCGAGCCAGCTGGTCCCTGAGCTTTGCGACCGCCTTCGCGCGGGCCGGATCCTTCCCTTCCCAGGCCGTCAACTTCCTGGCCATCCGCTGCAGCGTACGTTCGTTGCGCTCGAAGAACGTCTCGTTCTTCGGCTCGAGCGCCGAAATCACAGAACCCGCTGCCGCCGAAACGCGATTCACATCGCCCGGCGTGAGCTCGATGATGTTCCCGACGTATCCGGAACCCCATTGCAGCCGCGTTGCCGGCCCTTCCGATTTCTTCCACGCCTGCTCGTACCACTGGAGCGCGCCTTGGGCATCGCCGCGCTTCTTGGCGTTGCCGGCCAGCACGAGCATGTGATAGTAGGGTGCGACCGCGCGGGGCAATTCAGCCTTCAGCAGCTTGTCCGATTCGTCGATCAGCCCCGCCGCAGTCAGCACGTGCGCGGCCGACGGAATCACGGCCTGGCGCTCGTAACGGTCCGTGGCCTGCGCGACGATTCGCGCCACGTCGCGCAGCACCTCGTTGCGATGCGCGACGCTCAGCGTATCCCCCTCCTCGAACTTCCACAGCGCGATGCGGCTGTCGAGCGCATCGATGCGAACGGCCGCGGAGACGGACTGCGCCGCGAGCAGGCGGTCCATCGCCGATTCCCAGCGGTGAGCGAGCGCCGCGCGTTCCTTGCCTTCGGGAGCGAGGTACTTCACCATGCTTTCGGCGTAATAGAAGACGAGGTCGGACAGCTCCTCGGAACCCGGTCCGGCCGCAAGGACCCGATCGACCGCGCGCCGGTCCGCTTCGAGTGCCGCGGCATCCGGCTTCTTGTCGTCGGCGTCCGAGCGCGCATTCGCGGCCTTGAACGCGAGGCGGTCGCGCACCAGGGGCAGGTCCGACGGGACGGCAGCCGCGAGTTCCGACAGACGCTTCGGCAGGTCGGCCGTCCTGACGAGCTGCTGCTCGTCCGTCTCCCACGAATAGAAGGCTAGCAAGCGCCACTGCTGCGCGGTGAGGGGCTGTTTGCGAAGTGCGCGTTCCACGAGGTCCTTCACGGGCGCCTGCGCGTCGAGCGCCGAGGTCAACGTCAGGAGATAGCGTTGCGGGTCCACCTCGCCGGGCAAGCGCGTGATTTCGGAACCGTCGGGCCGGAACAGGACCATCGTCGGATAGCCGGAAACCTTGAATCGCGCCGCGACCTTCTGCGCGCCCGGCTTGTCGCCGTCGACATAGACTGGAACGAAAGCGCGAGAGCGTTCGATGAAGTCCGGCCGGTTGAAGAGCGTCGCCTTCACCTGATTGCACGGAGGGCACCACACAGCCCCCCAGTACAGGAATACCGGCTTGCCGTCCTGCTTCGCCAGGGCGAAAGCCTTGTCGACCTCCGCATCGGAGGAGGCCACTTGCCACGCAATCGCTCCCTTGGCGGGCGATGCGCTCGCGTGAGCGACCGGTGCAAGTGCGGCTGCGAGCGCGAGCACGAGCGGCGCGATCCGCTGGGCCAGCCGTGAGCGACAGTCACTTCGCATACGAGCACTCCTTGTCATGCGTTCAACACGTAGTCACCGGCTTGCGCCGCGGCGCCCGAGCGCACGAGCCCATCCAGAAGGCTGCCGAGCCATTCAACCATGGGGCGCTGGGCAAAGTATCGCTCCTGAACGCGCTGGAAATAGGGCGTCGCGCATGCCCATCCGATGAATTCGGCGCGAGCCACCCGCTGCCATTCCAGGAGCTTGAACTTCAGCAGGACCTTGGCGGCATGCGCCGCGTGCTTGCGCGGATCGCTCACGTACGCGGCCAGCCGCGAACGGGCCGAATCGATGGCTTCGCGGACGTCCGTGAATACCGCGCCGTGCCCGGGCACGACCACCGCGGGCGCGAGCGATTCGATGACGTCCAGCGTACCGGCGACATCGCCGAACGCGTCCTCGCCCTGCAATTCCTGGAAGATCACGCCGAAGCCGTTGCGCCACAACGCGTCGGCGGAAAGCAGGCAGCGCGATCGGGGCTCGAAGAGCATCACCGAATCGGGATCGTGCCCGGGGGCGGCATGGACCTGCCAATCCCGGCCGCCCAGCATCACGGACGTTGCGGGTTGGAGCAGGCCATCGAATCGAAAGCGCGGGCAGGACTGACCGGTCGGGCGGTAGCTCAGCGCTTCCTCGTCCCACGTGCGCACCGCCTGTGCCTCGCCGGGTGGTATCCGCGTTTCGAGATCAGGATAGCGCGCCTGCAAAGCCGCATTCCCGCCGCAATGGTCGCTGTGCAGGTGCGTGTTGAGCAGCAGATCGAGCGGGCGGCCGTCCAGTGCGTGGGAGACCAGCTCCAGGGTCTGCTGCGCATGAGTGCAGTAGCCGCTGTCGACGAGCACCGTGCATGTGGGATCGATGAACAGGATGTTGTTCGCGGAAAGCCACCCTCGCTCGAAGACCTGCATTCCGGTCGGAAGCACCTGCATCGACGCCTACTTCCCCGCGCGCAACTCGCGCCGCAGGATCTTGCCGACGTTCGTCTTCGGCAGTTCGTCGCGAAACTCGATGTACTTGGGCACCTTGTAGCCGGTGAGGTTCTGCCGGCAGAACTTCCACAGGTCGTCCTCGGTGAGAGTGGGCTCCTTCTTCACGACGAACAGCTTGATGGCTTCGCCCTGCATGTCGTCCGGCACGCCGATGGCCGCGCACTCCACCACGCCGGGGCACAGCGAGACCACGTTTTCCAGCTCGTTCGGGAACACGTTGAAGCCGCTCACGAGGATCATGTCCTTCTTGCGGTCGACGATGCGGATGTAGCCGCGCTCGTCCATGCGCCCGATGTCTCCCGTGCGCAGGAACCCGTCGGCCGTGAACGCTTTGCTGTTTTCCTCCGGCTGGTTGTAGTAGCCCGGCATCACGTTCGGTCCCTTGATGCAGATTTCGCCATCGCTGCCGGTCGGCAGCGTCGCTCCCTGGTCGTCCTTGATCGCGATGTCGACGCTCGACAGCGGCAGACCGATCGTGCCCGAGAACGACTTGCTCATGATCGGGTTGTCGGTGCCGATGGCGCACGTTTCACTCATGCCCCAGCCTTCCACCATCGGGCACCCCGTGGCCTTCTGCCATGCGCGGGCGGTCCCCTCCGAAGCCGCCATGCCACCCGCCTGCGAAACGCACAGCTGCGAGAAGTCGATGGAGCGGAACTGGGGATGCATCAGAAGTGCATTGAAGAGCGTGTTCACGGCCGGCAGCACGTGAAACGGTCGCTTCTTCAACACCTCGACGAATTGCCCGATGTCCCGCGGATTCGGGATCATCGTGAGTCGCGCGCCCCAGCGAATCGCGAGCAGGCACAGCCCGAGCGCGAAGATGTGATAAAGCGGCAGGGCGGCAACGGTGTTGATTCTGCTCACGTCGCCCACGCGCCCAAGCGCGGGCTTGAACCACGCCTCGGCCTGCAGGATGGCCGCGACGATGTTGCGATGAGTGAGCACCGCGCCCTTGGAAAGCCCCGTCGTTCCTCCGGTGTACTGCAGGAACGCGATCGAGTCGAGCGTCTGCGGCACGGCCCTCATGGGCATGCTCGCGCCTTGCGCGATCACGGTCCGGAACGGCGTGGCGGTGCGTCCATCGGAAAGAGGCAACTTGTAGGGCGGCACCATCTTCGCGATGTGCCGCACGGCAAACGTGATCCAGGTGCCGTAGGCAAATCCGAGGAGGTCGCCCATCGAAGCGATCACGACATGCTTCACCCGAGTCCGGTCGATCACTTCTGAGAGCGTGTGCGCGAAGTTCTCCAGGATCACGATCGCGGTCGCCCCGGAATCCTCGAGCTGGTGTTCGAGCTCGCGCGCGGTGTAGAGCGGATTGACGTTGACGCAGGTGTAGCCGGCGCGGATCACCCCGGCAAGCGTCACCACGAACTGCGGAATGTTGGGAAGCATGAGCGCGACGCGCGCGCCCGGCTCGAGCCCACGCGACTGCAGCCAGGCGCCGAGCGACTGCGAAAGCTGGTCCAGCTCGCGATAGCTCGTCCAACGCTCCATGCAGACCGAAAACGGGCGCGCCGCATTCAAGCGGAACGACTCCTCGAAAAGCTGCGTGAGCGATCCGTATTGTTCCGGGTGAATTTCGTGCGGCACGCCTTCGGGATAGCTGGCGAGCCAGGGCCTGTCATGCATTGCTTGCTCCTTCGAGCCTCGCATTGTCGGGCTCCCGCCTCGGGGCTATCAGGGGGCTTGTCCTAACGCGAGCGCCAGCTCGGCCTCGCATGCGACCAGGTCGGCGTCGAAAAGCATCGCGATCAGCTTCGTTTCGCGCTCGCGAACGATCGACAGGAACGTCTCGGCGCCGCCCGGGCGCTGCGCCATGGACGAGAAGGTGTCGAAGCCGGTCTCCAGGAAGCGCTGCAGCGAGCCCATGCCCGCGGCGGCCGCCGGCCCACGCATCATCTTGAGCATGAGGCGCAGGCCGGGCAGGCGCGTAAGCCGTGCCATCTCGTTGCCGATGCCGAGTACCACCTGCAGCTGGGCCTCGCGGTCCGCGCGGCGTCCCACCCTTCGCCACGCGGCCACGTAGCGTTGCGCGGGCGGCATCGCAGCAAAGTCGGCGCCCACCCACGCCTGGCCCATGCGAAAGTCGAGGTCCTCGGTGAGCGCGTGCAACCGGGCGAGCGCGACCGCGGTATCCGTCACGTCGGCGGGGAAGAATTTCTCCATGGCCCCCGCTATGCGCGCGAACTGCGCGTCGCGCTCGGTGTAGTCGGCGTCGCCATAGAGCTCCTCGAGGAAAAAGCGCGTCGGCGCCGCGAAAGGTCCGCCCGCGAGCAGATCCCGGTAAGTGCCCGCAAAGCGCGAGCCCTGAGTGCGCTTGACTGCTTTCACGCCGTCGTGCAGCGCCGCATCGGCACTGCACGACTTGCGCAGCAGCGACACGTCGGCCACGGCCTGGCGGATCTTCTGGGCGGCTTCCATGGATGAGTGCCAAGTCTATCCAGTGTGCGGCACCCCCTGAGCGCGCATTCCGTGCTCGGGAGATACTCGCCCGATGCCGCCCACCTCCCGCCTCGCGCGCCTGCAGCAAGCGCTGGTTGCCGCCCTGGCGGCCGCTGCGCTCGCCTGGTTCGTCACGCACTGGCGCGCGTCGCCCGTGAACGCCGTGGCGGGCGTCCTCGTCATCGCATTCGCCCATGCGTGGGTGCTCGCCTGGGAGGGCATCCTGGTCTGGTTCGTGAGCCGCGGCGATACGGCGCCTCGTCCGTCGCCCGCGGAGCTGGCGGCCGCCTGGTGGGCCGAGGTGTGGTGCGCGCCACGGGTTTTCTACTGGCGCCAACCGTTTCGCTGGCGCGCGGTGCCGGACGATCTCGGTTCCCACACGCGAGGCAAGCGCGGCATCGTTTTCATCCATGGCTTCGTCTGCAACCGCGGGCTGTGGACACCGTGGCTCGAGCGAGTGCGCAAGCGAGGGCACGCCTATGTCGCGGTGAATCTCGAACCGGTCTTCGGCTCGATCGACGACTACGCCGAGATCATCGAAAGCGCGGTGCGAGACGTGGCAAGCGCCACCGGCATGCCGCCGGTGCTCGTGTGCCACAGCATGGGCGGCCTCGCGGCCCGCGCATGGCTTCGCAAGGCTGCCGATGCGTCGCGGGCACACCGCGTCATCACCATCGCGAGCCCTCACGCCGGCACTTGGCTCGCCCGCTTCAGCCACGTCATCAATGGCAGCCAGATGCGGCGTGGCGGCTCGTGGCTGCTGCAACTTGCCGCCGACGAAGCCGGTCGGCCGCGGCCGCCCTTCACATGCTGGTACACGCATTGCGACAACATCGTGCTTCCCGCATCCACCGCCACGCTTGCCGGCGCGGACAACCGGCTCGTGCTCGGTGCGGCCCATGTGGACCTCGCATTCCATCCGCGTGTCATGGACGAAACGCTGCTGCTCGCGCTGGGGATGTGAATCCGTCACAGGAACCGGGCCGAAAAGTCACCGCCGCCGCAAGGGCCGCCGACCTATGCTTTGCGCAACAGAGAGGTTGGGGGAACGAAATGGAAGTGGGGATGCTTCATGAGGGGGTGTCGGGCGCTGGCGCCGCGCCGGGGACGGAGGGCCTCGGCGCGGGCCTCGCGCAGCTGATGGACGAATGGGCGCACGGCGTGGTCGTCGTGAACCTGGAGGGCCGGATGTTGTACGCCAACCAGGCGGCGTGCAATGAATTCGCCCGCCGGCAAGTGGGCGAGCAAGGAGCGCGCGTGCTGCAGACCCTGCATGGCGACGACGCACGGTCCTTGCAGGAAGCGCTCGCGAAAGCCGGGGACGGCAAGCGCAGCCTGGTCGCGCTGGCGCTTGGCACCGGGCCCGTGCTTTCCGCTGCCGTGCTGCCGCTCAAGACCGATTCCGGCGTGCATTCCGGTGTGCATTCGAGTGTGCGTCGGGCCGCGCTCGTCTTCGCGCGTGCGAGCGTGTGCGAATCGCTGATGCTTTGCTTCTTTGCGCGCAGTCACGGGCTGACCCACACCGAGGAGCTTGTGCTGGGCATCCTGTGCCAGGGCTTTTCCGCCCCCGAAATCGCCGAGCAGCTGCAGGTGGCGGTGTCGACCGTGCGCAGTCACGTGCGAAGCCTCTGCGCGAAGACGCGCTCCAGCGGCGTGCGCGAGCTGGTGAAGCGCGTCGCCTTGCTGCCCCCGGTCGTGCCGGCCTTGCGGCAGGAAGCGGTTCACTAAAGCGGGGTCATGCTAGAGTCATCGGCGTCGAAGGGGGACGCCAATGACCGCCATGCCTGCTGCCGCATCGCTGGATGCGCAGATTGCCTCGCTCACGCCGTCACTCAGGGCACTGGCCCTGCGCGGCATGATGCGCAATTTCAAGAAGAACACGATCATCATCCATGAAGGCGACGTCGGCGATACGCTTTTCATCGTCCTGAAAGGCTCGGTCAAGGCGTTTTCCACCGACCAGAGCGGCCGCGAGATCACCTACGGCACGATCGGCGAAGGCGACTACTTCGGCGAGATGTCGCTCGACGGCGGGCCTCGCTCGGCTTCGGTGATGACACTCGAGCCGACCACCTGCGCGCTCATCACGCGCGCCGCCGTGCGCGACCATGTGGCCGAAGAACCGGAATTCGCGCTCGAGCTGATGGCGCAGGTGATCCGGCGCGCGCGCCTTGCTACCGAAACGGCGCGCAACATCGCCCTGCTGGATGTCTACGGCCGCGTGATCGCGACGCTCGAAGGCGAGCACGGCACCGGCAAGCCCGAGGCGCCCATCCTCATCGCGCCGATCACGCACCAGAGCCTCGCGAGCCGCGTGGGCGCCTCGCGCGAAATGGTGAGCCGCCTGCTGAAGGACCTCGAGCGGGGCGGCTATGTGGAACTGGGCGTGAAGCGGATCACGCTGAAGAAGAAGCTGCCCGCGCGCTGGTGAACGGGGCCATCAGGGCTTCGTTGCCTCGAGCACGCCCCGGCGCATCTGGTCGAGCTCCATCGTCTCGAACAGCGCCTTGAAGTTGCCTTCGCCGAAACCCTGATTGCCCTTGCGCTGGATGAATTCGAAGAAGATCGGCCCGAGCTGGTTTTCGGAGAAGATCTGCAAGAGCAAGTCGCCCGGCCTGCCGTCCACGAGGATGTTGCGCTGCTTGAGCGCCTCGACGTCTTCCGCCAGGCCCGGGATGCGCGCGGGCAGCAGTTCGTAATAGGTGTCGCTCGTCTGGAGCAGGCGCACGCCATTCAGCTGCAGGGCATCGACCGAGGCGTGGAGATTGTCCGAGCCGAGCGCGATGTGCTGGATGCCCTCGCCGTGGTACATGTCCAGATATTCCTGTATCTGCCCGGCCTTCTCGTTGCCCTCCTCGTTGATCGGAATGCGAATCTTGCCGCAGGGGCTCGTCATGGCCTTGCTCTTCACGCCGGTGGCCTGCCCCTCGATGTCGAAGTAGCGGACCTCGCGGAAGTTGAAGAGGCGCTCGTAGAAGTCGGCCCACTCCTTCATTCGCCCCCGATGCACGTTGTGCGTGAGATGGTCGATGTAGGTGAGGCCGATGCCGGCGGGATCGAGTTGCGCCTGTGCGAGGGGCTCGAAGTCGACGTCATAGAAGCCGATGTTGCCGATGTCGCCTTCCCGCGCGCCGTTCTTTCCGCGCCAGCGGTCCACGAGGTAGATCAGCGAGTCGCCGATGCCCTTGATCGCCGGGATGTTCAGCTCGCCCGGTCCGGCCCGGTCCGCGTAACCCCAGGCGCCGAGCGAGATGGCGCGCTCGTACGCCGCCTTCGCGTCGCGCACGCGGAACGCGATGGCACAGATGCTCGGGCCGTGCAGGCGGGCGAAGCGCTGCGCGAAGGAGTCGGGTTCGGCGTTGACGATGAAGTTGATACCGCCTTGACGATAAAGGATCACGTTCTTGTGGCGGTGCCGCGCGATCGCCGTGAAGCCCATGCGCTCGAAGAGTTCGCCCATCGCCTGCGGATCGGGCGCGGCATATTCGATGAACTCGAAACCGTCGGTGCCCATGGGGTTCTCCCAGGCGGTGACGGCGGCGGCGGAGGTGGTGGGCAGGCTCGCGTTCATGGAGCCACACTCTAGTCCGGTGGGCGATCACTTTTCCGCCGAAATCGGGCAGGCAGCGGCCTCGGCATGCAGTAAATTTGCGCCATGTCCGGGATTGCTGCAATCGACAAGCTCGACCGTGCGATCCTTCGCAGCCTTCAGGTCAATGGCCGCGAAACGTACGAAGTGATCGGCGCCGCGGTCGGGCTTTCGCCCAGCGCCGTGCTGAGGCGCGTGAAGCGCCTCGAAGAAGTCGGCGTCATCGACCGCTACGTCGCGCTCGTGAAGCCCGCGGCAGTGGGACTCGGTCTCACCGCATACATCAACGTGCGCCTGGAAAAGCAGACGGAAGCCCACAAGCGCAACCCGATGGACCTGTTCCGCGCGTCCGTGCAAACCTGGCCCGAAGTCGTGGAATGCGCGGCGCTCACCGGCGAGATGGACTTCCTCCTGCGCGTTCTGGTGGAAGACATGGCGCACTACAGCCGCTTCATCATGGAGACGCTGCTGAAGCATCCGAGCGTGCAGGACTGCAAGACGAGCTTCGTGCTGGATCGCGTGAAAACCACGACGGCCGTTCCGGTTTAGCTGTTTCGGTTTAATTTCGGTAGGTAGAACTACCTTCTCGCGGCGTGACGAGCTACCGGAATGCGGGAAAACCCTTAAATTGCCTCCATGGCCGATTCCAAAGACAGCAAGGCCGAGGCGCCGGCGATCGTCCCGATCCGCTCCCTGGGCCCGGGCCACCGCGAACGACTCGCCACGCACCTGATCGCGCTCGATGCCGACGACCGCTACCTGCGCTTCGGCTATCCCGCGAGCGACGAGCAGATCCGCGGCTACGTGGACCAGCTCGACTTCGATCGGGACGACATCTTCGGCATCTACAACCGCAAGCTCGAACTGATCGCGTGGGCGCACCTGGCCTATCTGCGGGATGCGAACTCGCCTTCCTGCGCCGAGTTCGGCGTGTCCGTGCTCGCCAAGGCGCGCGGCCGGGGCTACGGCTCGCGCCTGTTCGACCGCGCGATCGTCCACGCGCGCAACGAAGGCGTGGAGATGCTCTTCATCCACGCGCTCTCGCAAAACGTGGCGATGATCCGGATCGCGCGCAAAGCGGGGGCCACGCTCGAGCGCGCCGGCGCGGAGACGGAGATGTACCTGCGCCTGCCGCCGGCTACGCTCGACAGCCGCATGAGCGAAATCGTGGACGAACAGCTCGCCCAGACGGACTACCGCATGAAACTGCAGGCGAAGGCGTTCCTTGCGTTCCTCGCCACGCTGCAGGAGGTCCGGCAAGGGGTGCGCGAGGCCCGCCACAAGTCGGGGGCGTGAAACCGCGGACCGCTGTCATGCAAACGGGGTATCCTATCGATTCCTCAACTGCCGCCTTCTGAGGCTGTGTCAGACCCCCACCCAGCGCGAGCATCCGCCGAAAGGCCCGACAAGCGGACGTTCCTGCAGAAAGTCGCCGAGTTCATCCACCCGGGACCGGACTCCAAGGCCGAGCTGATCGAAACCCTGGCCGACGCCGAAGACAACGAGGTGATCGCGCCCGAGTCGCGCGTGATGCTGGAAGGCGTGATCCGCATGGCGGAGCTCACCGCGGGCGACGTGATGGTTGCCGCGCCGCGCATGGACCTGATCGACATCGATGCGCCGTACGACGAAATCCTGCGCGTCGTGATCGACACCGCGCATTCGCGCTTTCCGGTGCACGAGGGCGACCGCGAGAACATCATCGGCATCCTGCTCGCGAAGGACCTGCTCAAGCTGCAGCGCGCGCCCGAGCTGAACCTGCGCGCGCTCCTGCGGCCGGTCACGTTCGTGCCGGAAAGCAAGGAGCTGAACGACCTGCTGCGTGAATTCCGTGGCAACCGCAATCATCTCGCGGTCGTGATCGACGAGTTCGGCCGGGTCGCGGGCCTCATCACGATCGAGGACGTGCTGGAGCAGATCGTGGGCGAGATCGAGGACGAATTCGACATCGAAGACGAGAACGAGGGCGACATCTTCGGACTGGCCGACCGCACCTACCGCGTCGCGGGCGACACCTCGATCGAGCGCGTGAACGAAGCGTTCGGCGTGCAGATCGTGCCCACGGACGACGAGCAGGAGTTCGACACGATCGGCGGCCTCATCGCGCACGAGATGGGCCATGTGCCCAAGCGGGGCGAGCGCCACGCACTGGGCGGGCTGGACTTCGTCGTGCTCCATACGAAGGGCGGCGCCGTGCGCTGGTTCAAGGTCTCGCCCGGCGAAGCGCCCGGCGACACGGCCTCGTGATGCGCGCGAGCGCGCGGCCCGCTTCCTTACTCTTCGCGCTCGCAGCCGGCCTCGCGCAGGCGGCTTCGATTGCATCTCCTCTGGACGGCGAGCCGCGGTGGTGGCTGCAGCTCGGCTCGCTCGCCGTGCTGGCGGCGCTGCTGCAGCGTGTCGCGCAATGGAAGACGGCGGCGCTGCTGGGCTGGACCTTCGCGACGGCATGGCTTGCGGGCACGTTCTGGTGGCTCTACATCTCGATGCACGTCTACGGCGGGCTGCCCTCCCTCATGGCCGGCGCCGCCGTGCTGCTGCTGGCCATGCTGCTTGCGACGTACTACGCGGCCGCGTGCGGCGCGTTCGTGCTGTGCAGCGGCTCGACGATCGTGGGGCGCGTCCTCGTCTTCGCGAGCACGTGGCTCGCGGCGGAACTGGCGCGCGAATGCTGGTTCACGGGGTTTCCCTGGGGCGCTGGCGGCTACGCGCATCTCGACGGGCCGCTCGCGGGCCTGGCGCCCTGGGCCGGCGTCTACGGCATCGGCTTCGTCGCGGCCGCGCTGGCGGCGATGCTCGCGCAAGCCCTGGATCGGCACGCGCCGGGTGCCCGGCGACGATGGGTCGTCCCCGGTGTTGCTCTTCTCGTCATCGCGGTGCTGCCTTGGGCCGCCCAGCGTCCGGCCCCGGTCACGGCGACGCGAACACTGGGCGTCGCGCTCCTGCAGGGCAACATCCCGCAGGACCAGAAGTTCGAGCCGGGCACGGGAGTTCCTGTCGCGCTCGACTGGTACCGGCAGCAACTGCTCGCGGTCACGGCGCCGCTCGTGGTGACCCCCGAGACCGCGATTCCTCTGCTGCCCTATCAGTTGCCCGCCGGTTATCTGAAGCAGCTCGGCGAGCACTTTTCTGCTTCCGGGCAGGCGGCGCTGGTCGGCCTTCCGCTCGGCAGCTTCGACGCGGGCTACACCAACTCCGTCATCGGGCTGAAGGCGCAGCCGCGGCTTTACCGCTACGACAAGCATCACCTCGTCCCCTTCGGCGAATTCATCCCGCCCCTGTTCAGGTGGTTCACGCGCATGATGAACATCCCGCTCGGCGACTTCGGCCGCGGCGCGCTCGTGCAGCCCTCGTTCGCCTGGCAGGGCGAACGCATCGCGCCGAACATCTGCTACGAGGACCTCTTCGGCGAGGAGCTCGCAGCACGCTTCGAGGACGAAGCGAGCGCCCCGACGGTGTTCGTCAACATGAGCAACATCGGCTGGTTCGGCGACACCGTCGCGATCGACCAGCACCTTGCGATCAGCCGCATGCGCGCGATCGAGTTCGAGCGCCCCATGCTGCGCGCGACGAACACGGGTGCAACGGCGATCATCGACGCGCACGGCCGCGTGACGCACATGCTGCCGCGGCTCACGCGCGGCGTGCTGTTGGGCGAGGTGGCGGGTGGCCGCGGGATCACGCCGTACGCGTGGTGGGCGGCGCGCGCGGGCCTGTGGCCGCTGTGGCTGCTCGCGCTGGGCGTTC
This sequence comes from Ramlibacter sp., assembly GCF_035548915.1. GTDB lineage: Bacteria > Pseudomonadota > Gammaproteobacteria > Burkholderiales > Burkholderiaceae_C > Ramlibacter. The sequence continues at coordinate 231,530 of NZ_DASZSE010000028.1, read as the reverse complement.
CCTGCCTTTTCCGTCTGCGCCGCCGGGCGGGGTAGCCAACGGGCGCCCCGGTGTGCCCGTGACCCCACCTCATACAATCGAAGGCTTCCTATGCTCACCTTCCAGCAACTCATCCTCAAGCTGCAGTCCTATTGGGATGCCCAAGGCTGCGCCCTCCTGCAGCCGTACGACATGGAAGTCGGCGCGGGAACCTCCCACACCGCCACGTTCCTGCGCGCCATCGGCCCGGAACCCTGGAAGGCCGCCTACGTGCAACCGAGCCGCCGCCCGAAAGATGGCCGCTACGGCGAGAACCCGAACCGGCTGCAGCACTACTACCAGTATCAGGTCGTGCTGAAGCCTGCGCCCGCGAACATCCTGGAGCTCTATCTCGGCTCGCTCGAAGCGCTCGGCTTCGACCTGAAGCGAAACGACATCCGCTTCGTCGAAGACGACTGGGAAAATCCAACGCTCGGCGCATGGGGGCTCGGCTGGGAAGTGTGGCTGAACGGCATGGAAGTCACGCAGTTCACTTACTTCCAGCAGGTGGGCGGCATCGACTGCAAGCCGATCACCGGCGAAATCACCTACGGCCTCGAGCGCCTCGCGATGTACCTGCAAGGCGTCGACAACGTGTACGACCTCACCTGGACCGAAGGCCTCACCTACGGCGACGTGTACCACCAGAACGAGGTGGAGCAGTCGACCTACAACTTCGAGCACAGCGATGCGGAGTTCCTCTTCACGGCGTTCGGGGCGCACGAGAAGCAGGCGAAGCACCTGATGGGCGAGCAACTCGCGCTGCCTGCCTACGAGCAGGTGCTGAAGGCGGCGCACACGTTCAACCTGCTCGATGCGCGCGGCGCGATCAGCGTGACCGAGCGCGCGGCCTACATCGGCCGCATCCGCAACCTCGCGCGCAGCGTCGCGCAGAGCTACTACGAAAGCCGCGAACGCCTGGGTTTCCCGATGGCGCCGAGCGAGTGGGTGGCCGAGCTGCAGAAAAAGGCGGCGTGAGATGTCCGCGAAGAATCTTCTGGTCGAACTCTTCGTCGAGGAACTTCCGCCCAAGGCGCTGAAGGCGCTGGGCGCCGCATTTGCCGATGGCATCGTCGATGGCCTCGTGCGTCGCGGTCTGAAGCCGGGCGAGCCCGATCGCGAAGTGTTCGCGAGCCCGCGCCGGCTTGCCGTGTGGATTCCCGATGTGCTGGCGCGCAGCGCGGATCGTCACCAGGAAGTGAAGCTGATGCCCGCAAGCGTGGGCCTGGGAGCGGACGGCCGGCCGACCGCGGCCCTGCTGAAGAAGTTGCAGAGCCTGGGGCTTGCCGCCGATGCGGCCGCGGACCTGAAGCGGCGGGTCGAAGGCAAGGCCGAAACGCTCTTCGCCGACACGGTGGTGCCCGGAATCGCGCTTGCCGAGGGCCTGCAGGCAGCGCTCGACGAATCGATCGCGAAGCTGCCGATCCCGAAGGTGATGACCTACCAGCTCGCCGACGGATGGACGGACGTGAAGTTCGTTCGGCCGGCCCATGCCCTCGTGGCGCTGCACGGCAGCGACGTCGTTCCGGTCGAAGTGCTGGGGCTGCGCGCGGGCCGCACGACGCATGGTCACCGCTTCGAAGCCGCGCTGCAGTCGATCACGCTCCATGATGCGGACAGCTACGCCGCGACCCTGGAGCGCGACGGCGCCGTGATCGCCGGCTTCGAAGCGCGCCGCGAAGCGATCTCGCGCCAGCTGATGGAAGCTGCCGTCCAAGTGGGCGGCGGCGCGAAGCCCGTCGAAGACGACGCCCTGCTCGACGAAGTGACGGCGCTCGTGGAGCGTCCCAACGTGCTCGTGTGCGAATTCGAAAAGGAATTCCTCGACGTGCCGCAGGAATGCCTCATCCTCACGATGAAGGCCAACCAGAAATACTTTCCGCTGCTCGACGCGAAGGGCCGCCTCACGAACCGGTTCCTCGTGGTGAGCAACATCCGCCCGGCCGATGCGAGCGCGGTGATCGGCGGCAACGAACGCGTGGTGCGCCCGCGCCTGGCGGATGCGAAGTTCTTCTTCGATCAGGACCGCAGGAAGACGCTCGAATCGCGCGTTGCGGGCCTTGCCAAGGTCGTGTACCACAACAAGCTCGGCACGCAGGGCGAGCGCATCGAGCGCGTGCGGGCCATCGCGAAGGTGATCGGCGCGCAGCTCGGAAGCGACCATCTGGCCCATGCCGCCGATACGGCGGCGCGTCTTGCGAAGGCGGACCTCCTCACCGACATGGTGGGCGAGTTTCCGGAACTGCAGGGCGTGATGGGAGGCTACTACGCGCGGCACGACAAGCTGGGCGACGAGATCGCCATGGCGATCGAAGACCACTACCGTCCGCGCTTCGCGGGCGATGTGCTGCCGCGCAACGACGTCGGCGTCGTGGTGGCGCTTGCCGACAAGCTGGAGACGCTCGCGGGCCTCTTCGCCATCGGACAGTTGCCCACCGGCGACAAGGACCCGTTCGCGCTGCGCCGCCACGCGCTGGGTATCGTGCGGATGCTGATGGAAAGGGACCTGCCGCTTTCGCTCGGCGGGCTCGTCACGGCCGCGCTCGGTCTTTTCGCGCAGGCGCCGGAAGGCACGGCGCGGCAGCTCGCCGACTTCATCTACGAACGGCTCGCGGGCCTTCTGCGCGAGCAGGGCTACAGCGCGCAGGAAGTCGATGCGGTGCTTGCGCTCAGACCCGAACGCCTGGGCGATGTCGCCAAGCGGCTGGCCGCGGTGCGGGCGTTCGCCGCGCTTCCGGAGGCGCCCGCGCTGGCTGCGGCGAACAAGCGCATCGGCAACATCCTGAAGAAGGCGCAGAAGGCCGATCCGCATGTGGCGGAGCAACTGCTGAAGGAAGATGCGGAGAAGGCGCTTTACGCGGCGACGCAGCGCATCGCGCCGCACGCCCGCTCGCAGTTCGAGTCGGGCGACTACACCGCTTCGCTGCAGACGCTTGCGCAACTGCGCGGCCCCGTGGATGCGTTCTTCGACGGCGTGATGGTCAATGCCGAGGAGGCCGACCTGCGGCTGAACCGGCTCGGGCTGCTGGCGACGCTGCATCAGGCGATGAACCGCGTGGCGGACTTGTCGCGGCTTGCGACTTGACGCGATCGGCGGGCCTCACGCAACATCGCATCATGCGAAGCCACCGGGACATCGATCGGTTCACCTTGGCGATTCATCGCCGGGCAGCAGCCGTCACCTCATGAAACTCGTCATCCTCGACCGCGACGGCACCATCAACGTCGACAGCGACGAGTTCATCAAGTCGCCCGAGGAGTGGCAGCCGCTTGCCGGTTCGCTCGAAGCGATCGCGAGGCTCAATCACGCGGGCTGGCACGTGGCCGTCGCGTCGAATCAGTCCGGGCTCGGGCGCGGACTCTTCGACGTCGCGTCGCTCAACGCGATCCACGCCAAGATGCACAAGGCCGTCTCCGCGCTCGGCGGGCGCATCGACGCGGTGTTCTATTGTCCGCACAGCCCCGACGAAGGCTGCCGCTGCCGCAAGCCCCTGCCGGGACTTTTCGAGCAGATCGGCGAACGTTTCGGCGTCGACCTCTCGACGGTGCCGGTGGTGGGCGACACGGTTCGCGACATCCAGGCGGGCGCCGCGGTGGGCTGCCAGCCGAACCTCGTGCTCACGGGCAAGGGCGCCGCCTGGCGCGGCAAGACGCTGCCCGCGGAATTTCCCGAGGGCACGCGCGTGCACGAGAACCTTCTCGCATTCGCCGACTGGCTGGTCACGAAGTCCGCGCCGCCGAAGCCCGCCGTCTGAGGCATCATCCGGGCCCATGGCTTTCCTGCGTTCCGTCGTCCACATGCTGTGGATGCTTCTCACGGTGATCCCGTGGGCGATCATCATGCTCGCCGCGTCGATCCGCATCCGCGGCGTGCCGCTCTATCGCATGGCTGTGACCTGGCTCAAAGGCGCGATGTACGGCCTGCGCGCGATCTGCGGGGTGCAGTGGCGCGTCATCGGGATGGAAAATCTGCCGCAGGGCGCGACGAGCCCCGCGATCCTGCTCGTGAAGCACCAGTCGACGCTGGAAACCTTTCTCATGCCGGTCCTGATGCCGCATCCGCTCGCTTACGTCTTCAAAAAGGAGCTGCTGTACGTGCCGTTCTTCGGCTGGGCGATGGGACGCCTCGACATGATCCACATCGACCGCAGCCAGCGCGCGCAGGCCTTCGCGAAAGTCGTCGAGCAGGGCAAGCGGCTGCTCGCGCAGGGCATCTGGATCATCATGTTCCCGGAGGGCACGCGCATTCCCCGCGGCCAGAAGGGCGTCTACAAGCACGGCGGCACGCGGCTCGCGGTGGAAGTGGGGGCGCCTGTGATTCCGGTCGCGGTGTCGTCGGCCAAGTGCTGGCCGCGCAAGGCCTTCGTGAAGCGGCCGGGGGTGATCGACGTGTCGATCGGCAAGCCGATCGCGAGCGCGGGCCGCGAGCCGGACGAACTGCTGCGCGAGGTGGAGGATTGGATCGAGTCCGAGATGCATCGACTCGATCCCGAGGCCTATTCATCGGCGCCATAGGTTCCCATGGATCCCCATAGGTCGCCATAGGCCGTCGTGCCAGCCCGTGGCCCGGAAGCTCTAAACTCGGGCTTCCATGCCTTCCCCGTTTCAGCTCCTCCTCGATCTGTTCGACGAGCCGAAGCCCATCGCTGCCCCATCGGCGCCGGCGCCACCTGCACAAGTCCACGATCCGCGTCCCGCCCTCGCGCTCGACCGGGCCATCGCGCCGCACACCTTCCGACACCCGCAGGCCAACCGGCAGGCTCTTCTGGGCCACGTGGTGATCGAGTACCAGTTCAAGCGCGCGAAGCGGCGCAGCATCGGCTTCTCGATCGCGCCGGAGGGCCTCACGGTGACCGCGCCGCGCTGGGTGCCGCTCGCGGAGATCGATGAGGCGGTGCGCAAGAAGGCCGCGTGGATCACGGCCCGCCTGGGCGATGCGCGCGAGCGCGCCGAGCGCATCGAGGCGGCGCGCATCCAATGGAAGGAAGGCGCGAGCTTTCCCTTCCTCGGCGAGGATGTGATCGTCGTGCTCGATCCCCGCCACGGCTTCCACGAAGCCGGTGCGATGCTCAATACCGAGGCCGATGCTCTCCCGGGAGTGCCGCGCCATGCGCTTCACGTCGGCTTGCCGCAGTCGGCCGAGCCGAAGCAGATCCGCGATGCGGTGCAGGCGTGGCTCATGCGCCAGGCACGCCGCGTGTTCGCCGAACGGCTGGATCATTTCGCCCCGCGCCTGGGTGTCCGCTGGAAGCGATTGAGCCTCTCGAGCGCGGGCACGCTGTGGGGCACGGCGAAGCAGGACGGATCGATTCGCCTGAACTGGCGGCTCGTTCACTTCCGCATGCCGGTGATCGACTACGTGGTCGCGCACGAGCTGAGCCATCTGCGCGAGATGAACCACAGCCCGCGCTTCTGGGACACGGTGCGTTCGGTGATGCCCGACTACGAAGAGCTGCGCGGGCAGCTGAAGGACGAGGCGCTGCCACCGTGGTGAAACGCGCGCAGCCTCGCTGACGCAACCGGGTCCGACGCTGCGCCAGCGCCCCGAACGCACCCCAAAAAATCGCTGCGCGATTTCCTGGGGACCCCGCCAACGCACCCCAAAAAATCGCTGCGCGATTTCCTGGGGACCCCGCTAAACTCCATCGGTCGCGGGGCGGTGAGGCGGCGGAAAGGCAGGAAAGGCATTGCAAGGCAGGCTGAGTCTGCAGGAGCGCCTGGTGATCCTGGTGCTGGCGGCGATCCTGCCGCTGGCGGGCCTGTCCGTGTGGTTCGTCTCGCGCGAGCTCGACGCCACCACGGAGGTCGCGCGGTCCCAGTTGCGCTTCACCGCGTCGGCCGTCGCGTCGGCGCAGGACCGCATCGCCGAATCGGTGCACCACCTGCTCGGCGCGATCGCCACCGTGCCCGAATTCCGCGGACTCGCCGCCTCGGAATGCGCGCGGCACCTCGGGCCGCTGCGGGAGCGCTACCCGATCTACGCCAACATCGGCCTCGCCGATGCCGAAGGGCGCCTCCTGTGTTCCGCGCGGGGCGACCCGCGCGGCATCACGGTGGCCGACCGGCTCTATTTCCGGCGCGCGATGGCCGAGCGCGGCTTCGTCATGGGCGAGCCGATGACCGGCCGCGTGACCGGTGCGCGTTCGCTCGCCTTCGCGTTGCCCGTGCTGGACGGCGATCGCGTGACAGGCGTCGTCTTCGCCTCGCTCGACCTCGTCCAGGCGTCGGGGTCGCTCGCCGCGATGGACCTGCCCGCGGGTGCAAGAGTGACGATCGCGGACCGCGTCGGCCACGTGCTGATGCAGTATCCGCCGGGCGTGGATGCATCCGCGGCGCAGCTGCGCACGCCCGAACTGCTCGACGCCGCGCACGCGCTCGAGCCGCGGGCCGGCGAATTCAGCGACGCGGGCCGTCGGCGCCTGTACGCGGCGGCGCCCACACACCGCATCGGCGGCGAAGGCTTCGTCGCGCTCGTGAGCCTCGACAGCGAAGAACTGACGAGCGCGTGGCGATCGCGGCTTGCGAACATCCTGGGGGCCGCGGCCGTGAGCCTCACGCTCGCCCTGAGCGCGGCGTGGTGGATCGGCGCGCGCTTCATCGTGAAGCCGACCAAGCAGATTCTGGGCGGGGTGCGGCGCATCGAGCAGGGGCGGCTCGACGCCCGCATTCCGATCCATGAGCGCAATCCGCGCGGCGAATTCACGCGCATCGCGGCCGCGTTCAACCTCATGGCCGAGTCGCTGCAACTGAGGCAGCGCGACCTGGAAGAGGAGCTGGGCCACAGCCAGCGCGCCTACGCGGTGCTGGACACCGTGCTCAACACCATGCAGGAAGGCATGGTGGCGGTGGACCGCCTGGGCCGCGTCCTGCTATTCAACCGGGCCGCGACGGCGCTCTTTCCGCCGGAAGCGCGCGAAGTCGATCCGCAGCAGTGGCCGCCGCGCTTTGGCATGTTCCAGCCGGGAAGCCCCTCGCTCTACTCGACCGACGAGATGCCCTTCGCGCGCGCGATGCGCGGCGAGGAAGGCGAGATGCTCGTCTTCGTGAGCAACGCGCAGGTGCCATACGGCCGGCTGCTGCGCTGCAACTACCGGCCGATGCGCGACGAGGAGGACGGCATCACCGGGGGGCTTGCCGTCTTCACCGACGTCACCGAGCTCGACAAGGCCGAAACCGACCTCGTGCTGCTGCGCAACGCGGTGGCGCGGCTGAACGACATCGTGCTCATCACCGAAGCCGCGCCGCTGGATGCGCCCGGTCCGCGCATCGTGTTCGTGAACGAAGCCTTCGAGCGGCTCACGGGCTACTCCGCGCGCGAGGCGATCGGCAACACGCCGCGCATGCTGCAAGGCCCCGGCACCGATCGCGCGACGCTCGACCGAATCCGCAGCGCGCTCGACGCGGGGCAGCCGCTGCGCGAAGAACTCCTCAACTACACGCGCGACGGCCGGGCCCTGTGGCTCGAGCTGGACATCGTGCCGCTCGGCGACGAACGCGGCCGCTACACGCATCTGATCGCCGTGCAGCGCGACATCACGGCCCGCAAGCAGTTCGAGCAGGAACTGCACGCGCGCGAGCACGAGCTGCAGGCGTTCAGCCGCATGCTGCAGCGCATGGCGGATGCCGCGCAGGCCATCGCCCGCCACCAGTCGCTCGACAGCACCGCCCAGGAGGTGGCGCAGCAGGCGAAGCGCGTGATCGGCGCGCGCGAATCGCAACTCGTGCTGAACCATGCGGAAGACGAAACCGTGCGCGCGATCGAGCGCGAGGCGCAGCGCCTGGTGGTGCCGCTCGTGGATGGCCGCGGCGTGCATATCGGCACGCTGAAACTCGTGGGGAAGATCGCCGGGGAGTTCGGCGAGCACGACGAGTACGTGGCGATGGAGCTCGCCCAGCTCGCTTCGGTCGCGATCGAGAACGCGCGCCTTTTCGGGCAGATTCGCGAACTGAATGCGAACCTCGAATCGCGCATCGCCGAACGCACGGCCGAACTCGTGCGTCAGAGCAGGCTCTACCGCACGCTCGCCGAGCAGGCGCCCGAGGTCGTGTGGAACACCGATGCGACCGGCACCAAGCTCACCTTTCTCAATCGCGCGTGGTACGACCTCGTGGGCGGCTGCGAGGGCGACTGGATCGGCCGCAGCGGCCTGCCGGCGGTCCACCCCGAGGATCGCGACGAGGTGGCCGCCAACTGGAAGCGTTCGCGCGAGACCCTCTCGACCTTCATGGGCGTGCGCCGCATGCGCGCGAAGGACGGCAGCTGGCACACCATGTCGTACAAGGGCGTGCCGGTATTCGACGAGAACGGCGAGGTCGCCTCCTGGGTCGGCATCGACTCCGACATCACCGGCTTCAAGGCGATCGAGGAGGCGCTGCGATCGTCCAACCAGGAACTCGAGGCGTTTTCCTATTCCGTGTCGCACGACCTGCGCGCGCCGCTCGGCGCCATCGACGGCTTCAGCAAGGCGCTCGCGAACAAGCTCGCGAGCGACGCCGACGAGAAGGCGAGGCACTACCTCGTTCGCATCCAGGCGGGCGTCGGCAAGATGGAGCAGCTCATCGACGCGCTGCTCGGCCTCGCGCGCGTGGCGCGCGAGCCGCTGCGCCTCGCGCAGGTGGACCTGGGCGCCATCGCGCGGGAGACGCTCGAAGGCCTGCAAGTCGCACATCCGCAGCGGCGTGTCGCAACGCACGTGCAGGAGGGGCTCGTGGTCGAGGGCGACTCGCGGCTGCTGCGCAACGTGATGGAAAACCTGCTTGGCAACGCGTGGAAGTTCACTTCGAAAGTCGCCGACGCGCGGATCGATGTCGGGCGCGACGAGGCGACGGGCGCGATCTTCGTGCGCGACAACGGCGTGGGCTTTGACATGAACTACGCGGGCAAGCTCTTTTCCGCGTTCCAGCGTCTGCATACCGAAGCGGAGTTCCCGGGCACGGGCATCGGGCTCGCGACGGTGCGGCGCATCATTTCGCGCCACCAGGGGCGCGTGTGGGCCGAGTCGCAGCCCGGCCAGGGCACGACTTTCCACTTCACGGTGAACGGATAGCTCACTCTCTGCGGCTGAAACGCCACACACCGTCGCTGCCCAGCGCGCGTGCGAGCTTGCCCTGGTGCCACAGCATGTGCAGGTGCGCCACCGATTCACCCATCGCGAAGGTGGTCTGGTGCAGGTCCAGCTCGCGCTTGAAGAGGATCGGCATCAGGTCGCGCGCCGAGCAGGCTTTCTCGCCGCAGGCCTGCATCACCTCGGCGAGCCGGTCGCGGTGGTGGTCGTGCAGCTGGCGGATGCGCGTATGCAGTCCGAAAAAGGGTTTGCCGTGCGCGGGCAGGGTGAGCGTGTCGGGCGAAAGCGCCTCGAACCGGTCGATGGATTCGAGAAAGAGGGCGAGCGAGTCGGCTTCGGGCTCGACGTCGTACACGGCCACGTTGGTGGAAATGCGCGGCAGCATCATGTCGCCGGAGATGAGCACCTTCAGCTCGTCGCAGTAGAGCGAAATGTGCTCGGGCGCATGTCCGTAGCCCACGATGCAGCGCCAGGCGCGGCCGCCGATCGCGATGCGGTCGCCATCCTGCATGCGGCGAAAGCTCTGCGGCACCGCGGGCACCATGCCCGGGTAGTAGTTGGCCCGCGCCCGGATGCGTTCCAGCGACTCGGGATCGTTCAGCCCGTGCGAGGCGAAGAATTGCGCCGCATGTTCGCCGCCGAAGGCGGTGGTGCTGTGCGAGGCGACGCGCGCGGCGTTGTAGTCCGTGGCGCTGATCCACAGGCGGCAGTCGTGCTGCGGCGTGCTGAAGCGCTCGCACAGCCAGTGTGCGAGGCCGATGTGGTCCGGGTGCATGTGCGTCACGACGACCCGCAGGATGGGCAGCCCCCGCAGTTCGTGTTCGATCACCTGGTCCCATTGCGCCTTGGCTTCGTCGCGCGTGATGCAGCAGTCGACAATGGTCCAGCCGGCGCGGCCGTCGAGTTCGTCGGCGAGCAGCCACAGGTTGATGTGGTCGAGCGCGAAGGGCAGCGCCATGCGTATCCACTTCACCCCGGGCGCCACTTCCAGCGCGCGGCCGGGCGCGGGCAGGGTGTCGCCGAAGGGGTAGTTCAGTTCGCGTTCGAGAGCATTCATTCGGAAGGGCGGGCGAGAGTGTGGAAAGGGAGTGCGGAAAGGGAGTGCGGAAAGGGAGTGCGGAAGGGATTACGGAAAGGAGTGCGGGATTGACGTTAACGTAAACGTCAGATGTAATCCGGCCATTCTAGGCAGGACGGCATGCCCCCGCAGTCTCCTGCGCTTCACGCGAACTTATGGCTGCGAGCTCCACCACTTACACGATCGGCGACCTGGCGCGCGAATTCGACCTCACGACGCGCGCCATCCGCTTCTACGAGGACATGGGGCTGCTGCAGCCGGAGCGATCCGGCCCGGGCGGGCGCAACCGCGTCTACAGCAGCCGCGACCGCACGCGCCTGAAGCTCACGCTGCGCGCCAAGCGGCTCGGCCTGTCGCTCACCGAGGCGCGGGACATCATCGACATGTACGACAGCCCGCGCGACACCGGCCCGCAGCTGCGCAAGTTCCTCTCCGTGCTGTCGGAACACCGCAAGCAGCTGGAAGAGCAGATGGCCGAGCTGCAGGCGAACCTGGACGAGGTGAAGACCCACGAGCGCGAAGCGAAGGCGCTGCTCACGCGCTTCGCCAAGAATCCCCGCGCCGAGTGACGCGTCGGATCGACGCTCGGTTGACGCTCGGTCAATTGACGTTTACGTAAACGTCAATTAAACTTTCGGCTTCCATCCAGATACCGGACGCTTTCTTGCCTGCGTTGCCTTCGCCCGCTTTCCAGCCTGCCGATGCCGCCTACGCGCAGCGCGTGCGCGCGAGTTTCGATCGCCAGGAGGCGATGCGCACCCTCGGCGCCACGCTCACGGCCGTGGAACCCGGCCGCGCGATCATCGAGCTGCCCTGGGCGCGCGCCCTGACGCAGCAGCACGGTTTCCTGCACGCGGGCATGGTGGCCGCCGCGCTCGACTCGGCCTGCGGCTACGCCGCTTTCAGCCTGATGCCGGCCGACGCGGCCGTGCTCACCATCGAGTACAAGATCAACCTCATGGCGCCGGCCGAGGGCGAACGCTTCCGCATGGAAGGCCTCGTCGTGAAGCCGGGCCGCACCATCACCGTCGCCGATGGCCGCGCCTATGCGGTTCAGGCCGGCCGAGAGAAACTCGTCGCCACCATGACCGCCACTTTGATGGCCGTGATCGGCCGCGACATCCAGCACTAGGAGATACCCCCATGCAACTACCCGGCCTGAACTTCCAGCTCGGCGAAGACATCGACGCGCTGCGCGACACCGTGGCCGCGTTCGCGGCCGCGGAAATCGCGCCGCGCGCCGCGCAGATCGACGCGACCGACCGTTTCCCGATGGACCTCTGGCGCAAGATGGGCGAGCTCGGCGTGCTGGGCATCACCGTGCCCGAGGAATACGGCGGCGCGAACATGGGCTATCTCGCGCACATGGTGGCGATGGAGGAGATATCGCGCGCGTCCGCCTCGGTGGGTCTCTCGTACGGCGCGCACTCCAACCTGTGCGTGAACCAGATCAGGCGCAACGGCAGCGAAGCGCAGAAGAAGAAGTACCTGCCGAAGCTGATTTCCGGCGAGCACGTGGGCGCGCTCGCGATGAGCGAGTCGGGCGCCGGCTCCGACGTGATCTCGATGAAGCTCAAGGCCGAGGAGAAGGGCGGGGGCTACGTGCTGAACGGCACGAAGATGTGGATCACCAACGGGCCCGATGCCGACACGCTCGTCGTGTACGCGAAGACCGAGCCCGAACTCGGCGCGCGCGGCGTCACGGCCTTCCTGATCGAAAAGGGCATGAAGGGCTTTTCCATCGCGCAAAAGCTCGACAAGCTGGGCATGCGCGGCAGCCACACGGGTGAACTCGTGTTCGAGAACGTCGAGGTGCCCGCGGACAACGTGCTGGGCGCACTGAACGGCGGCGCGAAGGTGCTGATGTCGGGCCTCGACTACGAGCGCGCGGTGCTGGCCGCGGGGCCCATCGGGATCATGCAGGCCGTGATGGACAACGTGATCCCGTACATCCACGACAGGAAGCAGTTCGGCCAGTCGATCGGCGAATTCCAGCTGATCCAGGGCAAGGTCGCCGACATGTACACGGTGCTGCAGGCCGCGCGCGCGTTCTGCTACACGGTGGGCAAGAACCTGGACATGCTGGGAACCGAGCATGTGCGCCAGGTCCGCAAGGACTGCGCATCCGTCATCCTCTGGTGCGCCGAGAAGGCGACGTGGATGGCGGGCGAAGGCATCCAGATCTTCGGCGGCAACGGCTACATCAACGAGTACCCGCTCGGGCGCCTCTGGCGCGACGCGAAGCTCTACGAGATCGGCGCGGGGACGTCCGAGGTTCGCCGGATGCTCATCGGCCGGGAGCTGTTCGCGCAAACGTCGTGAGCCGCTGTTGCATAGCACAATGGCGCTCATGGCCGACATCCAAGACCTCTTTTCGCACAACCGTGCCTGGGCCGCCGAGATGGAGCGCGCCCGGCCGGGCTTCTTCTCGAGCCTCGTGAAGCAGCAGAAGCCGAAATTCATGTGGATCGGCTGCAGCGACTCGCGCGTGCCGGCCAACCAGATCACCGGGCTCGAGCCGGGCGAGGTATTCGTGCACCGCAACGTCGCCAACGTCGTCGTGCACTCGGACCTCAACGCCCTCTCGGCGATCCAGTTCGCGGTGGAGATGCTGAAGGTCGAACACATCATCGTGGTCGGCCACTACGGCTGCGGCGGCGTCATGGCGGCGCTGAACAACCAGCGTGTCGGCCTCGCGGACAACTGGATTCGCCACATCCAGGACGTGCGCGACCGCCATCGCGGCATCCTCGAGGGCGTCTCCCCCGAACAACGTGGAGACGTCCTCGTCGACCTCAACGTGATCGAGCAGGTCGTGAACGTCTGCGTGAGCACGGTGCTCACCGATGCGTGGGCCAAGGGCCAGAAAGTCTCGGTCCACGGCTGGGCCTTCGGCGTGCACGACGGCCTCCTGCAGGACCTGCACATGACGGTCTCCAGCACGGATTCGATCGAGCCGCTTTACCGGGCGGCGATCGCGGGCGTCATCGACGCGAGAAGGTAAGGCGTGTTCCCGGCCCGTCTCGACTCCCCGCTTGCGTACGACATCGCCCGCGCGATGCGCGACGGGTTCGACCGGCACTACCAGCTCTTCCGTGCCGAGTCGGCTCGGGCCAAGCACCGCTTCGAGACGGCCGACTGGCACGGCCAGCAGCGCGCCCAGCGCGAGCGCATCGAGTTCTACGACCTGCGCGTGAAGGAGGCCGTGCTGCGGCTCGAAAAGGAATTCAAGGCGGGCGAGCAGCCGATGGAAGTGTGGCAGCAGGTGAAGCTGCACTACATCGGCCTTCTCATCGACCACCATCAGCCCGAACTCGCCGAGACCTTCTTCAATTCGGTCACGACGAAAATCCTGCACCGCACGTACTTCCACAACGACTTCATCTTCGTGCGGCCGGCGGTGAGCACCGAGTACATCGAATACGACGAGCCGGCCGCCAAGCCGACCTACCGCTCCTACTACCCGACGCGCGAGACGCTGCACGAGAACATCGTGCGGCTCGTCGACAACTTCCAGCTCGGCCGCCCCTTCGACGACCTGGAGCGCGACGCGCACTTCGTGCTGGAGGCGATGAGCGGCCGTCTCGCGCACGTGAAGCTGCGCGCGAACTTCCAGATCCAGGTGCTCTCGTCGCTATTCTTCCGCAACAAGGGCTGCTACGTGGTCGGCAGGATCATCAACGGCTTCAACGAACTGCCGTTCGCGCTGCCCATCCTGCACGGCAGGAACGGCAAGCTCGTGATCGACACGTGCCTCTTCGGCGAGGACGACCTGCAGATGCTCTTCTCGTTCGCGCGGGCCTACTTCATGGTCGACATGGAAGTGCCGAGCGCCTACGTGCAGTTCCTGCGCTCGCTCATGCCGCGCAAGCCCCGAGCGGAAATCTACAACGCGCTCGGCCTCGCCAAGCAGGGCAAGACGCTCTTCTACCGCGACTTCCTCTACCACCTGAAGCACAGCAGCGACAGGTTCCGCATCGCCCCCGGCATCAAGGGCATGGTGATGCTCGTCTTCGACCTGCCCTCGTTTCCCTTCGTCTTCAAATTGATCAAGGACAAGGAGTCGTACCCGCCGCAGAAGGACACTACGCGCGAGCAGATCCAGGAAAAGTACCACCTCGTGAAGTCGCATGACCGCGTCGGCCGCATGGCCGATACGCTGGAGTACAGTGAGGTCGCATTCCCCCGGGAGCGGTTCGAGGAAGACCTGATCGCGGAAATCCGCAAGTGCGCGCCGAGCCAGCTCGAGATCTCCGACCGCGACGGCGACGGCAACGAGGAAGTGATCATCAAGCACCTGTACATCGAGCGGCGCATGATCCCTCTGAACATCTACCTGCAAGAAGCGTTCGACGCGCTCAACGGCCCCGACGAGGCGGCCGCGCATGCGGCAAGCGAGCAGATCGAGCGCGCCGTGATCGAGTACGGCAATGCGATCAAGGACCTCGTCTCGGCCAATATCTTTCCCGGCGACATGCTCTGGAAGAACTTCGGCGTGACGCGCAACGGCAAGGTCGTGTTCTACGACTACGACGAGATCGAATACATCACCACCTGCAACTTCAGGAAGGTCCCCGAGGCGCGCACCGAGGAGGAGGAAATGTCGGGCGACGTCTGGTACTCGGTCGGGCCGCACGACGTGTTCCCCGAGACCTTCGGCCCCTTCCTGCTCGGCAACGCCGCGGTGCGCGACGTGTTCCTGAAGCATCACGCCGACCTGCTCGATCCCGCGTTCTGGCACATGCACAAGGAACGCATCCGCGCGGGCCACGTGAACGACGTGTTCCCCTACGAGCGCGAGCGGCGCTTCGCTCGCAGGATTCATCCTTTCTCGTCGGCCGAGACGCGGCCGCAGCCCGCGACGGCATGAGCGCGAACGGTGAGCGAAATGCGAATCGTGGGAACTGGCGAGCCTCATCGTGACCCCCCATACGCCGTGTCGCCGAAGAGGAGCACGGTCCCCTCATCATCCAGTCCACCTCAAGGAGAACCATCATGGCTGAATCGATCGTCATCGTCGGCGCCGCGCGCACCCCGATGGGCGCTTTCCAGGGCGACTTCGCGCCGCTTGCCGCGCACGATCTCGGCGGCGCCGCGATCCGCGCCGCGGTCGAGCGCGCCCGCATCCCCGCCGACTCCGTGGGCGAAGTGATCTTCGGCAACTGCCTCATGGCCGGGCAAGGGCAGGCGCCCGCGCGCCAGGCCCTTTTCAAGGCGGGGCTTCCCAAGAGCACGGGCGCCGTCACGATGTCGAAGATGTGCGGCTCCGGCATGAAGGCCGCGATGTTCGCGCACGACATGCTGCTCGCGGGCACGCACGAGATCATGGTCGCGGGCGGCATGGAAAGCATGACCAACGCGCCGTACCTCCTGCTGAAAGGCCGCGGCGGCTATCGCATGGGCCACGACAAGGTCTACGACCACATGATGCTCGACGGGCTGGAAGACGCCTACGAGCCGGGCCGCGCGATGGGCACCTTCGGCGAGGACTGCGCGGCGAAGTACAAGTTCTCGCGCGAGGCGCAGGACGCGTTCGCGACGGCATCCGTCACTCGCGCGAAGAAGGCGACCGAGTCGGGCGCGTTCGCGGCCGAGATCACGCCCGTAACCGTCAAGGACCGCGCCGGCGAGCGCGTCGTGTCGATCGACGAAGGCCCGGGCAAGGTGAAGCTGGACAAGATCTCGCAGCTGCGCCCCGCCTTCAAGAAGGACGGCACGATCACGGCCGCGTCTTCCTCTTCGATCAACGACGGTGCGGCGGCGCTCGTGCTGATGACCGAGTCGACCGCGAAGCGCCTCGGGGTGAAGCCGCTCGCGCGCATCGTGGGCCACGCCACGCACGCCCAGGAGCCCGAGTGGTTCACGACCGCTCCGGTCGGCGCCACGCAGAAGCTGCTCGCGAAGACCGGCTGGAAGGTGAGCGACGTCGACCTGTGGGAAGTGAACGAGGCGTTCGCCGTGGTGCCGATGGCGCTCATGGAAGAGCTGAAGGTGTCGCACGACATCGTCAACGTGAACGGCGGCGCCTGCGCGCTCGGCCACCCGATCGGTGCGAGCGGCGCGCGCATCATGGTGACGCTGCTGAATGCGCTTTCCCTGCGCGGCGGCAAGCGCGGCATCGCCACGCTGTGCATCGGCGGTGGTGAGGGAACGGCCGTCGCGCTCGAGCTCGTTTGACCGTCCTTGTCCTCGGCGCCTCGCGCGGCATCGGCTTCGAATTCGCGCGCCAGTACCGCGCGGCGGGCGAACGCGTGATCGCGACCGCGCGCGACGACGCGGGCCTGAAGCGCCTGCAGTCGCTCGGCGCGGAGCCGCTGCGCCTGGACGTCACCGACGTGGAGAGCGCAAGCGGCCTCGGCGGGCAGCTCGCGGGCGAGCCGCTCGGCGTCGCGATCTACGTGGCGGGCATCATGTCGCGCGGCGGCGCGCGCCAGGCACCGGCGCCCGAGGACTTCGACCGGGTGATGCACACCAACGTGCTGGGCGCGATGATCGCCATTCCCCAGGTCGCGCCGCTCGTCGCGGCCGCGAGCGGGAAGTTCGTGTTCATCTCGAGCCAGATGGGCCAGATCGGCGGCGCGTCGTCCAGCTACAGCTGGCTGTACCGGACGAGCAAGGCGGCGCTCAACATGGCGGTGGTGGCCGCGCAGGCCGACCATCCCGGTGCGATCATGGTGGCGATGAGCCCCGGCTGGGTCGCGACCGACATGGGCGGGCCGAGCGCGCCGCTGAAGGCGCAAGACAGCGTCTCGGCGATGCGCGCCGCGATCGCCGGCCTCACGCGCCGGCACCAGGCGGCATTTCTCGACTACGACGGCCAGCGGATGAAGAGCTGGTGAAGCGAAGATGATCCTCACGCAAGACCAGACGATGATCCGCGACGCGGTGCGGGATTTCGCGCGCCAGGAACTGTGGCCCCATGCGCCGCGGTGGGACCGCGAGAAGATCTTTCCGCGCGAGGCGCACCGGGGACTTGCCGCGCTCGGCGCCTACGGCATCTGCGTGCCGGAGGAATACGGCGGCGCGGGCCTCGACTACCTCACGCTCGCCGTCGTGCTCGAAGAAATCGCGGCCGGCGACGGCGGCACGAGCACCGCCATCGGCGTCACCAACTGCCCGGTCAACGCGATCCTCATGCGGTATGGCAGCGACGCGCAGAAGCGCAAGTGGCTCACGAAGCTCGCCTCGGGCGAGATGCTCGGCGTGTTCTGCCTCACCGAGCCGCACGTGGGCAGCGATGCCTCCGCGTTGAAGACGACCGCGCGGCGCGAGGGCGATGCGTACGTGCTGAATGGGGTGAAGCAGTTCATCACCAGCGGCCGCAACGGCCATCTCGCCGTCGTCATCGCCGTCACGGACAAGGGCGCGGGCAAGCGCGGCATGAGCGCCTTTCTCGTGCCGACCGACACGCCCGGCTACGTCGTCGCGCGGCTGGAGGACAAAGTCGGCCAGCACTCGAGCGACACCGCGCAGATCGGCTTCGAGGACTGCCGCATCCCGGTGGAGAACCGCATCGGCGAAGAAGGCGAGGGCTACCGGATCGCCCTGTCGGCGCTCGAGGGCGGGCGCATCGGCATCGGCGCGCAGGCCGTGGGCATGGCGCGCAGCGCGTTCGAAGCCGCGCTCGACTACAGCAAGCAGCGCGAGAGCTTCGGCACCGCGATCTTCAACCATCAGGCCGTGGGATTCCGGCTCGCGGAATGCGCGACGAAGATCGAGGTCGCGCGGCAGATGATCTGGCACGCCGCGGCGCTGCGCGACGCGGGCCTGCCCTGCCTGAAGGAAGCCGCGATGGCGAAGCTCTTCGCCACCGAGATGGCCGAAGAGGTGTGCAGCGCGGCGATCCAGACGCTCGGCGGCTACGGCTACGTGAGCGACTTCCCGGTGGAGCGCATCTGGCGCGACGTGCGCGTGTGCCAGATCTACGAGGGCACGAGCGACGTGCAGAAGATGATCATCCAGCGGGCGCTGTAGCTTTTCGCGAGCCTACGCGCGAAAGTGCAGGGTGAACGTCGCTCCCTGGCCGGGCGACGACTCCGCCGCGATCGAGCCGCCGTGCCGCTCCATGATCCGGCGCACGTTGGCAAGCCCCATGCCGGTCCCTTCGAATTCGCTCGCGCTGTGCAGCCGCTCGAAGGGGTTGAAGAGGTGCCCCGCGTGCGCCATGTCGAAGCCGACGCCGTTGTCGCGAACCCGCACCGTGTGGCCGCTTCCCACGTCGGTTTCCGCTTCGATCGTGATCGCCGCCTGGGCGGTCTTGCGCGAATACTTGATGGCGTTGGACAGCAGGTTGACGAACGCGAGCAGCAGCAGGGACGGGTCGCCCCGCACGGTCGGCAGCGCCGCTACCGACCAGGAGATCGTGCGTCCCGCCGACTGGGCACCGAGCGCGTTGCGCGCTTCCTGCACCACTTCGTTCAGGTTCACCGGCACGGTCTCGATCGTCTTCTGCCCGAGCCTCGCGAATTCGAGCAGGCCGCGGATCATCCGGTCGGCGCTGCCGGCGGCCGCCAGGATGCGCGTGAGGTGCGTCGCGTTGTCGGGCGAGAGCTGGTGGCCGCTTGCGCGCTGGATGATCTGCGCGAAGGCCGC
Source organism: Ramlibacter sp. (assembly GCF_035548915.1). Taxonomy (GTDB): domain Bacteria; phylum Pseudomonadota; class Gammaproteobacteria; order Burkholderiales; family Burkholderiaceae_C; genus Ramlibacter. The sequence continues at coordinate 212,777 of NZ_DASZSE010000028.1, read as the reverse complement.
GATGCTCGTGATCGGCTGCTGCAGGTCGTGGGCGAGGCCGCCCGCGAACGCGTCGAGGTCGCGATTGGCCGATTCGAGCTGCGCCACCGCGCGCGCCAGCGCGTCGCCCGCGCGCTTCAGGTCGGTGAGGTTGCGAACCCGGATGAGGAGCTCGGAGCGGTCGACGGGTTTGGTGAGGAAGTCGCGCGCGCCCGCCGCGAGCCCCCGCAGCCGCGCGTCGCGGTCGTCGATGCCCGTCACGACGATCACGGGCACCTCCGGCGCGATGTCCCTCAGCAGCTCCAGCATCTCGAAGCCGTTGAGCACCGGCATCATCAGATCGAGCAGGATCAGGTCGGGCGGGCTTTCTTCCACCAGCTTCAGCGCTTGCTGCGGGTCGGCGCACGTCACGACGTCGTAGGCTTCCGTGCGCAGGTAGGTGCGCATCAGCTTCAGGTTGACTTCCTGATCGTCGACGACGAGGACGCTTGCGCGCGCAGCGTGCGGAGGCTCACCGTTCATGGCATCGCGACCGGCTTCATGTTGACCGGGGTGCCTTCCACCGACAGCACGGCGGCCATCATGCGGGGATCCTCTGGCGCGAGACGGCGCGGCGCACTTCGGCCAGGAACTGGCCTTGGTCGAAGTCGGCCTTGTGCAAGACCACGGCCACGAGGCCGTTGAGCGTTGCGCGATCGTCGGCGTCGAGGGTCCTGGAAGTGAGCACGATGATCGGAGTGGCCGCGGTCTCGGCCCGATTCCTCAGGTCCTCCACCACGTCGAAGCCGCTTACCTCCGGCATCGTCAGATCCAGCACGATCAGGTCGGGCCGCTCGCGCACCGCGCACTCGATCGCTTCGCGCCCGCCGTGCGCGCGCAGTACGGTCCACCGGGGCCGGTCGAGATAGGTGGCGAGCAGTTCCACCGCCTTCGGATCGTCGTCGACGACAAGAACCTTCGTCTGCCGTTCGCCGCTCAGCACACCCACCTCCTCGAAGGCTGCGAGCAGGTCGTCGCGGCTGACCGGCTTTTGCAGCACCGCTCCCGCGCCGAGCGCGATGCCCTTCTGGGCGTCGGCCACGATCGAGACGATCACCACCGGGATGTGCGCGCTGCGGGAGCCGGGCTGCTTCAGCCGCGCGAGGAGGTCCCAGCCGTCCATGTCCGGCAGGATCAGGTCGAGGATGACGACCGCGGGCCGCAGCGCGGCGAGCAGGTCGAGCGCGAGCCGCGCCGTGCCCGCGCGCACGACCTCGAAGCCCTCCGGCTCGAGCTGCACGCGGATCAGCTCGCCGGCGCGCTCGTTGTCCTCGATCACGAGCGCGATGGGGCGGTCGGGCTCCTCCAGGCCATCGGCCGCGCGTGCCGCGCCGCCTGCGACCGGCGCGCAGGCCGTGATCGTCCCGGCTTCGCGCCAGGGCAGCCACGCGATGAAGTCGCTGCCCGAGCCGGGGGTGCTCGCGAGCGCCACCGTGCCGCCGTGCAGCCGCGCGAGACGTTCCACCAGCGCGAGCCCGAGGCCCGTGCCTTCGGCTTCCTTGCCGAGCGACGAGTCGAGCTGCGAGAACATCCTGAACAGCTTGGACGCATCGTCCGGCGCGATGCCGATGCCCGTGTCCTCCACTTCGATCTGCAGGTATTCGTCGCAGTCGACGGAGGGCTCGGCCATGCGCAGCAGCGTGGGCGTCGCGGCCGTCCAGGCGCGCATGGCCTCGCGGCTCACGCGGCGAGCCCGCAGCGTGACTTCGCCGCCTTCGCGCGTGAATTTCACCGCGTTGGACAGGAGGTTGTAGACGATCTGCTTCGTCTTGCGCGGATCGACCTGCAGCGAGCCGAGCCCGGTGGGCACGTCGAGCGCCAGCGTGAGGCGGCGGCGCGCCGCGCGTTCCTTCACGATCGAGAGGCTGTGCTCGAAGAGCGCCGAAGCGGCGGTCGGCTCGAGGTCGAGCGTCATCTGGCCGGCCTCGATCTTCGAGAGGTCGAGGATGTCGTTGATGAGCGAGAGCAGGTGCTGCCCGCCGTTGTAGATGTCGGTGATGTATTCGCGCTGCTCGGGCGAGAGCTCGCCGATCAGGCCGTCCTTCAGCACTTCGGAGAAGCCGATCACGGCGTTGAGCGGCGTGCGCAGCTCGTGCGACATGTTGGCGAGGAATTCCGACTTGAGACGGCTCGCCTCCTGCAGCTGCAGGTTCTTCTCGCCGAGAAGATCGTTGGCCGAGCGCAGCTGCGTGCTGAGCTCCTGCAACTGCCTCGCGCGTCGCCGCTCGGCTTCCCTCGCATGCGCGAGCCGCGCATAGAGCATCCCGTTTTCGAGCAGCAAGACGGCGAGCACGAAGCTGCCGGCGGCCAGCCCGTACACGCGTCCGAAATACCAGCCGACGTCGAATCGCGCATGATTCAGCACGGCGGAAAGCGCGGTGTCGGCGGTCCACACGACCAGCACCACCATCAGCCAGAGATCCAGCACCGAATGGGGCTTGCGCCGCCAGAGCACCGCCAGCGCCAGGACGCTCGCAAGCCAGGTGGCCGTGGCCACTGCCACCTTCATCGGCGCATCGGTGTCGCCCGCCATGAGAGGCGGCAGCGTCGCGGGCGCATGCACCGCGAAGAATGTGAGCAGCGCCGCGATCGCAAGCGCGGAGACCGAGCTTGTCGCGAAGCCGTGCGATGCGCTCTCGCGCATCTGCGGGGACGGCGCCGCTTCGTTCTTGAGCGAGGCATAGGCGATCACGAAGAGCGGAAAGCCGCCGTGCCACAGGAAGTAGATCCAGGCCGTGGTCTGCGGCCCCGCGCCCAGGAGCCCGCCGGGCGCGAAGAGGCCGGGAAAGCTCAGGGCATGCGCCACGGCCATCATCGCGCTGAAGATGTAGCCCGTGGCGAGCACGAGCAGCGCCCGATTTCGCACGATGCCGTATTGGCCGAGCAGCAGGACTGCGGTGACGAGGTCGCACACCACCAGCGCGGATTCGTATGCCGGCAGGAAGGCCGCGACCGGGGCGAGCGGCGTCCTCGCGAACGGCGCCAGCACGAAAAAAGCCGCGCCGCATGCGAGCGCGACCATGAGAGCCAGACGCCGCTCGGCGGCGCCCGGCTGAAGAACGGAGAGGAACAACGAGCGGCTCGGCATGCAACGCCTTTCCGACAGTTCACCGAAAGCCTCCCGCGCTCTCGGGGGCTCCGAAAACTATAGCTGCATTCGTGCAAACCGTGTGGCGCGCGGCTATCGAGCCTGCGGGGGCGGTTGAACTTTTCGAGAAGGACTTCGCTTAAATCCAACGGTCCGACGAACGGCGAATCCGACCAACTAATGATGTCGTTTCAGTTCACTTGTGTCACGGCGCGCGAATAGACTTGGCCGTCGATGCCCAAACATGCGCCCAAAAGTTTTCCCGTCTCCGCGGCAGCGGGCATGCCGGCGTGCCCTTGCGGCCGCGTCGATGCGAAAGGACGTGTACTCGACTTCGCGCGGTGCTGCGGGCGCTACATCGGCCACTTCGAGCAGTGCGCCGCGCCCGATGCGGAATCGCTGATGCGTTCGCGCTACAGCGCTTTCGTGCTGCATGACGAAGCCTACCTGCTCGCGACCTGGCATCGCGACACGCGGCCGCCGTCGATCGCGTTCGATGCGGCGGCGCGCTGGCTCGGCCTCGAGGTGCGCGAGCATCGCGTCGTCGGCGACGCGCATGCGGCGGTCGAATTCGTCGCGCGGCTTCGCGCCCGCGGCCGCGGCGAGCGGCTGCACGAGCGCAGCCGTTTCGTCCGCGAGGGGCTTCGGTGGTACTACGTGGACGGCGACTTGGGGCTATAGTGGCGGCCTGCCGGGCGGGCGCCCTCAGGAGAAGCGTGTGGCGGCTAACCAGATCATCTTCGAAGACGGCGCGGGCTACGAGCGCATGATGGGCGTGTGGAGCCGGCTCGCGGGCGAGCGGTTCCTCGACTGGCTCGCTCCCGAGCGGGGCTGGCGCTGGGTCGATGTCGGCTGCGGCAACGGCGCCTTCACCGAACTGCTCGTCGAGCGATGCGCACCCACCGAGGTGCAGGGCGTCGACCCGTCCGAGGCGCAGCTTGCGTACGCGCGCGGGCGCACAGCGGGGCGCGTCGCGAAGTTCCTGCAAGGCGGTGCCGAGGCGCTGCCCTTTGCCGGCGAACACTTCGACGCGGCGGTGATGGCGCTCGTCATCTTCTTCGTCGCCGATCCGGCAGCGGGCGTCTCGGAGATGGTCCGTGTGGTGCGACCCGGCGGCAGCGTGAGCGCCTACGCCTGGGACATCACCGAGGGCGGCTTTCCGCTCGCGTCCCTGCAGCAGGCGATGAAAGCGATGGACATCGAGCCCGCGAAGCCGCCGAGCGCCGATGCGGCGCGCCTGGACAACCTGCGGCAACTGTGGACGGATGCGGGGCTGCGCGATGTGGAGACGACGCAGATCACCGTGCAACGCGAATTTGCGGGATTCGACGAGTTCTGGGACATCGCGATGCTGAGCGCGAGCACGCGCTCGCGCCTGGCCGGGCTCGCGCCGGCGGTGCTCGAAGCCTTGCGCGAGCGGCTGCGCGATCAGTTGTCGCCGGGTGCGGTCGGGCCGCTCACCATGAGCGCGCGGGCCAACGCGGTGAAGGGACAGGTGCCGCACTAGCAGCCAACAGTTTGCCGTGGCAAAAGGGGATGTTTCTCCCTCTCCAGAGGGAGAGGGAGAAAGACAGAAACTTGCCGCGCAAACCGCGCTCACGCCATCCGTCGCCGGATTCTGCGGAAAAAGCGGCTCCAGGCGCGGTTCGTCGCATCCGGCAGCTGCATACGGCCGGGCTTGGTACCATCCGTTTCCCCACAAGGGAACTCGCTGACCCTCTTTCGGGGACAGCACGAGGAAAACGGCACACCATGCTCAACAATCCACAGGGACATCTCCGAGCGCGGCTTCTGCTGGCTGCCGCCGCGCTGGCGAGCATCGCCTCGCTCGCGGGCTGCGGCGGAGAAGCCGCCAGCGCCAGCGCCGCGAGCGCGGCGACCCAGCCGCTTCTCATCGCGCCCGAAGACGTGCTGGTGGTCCGGTCCACCCGCATGGCGGCCGGTCCGCTCATCACCGGCAGCATCCAGCCCGACCGCAAAGCCGACCTGCGTGCCGAAGTCCAGGCCGTCGTCATGGCCGTGCTGAAGGAAAACGGCGACGCGGTGAAGAAGGGCGACCTGCTCGTGCGCCTGGACGACACGGCGATCCGCGACTCGCTCGTGTCCGCCCAGGAAGCCGAGCGCGTGGGCGTGCAGGCCTACGACCAGGCGGAGCGCCAGCTGCAGCGCCTGAAGACGCTGCGCGAATCGGGCATGGCGTCCGCGCAGGCGCTCGAAGACGCCGAAATCCGCCGCAACGCGACGCAAAGCGACCTCTCGGCCGCCAAGGCCCGCGTGGTGCAGGCGCGCCAGCAGTTGCAGCGCACCGAAGTGCGCGCGCCGTTCGAGGGCATCGTGGCCGAGCGCAAGGCGTCCGCCGGCGACACGGCGCAGATCGGCAAGGAACTCCTGAAGGTGATCGATCCGACGAGCCTGCGCTTCGAAGGACTCATCTCCTCCGATGCGATCCAGTCCGTCGGCACGGGCCAGCGCGTCGGCTTTCGCGTGAACGGCTATGGCGAGCGCGAATTCGCGGGCCGCATCCGCCGCGTGAGCCCGACCGCGAACGCCATGACGCGCCAGGTCGAAGTGCTGGTGGACATCGAAGGCGAAGTGCCTGCGCGGCTCGCCGGCCTGTACGCCGAAGGCCGCGTCGAGTCGTCCAGCACCAACGCGCTCGTCGTGCCGGCGTCCGCCATCGTGCGCGAGGGCGACCGGGCATGGGTCTGGCGCATCCACGGCGGCGCGATCCAGAAAGTGGCGCTCGGCCTCGGCGAGCGCGACACGCGGCGCGGCGACTACGTCGTTCGCACCGGCGTTACGGAAGGAGACCGCTTGCTGCGCCATCCGATCGGCACGCTGAAGGACGCCCAGGCGGTGCGGGAAACGACGTCCGCCTCTTCCGCGGCCACGGCCGCCGCATCGAACCCCGCGATCGCGCGCTGAGGCGCGAGGAGGGCTTTCTGCCATGTTCCTGTCGGACTTCAGCATCAGGAAGCCGCTCGTCACGGTGGTGATCATCATCATGCTCATGGCGCTCGGAATCCTCGCGCTCGGCAAGCTGCGCGTGAACGAGATTCCGGACGTCGAGCAGCCGGTGCTCTCGGTGGAAATCGCCTACCCGGGCGCCGCACCCGAGACGGTGGAGCGCGAGGTGATCAACCGCATCGAGAAGGCGCTGCAAAGCATCACCGGCGTCTACGAGCTGCGCTCCACGGCCAAGGATTCGAACGCCACGCTCATCATCATCTTCAACTTCAACAAGAACATGGTGGAGGCGGCCGAGGAGGTGCGCAACGCGATCTCCACCGTGCGCTACAAGCTGCCCGCGGAAATGCGCGAACCGGTGATCCGCCGCCGCGATCCGAACGCCTGGCCGATCATGGAGCTCGCGCTCTCCTCCACGCGCCAGAGCCACGCGGAAATCTCGCGCTTCGCGGAAGACGTGCTTGCCGACAAGTTCCGCGCGCTCGACGGCGTGTCCATCGTGAACGTCACGGGGTCGCTCAAGCGCGAGCTTTCGGTGCTGCTGAAGGCCGAGCGCCTGCGCGAATACAACATCTCGGTGGCCGAGGTGGTCGCCGCGCTGCAAAACGAGAACACGAACGCGCCGGTCGGGCGCATCGTCGGGCCGCTGAAGGACCAGAGCATCCGCCTCATCGGCCGCATCGAGAACCCGGCGGATTTCGGCCAGATCATCGTGCGCCGCCGCGGCGACGAGGTGGTGCGGCTCGGCCAGCTCGCGAGCACGATCGACGGCTTCGCCGAGCTCGACAGCTACAGCGTGCGCAGCGCTCACCCGAACGTGAGCATCTCCATCACGCGCTCGCGCGAGGCGAGCACCGTGAGCGTCGCGAGGGATGTGCGCAAGCTCGTGGACGAGATCAACAAGACACTCCCCGAAGGCACGCACCTGGAAGTCACGCGCGACGGCGGCGAGGATGCGCAGGACAACCTGAACAACGTGATCCACGCGCTCACGCTCGGCGCGGGGCTCACGATCTTCGTGGTCTACCTCTTCCTCAATTCGTGGCGCTCCACGCTCATCACGGCGCTGTCGCTGCCGACTTCGGCCGTCGCGGCCTTCATCGCGGTGTGGCTGTGCGGCTTTACGCTGAACCTCATGACGCTGCTCGGCCTGTCGCTCGCGATCGGCGTGCTGATCGACGATGCCATCGTCGTGCGGGAAAACATCGTGCGCCACATGGAGCGCGGCGCGGACCGCCGCACGGCCGCGAGCCGCGGCACCGCGGAAATCGGCATGGCGGTGGCGGCCACGACGTTTTCGATCATCGCGATCTTCATCCCCGTCGCCTTCATGCCGGGCGTGGCGGGCGAGTGGTTCCGGCCGTTCGCGCTCACGGTGGCGTGCTCGGTGCTCGTGAGTCTTTTCATCTCCTTCACGCTCGACCCGATGCTCTCGGCCTACTGGGGCGATCCGCCCGGGCTGCACAAGATGGAGCGCAAGGGTTTCTCGCGCTACCTGAAGCGCTTCAACGAATGGTTCGACCACCAGTCGGACCGTTACGGCCTCGCGATCGCGTGGTCGCTGAAGCACAAGAAGTGGATGCTCGTCGCCGCCATCGCGAGCTTCGCGGGCGCGCTCGGACTGCACGCGTGGCTCGGCGGCTCGAGCTTCCTGCCCGTGCAGGACGCGGGCATGATCGCGGTGGAAGTGCGAACTCCCTCGTCGGCGAGCCTCGAGTACACGCGCATGAAGATCGAGAAGGCGGCCGAACTCGCGCGCACGCTGCCGGAGACCGTCGCGACCAACAGCGTGGTGAACATGGGCGGCGGCCGCGTCTACGTCGACCTGGGCAAGACGACGCAGAGAAAGCGCCGCGCCGCGGAGATCGCGGTGGACCTGCGCAAGCTCATGGCGCAGCTGGTGGGCGCCGAATACACGGTGATGGACGACCTCAACAACGGCACGCAAAAGCCCGTGCAGATCCGCTTCTACGGGCAAGACGCGCGCACGCTCCTGAACATCACCAACGACTACATGGCCCGCATGCGCGCGATCCCGGGCGCGGTGGACGTGGGCCTGTCGGAAATGTCGCCGAAAGACGAGCTGAAGATCGAGCTCAACCGCGGGCTCGCGAGTTCGCTCGGCATCTCGGTGAACGACGCGGCGCAGGCGCTTCGCGTGGCGTTCGCGGGGCTGGAGGTGGGCGACTGGATCGACCCGACGGGCCAGTCGCGCGACGTGGCGGTGCGGCTCGACCCCGCCGACCGCGTGGACGCGGAAAACATCGAGCGGCTGCCGATCGCGGTGGGCACGACCGGCATGGTGGTGCCGCTCAACCAGATCGCGCGAGTCTCGATGGGCGAGGGCCCGGCGCAGATTCAGCACCTGAACGGCCACCGCACGATCACGGTTTCCGCGAACGCGCAGGGCCGCTCGTCCGGCGAGGTGACCAAGGATGCGCTCGCGCTCGCGCAGCAGCAGTCGTACCCCGAAGGCTACGGCGTGGAGCTGGGCGGCGCGGGCAAGGACCAGAAGGAAGTGTTCGGCGCGATGCTCACGGCGCTCGTGATGGGCGTGGGGCTCATGTACCTGATTCTCGTCGTGCAGTTCCATTCGTTCACCGCGCCGGTGAGCGTGATGCTGTCGCTGCCGCTGTCGCTGATCGGCGTCGTGCTGGCGCTGCTCGCGACGCACGCGACGCTCAATCTCATGAGCTTCATCGGCATCATCATGCTGTGCGGCCTGGTGGCGAAGAACGCGATCTTGCTGCTGGAAGCCGCTCGCAAGCGCGAGCACGCGGGCATGGAGCGCGAAGAAGCGCTGATGGCCGCGGGCCGCTCGCGACTGAGGCCGATCCTCATGACGACCTTCGCGCTCATCGCCGGCATGATGCCGGTGGCGATCGGGCTGGGCGAGGGCGGCGACTTCTACCGGCCGCTCGCCATCGCGATCATCGGCGGCACGATCACCTCGACCATCCTCACGCTGCTCGTGATCCCGGCGTTCTACGACGGCATCGAGATCGGGCGCGACTGGTGCATGCGCAAGGTGCGCGCGTGGACGGGGCGCGCGGAAGAAGTACGCAGAGAAGGGCGCGCAGAAGAAGGACGCGGCGAATCGCCCGCCGCCGTGGCTGGCGCGGAATGAGCCTCGGCGCGCCGGCCGGCCGCCATGCCGCCCCGCCCGGGCCCGTCAACTCCCCGCCGGCTCCACGATCTTCTCGCGCCCGCCGGCCATCGCTTCTCCGTCGCCTGGCCGAAGCTTCCAGAACGACAGCGACGACAGCACCGTGATCGCCGCGAGCGTCGCGAAGGCCTTGTGCAGCGCGGCGGTCACGTGCGCGTGATCGGACTGCGGCAGCCCGTTCAGGAAGAACCCGGCCACGAGCGAGCCCGTCGCGAGCCCGAAGCTCATCGAGAGCTGCTGCATCGAACTGGCAAGCGTGCTGGCCATGCTCGTGTCCGGCCCCTCGATGTCGGCATAAGCGAGCGTGTTCATCGAGGAGAACTGAAGCGAGTTGAAAAAGCCGAGCGCGAGCGACAGCGGCACGATCGCGAACCACGGCGTGCCGGGCGCGACGAGCGTATAGAGGCCGATCATCGAGCCGATCATCACGGTGTTCACGGTGAGGACCCGCTTGTAGCCGAAGGTGGCGAGGATCGGCTTCGTGAAGGTCTTCATCGTGATCGCGGCCGCGGCCGTGGGCATCATGAGCAGGCCCGATTCCCAGGCGGGCAGGCCGAGGCCGAGCTGATAGAGCAGCGGCAGCAGGAACGGCATGCCGCCCATGCCGATGCGGGTGACGAAGCCGCCCACCACCGAAATGCGGAAGGTGCGCACGCGCAGCAGCGCCAGGCGCAGCAGCGGATAGGCCAGGCGCGATGCGTGCAGCCCGTAGGTGAAGAGCAGCGCGAGCGAAAGGCCGAAGAGCAGCGTGACCGTGGTCGGCTCGAACCGGTGTTCGCCGAAGATCTCGAGCAGCCACGAAAGCAATGCCACGCCCGAGCCGAAGAGCACGAAGCCCACCACGTCGAGCGGCCGCCTGCTCTGGGCGCGGTAGTCGGGCAGATAGCGCAGGATCATGGTCATCGCGAGCAGCCCGACCGGCAAGTTCACGAGGAAGATGAAGCGCCACGACACCACGTGCACGATGAGGCCGCCCAGCGTGGGGCCGAGCAGCGGGCCGACGAGTCCCGGCATCACGACGAAGTTCATGGTGGTGATGAGCTCCGCCTTGCTGAAGGTGCGGATGATCACGAGGCGTCCCACCGGCATCATCATGGCCGCGCCGAGCCCCTGCAGCAGGCGCGCGCCGACGAGCATCGGCACGTTCAGCGACAGGCCGCAGAGCACGGAAGACGCCGTGAACACGGCCACCGCCGAGAGGAACACGCGCCGCGTGCCGAAGCGGTCGGCCATCCAGCCGCTCACCGGAATGAACACGGCCAGGCTCAGGATGTAGCTTGCCACCACCGCCTTCAGGCTGAGCGGCGGCACCTGCAGGCTCGCGGCCATCGAGGGCACGGCCGTGTTGACGATCGTCGTGTCGAGCGTCTCCATGAAGAGCACGATCGCGACCACCCAGGGCAGGTAGCGGCGCGATGCGGCGGGATCGGGTGCGTTCTTCATGTGCGCCGGACGAAATCGATGAGCTTGCGAAGGATGGGATGCATGGGAGGCGGCCCGGAGGGAACGCCGCATGATGCACCGGATTCGCACGCGCGCTGTCGGCGCCGGCTGACGAAGCCGTGCTTCGCATTCCTACGGCTCAGCCTGGGGCTCGCGCGTTGATCATGTACCCCCATTTCAACGAAAGGTACCCGCCATGAAACTGCACATGATCTCGCTCGCCGTCGCGGCGGCATTCGCCTTCACGGGCACGTCGGCGCTCGCCGCGATGGGCAAGGCCGAATACAAGGCCGAGAAGGACAAAGTCAGCGCGGCCTACAAGGCCGACAAGAAAGCCTGCGACAGCCAGAACGGCAACGCCAAGGACATCTGCAAGGCGGAAGCGAAAGGCAAGGAGAAGGTCGCCAAGGCCGAGCTGGAAGCCCAGTACAAGCCGAGCCCGGCCAACGATGCCAAGGTCGCCAAGGCGAAGGCCGACGCCGAATACGACGTGGCCAAGCAGAAGTGCGAGGACATGAAGGGCAACGATCGGGACGTGTGCAAGAAAGACGCCAAGGCGAAGCACACGGCCGCCAAGGGCGAGGCGAAGGCCGAGAAGGCCGCCGCCGAGAAGGGGGCCGATTCGAAGGCCGCCATGAACAAGGCGAAGGACGCGAAGGAAGACACGAACGACGCGCAGTACGCGGCCGCCAAGGAGCGCTGCGACGCCATGAAGGGCGGCGACAAGGACAAGTGCATCGCCGACGTGAAGAAGCGCTTCGGCAAGAGCTGAGCATCGTTCAGCCGGGCACGGGCGGCTCGGCGCCGGGCCGATCCGGCGCCGAGGCGCTGTCCTCGCCCGGCAGCGGTTTCGCAGGCGCCTGCGTCCCGCGCAGGAGGAGCGCCCTCGGAGCGGCGAAGGAGCGTTCGCTCACGGCAAGCAGAGCCACGCCGTCGCAGCTGATTTCGCCCGAGAACAACGCCGGACCGTCGACATGCAGGCACCGGTCGAGCGAATCGGTCGCCTCGATGCGGACGCGGCCGAGCGACAGCGTGAGAGACACACGCAGCTCGAGCGTCCCGACGAATTGGCCGGCCGCGAGCACGTCCAGGCCCGGTCGCTGGACGCCTTCGATCTGCAATGCATCGCTTCGCGCAACGAAGATTCCAGCGCAGGCATCCTCGATGATTTCCCGCAGGCCCGAGTTGAATGCCGCGGGCAACTGATCCTGGATCGAACGGGCGACCTTCGGCCACGGCACGCCCGGTGCCATCCGGCGCAGCTCGTCCTTGATGCGGCCGATGGACTCGGACTCGATCGAAGCGAGGCGCCCCGGTGCAATCCGGTCGAACGGAAAGAGACTGGCCACAGTCGCGGCGCCCGTCACCGCTCATCCCCATCGGGTCCCGCCCGTGCGCTCAGTTCCCAGGCCGCGTGCCGCGCACGGACCTGGATGGCCAAGGTGGCGTGAACCGCTGGCGCTTCCACGGGCGCGAGCTCCGGTTCCTCCTGCGCGGGCGGCGTCGGCCGGCGGCCGATGCGGATCATCGAAGCGGCCAGGGCGCCGGCGGCCAGTCCGCCGATGAGCGCGGCCGGCGCGGGAATCGAAGAGGGTGCGGCAGCAGTCGTCTGCGAATCGATCGATACGAACTGGATCGAGCCCGGCGGCGCGACGCACGATGCGCACCGGGGCGATTCGGGCGTGCTTGCGGGTGCCGCCGCCGACGAGGCAGTGGCAGTGCCCGCCGGCGGCGTTCCCACGATGTAGACGGTGCTGTCGCGCGGAACCACCGTGCGGCCGGCCGGCCCCATGCCCGCGAAGCGCCAGGCATCGCCACCGCCGCCGAGCTGCACCGCGCGCAGTCCAGCCTGGATCAGGCGCGTTCTCGCCTCCGACAAGGTCATCGTGTTGCTCAGATCGGGGACTGTCGTCGTCGATGTCGATGTCGGTGTCGATGTCGCGCCGGGACAAGCCGGGGTCCGATCGATCGCACGCTCCGGCTCGCCTTTCTCGTCGCCGGAGTGAGGCTTCTCGCCGCCGGAGTTTCCATTCGGGGCCGGAGGATCGCGCCGCACCGTATACACGCGCACCTGCGTGCCGCGCCACAGGGCAGTGCCCGGCTCATAGGATTGCGCCGCGACGATGTCTTCCTGCCCTGGAGACTGTTGCGCAGGCATGGGCCCGATTGCCAGTCCTTCCTTCGCGAGCTGGCGTCCCGCCTCCGCGTAGGTGCTGCGAACCAGATCGGGCACCTGCGATACGGTGCAGGCTTCGGGCAGCGCCGAGCCGCCGCCTGCGCTCACGCAGTGCCCGCTCGCGGGCTCCACCAGAGCACAGGACGACGTCATCAGATAGCCCCTCGTCGGCCGTTCGCGCTCGGGGGACTGGGCGAGCGCCACCGAAGCGGCGAGCGCCGTCGCGACAGCGACCAGGGAAGCGGCGGATGACGCCATGCGATGCGCTACTTGGCGGGCTTGTCGCCCGAACCGCGCAGGTTCAGGAACTTGTTGATCAGGTCGAACCAGAAGGGTGCGCCAAAGGACACCGCCAGCGCCGTGATGAGCAGGCCCAGGAACTTCGCGACGTACGGCGGCTCTCCGGTCTGCAGCCAGAAGCCCTGGCGCAACTCGATCCAGTCGCTGCCGCCGCGCGAACAGTCCGAGGTCACGAGCGCCGCTGCCGGCGCCTGCGAGAGTGGAGCCGCCATCGCCGCGGAAAGAAGGCCGGCGGTGGGAGGCGCTTCATGGGCCGGCTTGGCCGTGACCGTCTGGGTTGCCGGCGCCGGGCGCAGCGAGGGGCAGGTGTTCCAGCCGATCGGGAGGCCCTCCGATTGCAGCAGCTTCAGTTGCGCATCGATGCTGACGAGTCTTGCCTCGACCTCCGCGAGATGCTTTGTGCAATCCTCCGACTTCGGATCGCACCGCGTCTTGTCGAGCGTGTAGAGATTGCGCGCGCTGCCCTGGGCCGAGGCAACGAGCGCGCTGCGAAGCTGCGGCGATTTCCAGAGCGCGGCCGCGATTTGCGCCGTGTCCACATTCAGGATGAGGGTCGCGAGCAGGCCCAGCCCGAGCAGAATCCATTGGATCCTGCGCTTGTACCAGCCCGACACGCGTTCCATCGAGTTGTCGAACCACTGCTCCACGTTGCGGCGCGCCTGATCGAGGTCGTAGTTCGCGGCGTCGAAGCACACGAGGAGTGCGCGGCGCAGCTCCGCCTCGGGAATCGGCAGCGCGGCGATCGCGGCGCGCACTTCGTCGAATGTGAGCACCGGCCTGGCGGCTGCCGCGCCCTGAACCGGTTCTCCGGCGGGCGCGACCGTGTCCAGCAACGCGAGCGAAAACGCCCGGGAGGGCACGTAGGAGGGGTGCAAGCTCGCGCCCGCCGTGGGCTTCAGCGCGGCGGCGATCCGCCCCCACCACCCCGTGGGCGCGATCTTGCCCAGGCTGCTGATGTGAGGATGCTCATAGAATTCGTCGAGCCTTGCGCCAAGCAGTGTTTGCAACCCCGCCCGAAGGTACCTCGCCCTGAGTCCGAGCAGCTGGGCGACGAATTCGCTGATCGAGGAACAGACGAGCGCGAGAATGAAATAGACGAGCGCCAGGCCGATGGCAACGTCGACGATGCTGGATCCGACCATGCACAGCCCTCCGAAGCACCCATGCTTCCCAGACGCTCTTGTAGTACGGAGCGTGCGGCTCGGCATCCCAAACATTGAGGAGAAAGCGCCGCTCGATGCGTTCGGTGCCGCGCGGCGGCAATCGGCACGGAAGCAAACCCGATGACGCATGCCAGCCTTCTCGCCGTCGAAACGGCGGAGCACCGCGCCGCCGCCGAAGCGCTCGTGGCCGAGTACCTGCGGTGGGTGGGTCACCTCGCGAAATCGGAATACGGTCTCGAGTTCGACATCGATGCCATGGTCCGCTCCGACATCGACGACCCGGCGAAGTTCTATCCGCCCACCGGCCGCTTCTACCTCGTGCGCTCGGACGGCCAATTCGTGGGCATCGGCTGCCTGAAGCAGCTTTCGCCCGGCGTGGGCGAAGTGCAGCGGATGTACGTGCGCCCGCAGGCGCGCGGTGCCGGTGCGGGGCGCCTCGTCGTGAACCGGCTGCTGGAGGATGCGCGCGCGCTCGGCTATCGCACGGTGCGGCTCGAAAGCCTGCGTGCCCTGCAGGCGGCGCACCGCCTCTATCGCTCGGTCGGGTTTGTCGAGATCGATCCGTATGCCGGCAACAGCATGAGCGGCTACCAGGACACGTCGGCGCACGCCGCCTATCGCGCGAGTGCCGTGTTCATGGAACTGCGAACCAGTTGACGCCCGGCCTGAGTTCCTCGAAGACGAAGTAGCGCTGCTCCTGCATGCCGAGCGCGCGGTAGGTCGCCTGCGCCGCGGCGTTCTCCCGTTCGACGTAAAGGCGCAATCCGCACACGCCCGGGTCGCCGAAGGCCATGGCCTTCAGCGATTCGTAGAGCGCGCGGAATACGCCCTGCCGGCGCGCCTCGGGCTTCACGTACACGCTCTGGATCCACCAGAACTGCGCGTTTCGCCAGTCGCTCCATTCGCTCGTCACCATGAGGCACGCGACCACTTCGCCCGCGCGCTCGGCGACGAGATAGAAGCCAAGGGAGGGTTCCCCGATGAGCCGCAGCACGCCGTCGCGCGCGCGCCCGGCATCGAGCCGCTTGCCCTCGGTCTCGAAAGCCATCGCGGTGTTGAATGCGCTGATGACCGCGGCGTCGCGCGCCTCGCCCTTGCGGATGTCGATGTTCATCGTCGTTCAGTACGGAGGCGCGAAGCCGTTGCGGCCGGCGGTGATGCGCGTGACGGTCGGCACGCCCTCGATCGCCTGCGCGGTGAGCGATACCTGCGCGCCGACCGTGAGCAGCTCGCGCGTGGCCGGCCGCAAGCTCACCACGGGCGCCTCCGCGGGCACGACGACGGTCTTCTCGCCGTCGCCGTAGCGCAGCTGCATGCGGCGTCCCTCGGGCGCACTCGCAAGGCCCGCGACGGTCGCGTTGGTCATCGTGCTCTGCGGCAGGAAGCTGAAGGGGCGATGCCCCTCGTTCGTGCCGCGCATCGATTCGGGAAACACCGTCACCGCGATGGCGCGCAGCGTCCCGTCGGGCTGCGGCATCGCGCCGACGCCGACGAAGCTGCCCGACTGCACCGTCTCGAACGACACGGGATAGACCTCGGTCACCGTCAGGTCGCGCGCGAGCGTGAGCTCGATACGCCGGCCGTCGCGTCCGCGAAGGCTCAGCCGATCGCCCAGGAGGGCTTCGATGGTGCCGCGCAGCCGCACGGTCTCGCCCGACGGTGCGAGGGCCTGCGCGGAGGCCTGTGCGGAGGACGGCACCCGGGATTGCGCGCGGGCCGTCGGCGCCGCGAGGGCGAAGCCAAGTGCCTCGAGAAACGTTCGACGTCCGAGCATCGCGGGGTCTCCTTCGCCGTGCGGCCGTCGAGGATAGCGCAGTTCGGGGTTGGTCATCGGTGGGCCGCTTTGGTAGGCTTTCGGGTTGAAATCCGGCATTCGAGGAGACGACCATGATCTCATCGGCTCGGCGCCAGACGATCGCCGACTTGCTGCATCGCACGGCCAGGCGCTACCCCGACAAGCCCGGGCTTCTGTGCGGCGTCGATACGCGCTGGAGCTTCGCGCGCTTCGACGCCGTCGTGGACCACGTCGCCGCGGGCCTCGCTCAGCACGGCGTGGGCCACGGCAGCCGCGTGGCGGTGCTCGCGCGCAATTCGCACGCGTTCGCCGCGCTGCGCTTCGCGCTGGCGCGCATCGGGGCGGTGCTGGTGCCGATCAACTTCATGCTGAAGCCCGAGGAGGTTGCGTTCATCCTGCGGCACTCCGAGGCGCAGATGCTAGCGACCGATTCCGGCCTCGCGGACACCGCGCGGCAGGCGGCGGCCATGGACACCCCGGTGAAACAGTTCGTCTGGCTGCCCTCGGAGGAGCTCTCGCACCCGGTGCAGGACATGATCCCGTTCGGCGAACTCGCGAGCGCGCGGGGCACCGCGGGCGCCGCGGCGCTATCGAGCACCGATCTCGCGCAGATCGTCTATACGAGCGGCACCGAGTCCAGCCCCAAGGGCGCGATGCTCACGCACGACGCGGTGATCTCGCAGTACGCGAGCTGCGCGGTGGATGCGGGCATCGCCACGGGCGACGTCATGCTGCATGCGCTGCCGCTTTACCACTGCGCGCAGCTCGACGTCTTCCTCGGCCCCGCGATCTACGTCGGCGCGACGAGCATCGTGACGGCCCGGCCCACGCCGGACAACCTGCTGCCCCTGATCGAGCGGCATCGCATCACGAGCTTCTTCGCCCCGCCCACGGTGTGGATCGCACTGCTGCGCTCGGCTCTTTTCGACAAGACCGATCTCTCGTCGCTGCGCAAGGGCTACTACGGCGCATCCATCATGCCGGTGGAGGTGCTGCGCGAGTTGAAGCGACGGCTGCCCGATGTGAGTTTCTGGAACCTGTACGGGCAAACCGAGATCGCGCCGCTCGCGACCCTGCTCGGCCCGGAGGATCAGTTGCGCAAGCCCGGCTCGTGCGGGCGTGCGGTGCTCAACGTCGAGACGCGCGTGGTCGACGACGACATGAACGACGTGCGGCCGGGCGAGGTGGGCGAGATCGTGCATCGCAGCCCGCATCTCATGCTCGGCTACTTCCATGACGAGGAGAAGACGCGCGCGGCTTTCGCGGGCGGCTGGTTCCACTCGGGCGACCTCGCCACCATCGACGACGAAGGCTTCATCACCGTCGTCGACCGCAAGAAGGACATGATCAAGACCGGCGGCGAAAATGTCGCGAGCCGCGAAGTCGAAGAGACGATCTATGCACTGCCCGGGGTGAGCGAGGTGGCGGTGATCGGCGTGCCGCATCCGAAGTGGGTGGAGGCGGTGGTCGCGGTCGTCGTCGTGAAAGAGGGGCAGCGGCTCACCGAAGCCGACGTGATGGACCACTGCAGTGCCCGCATCGCGCACTTCAAGGTGCCCAAGGCCGTCCTCTTCGTGGAGGCGCTGCCGAAGAATCCGAGCGGCAAGCTGCTGAAGCGCGAGCTGAGGTCGCGGCATCGGGCGACATTCGGCTGACTTTGCGCAAGGCCTGGGAGTTCAGTCTTCGAGGCCGATGAAGTGTTCGTGCGTTGCCTGCGCGATGAGGTTGTGTGCCTCATCCCCGGAGGATGCTGCTTTCGCCGCTGGCGTGGCTGCCGTTCGGCGGCGCGTGGGAACCTTGTGCGCGTTCGGAGTCAATAGAGGACATGGCACACATTCCGATCATCCCGCTGGCCGTGAGTGCGGACGGCACCGTGAGCGCCAGCACGCAGTCGGGCACGCTCGTCGTCGAACTGCGGCGTCGCGCGGGCGCCACGCCCGAGATCGTCACGCGACTGCAACAAAGCCTTGCAAGCCGGCCGGCCGAGGTCGCGCGCTATCCATTGCGAACGCTGCTCGCGCTCGCGTTGCGCGCGATGCGTGCAAGCCGCGGGACGCAGCCTTCGCCGCTCACGGTGTCGCTGCAGAAGGTGCCGCGTGCCTTGCAGTCCGCGCACGCGGCCGCGCTGTCGAAGTTCCTGTCGCTCAACTTCAGGAAGCTGTTGCGGATCGCGCGCGCGGCCCATCGCCCGCCGAGGCGCTGGCCGCAGCTGCTGCCGGACCGCGCCTGACGGCGAGCCCATCGCCGTACCCGCGAGCGGGCACGCTCGCGCGGCGCCGCCCGCCGAACGCTACCATGCGGGCCATGCTCCAACTGAACGGCCTGCGGCACCTCGAAGTCGGTCCTGTCGATCTGCGCGTCGAGGACAGCGAATGCGTCGCAATCGAAGGCCGTTCGGGCTCGGGCAAGAGCGTGCTGCTGCGAACCATCGCCGATCTCGACCCGCACACGGGCGATGCCTCGCTCGATGGCGTCGCCTGTTCGGCCATGCCCGCGCCGCGCTGGCGACAGCAGGTGACCTACGTCGCGGCGGATTCGGGATGGTGGGCCGACCGTGTGGAGGACCACTTCGTCGCCGGCGACGGCCTTCAGGCATTGCTCGCGCGCGTGGGTCTCCCCTCGGAGGCCGCGCAGTGGCCGGTGTCGCGCCTTTCGACCGGTGAGCGCCAGCGCGCGGCACTGCTGCGCGCACTCACACCCGCGAATCGCGTGCTCCTGCTGGACGAGCCCACGTCCGGCCTCGACCTCGAAACGCGCGAACAGGTCGAAGCGCTCCTGCGCGAGCGCATGGGGCAGGGCGCGTCCGTCCTTCTCGTCACGCACGACGCCGACCTGGCCAAGCGGCTCGCGCATCGGCGCTTCGAGATGGATCGCGGGCAGCTTCGCGAGATGAATCCGCACGACGGCCGGGCCATCCGCGGCGACCCGCGCAAAGAGCCCGGCAACGACGGCATGCAGCGCGATGCATGAGCAAACCGTCTCCGCGGCGAGCCTCGCGATCGTCGGCATGCTCGTGCTGCTGAACGGCGCGCTGTCGCTCTGGCTCGGCCTGGGCATCGCTCGCTCGCTCGTGATCGCGGGCGCGCGGATGGTCGTGCAGCTCCTTCTCGTCGGCCTGGTGCTTGGGACGGTCTTCGAGCTCGGCTCGCCCTGGCTCGTGGCCGCGGTGCTGGGCGCCATGCTCGCGAGCGCCGCGTGGGAAACCCGCTCCCGCCAGCAACTGCGCTTCGCCGGCCACTGGGGCTACTCGCTCGGCGCGGGCACCATCGTGATCGCGACGGTTCCCGTGACGGGCCTCGCGGTCGCGCTGCTGCATCCCGATCCGTGGTTCGCGCCGCAGTTCTCGGTGCCGATGTTCGGCATCATCCTCGGCAACGCGATGAGCGGCATCAGCGTGAGCCTCGATGCATTCAACACGGCGATCGCGCGCGAGCGGCGCTCGATCGAGGCGCGGCTCGCCCTCGGCGCGAGCCGCCATGAGGCGCTCGCGGGGATCCGGCGCGCGGCGCTGAAAAGCGGCATCATCCCGCTCGTGAATCAGATGTCCGCCGCGGGCATCATCACGCTGCCGGGCATGATGACGGGCCAGATCCTCGCCGGCATGCCGCCTTCGGACGCGGCGAAGTACCAGATCTTCGTGCTGTTCCTGATCGCGGGCGCGACCGGGCTTGGCGCAACCGCGGCGGTGCTGGGCGCGAGCTGGCGCGCCACCGACGCGCGCCACCGCCTGCGGCTCGACCGGCTTCAGGCGTCGTGGCGCGAGGCGAGGTAGTCGGCGACGGCCGCCCGCAGATCGCCGCATCCCTCGCGAAAGCGCAGCGCGACCCCGCTGCGGTCGAGGTGGCGTCGCGGGTCGTAGCCGCGCGAGGCGAGGATGTCCATGCGCTTGCCGTACTGCCGATCCTCGAGCAAGCCGTGCCACAGATGCAGGATGCGGTTGGCCGCCCAGCCGAGTCCGGCGGGCGCGGGCAGTGAGCGCTTCGTCCACGCAAGCATGTCCGCCTGGTGCGGCAGGGAGAAGTTGCGGTACCGGAAGAGCGCGTCCAGTTCGCCCGAGCAGGCGGCCGTGAGCACGGTGTCGCCTCCGCCCACGATGTTGTTCTCGTAGTGTTCGAAATGCGGCAGCGCATCCAGGCGGAAGGCCGTGGCCATGCCCGGATTGCCGGAGAAAGGCGGCAGCATCCCGACGGCCATGAGTTGTGCGAGGTCGGAATCCATCGAGAACAACGGCCGGCCTTCCCAGAGCGCGAAGGCCCGCGAGGGCAGCGACCTTTCGGCCGCGACCGCCGCGAGCGCCGATCGCGAGCAGCCTTCCAGCGGCACCTCGGGCAGGTAGTCGAGCCGCGAGTAGCACTGCACCACGGCGCAGGAGTCGAGCGCCTCCACCACGCGCTCGGCCCAGGCGTCCTCGGCGAACACCGTGTCCGCATCGAGGACGGCCACGCACGGAGCGAACTGCTCGCGGCGCATGCGCGCGAGCCCGAGATTGAGCAGGCGCTCTTTCTGCCACATCAGGTCGCCGCCTTCCACGCGGATCATGAGATCGGCATCCTCGGGCGAGAGATCGAACCGGCCGTCGCGCGACCATTCGACGGTCACGAGCGGCACGCCGAGCAGGCGGCGAAAAACCCGGTAGTTGCGAAGCCGCCGATTCCCGTGAAACGGATTGAAGTAGCAAGTGAGCGCTGCGAGCGCGGCGGCCATTTCAGGGGACTGCCCGTGCGATCGCTGTCTCTCCTGCATCCCGTGCGGGCGCGAGGCGAGACTCGAGCCGGCTCAGAACGCCCATCGGCCGCAGCTGCCGGGTCGTCTGCGCATCGAGCACCACTGAACCCTCGACGTGCGGCGCGAGCATGTCGAGGCACGCGGCGAGCGACGCCACATCGAACGGCCCGGGCCCACGCAGCACGTGGACCTCGTCCAGGTACAGCCACGGCAGCCCTTGTTTGAGCAGCGGCCCGGGCGTGAACGCGGCCACCACGGCGGTGGCTTCGCGTTCAGCCTCGGCGCCCGAGGCCGCGCGGTGCGGGTCGGCGGCCGGCGGCGCGTAACGCTCGTCGCCGAGCCGGCAGCCGTCGCTGCGCACCGCGAGCACCCGCTCGCCCGAGCGCGCGAGCCGGGCGGCGATCTCGGCAACGGCCGCGTCGCCGTCACGGTGGCCCGCCACCTCGATCAGCAGCACCGTGCGCATGCGCCCCGGCGCGGGGACCATGCGGCGCAGCAGGTCGCGGTAGACCTCCGGGGCGAATTCGGTGCTGATCTGCGGCTGGGCGTTCACTTCGCAGATCGCGGACTTGCAGTCGAGCCACGACACGGAGATGTCGGGGATGAGGAAGTCGATGCCCGCGAGGTCCAGGCGCAGCGCGCGCGCCGCGCGCACCGCGAGCCGGGCGTTGTCGGGGTGGAGCAGGTGCATGACGTCCTGGGCGGTGCCGCCGGTGGACATGTTCGCGCGCCGCCTGAGCGCGACGAACTCGCCTTCGGCCGGCACGCTTTCGGGCGTCATTGCGCGCTCGGCGAGCAGTTCGATCGCCTCGCCGTCCAGCGTGACGACGTTGGCGGCGAGCCGTCTGGACGCGGCGATCCCGTCCACGAGTTCCTTCACGCTGCGCTGTCCGTCGCCGAGCACGCCGCCCGGCACGCGCCGGATCGCCTTCACGACCCGGCCGTTGTCGACCGTGATGCGGTGGTCTTCGCCTTCCACGTGCGTTTCCACGAGCACCTTGCGCGACAGCGCGGCCGCGAGCCGATAGCACTGCCGCACCTGCTGCGCCGTGCGCAGCCCCGCATGCACGCCCTCGCCCTGGTCGCGGTCGTCCGGCTTCACGACGACGGGGTAGCCGAGCGCATCGGCCACCTGCGCGGCCTCGTCCTCGGAGGCGACGAGCCTGTGCCGGGGCACCGGCAGGCCCTGCTCGCCGAGTATCTGCACCGTGAGGGATTTCGAGCGCGCGAGATAGGTCGAGATCACCGGCGTCTGCTCGGTCATCGTGCTGAGGAACATGCGCCCGCAGTGGCCGGTGCCGGCCTGAAGGAACCCGCCGGGCAGCCACTTCGCCGGCAGGCCCAGTTCGGCGCACGCGCGGGCGATGCGCACGGTGTTGGCGCCGAACACCTTGGCCTGGTTCTTCAGGTCCTCATGGGCCTGCTTCAGCCGGGCGGGCATGGCCGCATCCAGCGCCTGCTGCTGCTCGGGGGGCAGGCCGCCCTGAGCGCTGTTGATGGCGCTCGCGAGGCATTCCGTGAGCGCGATGGTCACGTTCGTCTGGTAGCTCGGGATCGCGACGATGTGGAACTGCCAGCCGTTGCGCACGGCCGCCGGGCCGAGCTGCATGCCGGCCTGGATCACCGGGGTTTGCGCGCTCATCTCGAGCAGCCTCAGGATGGCGAGAAACGCATCGATGCGAAAGCCGCCCGACAGGCACCGATCCACCTCCTCGCGCGACAGGCGCAACGCGCGCACGACCGTGTCGGCGATGCGGCCCGTGTCGAACTTCGCCTTCGCGGGCCACCGCACGGAGCCGCGCAGCACCGGCCCGCGCAATCCGTGCGCGTGACCGGGGATCACTTCCCAGGGGGCGCCGAGCAGCACGGCCGGGCGGAGCGTCTCAGCCACGGGGCAATCCCGAGTAGTGCCACCAGTCGCCCAGCAGCGCGTCCCACTCGGGCGGGTCGAACGTGAGCCGGCCTGCGCACGGCGTGAACGTGAGCTCGCCGAAGCGCACGCCCTGCGTGCAGCAGTAGAGGTCGACCCGCACGAAATCGAACGGCGCGGACAGGCGCGCGGCGATGTCGAGCATCTCTTCGAGACGCCCGGGCCGCGGCATCTCCGGGGCTTCGTAGCGTTCGCGATAGGTGAGCCGCACGGGCTCCCAGCCGGGCGTGAAGAAGCGGTGGATCGTGTGCGAGCGGCTTCCGATCTGCACGAGGCGCGGCACGCCGTCGAAGCAGAAGAAGATGTAGTCGATCGGCCCGTCGGGGTGGCCGTCCGCGAGGCGTTCTTCCACGAGCAGCCGCCGGCGCACGGGCCAGTACTGGTATTCGCGCCGCCGCCAGTAGTAGGACTCGGCGAGCCACTGCGCCGCGCGCTCCCCGGCCGCGGCGCGGTCCTCGGGGCCGAGCAGGAGCGCGCCCTTGCCCGAGCCCTCGTTGCACTTCAGAAGGCATTCGCGCGGCAGGCGGTCCCAGGGGACCGCGAGTGGATCGTCGCCCGACCAGAGCACGGGCGTGAGGTAGCGCTCGCCGATGCGATCGGCGACGTATTCCTGCACCTGGAGCTTGTCCGAAAGGCGTGTGTAGGTGGCGCAGCCTTGCTCGTGCATGTCGAGCATGCGGCAGTAGAGCTTCTCGGTGAAAGTGCGCGGGTTCGCGCGGGGAAGCGGGCGGCCCTGTTCGTATTCGAAATAGGCGTTCAGGATCGCGGGGCCGCAGGCCAAGGCATCGGCTTCGTAGCCCGTGGCGCGAAAGCCCGCCGCGCGGCCGATCCAGTGGAGCAGCCGCGCGCACGACCCGGCGTGGCCGCTCGGGCCGCCGGACGGATCGGGTTGTCTGTCATTGGCGTTCACGGCCTGGCTGCGGATGCGCGAAGTCCCTTTGCTCGCTCGGCATCATAGACGAGCGGCCGGCCTCGCCACCGGACGGGCGGCGGCGCGCGCCCGCCGGGCGCGGGAGCGGTTCACACCGGCTCACACCGGCTCACACCGGTTCGCAGCGGTTCAATGCGCGTGGCGCGCGGGAGATTCGACGCCCTTGCGAAGCGCGAGCTTGTGCAGGTAGACCACCGGGTCGACGAAATACGGGTTCTCGTGCACGCGGCCGTTGATGATCACGTGCGAATGCGTGGCGAGCACGTCCGCGATCGTGCGGCCGCTGAAGCGGCTCACGTCGTAGGCGCACAGCAGCGTGCAGTCGTGATGCGGCGTGAGCTGGTTCACGCGCGCTTCGTAGACCATCAGCTCGTCCGTGCCCGGGAGGTTCTTCAGCGCCCACTCCATGTCGCCCATCGTGCGTACCGATTTGTAGGGGCCCGCGAGGGCGTTCTCGAGCACCTGCTCGAGCATCGCGTACATGCGTTCGACGACGAACACGCTGTCCTGGATGTACGTTTCCTCCGAAGAGAGCACCTTCAGCTGGCCCGACCCCATGCCGCGCGCCACGGCCACGCCGCCCTCGGTCATGCGCCGCATGTGCTCGCCGTGGTAGCTCGACTCGACGATGGTCACCACCTCGTCGCCCGTGTCGAGGCCTTCCTGGAAATACGGGTTGAGGATGTCGTACTGCTCTTCGCGCGAGTCGAAGAATGCACAGATGTGCTGCAGGCCGTGCAGCGGCTCACCGCAGAGGGTGACGGTTCTTCGGCGGGCGCTCATGGGTCTTTCCTTGTGGACAACGGGACAAGCGGCCCACTGTAGCGGGCGACCCGAGAGCGCGTGCGCGGCTGTAAGTCTTTGTGTAGAAGCGGATGAGAAGCGGGATGCCGACAAGGGCGCCGATCGCAGCCTCAGGCGGCGGCGCGACCGGCGCAGTGATTGAACTCGCGCACGAACTCGATGAACGAATTGCGCGTCTGCGTGACGCCGTCGAGCACGATCACCGTGTTGGGATGCTCCATCGCGCGGTTGTAAAAGCGGCGCAGCGCGTCGCCGAACTCGCTGTCCGGAACGTTCTCGTACGCCACCGGCACGCCGTACGGGTTGGCGATGCTGATCGAGTGGCCGTTGGATTCGCTTCGCTTGCTTCGCACGCTGGATTCGCTTCGCATGGAGTGCCCTTTTGCATCGTTGCCTCACACAATGCGCTCTCGCGAAGCCTTCCCACTACGGCCGGCGGCCCGAAAGCGCGACGGACCGCGCCCACAGGCTCAGCGATTGCGGCCGACGCACGCCTCGGCGCTTGGACTTCAACCCTTCTTCGGCGCGGCGCCACGCCGGGCCACGATTTCCACCATCGGCAGCGTGACGTGGCGTGCCTGCGTGAAACTGGCCGAAGCGCTTCGCACGGCCTCGTGGCTCGCCCAGCCGGAAGCGAGCCAGGCGGTCGCCACGGCCGCCGCGGCGACCGCCGCGGTGAAGCCGCGAAGCTGAGGGGTGAGAAGCGGTTGCGGTGCGGCGACATACATGGCGGGTTGCTCCGGATCGGTTGAAGTCTCTCGTGGTCGATGCACGCACTGTAGGCGGCCGATCCGGGCGCCGCGAGCGCGTTGCGATGAACTGCAGCCGGCCGCGACGAACCGCCGCCATGGCGGGCTGGCCGGTCGCCTGCGTGCCGCGTGCCGATGGTGCGATGATCGGCCGGATGCAGGACTCCATGCCCAGCCGCACGGCGATCGCCACGTCGCTCATGCGCGCGAGCCACACGCGGTGCGACCCGCACCGCATCTTCACCGACGACTGGGGCGACCGGCTGGTTCCCTCTCATGTGCGCGAGCGCATCGCGCAGGCCGTACGCGCCGACTCCCGGCCCCCGCCGCCGCCTGGCGCCTCGGTCGACGAGCTGATCCACCTGTGGGCGCGCCACAACCCGGCCTATGCGAACGTGATCACGCGCTCGCGCTATGCCGAGGACCGGTTGCACGAAGCCGTCGCGCGCGGCGTGCGGCAGTACGTGCTCGTGGGCGCGGGCTTCGACAGCTACTCGCTGCGCCGCCCGGCCGAGGGGCAGGACTTGCGCATCTTCGAGGTCGACCATCGCGCGACCCAGTCGTTCAAGCTCGAACGCATCGCGGCCTGCGGCGCCGCGGTGTCCGATGCCGTGACTTTCACGACCGCCGACTTGTCGAGCGAAAGCCTCGCCGACGCGCTCGGGCGCTCAGGCTTCGAGTTCGGCCGGGCCACATTGTTTTCGTGGCTGGGCGTCACGGTCTATCTCACGCGTGAGGCGAATTTCGCGGCGCTCGCGGGCATGGCGCGCTGTTCGGCGCCCGGCAGCGAACTCGTGTTCACGTATGCGGACCAGCGCGTGTTCGAGAGCGACCCGCGGGCCGGCGGGCAGTTCGCGAGGATGCAGAAAGAGGTCACGGCGATCGGCGAGCCGTTTCTCTCCGGGTTCGCACCGCAGACGCTGGCGCGGGACCTGGCGAGCGTGGGCTTCGAGCTGCTGGAGGACCGCGGCGATGACGAACTGCTCGCGCGCTACGACCCCCGGGGCGTGAACGGCCTGCGCGCCGGAGGCTACGGCCGGATCGCGCATGCCCGGGCGATGGGAAGCGGCGTGAAGACTTGACCTTCGACAACCTTTCGCGCGCCCGCGGCGCGCGGCCCGCGCGGCCTTGACTCCGGTCACGGCGCGCCGCGGCCCTCCAGGCGTCCAATGAGTCTCATGGAAGACTGCTTCGCCTGGACCGATGAAGGACGCCGCGTGGCCGCGGCCTTCGAACCCCTGCACCGGCAATGGTGGCAGGTTTGCGAGCAGGCGTGCCATGCCGAATCGGCCCTGGCCGTGGCGTGGGCCGTGCATCTGCATGCCGGGGGGCCGCGTCCCACGCAGGAGCAGGCCGACGAGGCGGATCGGCTGCGCGCCGTGGCGACGTCGCGGTTCAACGCCGCGATGGCGTATCTGCGATCCAACCCGATCTAGCCTGACGTCCGCGCTCCGCCCTGCGCAATGGCTCCTGGGCCACGCCGTCACTTCGAAGGTTCTCATCCATTGCCGGTAATGGGATGCCCGGTATTGCCGCCTCGCGGCCGATGCTCTAATGGGCGGGCCACCCGCAGGCGCGAGGAGTCATCCATGCCCGACCAGGCCGTCCACCCAAGTTCCATCGCCACCTTGATCGACGAAGCGGCGCGCGCGCTCGAGCCGCGGATGCTCGCCTGGCGGCGCGACATCCATGCGAATCCGGAACTGGGAAACCGCGAGGCGCGCACCGCCGCGCTGGTGGCCGAGCACCTGCGCGCCCTCGGACTCGACGACATCCGCACAGGCGTCGCGCACACGGGCGTGGTGGGCGTGCTGAAGGGCGCATTGGCGGGCCCGGTGGTGGCACTGCGGGCCGACATGGATGCACTTCCGGTGACGGAGCAAGTCGACGTGCCCTTCGCATCGAAGGTGCGCACGCAGTGGAACGGAGAAGAAGTCGGCGTGATGCACGCGTGCGGGCACGATTGCCACGTCGCGATCCTGATGGGGGTGGCCGAAATCCTCGCGGGCCTGCGGGCGCAGCTTCGGGGCACGGTGAAATTCATCTTCCAGCCCGCCGAGGAAATGCCGCCCGAAGGCGAGGATGGCGGCGCGAAGATGATGATCGCCGAAGGCGCGCTCGAAAACCCGGTGCCGAATGCGATCTTCGGGCTGCACGTGAGCTCGAAGTGGCACACCGGCACGCTCGCGTATCGGCCCGGGCCGGCGATGGCGAGTTCCGACCGCTTTCGCATCACCGTGCAAGGCCGGCAGACGCACGGCGCGGAGCCCTGGCGCGGAATCGATCCGATCGTGACTTCGGCGCAGATCGTGCTGGGGCTGCAGACCATCGTGTCGCGCAGCCTCGACATCACGAAGGAGCCCGCGGTCGTGACGGTCGGTGCGATCAAGGGCGGCGTGCGGGAGAACATCATCCCCGACGAAGTGCAGATGCGCGGCACGATCCGCGCGTTCGACGAAGGCATGCGCGACCAGATGCACGAACAGGTGAAGAACCTCGCCGAGGCGATCGCGCGCGGGGCGCGCGCCGGCTGCGAGGTGTGCCTGCACAAGGGCTATCCGGTGACGATCAACGATCCCGCGCTCACCGCGAGGATGGTGCCGACGCTCGAACGCGTTGCGGGTGCGGACAAGGCGATCCTCGTGGACAAGCTCACGGGGGCGGAAGACTTCTCGTACTTCCAGCGGGTGGTGCCGGGGTTCTTCTTCTTCGTCGGCGTCACACCGCCAACGGTCGCGGTGGCCAAGGAGGCGCCTGCGAATCATTCGCCGAAGTTCTTCGTCGACGAGACGGGGTTGCTGCTCGGGCTGCGCGCGCTCGCGCAGGTGGCTTGCGACTATCTCGAGGCGCGGTGATCAAGGAGGAATGCTATGTACTTGCGCGTACCCGTCGCAGCGCATCTGGCGAACGTTCTTCGCCTGGTTTTCGCAGCTGTCACCCTCGGCGCTGCGGCGATGTGCTGGGCGCAGATGCCGCAGTCGCAGCAGGATGCCGCTGCGCAGTTGCGTGCCCTTCCATGGGTTACGGCGCCCACAGCGGGAAACATCGCCGGGAAAGCCACGGTGGACCTCACCGGGATGCGGTTTCTGGACCCCGACGGCACGAATCGATTCATGACGCTCACGGGAAATCTTCCCCGCGCGAATTCCTATGTTCTGGGACGAACCGATCTTGGATGGTGGGCGGTCCTGGATTTCCTCCCCGAGGGGCTCGTGAAGGATGACGAAGAGATCGATGCCCCGGAACTGATGAAGGTCCTGAAGGATGGAAACGCGCGAGCCGCCGAGGAGCGCAAGCAGCGCGGCCTTCCGGCGTTGACGCTGGATGGCTGGGAACTCGCGCCGCGATATGACCGGGAGAACAAGCGCCTCGAGTGGGCGACGCTGTTGCACGACGGATCGGGCCAGCAGGTCGTCAACTACACGACGAAGCTGCTTGGCCGCAGCGGCTATACGACGGCGACGTTGGTGACCGAGCCCGCGACCTTTTCCAATGACGTCGCGGAATTCAAGCAGACCCTTCGTCACGTCGAGTATGTTCCCGGTGAACGGTACTCGGAATGGAAGGAAGGCGACAAGGTCGCGGCCTACGGCCTAGGCGCACTGATCGTTGGTGGCGCCGCTGCCGTTGCCACGAAGAAGGGCCTCTGGGCCGTGCTGGGCGGTCTGCTGGCGGCCGGCTGGAAACTGATTGCAGGTGTCGCCGTCGCGGCAGTGGCGGGTCTGCGGGGATTATTCGGTCGCAAGAAGAATGATCCTGTCTGAAGCATGGCTTCTGGCCATTCTGCTTCTTGCGCTCTACATCCACGATGCTGTGGTCCTCACGGGGCCTGCCGCGGCGTTTCTGGTGCGCTTGCCGGGCGGCACGTGGTCGGTCGCATTTCCCACCGCGCGGTTCACGCTCGCAGGGCGCCACCTGTTCTTCCCGTCCCAGATGCCTCCCGCGACGCCGGTCTTCGCATTGAACTGGGACGGACGCGAAAACGACGACGGGCTCTGGCAGCCTGAACTCGATGCATCGAGGCTGAAGCCGCTGTCCCTGATCAGCGGCTTTAGCTTCTTGCTCGTGCTCGTCGCGCTGCCACTGGCTCTCCTGACTCACCAGGCTACGTTTGTGGTTGTGCTGGCGATTGGGTGCGCGTATCTCTCGGTATTCGCAAGCATCACCGTTTTGTGGCTGGCCAGGAGCCGACTCGGGCTTTCGCAGAGATTCTGCGCGAACCTCACATTCGAGATGCTTCTATGCCCGCCTGTCGCCGCGAATCTGGTTCGGCGGGTTTCACTCTCGCTCGCCATCGAGTCCCACTTCATCACCCTCGCCCGGCGGCTTGCGGCTCCCGGTCGCTGGAGCGAAGCGCGTGACGAACTGGCTCGACGAATCGATATCCAGCTCGAGGCAGTCGAGCCTGGGTCCGTTGAAGACAGTTCCCTGAGGCGAGTGCGAGAACAGCTGATATGACATCCATCGAGATATTCGCCATCTTGTTCTTCGGGGTCATGGGGTATCTCGCGGTCAGTCACTTCCTGGACCGCCCGGCAAGTCGCAAGCCTTCACGGGGACGGGCGAACTCGGGGGCGGATGATGGAAGAGGCGAGCACGACAGCGCGAAACCCGAAGGCGATGCACCGCGCAGCTGGTGGGAGGTGCTCGCCATCCCGCCGAACGCGTCCGTCGACAACATCCGGCAGGCGTACCGGATTCAAGTGAGCAAGTATCACCCCGATAAGGTTTCCCATCTTGGGGAAGAGTTCAAGGCGATCGCTGAGCGCCGCGCCAAGGAGATCAATGCCGCCTACGATGAGGCAATGCGCAGCCGTGGCGCCGCGACTTGACTTGGGGTGGCGCGTCAAGTCGGCGGGCGCGTGTTCAAGGCACTCTGGCGTCTACCAGTAGCGCATGCTGCGTCGCCGTGTGATAGTCACGCCACACGCGATTGACGTCGGTGCGGGCGTCGGCGGCCCGCAGTCCGCACCAGGGATAGAGGCCATCGACCACCGAGCGTGATGCGGCAACGAGATCGAGCGAGGCCGCGTCGAGCGCGCTGCTCTCGCGGTCGGGCAGCGTTGCATCCGCTTCCACATGCGCCCACGCCGCGTCGAGCGTTGCAAGGAAGCGCTCGCGCGTCGACCCGAGATCGCCCTCGATCCGCTCCAGCAGAGCGCGCACCTTCGGCAAGTCGCCGAACGTGCCCGTGCTGCCGTGGCGCCGATGCGCAACGATCGGCCCAGCCAGTTCCAGAAAGTGCCGTGCCATGCCGCACAGATTGGCCGCGAGCGTGACGTACGCCAGCGTGAGAAACGGGAATCGGTAGAGCGGCCCCTGGGCAGTGGCCTTCGCCGCATCGATATCGAACGCATGGTCCAGAGGCAGCCACGCTTCGTCGATGCGAAAGGAATGCGATGCGGTGGCCCGCAGCCCGATGGCATGCCACGACTCGACGACCCGCACCTGGCTGGAGGGCGCGATGAACGCACGAATGCGTGGGCGGCCCTGTTCATCCGTGAGCGGCTCGTCGCCTTCCTGCAGCACGGCGTTGAACGTGAAGTGCGTGGCCAGGGGCGCGCCACTGGCATGGTCCCAGCGGCCCGTGATGCGCCACCCATCGCGCGCGCGCCGCGCGATGCCGGCCGGGGCGCCGCTGCCGGCGAGGCACACGCGCTTCGTGCAAATCACCTCCTTGGCCAGCACCGGCGGCAGGAAGCCTGCGAACCAGCCCGCGCCGGCGCAGAGCGTCACGACCCAGCCGCAGCTGCCGTCGGCGTGCGCGATGGCCTCTTCCAGCCGCACGGCCTCGGGCAGCGGCAACTGCCTGCCGCTCGCTTCGCGCGGAGCGAGCATCTTCAGCCAGCCGCGGTGGTGAATGAGCGCCCGCTGCGAGGGATGCAGCGTGCCGGCCGCGTCGGCGTCGGCCGCGTGGCTGCGCAAGCGCTCGACGTCGCGGCGGGACAGTGCGAAGGAGAGGGGAGCCGCCGAGGTCACGGCTTCGCGCCGGACCTGTTCAGTGGACTCGGCGATTTCTCACTCTTCATGGCACTCTTCATGGCACTCTTCATGGCACGAATGTAGCGCACGCACGAGAGACAATCCCCCAATGACCGACCCCGCACCCCGCCCCGAACTCCCCGATCACCTGAGTGTCGATCCGCGCAGCCCGCATCACGTCGCGGCGATCTTCGAGCACGAGATCGGCATCCGCTTCAACGGCCGGGAACGGCATGACGTGGAGGAGTACTGCATCAGCGAAGGCTGGATTCGCGTGCCCGCCGGCAAGACCGTCGACCGCAAGGGCCAGCCGTTCATGCTGAAGCTGAAGGGGCGGGTCGAGGCCTTCTACAAGTGAGGCGCGCGAGCGCCGCTCAGCCGACGCATTCGTACTTCGCGCGCACCACCCGGTCCATGTTCGTGCCTTCGATGCGGATGAGGCGCGTCGGGCCGGTGCGGCTCGGCGCGTGCAGATCGCCCTCGTTGTAGACGTGCGCATCGCCCGGTGCGAGCGCGTAGGTCCGCACCGCGCGCACCTGCCCCGGCCGCTCGGGCGTCGCGGGTTCGACCAGCGAGTAGTCGGTCATCCGCGTTTCCCCCGCCGCCTGTCCATAGATGGCCCAGGAGTGCGCGTGGTCGTGCGGGCTGCTCGACTTCTCGCCGCGGTACTCGTGCGCGAGGATGCAAAAGCCGAGCTCGGGGTCTTCGTAGAGCAGCCGGCGTTCGGGCGGCGCATCGCTGAATTGCGCGGCGACGAACTGTGGATCCTTCAAGGCATCGCGCAGCAGCGCCGCGACCTGCTCGCGCCCTTGCGGATCGTCGGCCTTCGAGAGAATGTCGCGGCAGGCCCGTGCGAACGAATCGAGCGTGTACGTCATTCCGCCGATCATAGGCGCGTCGTCGATTCGCGTTCCACGAGTTGCGGCGCCGCCCCGGGGCGCATCCGGTCGCTCGTGCTGCCGCGCAGATGATCGAAGAGCAGCTCGACGGCGGTCTGCGCGGTCTCGTCGAGATGCATGTTGACGGCGGTGAGCGGCGGCTGGCAGGTGCGCGCGCGCAGCCCGTCGTAGCGCGTGATGAGCATCACGTCACCCGGAATGCGGCGGCCGCTTTCTGTCACCGCGCGCGCCGCGCCGCTTGCGAAGGCGTCCACCGGCACGCACAGCGCATCGAGTTCCGGCCGCCGCGCGAGCAGCGCCCGAGCCGCCTGGTAGCCGCCTTCCTCGCCCTGGCCTTCCACCACGCGCACGACTTCGCTTCGCATGCGCCTGCGCCTCGCGAACGCGGCATAGGCCGCCTCGGACTCGACGTGAGAATTGCGCTGCTCGTCGCCGATCACGAGGGCGATGCGTCTCGCACCGCGCACCCACAGATGATCGAGCATCAGGTCCGTCGTCTCCGCCGAGCGCAGGTCCACGTAGGGCGCGGGTTGCCGCACGCCGGGCTGCCGCCCGATCGTGACCACCGGCAATCCGCGCTTGCGGAAATGCTCGACACTCGCGTCCTTGGCCGACGGCTCGACGACGAGCCCCGCGTCCACGTCGAGCATGTCGAGCCGCAGGCTTCCGGATTCCACCGGCGGCACCAGCACGAGAGCGAGGCCCCGGGTGAGCGCCGCCGAAGCGGCCACCGCCGCGATCTCCATCAGGAAGCCGAGGCGCGACGGCCCGCCCGCGACGCCGAAGGGCATCGACGATATCAGCGCGATCATGTGCGCCTCGCCCGTGCGCAGACGCTGCGCATGACGGTTCGGCCGGTAGCCGAGCCGGCGCGCGGTCTCCTTCACGCGCTCGCGCGTGAGCGGGTCCACCTGGCCGCGGTCGTTGAGCGCGTGCGACACCGTGGTGGGCGAAACGCCCGCCGCCTTCGCAACGTCCTTGATGGTCACGTGCGCTGCCGCGCTCGCCTTGCTGCTCGCCAAATTGCCCGCCTCCTCGGTGATTACCCGAATGACCTTGACAGCCCCGGTGGCCCCAACTATTCTCCCAAAACGATTTGGGCCTTCCCGGCCAGTGTAGCAGCGCCTCGAGGCGCTTTTTCCGGGTCGGCTCCCAAATCGATTTGGGCAGGGCGGCTTTCTTTCTTTTCGTTTACTGGAAAGGTGCGCGATGGCGACTCGAGATTTCCCGTTACCCGTCGACGAGCGGCTGCCCTGGGGGCAACTGCTCGCGTTCGGGCTGCAGCACGTGCTGGCGATGGCGGCCGTGCCGATCACGTCGGTGTTCCTCGTGAGCAAGGCGCTCGGGCTGCCCGCCGACCTCACGATCAACCTGATCAGCGCCACCTTCCTGGTGTGCGGCCTCGGCTCCATCCTGCAGGCCTTCGGGCCGCTCGGGTTCGGCGCGCGCTTGCCCTTCGTCATGGTGCCGGGCGGCGCGCCCATCGTCATGTTCGTCACGCTCGCGCAGCAGCGCGACCTTGCGACGGCGAGCGGCGCGGTGATCCTCACGGCGCTCTTCTATTTCCTGATCCTGCCCGTCTTTGCGCGCTGCATGAAGTTCTTTCCGCGCATCGTGATCGGCACGCTGCTGCTGCTCGTGTCGGTGAACCTCGTGAAGGTGTATGGCGGCATCATCGTCGGCAAGCCCGGCGCGGCCGACTTCGCGGCGCCCGTCAACATCTTCCTCGCCTTGGCGACCGTCGGCTTCACGATCGTCTTCGCGCGCGCGTTCAAGGGCATGCTCGGGCAACTCTCCGTGCTGCTCGGACTCGTGGCCGGCACCGTCGTCGCGGCCGCCCTCGGCATGATGAGCTTCGCGAACGTCGCGCAGGGCCCCCTCGTGAGCCTGCCCACGCTGCTGCCGTTCGGCATGCCCAACTTCGACATCTTCGCGGCCGTGCCTCTTCTCATCTTCAGCGTGATCTCGATGGTGGAGGCGACCGGCCAGACGGTCGCGGTGGCCGAGATCGCCGGGAGGGACATCGTGATGCGCGAAGACGTGCCGAAGACGATCCGCGGCGATGCGCTCATGTCGCTTCTCGGCGGCGTGCTGGGCACCTCGATGATCATCACGAGCGGCGAGAACATCGGCATCGTGCGCGCCACCGGCGTGCGTTCGCGCTACGTCACGGCCACCGCGGGCGCGATCCTCGTGCTCGTCGCGCTCGCGGCGCCGCTCGGGCGGCTCGGCGCGGCGATCCCCGCGCCGGTCGTCGGAGGCACCGCGATGGTCGTGTTCGCGATCATCGGCACGATGGGCATCGACATGCTGCGCCAAGTCGACCTGCGCGATCGCGGCCACATGTTCACGCTGGCCGCCGGCCTCGTGATGGGGCTGCTGCCGATCCTCGTGCCGGGCCTCTATTCGAAGTTCCCGCCGAACGCGCAAGTGATCCTCGGCAACGGCCTCGCGATGGGCTCGATCACCGCCGTCCTCATGAACCTGCTGTTCCAGATGAAGCCCCAGCCGAGAACGGACGCGCCATCCGCTGGTGCGCCGGTGGACGTGGCGGAAGCACGCGCGCAATGACTTCAGGCGACATGAACACCGCCCCCGCTCAGCTGCAAGCGTCCGAGCTGCTGCTCGTTCCCGAGCAGGCGATGCTGCGCGACGGGCCGGTGACGGACTGCGCCGTGGTCGTGGCGAAGGGCGCCTTCGCGGACGTGGGTCCGCGCGCGCAAGTGCAGCAGCGTCATCCGCATCTGAAGGCGGTGGAGCTGCCCGGGCGCGCGCTGATGCCGGGGTTCGTCGATGCGCACCATCACCTCACGCAGTCGTTCGGCAAGTCGCTCGCCTACGGCGAGCCCTCCGAGATCTTCCGCCGCGTGTGGGTGCCGCTGGAGGCTAGCCTGGACGACGCGTTCCTGCACGATGCCGGCAAGCTGGCCGCGCTCGAGTCGCTGCGCGGGGGCTTCACGACCGTCTGCGACGCGGGCACGCGAGCCAAAGGAGACATCGCATCGCTTGCGGATGCGACGCGCGAAGCGGGCCTGCGCTGCGTGCTCGGGCTCGTGTGCAACGACGGCGGCAACGAGAGCACGGCGCAGGAGCGGCGAGCGGTGCTGGATCGCGCGGCGGGCCACCTGGCCCGCTTCGAAGGCGATCGGCTGGTGCACGCGTCGCTTGCGATTTCGGTGCCCGAAGCCGCGTCGGACGACGTGCTGAAGGCTGTCTCTTCGATGTGCCGCGACGCGAGCGCGATCTTCCAGACGCACGTCAACGAACATCTCGCGTCGGTGGAGCGATCCATCGTCGCGCGCGGAAGGCGCCCGCTCGAACTGCTCGGCGATCTCGGCGCGCTCGGGCCGCAGATGCTGATCGCGCACGGCGCGCTGCTCACGGCCTGCGAGATCCGTCTGCTCGCCGACACCGGCACGGGCGTGAGCTACAACCCCGTCGCGAGCCAGTGGAAGGGCAACGCCGTCGCGCCCGCGTATCTCTTTCGCGAGTTCGGCGTGCGCTTCGGACTCGGTACGGATGCGACGCGCAGCGACGCCTTCCGCCTGATGGACGCGGCCGAGGCGGCACAGAAGATCGCGTATTCGCTGCAGGCCGGCGACGCATCCGCGGGCGGCGGATGGACGTGGTTCGATCACGCGAGCTTCGGCGGCGCGGACGTCGCCGGGATCGGGCATCTCACAGGCGAGATCGCAGTGGGCAAGCGCGCGGACTTCCTCCTCGTCGACGTCGACACGCCGGAGATGTGCACGACTTTCGACACCACTTGGGATCTCGTGCGCATCGCCAACCGGGACCAGATCGAGGCCGTGTACGTCGACGGGGTGATGCGGCTGTGGCAAGGCTGGCCCGTCGACTGGGACGCGCGATCCCTTATGCGAAAGGTCCGCGAACGCGCGCACACCGCCGTCGCGAATGCGCCGATCCAGCGGCTGCATCTGCCCGCCGCGCAGGATCGCCTGCGCGTGAAGCAGGAAAGGCGCGCGTGAGCCTCGAAGTCCTCTTCGGCCTGTCGATGGCCGTGGTGCTGGGCGGCTTCGTGCAGGGCGCCACCGGCGTGGGCTTCGCGCTCGTGGTCGCGCCCGTGATGAGCTTCATCGCGCCCGACCTGTTGCCCGTGTGCCTGCTCGCGCTCATGATCCCGCTCAACTTCTTCGTGCTCTGGCGCGAGCGCGCGCAAGTCGACCGGCCCGGCGCGAGCTGGATCACGGCGGGGCGGCTCGCGGGCACGGTCGGCGGCCTCTGGGTGCTGGCGGCGCTGAGTGCGTCGCAGCTCGCGGTGTTCGTCGGCGCGGCGACGGCGCTGGCCGCGCTCGCGAGTATCTTCATGCCCGCCTTTTCGCCGACGACGCCGGCGTATCTCTGTGCCGGCGTGGTCACGGGAATCACGGAGACCGCGACCGGCATCGGCGGGCCGCCGCTCGCGCTCGTGTACCAGCATCAGCTGCCGCCCCGTGCCCGCTCGACCATCGCGCTGTGCTTCCTGCTCGGCGAGCTGGTCTCGCTCGCACTGCTCGCGGCGATGGGCTCGGTGCATCGCGAGCATCTGGTCGCAACCGCCGAACTGATCCCCGCGCTGGCAGCGGGCGGGCTGCTGAGCCACGCGGTGCACAGGCGCGTCGATGCGCGATTCCTGCGCGGCTTCGTGATCGTGTTCGCGCTCGTGTCGGGCGGGGTGCTCATCCTGCGGTGACCGATCCCTCTCGATCGTCTTAAGCCAGACTTAAGCGCCAGCCTGCAAAATCCGGAGAATGCGAATTCTCCTCGTCGAAGACGACGCCATGATCGGCGACGCGGTGCGCAATGCGCTTCGCGCCGAACACTACGCCGTCGACTGGGTGCGCGACGGCGAAATGGCGGACACGGCGTTGCGCACCGGGACCTACGACCTCGTGCTGCTCGACCTGGGGCTGCCGAAGCGCGACGGGCTCGAAGTCTTGCGCGCGCTGCGATCGCGTCACGTCAACGTACCGGTGCTCGTCGCCACGGCCCGCGATGCGGTGCGCGACCGCATCGCCGGGCTCGACGCGGGCGCGGACGACTACGTCGTGAAGCCGTACGACACCGACGAGCTGCTCGCGCGCATCCGCGCGCTGGTTCGCCGCAGCGCGGGCCGCGCCGAACCCGTCTTCGAACACAACGGCGTGACGCTCGATCCGGCGACGCGCGAAGCCACCGTCAACGGCGAGCCGGTGAACCTCTCCTCGCGCGAATGGGCCGTGCTGGAACCCATGCTCCTGCGCCCGGGCGTCGTCTTCTCGCGCGCGCAGCTCGAGGAGAAGCTCTACGGCTGGAAGGAAGACATCAGCAGCAACGCGGTGGAAGTCTACGTGCACGGCCTGCGCAGGAAGCTCGGCGCCGACCTCATCCAGACCGTGCGCGGGCTCGGCTACGTGATACCGAAGCGATGAAGCCGCGCGAAGACAGTCATCATTCGCTGCGCCGGCGGCTCCTGTGGCTGATCCTCGCCGCGATTGCCGCCGCATCGCTCGTGCAGGGCGCGAGCGCCTATCGCACCGCGGTGCGGCAGGCCGATGCGATGTTCGACTATCACCTGGAGGAACTCGCGCGCTCCGTGCATGCCGGCGTGATCGTGGCTCCCGACCCCACGCGGTCCTACGATCTGCTCGTGCAGGTGTGGGGGCCCGACGGCGTGCAGCAGTTCCGCTCGAGCGGCATCGAGTTGCCGCCGCAGGCCGTGCTCGGCTTTTCGGACGCGCAGGTGAACGGAGTGCGCTATCGCCTCTATTCGCTGCAGACGCCGCAGCACACGATCCGTATCGCCCAGAACCTCGATGCGCGCCGCGCGCAGGGCCGCGCGATGGCGATCCAGGCGGTGCTGCCCATCGCACTGCTCGCTCCCATCCTGATGCTGGCCGTCGGCTGGCTCATCAACCGGTCCCTCGCGCCCGTGGAGCGCATGCGCAGGCAGGTGGCCCATCGCGCGGCCGACGACTTGTCGCCCCTGCCCGACGAAGGCATGCCGCTCGAAGTGCTGCCCCTCGTGCGTGAGCTGAACCTGCTCTTCGCCCGCGTCGGGGACGCCTTCGCGCAGCAGCAGACATTCGTCGACGATGCGGCGCACGAGCTGCGCTCGCCGCTCACGGCGCTCAAGCTGCAGGCGCAGGCCCTGAAACGCGCGCAGGACCCGGCCGAGCGCGAAGCGGCCATCGCAAGCCTGAACGAGGGCATCGAACGCGCGATCCAGCTCGTCGCCCAGCTGCTCGCGCTCGCGCGCGAGCAGGGCCGGGAAGGCGGGCGGCGAGCGGCCGAAGCGCCGCGGCGCGTGGACCTGCAGGACGTCGCGCGGCAGGCCGCCGCCGACGTGCTGCCGCATGCGACCGAGCGGCGCATCGACGTCGGACTCGTGACCGATGAGCCGGTGCAAGTGAGCGGCGATGCGGACGCGCTGCGCATCCTGCTGCGCAATCTTCTCGACAACGCGGTGAAGTATTCGCCCGCGGGCGGGCGCGTGGACATCTCGCTCGGCCACACGAAGGCTCGGCCGTGGCTCGTGGTGGAGGACTCGGGGCCCGGCATTGCCGCCGAGCAGCGCGAACGCGTCTTCGACCGCTTCTACCGTGTCGCGGGCGGCGACGTCGCGGGCAGCGGCCTCGGCCTGGCCATCGTGAAGACGATCGCCGAGCGCTACGGCGCAACCGTCGAGCTTGGCCGCTCGGAACGGCTCGGTGGATTGCGAGTCGAACTGACTTTCCCCGCCTCGCCCCCGGGCGAGGCCGAGGCCCGGCCTTAAGCGAGGCCTAAGGGGCGAGCCGCAACATTGCACGCATCCCTATCCCATTGAACGAGGACCGACGAATCATGAACAAGCCGACATTCAAATCCGTGCCGCTCGTGCTGGCCCTGCTCGGCGCAGGCGTGCTCGGCGGTGCCGGCGTCGAGGCGCTGCACCGGACCGAGCCCGCGCACGCGGCACTGTCGAGCCAGGTGAGCCAGCCGTTCGCCCAGCCGCACAACCCGGCGCAGGTCATGGGCGCGCCGCCCGCGCCCGTCACCGCCACCGTGGGCACGCCCGATTTCGTGGCCATCACGAAGCGCAACGGCCCCGCCGTCGTGAACATCAGCGTCGTGGGCACGCGCAAGGGCGTGGCCATGGACTCCGAAGACATGTTCGATCCGTTCGGCATCTTCGGCCAGCTGCAGCGGCACCAGCAGCGCAACATTCCGATGCGCGGCCTCGGCTCGGGCTTCATCGTGAGCCCCGACGGCGTCATCCTCACCAACGCGCACGTGGTGAAGGACGCGGACGAAGTGACCGTGAAGCTCACCGACCGGCGCGAGTTCCGCGCCAAGGTGCTCGGCAGCGACCCGAAGACCGACATCGCGGTGCTGAAGATCAACGCGCGCAACCTTCCGATCGTGGCGATCGGCTCCGCGCGGGAGCTTCAGCCCGGCGAATGGGTGCTCGCGATCGGCTCGCCCTTCGGCTTCGAGAACACGGTGACGGCCGGCGTCGTGAGCGCCAAGGGACGCACGCTGCCCGACGATTCGAGCGTGCCCTTCATCCAGACCGACGTGGCCGTGAACCCCGGCAACTCGGGTGGCCCGCTCTTCAATTCGCGCGGCGAAGTGGTCGGCATCAACTCGCAGATCTACAGCCAAAGCGGCGGCTACCAGGGCGTTTCGTTCGCGGTCCCGATCGATGTCGCGAGCAAGGTGCGCGACCAGATCGTGGCGCACGGCAAGGCGAGCCATGCGCGGCTGGGCGTCACGGTGCAGGAAGTGAACCAGGCGCTGGCCGATTCCTTCAACCTCGAGTCGCCGGAAGGCGCGCTCGTGGCCAACGTCGAGAAGGGCAGCCCGGCCGACAAGGCGGGCCTGAAGACGGGCGACGTGATTCGCCGTGTCGACGGCCAGACCATCGTGGCCTCGGGCGACCTCTCGGCCATCGTCTCCGGCGACGAGCCCGGCCAGCGGGTGACGCTCGAAGTCGTGCGCGGCGGCCATCGCGAGAACATCGCCGCGACGCTCGGCGATGCGGCCGACAAGAAGGCGACTGTCGCTTCCAGCGACGACCAGGCGGCCGAGAAGGGCAAGCTCGGGCTCGCGCTCCGGCCGCTCGAGCCGCGCGAACAGCGCGAAGCGGGCGTGTCCGGTCTCGTGGTGGAACAGGTGAGCGGCCCGGCGGCACGCGCGGGCGTTCAGCCCGGCGACGTGGTGACCGCCGTGAACGGCACGCCGGTCACGAGCATCGCGCAGGTGAAGCGCGCGGTGGAGAAGTCCGACAAGTCGATCGCGCTGCTCATCGTGCGCGACGGCGAGAAGATCTTCGTGCCGGTGCGGGTGGGGTAAAGCTTCCGGGTGCCTCGCCAATGACAAGGGCGGCCGAGGAGGGGCCGCCCTTCCTTTCTGGCCGTCCGGGTGGAGTGGACTGGCGAAGAGAGATGCTCAGTGCAGCGCGGTCCGCTCCACGTCCGGCACCGCCAATTCGCGTCCGACCATGGCGCGGGCATAGAAGTAGTTGTTGCGAGCGCGTTCGCTGAGCGTATCGAGGTCCACGTGGCCTTGCCGATCGCACGGAAACGCGTAACCGCGGCCGCTGTCGAACAGGTTCCTGAAGCGCAGCTGGAATTCGTTGGTGCTCATGTCGCGGCTCCTTCTCGATTTCAGTTCCGGTTTCGTCTGGATCGCTTTTCAGCTTGGCTTCACTATGGTCGCCAGACCGTCTTGCCGCCATCAGCCCTTGCCGAATCGGGGCATCAGTCCCTGCCGAAACGCAGGCTCGGCCGAGTCCGATGACGAGGCGGCGCGCGCGCCGACGAGCCATAGGAATCGTCCGACCGGCGGACGGGGCCGTGAAGAAGTGGCGCCTCGCGTCTAGAAGCGCAGGCCCGCCTGCAGCCGCAGCATGTCCCGGGGTGTGAAGTTCACGCGAGGATCCCACACGATGCGCGCGAAGACGCGCGGCCAGGCGTAGCCGACCGAGAGGCCCACCTTGTGGATCATCTGGCCGCTCACGAGCCCGCGTTTGGCGAGCACGTCGACCGTGAGGCGCTCTCCCTCGGCAGACGGCGTGCGCCACAGCACATGCAAGTGGCGCTCATCGGGGTTCTGGCGGTTGTCGCCGATGAGCGTGAGCGACAGTTCATGGGCCTCCGTCCAACGGTAGCCGCCGGAAAGTGTCCACGCGTCGTTGGGATCGAAATTCAGGTCCTGATACGGCCGCAGATTGGTCCGTCCGATGCCCGCACCGGCGAACCACGTGTCCCCTGTTTCCAGATACAGGTTGCCGCCGAGGAAGCCGCGGGAAGCGATCTGCAAAGTGGGTTGCACGCGAATCGCCCCGAGCTCGAACGTGCGAACCCAGCCCGCGCGCAACAGACTCATGCCGAATGCCCGGTCGCGATACGCGCCGATCCACGCTTCGCCGGCATCGGACCGGTACCGCAGGTCGACGTCGTAGGCGGTGGCCGATGGAGTGCCTGCGCCTCCCACCGAGTAGATGCCGGTGGTGAGCTGCAACGGCGGTTCTTCTTCGTCCGCGTGCGCGGCCAGGGCGAACGCGAGCAGACAGAGAGCGGTGAATCGTGGCAGAGTGTCCATACGTGTGGCGCGATGATGGCATGCGCAATTCAGGTGCCCGCCCGTCGCGCTCGCGAGGGCCCGCGAGCCGGCCGGCCTGCCGCTGCCCTTTGAGCAGGCACCGAGACGAAACGCGATGTCCCGCGCCAACTTGGGCTGCCCCTCCGATGGAAATCCACAAAGATTTCCACAGGAACGGGGGATGACTCGGCGTTGCAATTCGAGCGATTTTCCCTCTGAAAAAGCGCTCGGCGGGCTTGCGCGCCGCGATCAGCCGATGTAGGCGATATCCCGCAGGTCGTGGCGGATGTCGGCGGGGCTCGCGCCTTGCAGCGGCAAGTGCGCAAGCAGTTCCAGCCGTCGCCGCAAGCCGTGCAACATGACCATCGTTCGTTCGGCCAGCTCCCCCGGAGGCGGAGCCCCATCCAGCGCATCGGGCAGGGTCCAGACCGCGGTCTCGGGCTGGTCGGGCCAGGAGGGCTGACGCTGCGCCACGCCGGCATCGAGCAGGATCACGAAGTCCATGCGCGGCGAATCCATGCGGCGAAACGTGTCCCAGGCCGCGGGCTGCGGCACGGGCGCCCGCATGCTGGCGCGGCGCAGGGTAGCGAGGGCGACGGGGTCGACTTCACGAGCGGTCTCGCCGGGCTCGCCGCAGGCATACGGAATGAAGCGGTCTCCGGCGATGTGCTTCAGGCAGGCACAGGCCATGGCGCTGCGCAGATTCCCCCGTCTCGAGACGAACAGAACTCGTATTTTTCGGCTCACGGCCTCACGATAGCCCAATGCGCGCGCGAGCGCCAGAGAGGGGCCCCGCCCGCGACACATGTTGCGGTGAAAATCGCCGCGGCGACAACGCCCCGAGGAGCCTTCCCATGTCCCATGCATTCGATGCGGCGCGTGCCGCGGCCGACGACAGCGGTCTCATCTGCGGCTATCGGTTCGAGCCCGGCGCGCCGGCGCGCGAGATCACGCTGGGCGCCGCCTCGGAACTCATCGCATCCGTCGCGGCGGAGCGCGAGACAGCGGACTTCCTGTGGCTGCACTTCAACCTCGCGCACATGGGCGCTCGCCGCTGGCTGGAACGCGCGGACCTCCCGGCCGCCTTTCACGATGCGCTGAAGGAGCAGTCGCCCACCACACGCGTGGAGCGCGACGAGAACGCGCTCGTGGCGATCCTGAACGACGTGCACTTTCACTTCGGCTACGAAGCTTCCGAGATCGCGACGCTCTGGATCTGCGTGAACCGCCGCCTGGTGGTGACGGCGCGCCAGTCGCCGCTGCGCTCGACCGACCGGCTGCGCGTGGCGATCCGCGCCGGCGAAGCGATCGGCTCCAGCGTCGAACTGCTCGAGCGGCTGATGCGCGCGCAGGCGGACGTGCTGATCGACATCCTTCGCAACGTCACGCGCGAAGTGGACCGCATCGAAGACGAGATGCTCACCGGGCGCCTGAAGGTGAAGCGCGTGGAGCTCGGCGTGCGGCGGCGGCTGCTCGTGCGATTGCAGCGGCTGCTCGCGCCCGAGCCGGCGTCGCTCTACCGGCTGCTGCAGCATCCGCCGAGATGGATGGCCGAGGGGGAGGCGCAGCTGCTGCGCTCCGCGTCCGAGGAATTTTCCGTGGCGCTGCAGGACCTCGCGGGCGTTCAGGAACGCATCAAGCTGCTGCAGGAGGAGCTGAGCGCGCTCATGAACG
The DNA here is from genome assembly GCF_035548915.1 of Ramlibacter sp. Lineage (GTDB taxonomy): Bacteria > Pseudomonadota > Gammaproteobacteria > Burkholderiales > Burkholderiaceae_C > Ramlibacter. Next base: position 169,403 of record NZ_DASZSE010000028.1, on the reverse strand, counting down.
AGCGCACGGCCAACACGCTCTTCGTGCTGACGGTGGTGACCGTGGTGTTGCTGCCCGTGAACCTGATTTCGGGGCTTTTCGGCATGAACGTGGGCGGCATGCCGCTGCAGCAGGACCCGCAGGGATTCTGGACGATCACCGCGATCATCCTCACGATCACCGGCGGGTGCGCATTCTTCGCGTTGCGCCGCCGGCCGGATTGAATGCTTCTGCCGTCACCGAATTCGCCCCTATCAGATGGGCAAACCGTTCTTCCAGTCGATCTGCCGGCCGTAGCGTCGGCGAACGCACGCATCGCCGGCCAGCGCCAACCCGGTCACCGCGCCGACCCCCAGCATGCCGACGCCAAGCGACGTCAGCACATCGCGTTGAGTCGTTCCCTCGGAGACGGGCAACACCGGAGCCTGAGACACCGGCATCGGAGAGAGCGTGAGCGATCGCGCATCCGCAGCAGGCCGGGCGGCATCGCCCGAATCCGCTGCGAGCGCCGCGCCGACAAAGAGTGCCTTGGCGCCGGTCTTGAGGTTCATTGTGTGCTCCTGGCAAATCCTCGTTTGTACGAAATTGGAGTCGGACTTGCTTCCTCCTTCGGTATGGGACACCGGCAGCGAATGGGACCGACGGATGTGCGCCACAATCTGGGCCCATGGAACTGAACCCCGTCGATGCGGCCGAACCCGAAACGAGGCCCTCGCGGCTCAATGCCGCCGTTGCGATCGCGGTCGCCCTGCTAAGCACGGTGATGGGCGTGTGCAAAGTGAAGGACGACAACATCGTGCAGGCCATGCAGCAGGCGCAGGCCGACAAGATCGATCACTGGGCGTTCTATCAGGCGCGCAACCTGCGCGAGGAAGTGGCGAAGGCCGCGCTCGCGCAACTCAGGCTGCAAGCAGCGGCGGCGAACGCTTCGCAAAAGGCCGACTACGACACGGCGCTCGCGCAATACCAGGCACTGGCCGACGAGCAGCACCAGAAGAAGGCCGAGCTGCAGAAGCAGGCCGAGGCCGACCAGCAGACCTACGACACCCTCAACTATCGCGACGACCAGTTCGACCTGGCCGATGCCTCCATCGCCATCGCGATCGCGCTGCTGGCCGTCGCCTCGCTCACCCAGTTCTGGTGGCTGTTCGGCGTTGCGATGGTCCCTTCCGCCTTCGGCACGCTGATGGGGATGGCCGGGCTCGCCGGCTGGAAAATCCATCCGCAGCTGCTCGCCTCGCTCCTCAGCTGAACCCCACACAAAGGAAGTTCCTCATGCAGTATCGCCCTCTCGGCCGCTCGGGCCTCATGGTCTCGCCGCTTTGCCTCGGCGGCAATGTCTTCGGCTGGACGGCCGACGAAGCCACGTCCTTTTCGCTGCTCGATGCGTGGATCGATGCAGGATTCAATTTCGTCGACACCGCCGACGTGTATTCACGATGGGTGCCCGGCCACACCGGAGGCGAGTCCGAAAGCGTGATCGGCCGGTGGCTTGGCGGGCGGCCTTCGATGCGCGACAAGGTCGTGATCGCGACCAAGGTCGGGATGGACATGGGCGAGGGCAGGATCGGCCTCGCTCCGGCGCGCATCCGCGAGGCCGTGGAGGCGTCGCTTCGGCGGCTGAACGTCGAGCGCATCGACCTGTACCAGGCCCATACGGACGATGCCGCGACGCCGCTCGAGGCGACGCTCGAAGCGTTCGCGAAGCTGATCGACGAAGGCAAGGTGCGCGCGATCGGCGCGTCGAACTACACGGCCGAGCGCCTGGCGCAGGCACTCGCCGTGAGCGCGCGGCTCGGGCTGCCGCGCTATGAATCGCTGCAGCCGCTCTACAACCTGCATGACCGGGCTGCTTTCGAAGGGGCACTGCAGCCGCTTTGCCTGAAGGAAGAGATCGGCGTCATCGGCTACTACGCGCTCGCCGCTGGGTTCCTGAGCGGCAAGTACCGCAGCGAGGAAGACGCTCTCAAGAGTCCGCGCGGCAAGCGGATCGTGTCGACCTATCTCGACCGGCGCGGCCTTGCGATTCTCTCCGCGCTCGACGAGGCGGCGGCGCGCACGGGCGCCACGCCCGCGAGCGTGGCGCTGGCGTGGGTGATGACGCGCCCGGGCGTCACGTCACCGATCGCGAGCGCGACCTCGCTCGCGCAGCTGGGGGAGCTGCGCGAGGCGGCGTCGCTCGTGCTGGATGCGCAGACGACCGCGCTGCTGGACGCGGCGAGCGCCGGTTAGACGAGAGTCTGCGGTTGTCTAACGGAGTTCAAAGCTCCCGACGTGATCGGGCAGGTGCGCACGATCGAGCGCAACGATCCTGTTCGAGTCAAGCAGGTGGTGGAAGAGCTCAAGGCGCGCGGCGTGAAGGGCAATGCGCGCGCTCGCCGGGACCGCGAAGAACGAAGTGAAGCCCGTCACAAAGAAGGTAGCCAAGTCATCCCAGAGTGGAGTGCGCGGTCCGTGGACGCGGCCGAAGATCGCACGGCGTCTGCGCGCGATCTGTCGCACCAAGCACCGGACAGCGTGAGCGTGTTCCCCGCACCGCCGATTTGCTCGAAGCCTTCAAAGTGATCAAGATAGCTGACACGCCTCCGGGAGATGCGTGGCTTAGACGCAAATTCCTCACACTAGTAAAAGGTAAAAGGCAAATCTGCTGGGGCCTTCGCCTATCTTTGACACGACACAGAGACGGGGCAGACTACGATCTGGTTACGGCATCTAGAAGATCAATCGGGATAATGAAAAGTCGCCATCGGGCAGCTTCTCCGCTGTCGCGATTATTCGGTCTTAACAATTCCGGCCCTCAAGAGAATGCACATGGCAAGCTGTGGTTTGCCATCAATGATTCCCACAACCTGTTCGACACCTATGTATACCCGCACGATCGTTGTAGCTCTTGCTATTGCAATTTGGTGTCTCGTGGGGTTCCTGTGGTTGCTACCGAGGAAGCTGCGCTTGCTCAAGAAGTATGGATATGACAAGACCGCGTGGGACATCCTGGCGCACAAGAAAGAGGACGCAGACCTGCGAAAGCTACTTCGCGACACTTGGATCTGGCTACCCATCGGGATAGTCGGTGGTCTCATCATCGTTTTCACTAAGTAGCGATCCAATCATCTCACTCAAACATAGCTTAGGGAACGAAAAATGCCAGGTGTGCAAGGTGGGAGCGCATCCTCTGTGTTGCAGCATGAAGGAATGGCCCCGAATTCCAAGGGAAAAGTACATGATTCGAGTGCTAATGACCTGCCCCTTGCCGGCGTACCAATCAAACTTGAGAAGTCCGCGTCAAGGGTCGCTGACTTTTCCCAGTCGTGGTCGTTCAAATTTCCTCGCCCGGGTTGGTTGACTCGAGCACGACGGAGTACTTGCGTAGTAGTTCGCGCGCGGGCGTCAACGCCGGGTTGCGAGCGCAACTGGCTCGCCCGGCGCAGCGAGATGAGGAGGCGCGTATGGCCTGCAATGGACGGTCAGATGGCCGCCACGGGTCGAGACTCGGTCGGCCTCGGCTGGAGACCGACCGAGGGCCGGGCCGGAGGCCGCCCGAGAACCGTGCCTCCGAACCGCGGCTTCAGCCGCGGCGCACGTAGTCGTGATGCACGTAGGCGTAATGCCTGTGATGATGCGGGCCGTAGACGTAGTGCCTGTGATGGTGCGGAACGTAGACGTAGTGGCGATGCACCACCGGCGCGCGATGGATCACGATCTTCTTCACGTAGTGGCGGCGCGGATGCACGCGCACGATGTGCTTGGTGACGGTGCCGTGCGGCGTCTGGCGCACGACGGTCGTCTCGGTGGCTTGCTGCGCGAATGCAGAGCCGGCGACGGCCAGGACGGCCGCGAGGGCCAGGTGGCGAAACTTCATGAGTGCACTCCTTCGATGGTTCGACAGACTTCGCCGGCCGGCTGCGGACGGCTTATCTGATTGACGCACGCGGCGGCGATCCGGCTGAAGGCCGCAGCCCCGCCTTCGCGTACGCATTCATCCGACGGCACGCACACGCCTCGGCAGTGCGGCCACGGGCACGACGCGTAGCGCCGCAAGACCTTTATCGGCGCGGGGCCGGGCTGTCTTTCTGCTTTACCGGCGAATCGCTTGGTGAGCTCCCGGGCCTTCACTTATGATCGTTCATTCTCCCCCGCAGTCCCCCGAGATGTCGCTCGTCCAGCTGGCGTTGAAGCGTCCCTACACGTTCATCGTGATGGCGATGCTCGTGGTGCTCGCGACGCCGCTCGTGCTGCGCAACATGGCCACCGACATCTTCCCGGAGATCAACATCCCGGTGGTGAGCATCATCTGGAACTACAACGGCCTGCCCGCGCAGGAGATGGGCCAGCGCATCGCCTCTTCCAGCGAACGCAGCCTCACCACGCTCGTGAGCGACATCGAACACATCGAGTCCACGTCGCTGCCCGGCATCACGGTGATCAAGGTGTTCTTCCAGCCGAACGCCAACATCCAGACCGCCATCGCGCAGGTCGTGGCCGGCGTGCAGGTGCAGGTGCGGTCGCTGCCGCCCGGCATCACGCCGCCGCTCGTGATCAAGTATTCGGCCTCCAGCATTCCGGTGGTGCAGCTCGCGATGTCGTCGGGCACGCTGCCCGAGCAGACCGTGTTCGACAACGCCGTGAATGTGCTCAGGCCGCAGCTCGTGACCATCCCGGGCGTGGCCATTCCCTTTCCCTACGGCGGCAAGGTGAAGGTGATCTCGGTCGATCTCGACACGCAGGCGCTGCAGGCACGCGGCCTCTCGCCCGCGGACGTCGTGAACGCGATCAACACGCAGAACCTGATCCTGCCCTCGGGCACGGCCAAGCTCGGCGGCACGGAATTCACGGTGCGCATGAACGGCTCGCCCGCGGCGCTCGCGGGGCTCAACGACCTGCCGGTGCGCACCACCAACGGAGCGACCACGTACATCCGCGACGTCGCCTACGTGCGCGACGGCTTCCAGCCGCAGACCAACATCGTGCGCCAGGACGGCGAGCGCGGCGTCCTGCTTTCCATCCTGAAGAACGGCGGCGCCTCCACGCTCGACATCGTCCGCAACCTGAAGGAGATGCTGCCGCGCGCGGCGCAGCAGCTGCCCGCCGACATCAAGATCGCGCCGCTTTTCGACCAGTCCCTCTTCGTGAAGGCGGCGATCAAGGGCGTGGTGGTCGAAGCCGTGATCGCCGCGGGACTCACGGCGCTCATGGTGCTGCTCTTTCTCGGCAACTGGCGCAGCACGCTCATCATCGGCCTCACGATTCCCCTTTCGATCCTCGTGTCGATCCTCTGTCTCTTCGCGCTCGGCGAGACGCTCAACATCATGACGCTGGGCGGCCTCGCGCTGTCCGTCGGGATACTCGTGGACCAGGCGATCGTCACGATCGAGAACATCGAGCGGCACATGCACGAAGGCCAGCCGCTCATCGCGGCCATCGAGATCGGCGCGGGCGAAATCGGCGTGCCCGCCTTCGTCTCGACGCTGTGCATCTGCATCGTGTTCGTGCCGATGTTTTTCCTCTCGGGCGTGGCGCGCTTTCTTTTCGTGCCGCTCGCCGAAGCCGTGGTGTTCGCGATGATCGCCTCGTACTTCCTCTCGCGCAGCCTCGTGCCCACGCTCGTGATGCTGATGATGGGCCGCGCCCACGAGCGGCATGCGAGCAGCAGCCTCCTGCAGCGGCTCTATCGCGCGTTCGACGCGCAGTTCGAACGCATGCGCCGCGGCTATGCCATCGTGCTCGCGAGCCTTCTCGCGCACCGCATGCGCTTCGGCACGGTGTTCCTCGCTTTCTGCCTGCTGTCGTGCCTGCTCGCGCCGGTGCTCGGGCGCGATTTCTTCCCGAGCGTGGATGCGGGGCAGATCCGGCTGCACATGCGCGCACCGACGGGCACGCGCATCGAGGAGACCGCGCGCATCGCCGACCGCGTCGAAGCGGCGATCCGCTCGCTCGTGCCGCCCACGGAACTCCAGACGGTGCTCGACAACCTCGGCATTCCCAATAGCGGCATCAACCTCTCGTACAGCAATGCGGGCACCATCGGCACGCTCGACGGCGAAATCCTGCTGTCGCTGAAGGAAGGCCACCAGCCCACGTCGCACTGGGTGTCGGTGCTGCGCGCGGAGCTGCCCAGGCGCTTCCCCGGCATCGAATTCTTCTTCCAGCCGGCCGACATCGTCACGCAGATCCTCAACTTCGGGCTTCCGGCGGCGATCGACGTGCAGTTCACGGGCAACGATCTCGAGGGCAACACGCAGCTCGCGGCGGAGCTCGTGAAGAAGATTCGCGAGATCCCCGGCGCGGTGGACGCGCACGTGCACCAGCGGCTGGACGGCCCCGCGGTCAATCTGCAGATGGACCGCACGCGGCTGCAGCAGATGGGACTTGCCGCGTCCAACGTCGGGCAGAACGTGCTGATCGCGCTTTCGGGCAGTTCGCAGACCGCGCCCGCGTTCTGGCTGAATCCGGCCAACGGCGTCGTCTACAACATCGTGGTGCAAAGCCCGCAGTACAACGTCGACTCGATCGATTCGCTCCTGAACATCCCGATCGGCGCGGCGGGCAGCTCGGGGCCGCCGCAGCTCCTCGGCAACGTCGTGGAAGCACAGCCCGCGCGGCAGCTGCCCATCGTCTCGCGCTACAACATCCGCCCGGCCGTGGACGTGTTCGTGAGCGTGCAGGGCACCGACCTCGCGAGCGTGGCCGCCGAAGTACGCAGGCTCGTGGCCGAGGTCGAACCCAGGCTCAAGCGCGGCAGCGAAGTGACGCTGCGCGGCCAGGTGGAGACGATGCAGACCTCCTTCCAGGGGCTCGGGCTCGGCCTTGCGATGGCGATCGTCCTCGTGTACCTGCTCGTCGTCGTGAACTTCCAGTCGTGGATCGACGCGGCGATCATCATCGCGGCATTGCCCGCCGCGCTCGCCGGCATCGCGTGGATGCTCTTCATCACCGGCACGACGCTCAGCGTGCCGGCGCTCACCGGCGCGATCATGACGATGGGCGTGGCGACGGCCAACAGCATCCTCGTGATCGCCTTCGCGCGCCAGCAGCGCGACGCGGGCCTCGGCCCCGTGGATGCGGCCGAGGCCGCCGGCGCGACGCGGATCCGGCCCGTGCTCATGACGGCGCTCGCGATGATCATCGGCATGATCCCGATGGCGCTGGGCCTCGGCGAAGGCGGCGAGCAGAACGCGCCGCTCGGCCGCGCGGTGATCGGCGGGCTTCTCTTTGCCACCGTCTCGACGCTGCTTTTCGTGCCGGTGGTGTATGCGGAGGTTCACGAGCGGATCACGCGCCGGCTTGCCGAGCGTGAGCCGCTGCTGCTGCCCGATGCGGCCGAACGGCTGGCGGGTGAGAGCGGCACGTGAGGGCCCGGGACAGACGAATGACGGACGAACAGAACCTCCCACTCACCGCCGACTCCGGGCAGAAGAGGCGCGCGGCACGCTGGACGCGCAACGCGGCCATCGTGGTGCTCGTGATCCTCGCGCTCGGTGCGGCGCGCACGGTGGTGAGCCGCATCGGCAACGCCCGCGCGCTGGAGGAAGACGCCGCCCGCGGCGCCGTGCAGTACGTGCGCGTGACGACGGTGCGTGCTGCCGGCTCGGCCGAGACACTGAATCTCGCGGGCACGCTGCAAGGCTACGTGCAGGCGCCGGTCGCGGCGCGCGCCGGCGGCTACCTGCGCCGGTGGACGCGCGACATCGGCAGCCGCGTCGCCAAGGGCGAGCTCCTCGCGGAAATCGAAACGCCCGAGCTCGACCAGCAGCTGTCGCAGGCCGTCGCCGCGCGCAACCAGCAGGCCGCGAGCCTGGAGCTTGCGAAAAGCACGGTGGAACGCTGGGAGGCGCTGCGCCAGCGGGACGCCGTTTCGCAGCAGGAGCTGGAAGAAAAGCGCAGCGGCTACGCGCAGGCGAAGGCGAACCTCGCCGGCGCGGATGCGAACGTCGAGCGGCTGCGCCAGCTCGAAAGCTTCAAGCGCGTGGTCGCGCCCTTCGCGGGCGTCATCACGAAGCGCAACGTCGACATCGGCGACCTGATCGACGGCAACCGGCCGCTCTTTCTGCTTTCGCAGACCGATCCGCTGCGCGTCTACGTGAACGTGCCGCAGGCGTATGCGCAGCTCGTTCGCACCGGCATGCCCGCGGTCGTGACGCAGGCCGAGCTGCGCGGCCGCGAGTTCAGGGGCGAAGTGGCCCGCACGGCCGGATCGATCGACAGCGCAACGCGCACGATGCAGGTGGAAATCGCGCTGGCCAACCGCGACGGCGCGTTGCTGCCGGGCGCGTTCGTGAACGTGGAGCTCTCCGCCGCGCCGAGCGGCATGCTCAGCGTTCCCTCGAACGTCCTCCTGTTCCGCGGGCAGGGCGTGCTGGTCGCGCGGGTGGATGCGAGCGGCACCGTGAGCCTGCAGGCGGTGCGGCTCGGGCGCAACTTCGGCGAGAGCATCGAGATCATCGACGGCCTGAAGGGCAACGAAGCGCTGGTGCTCAACCCCTCCGACTCCATCGCCGCGGGCGACAAGGTGCAGGTCGTGACCGATCCCGCGGCGCCCGCGACGAACACCGCTTCGGCGCGCAAGACTTCGTGAACGTGCGCATCGCCTTGTCGTTGCTGGTTGCGGTGCTTGCGGGTTGCGCGACGCCGAAGGGTGCGGACACCGGGCTTGCGGTGGAGGTGCCCGCCGCGTGGAAGATCGAGGCGCCCTTCAAGACGGCGCTGCCGGCGGATGCCGCGCCGCGCGGCGCCTGGTGGCGCGTGTTCGGCGATCCGCATCTGAACGCGCTCGAAGAGCAGGCGCAAAGCGCGAGTCCGACGCTCGCTGCCGCCGCGGCCCGGCTCGCGCAGGCGCGTGCCGCGGTGGACGTGGCGCGCGCCGGGCTCTTTCCCCAGCTCAATGCGGGCACGCGAGTGTCGCGCCAGGAAATCTCGGCGAACCGGCCGCTGTCGAACTACGCGTCGCCGAATTCCTCGACAGTGCAAAACGAGTTCGCGCTCTCCTTCAGCGTCGCCTATGAAGCCGACCTCTTCGGTCGCGTGCGCGGCACGGTGGCCGCGGCACGCGCTTCGGCCGAACAATCCGAAGCGGATTTCCAGAACGTGCGGCTCGTGCTCGCTTCGGACCTCGCGGCCGCGTACTTCAATCTGCGCGAGCTCGACATCGAACTCGACGTGCTCGCGCAATCGATCGCGCTGCAGCGGCGCGCGCTGGAGCTCGTGACGGCGCGCCACCAGCTCGGCGCGACCTCGGGGCTCGAAGTCGCGCAGCAGCAGGCGCTGCTCGATTCAACGCTCACGCAGGTGGACGTGCTGAGGCGCCAGCGCTCGCAGTTCGAAACCGCCATTGCGGCGCTCGTGGGGCGGCCCGCGCCGCTTTTCACGCTGGCGCCGGAGGTGAAGCCACGGATCGCGCCCGCGATCGAGGTGGGCATTCCCGCCGACCTCATGCAGCGGCGTCCGGACATCGCCTCGGCCGAGCGCGCGATGGCCGCGGCCAACGCGCAGATCGGCGTCGCGCGCGCCGCGTACTTCCCGAGCGTCACGTTCAATCCGACCGGGGGTCTGGACAGCCGCATGCTGTCGACGCTCTTCGACGGCCCGAGTCTCTTGTGGTCGCTCGGCGTGTCGGTGCTGCAGCCTGTGTTCGACGCCGGGCGCACCGACGCGAACGTGGCGATCGCCGAGGCCGGGTACCAGCTCGCCTCGGCCAACTACCGGCGCGTCGTGCTCACGGCGCTGCAGGAAGTGCAGGACGGCATCACGGGCAGTGCCGCGCTCGACCGCGCGCTCGCGCAGGCGCGGCTTGCGCAGCAGAGCGCCGAGCGCGTGCTGCAGCTCGCCAACGATCGCTATCAGGGCGGCGCGGCGACCTATCTCGAAGTGATTTCGGCGCAGCAGGCGCTGCTCGATCGCCAGCGGCAAGTGGCGCAGCTGCTCGGCCAGCGGCTGCTCGTTTCGGTGCTGCTCGTGAAGGCCCTCGGTGGCGGATGGGAGAACGGTCATGGCGCGTGAGGTTCATTCGGCGGCGCAGCAGGGCTATACGCGCGAAGCCGCGACGTATTCGCGCGGGCGGCCGGGCTATCCGTCAGAACTGCAGGAGTGGCTGCGCGGCACGCTCGGGCTCGGCCCCGGCAAGCGCGTGGCCGACGTCGGCGCAGGCACGGGCAAGTTCTCGAAGCTCGTGCTGGCCACCGGCGCCGAAGTGGTCGCGGTGGAACCCGTGGCGTCGATGCGGCGCGAGGCTGCCGGCGTGGCGGGCTTGCAGGTGGTGGAGGGCACCGCGCAGCATCTGCCCTTTGCCGATGCATCGCTCGATGCGATCGTGTGCGCCCAGGCGTTCCACTGGTTCGCATCGGCCGAGGTGCTGGACGAATTCGCGCGCGTGCTCGAGGCGGGCGGCAAGCTCGGCCTGATATGGAACGTGCGCGACGAATCGGTGGACTGGGTGCGGCGCCTCACGGACATCATGTCGCCGCACGAGGGCGACGCGCCGCGCTACTGGAAGGGCGAGTGGCGCGATGCATTCCCGCACGCGGGCTTCAGCGCGCTCGAGAAGACGGCGTTCGCGTACGAACACACCGGGTCGCCGCAGCAAGTCGTGATCGATCGCGTGATGAGCGTGAGCTTCATCGCGTCGCTGGACGAGGCAGGGCAGGCGGGCGTGCGGCAGCAGCTCGAGGAGCTGCTCGCGACGCACCCCGAGTTGCGCGGGCGAGAGACCTTGCGCTTTCCTTATCGCACGGATGCATTCGCTTGCGAGCGGGTGGGCCGGGTGGCGTGAACAAGCGAAGGGGCGGCTCGCGAGCCCCCCTCACCCCAACCCTCTCCCCCAAGGGGGAGAGGGAGTAATCCACCGCTGATCGGCCGAATCGAACCTGTCCATCGTCACTCGGCGGCGCCCGACGCCGCGCGAAACTGCGCGGGCGTCATCCCGGTCCATTTCGCGAACGCGCGCACGAAGCTCCTCTCGCTGCGAAAGCCGCTTGCCGACGCGACCTGCTTGACGGCCTTGCCGGTGCGCAGAAGCAGTTCGCGCGCGCGGCCGCTTCGCACCTCGTCCTTCAGCTCCTGCAGGCTCGCGCCTTCTTCCTTCAGGTGCCGGTGCAGCGTGCGCGTCGACATGTGCAGCAGGCGCGCGAGGCCGTCCGCGCCGTGCGCCTCCGCCGGGTGCGACCGCAGCGCCATGCGCACCTGCTCCACGATCAGCCGGTCGCGCCGGTACTGCAGCACCGTGAGCGGCAGCGCGCGCTCGAGCATCTGGCCGAGTGCCTTCTCGTCGCGCTTGAGCGGCAACGCCAGATAGCGCGCGTCGAAGCGGATCCGCGCCCCGTCCGCGTCGAACCCGAGCGGCCCCGGGAACATGAAGCGATACGCGTCGGCATGCGGGGGCGCGCGGAACGGAAAGCTCGCCCCCGCGAGCGGAATGCGCGAATCGATGTACCAGCAGGCGAGCCCGTGGACGTTGCGCAGCACGTGGACCATGCAGAACTCGCGATGCTCGGACGCGAGCCGCCGCCGCTCGCGCAGCGCGATCGCGGCCTCGCTGCCTGTCGCGGTGAGCGCGAGCGCGATGTCGTCGGCAACGAGCGCGTGATGGCGGCACCAGCGCTTGAGCGCGACACCGAGCGTCGGCGAGGTGAGCGAAGCGCGCGCGAGCATCCCGTAGGTGCCCCACGGCAGCCGCCGCGAAAAGGCACCCAGCCCTTCGTCGTCGAGTTCCTGCATCGCAGCGTACGAAAGCTCCTCGAGCTGGCGCGCGGTGATGCGCGCCTCCGGAATCTGCAGCCGCGCTGGCGCGATCTGTGCCAGCTTCAGCACGCGTGCGGGGTCGCGGCCGGCGCGTCTGTAAGCGGAAACGATCGAGCGAGCGAAGGCCATGGGTGTGACCGACGCGGGATGCTTCATGCGCAGAGTTTGGCACGATTTGTTCCAAAGATGGCAATGCCGCCGCTGTGCTTCGAACGGCGCGGCGCGAGACGCGCGGTAGGATTCCCCCACCCGTTGCCCCCACCCCGGCCCTGTCCCCAAGAGGGGGAGGGAGAAAGTCCCGAAGCATGGCGATCCTGGAGACGAACCTCAACCCGCGCTCGGCCGAGTTCCAGGCCAACGCGGCCGCGATGCGCGCGCTGGTGGAAGACCTCGCCGTGCAGGTCGCCCATGCGGCGCAAGGCGGCGGTGCCGCCGCGCGCGACAAGCACACCGCGCGCGGCAAGCTGCTGCCGCGCGAGCGCGTGCAGATGCTGCTCGACCCCGGCACGCCGTTCCTCGAGCTGGCGCCGCTCGCCGCCCACGGCATGTACGGCGGCGACGCGCCCTGCGCGGGGCTCGTGGCGGGCATCGGCCGCGTGAGCGGAGCCGATTGCATGATCGTCTGCAACGACGCCACGGTGAAGGGCGGCACCTACTATCCCATCACCGTGAAGAAGCACCTGCGCGCGCAGGAGATCGCGCGCGAGAACCGGCTTGCGTGCATCTATCTCGTCGACTCGGGCGGCGCCAACCTGCCGAATCAGGACGACGTGTTCCCCGACCGCGAGCACTTCGGCCGCATCTTTTACAACCAGGCGACGCTGTCGGCGCAGGGCATCGCGCAGATCGCGGTGGTGATGGGCTCGTGCACGGCCGGCGGCGCCTACGTGCCCGCGATGAGCGACGAGACGATCATCGTGAAGAACCAGGGCACGATCTTTCTCGGCGGCCCGCCGCTCGTGAAGGCCGCGACGGGCGAGGTGGTCACGGTGGAAGACCTGGGCGGCGGCGACGTGCACACGCGCCTGTCGGGCGTCGCAGACCACCTCGCGCAGAACGACATGCATGCGCTCGCGCTCGCGCGGCAGGCGGTGGCATCGCTCAATGCGCGCAAGGTGCCGCCGATCGCGCTGCGCGAGCCGCGCGCGCCGAAGTACGCGGGAGAAGATCTGTACGGTGTCGTGCCGACCGACACGCGCAAGCCTTACGACGTGCGCGAGATCATCGCGCGCATCGTGGACGCGGGCGAGTTCGACGAGTTCAAGGCGCGCTATGGCACGACGCTCGTGTGCGGCTTCGCGCACGTCGAGGGCATGCAGGTGGGCATCGTCGCCAACAACGGCATTCTCTTTTCCGAAAGCGCGCAAAAGGGCGCGCATTTCATCGAGCTGTGCTGCCAGCGCAAGGTGCCGCTCGTGTTCCTGCAGAACATCACGGGCTTCATGGTGGGACGCAAGTACGAGAACGAAGGCATCGCGCGGCACGGCGCGAAGATGGTGACGGCGGTCGCCTGCGCGCAGGTGCCGAAGTTCACGATCATCATCGGCGGCAGCTTCGGCGCGGGCAACTACGGCATGTGCGGCCGCGCCTACTCGCCGCGGTTCCTCTGGATGTGGCCCAACGCGCGCATCAGCGTGATGGGGGGCGAGCAGGCCGCGAGCGTGCTCGCCACCGTGAAGCGCGACGGCATCGAGTCGCGCGGCGGCACCTGGTCGCAGGAAGACGAAGAAGCTTTCAAGACGCCGATCCGCGAGCAGTACGAGGCGCAGGGGCACCCCTACTACGCGACGGCGCGCCTCTGGGACGACGGCGTGATCGATCCGGCCGATACTCGCCGAGTGCTGGCGCTCGGGCTGTCCACGGCCATGAACGCGCCCATTGCCGAGACGAAATTCGGCGTGTTCCGGATGTAGCGGCATCCGCCTGCGAGCCCCGCCCACCTGCAAGGAGTTCATCGATCATGCTGGATGTCACCGTCGACCATGCCGTCGCCATCGCCACCGTCACGCTCGACCGGCCGGACATGCGCAACGCCTTCAACGAAGAGCTGATCGCCCAGCTTGCGGAAGCCTTTCGCACGCTGGGCGCTCGCGACGACGTGCGCTGCATCGTGCTCGCCGCCAACGGCCCCGCGTTCTGCGCGGGCGCCGACCTGAACTGGATGCGCCGCATGGCGGGCTATTCGCGCGAGGAGAATCTCGCGGATGCGGGCGCGCTCGCGCAGATGCTGCAGGCGCTGTATGCGTGTCCCAAGCCCACGATCGCGAAGGTGCACGGCGATGCGTATGCCGGCGGCGTGGGGCTGGTCGCGGCCTGCGACATCGCCGTGGCCGCGGACAGCGCGAACTTCTGCCTCACCGAAGTGAGGCTCGGGCTCATCCCTGCCACGATCAGCCCGTACGTGATTCGCGCGATGGGCGCGCGCGCGGCGCACCGCCTCTTCCTCACGGCCGAGCGTTTCGTCGCGCGCGAAGCGCACCGCATCGGCCTCGTGCATGAAGTGACCGCGGCGGGCGGGCTGGATGCGAGGGTGCGCGAGATTGCCCAGGCGCTGTGTGCCGGAAGTCCCGAGGCGATGAAGGCGTGCAAGCGCCTCGTGCTGGATGTGGCGGGCGAGGAAATCACGCCCGCACTGGTCGCGCGCACGGTGGAGGGCATCGCCGACGCCCGTGCGAGCGCCGAAGGCAGGGAGGGCGTGCAGGCCTTCCTCGAAAAGCGCAAGCCGGCCTGGCTCGGCTGACGCGGCCAACCGACGCGAAGGAATCAGGTCGATGTTCCAGAAGATCCTCATAGCCAACCGCGGCGAGATCGCCTGCCGCGTCGCGGCGACCGCCCGCCGCATGGGCGTGAAGACCGTCGCGGTCTACTCCGACGCGGATGCGAACGCGAAGCACGTCGCCGCCTGCGACGAGGCCGTCCACATCGGCGGCAGCGCGCCGAAGGAAAGCTACCTTCGGTGGGAACGCATCATCGAAGCGGCCCGCGCCACCGGCGCGCAGGCGGTCCATCCGGGCTACGGTTTCCTCTCGGAAAACGAAGGCTTCGCCGCCGCGTGCGCCGAAGCCGGCATCGTCTTCATCGGCCCGCCCCCTTCGGCCATCCAGGCGATGGGCCTGAAGGCGGAGTCGAAGCAGCTCATGGAACGCGCCGGCGTGCCGCTGGTTCCGGGCTACCACGCCGCCGACCAGAACGACGAGTTGCTGAAGCACGAGGCCAACCGCATCGGCTACCCCGTGCTCATCAAGGCGAGCGCGGGCGGCGGCGGCAAGGGGATGCGCGCGGTGGAGAAGCCCGAGGATTTCGATGCGGCGCTCGCTTCGTGCCGGCGCGAAGCGAAGAACAGCTTCGGCGACGACGCCGTGCTCATCGAGAAGTACGTGCAGCGTCCGCGCCACGTCGAAATCCAGGTGTTCGGCGACACGCAGGGCAACTACGTGTACCTGTTCGAGCGCGACTGCTCGGTGCAGCGGCGCCACCAGAAGGTGCTGGAGGAAGCGCCCGCGCCGGGGCTGGACGAACACATGCGCCGCCAGATGGGCGAAGCGGCCGTCGCCGCCGCGCGGGCGGTGAAGTACGTCGGCGCGGGCACGGTGGAATTCATCGTCGAGCAGCGCGCGGGCGAGATGAACTTCTTCTTCATGGAGATGAACACTCGCCTGCAGGTGGAGCATCCCGTGACGGAAGCGATCACGGGACTCGACCTCGTCGAGTGGCAGCTGCGCGTCGCCGCGGGCGAGCCGTTGCCGCTGAAGCAGGACGAACTGCGCGTGACGGGCCATGCGATCGAGGCGCGCATCTGCGCCGAGAACCCGGACAAGAACTTCCTGCCCGCGACCGGAACGCTGCGCGTGTACCGCAAGCCCGAATGCGTGGCATTCGAACGCGGCGCGGTCCGCGTGGACGACGGCGTGCGCGAGGGCGACGCGATCTCGCCCTTCTACGACTCGATGATCGCCAAGCTCATCGTGCATGGCGACACGCGCGAGCAGGCGCTGGCGCGCCTCGACGAGGCGCTTGCGAACACGCACATCGTCGGTCTGAACACGAACGTGCAGTTCCTGCGGCTGGTCGTGCAGAGTCCGTCTTTCGCGCAGGCCGATCTCGACACGGCACTGATCCCGCGCGAATCGGCGCGGCTGTTCAGGCAGGAGAAGGTCGGCGTGCAGCTTGCCGCGGCCGCCGCGGTCGCCAAGACCCTGCTCGACGAAAGGAAGGACGAAGGCGCCGACCCGTTCAGCCGCCGCGACGGCTGGCGTTCGCACGGCATCGCGACGCGCCGGTTCGAATTCGACTTCAAGGGCGAGCATGTGCTGGCCGAGCTCGCGTATCGCCACGACGGTTCGTTGCAGCTCGAAGTCGCGGATGCGAAGTCTGCGCTCGCCTTCTCGCAGGAGGGCGACGCGATCGAGCTGCGGTTCGCCGGGCGGCGCGAGCGCGTCAGGGTCTACACGCAAGGCGAAACCGATCACGTCTTCACCCGCGAGGGCGCGACGCAGATCGTCTCCATCGACCTCCTCGCGCACGCGGGCGACGTGCAGGCAGACGGCGGGCGGCTCACGGCGCCGATGCCGGGCAAGGTGATCTCGTTCGCGGTGAAGCCCGGGGACGCGGTGAAGAAGGGCCAGGCACTCGCCGTCATGGAGGCGATGAAGATGGAGCACACTATCGCCGCGCCGGGCGACGGCACCGTGGCCGAGCTGCTCTTCGCGCCCGGCGATCAGGTCGCCGAAGGGGCCGAGCTGCTGCGTCTCGCCTGAACGGCCGGCGGATGACAATCGCGCCCATGCGCATCGTCTTTCACGCCGACAACACGAAGGTCCAGCCCTGGCTGGATGCACTGCGGCAGGCCCTGCCCGATGCCGTCGTCGAGCAATGGCGGCCCGGCGCCGCGCAAGCGGACTACGCGGTGGTATGGACGCCGCCTCAGCAGTTGTTCGACGAGCAGCCCGCACTCAAGGGCGTGTTCAACATGGGCGCGGGCGTCGATGCATTCCTCGGGCTCAGGCTCCCCGCCAATGTGCCTCTCGTGCGGCTCGACGATGCGGGCATGTCGGTGCAGATGGCCGAGTACGTCTGCCATGCGGTCATCCGCCATTTCCGCGAGTTCGATGTTTACGATCGCGAGAGGGATGCGGGCCGCTGGGCGTTCCGCCGGCCGCGCGTGCGTGCCGAATTTCCCGTCGGCGTGATGGGACTCGGCGTGCTCGGCACGCGCGTTGCGCAGGCCGTGGCGCAGTTCGAGTTTCCCGTGCTCGGCTGGACCCGTTCGCCGAAGGACATCCCGGGCGTGCGCTGCTACGCGGGCGAGGCCGGATTCGATGCCTTCCTCGCGGCCACGCGCGTCCTGGTGTGCCTGCTGCCCCTCACGCCCGAGACCGAGGGCATCATGAACCGGCGCACGCTTTCTCTGCTGAAGCCGGGCGGCTACGTGATCAATGTCGCGCGCGGCGCGCATCTGGTCGACGAGGACCTGTTGAGCTTGCTGGACGAGGGCCATCTTGCCGGCGCCATGCTCGACGTGTTCCGCACCGAGCCGCTGCCGGCCGAGCATGCGTTCTGGAAGCATCCGCTGGTGACCGTGACGCCGCACACCTCCGCGCGGACGCTGAGGGAGGAGACGGTGGCGCAGATCGCGGGGAAGATTCTCGCGGTTGAACGCGGAGAGCCCATTGCGGGCGTGGTCGATCGCAAGCGGGGATACTAGAGGCCACAGAATCGAGAGACTCCCGATGAAATACCCGAGCAAAGTGAAGCTGGTCGACGTCGGCCCGCGCGACGGCCTGCAAAACGAAAAGGGCGAAGTGCCCGCCGCGGTGAAGATCGAACTCATCCATCGCCTGCAGGACGCCGGCCTCACCGAGATCGAAGTGACGAGCTTCGTCTCACCGAAGTGGGTGCCGCAGATGGCCGACAACGCGGAGGTGATGGCGGGCATCCATCGCAAGCCCGGCGTGCGCTATTCGGTGCTCGTGCCCAACATGAAGGGGCTCGAAGCCGCGCTCGCATCGAAGCCCGACGAGATCGTGGTGTTCGGTGCGGCGAGCGAGAAGTTCAGCCAGCGCAACATCAACTGCTCCATCGCCGAAAGCATCGAGCGCTTCGCGCCGGTGGTGGAGGCAGCGCGCGCGAAGGGCGTCTTCGTGCGCAGCGCGATCTCCACCGCCGTGGGCTGCCCCTACGAAGGCGACGTCGCGCCCGAGCGGGTGGAAATGGTCGCGCGCCTTTTCAAGGAGATCGGCGTGCAGCATTGCGGTGTGGCCGACACGATCGGCGTGGGCACGCCGCGCCGGGTGCAGGCCGCGATGGAAGCGGCGCTGAAGCACTTCGCGATCGACGACGTCTCGGGGCATTTCCACGACACCTACGGCCAGGCGCTGCCCAACACGCTCGCCTGCCTCGAGATGGGCATCTGGCAGTTCGATTCGTCGGTGGCGGGTCTCGGCGGCTGTCCTTACGCGAAGGGCGCGACCGGCAACGTCGCGACCGAGGACGTCGTCTACATGCTGCACGGCATGGGCATCGACACAGGGATCGATCTGGACCGGCTCATCGACGCCGGCAAATTCATCAGCGACTTCTTGCAGCGCAAGCCGAATTCGCGCGCGGCGACGGCGATCCTGAACAAGCGGGCGGGCTAGGCGCAACGCTTGCCTGCGGCACAATCGTTCCGAAAGGACGGATGAGACCGATGGGCGCAGCCGACACCAACCCCCTCCCCGAAGGCGTGCAGCGCGTCGCGCGCGCGCTGCAGGAAAAGGGCCACCCTCATATGCCGCGCATGCTGGACGACGCCGCGCGCACGGCGCAGCAGGCGGCCGATCAGCTCGGGATCGCAATCGGCCAGATCGCCAAGAGCATCATCTTCCGTCGCAAGTCGGACGATGCGGCCGTGCTCGTGATCACCTCGGGCGACCGGCGCGTGGACGAGAAGAAGGTCGACGCGATCGTCGGCAAGACCGGCCGCGCCGATGCGGACTTCGTGAAGAGCCGCACGGGCTTTTCCATCGGCGGGGTCTCGCCGGTGGCCCACGCGACCCCGCCCGTCACGCTCATCGACCGCGAACTCTTCCGCTTCGAGGAAGTCTGGGCGGCGGCGGGCCACCCGCACGGTGTCTTCAAGCTGCGGCCCGACGACCTCGTGGCGCTCACCGGCGCGCCCGTGGCCGACGTCGTGGTGGCGGCGGCAAGCGGCGCGGGATGAATTCGGTCACGAAGCTCCTGCTCGCACGCGCACGCACCGTGCGGCCCGATGGCGACGTGCCATCGCCGTGCATGTCGGTGTGCCGTATGAATGCCGCCACAGGCTGGTGCGAGGGCTGCCTGCGAACCCTTGACGAGATCGCCGCGTGGAGCACACTGGACGATGAAGGCAAGCGCTGTGTCTGGCGCAGCATCGAGCAAAGGGCCGCGGCGTGAAGAAGATCACCTTCTACCTGGACTTCATCTCCCCTTACGCATACCTCGCGTTCGAACGCCTGCCCGAGGCCCTCATGGGATGCACGTACTCGGTGGAGTACAAGCCGGTGCTCTTCGCGGCCTTCCTGAAGAAGAACGGCAACCTCGGCCCCGCCGAAATCCCCGGCAAGCGCGAGTGGACGTATCGCCAGGTGGCGTGGCTTGCGCAGCACCACGGCATCGAGATGCGCATGCCCGCGCAGCACCCCTTCAATCCGCTGCCGCTCCTGCGGCTCGCGCTCGCCTGCGGCACCGACGGACTCGTGAATCGCTACGTCTCGGAGACGCTCTTTCGCCACGTGTGGCGCGGCGGCGCCGACGCGGGCGATGCGGCCCGCCTCGAGGAGCTGAAGCACCGGCTCATTCCGCAGCGCGACCCGGCGAGCGACGCCGTGAAGGCGGAACTGAAGGCCAACACCGACGAAGCCATGGCGCGCGGCGTCTTCGGCGTGCCGAGCACCGTCGTCGACGACAAGGTGTTCTGGGGCTTCGATGCGCTCACGATGCTGCGCGAATGCCTCGACAACGGGCCGTGGTTCGAGGGGCCCGACTGGGACCGGGCGGCCAGGCTGCCCGCCGGAATCGCGCGTAACCCCGCATCGTGAAACGGCGGCTGCGGGTTTGCCCGTAACCGGTAAGGCCCCCGAAAGTTTCGCGCAAGCCAGCGTTGGTTTCGCGTCAGAGGCGGGTCAGAGCGCTCCTGAACAATCGGTCTCCACGCGCTCGCGACGGGCGTGCAACTCCTGGAGACTCTTCATGTCAACTGCAGCTGCCGACCGCCCGATGACGGGCGAGGAGAAGAAGGTCATCTTCGCCTCGAGCCTGGGCACCGTGTTCGAGTGGTACGACTTCTATCTGTACGGCTCGCTCGCCGCGATCATCGCCAGACAATTCTTCTCGGCGCTCGATGCGGGCTCGGCCTTCATCTTCGCGCTGCTCGCGTTCGCGGCGGGCTTCATCGTGCGGCCGTTCGGCGCGATCGTGTTCGGGCGCCTGGGCGACATGATCGGGCGCAAGTACACCTTCCTCGTCACGATCCTCATCATGGGCATGTCGACCTTCATCGTCGGCGTGCTGCCTTCGTACGCGAGCATCGGCGTCGCCGCGCCCATCATCCTGATCGGGCTGCGCCTCTTGCAGGGCCTGGCACTCGGCGGCGAGTACGGCGGCGCGGCCACCTACGTGGCCGAACATGCGCCGCACGGCAAGCGCGGTGCGTACACCGCATGGATCCAGACGACCGCCACGATGGGGCTCTTCCTGTCGTTGCTCGTGATCCTGGGCACGCGCACCGCGATGGGCGAAGCCGCATTCGCCGAGTGGGGCTGGCGCGTGCCCTTCGTCGTGTCGATCGCGCTGCTGGCCGTGTCGGTGTGGATACGTCTCTCGATGAACGAATCGCCCGCGTTCCAGCGGATGAAGGCCGAGGGCAAGACTTCCAAGGCGCCGCTCACCGAATCGTTCGGGCAGTGGAAGAACCTGAAGATCGTGATCCTCGCGCTCGTCGGCCTCACCGCGGGCCAGGCGGTCGTTTGGTATTCGGGGCAGTTCTACGCGCTCTTCTTCCTCACGCAGGCGCTGAAGGTCGACGCATCCACCGCGAACCTGCTCGTGGCCGCATCGCTTGTGATCGGCACGCCGTTTTTCATCGTGTTCGGCGCGCTGTCCGACCGCATCGGCCGCAAGCCGATCATCATGGCGGGCTGCCTTCTGGCCGCGATCACGTATTTCCCGATCTTCGGCGCGCTCACGAAGGCCGCGAATCCGGACCTCGCCGCCGCGCAGGCGAAGAACAAGGTCGTCGTGACGGCGGCCGCCGACGAATGCTCGTTCCAGTTCAACCCGACGGGCACGGCGAAGTTCACGAGTTCGTGCGACATCGCAAAGCAGGTGCTCGCGGGCGCTTCGGTGAGCTACGAAAATGTCGCGGCGCCGGCGGGCACGGTGGCGACCATCAAGATCGGCGAGACGGCGATTCCGAGCTACAGCGCAAAGGGCCTTTCCGCGGATGAAGCGAAGCGCAAGGACGCCGAGCTGAAGAAGCTCGTGGCCGCCGACCTGAAGGCCGCGGGCTACCCGACGCGCGCGGACCCGGACAAGATCGACGTGCTCGAGGTCACGCTGATCCTCACCTACCTCGTGATCCTGGTGACGATGGTGTACGGCCCGATCGCCGCGATGCTCGTGGAGCTCTTCCCGACGCGCATCCGCTACACATCGATGAGCTTGCCCTACCACATCGGCAACGGCTGGTTCGGCGGGCTTCTGCCCACCACGGCGTTCGCGATCGTCGCGCAGACGGGCAACATGTACGACGGCCTGTGGTACCCCGTCGTGATCGCCGCCGTCACGTTCGTGATCGGCACGCTCTTCGTGAAGGAGACGAAGGACGTGGACATCTACGCGCACGACTGATGCCGTGGCGCGCCGGGCGCCCACCCGCCCGGTGACAAGTGCGCGGCGGGAGGCGAGAATCGCGGCACCCTGAAGAGAGAGGAGCCCCCGATGCGTACGATCCGTTCACTGCTCGCCCCCGTGCTCGTTTGCGCCGTGCTCGCGACTGTCGCGGTCCCCGCCGCCGCGCAGCGCGGCGGCGAGATTCACGCCCGCATGGATCAGATCGCCATGCGCATCGACCGCAACGAAGCGCGCGGAAGGCTCTCGCACCGGGAGGCGCGGCGCCTGCGCGACGAGCTGGGCAGCATCCGGCAGCAGGAAGAAAGAATGCGCCGCGACGGCCGCCTGGAAGGCCGCGAGCGCCAGATGCTCGAGCGGCGGCTCAGCCGGCTCGACGAGCGCGTGTCCGACGCTCGCCGTTAGGGGCTCGCAAAGCGTGGGGTGGCCTGCGGCGGAGCCACCCCGAGCCACCCCCTCTTCGTGACAGGCATGCGGCCTTGCGCGCCGTCCCGCGCGCGCGAAAGGCCACATGACAAGTCCTGACATCGAGGGCTCTCTAGAATGTTTGGCCTTCTCTGGAGAGACCCCACCGAATGACACAGGGCCTGATCCGCATCCGCGGTGCGCGGCAGCACAATCTGAAGAACGTCGACCTCGACCTGCGCACGGGCGAGATGACCGTCGTGACCGGCCCGAGCGGCTCGGGCAAGTCGAGCCTCGTGTTCGACACGCTCTACGCTGAAGGGCAGCGTCGCTACGTGGAGACTTTCTCCGCCTACGCGCGCCAGTTCCTCGAGCGCATGGACAAGCCCGCCGTGGACCGCGTGGAGGGCGTGCCGCCCGCCATCGCCATCGACCAGACGAATCCGGTGCGTTCCTCGCGCTCGACCGTGGGCACGATGACGGAACTGAACGACCATCTGAAGCTGCTCTTCGCTCGCGCGGCGCAGCTCTTCGATCGCGAGACGGCTGTGCTCGTGCGGCACGATTCACCCGAAAGCATCTATGCGCAACTGCTGGCGCGCACGATGGACGACGATCCTCGCCTCGTGGTGACATTTCCCGTGGAGCTGCCTTCGATCGCGACGCCCGAGGAAGTGTCGCAGTGGCTCGCCGCGAGCGGCTTCACGCGCGTGCAGGCGCAGCGCGAAGTCGCGACGCCGACGGGGGCGCGCAAGGTGCTCGACGTGGTGGCGGACCGGTTTCGCATCCAGGGCGTGGAGAAGGCGCGGGCGATCGAGGCGATCGAAGTCGCGCTGAAGCGCGGCAGCGGGCGGCTGAACGTGTATGTGGCCAACAGCGACCGCCGTCCGCGCGCAGGCGAAGACTGTCATTCCCGCGCACGCGGGAATCCAGAGACCTCGGTGGAGAAGCCCCTGGATCCCCGCTTTCGCGGGGATGACGGCAGCTCCCTTCCGCGCGGGGATGACGACAATTCCCTCCCACGCGGGGATGGCGGCACCTCTCTCCCTCGCAGCGACGACGCACCGGTATGGAAATTCTCCACCGGCCTGCATTGCCCCGACACCGACATCCGCTACGGCGATCCGGTGCCGTCGATGTTCTCGTTCAATTCGCCCGTCGGAGCCTGTCCCACCTGCCGCGGCTTCGGGCGTGTGATCGGCGTCGACTACGGCCTCGTCATTCCCAACGACAAGCTCACGCTGCGCGCGGGCGCCGTGAAGACCTTCCAGACGCCCGCCTGGTCCGAGTGCCAGGACGACCTGATGAAGTACGCGGAGGCCGCGGGCATTCCGCGCGACACGCCCTGGTACAAGCTCACCGCGGAGCAGAAGCAGTGGGTGATCCAGGGCACGCCGGGCTACAAGGAGGGCAACTGGAACAAGCAGTGGTATGGCGTGAAGCGCTTCTTCGAGTACCTCGAATCGAAGGCGTACAAGATGCACATCCGCGTGCTCCTGTCCAAGTACCGCAGCTACACACCGTGCGAAGCCTGCGGCGGCGCGCGGCTGAAGCTCGAGTCGCTCCTGTGGCGGCTGGGCGGCAAGGAGGATGCCGACGCGGTGCTGCCGCCCGGGCAGCGCTTCATGCCCGTGGGCGTGAAGTGGACCCGCGAACAGCTCGAGGCGCTGCCGGGCCTCGGCGTGCACGACCTCATGCTGATGCCCATCGAGCGGCTGCGGCGTTTCTTCGAGCGGCTCGAGCCGCAGGCGCAGGCGCATGCGGGTGCCGGCGAATTTCAGGCGCTGAAGCTGCTCTTCGATGAGATCCACACCCGCCTGCGCTATCTGGTCGACGTCGGCATCGGCTACCTCACGCTCGACCGCCAGAGCCGCACGCTGTCGGGCGGCGAAGTGCAGCGCATCAACCTCACGACCGCGCTCGGCACGTCGCTCGTGAACACGCTCTTCGTGCTCGACGAGCCGAGCATCGGCCTGCACCCGCGCGACATGGGCCGCATCACGCAGGCCATGCACCGCCTGCGCGACGCGGGCAACACGCTCGTGGTGGTGGAACACGACCCGGCGGTGATGCTCGCGGCCGACCGCATCCTCGACATGGGTCCGGGGCCGGGGGAGCGCGGCGGGCAGATCGTTTTCGACGGCACGACGGAGCAACTGCGCAAGGCGGATACGTTGACCGGCGCCTACCTCGGTGCGCGCAAGCATGTGGGGATGGGCTTCAAGCGCGCGGTGACGGAGTCGACGCCGCGGCTCGTGCTCGAAGGCGCGAGCGAGCACAACCTGAAGAATCTCGACGTCGAGCTCCCGCTGCAACGCATGGTGGTGGTGACAGGTGTCTCCGGCTCGGGCAAGTCGACGCTCGTGCAGGACATCCTCGCGCCCGCGCTGCTGCGGCACTTCGGGCGCGCGACCGAGGGCGCGGGCGCGCACCGGCGCCTGCTCGGCGCGGACCAGCTGAGCGACGTCGTGTTCGTGGATCAATCGCCGATCGGCAAGACGGCGCGCTCCAACCCGGTGAGCTACGTGGGCGCGTGGGATTCGGTCCGCGAGATCTTCGCGAACGCACCGCTTGCCAGACAGCGCGGCTACACCGCGGCCAAGTTCTCGTTCAACTCCGGCGACGGCCGTTGCCCGACGTGCGGCGGCTCGGGCTTCGAGCACGTGGAGATGCAGTTTCTCTCCGACGTGTACCTGCGCTGCCCCGATTGCGACGGCAAGCGCTACCGCCCCGAAATTCTCGAAGTGACCATCGAAAGAAAATCGGGGTCAGATTCCAATTCTTCCGGCGCGCGCCGCATGAACGTGGCCGACGTGCTGGCGCTCACCGTGACCGAGGCCGCGGCTCTGTTCGCGAACGACCGCGACGTGATCCGCGCGCTGCAGCCGATCGCCGACGTGGGCCTCGAATACGTGAAGCTCGGCCAGCCCGTGCCGACGCTCTCGGGCGGCGAATCGCAGCGTCTGAAGCTCGCGGGCTTTCTTGCCGAGGCGGCGCGCTCGCAAAGCGCGAGCCGCCAGGCGAAGGCGACCAAGGGCACGCTCTTTCTCTTCGACGAGCCGACCACCGGCTTGCATTTCGACGACATCGCGAAGCTGATGCGGGCGCTGCGCAAGCTGCTGGAAGGCGGCAACTCGCTCGTCATCATCGAACACAACCTCGACGTGATCCGCGCGGCCGACTGGCTGATCGATCTCGGTCCCGAAGGCGGAGACGCGGGCGGGCTTGTCGTTTGCGAAGGTCCGCCGGAAGAAGTGAAGCAGCATCTCACGTCCCACACGGCGAAGGCGCTGCGCGAGTACGACTCGGCGCTCGGCACGGTGCACCGCGTCGAGGAAGGCCGTCCGCTCCAGGAGATCGTGCGCGAGCGCCGTTCGGACGCGATCGAGATCGTCAATGCCCGCGAGCACAACCTGAAGTCGCTGTCCGTCGCGATCCCGCACAACCGCTTCAGCGTGATCACCGGCGTGTCGGGCTCGGGCAAATCGACGCTCGCCTTCGACATCCTCTTCAACGAGGGCCAGCGGCGCTACCTCGAGTCGCTCAACGCCTACGCTCGCAGCATCGTGCAGCCCGCGGGTCGGCCGGAGGTGGATGCGGTGTACGGCATTCCGCCCACCGTCGCGATCGAGCAGCGCCTCTCGCGCGGCGGGCGCAAGTCGACGGTCGGCACGACGACCGAGGTGTGGCACTTCCTGCGCCTGCTTTACGTGAAGCTCGGCGTGCAGCATTGCGTGAACGACGGCGCCGAGGTGCGTCCCCAGACGGCCGACATCATCTTCGCGCAGATCATGAAGCGCTATCGCGGGCAGCACATCGGGCTGCTTGCGCCGCTCGTGGTGAACCGC
Organism: Ramlibacter sp.; assembly: GCF_035548915.1. Lineage (GTDB taxonomy): Bacteria > Pseudomonadota > Gammaproteobacteria > Burkholderiales > Burkholderiaceae_C > Ramlibacter. Next base: position 143,571 of record NZ_DASZSE010000028.1, on the reverse strand, counting down.
AAGGGCGTCTATACCGAGATCGCGGAATGGGCCCGCGCGCGCAAGTACACCCACCTGCGCGTCGACGGCAACTTCCTGCCGACCACGGGCTTTCCGCGCATCGACCGCTTCAAGGAACACACGATCGAACTGCCGGTGTGCGATCTCGACATCCGCCCCGAAAACGAGCACCTGCTGCGCGAGCATCTCGCGAAAGCGCTCGAATACGGCAAGGGCGTGCTGCACGTGCTGGCCCCGCTCGACGGCCTGCGCCATGCGATGGGCAATGGCGGCCGCCACGACCACGTGGGCAAGGTGGAAGTGTTCTCGACCCTGCGCGCATGCCCGGTGTGCGGCACGAGCTACCCCGAACTCGATCCCCGGCTTTTCTCGTACAACAGCAAGCATGGCTGGTGCCCGGATTGCGTGGGCACCGGCGTGAAGCTCACGCGCGAGCAGCGAAAGGCGTTCGACGACACGCTTGTCGTGAACGGCGACGACAAGGGCCGCGAGCAGACGTTCGCCGCGGAGGCCGAAGTCGAGGATTTGGCGGACGAAGCGTGCCCGACCTGCCACGGCACGCGCCTGAACCCGCAGGCGCGCAACGTGAAGTTCGACCGCGTGGGCATCGCGGAAATCGCCGCGCTTTCGGTGCGCGACGTGCGGCGCTGGATCGAAGGGCTGAAGGTCGAAGGCGTGCTCACCACGCGCGAGCAGGGCATCGCCCGCGACCTGATCCCCGAAATCCGCTCGCGGCTCGAATTCCTCGAGGAAGTCGGCCTCGGCTATCTCACGCTCGACCGGGGCGCACCGACGCTTTCGGGCGGCGAGGCGCAGCGCATCCGGCTCGCGGCGCAGCTCGGCTCCAACCTGCAGGGCGTGTGCTACGTGCTGGACGAGCCCACGATCGGCCTGCACGCGCGCGACAACCAGATCCTGCTCGATGCGCTGCACCAGCTCGGCAGCAAGGGCAACACGCTCGTGGTGGTGGAGCACGACGAGGACACGATCCGGCGGGCCGACCACATCATCGACATCGGCCCGAGCGCCGGCAAGCGCGGCGGACGGGTTGTCGCGCAGGGGAGCGCGGCGGAAGTGTCGGCGAACGCGGAGTCGGTGACGGGCCGCTATCTGCTGCATGCGATGCGGCATCCGGTGCAGGCGAGGCGCGCGGTGAATGGCATGAACGGCGGCTTGAAGCTGCGCGGCGCGGACCTGCACAACCTCGATGCCATCGACGTCGACATTCCGCTGAAGCGCCTCGTCGCGGTGACGGGCGTGTCGGGTTCCGGCAAGTCGACGCTCGCGCGCGACGTGCTGCTGCACAACGTGCAGGCGGCCGTGCAGAAGCGCTCGACCAAGGCCGGCCGCGATGCCGACGACGCCGGCAAGCACCCGGCATGGAGCGGCTGCAAGTCGCTCGAGGGCTATCAGGCGATCGACCGCGTGCTCGAAGTCGATCAGACACCCATCGGCAAGACGCCGCGCTCCTGCCCCGCGACCTACATCGGATTCTGGGACACGATCCGCAAGCTCTTCGCCGATACGCTGGAGGCACGCGCGCGCGGCTACTCGCCCGGGCGGTTTTCGTTCAACACGGGCGAAGGCCGCTGCGCGTCGTGCGAAGGGCAGGGCGTGCGCACGATCGCGATGAGCTTCCTGCCGGACGTGAAGGTGCCCTGCGAAGCGTGCCACGGCGCGCGCTTCAATCCGGAGACGCTTGCCGTCACGTGGCGCGGCAAGAACATCGGTGACGTGCTTCGGATGGAAGTGGACGAGGCCGTGGAGTTCTTCGCCTCGATGCCCAACATCAGCCATCCGCTGCAGCTGCTGCGCGACGTCGGGCTTGGCTATCTCACATTGGGTCAGCCGTCGCCGACGCTTTCGGGCGGCGAAGCGCAGCGCATCAAGCTCGTGACCGAGTTGAGCAAGGTGCGCGACGACGTCACGCGCCGCGGGCAGAAGGCGCCGCACACGCTTTACGTGCTCGACGAGCCCACCGTGGGGCTGCACATGGCCGACGTCGAGAAGCTCGTGCGCGTGCTGCATCGCCTGGTGGACGGCGGCCACAGCGTGATCGTGATCGAGCACGACCTCGACGTGATCGCCGAAGCCGACTGGATCGTGGACCTCGGCCCCGAAGGCGGCGCCGAGGGCGGCAAGGTGGTGGCGTCGGCGTCGCCGGAAGATGTCGTGGCGCAGGGCACGCATACGGGGGTGGCGCTCGCGCCGGTGCTCGCGCGATAGAAGCCCAGAGAAGACTGCGGGCTGTTTCTCCCTCTCCCACCGGGAGAGGGCCGGGGTGGAGGGCACTCGCGGCTCCGGGCGGCCCGCCCACCGCCGCTTCAACCGAGCCATGCGCAGTCGGCGCATTCCGACGTCATCTGTCGAACCCGCGAGCCGCTGTCGCGCCACGACACTCGTCAATATGGGCCTCATGGCCAAGCACAAGCCCCTCGTGTGGCTGCCGGCATGCCACCGCAACCTCGACTTGTCCGATCCGGGCGGCTACTCGGTTCTCGCCGATCGCTATGCCGTCGCGGTGACGGCGCTCGGGCTGCAGCCGGTGCTGTTCCCGATGGCGGGCGCGGGGGACGTGCCCGATCTGCTGCCGCTCGTCGATGGCGTGCTGCTCACCGGGTCGCCTTCCAATGTCGAGGCGTCGCACTTCGGTGCAAGCTCGCTGGAAACCGACCTGCTCGATCCGAGGCGGGATGCGCTCACGATGGCGCTCGTGCGCGTGTCGGTCGAGGAAGGCCTGCCGCTCTTCGGCGTGTGCCGCGGCCTGCAGGAGATGAACGTCGCGCTCGGCGGCACGCTTCACCAGCGCGTGCATGAGCTGGAAGGCATGCTCGACCATCGCGAGCCCGCGAGCGACGATCTCGAGGAACAGTTCGCCGAGCGCCACGAGGTGCTGCTCGAACCCGGCAGCTCGTTCGCCGAATGGGCCGGCGGCACGCGTGCGCGAGTGAATTCGCTGCATGGCCAGGGCATCGGGCAGCTCGGGCGCAAGCTCGTCGCGGAAGCGCGCGCACCGGACGGACTCGTGGAAGGCGTCCGCGTCGAAGGCGCGCGCGGCTTCGCCTTCGGCGTGCAATGGCATCCGGAATGGCACCACGAAAAGAATCGGTTCTACGAACGCACGCTGAAGGCTTTCGCCCGCGCGTGCGAGAAGCATCGCAAGCTGAAAGAGGAGGCGGCTCTCGCATGAAGCGCGACGATCCCTTGCGAGTCCCCTGCGTCTGGGTCGTGGCGAGCCACAGGACGCTCGGCAACGAGCTGGGCCAGCCGCAGTGCTACACGGTGATGGACGAAGCCGGCACGCGCACGCTCATCAACATGGGCCTGCAGCCGGTGTGCTTTCCTCGTGTGCCGCCGCAGCGCATCGCGCTCATGCTCGAAGCGGTGGACGGCGTGCTGCTCGGCGGTTCGGCCACCAACGTGCATCCGGCTCTCTTCGGCGAACGGCCGATCGATCCGGAGATGGCGTTCGACGAGTGCCGCGATGCGCTCGTGCAGCCGCTCGTGCGCCTCGCGCTCGCGCGGCGCGTGCCGGTCATCTCGTTTTGCCGCGGCTCGCACGACTTCAACGTGGCGATGGGCGGCACCATGTACCAGTCGCTCGAAGCCGAAGGCCGCTTCATGCGGCACTGGGAGGATGCGAGCGAGTCGGTGGAGGAGCAGTACATCGAGCGCCACTTCGTCACCTGCGAGCCGCAGGGCGAGCTCGTGAAGATCACCGGCATGGGCCGCTTCCCGGTGAGCTCGCTGCATCACCAGGGCGTGAGAGAGCTCGCACCCGAGCTCGTAGCCGAAGCGCACGCGGACGACGGGCTCGTCGAGGCGTTCCGCTCGCGCGATCCCTCGCTCTTCGCGTGGGGCTTTCAGTTCCATCCCGAATGGGGCTGGCGCTGGCACCCGGCGTACGGGCGCATCATGAATGCTTTCGTGCGGGCGTGCTGGGAGCATTTCGCGCGCAGGAGCGGCGCCGCGATTCCCGCTCGCGAGCTCGTGGCCTGAAGCAAGGCGCGGCTCGACATCAGCCGGACGTCGGCGCGCGAGGCGGGGGATACGCGTCGCGGCGCAGGTAATGCTCGTGCCAGGACGGCCCCAGCCGATCCAGCACGCTGCGCTCGTGGCGCGCGGCCATCGCGCGTGCCAGCTTCTCCATCGACGGGTCGCGCAGCCAGTGTGCGTTGGGCACGAGCACCGGCTCGAACCCGCGCTTCGGCTTGTGCGGACCCCAGATGCCGCAGTCCAGCCACTGGAGGCCGAGCTCGATCGCGAGTTCGGCCGGGCGGTACATGGCGGCCTCGAACACGGCGCCCGGCGTATGCGCGAGTTCGGACCAGCTGCGACTGTAGAGCGTGTCGCTGCCGGCGATCATGAATGTGCCCGCCCGGAACTCGTCGCCCGCGAACACGCCCATGAGGCAGATGGCGTCCCCAAGCGGCGCCAGCTGATCGAAGAAGCGGCGATTCAGCAGAACGGGGCCGCGCTTTCTCACGCAGACGGCTTCGTAGCCGGCGAAGAAAGCGTCCCAATGCGCCGCCGTGATCTCTCGGCCGCGCAGCAATTGGACTTTCAGGCCGTGACTGTGAAAGTCCTTTCGCTCCCGCCGGATCGCGTAGCGGTATTCGCCTTTCAGACGCGCGAGGAATTCGTCGTAGCTGCGATAGCCCTCGTTGCGCCAGCGCGTTCCGATTTCGCTGCTCGCGGCAAGCCCGCGCGCGCGCAGGGCGTCCTGGTCCTGCTTCGTCATGCGCACGATCGACAGTGCGCTCAACGAGCCGCGCGCCGCCGAATCCATCATGGCCTGGAACAGCACACGCACGAGTTCGGCGCGATCCCAGCCCGGCCGCACCAGAAACTTGGGTGAGGCGACGGGCGTGAGGGGCACTTCGATCTGCAGCTTGGGCAGCAGCCGGATGCCTCGCCGCGCGGCGTCGTGCAGCCAGGCGTATTCGGGGCCGTATTCGCCGAGCGGCTCGCGCTTCATGACGCCGGGCGCCGCCGCGACCAGTGTCCCCGAGCTGTCCACGAGCGCCGGGATGCAGTATTCGATCGCCCGGCCCGGCCCGACCAGTCCGCTCGCCTCGAAAGCGGAGAGCCACGCATGAGTCGTGAAGACGTGGGCCGGCGCCAGCGCATCCCATTGGGCGGGCGGCACCTCCTTCATGCTCCTGAAATAGCGGAACCTGAGGGTGCTGCTCATGGCCGTGGCTTCAGCGCGCGGCCGTCACGGCGCGGGCGAATTCCGCGAAGCCTGCGCCGCGCTCGGCATCGGTCACGTATTTCGGACGGTGTGCGAGCAGATGCTCGAAGCGCCGGATGTTCGCGACGCCGATGCTGTGGGCGAAGCGCTCGAACATCAGCACGTCGTTCGTCGAGTCGCCGACGTAGGCCCAGCGCGCGATCTCGCCCAGCAGCTCGCGGCCGAAGCGTTCGCGCACGATCCATCGGGCGCCTTCGAACTTGTCGTGACGGCCGTACCAGGCGTTCACGTGGATGGAGCTCACGGTGGCCGTCATTGCCTCGGCGCGCATGAGCGCCACGACCTGCTCGATCGCGGCTTGCGGCAGATGCGCGAATTCGCTGTGGTCGATGGCGATGTCGGTCTCGCGACCGGCGCTGTCGCGCGCAAGCGAAGTCCCCGGGATCTCGCGCAGGATCCGTTGCGCGACGCGCTGCATGCGTTCGAAGTTGGCCGCGCGTTCGCCGGGCGATTGCTGATAGAGCTTGCGGCCGTCCGCGAGCACGGCCACCGCGCCGTTCTCGGCGACGATCGCATCGACCGGCCACTGCGTGGCGAAAGGTGCGCTCCATCCGACCGGCCGCCCGGTGATCGGGATCACGTGCACGCCGCTGGCGTGGAGTTGTGCGAGGGCCTGCAGCGCGTCGGGCGTGATCGCGCCATCGGTGGTGAGCGTGTCGTCGATGTCGGTGAAGACGCCGATGAGGTGGCGGCGGTCCGGTGCGGGCCAGTCTTGCAGCGGCAGCATCAGTTGGCAGTGTGCAACGCCAGCCCCGCATGCTCGCGCAAGGGGTGGAAGTGGATCTTCGGGAACCGCTCCTGGGCGAGGCGCACGTCGTAGGGCGACGTGCAGAGGAAAGCGAGCGTGTCCGCCGCATCGAACGCGAGCCGCTGCGGATACGCGTCGGTGAACGCCTTCAGCTCCGGCGCCGAATCGGCCGTGATCCAGCGCGCGCCGGTGTAGGGAGAGCTTTCGAGCCGCACGTCGCAGTCGTATTCGGTCTTCAGGCGATGCTGCACCACCTCGAACTGCAGCTGACCCACCGCGCCCAGCAGCATCGGCCCGCCCACGTGCGGACGGAACACCTGGATCGCGCCTTCTTCCCCGAGCTGCGCGAGCCCTTGTTGCAACTGCTTCGTGCGCAGCGGATTCTTCAGCACCACGACCTGGAAGAGTTCGGGCGCGAAGAACGGCAGCCCGGTGTACTGCAGGTTCACCGACCCGTCCGTGATCGTGTCGCCGAGCTGCACGCCGCCATGCGTGGTGAAGCCAATGATGTCGCCCGCGTAGGCTTCCTCCACCGCTTCGCGCCGCTGCGACATGAAAGTCACGACGGAAGTTGGGCGCAGCTCCTTGCCCGTGCGCTGCACCTTCAGCTTCATGCCCGGCGCGAAGCGGCCCGAGGCCACGCGCACGAACGCGATGCGGTCGCGGTGCGAAGGGTCCATGTTCGCCTGCACCTTGAACACGACCCCCGAGAAGGATGCGTCCTCGGGCTGCATCACCTGTTCCACCGGCTGCCTGCCGGCGCCGAGTGCGAAGCTCTTGCGCGCCTGAGGCGGCGGCGCGAGGTCCACCAGTGCATCCAGCACTTCCATCACGCCGAAGTTGTTGACCGCGGAGCCGAAGAATACGGGCGTCTGCTTCGCGGCGAGAAACGCTTCCCGATTCCATTCGGGCGATGCGCCCACGGCGAGCTCCATGCCTTCGGCGGCGTGCTCGTACTCGGTGCCGAAACGCTTCTTCAGTTCATCGGCATCCGCGAGCGCAATCGTGTCGAAGTCCTGCGGCCGCCTTTCGCTGCCGGACTCGAACACCGTCATCGCCTGCGTGCGCAGGTTCATGATGCCGCCGAACGTCTTGCCCTTGCCCACGGGCCATGTCATCGGTACGCACGGCATGCCCAGTTCGCGTTCGACTTCGTCGAGGATGTCGAGCGGCTCGCGCACCTCGCGGTCCATCTTGTTCACGAAGGTGATGATGGGCGTGTCGCGCTGGCGGCAGACTTCGATCAGGCGCCGCGTCTGCGCTTCCACGCCGTTGGCCGCGTCGATCACCATCAGCGCGGAGTCCACGGCGGTGAGCACGCGATAGGTGTCTTCCGAGAAGTCCTTGTGGCCCGGCGTGTCGAGCAGGTTCACGACATGGTCGCGGTAGAGCATCTGCATCACGGACGAAGCGACCGAGATGCCGCGCTGCTTTTCGATCTCCATCCAGTCCGACGTCGCGTGGCGAGACGCCTTGCGGCCTTTCACGGCGCCGGCGATCTGGATCGCCCCGGAGAAAAGCAGCAGCTTTTCGGTGAGCGTGGTCTTGCCCGCGTCGGGGTGGGAGATGATGGCGAAGGTGCGGCGGCGCTGTGTTTCAGGGGCGTAGGACAAGGCAGGGTTCCGGGTGACGCGCAACGGCACAGCTGTGCTGTTGCAGCGAACCCGGTATTTTGCCGCGCCGCCGGATTCCTTGCGCGGCTACATTTTGCAAACGAAGTTCGCCGCGTCGTTCACGTCGCCCGATCCCTTGTACGAGGCGTACTGCGGCCACGGGCAGATCGGCCGGCTGCGTCCGGGGACGGCCGTGCCGGTCGCGACCATGCTGTCGGGCGCGACACCCTTCTCGACCCACTGCATGAGCGCGTCGAGCGCCGGGAAGTTGTCCAGGCCCGGGCCGCCGCCGCAATGTCCCACGCCGGGCGCCGCGAACACGCGCGCATACGTATCGGCGGCGCCGGCGCTGTGCGTGGCCGCGGCCATGCGGGTGTAGTAGCGGATCACGTCGGTGATCGGCGTCGACGGATCGGCCATGCCGTGCCACCACATGATCTTTCCGCCGTGCGCGACGAAGGGGCTCAGGTCGGGATTGTCCGCATCGAGCAGCGGGCCCGTCATCGCGAGGCGCTGCGGGTCGGTGTCGAAGTTGAAGTTGAGCGCCTTGAAGTTCGGATCGGGCGGATCGAGGTACAGGTAGCCGATCGACGTGTCCGCGAAGGCCGCCTTGATCGAATTCGGCACCGGCGTCTGCGATGTGCCGAGCTTCCATGAAATCCATTGCGAGCCGCTCAGGCCCGGGTCCCACGGCCAGCTGCTGTAGAGCGACTGCCCCGCGGAATTCTTCGCGCCCGAGAAGAGCGCGCGCATGGCGCCCACCTGCGCGGACGTGAGGCACTGCGGTGTCTTGTCACCCGTGCACTGCAGGCGGCCCGGGTCGTAAGTCGAGAAGCCCGACGCCGCGACGTTCGACACGACGCCGTCGACGAGTCCGTCCTTGCCGTCGAGCACGGAGAGCAGGTCCGCCGCGACGAGGTTCAGGTCGGCCTGCGAGAACGCGTTCGCGTCGATGTGATTGCCCTGCGAGTCCGTCGGCGCCGCGTTGTGCACGGCCTGGATGCCCCATGCCGCATCCACGTAGGAGACCGACAGGCGATACGTCGCCGAGCCGGCGAGGATGCCGTCGAAGTAGTTCGGGAAGCGCTGTGCGAGCTCCATCATCTGCCGCCCTCCGTTGGAGCAGCCGACCGCGTACGAATACGCGGGCGCCTGGCCGTAGTAGGAGTTGACGATGCTCTTCGCGGCGACGGTTGCGATGTCCATCGAGTGATAGGCGAAGTCGTACACGGCCTTCGGATCGAGCCCGAACACGGGCGTGCTGCCCGAGTGGCCGCCGTCGAAGCTCACGACCGCGAAGCCCTTGCTGAGCGCGGGCGCCTGTCCCGTGGGCTGGTTCGTGCCGTAGGCGGCGACTACCGATCCGCCGGTGCCGCCTTGCCCCTGCAGGTAGAAGCGGCGGTTCCACGTCGTCGGCAGACGCACTTCGAAGTTCGTGGCGTACGCAACGTTGTTCACGCCGATGCGCGCTTCGAGCTTGCCCGTCACCTTGCAGTTCTCGGGCAGGCTCACGCCGCCGGACTGTTCACCCGAGACGATCGCCGCGGAGGTGATGGAACCATCGACGAGCGGCTTGCCCGCGAGCGCCGTGCACGCGGCCGCCACTGCCGCTGCCGACCCCGGCACCGTGAACGTGTCGGACACCGGCGCGGGCGGGTCGTCTCCGCCGCCGCAGCCGGCCACTTGCCACGAAGCCAGCGCCACCGCCAACACCTTGAATCCCTTCGCACGGATCGCCATGTGGTGTCTCCTTGTCGTGATGATGCGTGGGCATGATAGGACCCGGCCGCGAGCGCGACATGCCACGGAAGGGCTAGCTGCTATGAGAGAGCGCTCATCGCGTCGGGTCTGCCATCACGCGAATCACATAGCAGACTTTCCGCATCCGGCCGGTCGGTGAAGTGCATGCGCCGCTATGCTCCGTGCACGGAGGTTTGGCGATGCCGAGGATCTCTTTGCCGACACTGGAGGACATGACACCGGCGCAGCGCGCGGTCTACGACAAGGTCGTGTCCGGCCCGAGAGGGTCGCTGCGCGGGCCGCTGCGCGCGGCGTTGCACAACCCCGAGCTCGCCGACCGTTGGCAGGCGCTCGGCGAACTGCTTCGCTACAGGACGACCCTCGCCCCGAGGCTCTCGGAGCTCGCGATCCTCGTGACGGCGCGGCATTGCCGTTCGCCCTTCGAGTGGTATGCGCATCGCCCGGAAGCGCAGAAGGCGGGCGTGCCCGCCGCGGTGATCGACGCCGTCCTCGCGGGCTCGCGGCCCGAAGGACTGCGCGACGATGAAGCGGCGGCCTACGAATACGCCTCGCAGCTCAATGCGTCCAATTCGGTTTCGGCGTCGGTGCACCGGCAAGCCGTGGCGCAATTCGGCGAGCGCGGCACTGTCGAACTCACGGCACTCGTCGGCTACTACACCATGGTGGCGATGACGCTCAACGCTCATGAGATTCCGATGCCCGAAGGCGTGGCGCCGGCATTCAGGTCGCCGCAGGAAGAAGAGCTGCGGTGAGCGGGTGGGACTGCCACGCGCACCTGTTCGGTCCCTACGCGAAGTTCCCGCTCGCGCCCGATCGCAGCTACACGCCGCCCGAAGCGACGCGCGATCGGTATCTCGCCCACCTCGCCCGGCTGGGTCTTTCGAACGGCGTCCTGGTTCATCCGAGCGCCTACGGCGATGACTATTCCCTGCTGCTCGACGCGCTGGGTGCCTGCGCGCAGCTGCGCGGTGTGATCGTGACGAACCGGGCGTCCGTCGCGCAACTCGAGGCGTGGCGTGCGCAAGGCGTGCGCGCCGCCCGCTTCAGTCACCGCAGCGGCGCGGGCGCCAACTTCGCCGGCAGCGCGTCCCTCGACGATTTGAGGCGCATGGCGCCGCTGCTGGCCGAAGCGGGACTGCACGCGGAGCTCTGGACCGATTGCCGGGCCTTGCCCGAGGTCGTGTCTTCGCTCGACGGCACACCGGTGCCCGTGGTGATCGACCACATGGGCGGGTTCGACGTACAGGCCAGCGTCGACGACCCCGGGTTCAAGGCGCTGCTGCGATGGCTGGAGCGCGGCGGCGCGTGGGTGAAGTTGTGCGCGTATCGCAACCTGCCGGGCGACACCGATCCTCAGGCGGGGCTGCCCTTTCACCGCCTGCTGCTCGAGGCCAATCCGCGGCAACTCGTGTGGGGCAGCGACTGGCCGCATCTTCGCGTCGACCCGGCGCCGTCGGCGGATGCGCTGCTCGCGATGTTCCGGCTCTGGACTTCGGACGCGAGCCTGGAGCACGCCATCCTCGTGGACAACCCCGCTCGCCTGTATGCGTGAGGCGCCGGCGCTTGGGACAACGGTCGTATTCCGCTAGACTGAACCCGTCCAAGGCGGCTATCCGAAGTCAGGAATGGCACACACCGTCACTCACACGCAAGAGGCCGGTTCGCTGGTCGATCTGCCGCGGCTGCGGCGCTTCCTCATGGTGGCGGAGATGGGAAGCCTCACGCGCGCCGCCGTGATGCTCGACAGCACGCAGTCGGCGCTCAGCCTGCAGATGGGCGCTCTCGAGCGCGAATGCGGAGGACGCCTCTTCCACCGCACGGGCCGCGGCGTCACGCTCACCGAGCTGGGCGAACGTCTTCTGCCGCGCGCTCGCTCGCTCGTGCGCGATGCCGACCAGTTGCAGCAGGACATGCGTTCGGCCGCGGGCATCCCGCACGGTGACGTGGTGCTGGGCATCCTGCCGTCCACCGCGCTCACGCTCGTGCCGCACCTCCTGCGCAAGATCGCGAAGCACTACCCGAACATCCGCCTGCGCGTGCTCGAAGGCTCCAACGGGCAGATCGACGAATGGCTCGCGCAGGGGCGGCTCGACATCGCGCTGCTCTATCGCTACGGCAGGAGCAAGGCCCCGAACGAGGAGGCGCTCACCGAGATGGATTCCTGGCTCGTCGGCAAGCGCGGCGATGCGCTCACGCGCAATCCCACCGTGCCCTTCATCCGCCTGGACCGGCTGCCGCTCGTGCTGCCGAATCTGCCCAACGGACTTCGTGTCACGCTCGACCAGCAGGCGAGGAGGAAGAACATCACGCTTGCGATCGCGGTCGAGGTCGATTCGATCCCGATACAGAAGGAACTCGCGATCCAGGGCTTCGGCTACGGCGTGCTGGCATTGCATGCCGTGCAGCGCGAACTGGAAGCCGGCGCCCTGCAGGCCTCCCGCATCGTGTCGCCGGGCATCGACCGGTACGTAACGCTCGCCAGCACGACCCGGCATCCGGGCACGCTCGCCGGCCGCGTCGTCATCAAGCTGCTGCGCGAAGCGATGTCGCAGAACGTGCTGAATCCGGCGATGAGCGCGGCGAAGGTGGCCTAGCGCCGGGGGCGCGTCCCGCGCTCACCCGGCGAGCGTGGGCACGGTGGATGCGAAGGAAGGCCGCGCATGCACGGCTTCGCCCCACCCGGCCAGGCGCGGGGCGTGCGTTCGCCAGCCGAGCGAATCGAAACGAAAGTCGAGATATCCCAATGCGCAACCGAGCGCCACGTGCCCGATCCCGAACGGCGCGGACTGCAGCGCCTGCGCCTCTTCGTCGAGCCAGTGCAGCGAGGCGATCGTCTTGCGCTCGAAGGCGTTCATCAGCCGTTCGGACCGCGATGCGTCGGGGCGATCGCGTTCGTTGCGCCAGAGAATCAGCGCATCGAGCAGCCCGTCGCCGAATGCGTGCCAGCGCAGCGCCCGCCATTTCGCCGCGCCCGCCTCGGGAAAGAGGCTCGCACCCGCGAGGTCGTTCAGGTACTCGCAGATCACGACCGAGTCGAAGAGCGTGGTGCCGTCATCCAGCACCAGCGTCGGGATCTTGCTCAAGGGGTTGTCCCGCATGAGGCGGTCGTTGGGCTCGAGCATCGCCGCGACCGAGCGCACGCGCTCCAGCCGTTCGACGAGGCCGGTCTCGTGCGCCACGACCATGACCTTGCGCACGTAAGGCGATTTGGGGGACCAGTGCAGCTTCATGGAGGCCGCCTCGTCGCTCAGCGGCCCTTGAACACGGGCGCGCGCTTTTCTGCGAACGCGGCGCGCGCCTCCTGTGCGTCCTCGGTCTTCGCGATCGCCGCGGTCATGTCCTGTTCGTAGCGGTAGCCGTCGCGCAGGCTCATGTCCTCGATCGTGTTGAGCGTGTGCTTGATCATGCGCGTGGAGACGGGACTTTTCGACGCGATCGTCGCGGCCAGCTCCATCGCCGCGGGCATCAGTTCCTCCGGCGCGGTGCACGCTTCCACCACGCCGAGCCGGTACAGCTCCGGGCCCGGCACGCGATAGCCCGTGAGCATCATGCGGCGCAGGCGCGAATGGCTGAACAGGCGCATCGCATGGCGCCCGCCGCCGAGCAGCCCCACGTCGACCTCGGGCGCGCCGATGGAAGCCTTCTCGCTCGCGATGAGAATGTCGCACGACGCTGCCATCGCGAGCCCCGAGCCGAGCGCCGCGCCATTGAGCGCGCCGATCACCGGCTTCGCGCATTCGCGGATCGCGTGGAAGCACTCGCGAGTACGGCGCGAGTGCGCGAGGAGCCCGCCGGGCTGCGCGAGGATCGCGGAGCGGCCCTTCAGGTCGGCGCCCGCGCAGAAGACCTTTCCCTCGCCCGTCAGCACGACGCAGCGCACGTCGTCGCGCTCGGAGAGGGTGTCGAGGGCGAGCGTGAGCTCGTCGTTGAGCACGCGCGTGAGCGCGTTCACGGGCGGACTCGCCAGCGTGACCGTGGCGACGAAATTGCCGATGACCACCTTCAGTTCTGCGAATGGCTCCACGTGCCTCCTTCGGATCGTTGTGCCAGGGGCCCTAGATGACGCCCGCCTCGCGCAAGCCGGCGATGCGGGCGTCGTCGTAGCCGAGTGTGCGCAATATTTCGTCGGAATGCTGGCCGAGCGTCGGCGGAGGCAGTCCGTACCGCACGGGCTCCTCGCGAAAGCGGATCGGGCTCGCCACCTGCGGCACGTCCACGCCGCTCGCGTGGGCGAGATGCATCGCCATGCCGCGATGCATCACCTGCGGGTCCGCGAACACCTCGGCCACCGAATTGATCGGCCCGCACGGCACGCCGACCTTGTCCAGCGCGGCGAGGAGCGGGCCGCGCTGCCACTCGGCGAACGCCTCGCGCAGCAGCGGACCGAGCTCCTCGATGCGATCCACCCGCTGCGCGTTCCGCGCGTAATGCGTCTCGGCGCTCCATTCGGTGCGCCCCAGCACTTCGCACAGGCGCGCGAACTGGCCGTCGTTGCCGACCACCAGGATCACATCGCCGTCGGCGCACGCGTACACGTCCTGCGGCTGGATGTTGGGATGCGCGTTGCCGCCGCGCACGGGCACGTTGCCGGACATGAGGAAATTCATCGCCTGGTTCGCGAGCGTCGCTACCTGCACGTCGAGCATCGCGATGTCGATCGACTCGCCGCGGCCCGTCTCGTTGCGGCGCGCCAGCGCCGCAAGCACGGAGACGGTGGCATACATGCCGGTCATGAGATCGACGATCGGCACGCCCACCTTCTGCGGCCCCGCGCCGGGCAGGCCGTCGCGCTCGCCGGTCACGCTCATGAGGCCGCCCATTGCCTGGATCAGGAAATCGTAGGCGGGCTGATCGCGCCGCGGCCCGGTCTGCCCGAAGCCGGTCACGGAGCAGTAGATGAGGCGGGGATTCGCCGCGCGCAGCGTCTCGGCGTCGAGCCCGTAGCGCGCGAGCGTGCCGGCCTTGTAGTTCTCCAGCACGACGTCGCACCGCTCGGCGAGCTCGCGCACGATGCGCTGGCCTTCGGGCTTGTCGATGCTCACGGTGATGGAGCGCTTGCCGCGGTTCACGGCCAGGAAGTAGCCCGCCTCGCTCGTTTCGTTGCCCTCGGCATCCTTCAGGAAGGGCGGTCCCCAGGTCCGCGTGTCATCGCCCGTGCCGGGGCGCTCGACCTTGATGACTTCCGCGCCAAGATCGGCCAGCACCTGTCCCGCCCAGGGCGCAGCCAGGATGCGGCTCAGATCCAGCACCCGCAGGTTGCAAAGGGGACCGCGGCGTTCGTTCATCGACGGACTGCTCCGGTGGAAAGTGGTCGCACCGACTTTAAGCGGCGAAAGCCGCCTGCTGTAGCCGATGACGGGAATAGCTGCCATGCGCCGCAAGGCATTGGACGAGGCCCGGCGGTTCCCTATCCTTGCCCGGCGTGCTGCGGACACGCGGTTTCACATCCCGAGGAGCAAGATCATGATGGCACTCGCGCGTTTCTTCACGGCTGCCGCCTGCGCCGCGTGCGCGCTGGCGGCGTCCGCCCAGACGGCCGACTTCCCGAGCAAGCCAGTGCACCTCGTCGTGCCCTTCGCCGCGGGCGGCCCGATCGACGTGCTCGCGCGGATCATCGGCGCCAAGCTCGCGACGGCGACAGGCCAGCAGTTCATCGTGGAAAACAAGGCCGGTGGCAATTCGGTCATCGCGTGGGACTATGTGGCGCGGGCCAACCCGGACGGCTACACGCTGCTCGTGTCGGGCATCGGCAGCCGCACCATCCTGCCCTACGTCGCGACGATCCCGTTCGATCCGGCGCGGGATCTCGTGGGCGTGACGCGGCTCGCGGATGCGGCGACCATCTTCGTGGCGAACCCGAAGGCCGGAATGAAGAACCTCGGCGAACTCGTGACCCAGGCCAGGGCGTCGCCGGGCAAGATCAACGTCGCGATTCCCGCGCCCGCCACGATCACGCATTTCGCGGCCACCGTCTTGCAGCGCGATGCGGCGATCAAGCTCACGGAAGTCCCGTACAAGGGCGGCGCGCCGGCCATGAACGCGGTCGTCGGCGGCGAGGTCGAGGTGATGACGGCCGATATCGGCGCGGTGATGCCGCAGATCCAGGCCGGCACGCTGGTCCCGCTCGTCGTGGGAAGCCCGTCTCGCCTGCCGATGCTGCCGCAGGTGCCGACTGGCGTCGAGGCGGGCTATCCCAATCTCGTCGCGGTCAACGTGTACGGGCTCTTCGCGCCCGCTCGCACGCCGAAGGAGGTCGTCGTGCGGCTCAACGGCCTGGTCGCCGAAGCACTGCGCGCCGCCGATGCGCGCGAGCAGCTTGCCAGGCTGGGCATGGTGGCCGAAACGAGCAGTGCCGATGCCTTCGAGGCTTTCATGCAGGACCAGACTGCCAAGTGGTCGCCGATCGCGAAGGCGAGCGGCATCCGCCTGAACTGAGGCCGCGCGCTCAACTCACCAGCCGGCCGTCGACGGTGAGCATGCTCTGCGCCACGAAGGACGCGCTGCGGCGTTGCTGGTCGTAGGCGACGCGAAATCCACCCACGTCCATCACTTCGCGCTTCTGGAAAGCGGCGAGCACCGAAGCGCGGGTGAAGACGCTGGCTTCCATCGCCGAGAGCACTTCGTAGGTGTACTGGGCGGCGATGAATCCCGCGAGGCTGAGCGGCGTGGGCGGCTCGTCGAAGAGCCTGGCGAGCACGGTCTTGAACTGCCGCACCACGACAAGCGGACTGGAGAGCACCGGCACGACCTGCGTTCCCACCACGGGCGCCTTGCGCGCGTTGCCGAGCTGCAGGAGCGCCTGCAGGTTCACGTCGGCGAGCGCCACGAGGTAGCGCTGGCGCTGGCTCGTCTCGAGGCCCTGCATGAACGCGATGATCTCGGGCGTCCCGCCCACGAAGACCAGGATGGCCGGCGTGTCCGGCGTGAGCTGGCGCGCGAAGTGCGCGATGTCCTCCGTCGGAGCAAAAGTGCGCAGCCGCATCTTCAGGTTCTGCGCGATCCGCTCCAGGTCCGTGCGATAGAACGCGAAGTCCGGCTCCGTCGCATACACCACGCCGATCTCCTGCACGCCCTGCTCGGTGAGCACGCGCAGCGCATGCGAAAGCTGTTCCTGGCGCCCCGCGAAGATCGGGAACGTGCGCTCGTCCACCTGCAGCGTGGAGTTCTGCAGCCAGGGCGCGACGTGGGCGATCGGCGCCTTGATCTCGCGCAGCCGGTTCACCGCCTGCAACGCGACCCGTTCGCCGGCCGTGGCGCAAAGCGCCACGCAGGCGTTGTCCGCGAGGATTTTCTCGATCGCCGCATTCGTTCCCGCCTGCGTGCCGTCCACCTCGAAGGTCGCGTGCTTCACGGAAACGCCGCGGATGCCCTGCTTCGCATCGATGCTCTGCCAGGCCGCCCGGGTGCCGATCAGGATGTCCTTGAAGACGTCCTGCTGCGCGGCCGACACGTCGGCGATGTGCGCGATCGTGATCTCGCCCTTGCCCTTGGACGTGGCAGCGAGAACGGGAAAGGCGATCGCGGCCGCGGCCGCGCCCCCAGCGAGCAGCGCATGCCGCAGCGCGTGCCTGCGCGAGGCCCGGGATGGTTTCATGAGGTTCCTCCGTACTGGTTGCTCTGGTACTGTTGCGAGCCGTCGCTCGCGCGGCAGGCGCGCGCGGCCAGCGCCAGGAAAGCGTCAGAGGCTATGTGCGTGCAATGACATGGACGTGAACACGCGATGTCGTTCGCGCGTCATGCTCCACGCGAAACGCATGGCGCCCGTTTGCAATTGTTGACGTTAGGGGAATGACTGCCCATCCGCGGCTTTCGCTACAGTACGCTCGCGAGGATGCCCATGAATGCCGCTGAAGGTCGCCGGATTGCGCTGGTCGAGGACGACGGGGCGCAGCTCGACTTGCTGCAGCACATCGTGCGTTTCCTCGGGGCGTCGTGCGTTCCTTTCCCATCGGGGGAAAAGCTGCTGAAGGTGCTCGAACGCGAGTCGTTCGACCTGCTCGTCGTGGACTGGAACCTCCCCGGGATCCAGGGTCCCGAGATCGTGGCCAGGGTGCGCGAGCTGCTGGGCCCCGCCTTTCCCATCGTCTTCGTGACGAGCCGTGCCCTCGAATCCGACATCGTCGCCGGCCTGCGGGCGGGCGCCGACGACTACGTCACCAAACCCGTGCGGCCGCTCGAACTCGGCGTGCGCATCCAGGCGCTGCTGAGGCGCGCCTACCCGCCGCCCAGGTCGGAGCGCATCTCGTTCGGCCCCTTCGTCTTCGACCTCGCGCAGCGCAAGGCGGAAGTCCAGGGCAAGGCGGTGGAGCTGCAGCCGCGAGAATTCGATCTTGCCGTGTTCCTGTTCACCAATTCCGGCCGCCTGCTGTCGCGCGCCCACCTGATGCAGTCCGTCATGCATGCGAGCCCGGACGTCGCGTCGCGCACGCTGGACACCCACGTGTCGCGGCTGCGCGCCAAGCTCGGCATCCTGCCGGAGAACGGCTTTCGCCTCTCGAGCGTGTACGGCGTCGGCTACCGGCTCGACGAGGTGACCGAATGAAGCACCGGCTGGCCCGCGCGGCCGCGCTCGCACTGCTCGCCTGCCTGCCGGCCGCCCACGCGCAGCAGCCGACGCGCCACACCGTCGTGGCCGGCGACACGCTGATGGGCATTTCGCAGCGCTATCTCGGCGACCCTTCGCTCTGGCACGAGGTGCAGCAGGCGAATCCGTCGATCCACGACGAGCGCAAGCTGCGCGTGGGCAGCGTCGTGGTCGTGCCCGCGCTGCCGCCGGGACCGGTTGCGATCCACGTGAACGGCAAGGCCACGTTCACGAGAAACGGCCAGACGCGGCCCCTCGCGCCCGGCGTTCAGCTTCAGGAGAAGGACGCGGTCGACGTGCAGGCCGCAAGCTACGTGACGCTGCGCTGGCCCGAGGGCATCGTGACGCACCTGCTTCCCGGCAGCAGCCTGCGGCTCGTGCGGCCCGAGGGAGTCGGCACGCTGCAGTCGCGGATGCTGGAGCTGAAGGCGGGCACCGCGGAGTCGCAGGTGCCGCCGGGCCAGGGGCAGCGCTTTCAGATTCGCACGCGGCTCGGCACGGCCGCGGTACGCGGCACCGGCTTCGGCGTCCGCCTCGCGGGGACGATGGTGACGGACGTGACGGAGGGCACCGTGCGGCTGGGCGGGTCGGGGTTCCAGCCGGTGGAACTCCCGGCGGGCTCGGGTGCGGTCGCCGATGCTTCGGGCAGTCAGCCGCGCGCCGTGCCGCTGCTGCCGGCGCCGCAGATCGAGGTGGATCCCATCGTCACGATCGATGGGGCGGTGCGGGCGCAGCCGGTGCCCGGCGCGGTGAAGTACGAGTTCGAGCTCGCGCCCGCGGCGCAGCCGGATGCCACCTTGCGACGGATGACGACCGAGTCGCCCGTCTTCCCCTTGCAGCCGCTGCAGGAAGGCGGCTGGCGCGTTCGCGTGCGCGCGATCGACGCGCAGGGCCTGCCGGGCCTGCCGGCCGTGCGAGTGATTTCGGCTGTCGACTTCCCGCCCCCCGTCCCCGGCACGCCGGCCGATGGCGCCTCGGTGGCGCAGGATCTGCCGGGCCGCTTCGTGTGCTCGGAGGTGGCCGGCGCCACGCGCTACGAAATCGAGATCCAGAGCCTCGATGCGCAGCGCGACCCGGTGCGTCTCACGGCCGCGCCGTATTGCGAAGGCGCGTTGCCGCAACTGCCGCCCGGGCGCTATGGCTGGCGGGCCTTCGCCGTGCGCGAATTGCCCGGCGGCGGCTTGCTTCGCACGCAGCCTGGTCCCGCGAGCCGCTTCGCCGTGGTTCCACGCCCTTCCACGCCGGCGCCGCAGCCGCTTCCGGGCAATGCCGTGCAGCGGACGATCTCCTGGCAGGCGGTGCCGGGTGCGCGCTATGTCGTGCAGGTCGCGCTCGACGCCGGCTTCAACCGCGTGGTGTCCGAGAGCACCGTCGACGCACCGGAGGCGGCGGTCGCCGTGCCGCCCGGCAGCACCTTCTACGTGCGGATCCGAACGCTCTCGAGCACCGGTGTGGCGTCGGAATTCTCCGCGCCCATCGTCCTGCGCGGCACGCAATGATCGGCATCCGGGGCGGCGGCGCATGGCTCGCCGCCGCGGTTCTGGTCGCGCTCGCGGCCGCGCTGGGGAGCCTGCAAGGGCTCGGCTCGCTCGACCTCGCGCTGGCGGACCTGCTGAGGCCCGCCGCCCCGCCGGTGGCAAGCCGCATCGTCATCGTCGCCATCGACGACGCGAGCCTCGCGAGCGTGGGCCGCTGGCCCTGGCCCCGGCTGCGTCACGCCGAACTCATCGAACAGCTGATCCCGTGCGCGCCGCGCGCCATCGGCTTCGACGTGCTGCTCTCCGAACCCGGCGGTGCGGCGGATGCGGTGCTCGAGGACGTGATGCGGCGCAGCGGCCACGTGGTGCTGCCCGTGTCGTCGCAGCCCGGCGGCGCGGACCTGAGGCCGCTGCCCGCCTTCGAGCGCGTGGCAACGCTCGGCCGCGCGGACATCGCGATCGATGAGGACGGCGTGGTGCGGGGCGTGCCGCTCGGCGTGCGGGACCCGGAACACTTCGCTCTCGCGCTCGTGCGCGCCGCCGGCGACCGGGCGGTGTTCGCGGGCTGGCAGTCGTCCGAGGTGTCGCTCATCGACTTCCGCGCGCCCGGTGCGGGCATCCGGCAGATTTCGGCGGCCGACGTGCTGTCGGGCGGATTCGATCGATCGATCTTTCGCGATGCCTACGTGCTCGTCGGCGCGACGGCCACGGGCGTGGGCGATGCGTACCCGACGCCCGCCTTGCCGGAACGCGGCCTGAGGCCCGGCGTGGACGTGCTCGCCACGGCGCTCGATGCGGTGCTGCAAGGCACGGCCGCGCGCCGCGCGCCGCCCTGGGTGAACGCGCTCGCGAATGCGCTGGCGGTCCTGGTGGCCTGCGTGCTGCTCGCGCGAGTGCGCGCCGACCGCGCGTGGCTGGCGGTGCTGTGCGTCATCGCGGGCTACGCGCTGACGGTGTGGATGGTGAGGCAAGCCGCGGGGCTGCAGCTGCTGCCGCTCGCGGGCGGGGGACTGGTCGCTGTGGCCTACATCGCCTCGAGCACGGGGTGGCTGCACCGCACGATCGCCTACGTGCGCGCGGAAATCTCGCGGCTGCGCAGCGTGAGCCCGGTCCAGACGCGGCTCACCGGCAGCGGCCTGGCCGATGGCTTGAAAGCCCTGCAGGAGCAGTCGGCGGCGATGTTCCAGGCGAAGACCGCACTCGAGGAGAGCCTGGACCGGCTGCCGGACTGCGTGTTCATCGTGGACCAGAAGCATTCGCTCCTGCTTGCGAATTCGCCGGCGCGAAGGGCCTTTTCCATTGCCGATCCGCGTGCGATCGGCGACTTTCAGGCGTTCCTGGACGAGCATCTCGATTTTGCGGCGCAGGCGGACCGTTCCAACGTTCTCGCGCGCGGCGCGGAACTCGTCGAATGCACGGCCGGCACGGGCAAGCGCTTCCTGTTGCGCTCGGTGCCTCGCACGGGGGCCGCGGGAGAAGCGCTGGGCTGGGTCGTGACGCTGGTCGACGGTGCCGCGCCGCGGCCGCGCGGCGCGCTCAGCGACGAGGCCCTCGGCTATCTGTCGCACGACATGCGCTCGCCCCAGGTGTCGATCCTGAGTCTCCTCACGCTCAGGCGCGAGGGCGCGCTCGCCGGAGGCGACGAGGAATTCCTCGACCGAGTCGGCCGGCTCGCGGAGACCACGCTCGACTATGCCGACGCATTCATCCAGTTCGCGCGAGCCGAATCCGCGGCCTATGCGCGCGAGCCGCAGTTCCTGCTCGAAATCCTGGGTGAGGTGGCCGACGAACTGTGGTCCAAGGCGCATGCCGCGGGCGTGGCGATCTCGGTGGAGGGCGACGACGGCGTCGTGTGCTTCGGCGACCGGATGCTGCTGCACCGCGCGATGCAGAACCTCCTGGACAACGCGATCCGGTTCTCGCCCGCGGGCACCTCGGTGGAGTGCCGGCTGCGACGCGACGACCGGGAGGCCGTGCTCACCGTGCGCGATCATGGCGCGGGGTTCGAAGGCGACCCCTCGGCGCTCTTCGAGCCCTACCGGCAGGGCCGCGACGCCCGGCAGGGCGCGGGGCTCGGCCTCGCGTTCGTGCGCACGGTCGTGCAGCGCCATGGCGGGCGCATCACCGCGGCCAATGCCCCCGGCGGCGGAGCGCTGTTTCGGATCGTGCTGCCCGCCACGCAGGCGGCGCTCTGAGCGTCCGCGGCCCCTTCGGGGCGGCCGTGCCGTCTCTCTTTCCTTTTCCAATGTGAACAATTTTCAACGCGGTCGACTTCCGCGCGGCCGCTCCTAGGATTCGATACCTGAGTGCGGCGCGAATGAAGCGCCGCGAGGAAAGGGGATCGATGTTGAACACTGCCGCATCCACATCGCGCCGGTCCGCGCCGGTGCAGTCCCGCGACCCCGCATTGCAATGCGACGTGCAGGAGCTGGCCGGCGATTCGGGCTGGGACCGCTGGCAGGAACTCGCGGCCCGCCAGGACGCCGGGTTCGCGCCGACGCTGCCGGGTTCGTTCCTGGGCGTTCCCGCCCCCGCTCCCGCCCCCACCCCGCGGCCGCGCGTCCCCGCGCAGCGCCTGCAGGGACCCACCGTGGACGACGTGCTGCTCATCGCCCGCCGGCAGGGCCGTGTCTGTCCGCTGCCGGTGCACTGGTGGAGCATCTTCGAACGCCTGCCCGACCGTCCGGCCGGGCTCACGCCGCCGCTCGAAGGCCGCGCGTGGACGAGGACGGGGTCGCTCGCCAAGCGCATCGTGCTGCGCGAGCAGATCGAATGGGCCGCGACGACGGGCACGCTCGGGTTGCTGCGCGACCTGCTCGCGGCCCTGCCCGAAGCGGCGTGGCATCACATGGGCGATTGAGCCGGGAAGGGAGACCATCATGTCGCTGTTGTCCAATGTTCGCCGCTGGATCGGTCCTTCCCAGCCCGGAGCCGAAGTGGCCGCCGCCGGTGGCGCGCCTGCATCCATTCCGTTCGCCGATTCGCTCGACGACAGTGCGATCCGCAACGTGCGGCCGCAGGTGCTGCGCGTGATCCTCGGGGTGGTGCTGCGCGACGTGCAGTTGCGTGCCGCGCTCAGCACGGACTGGCTCGAGCTCGAGGTGCTGGACTGCGAGGGCCCGTTGCCGGGAACGCGCGGCCTGCATGCACGCCTCGTGCTGAAGGTCTGGGCGCCGCGCGTGCTCGCCAGCGCCGCGCAGCTGGAACGCCTCTTCATCGACCGGCTCTGCGAAATGGACCCCGATGCGCTGCGGTGGTTCCGCGGCCTGTCATGGCGGCTCGAGCTGCCGGCCGGCCAGGCGCTGGACGCGCTGCCGGGGCCCTACGAATGGTCGTCGGCCGCGCAATCGGCGCCGGGCGAGGATACCCTCGGCTTCGCCGCCGTCGGTTCGGCGCGCGTTCCATCCGGGATGCGCCACTAGCGCAGTCGAAGGCGGCAGCGGAGCACTCTGTGGTCATGCGCACGCTCACGGTCCGGGCACTGCGCGCGAGATGGGCCATGTGGCGCACGCGGCTGCGCGATGCCTTCGCGCTGCGCGCGGCGGCGGCCCGCGGCGACGAAGACGAGGACTCGCAGGAGATCGCCCGTGTGCGTCTGACCGCGGAGCTCGCGGCGGATCGCCTTGTGCACGGCCAGATCCTCTTCGTCGCCAATCCGTGGAAGGTGGGCACCCGCTACTTCGTGCTGTGGGAAACCTCGTTTCACGCGCGCCTCATGCAAAGCGAGTTCGACGACACGTCGCCCGAGGTGACGTGGCACGCGCCTCGCGCCGACCTGGCGGCGCTCATGGCCTGACGCCGAAGACTTTCGCGAGCTCCAGCGGCGCGGCCACTTCCAGCTGGTCGTAGCGGCAGTCCCCGGGCGGCTTGTCCGGCCGCCATCGCAGGAACACCGCGGCGTGGCGAAAGCGGTTGCCCTGCAGGTGGTCGTACTTCACTTCCGCCACGCGTTCGGGCCGCACGGGCTCCCAGCTCAGGTCCTTGCCGCCGCTCCATCGGCTCGACGCGCCGGGCATGCGGTGCGTCTGGTTGTCCTCGCCGGGCATGCGGCGCGTCTGGCTGTCCTCGCCGGGCATGCGGCGCTCGTCGCCCACGGCCGCCCCGGCCCAGTCCCGCCAAGGATGATCATTCAGGGCGTCCTTGCGCAGAGGCTCCAGTTCCACCAGCAGCGCCTGTCGCATCTCCATGGTGAACGACGAAGCAACGCCCACGTGTTGCAGCACCCCGTTGCCGTCGTACAGGCCGAGCAGCAGCGAACCGATCGCGTCGCGCCGGTCCTTGTACCAGCGAAAGCCCCCCACCACGCAGTCGGCGGTGCGCGCGTGCTTGATCTTCAGCATCGCGCGCCTGGCGGGCTGGTAGGCGGCCGATTCGAGCTTGGCCACGACGCCGTCGAGTCCCGCGCCCTCGAACCGCTCCAGCCATTGCACGGCTTCGTCGCGGTCGCGCGTCGCGGGGGTCAGGTAAAGCGGGGGCAACGCCTTGCCGAGCAGCCGCTCGAGCCGCACGCGGCGCTCCGATTGCGGCAGCGCCATCGTGGACTTGCCACCGGCCGCAAGGAGATCGAACGCGACGAACGAAGCCGGCGTCTCCCGCGCGAGCCGCGCGATGCGCGAGGCAGCGGGATGAATGCGCTGCTGCAAAGCATCGAAGTCGAGCCCGTGCGCGTCGGCAACGACGATCTCGCCGTCGAGCACGCAGCCTCGCGGCAGGGCTTCGTGCAGCGCCTTCTCGAGTTCAGGGAAATAGCGGTTGAGCGGCTTCAGGTCGCGGCTTTGCAGGTAAGTGCTGTCGTTGCCGCGGAAGACGAGCGCCCGAAAGCCGTCCCACTTCGGCTCGAAGAGGAAACCCGGCTCGCGCGGCAGCTCCGTCGCGATCTTCGCGAGCATCGGCTCGATGGGTGGCCGCAGGGCGCTCAATCGACGCAGACGCTACCCGCGATGCGGCCCTTCTCGACCATCGAGAAGCAGCCTCGCTGTCGCGGATTGGCGCGGCAGCGCCCGAGCACGTTGGTGCCCTCGGCCGCGGGCGGGCCGCGATACACGCAGCCGAGTGCGCAGTCGGTCTGGCTGTCGCAGGCCTTGTCGGCATCGGGCGCGTCGCGCACAGCGGCGGTCGCGGGCTTGGCCGTGCCCGGCTGGCAAAGCGGCATCGGCGAGCCGGGCGGGCCCCAGGTGCCGCCGGAATCCGTGCACTGTCTCTGCGTGGCTCGTAGCGAGACGGCCGCCATGCAGATACCGTCGAACGGGGCGCCCACGAGCGGCGTCCATGCGCCCCCGAGCTTGAGACAGTCCTCGCGGACCCACGGTGCCTGGCAGGCGAACTGCCAGGCGCCGCGGGCGATCCAGGCGCCGCCGAAGGCCTTGCATTCGGCCGGGGTGTCGATCAGGGCGGAGCTCCCGGACGCGGCCGGCTGCGAGGCGGCGGTCCCGCATGCGAGCCCCCAGCACAGCAGCAGGAGGGAGAAGCTCGGCGTGAACCTCGGCGGCGTCATTCCCGCAGTCTAGCGTCAGGATCGCGCGGATTGCTAGAATTCGCCTCACCGAGGAGCGTTGCAGCGCCCGTCATTCCCGATCGACCGGATCGAACCGATCGGCCAGATCGAATGCGGCGCGAGGCTCGGAACCCACTAAGCAACGACGCTCACCCACGCTCCGTGCGGTGAGTTCATTTGGCTCCCCCCTGAAGCGTGGTCCATCCAACCGAAGGACCTGGAGCCACGATGAACGCCGTTTTGAAACCCTCCGCCGATTTCCTGATCGCGGACGCATCGCTTGCCGAGTGGGGCCGCAAGGAAATCCGCATCGCCGAAACCGAGATGCCCGGCCTCATGGCGATCCGCGATGAATTTGCCCGGGCGAAGCCGCTCGAAGGCGCGCGCATCGCCGGCTCGCTGCACATGACGATTCAGACGGCGGTGCTGATCGAGACGCTGCAGGCGCTCGGCGCGCAGGTGCGCTGGGCATCGTGCAACATCTTTTCCACACAGGACCACGCGGCTGCCGCCATCGCCGCGAGCGGCACGCCCGTCTTCGCCGTGAAGGGCGAGTCGCTCGCCGACTACTGGGATTACACGCACCG
Source organism: Ramlibacter sp. (assembly GCF_035548915.1). Lineage (GTDB taxonomy): Bacteria > Pseudomonadota > Gammaproteobacteria > Burkholderiales > Burkholderiaceae_C > Ramlibacter. The sequence goes on along the minus strand of NZ_DASZSE010000028.1, from coordinate 118,052 downwards.
CATCTTCGAGTTCGGTGCGAAGGGCAGCGACCGCGAAGGGCCGAACATGATCCTGGACGACGGAGGCGACGCGACGCTGCTCATGCATCTGGGCAAGCGCGCGGAGAAGGACGCTTCCGTGCTCGCCGATCCGCACGGCGAGGAAGAGCGCGTCCTCTTCGCCGCGATCAAGGCGAAGCTCGCGCAGGACGCGACCTGGTACTCGCGCAAGAGCGCGCAGATTCTCGGCGTGACCGAGGAGACGACCACCGGCGTGAACCGCCTGAAGCAGATGGCGCAGCGCGGCGAGCTCATGTTCCGCGCGATCAACGTGAACGACTCGGTCACCAAGAGCAAGTTCGACAACCTCTATGGCTGCCGCGAGTCGCTCGTGGACGGCATCAAGCGCGCCACGGACGTGATGATCGCGGGCAAGGTCGCGCTCGTGTGCGGCTACGGCGACGTGGGCAAGGGCAGCGCCCAGGCACTGCGCGCGCTCTCCGCGCAGGTGTGGGTGACCGAGATCGACCCGATCAACGCGCTGCAGGCCGCCATGGAAGGCTACCGCGTCGTCACGATGGACTACGCGTGCGACAAGGCCGACATCTTCGTCACCGCCACCGGCAACAAGGACGTGATCACGCACGCGCACATGTCGAAGATGAAGGACCAGGCGATCGTCTGCAACATCGGCCACTTCGACAACGAGATCGACGTCGCCTCGCTCGAGCAGTACGCGTGGGAAGAGATCAAGCCGCAGGTGGACCACGTGATCTTTCCGGACGGCAAGCGGATCATCCTGCTTGCGAAGGGGCGGCTCGTGAACCTCGGCTGCGCGACCGGTCATCCGAGCTACGTGATGTCCTCTTCTTTCGCGAACCAGACCCTCGCCCAGATCGAGCTCTTCTCGCACCGCGACTCCTACGAGGTGGGCAAGGTCTACACGCTGCCCAAGCACCTCGACGAGAAGGTGGCGCGGCTGCAGCTGAAGAAGCTGGGGGCGATGCTCACACAGCTCTCGACGCAGCAGGCCGCCTACCTCGGGGTGCCCGTGGAAGGGCCGTACAAGCCGGATACGTATCGCTACTAGGTTCGCCCGTCCCCGCGAAGGCGGCGACGACGGGCCCATCATGCGCGCCGACCAGCTTCTCGTCTCACACGGCCTCGCCGCGACCCGCTCGCAGGCGCAGCGGCTCATCGCGGCCGGCGTGCGCTGGTTCGATGGAGCGTGCTGGCACGACGTTGCCAAGAACGGCGACGAGCTGCCCGAGGGCGCGAAGTTCGAGCTGCTGGACGCGAGCGAAACCAAGTACGTGTCGCGCGGCGGGCTGAAGCTCGAAGGTGCGTTGCGCACCGCGCGCCTCGACGTGCGCGGCAAGCGATGCCTCGACGTCGGTCAGTCCACGGGCGGCTTCACCGATTGCCTGCTCGCGCACGGCGCCGCGCACGTGACGGGCGTGGACGTAGGCCACGGCCAACTGCAAGAACGGCTGCGCGGCGACCCGCGCGTGACGGTTTTCGAGAAGCTCAACGCGCGCGATCTGACAGCGCAACAAGTGGGAGGGCCCTTCGACGCGATCGCGGGCGACCTCTCGTTCATCTCGCTCACGCTCGTGTTGCCCGCGCTGGTGCCGATGCTCCGGGCAACGGGCGACCTGCTTTTGCTCGTGAAGCCGCAGTTCGAGCTCGATTGCTCTCGCATCGGCAAACGGGGGGTCGTGCGCGACCCCGCGGACTACGCCCAGGTCGAGGGGCGATTGCGCGATTGCTGCGCCGCGTCGGGACTGTGCGTAGCCGCCTGGTTCGAAAGCGGCATTGCCGGGGGCGACGGCAATCGCGAGTTCTTCATTCATGCAAGGAGGAGCGCATGACGATCCCCGTCAGTCTCGAATTCTTTCCGCCCAAGACGCCCGAGGGCGCGGCGAAGCTGCGAGACGCGCGCAGGCTGCTGTACGCGCTGAAGCCCGAGTTCTGCTCCGTCACCTTCGGCGCGGGCGGCTCCACGCAGGAAGGCACGCTGCAGGCCGTGACCGAAATCATGGCCGAGGGCTGGCCCGCCGCGCCGCACCTGTCATGCATCGGGCAGACCAGAGAATCGATCCGCGAGCGTCTCGCCGCCTATTCGGCAGCGGGCGTGAAGCGCATCGTCGCGCTGCGCGGCGACCTGCCGAGCGGCTACGGCCCGGGCGGTGAATTCCGCTACGCGAGCGAGCTCGTGGCGTTCATCCGCAGCGAGACGGGCCGGCAATTCCACATCGAAGTGGCTGCCTATCCGGAAATGCATCCGCAATCGAAATCGCCGATGGCCGACATCGATGCGTTCGCCGCGAAGATCGAGGCCGGCGCGGATTCGGGCATCACGCAGTACTTCTTCAACGCGGACGCGTACCTGCACTACGTGGATACGCTCGCGCGGCGCGGCATCCGGGCACCCATCGTGCCGGGGATCATGCCGATCACGAGTTCCACGCAGCTGATGCGCTTCTCCGACAGCTGCGGCGCCGAGATTCCGCGCTGGATTCGCATGCGGCTCGCGAGCTTCGGTGACGATTCCGCTTCGATCCGGGCCTTCGGGCTCGACGTGGTGACGATGCTGTGCGAGCGGCTGAAGGCAGGCGGGGCGCCCGGCTTTCACTTCTACACGATGAATCAGGCGAAGGCGACCGTCGAAATCTGCGGGCGGCTGCGCTGAGGCGCTCAGGCGGTCGCTTCCGTCGAGGCGTCATTGCCGCTCTCGCGCCTCGCCTTGCGGCGTGAAGATCTGCTTGAAGGTGAAGGCTTCCGGCCCCGGCCCCTCTCGGCCCAGCAGCTTCAGCTTTGCGATCCCTTCCGCCGCGGTCGGAACATGACCCGCGGGCACCCACCAGAGCGCGATGAAAGGCATTCCTGCACCGAGTTCCGGCAGCTTTCCCACGTGATCGCTCCAATCGGCGAACCACTTCTTGCGCGCGGCGAACACCTGGGCGTGCGCGGTCCGGTACGTGAAAGAGTGCAAAGCCTCCACGCTCTGCCACAGCGTCATGTTGAAAAGCACGAGCGGATCGGCGAATTCACGCTGGGCCGGATCGCGCGTATCGCTCAGGTAGCGCCAGACGAAGCCGGGGCTGCGCTGCGCGAGCTCGTTGATCTCATCCAGGCGCGCGATGAACTCTGCCATGACCTCGTCGTCTTGCGCGCCGCGGGCGTAAGCGACATTGACTTGCGCGAGGTGGAAAGTGCTCACTCGTTGCAGTATAGGTAGCCGCGAACGCAGCCTTGGGTCCTCGGCCGTGCCGAATATCACGCGGGGCCTCTTCACGCAATGTCTTACAGGAACCCCGGCGCCTCTCCTACATCCGATGCAGGATGCGTCCTACGAACACCGCCAAAACCCTTGCCCGCAGCTCGGCCGTCATCGCCGCCGCTGTCCTCGTCCACTCTTTCGCGGCTGCCGCGACGTTCAAGGCATCGCCCTGCAGCGTGCCGGGCATGCGCGAAGCGATCGTGCAGCAGGTGAACGCGGTTCGCGCCCGGGGCGGCAACTGCGGCGGCGATGCGTTCGGGCCCGCGCAGCCGGTGGCGTGGAACCAGCAGCTCGTCTCGGCGGCGAGCGGTCACTCGGCCGACATGGCCGAGAACAACTACTTCGATCACGTGAGCCGGGCCGGCTCGCACCCGGCTGACCGCGTGGAGGCCGCCGGCTATCACTGGCGCAGCGTGGCGGAGAACATCGCCGCGGGCCAGTTCGACACCAACGGCGTGATGAAGGCGTGGATGGAAAGCCCCGGCCACTGCAGCAACATCATGGACCCGAAGTACAGCGAAATCGGTGTGGCCTGCGTGCAGAATCCCGGGTCGTACTACGGCGGCTACTGGACGATGGTGCTCGGACGCAGAATGGGACGCGTGTGAGCTGTGGCCGATCAGGCAGGAGGTGGCCGGCCCACCCGGCTATGACGCTTCCAGCGTCTGCCCCTTGCCCCTGCCGCGGCCGAGCGCGTCCACGAGTTGCGGCAGCGCCTCGCGCAGCGCCGGCTTCAGCGTGTGCGGCGGGTTCACGAGGAACACGCCGCTCGCCGTGAGGCCCTGCCTTTGCTTCGCCTCGTCCTGTCCGATGGCGAGCGTCGCGTGCAGCCACGGCCGGCCGGCCTGGTTCGCGATCGTCTTCAGGCGGCGCGGCAGCTCGTGCGCTTCCGGCCGGGGGATGATCGGATACCACACCATGTACGTGCCGGTGGCGAAGCGCTTCAGGCCATCCTGCAGGGCCCGGACCACCTTGCCGTAGTCGCTCTTGATTTCGTAGCTGGGATCGATCAGCACGAGCGCGCGCCGCGAAGGCGGCGGCAGGTGCGCCTTCAGCTGCTCGAAGCCGTCCGCACGCTGCAGCCGGACTTGCCTGCCCGCATCGAGCTGCTCCACGTGCGCGGCGAGCGCCTTGCTGTCGGTGGGGTGCATTTCGAAGAGCCACAGCCGGTCCGGGACTTCCTGCCTGAGCAGGTGCTGCGCAACGAACGGCGAGCCGGGATAGATGCGCAGTTCCCCGGGCCGGTTGAAGCCCGCGACCAGTGCGAGGTAATCCTTCAGCAGCGGCGCCTCGGGATGGGTCTCGCGCAGTTTGAAGATGCCGTCGCGGGCCTCGCCGGAGGTGTCGGCGAAGTCGTCGTCCAGCCGGTAGAGCCCGGCGCCCGCATGCGTGTCCACCACCGTGATCGGTGTCGGCTTGGCCGTGAGATGCCTCACGACCGCGATCAACACCGCGTGTTTCAGGACGTCGGCGTGGTTGCCGGCGTGGAATCCGTGGCGGTAGCTGAACATCGGTCGATTTTCGTATAATGTGAGGCTTCGCAGCGCTTTCGAGGCTCCGCTCGCGAAATCCAGGTGGCATGTTCTCATGCCACCGGCGCCCCAGGCGCACGCCACCTAAGAGGTCCCCACCAGAGGGACACCGACCGTGGAATAGAGCCCGCCAAACCAGGAAATCTCATGACCACCACCGTCAGCGCCAAGCCCGCCGACGTGAAGCATGAATGGTTTGTGATTGACGCCACCGACAAGGTGCTCGGACGGGTAGCCAGCGAAGTTGCCCTCCGTCTGCGCGGCAAGCACAAGGCCATTTATACGCCTCACGTCGATACCGGCGACTTCATCGTCGTCGTCAACGCAGCCAGGCTGCGCGTCACCGGCGCGAAGGAGACCGACAAGGTCTACTACCGCCATACCGGCTATCCCGGCGGCATCCGCTCGGCCACCTTCAAGGAAATGCAGGCCAAGCATCCCGGCCGCGCCCTGGAGAAGGCCGTGAAGGGCATGCTCCCGAAGGGTCCGCTCGGCTACGCCATGATCAAGAAGCTCAAGGTGTACGGCGGCGCCGAACATCCGCATACCGCGCAGCAACCGAAGCCCCTGGAGGTTCGAGCATGATCGGCGAATGGAACAACGGCACCGGACGCCGCAAGTCGAGCGTCGCGCGTGTCTTCCTGAAGAAGGGCACGGGCAAGATCACGGTCAACGGCCGGGACATCGAACAGTTCTTCGGCCGCCAGACTTCGATCATGATCGCGAAGCAGCCGCTCGTCCTCACCAACAACGTCGAGGCGTTCGACATCCAGGTGAACGTCCACGGCGGCGGCGAATCCGGCCAGGCCGGCGCGGTGCGCCACGGCATCACCCGCGCGCTCATCGACTACGACGCGGCCCTGAAGCCGCAGCTCTCCGCGGCCGGCTACGTGACGCGCGATGCGCGCGAAGTCGAACGCAAGAAGGTGGGCCTGCACTCCGCACGCCGCCGCAAGCAATTCAGCAAGCGTTGACCCCCCTCGAGTAAGCCGCAAGCGTTACGCGCGCTCGCGTCCGACACAAAGCCGCACAAGTTTCCCGCTTGCTGCGGCTTTGTTGTCTGGGCAGTATCCGAAGCCTATGCGATTCAAGCTCCTGAGGCGAAGGCTCACCATCAGCGCGCCGCGCATGGCGGTGAGGAGCGCCTTGCCCTGGCCGCTGCGCTGGGCGGGCATCGCCCTCGTGCTCGGCTTTTGCGGTGCGATCGGCCTGTGGGCCTTCGAGCTCGGCAAGGGCATCGCCGGTCTCGAAGGGGGTGCCAAGGAAGAACTGGTGCGCCTGCGCGCCGAGAACACCCGCCTGCGCGAGGAGCGCGATCAGGCGCAGTCCGTGATGAACACATCCGGCAGCCTGATGACGGCCGAAAAGGCCGCCCAGACGAAACTCGCGAGCCAGATCAAGGCGCTCGAGGCCGAAAACCAGTCGCTGCGCGACGATCTCGGCTTCTTCGAGAAGCTGATCCCGTCCACCGGGACGGAAGCCGTCGCGATCCGCGGGCTGCAGGCCGAAGTCCTTCCCGCGGGCGCCCAGCTGAAGTGGCAGGTGCTCGTCATCCAGCCCGTGAAGAATGCGCCCGAATTCAAGGGGCGGCTGGAACTCGTGATCGCAGGCACCGTGAACGGCAAGTCCTGGTCCACCCAGTTGCCCGGCGGTGGCACGCCTCTGCAGTTCCGCCAGTACCGCCGGGTGGAAGGCATGGTCGACCTGCCCCCCCAGGCAGTGGTAAAAAGTGTCTCGGCCAAGGTGGTCGACGGCCAGGCGACTCGTGCCATGCAGACGATATCGCTGTGATGCATCCGGTGTTTTTGCTTCGCTAGGTAACCGTTGAGGAGCTCTCCATGTTCGGCAAGAAGGCACAGCCACCCATCAAGAGCCTGATCGCGCAGGGCACGCGCATCGACGGCGACCTGAAGTTCAACGAGGGCCTGCGCATCGACGGCGAGGTGTTCGGCGACATCCGCGCCACGAGCGACGCGCCGAGCATGCTCGTGATTTCCGAGCTTGCCGTGGTGCAGGGCGAGATTCACGCCGACCACGTGATCGTCAACGGCACCGTGCGCGGGCCCGTGATCGCGCGCGAGCTGCTGGAACTGCAGCCCAAGGCCCGGGTGGAGGGCGATGTGTCCTACATGGCGCTTGAAATGCACCAGGGCGCGGTCATTTCAGGTCAACTGAAGCCGCTGATGGTGGGCAACGACGAGGAAAAGCCCTTACTGAAGCTGGCGGCAAAAGGCGGTGGTTGAGCCTTCCGGGGCCCGCCTCGCTTACCATTGAGCGAATCCAGGAGCATCCATGAGCGCCCTAGCTGAACTGAAAGCCGACGAAACCGGCATGCCCGACCCGCTGGTCTTCACCGACAGCGCGGCGGCCAAGGTGGCCGAACTGATCGCCGAGGAAGGCAACCCCGACCTCAAGCTGCGCGTTTTCGTGCAAGGCGGCGGCTGCTCGGGCTTTCAGTACGGCTTCACCTTCGACGAAGTCGCCAACGACGACGACACCGTCATGATGAAAAACGGCGTGTCGCTCCTGATCGACGCCATGAGCTACCAGTATCTGGTCGGCGCCGAAATCGACTACAAGGAAGACCTCCAGGGCGCGCAGTTCGTCATCAAGAATCCGAACGCGACCACGACCTGCGGCTGCGGATCGAGCTTCTCGGTCTGACGGCGCGGGAAGCGTCGACGGTAAAGCAAAAGGGCGCCGAGGCGCCCTTCCTGTCGTTTGGGAACCCCCGCGCGCGCTCAGTCGCGCAAGGCCACCACCGGCACGCGGTCGATCGAGGCGAACTGGCTGCGGATCGAGTGGCTTTGCCGGTCGAATTCCACCTTCGCCTGCGCCGACAGCACGGGCTCCTGATTGCGCTGGAGCGCGACGACCGGGTCGGTCGCGACGCCGTTCTCGCGGAATTCGAAGTGCAGGTGCGGCCCCGTCACGCGGCCGGTGCCGCCGAGGAGGCCCACGGTCTGGCCGCGCTGCAGCTTCTGCCCGTTGCGCACCTCGATGCGGCTCAGATGCGCGTAACGGGTCTCAACGCCATGGCCGTGGTTCACGATGACGATGTTGCCGTAGGCGCCCATGGGGCCGGCATGGGTCACGACGCCCTCGGCGATCGTGTGCACCGGCGTGCCCACCGGGCCGCCGTAGTCGACGCCTTCGTGCTTGATCCACTCGTGCAGGATCGGGTGGAAGCGCAGCTTGTAGCTGCTCGTGATGCGCGTCACCGACATCGGCGACGCGAGGAAAGCGCGCTCCAGACTGCGGCCGTCGAGGTCGAAGTAGCCGCCTTCGCGTGTCGGCTCCTTGAACCACATCGCCAGGTGCCTGCGGCCGGCATTCACGAATTCGGCCGAGATGACGCGGCCGCTGCGCAAGGGCTCGCCGTCCGCTTCGAGCGACTCGTAGACCACATCGAAGCGGTCGCCGACCTTCATGCCGCGGTTGAAGTCGATTTCGCCCTTGAAGATGGAAGTCACTTGCATCGCGACGGCGTCCGAGAGGCCGGCCCGATCGGTGGCTTCGAAGTAGGACGAGCGCACGACGCCGCCCGCGAGCCGCAAGGATGCGACGAGCGGCGCGGTCTCGAGGCGGGCCGAGAACCCGCCCGATGCGGTGCGCTCCACCACGTAGCGCTCGAAACGATCGCTGCGGTCGAAGAGCCACCGCACCGTGAGCTTGTGCAGCGCCTGGCTGTCACTTGCCTCCACCGCGACGTTGCGGCCGGCGCGGGCCAGCACCTCGCGCCGGAACGTCGGGTCCGCGCGCAGGAAAGCGGCCGCGGCGGGGTCGTTGATGCCCAGCCGGCGCAACAGCGCCTCGGCCGTGTCGTTCGCGCGCACGGGCTCGGTCCGGTAGAGCTTGAACCGGAAGGCATCCAGCACTTCGGCCTGGGCCGCGATGGGCAACGGCTCGACGGATTCGATGAGCTCCCGCACCGGCAGCGTGGCCGGGTCGATCAGCCGCTCGGCGGTGTGCGCGACGGCGAAGGCACCGCCTGCTGCGCTCAGCAGCAGCGCCGCCATCGCGGCCGTGACCTGTCTGGGGTGGTGTTCCAGCGCGTGCGCCGCACGCCGGAGCAAACGTTCTCCAGCGGTTCGCAAACCGTCGATCGACAACTTCGGAATCCTTTCCTCTTTGCTCCCCGCAGGGACGACTTCCGTGTCCCGGGACTCGCCGCTGTCCGCCTTGTCCTACCGGAGAATCGGAAGAATCGACGGAACTAGAATCGGCGGGCCGACGTGCGGCAACAATGTGCGCGAGTATAGCCAGCCGGTGCGGCCGGCCTTCCGCCGGAATGTAACGATGAGCCAGTCCCCCCCATCCCCCGAGGCCCCTTCCGGTTTTCCTGTGACCGAAGGCGTGCGAGAAGCCATGCGCGTGAGCTTGCGCGGCGTGGAAGAACTCCTCCCGCAGCAAGACTGGCTGAAGAAGCTCGCGCGCTCGCAGGCCACGGGCGTGCCGCTGCGCATCAAGCTGGGGCTGGACCCGACGGCACCCGACATCCACATCGGCCACACCGTGGTGCTGAACAAGATGCGGCAACTGCAGAACCTCGGGCACCAGGTGATCTTTTTGATCGGCGACTTCACTTCGATGATCGGCGATCCGTCGGGCCGCAACACGACGCGGCCGCCGCTCACGCGCGAGCAGATCGAAGCCAACGCGAAGACCTACTACGAGCAGGCGAGCCGGGTTCTCGATCCGTCGAAGACCGAGATCCGCTACAACAGCGAGTGGAGCGACCCGCTCGGCGCGCGCGGCATGATCGAGCTCGCGGCGCGGTACACGGTGGCGCGGATGATGGAGCGGGACGACTTCAGGAAACGCTTCGCCGACGGGCGTTCGATTTCCATCCACGAATTCCTCTACCCGCTGATGCAGGGCTACGACTCGGTGGCGCTGCGAAGCGACCTGGAGCTGGGCGGCACCGATCAGAAGTTCAACCTGCTGATGGGCCGCCATCTCCAGCAGGAATACGGCCAGGAGCCGCAGTGCATCCTCACCATGCCGCTGCTGGAGGGCCTGGACGGCGTCGAGAAGATGTCCAAGAGCAAGAACAACTACATCGGCATCACGGAGGATGCGAACTCGATGTTCGCGAAGACGATGTCGATCTCCGACGAGCTGATGTGGCGCTGGTACACGCTGCTGTCGTTTCGCAGCGAAGACGAGATCGCCCTCCTGAAGCGCGAGACCGAGCAAGGCCGCAATCCGCGAGACGCGAAAGTCGCGCTCGCGAGCGAGATCACGACGCGATTCCACGGCGCGCAGGCGGCACAAGCGGCCGAGGAGGATTTCGTGAATCGCAGCCGCGGCGGCGTGCCCGATGAAATACCCGAGGTGGCGTTGAGCGGCGCGCCGCTCGGCATCGCGCAACTGCTGAAGCAGGCGGGGCTCGCGCCTTCGGCGAGCGAAGCCAATCGGCTCATCGACGGCAACGGCGTGCGCGTGGACTCGACCCCCATCAGCGACAAGGGTCTGAAGCTCGAACCCGGCACCTACGTCGTGCAGGTCGGCAAGCGCAAGTTCGCTCGCGTCACACTGACCTGAAACGCACGCGTCGCCCCCCGCACGAGCGGCATCGGCGGTTGACTGCTTATATATTCAATGTACAATTCTTCCGATGCTCACCAACATCGATCTCGACGAGACGCTGGTCGCCGAAGCCATGAAGGTTTCGGGTGCGCGCACGAAGCGCGAGGTCGTGGATCGCGCGCTGCGCGAGATGGTGGCGCGGTCGAAGCGCGCGCGCTTCCGGGACATCTGGGCCATCGCGAAGCCCGGCGACCTGTGGGACGACTACGACCCGAAAGCGGCCCCGGGTGAACCGCCAGGGAGATACCGCGTCGAGGAGGGCACTCCTACATACAAGCGCCCTCCGCCGGCGAAGAAGATGCCGGGTGGAAAATCCCCCGCTGGGAAATCGCGCGCGGTGAAATCCCCCGCGGTGAAATCTCCCACCAGCAAGTCGCCCGCCAATGCGGCCGTCAAGCTGCGCAAACGCTGATGCTCCTTGTCGATTCATCGGTGTGGATTCAGGTCGAGCGCGGCATCGCGACCGAAGCGACGCGCTTTCTGGACAACCGCGACGAAATCGACGAGCTCGCGACGACGGGCATCATCTGCCAGGAGGTGTTGCAGGGCGTGCGGTCGGACGCGCTCTTCGAGACCTTGCGCGAGCGGTTCTGGTCGATGCTCGTCCTCGAGCCGCGCGAACTCACGACGTACGAGCTCGCGGCCGGCCTGTACCGTTCGGCCCGCGAGAAGGGCTTCACCATCCGCAAGCCGAACGACTGCCTGATCGCGGCGCTGGCGCTCGAACACGGCGCGCTGCTGGTGCACAACGACCGCGACTTCATCGCGCTCGCGCACGTCGAGCCGTCGCTGCTGATCTATCCCGGCCGGCCGCATTGAGCCGAATGACGCTCGCCAGCGCCGCCAGCCGCATCTCGCCCGATGCGCTCCTGCGCGTCTCGATCGGGGTGGCGGTGGTCACCATCGTCCTGAAGACGCTCGCCTGGTGGCTCACGAATTCCGTGGGGCTCCTCTCGGACGCCATGGAGTCGCTCGTGAATCTCGCGAGCGCGACCTTCGCGCTCGTGATGGTGCGCATCGCGATGCGCCCGGCCGACGAGGACCATCCCTATGGACACCACAAGGCGGAGTATTTCTCCTCCGGCTTCGAGGGGATGATGATCTTCCTCGCCGCGGCGGGGATCCTCTGGACGGCGGTCGAGCGCCTGCTGCATCCCGGCGAGCTCGAGCAGCTGGGCATCGGCCTGGCGCTGTCGGTGCTCAGCTCGGTCCTGAATGGCACGCTGGCGTGGGCGATGCTGCAGTCGGCCCGGCAGCATCGATCGATCGCGGTGGAAGGCGATGCCCGCCACCTCATCACCGACGTCTGGACGTCGGCCGGCGTGGTGGTGGGTGTCGCGCTGGTGGCGATCACGGGCTGGCAATGGCTCGATCCGGCCGTGGCGATCGGCGTGGCGGTGAACATCCTGCGCGAAGGCGTCCAGCTCATGTGGCGATCCACCGAAGGCCTCATGGATCGCGCGCTGGAACCCGAGGTGCTGGCCGAGATCGACCGCACGCTCGCGCAGTTCCGGCATCCCACGATCCGCTTCGACCACATCTCGAGCCGCCGCTCGGGCAAGCGCCGGTTCGTCGACCTGCACATGCACATGCCGGCGGCCTGGACGCTCGGTCGCGCGGCCGCCTTGCGGGCCAGCGTGGAGCAGGCGCTGATGAGCGCCGTGCCGGGCCTGCGCGCCACGATCCAGCTGCTGCCGAGCGACGTGGAAGCGCACGCGCAGGACGAGCAGGACCTCATCTGATGCTGGCGCTGGTGCAACGCGTGAGCGAAGCACGTGTCGTCGTGCAAGGCCGCGTGACGGGAGAAATTGCGCACGGCCTGCTGGTGCTGGTCTGCGCCGAGCGAGGCGATGGCGAGGCGCAAGCCGACAGATTGCTTGCGAAGCTCCTGAAGCTGCGCATCTTCAGCGACGACGCGGGCAAGATGAACCGCAGCGTGCAGGATGTGGGCGGCGCGCTTCTCGTGGTGAGCCAGTTCACGCTGGCGGCGGATACGAGCGGCGGGAATCGCCCGAGTTTCGGCAACGCCGCGCCGCCCGAAGAAGGCCGACGCCTCTACGACCACTTCGTCGAGGAAGCGCGCAAGTCGCATCCGGCCGTGCAGACCGGCGAATTCGGCGCGGACATGAAGGTGCATCTCGTGAACGACGGGCCGGTCACGATTCCGTTGCGCGTGAATTGAGCGGAGGGGTCGCCGAAAGGCACACCGCCGGCTTCAGTACGGATTCGGGTACCCCAGCGCGGCGAGCATCAGCACCTCCAGCGCCTCCATCTCCAGCGCATCCTTCTCGTTCGTCTCGTGCTCGTACCCCTGCGCATGCAGCGCCCCATGCACGAGCAGGTGAGCGTAGTGCGCTTCGAGCGCCTTGCCCTGCGCCTCGGCCTCGCGTTCGACCACCGGCGCGCACAGCACCAGATCGGCCGCCACCACCGGCTCGCTCGAGTAGTCGAACGTCAGCACGTTGGTGGCGTGGTCCTTGTGCCGGTACTCGCGGTTCAGGGCTCGCCCTTCGTCTTCTCCCACGATCCGAACGGTCAGCTCGCCTTGCCGCTGCAAAGCGAAGGCGAGCCACTTCGCCACGCGCGAACGCGTGAGCAGCCGGCGGTGCGCCGCGGCACCGTCGAACTCGCCGAACTGCAGCGTGAGGTCCAGCGGCGGCACGTTCATGGCGGCTTCGCGCGGCGCGCGGCGTCGTACGCATCGACGATGAGGGCGACGAGGGGGTGCCGCACGACATCCGCGCTCGTGAACCGCGTGTGCCCGATGCCGGGCACGCCCTTGAGGATCCGGTCCGCGTCGACAAGCCCCGAGAGCTGGCCCTTCGGCAGGTCGATCTGGCTCACGTCGCCCGTCACCACGGCCTTGCTGCCGAAGCCGATGCGCGTGAGGAACATTTTCATCTGCTCGGGCGTCGTGTTCTGCGCCTCGTCCAGGATCACGAAGGCGTTGTTCAACGTGCGCCCGCGCATGAAGGCGAGCGGCGCGATTTCCAGCGCGTTGCGCTCGAAGGCCTTCGTCACGCGGTCGAATCCCATGAGGTCGTAGAGCGCGTCGTAGAGCGGCCTCAGGTACGGATCGACCTTCTGCGTGAGGTCGCCGGGCAGGAAGCCGAGCTTCTCGCCGGCTTCCACCGCGGGCCGCGTGAGCACGATGCGCTGCACGGCGCTGCGCTCGAGCGCGTCCACCGCGCACGCGACCGCGAGGTAGGTCTTGCCGGTGCCCGCCGGCCCGATGCCGAACGTGACGTCGTGGCTCGCGATGTTGTCCAGGTAGACGCTCTGATTGGGCGTGCGCGCGCGCAGGTCCGCTCGGCGCGTGTGCAGCACGAGCGCGCCGTCTTCGGCTTCCCCGAGCGTCGCGTCGCCGGCGAGCATCAGCTGCAGGCGGTCGCTCGGGATCGGGCGGTTCGCCATCTCGTACATCGCGCACAGCGTGTCGAGCGCGCGCTGGGCCCGTGCCTTGGGGCCTTCGATGCGGAAGTGCTCCTGCCGGTGCGAGATGCGCACCTGCAGCGCCACTTCGATCGTGCGCAGGTGTTCGTCGGTGGGCCCCGCGAGGTGAGCCAGGCGGGTGTTGTTGGCGGGGGAGAACGCGTGTCTGAGAATCAAGCTGATAATCCGTCCAGAGGTCCGGGAATGATAGGCAGATTGACGGGGACGTTGTCCGAAAAGAACCCGCCGCAGGTGCTGGTGGACTGCCACGGCGTCGGCTACGAGGTCGACGTGCCGATGAGCACGTTCTACAACCTGCCGGGGCTGGGCGAGAAGGTGTCGCTGCTCACGCACTTCGTCGTCCGCGAGGACGCGCAGATACTCTTCGGTTTCGGGTCGGCAGCCGAACGCGGCGCCTTTCGCCAGTTGATCCGCATCTCCGGCGTGGGGCCGCGCACGGCGCTTTCGGTGCTGAGCGGCATGAGCGTGGGCGACATCGCCCACGCCGTGACGGCGCAGGACGCGAGCCGGCTCATCAAGATTCCGGGCATCGGGAAGAAAACCGCCGAGCGGCTGCTGCTCGAGCTGAAGGGCCGTCTCGGCGCCGACATCGCGGGCCCGGCGCATGCCGCCACCGATGCGCAGGCCGACATCCTGCAGGCGCTCGTCGCGCTCGGCTACAGCGACAGGGAAGCGGCGGCGTCGCTCAAGGCGCTGCCGCAGGACGTGGGCGTGAGCGAGGGCATCAAGCTCGCGCTCAAGTCGCTTGCGAAGTAAGGGCATGAGGCACGTCATGTCGCTGCGATGGATGCGCGCTTTCCTGCTGGTGCTGCTGACATGCGCCGCGGCCTCTTCCTGGGCAGTCGAGGCGTTTTCCGGCAGCGACGCGCTGCTGCAGGCCCAGCTGGAAGCCGCTCACGCCTCGCTGGCCGCCGAGCGGCCGCCGCGCCTCGTCTTCGCCGGGTTCGCCATGCATTCGGGGTCCAGCGCATTCCGCGGCGACGTCGAGCTCGCGGCCGAAGTGATGCGCGAGATCGATCCGCGCGCGGTGATGTTCGAACTCGCGAATCCCCCGGCCGGCCGCGAGGCCGACTGGCCGCTTGCGACGCGCGGCAACATCCGCACCGTGCTGCAAGCGATCGCACGCGACGTGCGGCCTTCGGACAAGGTCGTGCTGCTTTTCACCACGCACGGCTCGGCGCGCCTGCTCGGCGTGCAGGAGGCCCAAGGCCGGCCCGATGCGATCGAGGCGAGCGAGCTGCAGGACTGGCTCGCCCCGCTGCGCTCGCGGCCGGTGCTCGTGCTCGTATCGGCCTGCTATTCGGGCTCGTTCGTGCCGGCGCTCATGGCGCCCTCGCACATCGTGCTCACGGCCGCTTCGTCGACGCGGTCCTCGTTCGGCTGCAAGTCCGACAGCCGCAACACGTTCTTTGTGGAAGAACTGCTGCGGCAGGACGATCTGCTCAGTCATTCGCTCGTCGAGATCGTGGATCGCGCCCGGACGGCCATCGAGCGGCGCGAGAGCGCGATGCGTCTGCTGGCTTCCCAGCCGCAGTCGTACTGGGGCTCCGACGCACAGGCCTGGGCCCGGCAGCCACTCGCGTCGTGGCTCGGGACGAAGCAGCAATGACGATCCAGACCGACGATTTCGCGCCACCGCCGGCCAAGCGCGTGGTGTCCGCGGCCCCCGCGTCGCCGAACGAGGAGGCGCTGGAACGCGCATTGCGCCCCAAGCTGCTTGCCGAGTACGTCGGGCAGGCGAAGACGCGCGAGCAGCTCGAAATCTTCATCGGCGCGGCGAGAAAGCGCGGCGAGGCGCTCGACCACGTGCTGCTCTTCGGCCCCCCCGGGCTCGGCAAGACGACGCTTTCCCACATCGTCGCGCACGAACTGGGCGTGAATTTGCGCCAGACCTCCGGCCCGGTGCTCGAGAAGCCGAAGGACCTCGCCGCGCTGCTCACCAACCTCGAGAAGAACGACGTGCTCTTCATCGACGAGATTCACCGGCTCTCACCGGTGGTCGAGGAAATCCTCTATCCCGCGCTGGAGGACTACCAGATCGACATCATGATCGGCGAAGGCCCGGCCGCGCGCTCGATCAAGCTCGATCTGCAGCCTTTCACGCTGGTGGGCGCGACCACACGGGCCGGGATGCTCACCAATCCCTTGCGCGACCGCTTCGGCATCGTGGCGCGGCTGGAGTTCTACAGCGCCGAGGAGCTCGCGCGCATCGTGCGGCGCAGCGCCGGGCTGCTGCATGCGCCGATCGATCCGCAAGGCACGATGGAGATCGCGAAGCGTTCGCGCGGCACGCCGCGCATCGCCAACCGGCTGCTCAGGCGCGTGCGCGACTACGCGGATGTGAAGGGCACGGGCCACATCACCGAGGACATCGCGCAGAAGGCGCTCGCGATGCTCGACGTCGATCCGCAGGGGTTCGACGTGATGGACCGCAAGCTGCTCGAAGCCGTGGTGCATCGCTTCGACGGCGGTCCGGTGGGACTCGACAACATCGCGGCTTCGATCGGCGAGGAGCGCGACACCATCGAGGACGTGATCGAGCCGTACCTGATCCAGCAGGGGTACCTGCAGCGCACGCCGCGCGGGCGAGTGGCGACGCTCGCGGCCTATCGTCACCTGGGCGTGGCGCCACCGAAGGCGGCGGGGGAACTCTTCTCCGAATGAGGCCGGGTGGTGGAGGGCGCTGAACGGTGCGCGGCACCGCGCGCATGGTGGACGATCAAGCACTGCGCCAGGTAGTACGTCGCCAGCACCGCGAACTGCCCCATCGGCACAGCCACTGCGAAGCGGTGGATCGCGAGCGTCGAATCGCTCAGCATGAAGAAGGCCGCCCCGATCGCCACGCCCAGCGAGGCGCCGTCGCGCAGCACGGTCGCGCGGCCGATCGCCTGCGCCGCCATCAGGCAGATCACGATCGTGTAGGCAGCCACGGCCACCTTCAGCACCGGCGGCAGGTACCCGAACAGAAAGGCGTACATCGCGAGCCCGGGCACCGCGACCGCCACCAGCGCCCGGCGGCTCGGCAACCACGGCACGCCCGACTTGAAGAGCGCGATGTAGCACAGATGCGCCACGAGAAAACTCACGAGGCCGGCAAGGAAGTAGCCCGGCACCATGAGAAGGACATCGCCCGCGAGCGAGCACGCGAGCGCCGCGAGCAGCAGCGAATCGAAGCGCGTGCGCGACCTCGCATGAACGAACGCGATCGCAAGCAGCATCGCCAGCGGTTTCGCGGCGTGATGCAGCGTCTGCAGGCCCAGCGCACCGCTCGCGGTCGCGAGCGCCGCGGCCTGGACCATCAGCACCTCGAGCATGGAAAGCCGACCCTGCATCGCCACACCGCTTGCCCATAGTGCTGCGGTCAGCGCGGCGAGCCACACGAACGCATCGCCGATGGGCATCGTGTCGGCATTCCAGAGATACGCGATCGAGCAGGCGAGCCCTGCCGCGAACTGCGCGGCCGCGAACCACAGCATGCCCCGGGTCATCGGCGGATGGAAACGCCGCACGGCCGCCAATTCGAAGGGGGCCTTCGCAAAGCGTTCGGCGACGTCGGCCGGGCGCCATCCCGCCGGCCTGATCCACACGAGCACCTTGTTCTTCCAGCTGCGGGTGTACCAGGCGTCGCGCGCGAGCGACCAGTAGACCTCGAAATTGGACCAGAGCGGATCCCAGCTGCGAAGCGGCGAGCGCGTGCCGTACACGCAGCGTTCGCCTTCTTCGGTGAAGCTGCCGAAGAGGCGGTCCCACACGATCAGCACGCCGCCATAGTTGCGATCGAGGTACGGGTCGTTCACCGCATGGTGCACGCGATGGTTGGAAGGCGAGCAGAACCAGCGGTCGAACCAGCCGAGCTTGCCGACGTGTTCGGTATGCACCCAGAACTGGTAGAGCAAGTCGATGAGGCCCACCACCGCGAAGACGAACGGCGGCACGCCCGCGAGCGCCATCGGCAGATAGAAGACCCAGCCGAGCAAGTGCCCCGTGCTGGTCTGGCGCAGCGCCGTGGAGAGGTTGTAGTCCTCCGACTGGTGATGAACCACGTGCGCGGCCCAGAGGATCGCCACCTCGTGCCCCGCGCGGTGCAGCCAGTAGTAGCAGAAGTCGTAGAAGACGAGGGCGACGATCCAGCCGTACCACGACATCCAGAACGCATCGTTGCGAAACAACGCGACGTGCGTGAACACCGCGGCGTACAGCCCGATCTTCAGGAACGGCATCAGCACCGCGCTCACCTGGCTCAGCATGCCAAGCGAGATGCTGTTGATCGCGTCGTTCAGGCGGTAGGTATTGCGCCCGCGTCGGTGGCCCCATGCGACTTCCAGGCCGATCAGGCCGAAGAAGACCGGCGTGGCCAGGACGATGATCTGCGATGGGCTCAGGGCCATGGACGTGGTTCGGCGCTCGCGCGCGGCTACCCCACCTGCGCAACCGGCTCAGGTAAGCGCGCCGCGTGCATCCACGCGGATGATACGTTCCACGCGGCCCTGCTTCAGGCCGCCCGCCACGCCGATCATGTGGTTGTGCAGGTTCACGGTGGGGTCGCAGTGCCCGGGCACGAGCCACACGATTTCGCCGAGCCTCGCCAGCCGCTGCGCGGGGTCGCGCGGCTTCAGGATGCCGTGCTCGTCGCCGCCATTGGCGTATTCGAGCTGCGCGCCGTCCTCGAGCGGCACGACGCGGGGCAGCCCCGAGTCGATCGCATGGCACTTGTGCCCCGCATCGCACACCGCGTGCTGCAAGCCGGTGCTGATCACCTGGCTCTTCACGAAAAGGGCGTGCTCGAAGTGCGGCTGCGCCGGATCGCGTTCGTTCAGCGCGTAGTCGACGTCCATGAAGAGAAACGAGCCCGCCTGCAGCTCCCCGAAGACGCCGCTCGCGGATTCGCACACCATGCTGCCGGTGCCCGCGCCGGTCACGAGTTCCACGGGGATGCCCTCGGCCTCGATCAGGCGGCGCGTGAAGGTCACGTCCTGCACCACCACGCTGATCAGGTCGCGCCTTTCCTGCGCGCTGCGCACGTGCTGCGCGCGGCCGTGATACGCCTGCAGCCCGGCGAAGCGCAACGCCGCGTGACGCCGGATCTCCTGCGCGAGGTCCACGGCCTGCCGCCCCGGCGTGACGCCGCAGCGGCCCTGGCCGACGTCGATCTCCACGAAGACGTCGATCACCGCGGCGTTGCCGGCCGCATGGCGGGCATCGTTCATCGCCTGCGCGAGGCGGCGGATGCCCTCCATGCTGTCGACCGCGATCGCGAGCTGTCCGTTGTCCGCGGCGAGCCGATGAGCGAGCGCGGCGACGCGGGCCAGCTTGTGCGGCGCGATCACCTCGTTGCTGATGTAGACGTCGTTCACGCCGCCCGCGACCATCGCTTCGGCCTCCGCGGTCTTTTGCACGCACACGCCCACGGCGCCCGCCTGCATCTGCAGCTTGGCGAGGGCGGAGCTCTTGTGCATCTTCGCGTGCGGCCGCCACCGGATGTCGTGCTTCTTCGCGAATTCGGCCATGCGCGAGAGGTTGCGCATCATGGCGTCGATGTCGACGACCAGTGCGGGCGTGTCGATCGCGTCGACGCCTTGCTTCAGGATCTGCTTGAGCGAATCAGAAAGAGGTGTTTTCGTCGGCAGGGGCATCGTCGTCCAGGTGCTGGGTGTCGGACCAGCCGACCAGCGTAAAGCCCTGCGGAGTCCACAGCAAGCGATTGATCGCGCCGTTCGGCAGTTGCCAGGTGCGCGGCGAGTTCACTTCCTGGCCGGTGGCGATGCGGTACAAGGTGTCGAGCACGCCGCCGTGGCACACCACCACGATCTGTTCGCCCGGATGACGGGAGGCGAGTTCGTGCACGGTGCGGCCCACGCGCTCGCGCAGCTCGATCAGCGACTCGCCGCCTTCCGGTGGCTGCCATTCGGGCAGGCGCTGCCGCCAGTTGTGCGCCTCCTCGGGCCACGTCTCGCGAATCTCGTCGAACGTGCGGCCCTCGAAGAGGCCGAAGCGCCTCTCGCGCAAGCCCTCGTGCGGGATCACCGGGACACCGAGGCGTTCGGAGATGCAGCGCGCGGTCTCGTGCGCGCGGCCGAGGTCGCTCGAATAAACGGCCGTCACCGGCTCGCCGGCGAGCGCGCTACCCACGCGGCGCGCCTGCCAGCGGCCCGTGTCGTTGAGCTCGACATCCATCTGCCCCTGGATCCGGGAGTCCACGTTCCAGGCAGTCTCACCATGCCGGACGGCAATGATGCGGGTGGCTTCCATAACCACCCATTGTATGGAGACCCGCCGGATTGCAAGGAGAGTGCGTGACGGATTGTCAGGAAGCAGCCGCCTTCTTCTCGCCGCCCACCTGGATGTCCACGCGGCGCACGCCCTGCGGGGGATTCGGGAAGCCTTGCAAGGCGGCATGAAACATCGCGGGCAACACGGAAGTGTTATCGAGCCAGGGCCCGTCGTTGACCGCGCGGGTTTCGTAGACCACCTTGTTCGACGCGAGTTCGCGCACGATCACGTTCACTTCGCGGTGGTACCAGGGTGAATCGCCGAGCCGCGTGCCGAATCCGATCCCGAGCCCGCCGTGGCGGCCCCAGCCCCATCCGCCGAAACCCCAGCCGAAGCGATCCCACGGATCGGCGTAGGGCGAGAGCATCGGCTGCACGCGCGCCGTCACCTGCACCGCGAAGCGCGGCGCGGCATCGTTACGGCGAAAACCGGCCTGGAACAGCGCCTGATCGGCGAAAGCCTCGAGCTGAGCCTGGTTGGGATCGGCCTGCTGCGAAGGCGTGCGGTCGAACCGGTAGCTGAGCTGCGACGCCGCCGCGGGCAGGCTGGAGAAGGACTGGACCTGGTTGTCGAGCTTGTAGCCCGTGGCGCAGCCCGCGAGCAGGCCCGCGGTGGCCATGAGGCCAGCGCACGCGAGGCGCGTGATGGGACGCATACGTTCCTCCATTCCGAAGAGGCCGCCCCCTTTGGCGAAGGCAAGCCTCAGAGCTTGACGACCTGAAGCGCGGGCAGTGCCGGCACAGCCGGGAACTCATCCACGTCGAAAGCCTTGTCACCGTTCGCGTCCGGCACGCCCATGGCTGTCAGACCCCGGAAATCGTGCAGCGTTCCGTCGGCCAGGTGGGAAGGTACGACGTTTTGCAACGCCGAGAAGAGGTTTTCCACGCGGCCGGGGTGCTGGCGCTCCCACTCGCGCAGCATGGCGCCGACCTGCTTTCTCTGCAGGTTCTCCTGCGAGCCGCAGAGCGTGCAGGGAATGATCGGGAACTGCCGGTGTTCGGCCCAGCGCACGAGGTCCCTTTCGGGGATGTAGGCGAGCGGCCGGATGACGACGTGCCGCCCGTCGTCGCTCACGAGCTTCGGCGGCATGGCCTTCAGCTTGCCGCCGAAGAACATGTTGAGAAAAAACGTCTGCAGGATGTCGTCGCGGTGGTGGCCGAGCGCGATCTTCGTTGCGCCCAGCTCGCTCGCGACGCGGTACAGGATGCCGCGTCGCAGCCGCGAGCAGAGGCTGCACATCGTCTTGCCCTCGGGAATCTTGTCCTTCACGATGGAGTAAGTGTCCTGCTCCTCGATGCGAAACGCGACGCCGATGGACTTCAGATAGTCGGGCAGCACGTGCTGCGGAAAGCCAGGCTGCTTCTGATCCAGGTTGACCGCCACGATGTCGAACGCGACCGGCGCGCGTTGCTGCAGCTTCAGAAGGATGTCCAGCAGCGAGTAGCTGTCCTTGCCGCCGGACAGGCACACCATCACCTTGTCGCCCGGCTCGATCATGGTGTAGTCGCCGATCGCCTGGCCGACAAGGCGGCACAGGCGCTTTTCGAGCTTGTGGGTTTCGCGCTCGATCCTGTGCCGGCGTTCGATGAAGACTGCGCTCATGGCCGTCATTGTCCCACCAGCCCGGCCGCGATGTTGATCGTGAGGCCGAGGATCGCGACGTTGAAGAGGAACGCGAGCACCGACTGCGCGAGTACCGCCGCACGCATGGTGCTCGAGAGCACCGACACGTCCGCCGTCTGCGCCGCCACCGAGATGGTGAACGAGAAATAGAGGAAATCGATGTAGCGCGGGTGCTGCGGATCGTCGGGAAAACGCAGCGGCCGGCTCGACGCGTCGGCGCTGTAGAAAAGATGCGCGTAGTGGAACGTGTAGATCACGCCCACGAGGAGCCACGAGCCGAGGATCGTGAGGATCGTGAGCCCGTAGTGCGGCAGCGCCTGCGCCGCGCTGTTGCCGCGCGTGGCCGCGAGCTCCAGCACGATCGCTGCGACGCTCAGCATGGCGGCGGCCGACAAGACGGCGAGCATGGTCGCCGTGCTCGCGTCTTCCTGCTGCGCGATCTCGCGCAACTGCGCCGCGCTCGCGCGCAGCATGTGCCAGCCCATGAGGGCGAGATAGCACCACACGCCGGCGTTCCAGGCGACGAGGGCGCGCGTGACGAAAGGCCAGCCGGGCGGCAACAGGAAAAAAGAGACGAATCCCAGGGCGGATGCGGCCGCGAGACGCGGGCGGTGCCTCGGATGGATCATGCTTGCTTGATGCAGGCCCAGTAGTGCCGGGCGAAGCGCCGCTTCAGATCCATTTCGCCCGCGCCGAACCAGCCGTGCATTTCGAACACGCGCGAAAACCCCGCGCGCTGCAGCAGCTCCACGTGAGACGCGATGTCCATCCAGAGCGACACCGGATTTCCAACCGACGACTCGGGTTTCGTGATGTCCTCCGCGTATTCGCGGTAGCGGATGGCGAGCCCCTCGTGCAGGCGCGTCTTCCAGGGCGACAGCGCGGCGCGGAAGTTGCATTCGGGCAGGTCTGCGTCCTCGGGCGCCACGTGCGTGTCGAGATAGAGAAGGCCCCCCGGCGCGGCGAGGCGACCCAGCTCGCCGATGTAGCCGGCCGGGTCGTCCAGGTGGTACAGCAGGCCCGAGCAGAGCACCACGTCGAATGCGGCGCCGGGCCGGAACTCGCGCACGTCGGACCGCACGAATTCCATCGCGCCCGCGGCATCGAACCAGTCGCGCACGAGCAGGCACCGCTCGAGGTTGTCCTCGCGCGCTTCGACGCCCACTACGCGCAGGCCCGCGCGCCACAGCTCGTAGGTGAGACCGCCTTCGAGGCAACCGAGGTCCACGGCCGTCTTGCCGCCGGCACCCCCGGGCACGAAAAGGCGCAGGGCGTCGTGGATGGCCTTCGTGCGCGGCGACTCGCCGATGAGCGGCTCGCCCGGCCGCGTGCAAAGGCCGGGCGCGAGCGGAATGTTGTGGGCGACGAATTTCGCGGCGCAAAGGCGAGCTCGCGCGGGGGCGTCTTGCGGCATGCGGGCGATTCTAGAGACTGCCGCTTCGCGTCGCCCACGGCGTCGCGCGCGAAGCGGGGCGGACGGGGTCGGCCGGGGTCAGCCGAGGTCAGGCAGGATTGGCGATCCGCTTGTCGTCGGCGAGCACGAAGCGCACCGATCGTGCCAGTTCCGCTTCGGTGAACGGCTTGTGCAGGAAAGTCGTGTCCGGCTCCTCGGTCTGGGGCGTTCCCCAGGCTTTCGCCGAAATGAAGAGGACCCGCGCGTCGGGTTGCCGGTCGGCGACGGCGACGGCCAGCTCGAAGCCGTCGAGCTTGTCGCCGAGGTTCACGTCCGCCACGACCAGGTCGAACACCCGCTCGTCGAGGATCGGCAAAGCCCGAGTCGCCGAATCCGTCTGCGTGACCGCGAAGCCCAGGTCTTCGAGCCACAGGGCGACGAGTTCGCGCACCAGCGGGTCGTCATCCACCAGCAGCGCGCGCAGAGGTTTGTGATCCATAGGGCATATCGTGCGCGCCCGCAAGCCTTGCGCCTTAGGAATTTCTCCTATGCGCCCTCAGGGTCATTCGCACAACGGGCGTCACCAGAGCCCGGTCTCCATCCGGATCGCCACCTCGCAATCGTCGAAGATCCGAAGCTTCGCGATGCGCACGCGCACGCCGAGCACGCCGGGAAGCTGCATGAGTCGATTGCAGAGCTTGCCGATGAGCGATTCGAGCAGGTTCACGTGCTGCGCCGTGCACTCGTCGATGATGATGCGGCGCACCTTGCGGTAGTCGAGCACGTGCGTGATGTCGTCGTCGCGCGGCACGAGCGGCTGCGTGCCGAGGTTCAGCTCGGCATCCACCAGGATCGGCTGCGGTGCGGTCTTCTCGTGATCGAGGATGCCTACGTTCGCGTCGAACCTGAGCCCGGTGAGCGTGAGGATCTGAGTGCCGGCCTTGGTCATGACTTTCGGTTCCTGGCTTGAGGGAGAAGTCGCGGGCGTTTCGCTCGTTCGGGGACAATCCGGCGATGACCGATGACGCACCGAGTGTAACGACGGCGCTCGCATCCCTGCTGGAGCGGACGATCGTCCGGGCCGAGGGGTGGCTGCCGTTCGATCGCTTCATGACCCTCGCGCTCTACGCGCCTGGCCTCGGCTACTACGCCAACGACGGCCGCAAGTTCGGGGCCATGCCGTCGTCGGGCAGCGACTTCGTGACGGCTCCCGAGATGTCGCCGCTTTTTGGCCGCACGCTCGCCGTGCAGCTGGCCGAAGCGCTCGAGCGCACTGTCACCGACGAGCTCTGGGAATTCGGCGCCGGCACCGGCGCGCTCGCGAAGGAGCTGCTCGCGGCACTGCCCGTGCGGCACTACCGCATCGTCGAAGTGTCCGCGGCGCTGCGCGCGCGCCAGCAGGAGGCGCTCGCCGCGCACGGCGAGCGCGTGCAGTGGGTGAGCCAGCTGCCCGAACGATTCTCGGGCGTGATCGTGGGCAACGAGGTGCTGGATGCCGTGCCGGTGAAGCTCATCGCGCGCAAGGGCGGCGTATGGCATGAACGCGGTGTGTCGACCGGTTTCGCGTGGGCCGATCGACCGACGGCGCTGCGCCCGCCCGTGCAGATCGAGGGCGATCACGACTACGTGACCGAAATCCATCCGATGGCCGAAGCCTTCATTCGCACGCTGGCCGAGCGGCTCGAACGCGGGGCCGCCTTCTTCATCGACTACGGATTCCCCGAAGCCGAGTACTACCACCCTCAGCGCAGCGCGGGCACGCTGATGTGTCATCGCGCGCACATGGCCGATGCCGATCCGCTTTCCGGCATCGGCCTGAAGGACATCACCGCGCACGTGAACTTCACCGGCATCGCGCTCGCGGCGCAGGAGGCGGGGCTGAAGACGCTCGGCTACGCGACGCAGGGCCGCTTTCTCGTGAACTGCGGCCTCGTGCAGCGGCTCGAAGACGCGACGCTCGCCGACCGCGCGGCCGCGCTTCGCCTCATGGCCGAGCACGAGATGGGCGAACTCTTCAAGGTGCTCGCGCTGCACAAGGGCGCCTACTGGGACGCGGTGGGCTTTCGCGAAGGCGACCGCAGCCACACACTCTGAGGCCGAATTTCGGCACACTGCGAATTCCATGATCCGCTGGTTCATCGTCGTCTTTCTCGCGCTGATGCTCATCGGCTGGTTCTCGCCGTGGCTGCAGAAGCTCGGCTTCGGCAAGCTGCCGGGCGACCTGCGCTTCAGGCTCTTCGGCCGCGAGGTGTTCGTGCCCTTCACCTCGACGATTCTCCTCAGCATGCTGGCCGGCGCGATCGCGAAGTACGTATGAAAGCCTGCATCGACATCGGCGGCACCAAAGTCGCGGTGAGCCTCAACACCGGCGCCGGGCTCGACCTCCTCGCGCGCCGCAGCGAACCCACCGCCAAGGTCGGGGATAGCGGCGCGCTCGCGCGGCAAGTCATCCGCATGGTGGACGACGCCTGCGCCGAAGCGGGCGTCGCCCCCGGCACGGTGCAGCGCGCAGGCGTGTCGTCGTGCGGGCCGTTCGTGCTGCGCGCGGGGCTCGTGGAGATCGCCGCGCCCAACATCTGCGGCGGCCTCGCGGGGCCGGACCGCGGCTTGCCCAACGACTGGACGACCGCCTTGC
Source organism: Ramlibacter sp. (assembly GCF_035548915.1). Taxonomy (GTDB): domain Bacteria; phylum Pseudomonadota; class Gammaproteobacteria; order Burkholderiales; family Burkholderiaceae_C; genus Ramlibacter. The sequence continues at coordinate 92,292 of NZ_DASZSE010000028.1, read as the reverse complement.
TCGAAGCGCCGTTGCGCCATCGATTTGCCGAAGTGCGCGTGGAAAACGATTGCGTGGCGGCACTGGAGGCCGAGCGCCGCTGGGGCGCGCTGCAGGGCTTCGAGCACTGCGCCTACGTCACGTGGAGCACGGGCATCGGCATGGGCGTGTGCGTCGACGGCCGCGTGCTGCGCGGCAAGAACGGCAACGCGGGGCACGGCGGCCACATGTTCGTGAGCGACAACGACGAGGCGCTCTGCGGCTGCGGGAATGTGGGCGACGTCGAGGCGCTCGTCGCCGGCAATTCGGTCGCGCGGCGCTTCGGCGCCGATGCGGCGACGTTGCTTCAGCAGGCGCAGGCGGGCGACGCGAAGTCCGAGGCGACGGTCGAGGAGCTGTGCCGCGTGATGGGACGCGCCCTGTACAACCTCGTGGCCATCCTCGACCTGCAGCGCGTGAGCCTGGGCGGAAGCGTCTTCTTCCATCACCGGGCCTACCTGCTGCCGCGACTGCAGGCCGAAGTCGAACGGCATTTCCCAGCGCTCACGGCCGGCAGCGAACTGGTTGCGGCGGGACTCGCGGACCGGGTAGGCGACTACGCCGCGCTGGCGCTTCTTGTGTGACGCAGCGGCCGCTTCACGCGGAAAGCGCCTGCTCCACCGCGTGCACGCGCGCCTCGTGGATCAGCTTGCCGATGCGCGGGCCGGTCACGTCACGTTCCTGCGCCTGCGCCGCGATCTGCGCGGTGGGCACCTGCTGCGCCGCTGCCAGCGCGGCCAGCAGCCGTGCGCGCTGCGGATACGGCTCCTCTTCGAGTCCGAGGCGGCCGCGCGCATCGCATTCGCAAGCGAGCAATGCCTGCTCGAAACGCTGCGGCTTGCGCAGCGCGTCGCAGCGTTCCAGCAGCCGGACGATCGCCGCCGCGCCGTAGGCGCTCGAACGGTGGATGTTGCCATGCTCGCGCGCGACCACGTGCGCGAGTTCGCGCGATTCGGAAGGCACGCGCAGCCGATCGCACACGCCTTGCAGCAAGGCCACGCTGCGCTGCTCGTGCCCCACGTGGCGCGGCAGCACTTCGGCGGGCGTCGTGCCCTTGCCGAGATCGTGCGTGAGGCAGGCAAAGCGCACAGCCAGCGGCGCGGCAAGCCGCGCGCTCATGTCGAGCACCATCATGAGGTGAACGCCGGTGTCGACCTCCGGGTGATAGTCGGCTCGCTGCGGCACGCCCCACAGGCGATCCACCTCGGGCAGCAGCCGGGCGAGCGCACCGCATTCGCGCAGCACCTCGAACATGCGGGAGGGCTTGGCTTCCATGAGCCCGCGCGCGAGTTCCTGCCAGACGCGCTCGGGCACCAGCGCGTCCACCTCGCCGGCCGCGACCATCTCGCGCATGAATTCCACCGTCTCGGCGGCGACGGCGAAGTCCGAAAACCGCGCGGCGAAGCGCGCCACGCGCAGAATGCGCACCGGGTCCTCGCGAAACGCCTGCGTCACGTGGCGAAGCACCTTGCGCTCGAGGTCCGCGCGGCCGCCGAACGGATCGACGAGCCGCCCTTGTTCGTCGCGGGCCATCGCGTTGATCGTGAGGTCGCGCCGCGCGAGGTCCTCTTCGAGCGTGACGTCGGGCTCCGCGTGGAACGCGAAGCCGTGGTAGCCGCGCGCGGTCTTGCGCTCGGTGCGCGCGAGCGCGTGCTCTTCCCTCGTGTGCGGATGAAGAAACACCGGGAAGTCCTTTCCCACCGGCAGGAAGCCGGCGCTGATCATCTGCTGCGGCGTCGCGCCGACGACGACCCAGTCGCGGTCGTTCACCGGCAAGCCCAGCAGGGCGTCGCGAACGGCGCCCCCTACCATGTATGTCCGCATGGTTCGAGTTTAGCGACGGGACGCCATGGGCCGCGTCGGGCGCGGCCGCTTCGGATCAGCAAGTGCCGAGCTGATCGGCGATCGACATCGGAACGCGCACTGGCATGTCGAGCAGAATCTGCGCGTTGCCCTTGCCGAGCGGATCGAAGCGCGCCGACGCGGGCCCGCCGCCCGCGAGCGCCGCGTGCAGCATGAAGTTCATGGCATGCGTGCCAGGCAGATGGAATCGTTCGACGCGCCCGCGCACCATGTGCGCGAACCGCTCCCGCACGGCCTCCGGGGTGAGGCGCGCCCACAGGAGCGGCAGCCATTCCGCGCGCCGCGCGACGATGCCGATGTTGGAGATGTCGCCCTTGTCGCCGCTGCGGCCCCAGGCGAGTTTCACGAGCGGCACTTCGACCTGCGCCTCGCCCACGGGGTCGATCCACGCCGCGGGTGGCGCGAGGGATGCCGCGGGTTCGACCACGGCCACGCCGTGCGCAGTCTCCACGTCGAGCGAATCCTCGCCGATGCGCACGCGCACAGGCACTCGCGACTTGGCGAGCAGGAACGAGAACGGCTTCACGAGCGGCGAGGGCGATGGCCGACCGCCCGAAGCCATCGTCGTGCCGGGCGACCATGACGTGCCGGCCGGTGCGACCTCGCGCGCGAAGAGGGCGAGCGCCTGCTTTTCGGGGTGATCGACCACCACGCGCACCATGACTTCGCGCGACCCTCTCGTGCGGGAATGGGCGCCGTAGAGCGATTCGCAACCGAAGAGCTCGATCTGCACGTTCGCGTAGTCCGCCATGCCTTGTGCCAGCAGCATTGCGCGCGTGCGCTCGACGATGGCTTCGCCCGTGCGGCGCGCCTTGCGCGCGGCATCGATGCCAACCACCGCGATCGTCCCCGCGCAGCGCCAGCCGTCCAGTTGCGTCGCGGACACCTTGTACGTCGCGGAAGGCGCGCGTCCGCGCGCGCCGAAGACGCGCACGCGGTCCGGTGCGGCCTGTTCGATGCGCACCTGCCGAAAGTCGCAGGTCACGTCGGGCAGCAGATACGCGCCCGGGTCGCCGATTTCGTAGAGCATCTGCTCGGCCACGCAGGCGCGATCGATGAGCCCGCCGGTCGCGGGCGCCTTCACGAGCTCGAAGCTGCCGTCTTCCGCGCATTCCACGATGGGGTAGCCGATGTGCGCCCAGTCGGGCACGCGATCCCAGTCGGTGAAGAGGCCGCCCGTCGCCTGGCAGCCGCATTCGATGATGTGTCCGGCGAGGCTGCCGCCCGCGAGCCGGTCGTAGTCCCGAGCCGACCAGCCGAATTCATGGATCAGCGCGCCGAGCGTCACGGCGCTGTCGACGCCGCGCCCGGTGATGACGATGTCGGCCCCCGCGGCGAGCGCGCGCGCCACCGGCAACGCGCCGAGGTAGGCGTTGGCACTCGACACGCGGGTGGGAAGGGGCTCGCCGGTGAACATGTCGCGCACGCCCTCGTCGCGCAGCGCGGGCATGAGCGCGCTCACGTCGTCGCCGTCGACGACCGCGATGCGCGGCGAGAGGCCCATCGAGGCGGCCAGCGCCTGCAGCGCATCGGCACACGACTTCGGATTGATGCCGCCCGCGTTGGCGACGACCTTGATGCCGCGCGAACACACCTCGGGCAGCACGGCTCGCATGGCGATATCGACGAAGTCGGTGGCGTAGCCGAGTTCGGGATGTTTCGATCGCGCGGCCGCGAGAATCGCCATCGTGGTTTCGGCGAGGTAGTCGAACACGAGGTAGTCGATCATCCCCGACGCGACGAGCTGCGGCGCGCCCGCGGCGCTGTCGCCCCAGAAGCCGCAGGCGCCGCCGATGCGCACGCTTCGGCGCGTCGCATCGGACAGAGCCGAAGCCCTCGTGTTCATCGGCGCCGCCCCGGCGCCTTGTCGAATTTTCTCCAGTACTGGAACTCCTCCTCGTGCACTTCGCAGTCGAGCTCGTCCACGCGAAAGCGCCACTTCTCCTGCACGTCGCGTACCGCCTGGTTGTAGATCGCGGGTGCGATCTCTTCGAGGAAAAAGCCGAGCAGCCCGGCCGCGGCCACGTTGCCGATCCGCTCGTCCATGTTCTCGCGGAAGTACCGCTCGATGGAGGAGACCGCCTGCTGCCGGGTGTCCTTGGGGAGATCGATCATGCGGCGAATTGTGCAGCCAGTCACCGGGTCTGCGCCATGGGCCTCGCAGCGCTTTCCACCGCCGCCACCGCCGCCACCGCCGCCGCCGAAGCCGGCAGCGCGGGCACGCCCGTCGCGCCGCCCGGGCCGCCTTTCGGCGCGAGCGGCACGTCGCTCGCGTTGCGCGGCGTGCCGATCGGCGCCGTCGCCTGGCCCTTCTGCACGGCCGCGATGTCTTCCTCGCTCGGATACTGGCCGAGCAGCCAGTAGTCGATCGCGCGCCGCGCGATCGGCGCGGCGTTCGCGGCGCCGAAGCCCGCGTTCTCCACCACGAGCGCCACCGCGATCTTCGGATCGTCCGCGGGCGCGTACGCGATGAAGAGCGCGTGGTCGCGATGCCGCTCGTCCACCTGCGACGCGTTGTACTTGCTGCCCTGCGCGATGCCCACCACCTGCGCCGTGCCGGTCTTGCCGCCGCTCGAATAGGGTGCGCCCTTGAATGCGGAAGCCGACGTGCCCTCCACGTTCACGCCCACCATCGCCTTCTTCACGAAGGCGAGGTTTTCGGGCTTCACGTCGAGCTTGGAAATCACCTGCGGCTCGATGTGGCGGTTTTCCTTCGTCGTGATGTCGGTGATGTCGCTCACGAGGTGCGGCTTCATCCGCACGCCGTCGTGCGCGAGCATCGACACGGCGCTTGCGAGCTGCAGGATGGTGAAGTTGTTGTAGCCCTGGCCGATGCCAAGCGAGATCGTCTCGCCCGCATACCACTTCTGCTGCTCGGGCTTGCGATACGCGGCGCGCTTCCACGCCGTGGACGGCAGCAGCCCCTTCGATTCGCCCGCGATGTCGATGCCGGTCAGCTCGCCGAAACCGAACTTGTCCATGTAATCGTGAATCGTGTCCACGCCCAGGTCGTTGGCGAGCATGAAGTAGTAGGTGTCGCACGACGCCACGATCGACTTGTACATGTCGACCACGCCGTGGCCGCCCACCTTGTCGTCGCGAAACTGGTGGTTGCCGAACCAGAAGTAGCCCGGATCGTTGATCGTCTGCTGCGGCGTGCGCTTGCCCGTCTCGAGCGCGATCAGCGCCATGTACGGCTTGTACGTCGAGCCGGGGGGGTAGGTGCCGCGCAATGCGCGGTTGAGCAGCGGCTTGTCGATCGACTCGTTGAGCGCCTGCCAGTTTTCCGTGTCGATGCCGTCCACGAAGAGGTTCGGATCGAACGTGGGCTTGCTCACGAAAGCGAGGATCTCGCCCGTCTTGGGCGCGATGGCGACGAGCGCGCCGCGCCGGTCGCCGTAGAGGTCCTCGATCAGCTTTTGCAGCTTGATGTCGATCGACAGCTTCACCGTGTTGCCGGGCGTGGCCGGGCTCGAGCCGAGCCGGCGCACGGCGCGCCCCCCGGCGGAGGTTTCCACCTGCTCCACGCCCGTCACGCCGTGCAGCGTCGACTCGAAGCTCGCCTCGACGCCGAGCTTGCCGATGTATTCGGTGCCGCGGTAGTTGGCCTGCTCGTCCTCGGGCCACTCCTCGATCTGCTCCTTCTCGGCCTGGTTGATGCGGCCGATGTAGCCGATCACGTGGCTCGCGAGCTCGCCCCACGGGTAGCTGCGAAACAGGCGCGCCTTGATGTCCACGCCCGGGAAGCGGAAGCGCTGCGCCGCGAACTTGGCGACTTCCTCATCCGTGAGCTTGGTGCGCACGGGAATCGAGTCGACGCTCTTGCTTTCTTCCAGCAGCTTCTTGAAGCGGCGGCGGTCGCGCGGCGTGATCTCGATCACCTTCTCCAGGTCGTCGACCACCGTGTCCAGAGCCCGGTCCACGCGCGAGGGCGTGATCTCCAGCGTGTACGCCGAATAGTTGCTCGCGAGCACGATGCCGTTGCGGTCGAGGATGAGGCCGCGGTTGGGCACGATCGGCACGATCGCGATCCGGTTGTTCTCCGCCTGCTCGGCGAATTCCTGATGGCGAAACACCTGCAGCCACACGAGGCGCGAAACAAGAAGCAGGAAGCACACCAGCACCGCGAGGCTGGCCGCGAGCACCCGCGCGCGAAAACGCGAGAGATCCTGCTCGACGTTGCGCAGCTCGGTCACAGCGGTCTATTCTCGTCCGGATCGGGCGCCCTGCGCTGAGGCGCGAGCAGGACGATCGTGACGATCGGCCACAGGATGGCCTCGATCACGGGAGCCAGGACGATCTGCGGGCCCGGAAAGGCGCCGCCGGCCACCATGCGCAGCGCGAGCTCGATGGCGTGCGATGCCGCGAAGAGCGGCAGCACCTGCACCGCCTGCGAAGGCACCTTGAACCAGAGCAGGCGGCGGTGGATCGTGATCGCGAAATACGTGAGGGCGGTGTATGCGAGCGCGTGCTGCCCGAGGAGCGCGGCCTGGTGCACGTCCATCGCAAGACCGAACAGGAAGGCCGTGCTGATGCCGATGCGCAGCGGCTGGTGCACGCTCCAGAACACGAGCACGACGGCCACGACGTCCGGCCGCCAGGGGATTCGCCCGAGCGGCAGCATGTTGATGAGAAGCGCCGCGAGCAGGCTGAACCAGATGAAGAAGGGGTTGGCCGGCAGCAGCAGCGGCTGGCCCGGGCGCATGATCATCGGGGCCTCCGGGAGCTGGCCGCAACGAGCGGGAAATTCATTTGCGCAAGCCCTTTTCCTTCCTCGCGGCGGCCGTCGCGTCCTCCGGCGCCGCCGGACGGGGCGGCAACTGCGAAGAGATCGGCTTCACCACCATCACGTGCCGCGCGCTGTCCACCGCGCCCTCGGGCCGGCAGACGATGTGCGCGAAAGCGGAGTCGGGGCGCTTTTCGACCTTCACCACTTTCGCGATCGGAATGCCGGCCGGGTACACGGCGTCCACGCCGCTCGTGGTGAGGAGGTCTCCCGCCTGCACGTCGGCATTGGCGGCCATGTAGCGCAGCTCGAGCCCGCCTTCGTGCGGGTCGCCATAGGCGACGCCGCGCGAGCCGGTGCGCGTGTTGAGAACGGGGATCGCCTGGTCGCGGTCGGTGACGAGCGTCACCTCGCTCACGAGCGGGTCCACGCGCGTCACCTGCCCGAGCACGCCCGACTCGTCGATCACCGGCGAGCCCGCGACCACGCCCGAGGTGAGCCCCTTGTCGATGATCACCTTGCGCGTGTACGGATCGGCCGCCTCGTAGAGCACCTCGGCCGCCTGGCTGGGCGTCGTGATGCGCTCGCGCAAGCCCAGCAGTTTGCGCAGCTGCTGGTTTTCGAGCGCGAGCTGCTGCGTCTGCACGGCGCGCAGCGACTGTTCGGCAAGACGCTTGCGCGCTTCCTGTTCGCGGGCCTGCGCGGAAGAGAGGGCCTCGAAGTAGTCGGATGCGATACGCGCGGCGAACACCGGCCGCATCGCGACCCATTGCACGGGGTAGAGCACCGTCGCGACTGCCGCGCGCAGCGGCTGCGTGATGCGAAACCGCGCATCGGCCACCATGAGAAAGAGCGCGAGCGCGCTGCACACCATCAGCTTGGACAGTGCCGAGGGGCCCTGCTTGAAGAAGGGGGGCGGCGTGCGGTCGAGGGTGCCGAGAGGCATCTTGCGATTTTGCTCCCTCTCCCGCTTGCGGGAGAGGGAGCCTTGGCGTCACTCGCTCGTGAAGATCGACCCCAGCCGCTCCATCCGCTCCAGCGCGATCCCGCAGCCGCGCACCACGCACGTGAGCGGGTCCTCGGCGACCAGCACCGGCAAGCCGGTCTCCTCGGCGAGAAGACGGTCGAGGTCGCGCAGCAGCGCGCCGCCGCCGGTGAGCATCATCCCGCGCTCGGCGATGTCGGCGCCCAGCTCCGGAGGCGTCTGCTCCAGCGCGTTCTTCACGGCCGAGACGATGTTGTTGAGCGGATCGGTGAGCGCTTCGAGGATTTCGTTGGAGGAGATCGTGAAGGAGCGCGGCACGCCCTCGGAGAGGTTGCGGCCCTTCACCTCCATCTCCTTCACTTCGCTGCCGGGGAAGGCGGAGCCGATCTGCTTTTTGATGCTCTCGGCGGTGGGCTCGCCGATCAGCATGCCGTAGTTGCGGCGGATGTAGCTGATGATGGCCTCGTCGAACTTGTCGCCGCCCACGCGCACGCTGCCCTTGTAGACCATGCCGCCGAGCGAGATCACGCCCACTTCGGTCGTGCCGCCGCCGATGTCGACGACCATCGAGCCGGACGCTTCGGACACGGGCAGGCCCGCGCCGATCGCCGCGGCCATCGGCTCCTCGATCAGGTACACCTCGCTCGCGCCCGCGCCGAGCGCGGATTCGCGGATCGCGCGGCGCTCCACCTGGGTGGAGCCGCAGGGCACGCAGATGATGATCCGTGGGCTCGGCTTGAGCACCGAGCGCGGATGGACCATCTTGATGAACTGCTTGAGCATCTGCTCGGTGACGGTGAAGTCGGCGATCACGCCGTCTTTCATCGGGCGGATGGCTTCGATGTTGCCGGGCACCTTGCCGAGCATGGCCTTGGCTTCGCGGCCGACGGCCTGGATCGTCTTCTTGCCTTGCGGCCCGCCCTCGTGACGGATGGCGACGACCGAAGGCTCGTCGAGCACGATGCCCTTGTCGCGCACGTAGATCAGGGTGTTGGCGGTGCCGAGGTCGATCGCCAGATCGGTCGAGAAATAGCGTCGGAAAGCTCCGAACATGGGGGGAAATCCTCGTCTTCTTCTGTGAAAGCGGCCCCGCGCGGGGCCGTCACACCAAAGGCGGGATAATACCCGATCCCCTCGTCGTAACCGGGCTCCTGTCGAGTCCGAAGCGAGCTTTTACACCTCATGTCCCTCAACTCCGAAGACATCGAGCGGATCGCTCACCTCGCCCGGCTCGAACTGAAGCCGCTCGAGCGCGAGCGGCTCCTCGCCCAGATCAACGGCTTCTTCGACATCGTCGAGCAGATGCGCGCGGTGGACACGAAGGGCGTGGAGCCCCTCACCCATCCCGTGGCCGCGCTCATGGACGTTCACCTGCGCCTGCGCGAAGACGCCGTGAGCGAGACGAACCAGCGCGAAGCCAACCAGCAAAGCGCGCCCGCGGTGGAGCGCGGGCTGTTTCTTGTGCCGAAGGTCATTGAATGAGCATCGCAGAGCCGCTTCAAGATGCGAAGGCCCCCTCGGGGGGCAGCGCAGTACACGCAGTGACAAGCGTGGGGGCTCGATGACCGCATTGCACGACCTTTCGATCACCGAGCTCGCTCGCAAGCTGCGCACCAAGGTGGTCTCCGCCGTGGAGCTCGCGCAGCACAGCATGGACCGCATCGAGGAGCACGGCAAGCTGGGGGCCTTCCTCGCCACCGACACGCTCGAGACGCTGCGCCAAGCGCAGGCCGCCGACGAGCGCATCGCCGCGGGCGACGACTCGCTGCTCGCCGGCATCCCGGTCGCGCACAAGGACATCTTCGTCACGAAGGCGTTCGCGAGCACGGCCGGCTCGAAGATGCTTCAGGACTATCGCTCGCCTTTCGACGCGACGGTGGTCGCGAAGCTCGCGCAGGCCGGGATGGTCACCGTCGGCAAAGTCAACTGCGACGAGTTCGCGATGGGCTCGTCGAACGAGAATTCCGCCTATCGGCCCGTGAAGAATCCGTGGGACGTGTCGCGGGTTCCGGGTGGGTCTTCGGGCGGCAGCGCGGTGGCCGTGGCCGCGCGCATCGTGCCCGCGTCGACGGGCACCGACACAGGCGGCTCGATCCGCCAGCCCGCATCGTTTTGCGGCGTGACGGGCATCAAGCCCACGTACGGCCGCGCGTCGCGCTACGGGATGATCGCGTTCGCGTCCTCGCTCGACCAGGCGGGCCCGATGGCGCGCAGCGCGGAAGACTGCGCGCTGCTGCTGTCGGCGATGTGCGGTCCCGACCCGGATCGCGACTCGACGTCCCTCGACATGCCCCCCGAGGACTTCACGCGCAAGCTCGACGAGTCCATCGAGGGCCTTCGCATCGGCTTGCCGAAGGAATTCTTCGGCGAGGGCCTGGGCGACGACGTGCGCCGCGCGATCGAGGAGGCGCTCGAGCAATTCGTGAAGCTGGGCGCGAAGATCGTGGACGTGACGCTGCCGCGCACGCAGCTTGCGATCCCCGTGTACTACATCATCGCCCCGGCGGAAGCCAGTTCCAACCTCGCGCGTTTCGACGGCGTGAAGTACGGGCATCGCGCGAAGGACTACGTCGATCTCCTCGACATGTACAAGAAGACGCGAGCGCAAGGCTTCGGCGACGAAGTGAAGCGCCGCATCATGATCGGCACCTACGTGCTCTCGCATGGCTACTACGACGCGTACTACCTGCAGGCGCAGAAGATTCGCCGCATGATCGCCGACGATTTCCAGCAGGCATTCAAGGAATGCGACGTGATCGCGGGGCCGGTCGCGCCGAGCGTCGCGTGGCACCTGGGCGCGCATGGCAGCGATCCGCTTGCCGACTACCTCGCCGACATCTTCACGCTGCCCGGCTCGCTCGCGGGGCTGCCGGGCATGAGCATCCCCTGTGGTTTCGGCGCGGCGGGCATGCCTGTGGGCATGCAGTTGCTCGGCAACTACTTCGGCGAAGCGAAACTCCTGAATGCCGCGCACAGGTTTCAGCAGGCGACCGACTTTCACCTTCGCAAGCCGGAGGGCGCGCTGTGAAGGCCGGCGCGAGCAGCAGCCGGTTGGTCCACGGCTGGGAAGTCGTGATCGGCTTCGAGACGCATACGCAACTTTCGACGCATTCGAAGATCTTCTCGCGCGCCGCCACCGCGTTCGGCGCCGAGCCGAACACCCAGGCCTGCGCGGTGGACCTCGCGCTGCCCGGCACGCTGCCGGTGATGAACAAGGGCGCGGTCGAACGCGCGATCCGCTTCGGGCTCGCGATAGGCGCGCGCATCGCGCCGCGCTCGATCTTCGCGCGCAAGAATTATTTTTACCCGGACTTGCCCAAGGGCTACCAGATCAGCCAGTACGAGATTCCGGTGGTGCAGGGCGGCGAAATCGCGTTCTTCCTCGGCGACGAGAAAAAGACCGTGCGCCTCGTGCGCGCGCACCTCGAGGAAGACGCGGGCAAGTCGCTGCACGAGGACTTCGTCGGGCTTTCCGGCATCGACCTGAACCGCGCGGGCACGCCGCTGCTGGAGATCGTGACCGAGCCCGACATGCGTTCGTCCGACGAGGCGGTGGCGTACGCGAAGGAGCTGCACAAGATCGTCACCTGGATCGGCATCTGCGACGGCAACATGCAGGAAGGGTCGTTCCGGTGCGATGCGAACGTGTCGGTGCGCAAGCCCGGCGAGCCGCTCGGCACGCGCCGCGAGATCAAGAACCTCAACAGCTTCAAGTTCATGCAGCAGGCGATCGACTACGAAGTCCGCTGGCAGATCGGGGAGCTGGAAGATGGCCGCGCGATCGAGCAGGCGACGGTGCTCTTCGATCCCGGCACCGGCGAGACGCGCGCGATGCGCACGAAGGAAGACGCGGCGGACTACCGCTATTTTCCCGATCCGGATCTGCCGCCGCTCGTGATCCCCGACTCGTGGGTGGACGTCGTGCGCAGCGAAATGCCCGAGCTGCCGCGTGCGATGGCCTCGCGCTTCGTGAAGGACTACGGCCTGCCGGAGTACGACGCGACGACGCTCACGCAGAGCAAGGCGATGGGGGCGTACTTCGAAGCGGCCGCGAAGGCGAGCGGGCAGGCGAAGCTCGCGAGCAACTGGATCATGGGCGAGGTGTCCCGGCGGCTGAACGCCCAGGAGATCGGCATCGAAGCCGCGCCCGTGCAGCCGCAGATGCTTGCCGCGCTTCTCGGGCGCATCCACGACGGCACCGTCTCCAACAACGCCGCGAGGCAGGTCTTCGACGCGTTGTGGACGGGTGAGGGTTCGGACGTCGATGCGATCATCGAGGCGAAGGGCCTGAAGCAGATGTCCGACAGCGGCGAGCTGGAGAAGATCGTCGATGACGTGATCGCCAGCAACGCCGCGAACGTGGAGCAGGTTCGCGCCGGCAAGGACAAGGCGTTCAACGCGCTCGTGGGCCAGGCGATGAAGGCGACCAAGGGCAAGGCGAATCCGCAGCAGGTGGGCGAGCTGCTGCGCAGGAAGCTGGGCATGCCGTAAGGGGCGGGCCCCGCGGGCTCCCTAAGGAGTCTTCGCCGCCCGCGCCGCCGCCGCGGCCTTCTGCTCGGCCCAGAGGCGCTGCAGCTTCGCGAGTTCCTCGTCGAAGCGCTGGTTCACGCGCTGCTTTTCCATTTCCTGGTTGGAGATGAAGCGCCTTTGCGCCTCGAGCGTCTGCTGGTTCTGGTCGATCTGGCGCTTCAGGATCGGTGGCATCTTCGCCGGGTCGCCGTGGTAGAACTCCGTTTCGGATTCGAGCTTCCTGCGCTGATCCTCCAGCTCCGCGATGCGCTTGTTCGCCGCGGCAATCACCTCCTGCACCGCGGCCAGCGCGTCGGATCGTTCCTTGTCGTGCGAAGCCTTGTCGGGATAGCGCGACATCATCGCGCGGTCGCGCTTGCGCTCGTCGGCTTCATGCGCCCGTTCCTCGGCGAGCTTGCGATTCTTCTCGTCCTCCATCGCCTGCTCCTCGGCGCTGAGCGTGGGCTTGAGCACGCGCTTCACGGTGCCGGTCGGAGTGAGCTCCTTTTGCTCGCGATCGATGCATTCGACGATCGGCCGGTCCGACGTCAGCCGGTGGCCCTTCGCGTCGATGCAAGTGTAGATGCCGGCTTGCGCCCATGCGCCATCCTGCGCGCCCGAGGCGAGCAGACATGCCAATGCAGCGATGTGCCTGGCCTGCGTCACGGCAGCCTTCTTTCCTTCCTTCTTCAGTCGACCCCGTAGCGTTCCCGGTAGGCGAGTACCCGTTCGTAGTGCGCCCCGAGGGTGTCGCCGGGACGCTCACGCAGATAGTGGAGCAAATCGGCAAGCCGTGCAATCGCGCAAACATGCAAGCCGAGGCGCTCTCTCACATATTGCACGGCGGAATGATCCACGTCATGTCCGTTCTCGGTCGCCTTCTCCTGGCGGTCCAGCGCGATCGCCACGCCCTGCGGCGTTGCCCCGGCGGCGCGGATCAGCGCGATGGATTCGCGGGTGGCGGTGCCCGCCGAAATGACGTCGTCCACGATCAGGACGCGGCCGCGCACCGGCGCGCCGACGAGCGTGCCGCCCTCGCCATGGTCCTTGGCTTCCTTGCGGTTGTAGGCGTAGGGCACGTTGCGCCCGGCGCGCGCCAGTTCGATCGCCACCGCGGCCGCGAGCGCGATGCCCTTGTAGGCCGGGCCGAACAGCATGTCGAACTCGATGCCCGAGCCGAGGATGCGGCGTGCATAGAATTGCGCGAGCCGGCCCAGTTTGGCGCCGTCGTCGAACAGGCCGGCGTTGAAGAAGTAGGGGCTCGCGCGTCCGGCCTTGGTCGTGAACTCGCCGAACGCGAGCACCCCCGCATCGACCGCGAACTGCACGAATTCCTGCGCCAGCGCGTCCTGGCCCGCATCAGTCACCATGGGAACATCTTCTTTCTTCAAACTGACCAGCCTGAACCTCAACGGCATCCGCTCGGCAGCCGGCAAAGGCGTGGAAGGCTGGCTTGCAAAGACCAAGCCGGATTGTATTTGCGTGCAGGAAGTCAAGGCCCAGGCGGCCGACGTCGAAGGCAAGTACGACGCGCTCGCCGGCCTCAGAGGCCACTTTCACTACGCGCAGAAGAAGGGCTATTCGGGCGTGGCCGCTTTCACGAAGCACGAGCCGAGCGACGTGATCGCGGGCTTCGGCTCCAAGGAGTTCGACCTGGAGGGCCGCTACGTCGAACTGCGCTTCGATTCGCCGAAACGCAAGCTCTCCATCATCAGCTGCTACTTTCCGAGCGGCTCTTCCGGCGAAGAGCGGCAGGCCGCGAAGTTCCGCTTTCTCGACGAGTTCGATCCCTACCTTGCCGCGCTGAAGAAGAAGCGCGAATTCATCCTGTGCGGCGACGTGAACATCGCGCACAAGGAGCAGGACCTGAAGAACTGGCGCGGCAACCGCAAGAACAGCGGCTTCCTGCCCGAGGAGCGCGCGTGGATGACGAAGCTCATGTCGGAGACCGGCCTGGTCGACGTCTACCGGCACCTGCAGCCCGAGTCGACGGAAGCCTGCTACACGTGGTGGAGCAATCGCGGCCAGGCCTATGCGAACAACGTGGGGTGGCGGCTCGACTATCACCTCGCCACGCCGAACGTCGCGTCACTCGCGCGCAAGGAATCGATCTATCGCAGGCAGCGCTTCTCGGATCACGCGCCGGTCACGGTGGAGTACGAGTTGCGGTTGTAAGACTCCGCATGCGGTCATCCGCCGCGGATGACGCGCCCCTTGGGGTGATCCTTGCAATGATGGATGACGACGATGTCTCGTCCTTCGGCGCGGACCGCTGCCGCCGATTTGCCCGGTTGCTTGGGAGCGTGAGCTTCGGGGGCTGCCCCCTGCTGCCGATCTTCCTCGGGGGCGGACTTCATCGAAGGGACCGCGGGGAGTGCGGGGGCCTCCTGCACCGTGTGCACGGACTCGGGATGAGACGCGCACTCATCCGACCATGAAGCCTGCGCGACGGCGTCCCGATGCGGGTCGGTGGGGGCTGGCATCACGGCCGAAGGCGCCCCGTTCTGCCGTGGCCGAATGAACCGCAGCATCTCGGAAATCTCGATCTTCCAACGCCCCTCGATCTCATCCATCTCTCCGTTGATGGACTTGAGCCTCACGGACAGGATCGCAAGGCGGCTTTGCAGGTCGGCCCATTCCGCGGAGGAAGCCGATGAGCCGCGACTTTGCTCCAGGCGTTTCAATTGCGCATGAAGTGCCTCGCGCTCGGGCATGAGAACACCATACTCCTTGTAGAGGTCTTCGTGTTTGTCGATGGCATCGAAGAACGACTTGCCGCACGGCTGGGAGTCCGAAAATCCATCGATGAGCTTTTGCGCCCTCGCGAGCCACGAGCGCTCGGGAATTCCATTCCGCTTGAATGCATCGGAAATCTCATGTCTCAATCGCGATGGTCTCGGCGAGACGAACTTCCCGTAGTGCGAGTCAGGGCCATCGTTGCCAGGCTTTGCGGCGGCCGACCGTGTCCCGGTCGAGCCGTCCCGGGAAGTCACCGGGACGCGAGGACGCATGCGCTGGATGTCGGCTCGCACCGCCGGGCGCAGGGCTTGCTCGATCGCATCCAACTGCCGCGCGGTATCGTGCAACTGACTGGAAACACGCTTGTGTGCGGCGGCGGCGGCACGATCCCACCACGGTGCCGAATCGAGCCGCGACGCTTCATCCGCGAGTGCCTTGTACTTTGCGTAGACCTGTTCGTGTTCGTCGAATCCGTCGAACACGGTCGTGTAGCTGCCTTCCGCCATTCGCAGCGTCGCGTCCGATCCAGCTGCGCGGGGCACCATCTGGGTCGCGCTCATGCCGCGGGTGTCATCGCCCGGATTCGCTCGCTTGTGGTCGCGCCTCATCTGCGCATCGCGATCCTCCGGTGAATCGGCGCTCGGCAGGCGGTGGGAAGTCTTTGCTGATTGCATCTCGAATTGCTCCAGCGCCCGTTCGGCGATTACCTGATAAGTAACACCGCGGATCGGGCGCGTTCCCCTTCGATTGCGGGCAAAGACGAACGTATGATTCCGCGTTCGTGCGTGCGCGCAGGCGTTCGTGACCTGGCGCGGGCGGACTTCGAATCCGCAGCGCCTGCCTAGGGCGACGTGGCCGCGGCCCCCGACTTGCGGGCGAATTCCGCCCGCAGCGCCTTCAGCTTCTCCCGCGGATCCTCCTTCGTCGTCGCCTTGTCGAGCGACATCTCGGCGATGAAGCGGCTCGGCTGCGCCGCCACCATCTCGCGTCCCTTCTTGCGCCGCTTCGTCCAGCTCACGGCAAGCGACCGCTGCGCGCGCGTGATGCCCACGTACATGAGACGCCGCTCTTCCTGCAGGCGCTGCGCGATCGAGGGGTCCACCACCTTGCCGCCCTCGTCTTCCGGCTTGAACGGCAGCATGCCCTCCACGCAGCCGGCGAGCACCACGTGCGGCCATTCGAGTCCCTTGGCCGCGTGCAGCGTGGAGAGCGTCACCACGTTCTGATCCTGTTCGCGTTCGCTGATCGTGGAAAGCAGCGAGATCGTCTGCGCGACTTCCAGCAGGTTCTTCTTCTCGCTCGCGAGCGTCACGCCCGCGGTGTCGTCGATCTGGCCGCCGCAGCGCTGCGCCATCCAGTCGCAGAACTCCATCACGTTCGTCCAGCGCGCGGCGGCGAGCTTCTCGCTTTCCTCGCCGTCGTAGAGATGTTTCTCGTAGCCGATTTCCTTCAGCCAGTCGTTCAGGAAAGTCCGCGCGTCTTCCGCGCCGAGCGTGTGGCGCGCGCGGAACTGAAGGTCGTTCACGTAGCGCCCGAACTCGTGCAGGCTCCCCACCGCGCGCGCGCTCAATGCCGAGCCGAGCGACGACGAGAACAGCGCCTCGAAGAGAGAGAGCTTGTACCTGGAGGCGAACGTGCCGAGCGACTGCAGCGTCTGGTGGCCGATGCCCCGCTTGGGCGTCGTCACGGCGCGCAGGAAGGCCGGATCGTCGTCGTTGTTGACCCACAGGCGCAGCCAGGCGCAGAGGTCGCGAATCTCCGCGCGGTCGAAGAAGCTCTGCCCGCCGGAGACCTTGTACGGAATCTGCGCCTTGCGCAGCGCCTGCTCGAAGACTCTCGCCTGGTGGTTCGCGCGATAGAGCACGGCGAAGTCCTTCCAATCCTTGCCCATGCCGTTGGCGCGGATCGACTGGATGCGCGAGACGAGCCGTTCGGCCTCGTGTTCCTCGTTGTCGCAGTCGACGATGCGCACGGGCTCGCCCTCGCCGAGTTCGGAGAACAGCGTTTTCGGAAAGAGTTTCGGGTTCGGCTGGATCACGTTGTTCGCGGCTCGCAGGATCGCGCCGGTGGAGCGGTAGTTCTGCTCCAGCTTCACGACCTTGAGCGCGGGCCAATCCTCGGGAAGCTTGCGCAGGTTGTCGAGCGTCGCGCCGCGCCAGCCGTAGATCGACTGGTCGTCGTCGCCGACCGCGGTGAAGCGGCCGCGTTCGCCCACGAGCAGTTTCAGGAGTTCGTACTGCGTGGCGTTGGTGTCCTGGTACTCGTCGACGAGCACGTGGCCGAGGAGCTGCTGCCAGCGCTCGCGCACGTCCGCGTGATCGCGCAGCAGCTTCAGCGGCAACCCGATCAGGTCGTCGAAGTCCACGCTCTGATAGGCCGAAAGCCGCTCTTCGTAGCGCGCCATGATGCGCGCCGTCACGCGTTCGTTGTCGTCCTTCGCCTGCGCTTCGGCCTCGGCGGCATCGAGCCCCATGTTCTTCCACAGCGAGATCGCCCACTGCCACTGGCGGGCGGTGGCGGCATCCGTCGTGCCGCCCGCATCCTTCAGGATCGAGGTGACGTCGTCGGTGTCGAGAATGGAGAACTGCGGCTTCAGGCCGAGCGACGCGCCTTCCTGGCGCAAGAGGCGCACGCCGAGCGCGTGGAAGGTGCAGATCATCACTTCCTTCGCCGGCCGGCCCACGAGCGACTTCGCGCGTTCGCGCATTTCGGCGGCGGCCTTGTTCGTGAAGGTGATCGCCGCGATGCGCTTCGCCTCCAGCCCGGACTGGATCAGCCGGGCGATCTTGTGCGTGATCACGCGCGTCTTGCCGCTTCCGGCCCCCGCGAGCACGAGGCAGGGCCCGTGCATGTGATTGACTGCTTCTTGTTGTGCGAGATTCAGGCCGGACATCGCGCGCAATCATAGCGAGCTGAGACAATTCCCCCGTGCTTGACATCCTGCGCGTCACGTTCCCCTTCTTCGCGCTCGTGCTCGCGGGCTACGTCGCGGCGCGGCATCGCATGCTGCCGATCGAGGCGATCGGCGGGCTCAACGCCTTCGTGCTCTATTTCGCGCTGCCGTGCATGCTCTATCGCTTCGGCGCGGGCACGCCCGTGGCGAAGCTGCTCGATGCGTCGGCGCTCGTGGTGTATCTCGCGTGCGCGTTGCTCATGGTGGCCGCCACCGTGAAATTCAGCATGAACGAGCGGATTCGCTGGAACGACGCCGCGTTCGGCGCGCTCGTGGCCGCATTCCCCAACACGGGCTTCATGGGCGTGCCGCTGCTCGTGGCGCTGCTCGGCGCGAAGGCCGCGGGTCCCGCCATCCTCACGATCCTCGTGGATCTCCTCGTCACGAGTTCGCTGTGCATCGCGTTGTCGCGGCTCGATGCGGCCGGCGAACACGGCGCCGCGGCCGCGGCGAAGAAAGCGCTGCGGGGGATGGCGATCAACCCGATGCCCTGGGCCATCGTGCTGGGCGCGCTCTCCTCCGCGCTCGGCCTGCAGCCGCTCGGGCCGATCATGAACACGATCGGCCTGCTCGGCGACTCGGCGTCGCCGGTGGCCCTCTTCACCATCGGCGCCGTGCTCGCGCGTTCGCAGTTCCTCGCCGCGCAGCAGGAACACGCGCCCACCGCCGCGCGCGATTTCGTGCCGGTGGCGGCCGCGAAGCTGCTCGTGCATCCGCTGCTGGTGTTCGGTGCCGGCACGCTCGCGCGTGCCGCGGGGGTGCCGCTGGAACGCTTCACGCTCACCGTCATGGTGCTCGTCGCCGCACTTCCGAGTGCGAGCAACGTGTCGCTGCTGGCCGAGCGCTTCGGCGCGGACACCGGCCGCATCGCGCGCATCATCCTGCTCACGACGGCGGTGTCCTTTCTCACCTTCTCCGGCGCGGTGGCGCTGCTGCGATAGCGCTGGGCGTCTCGCGGCCCGATCACCAGCTGTCGATCGACAGGCCGCTCGCGGGGCGTACCTGCGCGGAAGCGAGCCCGCGAGACAGCCACTCGCGCGTCTGCGCCGGATCGATCACCGCATCGATCTCCAGCGTCGCGGCCATGTTGAGTGCCTCGCCGTTCTCGTATTGCTTCGCCACGAGCGCATCGAAGAGGGCGTCCCGCTCGGGGCCTTCGGCCGCGGCCTCGAGTTCCTTGCGGTAGCCGAGCCGCACCGCGCCTTCCAGCCCCATCGCCCCGAACTCGCCGGTCGGCCACGCGGCGATGCCGTCCGGCGAATGGAAGCCGCCCGCCGTCATCGCCATCGCGCCCAGGCCATAGCCCTTGCGCAGGACGACCGCGAAAAACGGCACGCGCAAATGCGCGGCGGCGATGAACATGCGGCTCACGTGGCGCACCTGCGCGGCTTCCTCGATGTTCGGGCCGACCATGAAGCCCGGTGTGTCCACGAGGCTCACGAGCGGCAGCCCGTGCGCGTTGCACAGTTGCATGAAACGCGCGGCCTTGTCCGCGGCGTCGGCATCGATCGCGCCGCCCAGGTGCAGCGGATTGTTCGCGAGGATGCCGACGGGGCGGCCCTCGATGCGGGCGAGCGCGGTGTGGATGCCGCGGCCGAAACCCGTGCGCAGTTCGAGCACGCTCTTCTCATCCGCAATGCCCGCGATGGCGAAACGGCTGTCGTAGACGCGAAGCCGGTTTTCCGGCACGACGTCGCGCAAGGCGCGCGAATCCGGCGATGCGAATTCGCGCGCCGCGCCGCGGAAGTACGACAGATAGCGCTTGGCCTCGCGCACGGCCTGCGCCTCGTCATCGACCAGGATGTCGATCACGCCGTTCGCATGCTGCACGCGGCTCGGTCCGATCTCTTCGGGCTGGTAGACGCCGAGGCCGCCGCCTTCCACCATGGCCGGTCCGCCCATGCCGATGTTGCTCGCGCGCGTGGCGACGATCGTGTCGCAGCAGCCGAGGAGCGCGGCGTTGCCCGCGAAGCAGCGGCCCGCGACGATGCCGAGCACCGGCACCCGGCCGTTGAGCCGTGCGAACGAGGCGAAGGTCGTGACGTGCAGCCCCGCAACCACCGGCATGTCGGTATCGCCCGGCCGCCCGCCGCCGCCCTCGGCGAAGAGCACCACGGGCAGCTTGTTGCGCAACGCGATTTCCAGCATGCGGTCGGTCTTCGCGTGGTTGCGAAAGCCCTGCGTGCCCGCGAGCACGGTCGCGTCGTAGGCCATCACGACGGCGCGATGGCCCTCGATGCTGCCGATGCCCGTCACCATGCCGTCGGCCGGCGTGTTGCGGATGAGGTCCTCCAGGGTTCGGCGGCCGCGCTGCGCGGCGTGGGCGAGCGCGCCGTACTCGACGAAGGAGTCGCGGTCGCACAGGCCGGCGATGTTCTCTCGCGCGGTGCGCAGGCCGAGGGCATGGCGCTTGGCGACGGCATCGGGGCGGGCTTCATCCTGCGTGAGCGAGTGCCGGTCGATGGCGCGCTGGAGGTCGCCGCGCGGATGCCCCCACCCCGGCTCTTCCCCGGAGGGGGCGGGAGCAGTCTCGGGCTCCGTCCCCCTCGGGGGGAGAGCCGGGGTGGGGGCATCGCTCGCCGCCCCCCGCCCCGCGGGCTCCACCACCGCGAGCACATCGCCTTCGCGCACCTGCTCGCCGTTCGCGAACAGCGTCTGGCCGAGCGTCCCCGCCACGGGGCTTCGCACTTCGTGCTCCATCTTCATCGCCTCCAGCACGACCAGCAGGTCGCCTTCGCGCACGAAGTCGCCGGTCGCGGCCACCCACTGGACGACCTGCGCCTGCAGGGGGGAATGCACGCTCGTCATCGCGGCGATGGTAAGTCCGCGCGCAATTCGCCGAAGGTCATGCGCGCGACAAGGCCAAGCCCGATAATCCCCCCGATGAGCGGACTGGTCCCCCTGATCGAGCTGTACCGAGGCGGCACCCTCGAATGCATCCACTTCGGCGCCGTGGCCGTGTGCGACACGCAGGGCAAACTGGTCGCGTCGGCCGCGGACCCCGAGTGGGTGAGCTTCACCCGCTCCACGCTCAAGGCCCTGCAGGCGCTGCCGTTCGTGAGGTCGGGCGGTCCGCGCCTCTTCAACTTCACGAAACAGGACGTCGCGATGCTGTGCGCAAGCCACAGCGGCGAGCCGATGCACGTCCAGCAGGTGACCGGCATGCTGGACAAGGCCGGCCTCACGTACCGGCAGCTGCAGTGCGGCTGCCACGTGCCGTACTACGCAGAGACGATGGGGGTGCCGCCGCCCGCGCCCGGAACGTACGACGAGCGCAGCCACAACTGCAGCGGCAAGCACACGGGCTTTCTCGCGTGCTGCGTGCAGAACGGCCAGCCCGTGGGCAACTATCTCGCCCCGGGACACCCCGTGCAGCAGGCCGTGCGGCGCGACGTGGCCGCGGCCGTGGGGCTCGGTCCCGAGGACCTGAAGATCGGCATCGACGGCTGCTCGGCGCCGAATTACGCGATGCCGCTTTCCGCGCTCGCGCGCGGCTATGCGCGGCTCGCGAGCGGCGCGGCCGATCCCGAATTCGGCGAGGCGTTCGCGCTTTTGTCGGACGCGATGACTTCGCATCCCGAGCTGGTGTCGGGCACGGGCCGCGCCGACCTCGCCTTCATGCGCGCGGGCCGGGGCGACTGGGTCACCAAGGCCGGCGCCGACGGCATGCAGGCTTTCGCGAGCAAGAGCCGCGGGCAGGCCTTCGCGCTGAAGATCGCCGACGGCAACAAGGTCGCGGTGAATGCCGCGACCATTGCCGTCCTCGATCAGCTCGGCTGGCTCGACGCGCGCCAGCGCGAGGAGCTCAGGCCGTGGCGCAGCGAACCGATCGCGAACACGAAGGGCACGCAGGTGGGCGAACGCAAGCCGGGGTTCAAGCTTCAGTTCGCCTGACCTGCGCCGGCGTTCGGCTGGCCGGGCGTCGCGGCGGTGCCGATCGTCTTCCTGTGCCGCGCGCGTCCTGTTGCACCACGACCGCCGCGCGTCACCGACAATGCGGGCGTTGCGTGCGCGTTTCGAAGGAGCAGTGCGGATGACCACGGTGAGCCTCATCGGTGCGCCGACCGACGTCGGCGCGAGCACGCGCGGCGCGGGCATGGGGCCGGATGCGCTGCGCGTGGCCGGCATCGTGGAAGGATTGCGCGGTCATCTGCTCGATGTGATCGATCGCGGCAACCTCGCGGGCCCGCCCAATCCGTGGCTGCCGCCGTCGCTGGGCGTGCGGCACCTGAGCGAAGTGGTGGAGTGGAATCGCGCGGTCTTCGGCGCGGTGTCCGCGGCGCTGGCCGAACGCCACGTGCCGGTGCTCATGGGCGGCGATCATTGTCTCGCCATCGGCTCGATCAGCGCGGTGGCACGTCACTGCCGCGAACAGGGCAGGCACCTGCGCGTGGTGTGGCTCGATGCGCACAGCGACGTGAATACCGAAGCGATCAGTCCGAGCGGCAACCTGCACGGCATGCCGGTCGCGTGCCTGCTGGGCCACGGGCCCTCGGCGCTCGTCGGCTGGAGCGGCGAGCGCGCGGCGCTCGCGCCCGATCAGATCGACTTCATCGGCATTCGCAGCGTGGATGCCGAAGAGAAGCGGGCGATCCGCGACCTCGGCCTGTCGGTCTACGACATGCGTCACATCGACGAGCACGGCATGCGCCACACGATGACCGAAGTGCTGGCCGACGTGGACGAGAACACGCACCTGCACGTGAGCTTCGACCTCGACTGCCTCGACCCGATGGAAGCGCCGGGCGTGGGCACCGGCGTGCGCGGCGGGCCGACTTATCGCGAGATGCAGCTGTGCATGGAGATGATCGCGGACACGGGGCGGCTTGCCTCGCTCGACGTGGTGGAGATCAATCCGGCGCTCGACGTGCGCAACCGCACGGCCGAGCTCGCGGTGGATTTCATCCAGAGCCTGTTCGGGGCGTCGACGCTCGCGCGCTAGAGCGGCCGGTGGCAGCCGGGCAGGCTCGCGCTAGAGTTCGAAGCGAGAGGCGCGCCGTGGAGGGACGTCATGGCCAGAACATGCATCAGATGCGGCTACACGCGTAGCGAATCGGATACGGGTGCCGACTACGCCTGCCCGGCGTGCGGCGTGGTGTACGCGAAGGCGGAAGCCGCGCATGCCCAAGAGGTCGCGCTTGCGCAGGCGCGCGCTCGCGCGACGGCCGCGGCCCAGGCCGCCGCAGCGAAGGCGGCCGCATCCACGACTTCCCCCGGCACGAGCGCGCATGCGCAAGCCGAAGCGATGATGCAGCAACTGCTGCTTTCCCGCGAGGGTGAACATCGCCGCAAGGGCGGCTCGCAGCGCGGCATGGCGCTCGTGGCGCTGGTGGCGTTCTCCACGGGCTTCGCCGCGGCGGCAGGACTCTACGCCGGCTCGGCCAAGCTCGGCTCGGCCGCGTCCTGCGCTACTGGCGCGAAACAAATTCAGGCAGGAACGCCCGCCGGCTCCCGTCCGCGAATTTCACCGTGACTTCCTGCGTGCTCGCCTGCTCCACGATGCCGCGGCCGAAGCGGCGCACCCGCACGATGTCGCCGCGCCGCCAGGCGCAGGCACCCTGCGCCGCATCGGCCGCATGCCCGCCGAGAGGCTCCTTTTCGAGCTGATCGAGCACTTTCTCGTGCGCGGCGATGCGCCTGCAGTTGTCGCAGTGGCCGCAACGCTCGAAGGGCGCGCCTTCGTCCATCTCGTCCAGCAGCACGCGCCAGCGGCACTGACCGGTCTGCGCGTAGGCCACCATCTGCTCGAGCGCTTCGCGGTCCTGCGCGCGCTTGGTTTCGTAGGCCGCCATGAGCTCGCCCAGCACGGCGCTTGCGATGCCGCCATTCGCAAGCGAGATGCCGCCACCCGAGTCCTGCCGCACGATTCCCCTGCGCCGCATCAGGCCCAGGGCGACCTGCAGCTTGCTGCGCGCACGGGCGAGCCGCCCTTGCAGGAGCGCGAGCGTCCACGCCTTCGCGCCGGGCGGCGCCTCGTGCAGGGCCTGGTGCAAAGCGATCGCATCCTCGGCGCTCGGGTAGCGCCCGACCATGAAGAACTGCTGGATGGCCTTGTCGCCGCGCAGGTAGAGCAGCGTGCAGCGCGCGGGCGCGCCGTCGCGCCCCGCGCGCCCGGCCTCCTGGTAGTAGGCCTCGATGCGCGGTGTGAGCTGGTAGTGGATCACGAAGCGGATGTCGGGCTTGTCGATGCCCAGGCCGAAGGCGTTGGTGGCTACCATGACGCGCAGTTCGCCGGCCATGAAGCGTTCCTGCATCGCGTGCCGTTCGGCCGGCGGCAGGCGGCCGTGGTAGAGGCCGGCCGACTCGCCTCTGGCCGTGAGCGCCTCGTGAACCGCATGCGCCGCGCGAATCGTCGCGCAATAGACGAGGCCGCTGCCCTCGCTGCCGCGCACGAGCTTCAGCGTGCGTTCGAGCTTGTCTTGCGGCCTGGCGATCGGCTCGACGCGCAGGTCGAGATTGGGGCGGTAGCTGCTCGTGTTGACCACGCCCTCGGGCGGAATGCCCAGCTGCTCGCGCAAGTCGCGCGCAACGTCTTCGCCGGCCGTCGCGGTGAGCGCGAGCACGGTGGGTCGCCCGAGGCGCGCCAGCGCGGGCCCCACTTCGAGAAACGCGGGCCGGAAGTCGTGGCCCCACTGGGAGATGCAGTGCGCCTCGTCGACCGCGAGCAGACTCACGGGATGCGAGCCCAGCAGTTCGAGGAACGCGGGCTCGGCCAGGCGCTCGGGCGTCGTCATGACGATACGCGCGGAGCCATCGGCGACCGAAGCTTCGGCCGCCCTTTCTTCGTCGCTGCCGGTTGCGCTATTCACCTGCACCGCGGCGATGCCGAGCGAGCGCAGTGTCTCGCACTGGTCCTTCATGAGCGCGATAAGCGGCGACACCACGACGGTTCGCCCGGGCAGCAGGACGGCGGGCAGCTGGTAGCAAAGCGACTTGCCCGCGCCGGTGGGCATGATCGCGAGCGTGGGAAGCCCCTGCAGCACGCGGTCGATCACGCGCTGCTGGCCCGGGCGCAGCCGCGAGATGCCGAAGCGCTCCTTCAGCGTCCGGCGCAGGCGCGCGGGGGTGATGGCCGCGCGGCGCGCTCTCGCCCGCGCGGCCGCGGTCATGCCGCCGGCCCTTCGTCGTCGTCCGTGTCTTGCGGCTCTTCGCTGTCGAGGTCGGTGAATTCCTGCGAGTCGGGGTCGGCTTCGGGAAAGCCTTCGCCTTCCGCGAGGTTCACGACGCGGTCGGGCAGGATGTCGCCGCCTTCGATCGCGTCGGCGCCCGCGACGGCGCCGCGCTCGCCCGTGCCCTCGGCGTCGCTGTCGGCCCGGCGCTCGCGGGTTCCGATGGTGTCGCTGCCGCTGTCGGAGTTGTCGCTCGGCCCGAGCCGTTCGGCGTCGCGTCCTGAAGGCTGCTCCGGCGCGCGGTCCGCGCCGACGATGCTGCTGTAGGCCATGGTGATGCTTCCTTCGCTTCCTTCGTTTGCCGCGCCAGTGTGCGGTCGCGCTGGGCGCGCGCGAGTCGGCTCACGTGCCCGGCCGCTGTCGGACGGGTCCGAGCCGAACCTTGCGGCGCATCAATCCCCTCGAAATTGGGGTTGGCTCGGCCGCGCGAGATGCTCATACTTGCCGGTTGAGGCTGGTTTCACTGGAAGGAGAACATCATGAAGTGGCATTCCGTATTCATCCGGGTGCTCGCGCTCGCACTCTCGCTCGTCGCGGGCGGCGCACGGGCACAGCTCAACATCGATTTTTCGAACTCGCATGGCACGGGCATCTCGCACGACGAGGTACTCATCGAGAACATGCACCTGCTCGTGCCCGTGGAAAATCCGTTCCAGCCGGGCACCTTCACCACGCAGGAATTCGACTTCAACGTGACCTGGCGCTTCGACCCGGTCACGCTGCACCTCGTGCCGAGCGGGCTCACGCGCTTCGGCGGCGACTACAACTGCGCGGCGGCTCAGGTCCAGGTACGCAATGCGGTGACGGGCCAGGCGATCTCCGGCGCCACCGTGCTGGCCGCGTCGCAGACGGCCACCACGAACCAGGATGGAATCGCGACGTTCACGACGCTGCCGCAGAGCTTCGTCTCCTTCACCGTGGTGGCGTCGGGTTACGTCTCATCGGGCCGCGCGGCTTCCCTCGCGTGCAACGTGAGCACGCCGGTCTCGATCGCGATGTCGCCGGTCGGCTCCAACAGCGGCGGGCTCGCCTCGGGCCAGTTCCGCATCATCCTCACGTGGGGCGCGGACCCGTCGGACCTCGACTCGCACCTCACCGGGCCGGACGGCGCGGGCGGCCGCTGGCACGTCTACTACGCCAACAAGACCGCGGGCGGCATCTGCGCGCTGGACGTCGACGACGTGACGTCGTTCGGTCCGGAGACCATCACCTGTCCCGCCACCGGCACGCAGACCCTGCTGAAGCCGGGCGTCTACCGCTACTCGGTCCATCACTATGCCGGAGCCGCCAACATCGGCACGTCGGGGGCATCGGTGCGGCTCGAATTCGGCAACGGCGCGAGCTATACCTACACGCCGCCCGCGAGCGGCTTCACGGGGCCCAAGGATCTGTGGACGGTGTTCGAGCTCACCGTGTTCAACGACGGCTCGGTCGGCATCGCACCGGTCAACTCGATTTCCAATCAGACCAATTCGGGCGCGATCCAGGCCGTGCCGAAGGGCGGCGGCGTGAAGTTCGGGCGTCCCGAAGACCCCGCGATGCTCATCGGCCTGCCGGCGAAGAATTAGCCGGGCGATGCGGTCGCCCTCGGGAAGCCCCTACCGGGCAGTCGTGCTCGCGGTGCTCGCAACCTTCGGCGCGGTCGTGGCATGGCTCGTTTATCGGGCGGCGCCTGAAGCGCCTGCCGCGGCGCGCATCGGGCCCGCGACCGCGTTGTCCCGCCCGGCCGATGCGGCCCGGGCGCCCGCCGAGCCCGTGACACCGGCGGACGCCTCGCAGCTGACAGCGGTGCCAGTCGCCGGCGCGCTGGCGCAGCCGGAAGCGCAGGCCGCGGCACGCCGCGCCGCGGCCTCCGCGGCCATGCAGGAATTCATCGATCGCGTGGAACAGTCGCGCAAGGCCGCGCAGGCGCAGCGCGCGCAGCGCGAAGCCTCGAACGCGCCGCCTGCCGGCGTCGCCGGTGCGCGCACGCTGGAAGAAGCCGTCGCGGCGTTCCGGCTCGCGCAGCAGCGCGCGGAATCGGCGCCGGCGCCGCAGGCGGGCATGAACCCCTTCGGCGCACCGTCGCACTGAGGCCGCCGCGCGGGAAATCTCTCATCGGGAGCGATCGCGCGCGACTGCACAATGCGTCATTTTGCGAAGGAGAGGAGTCATGCGCATCAAGTACCACGCTGCGGCGGCCGCGCTCGCCGCGCTCAGCCTGCCTGCTGCCGCGCAGTTGAAGCCGGGGCTGTGGGAGATCACGAGCAAGATGGGCGGCAATGCGCAGCTCGACGCCGCGCAGTCGCAGCTCGCGCAGCAGCTCGCCAGCATGCCCCCCGAGCAGCGCCGTCAGATGGAAGCCGTGATGGCGCAGCGCGGCATGAGCATGCCGGGCCAGGGGCGCGGCGGCGGCACCACCGTCAAGGTCTGCATGAGCAAGGAGCAGGTCGCGCGCAACGACGTGCCGATGCGGGAGGGCTGCTCGGTCACGCAGTCGAGCCGCAACGGCAACGTCACGAAGGTCGCTTTCGCCTGCAGCAATCCGCCTTCCACGGGCGACGGCGAATTCACCTCCATGGGCCCGGACGCCTACGCGAGCCGCATGAACGTCACGACGCAGGTGCAGGGCCGGTCGCAGAGCATGACGATGGAAGGCTCGGGCAGGTGGCTCTCGGCCGATTGCGGCAACATCCAGCCGATGCAGGCGCCCAGGCGGTAGCTGGCGCGCGGGAATTCCGACCCAGGCACAAGCGCGCCCCGGCTTCGTCATTCCCGCGCAGGCGGGAATCCAGGGCGTTCCCCGTCCCTCATTCCCCGTTCGCCGTCGCGCGAACGCGCACATCATGCCCCGGCCTTGCCGCCCCGCGCTCCGAAGATCGCCGTTCCGACCCGCACCATCGTGCTGCCGGCGTGGATCGCGGCCTCGAGGTCCGCCGTCATCCCCATCGAAAGCGTGTCGAGCGGCAAGCCGGCCTCGCGTAGCTCGTCGAAGAGCGCCTTCGCTCGCAGATGCACGGCCTTCTGTGCCGCGAAGTCGCTTGCCGGCTCGGGAATGGTCATGAGGCCGCGCAGCCGAAGGCGCGGCAGCTGCGCGATCTCGCGGGCGAGCGCGAGCGCATCCTCCGGCGCGACGCCTGCCTTGCTCGCCCCGCCGTCGATGTTCACCTGGACGCACACGCATAGCGGCGGCCGGCCTTCGGGCCGCTGCAGCGCGAGCCGCTCGGCGATCTTCAGCCGGTCCACCGTCTGGGCCCAGTCGAAATGCTGCGCAACGAGGCGCGTCTTGTTGCTCTGGATCGGCCCGATGCAATGCCATTCGAGCGGCAGGTCGGCCAGGAGCTCGATCTTCTCCACCGCCTCCTGGATGTAGTTCTCGCCGAAGGCGCGCTGCCCGCTGTCGCACGCTTGCCGCACCGCATCGGCGCCGAAGGTCTTCGAGACGGCAAGGAGCGTGACATCTTCCACGGGCCGCCCTGCCGCTTCGCAGGCCCGAATGATCCTCTCGCGAACGCTCTGGAGGTTGTTACCGATCGTCGTCATAATGGCCCGCATGGTGCGCGAGGCGCCTGGCCGCCGCTTCCTCGCCTGCGGCGCGGCTTTTTTGTCGCGGCGCCGTGAACCAAAGGGATAAGTCGTGGATATTACCCAGCTGCTCGCATTCAGCGTCAAGAACAAGGCATCGGACCTCCACCTCTCGGCCGGGCTGCCGCCGATGATCCGCGTGCACGGGGACGTGCGCCGCATCAACGTCGACCCGCTCGACCACAAGCAGGTGCACGCCATGGTGTACGACATCATGAACGACACCCAGAGAAAGCAGTACGAGGAATTCCTGGAATGCGACTTCTCCTTCGAGATCGAGGGGCTCGCGCGTTTTCGCGTCAATGCGTTCAACCAGAACCGGGGCTCGGCCGCGGTGTTCCGCACGATTCCGTCCAAGATCCTCACGCTCGAGCAGTTGAACGCGCCCAAGATCTTCGCCGACCTCGCGCTCAAGCCGCGCGGAATGGTGCTGGTGACCGGCCCGACGGGCTCGGGCAAGTCGACCACGCTCGCGGCGATGATCAACTTCCTGAACGAGACGGAATACGGGCACATCCTCACCGTCGAAGACCCGATTGAATTCGTGCACGAGTCCAAGAAGTGCCTCATCAACCAGCGTGAGGTCGGGCCGATGACGCTTTCGTTCGCGGCGGCGCTGAAGTCGGCGTTGCGCGAAGACCCCGACGCGATCCTCGTGGGTGAAATGCGCGACCTGGAGACGATTCGCCTCGCGATGACCGCCGCCGAGACGGGCCACCTCGTGTTCGGCACGCTGCACACGTCGAGCGCGGCCAAGACGATCGACCGGATCATCGACGTGTTTCCCGCCGAAGAAAAGGAAATGATCCGCGCGATGCTGTCGGAGTCGCTGCAGGCCGTGATCTCGCAGACGCTTTGCAAGACGAAGGACGGCAACGGCCGGGTCGCCGCGCACGAAATCATGATCGGCACCTCGGCCATCCGCAACCTGATCCGCGAGGCGAAGGTCGCGCAGATGTATTCGGCGATCCAGACCGGCAACAACTTCGGCATGCAGACGCTGGATCAGAACCTCACCGATCTCGTGAAGCGCAACGTCATCAGCCCGGCCGAGGCGCGCAGCAAGGCGAAGATCCCGGAGAACTTCCCGGGCTGAGCGCCGGGGGGCCGACGGCGGGGGCGAACGATGATCATGAAACGAGGCATTGGCGAAAAGGGCGACGGAGGCGACCCCGGCGACTCGGAGCTCTTCGCCTCGGCGTTCGGCGAACACGGGGCCGATCCGTCGCTGCTGGTGCCCTGGGACGCGCGCGCCGTCGAAGTCGGCGCGAAGCGCCTCGCCCCGCGCCGCGGCATGGAGCGCCTGCAGGCGCTCTGGTCGCGCGACAAATATTTCCAGCATCTGCAGAAGGTGCTCGGCCGGCTCGAGAAATACTTCGAGTTCGCATCGGTGCCCGCGGACCGCGACGTGATCCGGCAGGACGAATACGCCAACTTCATGATCGTGCTGCTGGACGGCCAGATCGTCGTGGACCGTCGCCAGCCCTGGGGCGAGCAGGTGCGCCTCGCCGAGGTGCGCCCGGGCGACGTGCTGGGCGAGATGTCGCTGCTCGACGGCGGCACGCGATTTTCGGTGTGCACGACGCTCACGGATTGCGAAATCGCGATCTTGCACGCCGAGGCCATGGACGAGATGATGAATGGCGAGCCGCAGCTCGCGGGCGCGCTCGTGACGCTGCTCGCCCGCAAGCTGTCGATGCGGCTGCGCGCGGTGGGCGCGCGGCTGTCGGACCAGCGCAGATAGGACGACAGGCGCGAACTCGAGCAAAGACAAGACGGGGATCAGACAGTAAGGCAACGGGGAAGAGGTGCGGGCATCCGGCCCGAAGGATGAAACATGGAACGAGACCAGGCGACTAAGTTCATCAACGACCTGCTGAAGCTGATGGTCAGCAGGAACGGCAGCGACCTCTTCATCACGGGCGACTTCCCACCGGCGATCAAGGTCGACGGCAAGGTGACGAAGGTCTCGCCCCAGCCGCTGAATGCCGGGCACACCTTGGCCCTCGCGCGCTCGATCATGAACGACAAGCAGGCCGCCGAGTTCGAGCGCACCAAGGAATGCAATTTCGCGATCTCGCCGCCGGGCATCGGGCGCTTTCGCGTGAATGCCTTCGTGCAGCAGGCGAAAGTCGGCATGGTGCTGCGGGTGATCCCGCAGGTGCTGCCGACCATCGACGGCCTGGGCGTGCCGCAGGTGCTGAAGGAAGTCGTGATGGCCAAGCGCGGCCTGTGCATTCTGGTGGGGGCCACGGGCTCGGGCAAATCGACCACGCTCGCCGCGATGATCGACTGGCGCAACGAGAACAGCTACGGCCACATCATCACGATCGAGGACCCGGTGGAATTCGTGCATCCGCACAAGAACTGCGTGGTGACGCAGCGCGAAGTGGGGCTCGACACCGACAGCTGGGAAGCGGCCCTCAAGAACACGCTGCGGCAGGCGCCCGACGTCATCCTGATGGGCGAAATCCGCGACCGCGAGACGATGGAACACGCCATCGCCTTCGCCGAAACGGGCCACCTGTGCATGGCCACGCTGCACGCCAACAGCGCGAACCAGGCGCTGGATCGCGTGATCAACTTCTTCCCCGAGGAGCGCCGCGCTCAGCTTCTGATGGACCTGTCGCTCAACCTGAGGGCGATGATCTCGCAGCGGCTCATCCCGAAGCAAGACGGCAAGGGCCGCGCGGCGGCGGTGGAAATCATGCTGAACTCGCCGCTCATCTCCGACCTGATCTTCAAGGGCGAGGTCTCCGAGATCAAGGAGATCATGAAGAAAAGCCGCAACCTCGGCATGCAGACATTCGACCAGGCCCTTTTCGACCAGTACGAGAACAACGTCATCACCTACGAGGATGCGCTGCGCAACGCCGATTCGCTCAACGACTTGCGCCTGCAGATCAAGCTCAATTCGCAGCGCGCGAAGACGCAGGACCTGTCGGCAGGCACGGAGCACCTCGCGATCGTCTGAAATTCATGGCTTCCACCAACCCCAAGCAATACGAGCCCACCGCGCCGCGCCGCGTGGCCTTCCTCGGCCTCGGCGTGATGGGCTTTCCGATGGCCGGCCACCTCGCGCTCGCCGGCCACAAGGTGACGGTCTACAACCGAAGCGCCGACAAGGCGCTCGCCTGGTGCGGCGAATACACCGGCGCATCGGCGGCCACGCCGCGCGAAGCCGTGGCCGGCTGCGATTTCGTCTTCTGCTGCGTGGGCAACGACGACGATCTGCGCTCCGTGGTGCTGGGCGAAGAAGGTGCCTTCGCCGGCATGAAGGCGGGGGCGGTGCTGATCGATCACACCACCGCTTCGGCCGACGTCGCGCGCGAGCTCTATCGCGCCGCGAAGGACCGCAACCTGCAGTTCGTGGACGCGCCGGTGTCGGGCGGTCAGGCCGGCGCGCAGAACGGCCTGCTCACCGTCATGTGCGGCGGCGAAGCCGCGCCGTTCGAGGCGGCCCGACCGATCGCGATGGCCTTCTCGCGCGCCTTCACGCTCATGGGAGACCCGGGCGCGGGCCAGCTCACGAAGATGGTCAACCAGATCGCGATCGCGGGTCTCGTGCAGGGCTTGTCGGAGGCGATCTCGTTCGGCCAGAAGGCCGGGCTCGACATGAACCAGGTGCTGGAAGTGATCGGCAAGGGCGCGGCTCAGAGCTGGCAGATGGACAACCGAGGCAAGACGATGATCGCCGACAAGTTCGACTTCGGCTTCGCGGTCGCGTGGATGCGCAAGGACCTCGGTCTGTGCCTCGACGAAGCGCGCCGCAACGGCGCACGGCTGCCGGTGGCGGCGCTCGTGGACCAGTTCTACGCCGACATCGTGGGCATGGGCGGCAGCCGCTGGGACACGTCCAGCCTGATCCGGCGGCTGCGCTGAAGAGAATTCAGCGCAAACCCGATGTGCATGGCGCGGCCGTTCGCAGGACGGCCGCGCAGCTCTGGGCGCTGCGTGCCCCGACGCGCGAGGCCGGGCACCCCGCGGTTCAGCGGCTGCCGCTGGCCGGCCGCGCGGGCGCGGCCGCTTCGGAGCGGCGCAGCTCGTCTTCGCCGATGTATTCGAAGATGCGCACGACGCGCTGCACGCCGCCCACGTTGCGCGTGATGCGTGTCGCGCGCTCCGCTTCGCGTTGGGTCACGAGCCCCATCAGGTAGACGATCCCGCGTTCGGTCACCACGCGAAATGCATTGGCGTTGAGGTCGGCCGCATCGACGAGCGACGCCTTCACCTTGCCCGTGATCAGCACGTCGTTGGAGCGCTGCGCGAGCGTGGTCGTGCCGAGGACGGCGGTTTCGTTCACGACGCCCTTCACGTTCTGGATGCGCGCGACGAGCTGCTCGGCGCGCTGCTTCGCCGCAGCATCGGGCACTTCGCCGGTGAGAAGCACCGAACGGTTGTAGCTCGTGACGTTCACGTGCGCGCGGTCGCCGAAGGCTTCGCGCATGAGGCTGCCGCCGCGCAGCTCGATGCGTTCGTCCTCCACGACGGTGCCCGTGGTGCGGCGGTCCGTCACCATGAGCGCCGCGGTGGCGGCGCCGCCGATCACGAGCGGCGCGCAGGCGGCGAGCGACGCGAGCGCGGCGCATGCGAGCGAGGACACGAGGACGAGGGACTTCAATCGCGACGATGTCATGGGGGGGTTTCCTGTTCGCCCAGCAACTGCGCATCCACGCCGTCGCAGATGCAGTGCAGCGCGAGGATGTGCACTTCCTGGATGCGCGCCGTGCGTTCGTGCGGCACGCAGATATGGACGTCGGTCTCGCGCAAGAGCCCGGCAAGGCTGCCGCCGCCGCGTCCGGTGAGCGCGACGACCGTCATTTCGCGTTCGTGCGCGGCCTCCACGGCGGCGATCACGTTGGCGGAGTTGCCGCTCGTCGAAAGCGCGAGCAGCACGTCGCCCGCCTGCCCGAGCGCGCGCACCTGCTTCGCGAACACGCGCTCGTAGTCGTAGTCGTTCGCGATCGCCGTGAGGATCGAGCTGTCGGTCGTGAGCGCGATCGCCCCGAGCTCGGGCCGCTCGCGCTCGAAGCGGCCCACGAATTCGGCGGAAAAATGCTGCGCGTCGGCGGCGGAGCCGCCGTTGCCGCAGGCAAGCACCTTGCCGCCGCTCGTGACGCAGGCGAGCACGGCCTGCACCGCGGCGGCGATCGGCTTGCTCAAGGTCTGCGCGGCCTGGTACTTCAGATCCGCGCTGTCGATGAAATTCTGCTGGATGCGTTGCTCGAGCATGTCGCTCGCGATGATAACGGCTGGGCGTTGCGCCGATTCAGGAGATGGTCACCCGGCAAGTAAAGCGTCGCAACGATCCGCGGCGGTCTCAGCCGATATCGTCCGAAAGCGGAAGGTGGGCCGCGCGTTCGTCGCCGCCGAGCAGCTCGATGAGGCGGGCGAGGTCGCGGTCGAGCCGCTTCAGCGTCGGCCGGTCGAGGCTGCGCAGGGCCTCGGGCAATACACCGGTGAAGGGCGCGGGCGCGCGCTTGAGCACGCGTCCGCCCGCGGGCAGCACGCGCAGTTGCACCGCGCGGCGGTCGGTGCCGGTCTTGGAAGCCGCGACCAGTTCCTGTTCGACCAGGGCCCGGATCAGGTTGCTCGCGGTGGACTGGTGGATGTCCATCGCCCGCGCGAGTTCGCTCACGCCGATGCCGGGCCTGTCCCGCACGACGGCCAGCGCCCACACCTGCGCGCCGCCGAGCCCCGCCTTCTTCTCGACCTGGCGGAAATGGGTCTTCACCGCGTTGAACACCAGCCGGAAACGGCGCAGCACCTGGATCGCCGGGTCGCCGGTGGAGGCATCGTCCATGGCGCGCGCGGCGGCGCGCGGCCGCGCAACTGCGGTGGTCTTGGTCATGCGAAGGTCTTGTTCGTTCGGAGGTCTCGTTCGGCGCCTCCATGATAGCTGAGCGATGCCCGCTGCGCGACCGCCACCGGATGAATTTGGACAAATATGGATGCGAACGCCGCATGGCGCGGCCCCCGCATGGCGGCGGCAGAGGCAACGCCTTCTTACGCGCCGCAACGAGCCCACACACGCCGCCCGAGGCGTGTAGGCGTCATCGGACGCGCCCGCCTTGCCCTCACCGACGCGCGCGGCGACCTGCCCCGACAACAGGTGACGCGGGAGGCTGACTCCGGCGTTGCTGCCGCTCACTACCCTTGGCATGGCTGGCCCAGCGGCCCGCAGGTTTCATTACTCACAGGAGAAGTCGCATGTCTCGTTTCACGAAAATCGCCGGCCTCGTGGCCGGGGCCTCCGCCGTCGCCGTGCTGGGCGTGGCCGTGGCGCAGGGCGTTCCGCCCAACCCCTTCATCACCAACCCCGCGCTCGGCGCGGGCCAGCAGAGCACGCACCTGACGTCGATGGGCGAGACGGGCGTGCCGGGCCTGATCGACCGTGTCGCGACCGCGCAGGTTCAGACCGAGCAGCAGACCGCCGCCGTCGAACAGCCCGCGCCGCAAGTGGCACAGGCCGAGCCGGCCCAGCCGCAGGAAAGCCAGGCCATGGGCGCACCGCCCGCGCCCGAGGCGCAGCCGCAGCCGGCGCCCGCGCCGATGAAGCCGCGCCACGACCGCAACTGATCGCGCCTCGCGTCGGCTTGCCAGGGGCCCTGCGCAACGGCCGGGCCCCTTTTTGCGTTCAGCCCGCGTCGAAGGCGGCCTTCAGCCACTCGATGCCGCCTGCCTCTAGGCTCACCACGTCGAAGCGGCATGGCGGGGGCGCGGCGAGGCGCGTGAGGAAGTGGCGAGCCGCGAACACGATGCGCCGCCGCTTCGCGTGGCCGATGCTCGCGGCGGCGCCGCCGTACCTCGCGCTCGCGCGTCCGCGCACTTCCACGAAGACGAGCGTGCCGTCGGCCTCGCGCATGACGAGGTCGATCTCGCCGCCGCCGCGTCCGGGCGTCCGATAATTGCGCGCGACCAGCACGAGGCCGCGTTCGCGCAGGTGCGCGAGCGCGCGCTCCTCGGCCGCGTCGCCGGCGGCCTTGGTGGTGGCGGCCGGCACGCTGCTTCGGCCGCGGGGGAACTGGATTGGGCGCATCTTTCGCATCGGCCCTCGATGCCGCCAAAGCCGCGGCGGGGCAGCAGCATTATCCGGACGGCGCGCTTTTCGTCGTCGCGACCCCGATCGGCAATCTGGCCGACGTGACCCTGCGCGCGCTTCACGTGCTGCGGCTGGCCGACGCGATCGCATGCGAGGACACGCGGCACACGCAGGCCCTGCTGCGACACCTGGGCATCGAGAAGACGGGGCCGCTCATCGCATTGCACGAACACAACGAGCGGGAAGCGGCCGAGGCCGTGATCGGGCGCCTGCGGGCGGGCGAGCGCATCGCCTACGTGAGTGACGCGGGCACGCCCGCGGTGAGCGATCCCGGAGCGCGGCTTGCCGCGTCGGTCCGGCAGGCGGGGCTGCGCGTCGTCCCCATCCCCGGTGCGAGCAGCGTGACAACGCTGCTGAGCGCCGCCGGCGCGGTGGGCCACGAAGGGGCGTTCGTCTTCGCCGGCTTCCTGCCCGCGAAGGCGGGCGAGCGCGACGCCGCGGTCGAAGCTCTGCGCGCCGAGCCGCGGGCCGTCGTGCTCCTGGAAGCGCCTCACCGCATCGAGGCGCTCGCGCGCTCGCTCGCGGCGCTGGGCGAGCGCGGCCTCACGGTCGGGCGCGAACTCACCAAGCAATTCGAGGAAATCGCCACGCTGCGCTGCGACGCGTTCGCCGCGTGGCTCGAAGCCTCGCCGCAGCGCACGCGCGGCGAATTCGCGCTCTTGCTGCATCCGGTGGAGCGAAGCGCCGAAGCCGGCGAAGGGCAACGGGTGCTCAGAATCCTGCTGGACGAAATGCCGCTCAGGACGGCGGTGAAGCTCGCCGCCGAGATCAGCGGCGAGCCGCGCAACGCGCTCTACGAAGAGGCGCTGAAGATGAAGGGCGGGTGAGGTCAGACGACGAGCGGATCGACGTCGATCGCCCAGCGGATGAGGCCCTTCGGGCGCAGCGTGTGCAGCGCAGGCTGCCACTGCGCGAGGAAGCGTTGCAGCGCGGCGCGCGAGGCGCACTCCACCAGCAGCTGCGCGCGCTCCACGTTCGCGACGCGCTGCACCGCCATCGGGACTGCCGAATAGATGCTCACGCCGTGCGCGCCGGGCAACGCGTGCGCCGCCTCGGCCGCCCCGTTCAGAAAACCCTGCGCCGTCTCCTGAGTGCGCGCTTCGGCGCGCAGCAGCGCCTGGAAGGCGAAGGGCGGCATTCCGGCTTGCTCGCGTTCCTTCAGCTGCCGCGCTGCGAAGCCGGGATAGTCGTGGCGCGCGAGCGCCGCGAACAGCGCATGGCGCGGATGCCACGTCTGCACCCACATCTCGCTCGCGATCGCCTGCCCGGCGTCGCGCCCGGCGCGGCCCGCGGCTTGCATGAGCAGCGAGAAGAGCCGCTCGGGCGCACGGAAATCGGAGGAAAAGAGCGCGGCATCCGCGTTCACCGCGGCCACGAGCGTGATGCGCCGGAAGTCGTGCCCCTTGGTCACCATCTGCGTGCCCACGAGCACGTCGACTTCGCCCGCGTGAACTTCGGCGAGCTGCCGCTCGAGCGCGCCCTGGCCGCGGGTCGTGTCGGCGTCCATGCGCGCGATGCGCGCGGGCTCGCCATTCGGGCGAAGCGCATCGGCCAGCAGCGCGGCGAGTTGTTCCTCGAGACGCTCGGTCCCGCGGCCGAAGGGCGCGATGTCGACGTTGCCGCAGGCCGGGCAGGCGCGCGGCACTCGCTCCGTGAAGCCGCAGTGGTGGCAGCGCAGGCTGCGGTCGATCTTGTGGAAGACACGGTACGCGCTGCAGTGCGGACACTCGCTTTTCCAGTCGCAGGCGGTGCAGGCGAGCACCGGCGCGTAGCCGCGGCGATTGAGAAAGACGAGGGACTGCTCGCCGCGCGCGATGCGCTCGCGCAGGGCCTGCAGCAGCTGCGCGGAAAACACGGTTCCCTTCGGCTGCAGGTTCATGTCGACCAGCCGCACCGCGGGCAGGGTGCCCTCGCCGACCCGTGCCGGCATGTCGAGCCGCCGGTAGCGTCGACGTTCGGCCGCGAGCCAGGATTCGAGCGAAGGCGTGGCCGAGCCGAGGATCACCTGCGCGCCTTCCGACCTGCCGCGCCACACGGCGAGGTCCCGCGCGGAATAGCGCGCGCCTTCCTGCTGCTTGTAGCTCGGGTCGTGCTCTTCGTCGACGACGACGAGCTTCAGTCGCGGCATCGACGCGAACACCGCCATGCGCGTGCCGAGCACGATGCGCGCGTCACCGAGATGCGCGGCCAGCCACGCCGCAAGCCGCTGGGGCGGCGTCATGCCGCTGTGCATCGGCACGACCGAGTCCTCTCCGAAGCGTTCGACGAATCTCGCGAGCAGTTGCGGCGTGAGATTGATTTCCGGCACGAGCACGAGTGCCTGGGCCCGCGCGTCCTCGTCCAGCACGCGCTCGACGGCTCGCAGATAGACCTCGGTTTTGCCGCTGCCGGTGGCGCCGAAGAGGAGCGACGTGCCGGGTTCGCCGCGCAGCGACTCGAGCACTTCCCTTTGCTGAACGGTGAGTTCGGGCCCGGTGCGGCGCGTTGAAGCCGATGGCGCGATGCGCTCGGACCGGCGCTTCAGCCGGCGCGCGAGTTGAGCCGGGCCGAGCTCACGCAGTTGCGGCGGCAACACAGCCAGCGCCAGTTCGCCGATGCCGCGCTGATAGTACGCGGCCGAAAAGGTAACGAGCTGTCGCCAGCTCTCGGTGAGTGGCGCGATGCCGTCGAGCGCGCCGCTCACCGCCTTTTCTTCCGCGCCGGCGGCTTGCGGCTCGCCGTCCCAGACGATGCCGAGCACCTCGCGCCGCCCGAGCGGCACCCGCACCAATGTACCGGGCGCAAGTGCAAGCTCACTCCGATACGTGAGAGGGGCCGCGAGTGAACTGTGAGCCGGCGTCGGCACGACAACCGCGGCGCGATGGGCCATCGTGGCCATCGGTTCAGCGGCCCAAGCTCAGGCCGGATTGCGAAATCGACTTTAAGTCGTTGATTCGAAAGCGCTTTGCCCGGCCGGCCGCATTCGTGTGGATAACTTTGTTGATAGGAAGCGCCCGCCCCCGCGCGGAGCCCGGAAAATCAAGGGCTTGGCTCACCGGTGCGCTTTCCGTGCACAAATCAAATTCTTTGAAAATCAAGGAGTTGCGACTGCTACTGATTTCGGAGCGGCGCGCGCGCGCCGTCCATTGGCAAGGCGTCCCGTGACACAAATTTTGTGCATAAGTCAAGTTGCGGACTGCATGGGAACCTAGGGAAGGACCTGATGACGAGGGGCTCGGCTCGCATCCTCGGATCGCATGTGCCGGGAATGTGAATGCACCGCATCCACGAGTGCCTGAACGTTCTCAGGCGGTGTGTGCTGGCTGATGCCGTGGCCCAGATTGAAGATGTGGGTGGGCCCGGGCTGCGCACCCGCATGCGGCGGGCCGAAACATTCGAGCACATGTTTCGCCTGCGCGGCGACCGCCGCGGGCGAGGCGAAGAGGACCGCCGGGTCGAGATTGCCCTGCAACGCCTTCGATCGGCCGACCTGCTCGCGCGCGTGTCCCAGGTTCACGGTCCAGTCGACGCCGAGCACGTCGCAATCGAGCTGTTCCATCTCGTCGAGCCAGAGGCCGCCGCCCTTGGTGAAAACGATGCGGGGGATGGTGGCGCCTTCGTGTTCGCGCTTCAGGCCCGCAAGCACGCGCGCCGTGTAGGCGAGGCTGAATTCCTGGAACGCGCCGTCGGCAAGCGCGCCGCCCCAGCTGTCGAACACCATCACGGCTTGCGCGCCCGCATCGATCTGCGCATTCAGGTAGCCGCACACCGCCTCCGCGTTCACGTCAAGGATGCGATGCATGAGATCCGGCCGGCTGTACAGGAGACTCTTCACGCCGCGCCAGTCGTCGGCCGAGCCCGCGCCTTCGACCATGTAGCACGCGAGAGTCCACGGGCTGCCTGAAAAGCCGATCAGGGGCACGCGTCCGTCGAGCGCGCGGCGGATCGATGCGACTGCGTCGAACACATAGCGCAGCTTTTCGAGATCGGGCACGCGCAACGCCGCGACGGCGGCCTCATCGCGTACCGGATGCGCGAAGTGCGGCCCTTCGCCCTCGGCGAAGCCCAGGCCCAGGCCCATCGCATCGGGCACCGTGAGGATGTCGGAAAAGAGAATGGCCGCATCGAGACCGTAGCGGTCGATCGGCTGCAGCGTGACTTCGGTGGCGAACCCCGGGTCGGTCGCGAGCCCCATGAAGCTGCCCGCGCGCGCGCGCGTCGCGCGGTACTCCGGCAGGTAGCGGCCGGCCTGGCGCATCAGCCACACGGGCGTGTAGGGCGTGGCCTCGCGCAGGCAGGCGCGCAGGAACACGTCGTTTTTCAGCGGGGCGGTCATGGCGCGATTGTCGCAGGACCTATGATGCGTCGCGACGCAATACCGGCGAAACGGGGACTCACGGGGCGGGAATGGACGAATCCTTCGAATGGGGCCGCGAGCTCTTCCTGCGCGGCGTGACCGAGTACCAGGCGGGCCGCTACGCCGAGGCGGAGTGGCGATTCGCCGAAGCCCTCGCGCTCGTCCCCGGGCGGGTGTCGACGCTCACGAACCTGGGGGCCGTCCGCCTGAAGCTCGGACGCGCGGCCGATGCCCTCGTCGTGCTGGACCAGGCGCTCGCGCAGGAGCCGGACAACGTCGAGGCGTTGAGCCAGCGCGCGACGGCGCTCGCCTCGCTCGGCCGGCACGAGGAGGCGCTGCGCGATTTCGACCGCTCGTTGACGCTGCGGCCCGCGCAAGGCGCCGCATGGAGCTACCGCGGCAACGTGCTGCGCGAGATGGGGCTTCTGGCCGAAGCGCGGCTGTCGTTCGAGCAGGCGCTCGCCCACGGAGCGGACCGCGAGCTGAACTCGTACTACCTGGCGGCGCTCGGCGGCAACGATGCGCCGCTGTCCTCGCCGGGCGGCTACGTGCAGTCGCTCTTCGACTCCTACGCGGGGGAATTCGACTCGCACCTCGTGAAGCAGTTGCGCTACGACGCGCCGGGCGTGCTCGCGGCACGCATCGCCGCCGAGGGAAGGCACTTTCGCCGTGCGCTGGACCTCGGCTGCGGCACGGGCCTGTGCGGCGCGGCGCTCGCGCCTCTTTGCGATGCCATCGACGGCGTCGACGTTTCGGGCGCGATGCTGGAAAAGGCGCGCGCGCTTCGCGTGTACAGCGAACTCGATCAAGTCGACGTCGTGCTGGCCCTGCAGCAGGCTCGGCATCGGTACGAGGCGGTGATCGCCGCCGACGTGTTCGCCTATCTCGGCGACCTCGAACCCGTATTCGCCGGCGTGGCTCGCGTGCTCGAAGCGGGCGGACTCTTCTGCTTCACGGTCGAAGCGGGCGAAGAGAGCGAAGCGGCGGCCGGTTTCGTGCTGCGTCCGAGCCTGCGCTATGCGCATTCGCGGGCGTATCTGCTGAGGCTCGCCCAGGCGCATGGCTTCGAAGCGAGGCACATCGAATCGCGTCCGATCCGCGAAGACCAGCGCGTGCCGATCCCGGGACTCTTCATCTGGCTGGCTTTGCCGAAGCCGTCATGAGACGGCCTTTTCAAGCGCCTGGTCGATGTCCCAGAGGATGTCCTCGACCTCCTCGATGCCCACCGAGAGCCGCACCATGTCGGGCCGCACGCCGGCGCGCGCGAGTTCCTCGTCGTTCAGCTGCCGGTGCGTGGTCGATGCGGGGTGGATCACGAGCGTCT
The DNA here is from genome assembly GCF_035548915.1 of Ramlibacter sp. Taxonomy (GTDB): domain Bacteria; phylum Pseudomonadota; class Gammaproteobacteria; order Burkholderiales; family Burkholderiaceae_C; genus Ramlibacter. The sequence continues at coordinate 51,004 of NZ_DASZSE010000028.1, read as the reverse complement.
TCGCATCGCCGATGTTGGCGAGGTGGCTCAGGAATTCGCAGGCATCGATGAAGCGTTCGCCGGCGCGCGCGGGGTCGGCAGCGCGGATGCCGAAGGTGAGGATGCCCGAGCACCCGGGCCGGCCGTCGATCTCGCGGAACTGCTTCTTCGCGAGCGCGTGATGTGCCGACGACTCGAGTCCGGGATAGTTCACCCACGAGACGCGCGGATGATCCTGAAGGTGCTCGGCGATCCGCTGCGCGTTGCGGCAGTGGGCCTGCATGCGCAGGTGCAGCGTCTCGATGCCCTGCAGGATCAGCCACGCATTGAGCGGCGAGAGCGATGCGCCGAAGGTCCGGTTCACCTCCATGCGCGCCTTCATGGTGTAGCCGAAGTCGCCGAAGGTCTCGTAGAACTTCACGCCGTGGTAGGCGCGGCTCGGCTCGAGCATCTCGGGAAACTTGTCGCGCGCAAGGGGCGAGCTCCAGTCGAACTTGCCCGATTCCACGATCACGCCGGCCATGGTCGTGCCGTGGCCGCCAAGGTATTTGGTCGCGCTGTGCACGACGATGTCGGCGCCGAAGGCGAACGGCGTGCACAGATAGGGCGAGGCGACCGTGTTGTCGACGACCAGCGGCAGGCCGTGGTCGTGCGCGATGCGCGCCGTCGCTTCGATGTCGAACACGTTCACGAGCGGGTTGCCGAGCGTCTCGCCGTAGAGCGCCCGCGTGGTCGGCCGAATCGCGCGGCGGAAGTTGTCCGGGTCTTCGGGATCGACGAAGGTGGTTTCGATGCCGAGCCGCTGGAAGCCGACGCCGAGCTGGCCCACAGTGCCGCCGTAGAGCGTGGACGCCGCCACGATGTGGTCGCCCGCCTTCAGGATCGCGAGCAGCGCAGTCATCTGCGCCGCCATGCCGGTGGCGCAGGCGAGGGCGGCGCGACCGTTTTCGAGCGAGGCGACGCGTTCTTCGAGCACCGCGACCGTCGGGTTGCCGATGCGCGAATAAACGTTGCCGAAGGTCTGCAGGTTGAAAAGCGACGCCGCGTGCTCGGCCGAATCGAACACGAAGCTCGTGGTCTGGTGGATCGGCGTCGCGCGCGCGCCGGTCACGGGGTCGGGCATCGCGCCCGCGTGGATGGCGCGGGTGCCGAACCCGTAGTCGTGGTCGCGGTCCTGGCTGGCCATGTCAGTAGAAGAGGTGCCGCGGGCGGCGCGACGAGATCACCTTCGTGTTCACGCCCGCCCAGTTCAAGCCGCCGAAGAGCCGCGCGTGTTCGATCTTCACGCAGCGGTCCATCACCACGTCGAGGCCCGCGGCGCGCGCCTTGGCCGCCGCCGTTTCGTTGACCACGCCGATCTGCATCCAGAGCGTCTTCGCGCCGATCGCGATCGCCTCGTCGGCGATGGGCGGGATGTCTTCGCTGCGGCGAAAGCAGTCCACCATGTCGATCGCGTGGTCCCGGGCGGCTTCGGTCACCGAAGCGTACGAACGTTGCCCGAGGATCTCGCGCGCGGTCGGGTTCACCGGGACGACGCGATAGCCGTGTTCCATCATGTACTTGGCCGCGAAGAAGCTCGGCCGGTGCCACTGCGGCGACAGGCCGACGACGGCGATCGTGCGCGTGGCGGCGAGGATGCGCCGCAGATCGGCGATGGTGTTCATCGCCGCCCAGTCTATGTCAAGTTCGTGCAAGGTGCCCAAGGCAGCATCCGCGCCCAGGAGGCGACGGCATGTTCTTCTTCACGGTGCTTGCCCTGATCGCGACGGTGCTCGCGCTCGTCTGCATGGGCTACTTCTTCCTGGGGTCGGTGCCGCTGCTCGTGCTGGAACACGACACGCCGCTCGACTCGCGCTTCATCCGCGGCTTCTTCAACGTCTACTATCGCGCGCTGCCGGCGCTCGCCGCCCTGGGCGCGGTGAGCTACGCGCTCGCGGGCAAGGCGGGCTTCGCCGTGGAGATGGCGCTGATTTTCGGACTCACGCTTGCCGCGCGGCGGATCGTGCTCGCGGAAATGGACACGCTGCGCGCGACGATGACGGCATCCGACGTGGCCGCCATCGCGCGATTTCGCCGCGTGCACATCGCGGCGATCGCGCTCAACCTCGCGCAGCTGGTCGCGCTCGGCGTGAGCCTCACGCTGCTGCGGTTGTAGGCACGCCGTGACTGGCTCCTCTCCCAGAGGGAGAGGGAGCCAGTCACCGGGCACCTGTAGGGCCAGGATCTCCTCGAATTGGATCTCTTCAGAGCTTCGCGATCGCCGAGCGGACTTCTCCGACACCCAGCACTTCCGACAGCACCACGGGCGCGCTGCCGTTTCTGTAGAACACGTACACCGGCACGCCGTTGCGCCCGAGCTCGGCGAGCGCGGCCGTGATTGCCGGGTCGCGCCGCGTCCAGTCCGCGCGCAGCATGACGACGTCGCGCGCCTTGAGGTCCGCGAGCACATCGGCATTCGAGAGCGTCGTCTTCTTGTTGTACTGGCAAGTCACGCACCAGGCCGCGGTGAAATCCACGAAGACCGGCTTGCCTTGCGCGAGCACCTGTTCGACGCGGCCCGGCTCCCACGGCTGCCACGGTCCTTCCGCGGCCGTGGCTTGCGCGGCCTGCACCTGGGTGACGTACGGGCCCGCGGCCCAGCCAAGCAATGCGAGCGTCGCGAGCGACAGTGTCGTCATCGCCACGCGCGCGCGGCCGGCGAGACCGATCGCCCACACGACCATCGCGAGCGCCACGAGCAGCAGAAGCAGCGACGCCGCGCCGTCGATACCGCTTTGGTGCCCGATCACCCACACGAGCCAGGCGACCGTGGCGAACATCGGAAACGCCATCAGACGCCGGAACACGGCCATCCAGGGGCCGGGCCGCGGCAGCGCCCGTGCGACCGCCGGGAGCCAGCTTGCGGCGAGATAGGGCAGCGCCATGCCCAGGCCGATGCACGCGAAGACGACGAGTGCCTCGGCCGCCGGCAGCGCGATTGCGAATCCGAGCGACGCGCCCATGAAGGGTGCCGTGCAAGGCGACGCCACGGCGACCGCGAGCACGCCGGTGAGGAGTGAATCCGCAAGCGGATGCCGCACCTGCAACGCCGCCACGCGGCTCGGCAGGATCGAGCCGAATTCGAACAGGCCGGCGAAGTTCAATCCGATGACGGTGAAGAGCGCCGCGAGCGAGGCGACCACACCGGGCGACTGCAACTGGAAACCCCAGCCGAGCTGTTCGCCCGCCGCGCGCAAGGCAAGCATGAGCCCGCCCAGGGCCAGGAATGAAACGATCACGCCCGCCGCATACGCGAGGCCTGCCAGGCGGTGCGCACGCCGGTCGTTCGCATGCTTCGTGAATCCGATCACCTTGATCGCGAGCACGGGGAACACGCAGGGCATCAGGTTCAGGATGAGTCCGCCGAAGAGCGCGCCAAGCAGCGCCGCTGCGAGTCCTATCGACGCAGTGGGCGCGCGCGCAGGCGCCTGGGCCGATGCGTTGCCGCGAAGCGCCTGCTCGAGCGCGGGCGACAGGCCCGCGGCCGCCGCCACCTTCGGCCATTCGCCCACGACCTCGAGTTCGGCGCGCCAGCCCTGTCCCGGCCCGCTCGCGAGCACCACCGGCATCGCTGCGGGCCTGCCGCTGCGCTGCGCGGAAAGCGGCACGCGGGCGGTCCAGGCGGCGCCGTTCCACGCCTGCGTCCATCTCGCGCCCGGTTCGATCACTTCGGGGGTTTCCGGGAAGAATTCGAGGGTCTTGCCGCGCACCTCCACGGGCAGGCCCTGGACAGTGACGGCCAGCGCATCGCCGTCGATGCGTGCGGTGCTGTCGGGGATCACGCCCGTGCCGGCGATCACCGGCCTCGGCCGCGCGGCGAGCGCCTCTTCGAATTCCCTCGCGTGCAGCGCGGTCGAGCCCTTCGCCGCAATCTTGAGGACGAAGTCGCCTTCTTCGGGAATGCATTCCTTCTGGCACACGAGCCACTGCGCATGCAGCTTGGCTTCCATGTCGCCGCCCAGGAGCGACGGCTTGAAGCCGGGCCCGATCGTGACGGGCACCGGCAGCAGCACGGTGTCTTCGTAGCCGTAGTTGGCAAGATTGCCGATCGGAATCTTCTTCGGCACGGGCCACGCGATGTCGCCCGCGGTCACGCCTTCGGGGAGCGTCCACTGCAGCTGGGTCGCAAGCCCCGAATCGCCCGGGTTCTTCCAGTAGGTGTGCCACCCGCTCGCGTGCTTCAGTTGCAGGCCCAGCCAGACCGGGCTGCCGGGCTGCACGCCTTCGGGTGCCTGCGCCATCAGTTCCGCTCGCACGTGTTCGGTCGTGAGGACCGCTTTGCCCTCGGCAGCCCAGGCGCCGCCGCACAAGAGGGCCAGCGCAGGCAGCGCGGCGCGCACCAGCCGCTTCATCGTCATGCGAACCCGAGCACCACGCGCCGCGTCATGGCGCTTTTCTTCTCGATCTTGGTGACGATGACGTTGCCGATCTCCGACGTGTTCGCCACGTGCGTGCCGCCGCAGGGCTGGTAGTCGATCAGTGCTTCACCGCCCACGCGGATGGTCCGGATGCGTCCCGTCCCCCTCGGCGGCTGCACCGACATGCTCTTCACGAGCGCCGGGTTCGCATCGAGTTCCTCGTCGGTGATCGAGCCGATCGCCACCGGATGCGCCGCCGCCACGAGCTTCGCGATGCCCTGGGTGAGCGCTTCCTTGTCGAGAGGTTCGGTCATGTTGAAGTCCAGCCGCGCGTATTCCCCGGTGATCGAGCACCCGTTCACGAGCTGCGGCACCAGGTGGCACAGCAGGTGGGTCGCCGTATGGAAGCGCATCAGCTTGTGGCGCCGCTCCCAGTCGATGCGCGCGTTCACCGTGTCACCGACCTTCAGGCTCATCAGAAGTTCCTCCTGACCGACGGCCGGCACGTGCACGATCCGGGCGGTCGGGCGACCCTCGGCATCCTTGCCCTTGCGGGTGTCGGCGATGCGCAGTTGCGTGCCGTCCGGCGCGCGCAGCACGCCGGTGTCTCCCGCCTGGCCGCCGCCCAGGGGGTAGAACACGGTCCGGTCGAGAATGATTCCATCGGCCCCGGCCGCGACCACGGCGGCCGTGCATTCCTGCAGGTAGGCGTCCTCGCGAAACAACTCTTGCGTCATGGCCGCCATTGTCCCGCTTTCCATGCCGGCGCGCCGGGCGCCGAGCGCCGCCGCCTCAGAACAGCGCGTCGAGATTCGCGATCACGAGCGCGGTGATGGACGGGCCGCGCGTGCACTGGTCGAGGCTGCACAGCACCATCACGGACGCGGACAGTACCCACAGCGGGAATTGTTCACGCAGCGCGAGCTGGAGTTTCGAAAGAGTCCCTCGGTTCATGCGAACGATGATCGCGCGGGGGCCGCATGCGCGAAGCCGCCGATTGCCGCCACCCGATGCGCGCGGCGGGCGCGTGCGGCAGTCGGCGTCGGGCCGACAGTCGTAGGGCGCATCCGCCGGTGGCGCGGCCCCGCATCCCGGGGCGCCCCGAGCTGAGCTTGGGTGCCTTGCTCCGGCGGGATGCAGGCAAGGCTGTGCCGGCACCGGCACGCGAGTCTCGAGCAGCGTGGCTGCCGGCCGCCGTAAACTGGCGCAACCGGGGGTGCACCACATGCCCAGCAAGACCTTCACGAGCGGCCGCATCCGCGAGGCCGACTACGACCCGTCGACGAAGCAGCTCGACCTGCATTGGGACAACGGCAACGTGCTTGCCTACAAGCACGTCCCGGACGAAGTGTTCCGGCGGCTTTGCGCCGCGCCGAATCCGACGACCTACTGGGAAGACCGCATCGCGGAGGAATATCCGAAGGGCGTGCCGCGCAGCTCGGGCAAGGCAGCCGGCGGCAAGACACTCAAGGATCTGTTCGGCGACACGGGCGAAAGCGCGGAGTGAGCCGATGGCGGCATGCCGCCCTCAGTGCGCGCGCCGGGATTTCACATCATCGAGGTAGTTGTAGACGGTAAAGCGCGTGACGCCGAGAGCGGCTGCCGCCTTTTCCACGCCGCCCTTCACGATGAAGAGGCCGCGCTCGAACATCGACTCGACCGCGGCCGTCTTCTCCTCCTTGTTCATCCGCGCGACCGGCTTGCCGTAGCGGCGCACGGCCTGCTCGATGATGTCGTGCATGAGCGCCTCCATGTCGGGCGCGTCCACCTTCGCCTGCGTCGTCGCGATCGCCTTCGAAGGCAGCATTCGCGAGAGCAGCGCGTGCGCCGCCTCGACGCCCTGCAGATCGGCGTTCAGGCACAGCGCGGCGAAGGTGCGTCCGAGCGAATCGCGGAACATCACGGTGCCCGAGGTGAGGTTGCGGCCGTCGCGGGTGATCGTCGGATACGGAAACACCGACACGTGCCCGGCGGGCAGCGCATCGACCATGCCTTCGGCGAGGATCGCGAGCGCCTTGTCGTTGCCCGGACCGGCCAGCACGGGGCTGCCCGGGCTGCGACCCGTGACGTGGCCGTTGGCGATCCTCAGCACGGAGTTTTCCGGATGCGTGAGGTCGTGCAGCACCACCTCGACGTGCTCGCCCGCCATCGCGCCGAGCATCGGCACGATGCAGTCCAGCGCGGCGAGGATCGCCTCGCGTTCGCGCTGGACCTCCGGCGGGATCGCACCCCGGGCGGGCGCCTGCTTGCGCGTCATCGTTCGAAGTCGACCTCCGCGACCATCTCGATCTCCACGGCGATGCCGAACGGCAGGTCGTGCGCGGACACGGCGCTGCGCGCGTGACGGCCCCGCTCGCCGAAGACCTGCACCAGCAGGTCGGACGCGCCGTTGAGCACGAGGTGCTGGCGCTGGAAGCCTTCGGCGCAGTTCACCCACGCGAGCAGCTTCATGATGCGCGTGACGCGGTCGAGCGAGCCCGCGTGCTCGCGCAGGATCGCGAGCGAATTGAGGATCGTGAGGCGCGCGGCGGCATAGCCTTCTTCTTCCGTCAGGTCGACGCCGACCTTGCCGCGATACACGACCTGCCCGCCCGCGAGCGGGCCCTGGCCCGCGAGGAAGACGAGGCGGCCGCTTTGGGTGGCCGTCACGTAGTTCGCGGCGGGTTTCGGCGCGACGGGGAGTTCGATGCCGAGCGCCTTCAGGCGTGCCTCGGGGGACGCGTCCGCCGAGCCGTCCGCCCGGGCGCCCGAAGGGCCGCCTGCCTCTGCGTCTGCGCCGTGCGTCTCCATGCCGGGAACCTTTCGTGCGGCTTGACACCCTCGTCGCGTGCCGCGTACAGTGCAGTTTAAACGTGTTGTTGAAGGTATTCAACAAAATTTCAAGAGCCGCGATGCCACCGCTTTCCATCCACGGACGCAGCCGCGAGGTACGCGACCTGTTTCCGTACCTCGAAGCGCGCTGCTATCTCGACACGGCGGCGGCGGGCCTCGCCTGGCAGGGTCACGGCGCCGCCGTCGCGCGCTTCTTCGACGAGGTCAAGGACCGCGGCTACGACGCGCGGCCCGAATGGTGGGCCATGATCGCGAAGGTGCGCGCACGGCTCGCCCGATGGCTCGGGATGGAACCGGAGGACGTCGCATTCGTGTCGAACACGACCGAGGGCCTGAACCTCGCCGCGCACAGCCTGCGGTTCGCCAGGGGCGAGCGCATCGTGCTCGCGGAAGACGAATTTCCCTCCGTGGCGCGCATCTGGGGGCCGGCCGCGCAGGCGGGGGCGGAACTCGTGCGCGTGCCGATCCCGCGCGAGGCGCTGCGCCAGCAGGCCCTCATGGAAGCGGTCGATGCGCGCACGCGGCTGCTCGTGGTCTCGCAGACGCATTCGGGCACGGGGACGACCGTGGACCTCGACGCGCTCGGACGCCACTGTCACGAACGCGGCGCGCTGCTGATGGTCGATGGCATCCAGGCGCTCGGCGCCGTGCCGTTCACGCTGGAGCACGTGGACATCTACGCTTCGTCCTTCTTCAAATGGATGCTGTCGGGCTTCGGCATCGCGATGCTCGTCACTTCCGCGCGGGCGCGCGAAGCGATGACGCCCGCATGGCACGGCTACGCCAACATGGACGAGCCGCATCAGCTGCAGTACGCGCACGTCAACTCGCCGGCGATCTATGGGCTGGACGCGACGCTCGACCTCATGGAGTCGTTCGGCTGGGAAGCGATCCACGCACAGGTGCGTGACCTCGGCGACCGGCTCCTGCTCGCGGCCGACGGCCACGGCCTGGACCTCGTCACGCCGCGCGCGCAGCGCGCGGGCATCTTCATCTTCCGCGCGCCGGACGGCGAAGCCGCGCGAATGCGCCTGGCCGAAAGCGGAATCAGTGTCTCCGCGCGCGGCCAAGGCGTGCGCGTCTCACCGCACTTCTACAACACGGCCGAGGATGTCGACCGCTGCGCCTCGGCACTGGCGCAGGCGATCGCCCGCACCTGAGCCGAAACGTCGTCCCAAGAATCCATCCCGAGGAGCCCACGATGCCGCTATCCGTCTTCTTCTCACACCGCATGGTCGCGGCCGTGGCGCTCGCCGCCGCGGGCGCATGCTCGCACGCGCAGGCACCCGCCGCGTCCGGGCCCGCCGCCCAGGCCACGACCTCGCCGACGCTCGCGGCCGTGAAATCGCGCGGAACGCTCAACTGCGGCGTGATCGGCAGCTCGGCCAATTTCTCGCTGCCGGACAGCCAGGGCGTGATGCGCGGCATCGATGCCGACCTGTGCCGCGCCGTGGCGGCGGCGGTGTTCGGGGACGCGAACAAGGTGAAGTTCGTCAACCTCACGCCCGCGCAACGGCTCGTGGCGGTGCAATCGGGCGAGGTGGACGTGTCGTTCTCGCAGATCACATGGACGCTCACGCGCGAGTCGAAGTCCGGCGTGCAGTTCACGGGCACCTACTTCTTCGACACGTACGGCGTGATGGTGCCCAAGTCGCTGAAGGTCGCGACCACCGCGAAGCTGGGCGGCGCCAGCATCTGCATGATCACCGGCCCGGGCGAGACGAATGCCGCCGAATACTTCGGCAAGATCAAGGTGCGCTACAAGCCCGTGCCGTTTTCCGAAGGCGAGCAGATGCGCAAGGCCTTCCTCGCGAAGCGCTGCGACGCGATCTTCCACAGTCTTTCGGCGCTCGCGAGCTTCAAGGGGACGCTCGGCGCGCAGGGCGGCGACTATCTGCTGCTGCCCGAGACGCACGCGCGCGAGCCGCTCGCGGGCGCGGTGCGCAAGGGTGACGACCGCTGGTTCGACATCGTGCGCTACGCGTTCAACGCGATGATCGTGGCCGAGGAGCTGGGCATCAACTCGAAGAACCTGAAGAGCTTCGCCTCTTCGAGCGATCCGGATGTGAAGCGCCTCCTCGGCGCCGAAGGCGAGCTCGGCCCCTCGATGGGCCTCGACAAGGAATGGGCGGCGAACATCGTCGCGCAGGTGGGCAACTACGCCGAAGTGTTCGACCGTGCGTTCGCCGCGAGCGGCATGCCGCGCGCGCAGAACAAGCTGGCGGCGCAGGGCGGGCTGATGTACGGCCTGCCGATGCGCTGAGCGGCTGCGCGATGACGGGTGCGCCGACGACGAAGCGGCCGCGGCGCCACCCGCGCGAGTGGCGCCGGGATTGGGCCGCGATGGCGCGGCAGGCGCTCGCCTTCGCGGTGCTCGCCGGCGTCGTGGTGGTGATGTTCCGCGTCACGAGCGCCAACCTCCATTCGCGCGGCGTCCACACGGGCTTCGACTTTCTCGGCCAGCCCGCGACGACGCCGATCTTCAACTCGCCGCTCGACTTCCGCCCCGGCGTCGACACCTTCGCGCGCGCCTTCGAAGCCGGGGCGCTCAACACGCTCAAGCTCACGGCGGCGTGCATCGTATCGGCCACCGTGACGGGCTTGCTGGTGGGCGTCGGCGCGCTCGCCCGCAATCCGCTCGCGCGGCGTCTCGCGAGCGCCTATGTGGAGCTGATGCGCAATGTTCCGGTGCTGCTGCACGTCGTGTTCTGGTACGGACTGCTCATCGAACTGCCGCCGCCCTCGGAAGGCGCGAACGCGTTCCTCGTCGCGAGCAATCGCGGCCTTTTCCTCCTGCCCACGGTGGACGGTCTCGACGTGCGCTCGGTGCTGTCGGTGTCGCCGGAATTCGCGGCGCTGCTCATCGGCATCTCGCTTTACACCGCGGCGTTCATCGCGGAGATCGTGCGCGCCGCCGCGCTCGCCGTGCCGGCGGGCCAGCTCGAAGCGGCCGAGGCGCTCGGGCTTTCGCGTGCCGCCACGCTCGGGCGCGTGATCGCTCCGCAGGCGCTGCGCATCGGCATTCCGCCGCTCGCGAGCGAATACATCGGCATCTTCAAGAACAGCACGCTCGCGGTGGCGGTGGCGTACCAGGACTTCATGGCGGTGGGCGAAACGATGCTCACCGACACCGGCCAGGCGGTGGAGATCATGGCGATCGTGATGCTGTTCTACGCGGGCGTGAGCCTCGCGGTGAGCGCGGCGATGCATGCCTTCGAACAGCGCCAGCGCGCCTGGAGCCTGGCATGAGGTATGTGGCCGTTCAACGGATCGGGCCCGCGCCCCGGCCCCGCGCGCAACAAAGTCCATGGACGCGGTGCAAGAGCGAATTCTTCCCGACCCCCGGCTCCGGCGCGGTGACCCTCCTGCTGGCGGTGCTCATTGCAGGGCTCGCATGGAAGCTTGCGCGATGGGGCATCGTGGACGCGGTGTTCTCCACGCATGGCCAGGGCCCCGCTGCCTGTCGCGCGACGGGCACCGGCGCCTGCTGGGCCGTGGTCGCGGAGAAGTTCCGCCTGATCGTGTTCGGCATCTATCCGTACGCGCAGCAGTGGCGCCCGGCCGTCGGCATGGTGATCCTGGGTGTCATGTACGTGCTCTCGACGCGGCCCCGGTGGTGGCATCCGCGGCTCGCGGTGGCGTGGCTGCTCGCGCTGGCCGCGTTCGGCGTGCTGATGTGGGGCGGCGTCGCGGGCCTGCCTTTCGTGCCCGACGATCAATGGGGCGGGTTGCCCGTGACCCTGATCCTCGCGACGCTCGGCCTCGCGGCCGGATTTCCGATCGCGATCGTCCTCGCGCTCCTGCGGCACTCGCGCCGGCCCAGCGTGGGCAAGGCGTTCGCGTTGGCGTACGTCGAGCTCGCGCGAAGCGTGCCGCTGCTCGCCGTCCTCTTTCTCGCAAGCGTCATGATCCCGCTTTTCCTGCCGCAGGGCATGGATCTGTCGAAGCTGCTTCGCGTCTTCATCGCGTTCGCGCTCTTCACCGCGGCCTATCTCGCGGAAGTGGTGCGCGGCGGCCTGCAGGCCGTTGCGCGCGGCCAGTACGAGGCGGCCGCCGCGCTCGGGCTCACGGCGCGCGTGACGACGCTGCGCATCGTGCTGCCGCAGGCGCTCACGGCCGTGCTGCCTGCGCTCGTGAACGTCTTCATCGCCTTCTTCAAGGCGACTTCGATCGTGGTCGTGGTCGGCATCTTCGATCTCATGACGGCCGCGAAGCGCGCGGTGGCCGATGCCGAGTGGCAGGGCAACGGCACGGAAATCTATCTCTTCACCGCCGCCGTCTATTTCGTCTTCTGCTTCGCCATGTCGCGCTACAGCGCGCGGCTGCATGCGTCGCTCGATGCGGGGCGGCGCCGCTGATCCCCCATGGGCGAGATCGTGCGCATCGAGCGGCTCAACAAGTGGTACGGCGAGTTCCACGCGCTGCGGGACGTCGACCTCGCGGCCGGGGAGGGCGAGCGCATCGTGATCTGCGGCCCCTCCGGCTCGGGCAAGTCGTCGCTCATCCGCTGCATCAACGGGATCGAGGGCTTCGAGGCCGGGCGCCTCACGGTGTGCGGCGTGCCGCTCACGCCGCGGTCGGGCGACCTCGCGGCCGTGCGCCGCCAGGTCGGCATGGTGTTCCAGCAGTTCAACCTCTTTTCGCACATGACGGCGCTTCAGAATTGCACGCTGGCGCCGGTCTCGACGAAGCGCATGAACGCACGCGAGGCGCACGACACCGCGATGCGGCTGCTCGAGCGCGTGCGAGTGGCCGAACATGCGCACAAGTATCCGGCCGAGCTCTCGGGCGGCCAGCAGCAGCGCGTGGCGATCGCGCGCGCCCTGTGCATGCGGCCGAGCCTCATGCTCTTCGACGAACCCACTTCCGCGCTCGACCCGGAGATGGTGAAGGAGGTGCTCGACACCCTGGTGGCGCTCGCCGAGGAGGGCATGTCGATGGTGTGCGTGACCCACGAGATGGGCTTCGCGCGCCAGGTGGCCGACCGCGTCGTGTTCATGGACGAAGGCCAGGTGCTCGAAGTGGCGCCCCCCGCGGAATTCTTCGATTCGCCCGGGCACGAGCGCACGCGCGCCTTCCTCGGGAACGTGCTGCGGCACTGAAAGCCGCCGGCGCCACCCACATGCGCCACCCATTGGCGGCCCCCTCTGGCTCTTTCCCGCCGATCCTGCAACACTAGCCGCGGACACAACCCCGGGGGAAGGGCGTATGGACATGTCCGCGAGGCGGCCGCGCGCGGCTCGCGCCCGCGCGAAACGCGACGTGCACAACGAGGTGAAGACCGTGAACCTCGCCCTGCAAGGCGGCGGCGCGCACGGCGCGTTCGCCTGGGGCGTGCTCGATCGCATGATCGAGGACGGCCGCATCGCCTTCGAAGGCATCAGCGCCACGAGCGCCGGCGCCATGAACGCGGCGGTGCTCGCATGGGGCTGGACGAAAGGCGGACGCGACGGCGCGCGCCATGCGCTCACCGAATTCTGGCGCGACGTCTCCCACACGGGCATGCAGTACAGCCCGTATCGCGGTCTCTCATGGCTCTCGCAGTTCGGCATGCAAGCCCTGGACAACTCGTTCACGTTCGCGCTGGGCGAGATGTGGACCCGCATGTTCTCGCCCTACGAGCTCAACCCCGCGAACTTCAATCCGCTGCGCTCCATTCTCGACAGGCACGTGGATTTCGCCGCGCTGCGCGCGGGCAGCGCGATCAAGCTCTTCCTCTGCGCCACCAACGTCGAGACCTGCAAGGTGCGCATCTTCGAAGCCGCCGACGTCACTGCCGACGCGGTGCTCGCCTCGGCCTGCCTGCCGTTTCTCTTCCAGGCCGTGGAGATCGAGGGCCAGTACTACTGGGACGGCGGCTACATGGGCAACCCCGCGATCTTCCCGCTCATCTACGACTGCGATGCGCGCGACGTGGTGATCGTGCACCTGAATCCGGTCGTGCGCGAAGGCTGCCCGCGCACGGCGGCGCAGATCATGAACCGCATCAACGAGGTGAGCTTCAACTCCTCGCTCATGCGCGAGATGCGCGCCATCGCCTTCGTCACGTCCCTCATCGAGCGCGGCAAGCTCTCGGACCGCGAGTTCAAGAAGATGCTGATCCACTCGATCCGCTGCGACGAGGAGATGCTGCATCACGGTGTCGCGAGCAAGTTCAACCCCGACTGGGGCTTCCTTTGCCACCTGCGCGACAAGGGGCGCGAGTACGCCGAGGCGTGGCTGGCCGCGCACTTCGAGCGCATCGGCCGGGAGTCGAGCGTGGACGTGCGCTCGGAGTTTCTCTGACATGCCGGCAAGGCCGCTCGGCGCGTTGCTGCTTGTCGTGTTCGCCGCGTGGATGGCATCGATGGCCTCTTGCGTGGCGGCCGAGCCTCGGCTCGCGGTGCAGCAGGGCGTCGCGCATCTGGACGCGGCGCCCGCATCGGCCATCGGCCTGGAGGGCGAGTGGGGATTCGCGTGGCAGCGCTTCGTCGATCCGCATGCGGCAGTCGGCCCCGGCGCCTTCGCCCATGTGCCCGCTTCGTGGCTCGAACTGCCCGGCGCCTCGGGCGAGGGGTACGCCAGCTATACGCTGCGCATCGACTGCCCTCGCGGCGCCGAACTCGCGCTGGCGGTGCCCGCGCAACGCTCCGCGATGCGGCTTTACGTGAATGGCGCTCTCGCGGCGAGCCAGGGCGAGCCCGGTACGTCGGCGGCGTCCACGACGGCCGCGATCGGCCCGCGTGCCATGCTCACGCGGCCCTTCGCCTGCCCGCTGAACGTGGTCGCGCACGTTGCCAACTTCAGCCATCGCGCGGGCGGCCTCGTGCGCGCGCCGGCCGTGGGGCCGTACGACGTGCTGCTCGCGGGCATTCGCGAGAAGCTCTTCATCAACACGGCGGTGCTGGGCGCCTATTTCGTGCTGGGACTTCTGCCGGTCATCTTCTGGTTCGCGCGGCGCAAGGACGTGACGCCGCTTTTCTTCGGCGTGTTCTGCCTCGCGGTGGCGACCTACGCGGACATGACGGGCGAGCGCGCGCTGCTGCTCATGGGCGGCGCGGAAACCGGCTGGGAGACGTACCTGCGCATCGAATACGTGTCGTGGTTCGCGTCGATGGGAAGCTTCCTGCTGCTGCTCAGGCAGCTCTTCTCGCGCGAGATGCCGCCGCTGCCGATGAAGGTGCTGATGTCCGCGTGCGTGGCCGGCCTGCTCGCGGTGCTCGTGACGCCGGCACGCACCTACAGCCACCTCGCGACCTCGGGGCAGGTGCTCACGCTCGCGATCGTGGTGCTCGTCACCTGGGTGGTCGTGCAGGCCGTGCGGCGCGGCCGAAGCGGCGCGCGCGTGCTGCTGGGCGCCATGGGCTTCATGCTGGCGCTGGTCGGCGTCGATGCGCTCGAATACAACCTCGGCACCTCGATGCGCAGCATCACGCCGTTCGGGCTGCTCGCGTTCGTTGCCGCGCCCGCGCTCGTGCTCGCGCGGCGCCTCGCGCGCGCGCTCAACGCCGAGGAACTGCGCGTGCTGGAGCAGCGCGTGAAGGGCGACCTGCTCGTACGCACCACCAAGGCGGGCATCTACGACTGGGACACCACCACCAACGTCACGTCGTATTCCGAACGGCTGAAGGAGATCCTGGGGCACCCGCCCGACGCCGATACGGCGAAATGGCCGCTCTTCTACGAATTCATCCACCCCGACGACCGCGAGCTCGTGCGCGGGCGGTTCCTGCAGCAGGTGCGCGAATGCAGCGTCGCAAGCGGCGAGATGCGCCACGTGCCTTTCGAATACCGGCTCGTGCGCGCGGACGGCCAGGTGGTGTGGGTGAGGGCGGAAGCGATCAGTCTCACCGGCAGCGACTGCCGCACGCTGCGCTACATCTGCTCGTTCATCGACATCACCGAGGCGCGCCGCCTGCAGGAGCGGCTCGCGGCCTCGCGCGACGAAGTCGCGCTGCAGGCGCGGCAGCTCCTTGCGCAGAACACGGCGCTGGAGGAGAACGCGCGGCTGCGCGAGGACGTGGAGCGCATGTCGCGCCACGACCTGAAGACGCCGCTCAACAGCATCATCGGCGCCACGCGGCTATTGCAGGGCGACGCCGCGCTCGGCGCCGAACAGCGCGAACTGCTCGGCATCACCGAGCGCGCCGGCTACCGGATGCTCGAACTCGTGAACCTGTCGCTCGGTCTTTTCAAGATGGAGACGGCAAGCTACGACTTCCGGCCGCAGGCGGTGAACATGCAGGAAGTGCTCCGGCGTGTGCTGCAGGACATGCGCAGCCACGCGGAATCCAACGGCGTGCAGCTGCGCCTTCTCGCCGACACGCGTTCTCCCGTGTACGCGCGGGCGGAGGAGCCGCTTTGCTATTCGCTTGCCGCGAACCTCGTGAAGAACGCCGTCGAAGCGACACCGAGCGGCGGCATCGTGACGCTCACGCTCGAGGCCGGCCAGCCGCTTCGGCTGCTCGTGCACAACCCCGGCCGCGTGCCGCCGTCGGTGGCCGCACGCTTCTTCCAGAAGTACGTCACCGCCGGCAAGAGCGGGGGCACCGGGCTCGGCACCTATTCGGCGCGGCTCATGGCGCGCGCGCAGGAGGGCGAGCTCGAAATGAGCACCGGCGACGAAGGAACGACGCTCACGCTCACGCTCAAGTCCGTCGCGGCCGATGCGCTGCCTCGCGATGCGACGCCTGCCGAGCGCGAAGCCGCGGCGCAGCCCGCCGCGGCGTTCGCGGCCGATCACGTCCTGCTGGTGGACGACGACGAGTACACGCGCCTCATCCTCAGGCGCTACCTGCCGAGCCCGCCGCTTTCCATCGACACGGCCGTGAACGGGCAGGCGGCGCTCGAGGCGTTCGAGCGCAGGCGTCCGGGCTTCATCGTGATCGACATGGAGATGCCGCTCATGAACGGGCTGGAGGCGATCGCGGAAATCCGGCGGCGCGAGCGCGATGGGCCTGCGAAGCGATGCCGCATCGTGATGATCTCGTCGAACGACGACCCGGGCTCGATCGCCCGCGCGATGCAGGCCGGCGCCGATCGTTACCTCACGAAGCCCGTCACTCGCGAAGCACTGCTCGCGACGTTGCTCGAACTGCAGGCGGGCAGCGCGGCGCAGGCGCCACCGGGCGCGCGCGCTGACACCGCCGACACATCGACATCACCCGCGCCCATCCGCACGAGAGCGCCTGCCCATTCGGCATCGGACCCCGTGGATGTCGACCCCGATCTCGGCCCGCAGGTGCCGGCCTTCCTCGCCTCGCGGCGCGAACTCGCGGACGCGATGGTCCAAGCCCTTGCCGGGGGCGACCGAGAACGCTTGCGCAGCCTCGCGCACCGCGCGGCCGGCGGGCTCGCGCTCTACGGTTTCCACTGGGCCGCATGGCAGAGCCGCGAGATCGAAACCGGCGCGCTGTCGGGCGAGGCCGAGGGCCTGCAGCGCGGCATCGACGCGCTGGCCCGGCACCTGCGCGACGTGCGGGTGCGCGCGGCAGAGCCGGACCCCGGCGGCTGAGCCCCGCGCGCTGCGGCGCAAGGCCGAACCCGCGCTCCTCCTACAAATCGCCGGGCAACGCGCGCGGCACAGTGGTGCTTTTCGATAGCCCACTCGACAAAGGAGCGTCACGATGGCCACGACCACCGTCGCCGACCAGGTGCTCGCGCGTCTTCACGCGTGGGGCGTGCATCGCGTGTTCGGGTATCCCGGCGACGGGATCAACGCTTTCCTCGGCGCGTTCGACCGCATGCAGGAGCGAATCGAGTTCGTGCAGGCGCGGCACGAGGAGCTCGCGGCTTTCATGGCGTGCGCGCACGCGAAGTTCACGGGCGAGGTGGGCGTGTGCGTCGCGACGTCGGGGCCGGGCGCGATCCATCTGCTGAACGGCCTGTACGACGCGAAGGCCGATCATCAGCCGGTGGTCGCGATCGTCGGCCAGAGCGCGCGCAGCGCGATCGGCGGCGACTACCAGCAGGAAGTCGACCTGCACAATCTCTTCAAGGACGTCGCGCACGAGTATGTGCACACCGCGATGGACCCGGCGCAGGTGCGGCACCTGGTCGACCGCGCCGTGCGCATCGCGCGCATGCAGCGCACCGTCACGTGTCTCATCTTTCCGCACGATCTGCAGGAGCTGCCCGCCGTCGAGACGCCGCCGCGCGCGCACGACACGGTGCATTCGGGCATCGGCCGCTCGGCTTTCGCGATGGTGCCGCCGCAAGGCGACCTGCAGGCGGCGGCCGATCTCCTGAACGGCGCAAGCCGCGTCGCGATTCTCGCGGGCGCCGGCGCGCTGCATGCATCGCGCGAGTTGCGAGACACCGCCGAGCTCCTCGGCGCGGGCATCGCGAAGGCGTTGCTCGGCAAGGCCGCGGTGCCGGACGACGTGCCGTACGTGACCGGCAGCATCGGCCTGCTCGGAACGTATCCGAGCTGGTACATGATGAACGAGTGCGACGCGCTGCTGATGGTGGGCACGTCGTTCCCGTATTCCGAATACCTGCCGCCCGAGGGCAAGGCGCGTGCGGTGCAGATCGACGTCGACGGCCGGCTGCTCGGCCTGCGCTACCCGACCGACATCAATCTGGTGGGCGACAGCCGCGCCACGCTCGAAGCGCTGAAGCCGCTCCTCGCGCGAAAGACCGACCGCGCGTGGCAGGAAGACCTGCAGGGCAAGATCGCCGAGTGGTGGCAGGTGCTGCAAGCGCGCGCGATGAACGAGGCGAACCCCATCAATCCGCAGCGGTTCTTCCGCGAGCTGTCGCCGCGGCTGCCCGAGCGCTGCATCGTGGCGTGCGACTCCGGCACGTCGGCCGCGTGGTATGCGCGCGACCTGAAGTTTCGCGAAGGCATGATGGGGTCGGTCTCCGGCGGGCTCGCCTCGATGGGTTGCGCCGTGCCCTATGCGCTCGCCGCGAAGCTCGCGCATCCCGAGCGCGCGGTCGTCGCGCTCGCCGGCGACGGCGCGATGCAGATGAACGGGATCAACGGCCTCATCACGGTTGCCGAGCGCTGGCGCGACTGGAGCGACCCGCGGCTTGTCGTCGTCGTCCTCAACAACGGCGACCTGAACATGGTGACTTTCGAGCAGCGCGCGCTGGGCGGCGAGCGCCGCTTCGACGCATCGCAGCTGCTGCCGCGCTTTCCCTACGCGGACTACGCGGTGTCGCTGGGCCTGGGCGGCATCCGGATCGACGAGCCCGGCGGCATCGTGTCCGCGATCGACGAGGCGTTCGCGGCGAAGCGGCCGACGCTGCTCGAAGTGGTGTGCGATCCGGACGTGCCCGCCGTTCCGCCGCACGTCACGGCGAAGCAGGCACGTTCATACTTCAAGGCCTTGATGCACGGCGACCCCGAAGCGCGCGACGTGATGGTCGCGACCGCGAAGGAGTGGTGGGCGGCGCACGGCGGCAAGAAGAAGGCCGCACGGTGAGCGCGGGCGCAACGCCCGCGCATCCTTCGCCCGCGCCCCCGCGTCAGAGGGTGATGTTGGCCGTCGTGAGTGCGTTCACCCCTGTGAGGAGCACCGCGAACTCGGCGTCGGTGTCGGCATCGGTGCTGCCGAGCAGCATGTGCGTGCCCGGGTCGAAGCGCAACTGCGCCGTCGCATCGCTCGAACTGAACGCCGCCGTCCCGATGAAGGTGAACTTCTGGTCGCCCGCGACGAGCGGATTCGGGTCGATGGCCTGCAGGTTCAGCTTGTCGCCTTCCGTCGCCTTGAAGTCGGTGATGGTGTCGTTGCCGCCCCACGGCGACTGGTTCACGGCGCTCCAGATGAAGGTGTCCGCCCCGGTGCCGCCGGTCATCGTGTCGGCGCCCAGACCCCCGGTCAACTGGTTGGCCGCGGTGTTGCCCGTGAGCTGGTTCGGGTCGCCGTTGCCGACGCCGTTGATCGCGGCCGTGCCCACGAGCACGAGGTTCTCGACGTTCACGGGCAGCGTATACGTGACGAGCGAGTCGATCGTGTCGGTGCCCGCGGAGGCGCCTTCCTGGACCTGGTCGAGCGCGGAGTTGACGATGTAGGTGTCGTTCCCTCCGGCGCCGGCCATGGTGTCGGAGCCCGCGGCGCCGTCGATGAAGTCGTTGCCCGCGCCGCCCGTGATGCTGTCGTTGTTGGCGGTGCCCACCGTCGCGACGATCACGCTCAAGGCACTCGAAGACGGGCTCGCGTTGCTCGCGGCGTCGCTCGAACTCGCGGTGATCGAATGCGCGCCCAGCGACAGGCTCGAACTCGTGATCGTCCAGTGGCCGCCCGTGGCGACGCCTGTCCCGATCAGGGTCACCCCGTCGTAGAGGTTCACGGTCGCGCCGGTTTCGGCCGTGCCCGTGAACGTGGGCGTCGTGACGCCGGTGATGTTGTCCGTGCTGGAACTACCCGTGTCCGTCGCGGCGGTCATGTCCGGCGTGCTCGGCGCGAGCGGGGCTTTCGTGTCGATCACGATGTTCTTGTTGACGCCCAGCGAGTGCGCGGCGGTGAGCGCGGGCAGCGTGAGCACCGCGTCGGCGCCGCCCGCCTGGATCGTGCCAGTCAACGCCGCCGTGGTGGTGTAGTTGAGGTCCGCGCTCGTGTCGCCCGCCTGCACGATGTACTTGAAGGTGAGCGTGTCCGTGCCGTCGCCGCTGATGTAGGAGGCCGTTCGATCCGTGGTCCCGGTCTCCAGCGT
Source organism: Ramlibacter sp. (assembly GCF_035548915.1). Classification (GTDB taxonomy): domain Bacteria; phylum Pseudomonadota; class Gammaproteobacteria; order Burkholderiales; family Burkholderiaceae_C; genus Ramlibacter. Next base: position 31,157 of record NZ_DASZSE010000028.1, on the reverse strand, counting down.
GAGCGTGGGCGTGCCGGTGACGTCGACCGAGCCGCTGAACTTCACCTGGACGAAGATGTTCGTGCCCGCGCCGTAGGCGCCGTTGGAGTTCGACGAGGTCACGTCGAGCACCGACGGAACGATCGTCACGCCGAGCGTCGTCGCGGAAGCGGCGGTGTTGCCGGCGTTGTCCGTCGTGCTCGCGCTCATCGTGTGCGCGCCCGAGGAGAGCGTCGTGCTCTTGATCGACCAGGCGCCCGTGCTCGCATTCGCGGTGGCGGTACCCACCGCCGTCGCGCCGTCGTAGAGTGTGACCGCCGCTCCCGGCGCGGCCGTGCCCGTGAAGGTCGGCGTCGTGATGCTCGTCACGTTGTCGCTGCTCGATGCGCCGTTGTCGCTCGCGGTCGCGAGGTCGGGGGCGCTCGGCGCGGCGGGCGCGGTCGTATCGATCGTGACGGTGAGGCCCGTCGATGCGCCGCTCGTGTTGCCTGCCGCGTCCGTGGCCTTGGCGGTGAGCGTGTGCGCGCCTTCGGACAGCGTCGAGGAGGTCGTGATGGACCAGTGGCCGAGCGCGTCGGCCGATCCGGTGCCGACACTGGTGACGCCCTCGTAGAGCGTGACGGTGGCATTCGCTTCGGCCGTGCCCGTGAAGGTCGGCGTCGTCACGTTCGTGAGGTTGTCGGTGCTCGACTTGCCGTGATCGTCCGCCGCGATGAGGTCGGGCGCGCCCGGGCTTCCCGGCGTCGAGGAGTCGATCGTGACCGCGAGGCCGGTGGAGAGCGAGCTCACGTTGCCCGCCGCATCGACGGCCTTGGCGGTGAGCGTGTGCGTGCCGTTGGAAAGGGTCTTGGTCGTGATGCTCCACGCGCCGCCCGTGGCAACGGCGCTGCCCATCGCGATCGAGCCCTCGTAGAGCGTCACGGTCGCGCCCGCCTCGGCAAAGCCCGTGATGGTGGGCGTCGTGTCGTTTGTGATGTTGTCCGACAGCGTGCCGGAATCGCTCGTGCTGTCGAGCGTGAGCGAATCGGGCGACAGCGGCGCGGTCGCATCGATCGTGACCGTGAGCCCGGAAGAGGCCGTGCCCGTGTTGCCCGCGACGTCCGTGGCTTTCGCGGTGAGCGTGTGGGACATTTCGCTGAGGCTCGACGACGTGATCGTCCACGTGCCGCGGGCGGCGAGCGCGGTGCCGAGGACGGTCGTGCCGTCCGTGTCGTAGAGCGTCACCGTCGAGCCGGTTTCGGCCGTTCCGGTGAAGGTCGGGGTCAGGTTTTTGGTCGTGTTGTCCGAGTTGGACGAGCCGCTGTCGGTGGCCGCCGTCATGTCCGGCGTCGTCGGCGCGGCCGGGTTCGTGAGGTCGATCGTCACGGCGAGCCCGGCGGTCGTGGTCACGTTGCCCGCGGTGTCCGTCACGGTCGTGTGGAAGGAGTGCGAGCCCGCGGTGAGCGACGGGTCCGTCATGATGGTCCACGCGCCGCCCGCGGCCACGAAGGGGCTGCCGGTGGGCGTCGCACCGTCGTAGAGCTGCACCGTCGCGCCGGTTTCGGCCGTGCCCGAGAAGCTCAGCTGGTCGAGGTTCGTGATGTTGTCACTGCTCGAGGAGCCCGTATCGGAAGCCGTGTCCAGGTCCGGCGAGCCGCCCGCCGGCGCGATCGTATCGATCGTGACGGTGAGGCCCGTGGAGTCGGTGCTCGTATTGCCTGCGGCGTCGGTGGCCGTGGCGGTCAATGTGTGGCCGCCGTCGGTGAGCGTGGTGCTCGTGATCGCCCAGTCGCCCGTCGTGCCGTCCGCCGTGACGGTGCCCACCACCGTCACGCCGTCGTAGAGCGTGACCTTGGAATCGGGCTCGGCGTGGCCCGTGATCGTCGGGGTCGAGTCGTTCGTGATGTCGTCGCCCGAAGCGCCGGAGTCGCTGCCGCTGTCGAGCGCGAGCGTGTCGGGCGCGTTGGGCGCGTCGGTGTCGACGACGATCGCATTGTTGTCGCCGAGCGATCCTGCTGCGCCGGGGGAAGCGAGCGTGAGGTCGGCGTCGTTGCCGGCCGCGTCCTGGATCGTGCCGCCGTTCAGCGCGAGGTCCGTCGTCGCGGTGTAGTCGAGGTCGGCGCTCGCGTCGCCCGAGCCGATCGTGTATTCGAAGGTGAGCGTGTCGCTGCCCGAGCCGCTCACGTACATGGCCGTGGCGCTCGCGTCGCTGTTGAGCGCAAGGGTCGGCGTGCCGCCGGACACGTTCACCGCTTCGCTGAAGACGACCTGGATCTCGATCGTGTCGCCCGCCTTGTAGCTGCCGTCGGGCGTCGCGGCGATCACGTTGGTCACGGTGGGAACGGTCGTGTCGATCACGATGTCCTGGTTGGCGCCGAGCGAGCCCGCGGCGCCGGGGCTGGCAAGCGTGAGGTCCGCGTCGTTGCCGGCCGCGTCCTTGATGGAGCCGCCCGCGAGCGTGAGCGCGGCGGTGTCCGTGTACTCGAGGTCGCTGCTTGTCTCGCCGCCGGACACCATGTACTGGAACGTGATCGTGTTCGTGCCGGTGCCGTTCAGATAGGTGGCGGTACCGCCGCTGTCCAGCGCGAGTTCGGGTGTTCCCGTCACGGCGACCGCCTCGCTGAACGTCACCTGGATCAGGACCGTGTCGCCCGCCATGTAGCTGCCGTCGCCCGAGCTCGAGTCGACGTTGCTCACCGAAGGTGCCGTCGTGTCCACCACGATGTCCTGGTTCCATCCGAGGGAGCCGGAAGTCCCCGGTGTCGCGAGCGTGAGCGTCGCGGCATTGCCCGCCGCGTCCTTGATCGTGCCGCCGTTCAGCGCGAGCGCCGCGGCGCTCGCATAGTCGAGGTCGGCGGCCGAATCGCCCGGCTGCACCACGTAATCGAACGTGAGCGTATTGGTCCCGGTGCCGGCGGCATAGTTCGCGTAGCGGTCGAGCGTGCCGGTTTCGAGCGTGATCTGCGGCAGGCCGGTCACGGTGACCGCCTCGCTGAAGGTCACTTCGACGTGGATCGTGCTGCCCACGCCGTAGCTGCCGTCGGCCGAACTCGACGCCACGTTGCTTACCGTGGGCGCGGTGGTGTCGATCACGATCGCCGCGTTGTCCGCGAGCGAGAAGCCCGAGGGCAGGGTGAGGTCGGCGTCGTTGGTGTCGGTCGCCGTGTCCTTGATCGAGCCGCCGTTCAGCGAGAGCAGCGTCGTGTCGAGGTCGGCGCTCGTGTTGCCCGCCTGGACCAGGTAGGTGAAAGTCAGCGTGTCCGAGCCCGAGCCGCTCACGTAGTTGACGAGGGCGCCGGTGTCCATGGTGAGCTGCGGCGTGCCGACCACGTCGACCGCTTCGCTGAAGGTGATCAGCACGACGATCGAATCGCCCGCCTTGTAGCTGCCGTCGGCGGTGCTCGTATCGACGTTGGTGATGGTGGGCCCGGTGGAGAGCACATGCTCGTAGCGTTCGAGGAGCTCGGGGCTCACCGCCGGCTGCGTCCGGACATCGCCGCTGCGCACCGCGAGCCGCCAGTCGCCACCCAGTTTCGACGAACCGGTGGGGCCGTCCGAGGCGGCCACATCCGCGCCGGTGACCGCGGCGAAGCGTTCCACGAAGCCGCGTCCGTCGCCCGCGCCCACGTGGCAGCCGTACAGCAGGATGTCGCCGCCGGGTGCGAGACTGCGCCCGATCGACTCGAGTTCCGCCCGGTAGGCGTCCAGGCCGCCGTCATCGAGCGTCACCGCGCCGAGACGCACGGCGCCCTCGTTGCCGTGGGTGACGAGGTGGATGCCCTCCAGTCCGGAGCGCTCCGCGAGCACCGAGGCGACCTTCGCCACGCCGTTCGCCGCGGCATCGAGCACGTGGACTTCGCGCCCCTCGCCCATGATGCGCTCGAGCAGAGCGACGTCGGCGACGTCGCTTTCGATGAAGACGATCTCTCTCATGGGTGCTCCTCGGTAGGTTCGTGTTGAAGCGATGCGTGCGGGCCGCCGCTCACCCGCGCGGAGTGAGATCGACCGGAGTGGCTGGCATGACTCGATAGGCCCGTGACGGGACGCACGTGCGGGGGACAACGCGCGCGGCGCGGAGATGGCCCGCCTGCTGGCGGACACCGAATGGCGTTCTGGCACGACCCCTCCTTATTCACCCCGCCGCTGGCGAGGTGTCCCTCAGGGAGGACCAGTCTAGCCCAATGTTTCGGGCAGTTGCAAGACACACGCGCAGTTGCATCGCGGCCGTGCATCGCCCGCGCAACGGAGCGCGTCGGCGAGGCGCGCGGTCAGAGCAGCAGGCTGGAGGCCGAAAGGGTCGTCACGCCCGTGAGCTGCACCGCGAATTCCGCGGCGGCGTCCGCGTCGGTGCTGCCGAGGAGCATGTGGGTCGCGGGGTCGAAGCGCAATTGCGCCGTGGCGTTCGTCGCGCTGAAGGAGGCGGTGCCGATGAAGGTGAACTTCTGGTCGCCCGCCAACCCGGCGTTGGGGTCGATGCTGCGCAGATCGAGCAGGTCGCGCTGAGCCGGGGTGAAATCCGTGATCACATCGTAGCCCGTGGGCTGCGACTCGCTCGCCGAACTCCACGCGAAGGTGTCGCTGCCGCCCGCGCCCGTCATCGTGTCCGCGCCCGCGCCGCCCGTGATCCTGTTGGCGGCGCTGTTGCCCGTGAGCAGGTTGTCCAGCGCGTTGCCGGTCGCGTTCAGGGCGGCGGTGCCCAGGAGCACCAGGTTCTCGACCTCCGCGGCAAGGGTGCAGCTCACCAAAGCCTCCACGGTATCGGTGCCGCCACTGGCAGGCTCCTGCACGACGTCGAGGGTCGAGTCCACGATGTAGGTGTCGTCGCCCAGGCCGCCCGCCATCGTGTCGGCCCCCTTGCCGCCGTCCAGGATGTCGTTGCCGCCGGTGCCCGACATGTTGTCGTTGCCGGTGCCACCCACGGTGGCGATGGTGACGGCCAGGGCGGGCGACGCGGCGCTCACGTTGCCGGCGGCATCGGTGGCCGTCGCGGTGATGCTGTGAGTGCCCACGGCCAGCGAACTGCTCGTGATGGACCAGGCGCCCGTCGCGGGAACCGCGAAGGAGCCGACGACGGTCGCGCCGTCGTACAGCGTTACCGTCGAGCCGGCTTCGGCCTTGCCGGTGAAGACCGGCGTCGCGACGCCCGTGATGTTGTCGGTGGTCGAACTGCCCGTGTCGGTGAGTGCCGTCATGTCCGGCGCGAGCAGCGTCGCGGGCGCTGCCGTGTCGATCACGATGGCCTTGTTCGTGCCGAGCGAGTGCGCGGCCGTGAGCGCGGCGAGCGTCAGGTTCGCGGCGTCGTGCACCGTGTCGTTGTCCGTGATCGAACCCGTGAGGGCCGTGGTGCTCCAGTAGTTCAGGTCCGCGCTCTTGTCGCCCGGCTGCACCGTGTAGTTGAAGGTGAGCGTGTCGGTGCCCGCGCCGGACGCGTAAGTCGCGAGTTCGTCCGTGGTGCCGGTCTCCAGCTTCAAGGTCGGCGTGCCGCTTGCCACGGTCACCGCTTCGCTGAACTTGACCTGGATGCTGATCACGTCGCCCGCCTTGTAGGCGTGGTTCGGATTCGACGACGTCACATCGAGCACCGTCGCGATCGCGTCGATCGAGATGACCGCGCTCGACGCCGGGCCGACATTGCCCGCGGCGTCGGTGGCAGTCGCGGTGATCGTGTGCGTTCCTTCCGCGAGCGCCGGGCTCGTGAGCGTCCAGGTGCCGCCCGCGGCCGTCGTCGTGCCGAGCACCGTGGCGCCGTCTTTCAGCGTCACCGTCGCGCCGGCTTCGGCCGTGCCCGTGAAGGTCGGCGCCTTCACGCTCGTGACGCCGTCGCCCAGCGTGCCCGTGTCGCTCGCCTTGGTGAGCGCGGGGGTGCTCGGCGCGAGCGGCGCGGTCTGGTCGATCGTGACTTGCAGCGCGAAGGACGCGCCGCTCATGTTGCCCGCCGCATCCGCGGCCTTGGCCGTCATCGTGTGAGTGCCTTCGGTGAGCGAGACACCGGTGAAAGTCCAGGCGCTGCCGGCGGCCGTGACGGTTCCGAGAGGCGTCGCGCCGTCGTACAGCGTCACTTCGCTGCCGGCGGCGACGGTCCCGGTGAAGGTCGCGGTGCCGCTACTCGTGATGTTGTCCGAGCTCGAAGCCCCGGTGTCGCTCGCCGCCGTCAGGTCCGGCATGCTTGGGGCACCGGGCCCCGACGTGTCGACCGTGACCGCGAGCGCCGCGGAGGCGGTGCTCACGTTCCCCGCGGCGTCGGTCGCTTTCGCGGTGAGCGTGTGCTTGCCGTCGCCGAGCGTGGAGGTCGTCACCGACCAGTCTCCGCTGCCGTCCGCGAGCGCGGTGCCCAGCACCGAGCTGCCGTTGTCGTAGAGCGTGACCGTCGCGTTCGCTTCGGACTTGCCCGTGATCGCGAGCGTCTTGAAGTTCGTGACGTTGTCGGTGTTCGAACTGCCCGAGTCGTAGATCGCGCCCAGGTCGAGCGCGGTCGGCGCCGAAGGCGGCGCCCGGTCGACTTCGACCGCCAGCGTGGACGCCGCGCTCACGTTGCCCGCGACGTCGGTGGCCGTCACGGTGAGCGTATGCACGCCGTCGCCGAGCGCCTTGTACGTGGGAATGGCGATCGACCACGCGCCGCCCGCGCTCGCCTGGACCGTGCCCAGCAGGAGCGTGCCGCCGGTGTCGTAGAGCGTCACGGTCGAATTCGGTTCGGCCGTGCCGGTCACGGTCGGCGTGGTCTTCTGCGTGATGTTGTCCGTGTTCGAGCGGCCCGTGTCGAAGCTCGCCGCGATGTCGAGCGCCGCGGGCGCGCCGGGCGCCGTGGTGTCGATCGTGAGCGTGAGCGAGGCGGGAGTGCTCACGTTGTTCACGCTGTCGGTCGCGGTGGTCCACACCGTGTGCGTGCCGGGGGTGAGCGCGATGTTGTCGATCGTCCAGCTGCCGTCGGCGGCGGCGGACGTCGTGCCGAGCACCGTCGTCTTGTCCGCGTCGTACAGCGTGACGGTGGAAAGCGCTTCCGCGCTGCCGATGAAGGTAAGCGTCGTCTGGTTCGTGATGTTGTCGGTGAGCGAGCGGCCGGAGTCGCTGAGCGCATACAGGTCGGGGGCCGTCACCGGCGGCGCGATCGTGTCGATCACGATGTTCTTGTTGAACCCGAGCGAGCCCGACGTGCCGGGCGTGGCGAGCGTGAGCACCGCGGCGTTGCCCGCGCCATCCTTGATCGTGCCGCCGTTCAGGGCGAGCGCGGTCGTGCCGGTGTAGTCGAGGTCGAGGCTCTTGTCCCCCGCCTTCACCACGTAGTCGAAGTCGAGCGAGTTGCCCGAGCTGCCCGTGAACGTGACGACTTCGTCGGTGGTGCCCGTTTCGAGCGTGAGCGTGGGCGTGCCCGTGACGCTCACCGGCTCGCTGAACCATACCTGGACGTGGATGGTGTCGCCGGCCGCGTAGGTCCCGTTGAATTCGCCGGCCGTGACGAACGCCACCGTGGGACCTTGCGTGTCCACGACGATGTCCTTGTTCGCGCCCAGCGAGCCGGGGTTGCCCGGCGTGGCGAGCGTGAGCGTGGCATCGTTGCCCGCGGTGTCCTTGATCGAGCCGCCGTTGAGCGTGAGGGCCGTCGTGTTCGCGTAGTCGAGGTCGGCCGCCTTGTCGCCGGCCTTCACCACGTAGTCGAAAGTGAGCGTGTTCGTGCCCGAGCCGCTCTTGTAGTTGATCACCTCGTCGGTGGTCCCCGTCTCCAGCTTGAGCTGCGGCGTGCCGATCACGGTGACGGCATCGCTGAAGGCGACCTGGATGGAGATCGTGTTGCCGGTGCCGTAGGTGCTGTTCGCGGAACTGGACGTGACGTTGGTCACGGTGGTGGGCGTGATGTCCACCGTCACGCTGCCGGTGGCCATGAGCTCGCCGCCCGAGCCCTGGGCAGCGCCCGTGTTGCCGTCGCTGAAGGTCCAGTCCACCTGCACGGTCGCGGGCGGCGTGGAGGAGGAGTTGGAGTAGCCGATGCTCGAAAGCGCCTCGTCGACCGCGGCCTGCGTGGCGTTGCCGTCGAAGGTGATCGTGAGCGTGCCGCCGGCATTCGTCACGTCGCCGATGTCGTTGCCCGAGAGCAGCACGTCGGCGCCCGAGAACGAGAGGTTGCCGAGCGCGGAGAAGACATCCTCGCTCGCGGCGCCGCCGTCGCGCTCGAGCGTGACGCTCGCGCCGGCGTAGTTGCCGGTCTGCGCGAGATCGGGGTCGTAGACTGCGACCGAACTGTCGAGGGCGACGGGCGCGTGGCCCTTCACGTAGGTGACCGTGCCGCCCAGCGTCGAGGACGACGGCGTGGCGTTGAAAGTGCTGTCCAGCGATCCGTCGGCATCGAGGCGCACGACGCTCGTGTCCCAGTCGGTGCCGTTCCAGCTGCGCCCGGCAAGGACGATCCTGCCGTCCGGCTGCACGGCGAGGCTCACGGCTTCGTCGTCGCCGCTGCCGACGGCGAGCGTCTCCACGCCCGGTGTGGCGCCGGTGGGATTGAAGGTGGTGTCGAGCGAGCCGTCGGCATCGAGCCGCACCACGCAGAAGTCCTCATGGCCGCCGATGGTCACGTGGCCGCCGAGGAGAATCTTGCCGTCCGGCTGCACCGCGACACTCAGCGCCACGTCGTCGGAACTGCCGATCGGCAGGACCTTCGTGCCGGGTGTCGGATCACCGGCGTTGAAGCTCGTGTCGAGCGAGCCGTCGGCGTTGAGCCGGACGATGCTGAAGTCGGTGGTGCTGCCGTTGGAGCTGGTCCCCGCGAGCAGAATCTTGCCGTCCGCCTGCAGCGTGACGCTGTAAGCGTTGTCGTCGAAGCTGCCGACCGCGAGCAGCTCGGTGCCCGGCGTGGGGCCGCCGCTGTTGAAGCTCGCATCCAGCGTGCCGTCCGCATTGAGCCGCACCAGGCTGAAATCCTCGAACGAAGCGCCGTTGGCGCTGTGGCCGGCCAGCAGGATCTTGCCGTCCGCCTGCAGCGTGACGCTGAAGGCCCGGTCGTTGCCGCCGCCGACCGGAACGAGTTCCGTGCCCGGCGTGCTCCCCGCGGAATTGAAGCTCGTATCGAGCGAGCCGTTGGCGTTCAGCCGCACCAGGCTGAAGTCGTGGTTGGCGCCGTTGGAGCTGTAGCCACCCACGAGGATCTTGCCGTCGGGCTGGACCGTGATGCTGCTTGCGAAGTCGTCGTCGCTGCCCACCGACATGAGCTTCACGCCGTTCGAATCGAAGCTCGGATCGAACGAGCCGTCCGCATAGAGCCGCATCACGGCGAAGTCGTAGTCGACGCCGTTCCAGTAGTAGCCGCCCACGAGGATCTTGCCGTCCGGCTGCAGGGCGACCGTGGTGCCGGTGTCTTCCGTGCTGCCGGCCGAGATCGCCTTCGTGCCGGGCAGCGTTCCGCCGGGGTTGAAGCTCGTGTCGAGCGAGCCGTCGGCGTTGAGCCGCACGACGCTGAAGTCCTGGTCGACGCCGCCGTTCTTGCTGCTGCCCGCCAGGAGAAGCTTTCCGTCCGGCTGCACGAGGAGGCTCGCCGCGCCATCGTCGAACCCGTTCAGGACGGACACGAGTTCCTTGCCGGTGCCGTTCGGCACGGCGAAGCTCGGGGCGTCGTTCACGGCGGTCACGCTCAGGCTCGCCACGTCGGGCGTGTCGCCGAAGGCGGTCGTGCCTCCGTTCGCGGTGATGACCGTGTAATCGCCCTCGCTGCCGCTCGTGCCGTCCCAGGCGCGGAAGGAGATGGCCGCGGAGAGATCGCCGTTCAGGTCGGCGAAGGGCAGCAGCCGCACCATCGCGTCCGGTCCGAGCAGAAGCGCGAGTTCGTTCGTGGTGCTGTCAAGAAGGCCCGCGTCGATCGTCCGCCAGGAAATGCCGGCGTCCAGGCTGTACTCCCAGGTGCCGATGCTTGCATCGACCGCGGTGACCGCGATGCCGATCGGGTCGGAGTCGGCATCGGTGAACCGGCCCACGAGCGTGCTGACCACCGTGCCGGTCGGGTTCGATGCATCTTCCGCGATGGAAGTCAGCGCCGGATATGCGCCTCCCACGAAAACCGGTGCGCTGTTGGCCATGTGCCATCCTCCTCGACGTCTGGAGAGCGCGATTATGCCGTGGGGGGATGCATTTGTCCGATGAAGTTACAGCTTCGAGAGCACATCTGCGTCAAAATTCTGCTAAAGGGCGAATGAATTGTTCGACAGCTGGGTGTGATCGACACCCAGGATCACGATGGCGAAGTCCGCCTGCAGGTTCCCGTTGACGTTGCCGTACAACGTGTGCGTGGCGTCGTCGAATCGCAACTGCCCGGCGGCGGTGAACGCCGCGCCGCCGATCCAGGTGAACGCCTGGTTGCCCTTCGCGCCCGTGTTCGCATCGATGGCCGACACGTCGATCACGTCGCCCTCGGCGCCGTTGAACGGCCCCTGGCCCTGATCGAAGTCCATGATCGTGTCGCGTCCCGAAGCCTTCACCGAGCTGTCGGCAGCCCCCGTGAACACGTAGCGGTCCGCGCCCTTGCCGCCGTAGAGGTCGTCGGCGCCGATGCCTCCCGCGAGCGTGTCGTCGTCGTCGCTGCCCTGGAGCACGTCGTTGCCGTTGCCCCCGAGGAGCGAATCGTTGCCGTCGCCGCCGTCGAGCGTGTCGTTGCCGCCCATGCCGCTCAGCACATTGCCCGATGCGTTGCCCTGCACATGGTTGTCGAGGCCGTTGCCGGCTCCCCGGTACGCGCCTCCCGGCAGCAGCACGAGGTTTTCGACGTAGAGCGCGATCGTGTAGTCGGCGGCGGCGTACACGGTGTCGTCCCCCGCGCCGGCCGCCTCCACGACCACGTCGTGGGTCTGGTCCACGACGTAGATGTCGCTGCCGGTGCCGCCTTGCATCGTGTCGCGGCCGGCGCCGCCGTCGAGCGAGTCGCTGCCGTCGGCACCCGCGAGCGAATCGTTGCCCGTGCCGCCTTCCAGCGTGTCGTTGCCGCCCAGTCCCCGCAGCGTGTCGTTGCCGCCGAGGCCTTGCAGCAGGTCGTTCGTGGCATCGCCAACCAGCAGGTCCGACCGGTCCGTGCCGGAGCCGGTCACCCCGATCGTCGGCGTCGGTGCGCTCGGCACCGAGGTTTCGACCGCGCCGTCGGCATCGTGCAGCGTGATCGACACCGTGTACGTGTGGTTCACGTCCTCGTGCACGAGCGTATAGGTGGCGTCGCTCGTGGAGAAGTCGTAGCCGTCGTCGCGATGCCAGTTGTAGCTGATGACCGAACCCAGGCCATGGTCCACGGGATCGGCGAGCGTGCCGAGCTGCGCCGTGATCGTCTGGCCTTCGACGAGCGAGCCGTCGACGTGGATCGCCGGCGCGCCCTGCAGCGGCGGGTCGTCCACCGCCGCCACGGTGATGGTGGCGGTGTCCGTGTCGGTCAAGGTGCCGCCCGTGCCGCTGTTGCCGCCGTCCGAGGCGACCAGGGTGAGCGTCACCTGGCCATTCGCATTGGCGGCGGGAACGAAGGTGGGCGCCGAACTGCCCGCGAGGAACGCGTCGAGGTCGGTGGAAGTCCCGCCGAGCACGAGCGAGCCCGTGCCCGAGCCGCTCACGGTCACGCCGCCGCCCGCGGTGGCGGTGAGGCTGCCCGAGGCGACCGAGAGCGTGACGGACAAGCCGCCCGAGCCCGCGTCGACGTCGGTCACCGAAATCCCCGTGAGCTGCGTGTTCGTGTCCTCGTCCGTCGCGAACGAACCGGGCAGGGTGTTCACGGGCGCGTCGTTGACGGCGGTGACGTCGACCGTGAGCGTGTTGGCCGACACGTCGAGATCGACCCCGCCGCTGGCGGTGGAGCCGTCGTCCTTCACCTGGAACGTTAAGGTGTCGTAGGCCGTGCCGTTGGCATTGGCTTCGGGCGTGAACTTCAGCTTGCCGCCCGTGATGTCGGCGACGGCGATCACGTCGCCCGCACTCACCGCCGCGCCGTCGTCGCGGAGCGTGCCATGCGCGGGAAGCGTCGTGATCTTCACGCCCGATAGCGTGTTCGCGGGCGAATCGCTCTCGTCGCTGAAACCGAAGTCGCCGGCGGCGAAGACGAACGTGGTGTCCTCCGCCGTGGTCACCGTCTTGTCCGCTCCGGCGGGCGCGTCGTTCACCGCCGTCACGTCGAGCGTGATCGTGTCGGCCGACGCATCGAGATCGGCGCCGCCATGGTCGGTGCCGCCGTCGTCCTGCACCTGGAAGGTGAAGGTCGCGTAGCCCGTGCCGTTCTCGTTCGCCGCGGGCGTGAAGACGAGTTTGCCGCCGATCAGGTCGGCCACCGCGATGTCCTGTCCGGTCGTCACCGCCACGCCGTCGTCGGTGAGCGTGCCGTGGGTGGGCAGCGTCGCGATCTTCACCGCGAGCAGCGCGTTCGCGGGCGAATCGCTCGAATCGGAAAAGCCGAAGTCGGACGACCCGAAGGTGTACGACTTGTCCTCGAGCGTCGTGAGGGTCTTGTTCGCTCCCGCGGGCGCATCGTTGACGGACGTGACGTCGAGCGTGATCGTGTTGGCCGACGCGTCGAGATCGACGCCGCCGTTGTCGGTGCCGCCATCGTCCTGCACCTGGAAGGTGAAGGTCGCGTAGCCCGCGCCGTTGGCGTTCGCCGCCGGGGTGAACTTCAGCTTGCCGCCCGTGATGTCGGCCACCGCGATGAAGTCGCCCGCGCTCACGGCGGTGCCGTTGTCCGTGAGCGTGCCGTGCGTCGGCAGCGTCGTGACCTTCACCGCGAGCAGCGCATCGGCTGGCGAATCGTTCGCATCGCCGAAGCCGAAATCGCCCACGATGAACGTGTAGGCGCTGTCCTCGAGGGTGGCGACGGTCTTGTCCGTGCCGGCGGGCGCGTGGTTCACGGCGGCCACGTCCACCGTCAGCGTGTTGGCCGTGGTGTCGAGGTCCTCCCCGCCATCGGCGGTGCCGCCGTCGTCCTGCACCTGGAAGGTGAAGCTGTCGTAGGCCGTGCCGCTCGCGCCCGCTTGCGGCGCGAACTGGAACTTGCCGTCCAGAATGTCCGCCACGGCAATGAAGTCGCCCGCGCTCACGGCCGAGCCGTCGTCGGTGAGCGTGCCGTGCGAGGGCAGCGTCGTGATCTTCACCGCGAGGAGCGAGTTCGCCGGGGAGTCGGTGGGATCGCTGAAGCCGAAGTCGCCCGTCACGAAGGCGTAGGCCAAGTCCTCGGAGGTCGAGACGGTCTTGTTCGCTCCGGCGGGCTTGTCGTTCACCGGGGTAAGGTCCACCGTCAGCGTGTTGGCGGAGAGGTCGATGTCCTGCCCGCCGTCGGCCGTGCCGCCGTCGTCCTGGACCTGGAAGGTGAAGCTGTCGTAGCCCGCGCCGCTCGCGTCGGCGCCGGGGATGAATTTCAACTTGCCGGCAAGGATGTCGGCGACGGAAATGAATTCGCCCGCGGTGACCGCCGCGTTGTCGTCCCGGAGCGTGCCGTGCGTCGGCAGGGTCGTGATCTCGACGTTCGCGAAGCTGTCGTCGAGATCGGCGTCCGTGAAGCCGAAGTCGCCCGTGGCGAACGTGTACGCATGATCCTCGAGTCCGATCACCGTGCCGTCGGCGCCCGAGGGCGCGTCGTTCACGCCTTGCAGGGTCACGGTCACTTCGTGGGTGTCGCGGTCCGCGCCGTCGGAGATCGTGACCGCGAAGTGCAGCGAGATGCTCTCGCCGCCGCCGAGCCGCTGCAGCATGTCGTCGGCGATCGTGTAGTTCCACCCGCTCGTGTCCGCCGTGAAGCCGCCGGTGAGGGCCGCGGCCGAAAATCCGGCGGTGTCCCCCGACAGGCTGAGGATCGTGTGGTGCATCGTGTGCGTGTCGTGGATGTCCACGTCCGTCCACGAGAGATAGCCGCCGGTGCTGTCGCTCACGCCGTCGGTGATGGTGCCGGTGTAATCGCCACTCGTGAACTGCGGCGCGTCGTTGGCCCCGTAGAGCGCGACCGTCACCGCGTGGACGTCCGACGCGGAACCGTCCGCGATCGTGACGCTGAAGTGCAGGTCGATCTCGTCGCCCGCGCCGAGCTGCTGCAGCACATTGGAGGCCACCGAGTAGTTCCAGCCGGTCTCGTTCGCCGTGAAGCCGCCGGTGAGGCTCGTCGTCGCGATGCCCGTCGTGTCGCCGGTGGCGTTCACGAAGGTCCATGTCATCGCATCCACGTCGTGGATGTCCGCGTCGTCCCAGGAGAGGAATCCCGAGGTGAAGCTCGTCACGCCGTCGGTGACGGAGCCGCTGTACGTGCCGTTCGTGAAACGCGGCGCGTCGTTGGCGCCGTGGAGGGCGATGGTGATGTCCTGCGTGTCCGACGAGAAGCCGTCGGTGATCGTCACGTCGAAGTGCAGGGTGATCTGCTCGCCCGCGCCGAGGCCGTCCAGCACGTCCTGCGATATCCCGTACGTCCAGCCGTCGTTGGTCACGGCGAAGCCTTCGGTGAGGCTCGTCGTGGAAAAGCCGGTCGTATCCCCGCTCAGGGACGCGAACGTGAACGCCATCGTGTGCGCGTCGTGGATGTCGGGGTCGCTCCAAGAGAGGAGCCCGCTCGTGTTGTTCGTCACGCCGTCGGTCACGTCGGCCAGGTAGGTGCCCGCAGTGAAGAAAGGCGCGTCGTTGGTGCCGTTGAGCGTCACCGTCACCGCGTGGAGATCGGAGGCGGAACCGTCGGTGATCGTGACTTCGAAATGCAGCGAGATGTGTTCGCCCGCGCCCAGTTCCTGCAGCACCCCGGGATAGATGGAGTAGATCCAGCCGCTCGTGTCAGCGGTGAAGCCGCTCGTGAGGCTCGTGATCGCGAAGCCGGAAGTGTCCCCCGTTGCGCCGAGGAACGCGCATTCCATCGCGTCCGCGTCGTGAATGTCGGCGTCGCTCCAGCCGAGAAAGCCGCTCGTGAACGACGTGACGCCGTCGGTGACCGAGCCGCTAAAGTCGCCGCTCGTGAACTTCGGACCGTCATTGGCGCCGAAAAGCAGGATCTGGAGCGGAGTGCTGTCGCCGGGGCTCGCGTCGGAAATGGTGACGCCGAAGTGGAGCGAGATGTGTTCGCCCTCGCCGAGCCGGCGCAGCACGTCGCTCGACACGGAATACTGCCAGCCGGACAGGTTGGCCGTGAAGCCGCTCGTGAGACTCGCCGCCGAAAAGCTCGTGGTGTCGCCCGACATCCCGCCGAATCCGTGATTCATCGTGTGCGAATCGTGGATGTCCTCGTCGTGCCACGAAAGCGATCCGCTCGCCTCGCGCGTCACGCCGTCCGTGACCGATCCGCTGAAGTCGCTGCTCGTGAAGAAGAAGGGGACGTCGTTCGCACCGGCAAGGTGAATGGTGACCGGCTGCACGTCCGACGAGCTGCCGTCGGTGAGGGTGAGGTCGAAATGCAGGGTGATCTGCTCGCCCGCGCCGAGCTGCTGCAGCACCGAAGACGCGATCGAGTAGCTCCATCCCCCGGTGTCCGCCGTGAAGCCGATCATGACACTCGCTGCCGAGAAGCCCGCCGTGTCGCCGGTCATGGAGACGAAGGCGTGCTCCATCGTCTCGGAGTCGTGAAAGTCGGGGTCCGACCAGTCGATGAAGCCGCTCGTGAAGAAGTCGACGCCGTCGGTGAGCGTCGCGCCGAAGTGGCCGCTCGTGATGGCCGGCGCGTCGTTGTCGCCGATCAGATGGATCAGCACCTGCGCGGAGTCCGCGGAGCCGCCCGTGCCGCTCACGGTCACGCTGTACGCGATCGTGAGTTCCTCTCCTTCGGCGAGGAACTGCAGGTCCGCGTTGTCGACCGCGTACTGCCACGAATCCCGGTCCGACGTGAAGCCGTTCAAGCCCATCGCATCGAGTCCCGGTTCCGAGATGGGAACGTTCCAGGACGCGCTCACGAAGTGGTGCTGCCAGGCGGTGGCACTCGTCGTGAAGAGCGAGCCGCCCACGAGGTAGGTGCCGCCATCTTCCGTGATGCTGGCCTGCGACGGACTGGCCGTCACGTGTGGCGCGAGTACACCCATGGCAGCTCCTCCTCTCGGGTTCGAGAACAATGGTTATACGACTCGCGGATGGACTTGTCGCGAGGAATTACGTCAGCCGGCGATACGTGCTGGCACCTGCTGGCGATACCGTGCGGCGACAGCGGCCCGCGCCTGTGCGTCGCCGACGCTGGCGTGGCTTCTTTGCGTGGCTTCTTTGCATGCTGCCGCGGCACCGGCCGCGGCAGCATGCATGTGCTAGAGCGTGATATGCCCGGTCAACTGAGCGCTGCTCACGCCGAGGATCACGACGGCGAAGTCCGGGTTCAGGTTCGCGTCGACGTTGCCGTAGAGCGTGTGCGTGGCATCGTCGAAGCGCAGCTGCCCCGCATGCGTGAACGCGGCCGTGCCGATGAAGGTGAAGGCCTGGTTGCCCTTGGTGGTGGTGTTCGCATCGATGCCCGAGACGTCCACCAGGTCGCCCGCCCCGCCGCTGAAGTCGAGGATGGTGTCCCGCCCGCTGGCCTTCACGGTGCTGTCCGCCGTTCCGGTGAAGACGAACTTGTCGGCTCCGGCGCCGCCTGTCAGCGAGTCCGCGCCGACACCGCCCGTGATCGAGTCGTTGTTGTTGCCGCCGTCCAGCGAATCGTCGCCGTTGCCGCCGAGGATCGTGTCGTTGCCATCGCCGCCGAAGATCGTGTCGTTGCCGGCCGCGCCGCTCAGCGAGTTGGCCGCGGTGTTGCCGTCGATCATGTTGTTCAGGCCGTTGCCCGTGCCGTTGATCGCGCTCGCGCCGGTCAGCACGAGATTTTCCACGTAGAGCGCGATCGTGTAGGTGGCGCTCGCGTACACCGTGTCGTTGCCCGCGTCCGCGGCTTCCACGACCACGTCGTTCGTCGCGTCCACGACGTAGGTGTCGTCGCCCGCGCCGCCTTGCATCGTGTCGCGGCCCGGTCCGCCGTCGAGCGAATCGTTGCCGTCGCCGCCCGCGAGCGAGTCGTTGCCGGACCCGCCGTCGAGCGTGTCGTCGCCGCCCAGCCCGCGTAGCGTATCGTTGCCGCCCAGCCCCTCGAGCCAGTCGTCGGTGGCGCCGCCCGTGAGCGTGTCCCGGCCCGGCGTGCCGATCTCGTGCACGGCGATCGTGACCGCATCGCTGGTTTCTGTCTCCAGCACGCCGCCGTCGTCGACGTAGGAGATCTGCAGCGAAATCTGGTGGCCCGAGTCGCCGTTCGTGAGCGTGTAGGACGCTCCCGTGGCAT
Organism: Ramlibacter sp.; assembly: GCF_035548915.1. Taxonomy (GTDB): domain Bacteria; phylum Pseudomonadota; class Gammaproteobacteria; order Burkholderiales; family Burkholderiaceae_C; genus Ramlibacter. The sequence goes on along the minus strand of NZ_DASZSE010000028.1, from coordinate 13,999 downwards.
TGGCGATCGGCGTGCCGTCGCGCAGCCACTGGTAGTCGAAGCTCGGATCGTCGTAGTCGCCACTGAACGTGAAGTTGTCGACGTCGACGATGTCGTTGGAGGCGGTGAGGACGTCGCCCGCGAACGGCCCGGGGCCCGCCCCCGAATTGGTCGCGGTGTCGTAGATGTAGACGTTGCCGGTGTGTACGTCGTTCACGCCGTAGATGTTCACCGTCACGTCCGTCGTCGCGGTGGTGTGGCCGTCGGAGAGCTGGACGTGGTAGACCTGCGTCACGAATTCGCTCGCGCCGAGCGACTGGATCTGCGTGTTGGAGTCGCTCACGCTGAAGCTCCAGTCGATCGTGCCGCTGCCGCTGCCGGAGCCGCCGATGTCGACGCTGAAGGAGCCCACGTAGTCGAACGAGGCGTCCGTCGTCGTGTACGTGACGGAGTGCGAGTCGTGCAGGTCGACGTCGGTGAAGCTGATCTGCCCGCTCGCGTAGAGCGTCCCGCTCGTCACGTCTTCCGTGATCGAGGCGGAGAAGGTGCCGCTCGTGATCGACGGCGCGTCGTTCTCGCCGGTGATGCTCACGACCACGTCGGTCGTGTCGCCGCCGCCGTGGCCGTCTCCGATGTGCACGTGGAACGTCTCCACCAGCGCTTCGCCCGAGCCCAGGAACTGCACGTCGTCGTTATCGACCGTGAAAGTCCATTGCACGTAGCCCGTGCTGCTTACCGTGCTGTCTGTGGAGACGGAAACATCGAAAGTGCCGATCGGCTGGGTGGAGCTGCCCGCCCAGGTCGCCTCCGCCGAGAACGACACCGAATGCAGGTCGTTCGCGTCGGCGTCGTTGAAGCCGATGCTGCCGGTGGCGGTGAGCGATGGCGTGCTCGAGTCTTCGGTGAGCGTGGCGGAGCTGCCGTTGGTGAACGTCGGTGCGTCGTTCACGCCGTGGATGACGACGGTGATGTCCTGGGAGTCTTCTCCACCGTGATGATCCGTGATGTACACGGTGTAGGTCTGCGTGAGCGTTTCGTTCTCGCCCAGGGACTGAACGACGTCGTTCGAGTCGTCGACCGAGAAATTCCATTCGACGTACCCCGCGCCGTTCGATTCGGAAGTGACATTGGCCGAGAAAGTGCCGACGTAGTTGCCGGTGGTGCCCGTGATGCTGCTCACGCTGTGGGAGTCGTGGATGTCCACGTCCGTGAAGCTTATCGTGCCGCTCGTCTCGAGCGTGGAGGCCGCGTCCTCCGTCACGTCCCCGGAGAAGGTGCCGCTGCCGGTGAAGGACGGGGAGTCGTTCACGCCTTCGATCTGGATGGTCACGTCGGTCGTCGCGACCCCGCCATGATGATCGCTCAGGTGGAGGTGGAATGTCTCGGTGAGCGTCTCGGTCGCGCCGAGGAATTGCACGTCGGCGTTGTCCACGCTGAAGGTCCACGCGACGCCCCCATCGGACGACGTGGTGCTGTCGTAGCTGATGGTCGCGTCGAAATTGCCGATCACGCTCCAGGAGCTTCCGCTCAGCGTCGCGTCGGACGACCACGTGACCGAATGCGAGTCGTGAATGTCCACGTCGGTGAATCCGACGCTGCCCGATGTCGTGATGAACGAGCCGCTTGCCGCGACGAAGGTCACGTTGTCTTCCGTGAGCGAGCCCGTGTCGCTGCTGCTGAACGACGGCGAATCGTTCACCCCGTTGATCGTGATGGTCACGTCCTGGATGTCGGTCGCGTTGTGGTTGTCCTCGACATGGACGTGGTAGATCTGCGTGATCGATTCGCCCACACCGAGGGCCTGGATCGCGCTCGAGGAATTGGAGGCCGCGAAGCTCCAGCCGATCGTGCCGGAGGCGGAAAAGTCGTTCGTGCCGGTGAGGGTGAAATTGCCGACGTAATTGCCTGTCGTGCCGGTCACGGAGGCCCCATGCGTGTCGTTGATGTCGACATCGGTGAAGGTGAGCGAGCCGCTCGCCGAGAGCGTGGCCGCGTCGTCTTCCGTGACGGTTGCGGAGAAGTCGCCGTCGGTGATCGAAGGCAGATCGTTCGCGCCCTCGATCGTGATCACGACGTCGGTCGTGGCGGACCCGCCGTACGGATCGGACAGGTGCACGTGGAACGTCTCCACCAGGCTCTCGCTCAGGCCGAGGAACTGGATGTCGGCGTTGTCGACGTGGAAGCTCCAGTGGACTTGGCCGTCCGGGCCCGAACTCGGGTCGTTCGTGATGGAGACGTCGAGCGAGCCGACGGAGTTCGCGGACGTGGTGCCGCCGAATTCGGTGTACCAGGTCGCGCTCGCGCTGATGGTCGCGTCGGCGGTATGGGTGTCGTGCCAGTCCGGGTCGCTGAAGTCGATTGTTCCGCTCGCGCTCAACTCGCCCGAGACCACCGCCACATCCTCCGTGACGGAGCCCGAGTCGCTCGTGCTGAACGTGGGCGAATCGTTCACGCCCGTGATCGTGATGTCGATGTCGTGCTGGCCCGTCGCGTCGTGGCTGTCCTCCACGGCCACGCCATAGTGCAAAGTGACAGTTTCGCCCTCGCCGAGATAGTCGAAGGCGAAGCCGTCGGAATCGAACGACCAGCTCAGATTGCTGGACTCCCCCGGATTCGCGCTCAATGTCACAGGCGTGACGCTCATCCAGCTCTGGATGACCCCTATCGGCAGTCCCTCAGTGAATCCCGTCGGGTTGCCGCTGCTGAGCGCGATGACATATAGCACATCGCTCAGGTCCGGATCATGAACCGTGAGCGTGCCCGAGGCCGTGAGCGTCGAATTCGATTCCGCGAGCGAGGCGGACGCCGTATCGCCGGTGCCGACGGTGATCGTCGGCGCGTCGTTGTTCCCGGTGATGCGGATCGTCATGTCGCCCGAGGCGCTCGTGTTGCCCGTGCCGTGCACGTCCACGTCGAACACGAGATTGATCGCCTCGTCCTCGCCCAGGAACTGGAGCTCGGCGTTGGACGGGTCGAACGACCAGGAATTCAGATCGACGTTGAATTCGGAAGCCAGTGAGTTGATGAAATCGGACAGCGACGCCAGATCGGCAGCGGAAGTGAAGCTGTATCCCTGGTAGATCCAGTCGCCGAGGTGGTGCTGAACCGTTGGCGAAACGAAGCCCGTGTAGACGAGTCCTCCTCCAACCTGAGGAGATGCCTGATCTTCTGTGATCGTCGGTGCTGTCAGATGGACTTTGGCCATGGTGGCTCCTCCTCGAACCTTGGAAAGCGTTGGTTATACCGTGTCCTCCAGTGTTTGTCGTGAATGCTTTCCCCCGATTCGCACGCGCCAGTGTGAAAAAATGCCACGGCTCACGCGGGAGGAAAAGACCGGCTCGGGCAGCGGCCGTCGGCGGCTGTGTCGCGGGAATCCGACATGCGGGACACGCAGCCCCGGGACGCACAACCCTGGGGCAAGGCACCCGGGCCAAGGAATCCGGGTATTCCCCGGGAACCGGTGCGCGCGTCCGCGGCCGCAGCGGCGGGACGCGCAGGCCGGGGCGGCCGAGGCCTCGGCCCGGCCGAGTCGAACGCACGGCGCAGCGGTAAAATCCCGGGCATGTCCCGCGACGCCGAGCCCATCAACTTCACGCATCACTTCCTGATCGCGATGCCCGGGCTGCAGGACCCTTCCTTCGCGGGCAGCGTCGTCTACATGTGCGAGCACAGCGCTCAGGGCGCGCTCGGGCTGGTGATCAACAAGCCGACCGACATCAACCTGAAGAACCTTTTCGAGAAGGTCGACCTGCCGCTCGGACGCGAGGAACTCGCGACCGAGCCCGTGCTGCAGGGCGGGCCGGTGCAGACCGAACGCGGCTTCGTGCTGCACGAGGCCGTCCACGCCGTGGACGGCGAGCCGGGCGAGTCGGTGTACGCCTCGACGATGACGATTCCCGGTGGGCTCGAGATGACGACATCCAAGGACGTGCTGGAGGCCATCGCGACCGGGGCGGGCCCGCGCAAGGTCTTGATCACACTTGGCTACTCTGCTTGGGGCGAGGGCCAGCTCGAGTCGGAGATCGCCGAAAACAGCTGGCTCACGGTGTGCGCCGATCCGGCCGTCATCTTCGACACGCCGATCGAGAAGCGCTACGAGAAGGCGCTGCTGCTGCTCGGGCTTCAGTCATGGATGCTCTCGCCGGGGGCGGGGCACGCATGAGCCCTGCGGTGCTCGACATCCCGGCCCGCCACACCACCTTTCTTGCTTTCGATTTCGGTCTCAGGCGCACGGGCGTGGCCGTGGGCAACCGCCTCATCGGCACGGCGACGCCGCAGCCGACGATTCGCGCCGAAGGCGCCGCGCGGCTGCAAGAAGCCCTGCTTCGCATCCGCCAGTGGCAACCCGACGCGCTCGTGGTGGGCGTTCCTTTCCATCCGGACGGCGCGAGCCACGAGAATACGGCGCGCGCGCGCAGGTTCGCGAGGCAGTTGCGCGCGGCGAGCCGGCTCGCGGTCTATGAAGTCGACGAGCGCTACAGCACCGTCGAAGCCGAGGCCGCGGGCGCCCGCGACGCGGATGCGGGCGCGGCGTGCGTGATCCTGGAACAATTCCTGAGAGGTCTGAAGTGAAGCGGCACCGTCAAGGCTGCGTCGTCCCCGCGAAGGCGGCAAACCGTGGCATTCCCGCGCCCCGGAACGCCGCCCTCGCGGGAATGCCGGGCCATCGTTCGCACGAAGTGACAAGCAGGAGGGAAGAGCGATGAGCGCGCTGATGCTCGATGCCGAAGCTCTGTACAAGGAACTGCTGAAGGGCGTCGCGCTGCTGCTCGCGCCGGACGCGAAACTGGTCGGCATCACCTCGGGCGGCGCCTGGCTTGCCGAGCGTCTGCAAAAAGACCTGCGGCTCGCGGGCGACGCGGGAGTCATCTCCTCGGCGATGCACCGCGACGACTTCGCCCGGCGCGGCATGGCGGCCAGCGCGCAGACGAAGCTGCCTTTCGACGTGAACGATGCGCGGATCGTCCTGCTGGACGACGTGCTCTACACCGGCCGGACCACGCGCGCCGTGATCAACGAGCTTTTCGACTACGGCCGCCCCGCCGACGTGAGGCTCGCGGTGCTCGTGGATCGGGGCGGGCGCGAGCTGCCGATCCAGCCCGATTTCGCCGCGGCTCGCGTGAGCCTGCCCGCATCGATGTCGCTCGCGCTCGCGCGCGACGCGCAGGAGCGCCTCAGCTTCCAGGTGGAAGGGCCCACTGAATGATTTCCGGAAGAAACCCGCAACTGAACCGACACGGCGAACTCGTCCACCTTCTGTCCGTGGAGGGCCTGCCGCGCGAGACGCTCGTGCGAATCCTCGACACCGCCTCCAATTTCGTGAGCGTGAGCGACCGCGAGGTGAAGAAGGTGCCGCTTCTGCGCGGCAAGAGCGTCTTCAACCTCTTCTTCGAGAATTCGACGCGCACGCGCACCACGTTCGAGATCGCGGCCACGCGCCTGTCGGCCGACGTGATCAACCTCGATATCGCGCGGTCGTCCACGGCCAAGGGCGAGTCGCTTCTCGACACCATCGCCAACCTCTCGGCGATGGCCGCCGACATCTTCGTCGTGCGGCATAGCGAGTCCGGCGCGCCCTACCTGATCGCGCAGCACGTCGCGCCCCACGTGCACGTGGTGAACGCGGGCGATGGGCGCCACTCCCATCCGACGCAGGGCCTGCTCGACGTGTACACGATCCGCCACTACAAGAAGGATTTCTCCAATCTCGCGGTGGCGATCGTGGGCGACGTGCTGCATTCGCGCGTGGCGCGCAGCGACATCCATGCGCTCACCACGCTCGGCTGTGCCGAGGTGCGCGTGGTCGGGCCGAAGACGCTCGTGCCCGGCGACATGGCGCAGATGGGCGTGCGGGTGTGCCATACGCTGGAAGAGGGCCTGAAGGACTGCGACGTGGTGATCATGCTGCGCCTGCAGAACGAACGCATGAGCGGCGCGCTGCTGCCTTCGGCGCAGGAGTTCTTCAAGTGCTACGGCCTCACGCCCGAGCGGCTTGCGCTCGCGAAGCCGGATGCGATCGTGATGCACCCCGGGCCCATCAACCGGGGCGTGGAGATCGATTCGTCGGTGGTCGACGGCCGCCAGAGCGTGATCCTGCCGCAGGTGACGTTCGGCATCGCGGTGCGCATGGCCGTGATGAGCATCGTGGCGGGCAACGAGGCATAGCACCGTGAAAATCCTGATCAAGAACGGCCGCGTCATCTGTCCCGGCCGCCATTTCGACGAGGTGGCCGACGTCGCGCTGGCCGCGGGCCGCGTGGTCGGCATCCGGCAGGTGCCGGACGGCTTCGCGCCGAACCGCGTGATCGATGCACGCGGCTGCGTCGTCGCGCCCGGCCTCGTGGACCTGGCCGTGCGCCTGCGCGAGCCCGGGCACGAGCACGAGGGCATGCTGGAAAGCGAAATGGCCGCGGCCGTCGCGGGTGGCGTGACGAGCCTCGTGTGCCTGCCGGACACGGAGCCGGTGCTGGACGAGCCCGGCCTCGTGGAGATGCTCAAGTTCCGCGCCGAGAAACTGCACCAGGCGCGAGTCTTCCCGCTCGGCGCGCTCACGCGCGGCCTGCAAGGCGCCGTGCTCACGGAAATGGTGCAGCTCGGCGAGTCGGGCTGCGTCGGCTTCAGCCAGGCGGAAGTGCCGCTTGCCGACACGCAGGTGCTGCTGCGCGCGCTGCAGTACGCGTCGACCTTCGGCTTCACGGTGTGGCTGCGGCCGCAGGAGCTGCATCTGGGCCGGGGCGTCGCCGCGAGCGGCGCGATCGCCACGCGGCTGGGGCTCGCGGGGGTGCCGGTGGCGGCGGAGACGATCGCGATCCACACGGTGCTCGAACTGATGCGCGCCACCGGCGCGCGCGTGCACCTGTGCCGCCTGAGCAGCGCGCCGGCGGTCGAGCTCGTGCGGCAGGCGAAGGAGGAGGGCTTGAGGCTTTCCTGCGACGTGAGCATCAATTCGCTGCACCTCACCGACGTGGACATCGGCTACTTCGACAGCCGCATGCGGCTCGAGCCGCCGCTGCGCCAGCAGCGCGACCGCGATGCGCTGCGCGAAGGGCTCGCCGACGGCACGATCGATGCGCTGGTGTCGGACCACACGCCGGTGGACGAGGACGCGAAGACCTTGCCGTTCGCGCAGGCCGAACCCGGCGCCACGGGGCTCGAGCTGCTGCTGTCGCTCGCGCTGAGGTGGGGGCAGGAAAGCGGCGCCGGGCTGGCGCGCGCGCTCGCGGTGCTCACGAGCGAGCCCGCGCGCGTGCTGGGTGCATCGCTCGGCACGCTGCAGGCGAGCACGGGGCAGCTCGTGGAAGGCGGTGTGGCCGACGTGTGCGTGTTCGATCCGGGGAGCGTGTGGACGGTCGCGCCCGAAGCGCTCAGGAGTCACGGCAAGCACACGCCGTTTGCGGGCTGCGAGTTGCCTGGGCGCGTGCGCTGGACAGTGGCCGCGGGGAACCTGGCTTTCGAAGCCGGCGGCGCGGAATAGCTTCGATGGGCTGCGTGCCTGGCCTCTGGCGCATTTTGCGCGCGCTCGTCCATGCCGTGGGCGGGTGGTTCACGATCCGGCTCGTGTTCCCGCGCCTCGCGCAGGCCGAACGCGAAGCGCGGGTGCAGGCCTGGGCGGTCCGGATGCTTGCGATCATGGGGATCGGTCTCGAGTTGCGCGGCACGCCGCCTGTGCGTGGCCCGGTGCTGCTCGTGGCGAACCATCTTTCGTGGCTGGACATCGTCGTGCTGCATGCGTCGCGCTATTGCCGCTTCGTGTCGAAGGCCGATGTGAAGCGCTGGCCGGTGATCGGCACGCTCGCCACTGGCGCGGGCACGCTGTACATCGAGCGGGAAAGGCGCCGTCACGTGATGCACGTCGTGCATCGCATGGCAGAGAGCTTGCGCGACGGCGAAGTGGTGGCTGTGTTTCCGGAGGGCACGACCGGCGATGGGACGGGCGTGCTGCCGTTCCATGCCAATCTGATGCAGGCGGCGATCTCCGCCGATGTGGCGGTGCAGCCGGTCGCGCTCAGTTTCGTGGAGAGTGCCACTGGCGAGCGTTGCGGGTCGCCGTTGTACCTGGGTGACGAGACCCTGGTGGGCTCGGTTTGGCGGACGTTGACCGGTCCGCGGTTTTTCGCGCGAGTGAGCTTCGGGGAGCCGGTGAAGGCCGAGGCGAGGGATCGGCGGGCTTTGGCGCACGCGGTGCGGGAGGAGGTCGTACGGCTGTACGAGGAGCGCCCCGCGGGGTAGGTTTGCTGCCCTTGCAGGGCGGCGCCTCGCTTGCTCTATCGCATTGATGTCGGACCTGGGTTCATTGCCCTTGCAGGGCAGCACCTCGCTTACCCTATCTCTCCCCCCCGCCCCTCTCTTCCCCAGCGGGGAAGAGAGGGGAGCCCAACACCGATTTTGGCTCGTCGTGACGACAAAGGGCCGAAGACCCGCGAGGTCGGGTGGCGAGCTGACATGTGTAGCTCCGTGACCATCGTGGCGCGCGACGGCGGGTATGCGGAGTCTCGTTGTCGTTGCTAACGATTGCGGACTGCCCGACCTGGCGGGTCTTCGGCCCCTTGTCGGCACGACGAGCCCAAATCGGATGTCCGTGTTGGCTCCCTCTCTTCCCCGCTGGGGAAGAGAGGGCGGGGGGAGAGATAGGGCAAGCGAGGTGCTGCCCTGCAAGGGCAAGTGAACCCAGGTCCGACACCTCTCGATAGGACAAGCGAGCCGCCCTGCAAGGGCATACCGCCGGAGGCCCCCGCACTTGGGCCCCGCGCCCATCCCGCGTATCCTCCCCGCATGCCGCGCCTCGCCCGCTGGTGCCTGCTCGCAGGACTCGTCCTGGGCTGCGCGCTGGGCAGCCATGCGGCGCAGGCCGAACCGCAGTGGCCGGTGGCACACGCGGGCGTGCTCGATCTCACAGCCTGGGACTTCACGCGCGACGGCATGCTGGGCCTGGACGGCGAGTGGCAGTTCGCACCGAACCGCCTCGTCGGCCCTCACGAACCCTGGCCCGCGGACGCCCGCCTCATCCAGGTCCCCGGCGCCTGGAACGACGCGCTCGGCAACCGCTTCGGCCACGGCACGTATCGCCTGCGCGTGAATTGCAAGGCGCCCCAGCCACTCGCGATCGAAGTGCCGGTGGAACACAGCGCCACACGCATCTTCGCCAACGGCCGCGAAGTGGCGCACCAGGGCACGCCGGGCGAAACGCTCGCGACGCACCGCCCCGAAGCGCGCCTCATGGTCGCCCCCCTGCCCGACGCCGCCTGCCCGCTCGAGCTGCGCATCCAGGTCTCCAACCACGAGATGCAGCGCGGCGGACTCTTTCGCAGCTTGCAGCTGGCGTCGTCCGAGGACACCCTGCAGCGCCGCGAACGGTCGCTGCTGCGCGCGCAGCTCGCGCTCGGTGCGATGCTCTTTCTCGGCCTCTTCACGATGATGTTCGTGCCCTGGGGCCGGCGCGACTGGGGCGGGGCGCTCTTCGCCCTCTTCACCTTCGACTACGCGATGAGCCTCGGCCTCATGGCCGAGCGGCCGCTGCAGTCCCTCGTGGAAGACCTCGGCTTCGAGGCGCAGATGCGCCTCACGTTCGCCAACTGGGCCTTCGGCACGAGCGTGCTCGCACTGCTCCTGCGCAGGCTCTACCCGGCGCACGCCGGACGCGTGCCCACCGGGATCATCACCGGCTTCGCCGCAGCGGCCACGCTGCTGCCGCTCGTGACGCCCGCACGCGTCTTCACGTTCTCGACACCGCTGCTGGTGGTGGGCGGATTCGCCGTCGCGATGTTCGCGGTGTACGTGCTCGTGCGCGCGCTGCGCGAGCGGCAGGCGGGCGCGGGGCTGCTCCTGGCGGGCATCGCCGTGCTGATCGTGACCGGCTGGCACGACTCGCTGCACGTGCAGCACCTGCTGCAGATGAGCATCCTCCCCTACGGCATGCTCGGCTTCGAGGTGGCGCTCGCATGGATGCTCGCGAAACGCTTCGCGCGGGCGCTCTCGGCCGAGGACCTGCGCACCATCGAGCAGCGCGAACGCACCGATATGCTCGTGCGCGCGACGAAGGCGGGGCTCGGCGACTGGGATGCCGTGACCGGACAGATCACCTATTCCGAGCGCTTCAAGGAAATGTTCGGCTACCCGGCGGACATGCCCGACGCCGGCATCCCGGAATTCTCCGAGATGCTGCACCCCGACGAACGCGACGAAGTGCTGTCCCGCTTTCGCGAGCAGATGCGCGGGCGCGACGTGCGGGACGGCATCCGCCAGTTCGAGCCGCGCGACTACCGCATGCGGCACGCGGACGGCCACTTCATCTGGGTGCATGCCGAGGCCGTGGCGGTGTGCGGGCCCGACGGGCGGCCGCTTCGGCTCATCAGCTCGGTGATCGACATCTCGCAGAGCAAGCGCCATGAGGAGGAGATCGCGGAGCACGCGGCGGCGCTCGCCACGGAACGCGAGCGGCTGCGGCTTCTCGTGCGCTCCACCAAGGCGGGCTTCGGCGACTGGGATGCGGCGGCCAACGTGGTCACCTACACCGACCGCTTCAAGGCGATGCTCGGCTACCCGCCGGACTGCGACACGAGCGATTGGCCGAGCATCTTCGAGATGATGCATCCGGACGACCGCGAGCGGGCGCACCGGGAGTTCCGCGCCATGATCCGGCGCAAGCCCACGGGCGGCGAGCAGGAGCCGGGCTTGCCGATGACCTACCGGTTGCGGCGCGTCGACGGCAGCTACATCTGGATCCACGCCGAAGGAATCGCCCAGGTCGACGAGACCGGGCGGACCCGGCGTTTCATCACGTCCTATCTCGACTTCACGCAGTTCCACGAACAGGAGCAGGCGCTGCGCGAGCAGATGAAGCTCACGCGCACCGAGCAGCGGCGGCTCGACCTCGTGGTGCGCGCGGCGCGCGTGGGCATCGTCGACTGGGACGGCCACACGCACGAGACCTACTATTCGCCGCGCTTTCGCGAGATTCGCGGCTACCCGCCGGATGCGGACACGTCCGGCTGGCCGGACTACTTCAAGGTGATGATCCACCCCGAAGACCGCGAGCGCGTCACGAAGCGATGGGTGACGTTCATCAAAGGCAAGGGGCCGGAGGGGCCGCGCGGGGAGTACTACTCGCCCGAGGAGTACCGGCTTTCGCGCGCCGACGGCAGCCACACCTGGGTCGAAGTGAGCGGCATGGCCGTGCGCGACGACAACGGCTTCGTCGTGCGCTGGATCGCCGCGATCATCGACATCACCGAGCGGCGCGCGCAGCGCGAAGCCCTGCGTGCCTCGCGCGACCAGGTGGCCGCGCAGGCCGAGCAGCTCGAGCACCAGAACGAGGCGCTGAAGGAGAACGTGCGGCTTCGCGAAGAGGTGGAACGCATCGGCCGGCACGACCTGAAGACGCCCCTCAACAGCATCGTGGCCGTGCCGCGGCTGCTGCGCGAGGAACGCAAGCTGGGGCCCGAGGCGGACGAACTGCTCGGCATCGTGGAGCGCGCGGGCTACCGCATCCTGTCGATGGTGAATCTCTCGCTCGACCTGTACAAGATGGAGCAGGACACCTACATCTTCCGCCCCGACGCGGTGGACCTCGCCGAGCTTGCGCTGAAGGTGATCGCGGAAGTGCGGATGCACGCGGCGTCCAAGCAGGTGCAGCTGCAGCTGCAGGCGTGGCAGCCGCCCTTCGCGTGGGCCGAGGAGCTCCTGTGCTACTCGCTGCTCGCCAATCTGCTGAAGAACGCGGTGGAGGCTTCGCCCGAAGGAGGCACCGTGAGCGTGCACGTGGAAGCGGGCGGCGACGAGACGGTGCGCGTGCGCATCCACAACATGGGCGCGGTGCCCGAGTCGATCCGCGGCAGCTTCTTTCGCAAGTACCAGACGCTCGGCAAGGCGAGCGGCACGGGGCTCGGCACGTACAGCGCGTGGCTCATGGCAAAGGTGCAGGACGGGCATACGGAAATGCACACCTCCGACGAGGAGGGCACGACGCTCACCGTCACGCTGAAGGCGGCGCCGGCGGGCAAGGTGCCGGCCGCGACGCGCCATGCCGCGGAACAGCCCGGGCCGGAGTCGGCGCAGATCGCGAATCTCGCGCCGATGCGCGTGCTGCTCGTGGACGACGACGAATACAACCTCCTCATCGTGCGGCGCTACCTGCCGACGCCTCCCTTCACGGTGGATACGGCGATCAACGGCCGGGTGGCGCTTGCCGCGGCCGAGCTGCAGTGGCCCGACCTCGTCCTGATGGACCTCGACATGCCGGTGATGGGCGGGCTGCAGGCGGTGGGCGAGTTCAGGCAGTACCAGCGTGCCACGCTCTGCAGGCCGTGCACGATCGTGGCGCTGTCGTCCCACGACGACGAGGACACGCGCCGCGCGGCGCTCGCGGCGGGCTTCGACGCCTATCTCACGAAGCCCGTCACGCGCGAGGTGATCCACCGGATGCTCCTGGAGCTGAACACGACGATCGGACGCGCGAGCCCCGCGGGGCCGCCTGCGCTCGCGGCCGTGCGCACGCGCGACGATCCCGTGTGCATTGACCCGGACATCCAGCCGGTGCTCGGCCAGTTCCTCGAGTCGCGCCGCGCGTTGCTCGCGCAGCTGGAGGAGGCGGCGGCGAAGGAGGAGCAAGGCGAAGTGCGGCGGCTTGCGCACCTGCTCGCGGGCAGCTTCGCGCTTTATGGCTTTGCGTGGGCGAGCGACCGCAGCCGCTGGCTGGAGCGCAATTTCAGCGAAGTGATGGCGCCCGCGGTGCGCGAATGGGCGACGGAGCTGAGAGCGCACCTGGATACGGTGGACATCCGGGTGGAGAACGAGCAAGCTTCGGGCTGAGCCACATTTCCCGGTCTCACCGTTCAATCCGGAGCTCCTCAACATGGAAGTCGCCCGCAAGAAGATACTGATCGTCGACGACGACCCGGCCGTGCTTGCTCTCCTGGTCACAAAGATTGGCAGCCGGTACTACGTGGTCACGAGCTCGGACTCGAGCAAGGCGCTGGAGATGGCGCGCCACGAACTGCCCGACGCGATCCTGTGCGACATCGACATGCCGGGGCTCACGGGCGGCGACGTGGCGGCCCAGCTGAAGGCCGACCCGAAGACGGCGGGCATCCCGCTCGTCTATCTCACCTCCATGGTCTCGCCCGAGGAGACGAAGGACATGGGCGGTCTGGTCGGGGGGCGGCCGGGCGTGTCGAAGCGCGCGCCGCTCGCGGAACTGGTGCGCGTGATCGACCGGGTGACGGGCGGGCCGTACTAGCCAGCGGGGATTTGAGGCGAAGGCGCGTCCCCGCCTTCGCGGCAATGACGAAAGCCGCGGTTCAGAGCTCTTCGCTCCATTCGAAGCGCTGCGTCGCGGGCTTGGTGAACACGACCTCCCCGGTGGGGACGTGCACCACGCGGATGTCGCTTGCCAGCTGGTCGCTCCCCGGCTTCGTGAAGCTCTTGGCGGCGAGGGTGATCGCGAGCGCGCGATCGCTCACCGCATATTCGTGCGAGCCTTTCGCCGGCCAGAGCGTGCCGGCGATGGGCTGGTCGCTTTCGATCCTGTATTCGGCGCAAGTCATGGCCTCTCCTGGTTGTCTCGTCGCTGTTGTTGTTGTCCTTCGCGCGTGCCGCTCTTCTTCTCGTGGCGCGTGTCTTCATCCTAGGCCGTGGGCATGACACCGGAGTGACCCGAATGAAAGGACCGCGTGACACCCGTAACGAACCGGCACCTCGTGCAGGTTAGCGGCACGCGGTTTGCTGTCTGTAGGAAGGAGACTACCGCGCTGTAGGACGCGCAAGCGGGCGATGCTGCGCTGCGGCATTGGCGCCCCCGACAGGAATCGAACCTGTATCTAGCGCTTAGGAGGCGCTCGTTCTATCCATTGAACTACGGCGGCGGGGAGGCAGATTTTACGGCGGGTCGTGTCCCTCGACGTGGTGTAAGTCCATAGCCCGGACAGGCTGAGATGCACGTCACTCAGCGAGCCACAGCGGGCAGCCGAGTGGGTGCAGTATCGCTCAGGGTTTGCAGGCCCTCAAGTTGCATGTAGCGCCGGTT
>NZ_DASZSE010000027.1:0-101804 GCF_035548915.1 Ramlibacter sp. | reverse complement strand
ATGCCTTGGCTTCGCCGCCGAACTTCTTGCTCAGCACCGTCGTGATCGCCGCCGTGAGGGTCGTCTTGCCGTGGTCCACGTGACCGATCGTGCCCACGTTCACGTGCGGCTTGGTGCGCTCGAACTTGCCTTTTGCCATTTCTGTCCTCTAAAGAGCAATGCCCGTGTACTGGTTTAACGTCTGCACCCGGCTCCTTCTTCTCTCGCCACGGGCAACGAGAGGGGCCGGGTCGCAGACGGCTTGATATTCCGTCGTTGCCGCGACGGCGGGAATCCAGGGTCGCTGCGTTGAAAGACACTGGATCCCCGCTTTCGCGGGGATGACGCGACGCTGCGGACGCACGGGGTCCGCCTACGTCATGTCACTTCATCACGTCACTTCATCACGTCACTTCGTCCGCGCGGCGATGATCGCCTCGGCCACGTTCTTCGGAGCTTCGGCGTAGTGCTTGAACTCCATCGTGTACGTGGCACGGCCCTGCGACATCGAGCGCAACGTCGTCGAATAGCCGAACATCTCCGACAGCGGCACTTCCGCCTTGATGATCTTGCCGCCGCCGGGCATGTCTTCCATGCCCTGCACCATGCCGCGACGCGACGACAGATCGCCCATCACGTTGCCGGCGTAGTCCTCGGGCGTCTCGACTTCCACGGCCATCATCGGCTCGAGGATCACCGGAGAAGCCTTCTTCGCGCCTTCCTTGAAGCCGAAGATGGCGGCCATCTTGAAGGCCTGTTCGGACGAGTCCACCTCGTGGTAGGAGCCGAACGTCAGCGTGACCTTCACGTCGACGACCGGATAGCCGGCCATCACGCCCGAGTTGAGCGCTTCGACGACGCCCTTCTCGACGGCCGGGATGTATTCGCGCGGCACCACGCCACCCTTGATGGCGTCGACGAATTCGAAGCCCTTGCCCGTTTCCTGCGGCTCGACCGTGAAGACGACGTGGCCGTACTGGCCCTTGCCGCCCGACTGGCGCACGAACTTGCCTTCGACGTCGGTCACCTTGCGGCGAATCGTTTCGCGGTAAGCCACCTGCGGCTTGCCGACGTTGGCTTCCACGCCGAATTCGCGCTTCATGCGGTCGACGATGATTTCCAGGTGCAGTTCGCCCATGCCCGCGATGATGGTCTGGCCGGACTCCTCGTCGGTCTTCACGCGGAACGACGGGTCTTCGGCGGCGAGGCGTTGCAGCGCGATGCCCATCTTCTCCTGGTCGGCCTTCGTCTTGGGTTCCACCGCCTGCGCGATCACGGGCTCGGGGAACACCATGCGTTCCAGCATGACGATCGAGTTCGGATCGCAAAGCGTTTCGCCGGTCGTGACGTCCTTCAGACCCACGCAGGCGGCGATGTCGCCCGCGCGAATTTCTTCGACTTCCTGCCGGTTGTTCGCGTGCATCTGCACGATCCGCCCGATACGCTCTTTCTTGCCGCGAATCGGGTTGTAGACGCTGTCGCCCTTGGAAAGCACGCCCGAATACACGCGCACGAACGTCAACTGGCCGACGAAGGGGTCGGTCATGAGCTTGAACGCGAGCGCCGAGAACTTCTCGTTGTCGTCGGCCTTGCGGCTCGTTTCCTGCTCGTCCTCGTCCGTGCCCTTCACGGGCGGAATGTCCACCGGCGACGGCATGAGTTCGATCACGGCGTCCAGCATGCGCTGCACGCCCTTGTTCTTGAACGCGGTGCCGCACAGCATCGGCTGGATTTCGCCGGCGATCGTGCGCGTGCGAAGGCCGGTGTTGATCTCGGCTTCCGTGAGGTCGCCTTCTTCGAGGTACTTGTTCATCAGTTCCTCGTTGGCTTCCGCGGCCGCTTCGACCATCTTCTCGCGCCACTCCTTGGCGGTTTCCACCAGGTCGGCCGGGATGTCCTCGTAGGTGAACTTCATGCCCTGAGAGGCCTCGTCCCAGACGATCGCCTTCATCTTGAGCAGGTCCACCACGCCCTTGAAGTTCTCCTCCGCGCCGATCGGGATCACGATCGGCACGGGGTTGGCCTTCAGGCGCGCCTTCATCTGGTCGTAGACCTTGTAGAAGTTGGCGCCGGTGCGGTCCATCTTGTTCACGAACGCGAGGCGCGGCACCCTGTACTTGTTCGCCTGGCGCCACACGGTCTCGGACTGCGGCTGCACGCCGCCCACGGCGCAGTACACCATGCACGCGCCGTCCAGCACGCGCATGGACCGCTCCACCTCGATCGTGAAGTCCACGTGGCCGGGCGTGTCGATGATGTTGATGCGGTGTTCGGGGAAGGAAAGATCCATGCCCTTCCAGAAGCACGTCGTCGCCGCGGACGTGATCGTGATGCCGCGCTCCTGCTCCTGCTCCATCCAGTCCATCGTCGCGGCGCCATCGTGCACTTCGCCGATCTTGTGGTTCACGCCGGTGTAGTAGAGGATGCGCTCGGTGGTCGTGGTCTTGCCGGCGTCGATGTGCGCCGAGATGCCGATGTTCCGGTATCGTTCGATGGGCGTTTTGCGGGCCATGATGCTCTTTCGGTTCAATGGGACAGGGCCCGCTCTCGGCGGGCCCGTCCTCCTAGATGGGGACGACGATCAGAAGCGGAAGTGGCTGAAGGCCTTGTTGGCCTCGGCCATGCGGTGCACTTCGTCGCGCTTCTTCATGGCGCCGCCACGGCCTTCCGTGGCTTCCATGAGTTCGTTGGCCAGACGCTGCGCCATGGACTTCTCGCCGCGCTTCTTCGCGGCTTCCTTGATCCAGCGCATCGACAGGGCCAGGCGGCGCACCGGTCGCACTTCCACGGGCACCTGGTAGTTCGCGCCGCCGACGCGGCGGGACTTCACCTCGACCATGGGCTTCACGTTGTTGATCGCAACGGTGAAGGTCTCCAGAGGGTCCTTGCCCGACTTCTTCTCGATCTGGTCGAGCGCGCCATAAACGATCCGCTCCGCGACGGCCTTCTTGCCGCCTTGCATGATCACGTTCATGAATTTCGCGAGCTCGACGTTGCCGAACTTGGGATCCGGCAGGATTTCACGCTTAGGGATTTCACGACGACGCGGCATTTCGATTCACCTTTCAATTTGCTTCAGCTGGCCCCCGCCTTCACTTCCGGCTCGGGACCGTGGACAGCCACCCGGCTGCCCGCTTACTCGACCCACTTCGGGTCACTTCGCTCCGATCGCCCGCCGAGACGATTGAAGCACCGGACTGCGACAACTCAATTCAAGCCCAGGCCTTCTTCGGCCCAAGGCCGTCAGGCCTTCTTGGGTCGCTTGGCACCGTACTTGGAGCGGGCCTGCTTGCGATCCTTCACGCCCTGCAGGTCCAGCGAGCCGCGCACGATGTGGTAGCGCACGCCCGGCAGGTCCTTCACGCGGCCGCCGCGCACGAGCACCACGCTGTGCTCCTGCAGGTTGTGGCCTTCGCCGCCGATGTACGAGATGACCTCGAAACCGTTGGTGAGGCGGACCTTGGCGACCTTGCGCAAAGCTGAGTTCGGCTTCTTCGGGGTCGTGGTGTACACCCGCGTGCACACGCCCCGCCGCTGCGGGCTGTTTTGCATCGCGGGGGACTTGGACTTGGTCTTTTCGACCGCCCGCCCGCGACGCACCAGTTGGTTGATGGTTGGCATTGAAAACGTTCCCTAAACGCGTTCCGGAAAAATGGATGCGCCCTCCGGCGGCCGGCCGGAGAGCTCAATCTCTCCCGCCCCAATCGCGGGAAAGCCCTCTAGTATATCCGGGAACGCGGTGGGGCGCCGCTTTCTCCGGTGGGCGTCCGGTAGCAGCCCGCGCTCCCGCCGCTCCTTCTGCTACTTGATCCAGAGCCGCACGGCATCCCAGGCCCGCCCGAGCAGCCCCGCCTCTTCGACCGTCGCGAGCGCCACGAGCG
The DNA here is from genome assembly GCF_035548915.1 of Ramlibacter sp. Taxonomy (GTDB): domain Bacteria; phylum Pseudomonadota; class Gammaproteobacteria; order Burkholderiales; family Burkholderiaceae_C; genus Ramlibacter. Next base: position 97,944 of record NZ_DASZSE010000027.1, on the reverse strand, counting down.
GCACTTCGTGCACCACCTGGTCGCCGGCCAGGATCTTCAGCGTGCCCACTTGCTGCCCCTTCGCGATGGGGGCGAGCAGCGGGTCCGGCCGCGCGACCTGCGTCTTGATGTTCTTCGACGCGCCGGCTGGCACCGCGATCACGATCGGCTGCGGCTGGCCCAGCTTCACCGTGTCTTCCGAGCCCTTCCAGATCTTCGGCTCGGCCACCGCCTGGTTGGCATCGAAAAGCTTGAGACCCTCCCAGGCGGTGTAGCCCCAGTTCAGGAGCTTTTGCGACTCGCCGGTCCGCACGGCATCGCTCGTCGTTCCCAAGACGACCGCGATGAGACGCCGGCCCGGCAGGTTGGGGAAGTCGCGCCGCGCACTTGCGATCAGGCAGAAGCCGGCCGCCTCCGTGTGCCCCGTCTTCAGGCCGTCGACCGTCGGGTCGCGAAAAAGAAGCGTATTGCGGTTCGTGTCGTTCGCCGTCGGCGTTCCTTCGTAGCGGTACTTCTTGATGGCGAAGTAAGGCGCGTACTGCGGAAAATCCTTCAGGAGCCGGGCCGAGAGCGTGGCCAGGTCGCGCGCCGTCGTCTGGTGGCCGGGCTCGGTCAGGCCGTCCGGGTTCTTGAAGCTCGTGTTCCTGAGGCCCAGCAGCTTCGCCTGCTGGTTCATCAGTTCCACGAAGTGCTCGGCCGTGCCGCCCACGCCTTCGGCGAGCGCCATGGTCGCGTCGTTGCCCGACTGCACGATCATGCCCTTCACGAGGTCGTCGACCGGCACCTGCATCTTCGGGTCGATGAACATGCGCGAGCCCGGCATCTTCCAGGCCCGCACGCTCACCGGCAGCGTCTGCTTCAGATCGATCTTCTTCGCGCGCAGCGCATCGAAGACCACGTAGGCCGCCATCAGCTTCGTGAGCGATGCCGGGTCCACGGGCGCGTCGATGTCCTTGCCCGCGAGAATCTGGTCGGCACTGGCGTCCAAGAGGATCCAGTTGCGTGCGGCGATCTCGGGAGGCTGGGGCGTCTGCGCGGCGGCGACGAGGCAATAGAGGGCCAGGAAGGGCGCGGCGAGCGCGCGCATCAGTGTTGTTCTCATGGGACTTCAGCGAAGGTGCCTGAGCACCAGACTTTTCAGGACCGGCAATTTTCCGTGAAAGAAGTGCTCTGCCCCGGGCACTACGGTAACGGGAAGTGTCTGCGGCCGCGCCCAGTCGAGCACGGCCGCAAGCTCGACGGTGTCGTCGGCTTCGCCATGAACGACGAGCGCGCGCTCGTGCGACTCGGCAGGCAGCGCAAGCGGCGTGAAGTTCGACGCCGCGAGACCCACGAGCACGATCGCACGGATGTCGCGAATGCTCCACAGGCGCTCGATCACGCGCGTGGACACGAACGCCCCGAACGAAAACCCGCCCAGCACCAGCGGCCCCGCGGGCGCGAGCTGGCGGATCAATTCGAGCATGTCCTCGGTTTCGCCGCGGCCTTCGTCGTGCGTGCCTTCGCTGCGGCCGACGCCACGGAAGTTGAAGCGCAGCGCGGTGAAGCCGGCCTGCACCGCGGCGCGCGCGACCGTCTGCACCACCTTGTGATCCATCGTGCCGCCGAAAAGCGGATGCGGATGCGCGATCACCGCGATGCCGCGCGGCGCGCCTTCGGGCACATCGCGCGCGGCCTCGAGGATGCCCGCTGACCCATGCAGTTCCAGCTTCTCGGTGCGCGAATTCATCAGCGGCCCAGGTGAGGCGGCGTGAGAAGCCGCTCGACCACCTTGCCGTCGCGCAGGTGCGATTCGACGATCTCGTCGATGTCCTTGGCGTCCACGTACGTGTACCAGACCGCTTCGGGATAGACGACGCAGATCGGCCCGCCCTGGCAGCGGTTCATGCAGCCGGCCTGGTTCACGCGCACCGCCCCGGGGGCGGCGAGGCCGAGCGCCTTCACGCGCTGCTTGCAATGGTCGAACGCCGCGCGCGCATCGTGGTCGGCGCAGCAGGCCTCGCCGTTGTCGCGCTTGTTGAGGCAAAAGAAGATGTGATGTTCGTAGTACGAGGTGGGGGCGGGCGCCGTCATCCGCCGATTTTAGGAGCCCCCTCGCGGCGCGAGACGAAGAGCAGCGTGTATACGAGCGCCGCATAGGGCCAGAGCCAGCCGAGCCACTGCACGAGTCCATTGAAACGGATGAAACGCCCCTGCTCCCAGGTCTGCAGCGTGTGCGCGAAATAGGCGCTCGCGGGCGCCTGGTTGATCACGCTCAGCTGCACGCCGAGCGCGAGCATCACCATGGCTGCGCAGCCGCGCCGCGGCAGCACGACGAGCAGCAGCGCCATCACGAAGCCGACCGCGATTCCGTAGCTGACCGGCTCGCTGAGCCAGGCCCAGGCATGCATCGGGCCCCAGCTGAGCGCCGCCGACAGGGCCGTGGTCCCGATGCCGAGCACAAGCACCATTGCCGCGAACACCGCGCGCCGGCCCACGGAGCGGATGATGCTGTAGCCCACGAGGCAGGGCACGAGCAGACCGAGCGCCACGCAGAGCATTTCGGCGGCCGGCACGAGCGGCTGCAGTTCGACTTCACGCACCGGCAGCCACTCGAGAAAAGGCGTGTCCTGCAGCCACTCGGCGAGCCCCGCCTCCAGCCGCTCCATCACCTGGCCGAGTCCGAACGGCACGGCCGCGGGAAAGAGCAGCGCGAAGGGCCACAGGGCGAGCAGCACGAGCCCGCCGCGAGCATCGTCGACGAACCAGCGGGAACGTATGCGGCTCCAGTGGTCGATGGCGCCGGCGAGTTCGAGCCCGGCCGCCATCGAGGCGCCCACGAGCGCGCCCACCGCGTTCAGTCCGAGGTCGAGGTTGGACGCGACGCGCGAGGGCAGGTAGGTCTGCAGCGCTTCGAGCACGAAAGAAAGGCCTGTGGCCGCCAGCACCGCGACGATCACGGCCACCGCGTTGCTGCGCGAGAGCACGGCCAGGCTGCCGCGGCGGATGAAGCTGAGTGCAAGGAGAAAGCCGAGCGGGACGTAGCCGACGACGTTGGCTCCGAGGTCGAACGCGGTCCAGTACTTGGGCCAGGGGCTCAGCAGGAATTCCCACGATGGCATGCCCTGGTCGCGCCAGCCGGTGAAGGGATAGAGGCTCGCATAGACCACCAGCGCCGCATAGGCGACGGCGAGAGGCCACGCGGAGGTCTTGTGTCGCTGGACCACGCGCTCAGAACGGCTTGACGACCGCCAGGACGACGGCGGCCACGAGCAGGAGCACCGGCAGCTCGTTGAACCAGCGGTACCACCGGTGGCCGCGCATGTTGCGCCCGTCCTCGAATCGACGCAGGAGCGCCGCGCAGGCGACGTGGTAAGCCACGACCAGCAGCACCACCGCGAGCTTCGCATGCAGCCAGCCGGCGCCCGCGCCGACGCCGAAGCCGAGCCAGAGCCAGAGTCCGAAGCCGACGGCGGGCACGGCAAGCAAGGTGGTGAAGCGCAGCAGCTTGCGCGCCATCACGAGAAGGCGCTCGTATTCGGCCCGCGAGCCCGCCGGCACGAGTGCGAGGTTCACGAAGATTCGCGGAAGGTAGAACAGTCCCGCGAACCAGCTTGCCACGAACACGATATGGAAGGCCTTCACCCACAGCATCCGGCCGAGTGTAAGAGCGCGGCAAGTGCGCGGGAAAACACGCAAATCAGCGGCCGAAAAAAAACCCCGGCTCACTCGGCCGGGGTTCGAAGCCTTTTTGCTGTCACACATTAAGGCACCCGCTCAGGGAGGAAAAGCGGGGAGCGGCGAACCGCCCGCGCGTAATTTAACAAACGGCTGGGGCACTTTCAAGCCGCATGGACGAGCTGTTGGGTCTGCGGCCTGTTGCCGGACGGACAGGTCATACAAATCATGCACTTGCAGGCACCTGCGCCGGCGGCGGGGCGGCGGCCCGGTGTTCGTCCTGGGGCACAATTTTGTCCATGACTCCGTTTGCCCCCTTCCCCCAGGGCCGTCCGCGCCGACTGAGGCGCGACGAGTTCACGCGCAGCCTGGTGCGCGAGCACCGGCTTGCCGCGAGCGACCTCATCTATCCCGTCTTCGTGCTCGAAGGCAAGGGCAAGCGAGAGGCCGTCGCCTCCATGCCCGGCGTGGAGCGGCTGAGCCTCGACCTGCTGCTGCCCGTGGCCGAACAGTGCCTTGCGCTCGGCATTCCGGTGATGGCGCTCTTTCCCGTGATCGACGCGGGACTGAAGACCCCCGACGGCCGGGAAGCGATGAACCCCGAGGGGCTCATCCCGCGCGTGGTGGCGGAACTGAAGAAGCGCTTTCCGCAGCTGGGCGTCATGACCGACGTCGCGCTCGATCCCTTCACGAGCCACGGCCAGGATGGGCTGCTCGACGAGACCGGCTACATCCTCAACGACGAGACGGTGGAGGTCCTCGTGAAGCAGGCCCTCATTCAGGCGCGCGCCGGCGTCGACATCGTGGCGCCGAGCGACATGATGGACGGCCGCATCGGCGCGATCCGCTCCGCGCTCGAAGCGGGGGGCCTCATCCACACCCGGATCATGGCCTACAGCGCCAAGTACGCGAGCGCCTTCTACGGGCCGTTCCGCGACGCGGTCGGCTCCGCGGCCAACCTCGGCCAGTCCAACAAGAAGGTCTACCAGATGGACCCCGGCAACAGCGACGAGGCCCTGCGCGAGGTGGCCGCGGACATCGCCGAAGGCGCCGACATGGTGATGGTGAAGCCCGGCATGCCTTATCTGGACATCGTGCGGCGCGTGAAGGACGAATTCCGCGTGCCCACCTTCGCGTATCAGGTCTCCGGCGAGTACGCGATGCTCAAGGCCGCCGCCGCCAACGGCTGGCTCGACCACGACCTGGCGATGATGGAGGCGCTGCTCGCGTTCAAGCGCGCGGGCGCCGACGGCGTCCTCACTTATTTCGCGCTCGACGCCGCGCGCCGGCTGAAAGGCTGAATCGCGCGCCGAAGGGCCGAGGGGGGGGCGAGGTGGGAGAGGGGCGGACTGGACCGATCCCCGCTCGATGCCGCTAAGCTTCGCGGCATGCAGATCGTCGAATTCGCAGCCGGAACGCTACGCTTCCTGGAGCACCCGCCGCCGAAGCCCCCGGCATCCGGATTCGTGTGGATCTACCTCGAGCGCGAGGAGCTCGAGACCGGCCTCGGCAGGCTCCAGATGGCGGCGCAGGCCGTGGGCGGCTCCCCGATCCTCGACCTGCACGTGCGCGACCTCGCGAACCGGTCGCATCCGTCGCGCTACGACTACACCTCGGTCTACGACCTCGTGATCTTCCGCCGCCTCGCGAGCGACAAGGAAGCGCGCGCGGAGATCGGCGAAGAAGGAGCGAAGACGCGCACGCTCGCTGCCTTCGCGCGCGTGCGCACGCGCGCGATCGGCTGCGTCGTGTTCGACCGTCTGCTCATCACCGTGCATCCGTCCGGGTGCTTCACCGCGCATTCGTTCATCGAACGCTATCTGTCCGATGCGCTGCAGTCCGAGGGGCTGAGCGCCGCCGCGCGCAGCCGGCTGCCCGCCAACCCCGCCGACCTCATGCTGCGCATGCTCAACATGATGGTGGACAGCTACCTCGATCTGCGCCGCGACCTCTCCGGCGAACTGGATCAATGGCAGCACGAGCTGCTTGCGCCGCGCGCGCGAGAAGCCGACTGGGGGGCGCTGCTCACCGCACGCAACGCGCTGCACCAGCTCGAAGACCTGTGCGAGGAGCAAAACGACGCCGTCCAGGAGTGGCTCGACGCGCAGCGCGAGCAGCCCGCGCCCTGGATGACGCAGACCGAACGCGACGGCCTGCTTGCGCGCGCACGCGACGTGATCGAGCACATCGCGCGCGTGCTGCACCATGTGCGCCGCATGGAACAGGCCGCCGAGACGGCGGTGCAGATCCATTTCTCGGCGCTCGGCCACCGCACCAACGAGATCATGCGCGTGCTCACGGCGCTCACGGCCGTGTTCCTGCCCCTGAACTTCATCACGGGCTTCTTCGGAATGAACTTCGAGTACCTGCCGCTGCTGCACTCCGTGGACGCGATGTGGTTCGTGCTGGCCGGCATGGTGACGATCGCCGCCGCCATCACCGTGGTCTTCTGGCGCAAGCGCTACCTTGCCCGCACGGGGCGCTGATCCGCCGCACGGCAGGCGGGGCCGCGCTTCACGCGAGGTGCCTGGTGAAGAACGCCACCGCCCTCTCGCGCGCGAGCTTCGCGGCCTGCGCGTCGTACGAGGCGCGCTGATCGCAGTTGAAGCCGTGGTTCGCGTGATAGACATGCACCTCGACTTCCGGATGCGCGCGCCCGAACGCTTCGACGCTGTCCATCGAAATCCAGCGGTCCTGGTCGCCGAAATGGACCATCACCGGCACGCGGGGCTTGCGGTCGCGCTCGTCGGGCGTGGTCATGCCGCCGCCGTAGTACGGCACCGCGGCCGCGAGCCCCTTCAGCTCGCAGGCCGCCCGCCACGTGAGGAGGCCGCCCCAGCAATAGCCGACGATGCCCACCCGGCCCGCCTGCGCCGCATGATCGATCGCCGCCTGGATGTCCTGCAGCACTCCGGGCGAGGGCAGCGCCTCCACTGCGGTCTTGAGAGCCATGCCCTCGGCCACGTCGTCGGACTCGTAGCCGAGCTCCACGCCCGGCCTCACCCGGTGGAACGTGGAAGGCGCCACCGCGAGCCATCCGTCGGCCGCATAGCCATCGGCCACGGAGCGGATGTGCGAGTTCACGCCGAAGATCTCCTGGATCACGACGACGGCTCCTCTGGCAGGATTCTTCGCGGCATCCTTCGGCTGCGCGACGTACGCCGGAAAGTCGAAGCCGTCATGCGCCTTCAGCGCCACGAATGTGCCCATGAAAGTCTCCGGTGGTTGAGGTGTAATGGCGATTTGTAAACCAAACGGGGCGCTTCGTGCAGGAGGGTGATTCGGATCCGGTGCTGCTCGTGACAGGCGCAAGTCGCGGCATCGGCGCGGCGACGGCCTGGCTCGCGGCGCGGCGCGGCTGGTCGGTGGCGGTGAACTACGCGCAGCGGGCGGACGCCGCCGAGGCGCTCGTGCAGCGCATCCGGTCGGACAGCGGCCGCGCGATCGCCGTGCAGGCGGACGTGGCCAACGAGGAGCAGGTGCTTGCCATGTTCGAGACCATCGATGCGCGGCTCGGCCGCCTCGCGGGCCTCGTCAACAACGCCGGCGTGGTCGACCGCACGCAGCGCGTCGACGAAATGAGCTTTTCGCGCCTGAGGCGAATGTTCGACGTCAACGTGATCGGCAGTTTCCTGTGCGCGCGGGAGGCCGTGAAACGGATGAGCACGCGCCATGGCGGGCGCGGCGGCGCCATCGTCAACGTGTCGAGCGCGGCCTCGCGGCTCGGCGCGCCCGGCCAGTACGTCGACTACGCGGCGGCCAAGGGCGCCATCGACGTGTTCACGATCGGCCTCGCGCGCGAAGTCGCGGCGGAAGGCATTCGCGTGAACGCCGTGCGGCCGGGGCTGATCGAGACCGACATTCACGCCTCGGGCGGCCTGCCCGACCGCGTGCGAGACCTCGCGCCGCAGGTGCCGATGCACCGCGGCGGCTCGGCCGAGGAAGTGGCGAACGCCATCGTGTGGCTGCTGTCCAGCGAAGCAAGCTACACGACCATGGGACTGCTGGACGTTTCGGGAGGACGCTGATGAGCATCACCTGGTATTGGGAAGACCTGCAACCGGGCTTGGTGCGCGAGCTGGGCTCGATCACGCCGAGCGCCGAGGACATCGTGGAATTCGCTCAGCAATTCGACCCGCAGCCGTTTCATGTCGACGAGCTCGCGGGAAAGCGCTCGATCTACGGCGGCCTTTGCGCAAGCGGCTGGCACACGTGCGCGATGGCCATGCGCCTGACGGTACTGAACTTCCTGAACGAATCCTCCAGCATGGGCTCGCCCGGCCTGGAAAGCCTGCGCTGGCTGAAGCCGGTGTATCCGGGCGACACGCTCACGCTCAGCTACACCATCGTCGAGTCGCGGCCCTTGCGCAAGCGCGCGGACGTGGGACTCGTGCGCGGCCGCTGGGAGATGTCGAACCAGAACGGCGAGAAGGTGATGCAGATGGAAGGCTTCGGCATGTTCGGGCGGCGCCATGCGGCCACCGCCGAGGAGCTCGCCCGCATCGATGCCGAACGCTCGGCTTCCTGATGGAGTTCAAGCCCCTTCTCACGCTGCTCGCGATCGTGAACCCGCTCGCGATCGTGCCCTTCTACATCCACTACACGCAGGGCTTCACGCGGATGCAAAGGAGGCGCACGATCGGCGTCGCCTCGCTCACGGCCTTTCTCGTGATCGCGATCAGCGCCCTCCTCGGCATCCGCATCCTCGAATTCTTCGGCATCTCGCTCGCCAGCTTCCAGGTGGGCGGCGGCCTGCTGCTGCTCACGAGCGCGCTCAACATGCTCAGTGCGCAGCCGGCCGAAGCGAAGCCGCAGACGCGCGAGCTGCAAGACGGCGCGGAGAAAGCGGCGATGGGCGCGAGCATCGCCGTCGTGCCGCTCACCATTCCGCTGCTCACGGGGCCCGCGACGATCTCGACGGTGGTGATCTATGCCGAGCGGGCGCGCAACGTGTGGCAGCTCGCAACGCTCGTGGTCTATGGCGTCGTGATCGCGCTCGCGACGGCGATCAGCTTCGCCGCGGCGGGACCCATCGCACGCGTGCTGGGCAGGACCGGGATCAACGTGATGACGCGGCTCATGGGATTGATCCTCGCGGCGCTGGCGGTCGAAGTGATGGCCGACGGATTGCAGAAGCTGTTTCCGATCCTCGGGCATTGACTGCGGCGGATGCCCTTGCGGGGCCCTCGCGCGGTCATGCGCCGCGGCGCAACGCCTTCACGAGCTGATTGCTCGTGTTGCGCAGTCTCTGCGCGAGCAGCTGCGTGAGCTTCACGAGCAGCTTGGCGCCGGTCGCCGGGTGCATCGCGATCAATCGGGCGACGCCGTCGCGGCTCAGCACCGCGGCATCGACCGCCGTGAGCGCCCAGCAGCTCGCATAGCGCGGCTCGCCGTCGATCATCGACATCTCGCCGATCACCGCGCCTTCGCGCAGCACCGCGAGCCGCGTGCTCTCGGTCACTTCCTCCGTCATGCCCTCGCCGCCCACCTTGCGCTTGCCCACGTCGACCGTGCCCGAAAGCAGCACCATCAGCCAGTCGCTCGGGTCGCCTTCGTTGATGAGCACCTGCCCCGGGCGCGCGCGAACGTGCAGCATCTGCTCCCCCACGAGATCGGCCTCGTTGGGCGTGAAGTCCTGCAGCAGCGTCGACTGCTGCAGCAGCTCGGGCCGCGTGGAGAGGTGGTCGCAGCAACCGAGAATCTCCAGGCCCGCGTCCTGCAGTTGCTGCTCGAGGGGAAGCGCCGTCGCCATGGCCCGCGATTCAGCGCTGGCCCTGCAGCCAGCGCGCCACTTCCTGCGCCGCTTCGTCGGTGGCCGCGGCAAGCGCGCGCACGCCGCCCGATGCATCGGGCGACGCCGCCGGGCTTTGCAGGGTGATCGTGCGCTGGGCGACCAGCCGCTCGCCGGCCGACGTGTTGTCCAGAAGCGTGCAGCGCAGCCGCACGAGCCCGAAGCTCTTCGCCTGGCTTTCGAAGTAGTGCGTGAACTCCTCGAGTTCGATGCGCAGCACGCGCGGCTTGGCGCCGCCGCTTCGCACGAGCGCCGCCGCCTCTTCGTTGTCGAGCACGAGGCGGTCGCGTCCGAGATGCTCGCGGATGCGCTGGCGCACGAGCTGGGCGGGCGGCGCGCTCCACCGCGCGAGCGAATAGGGACGCACCTGGTTCGCATCGGCGTACCCCAGGCGATACATGATCGGCGTGCCTTCGAAGGTCGAGGAGACGTCGACTTCCGCGAGCAGGATCGGCGGCTGCGTGAGGTTGCCGGGTGCCACACCTGCCGCGACGACGCCCGGCCCGAAGTCGTAGAGCGTCGGACGCACGGGCTTGTCCGGCAGGATGGAGGAGCACGCCGCAGCGAGGCTCGCCGCGAGCAGCACGAGAAGTCGGAAGGGTCGAAGAGAAAGCATGTTCACTGCGCGCCTCCCGGTGCCGCGAAACCCGGCTCTCCGGGCCCGGGCTGCACCCGGCCGCCGCCGAAGATGAGCGACTGCGGATTGTCCTGCAGATTGCCGACCGTGCGGCCGAACTGCCTGAGCGCATGCGAGGCCTCTTCGGTCACGCGGTTCAGGCGCGGCAGCGTCGCCATGTTGACGTTGTCCGCCGCGTGCGCGAGCGCCTGCGTGCCTTCGGCGAGCTTGTCCATCGGCCCGTCGCGCGCGTTCAGCCGCTTGGCGGTCTGATCGAAATCGTTCACGGTACGTCCCACCTCCTCGGAAGTCCGCGTGATGGACCTGAGCGTGACTGTCGCCTGGTCGAGCGCCGGGTCGAGGTGCTTGGAAGCCGTCTCGTCCAGCCGCGACGCGAGCTGCTTCGCGCTGCCCGCGGCGTCGTCCAGTCGCGCGAGCGCGGAGGCGAAGCGCTTCTGGTTCTCGTCGTTCAGCACTCGGTTCACGCGGCCGGCCACCTCGTTCACGCGGTCCATGATCTCCTGCCCGCGGTCTTCGAGCTGCGCGATGAGGCCCGGCTCGAGCGGAATCTCGGAGTCGGGCGGCAGGACCGCCGCGGGCTTGCCGTGGTCGGAGAGCTGGATGAACGCGAGACCTGTCACGCCTTGATAGCTGAGCGTCGCGAACGTGTCGCGCGTCATCGGCGTATCGTTGCCCACGGAGAGCTTCAGCAGCACATTGCCGGGGCGCGCGGGATCGAAGCCGATGTGGGAGACCTTGCCGACGTCCACGCCGCGAAACCGCACCGGCGCCTGCGGCTGCAGCCCTGTCACGGTGAGCCGCGTCGTGATGAAGTAGCTGTCGCTCGGCCCGCTCTCGCGCGTGAGCCACGCGGCCAGGAGCAGCAGGAAGAGCGTGAGCGCGGCGACGAAGATGCCGGCAGCGAGGGCGTGGGCCTTGTTTTCCATCGCGCAGTCCCTTTCAGGCTACACGGCGAACGGGTATTCGCGCAGCAGCTCCATTGCGCGCTGCCCGCGTTCGCCGAGGAAGAAATCGTGGATGAACGGATGCGTGTACGCGATCACGTCCTTCGGCGCGGCCGCCACGATCACGCGCTGGTCGGCCAGCACCGCGATGCGGGTGGAGAGCTCGAAGAGCGTGTCGAGGTCGTGCGTCACCATGATCACCGTGAGTTCCAGATCGCGGTGCAGCGACCTGAGCAGGCTCACGAAGGCATCCGAGCTGTCCGGATCGAGCCCGGCCGTCGGTTCGTCGAGCAGCAGCAGCGGCGGGTCCATGACGAGCGCTCGCGCCAGCGCCGCGCGCTTCACCATGCCGCCCGAAAGCTCCGACGGCATCTTGTCCGCGTCGCCGGGCTTCAGGCCCACCATGCGCAGCTTCACCATCGCGGCCTTGCGGATCAGATCGGCAGGCAGCGTCTTCAACTCGCGCAGCGGAAAGGCGATGTTTTCGAGCACCGTGAACGCCGAGAAGAGCGCGCCATGCTGGAACAACATGCCCACGCGGCTGGCAGCACCCCTGCCGGAGAGCCGCTCCACCGGCTCGCCTAGCACGCGAATCTCGCCCGCGCTCGGCGTTTCCAGCCCGAGGATCTGCCGCAGCAGCACGGTCTTGCCGGTGCCCGAGCCACCGACGATCGAAAGCACCTCGCCCCGTTTCACGGCGAGGTCCAGATCCTTGTGCACGACGACGCGCTGGTCCGGCAGCTCGAACACGGTGGAGAGCTTGCGAATCTCCACCATCGGCAGGTCCTTGGGCGGCAGCGTCGGCTCCGGCGGCGCGTGGTGGATGCCGTGCTCCATCAGGGCCCTCCCACGTCCTTGAACAGCACGGCGAACGCGGCGTCGATCAGGATCACGACCGTGATCGCCGTCACCACGGAAGCCGTCGTGCCCTGGCCGAGGCTTTCGGTGTTCGGCTTCACGCGCAGGCCGAAATGCGAGCCGATCATGGCGATCAGCACACCGAACACGATGGACTTCATCGTGGCCAGCGTGAGGTTGCTGAGCGGTACCGCCTTGGGCAGCGCGTTCATGAAGAAGGTCGGTGTGATGTCGAGCGAATAGTTCGCCACGAGCATGCCGCCCGCAAGCCCCGCGAGCGTCGTCCATACGCTGATGAGCGGCATGCCCACCGCGAGCGCGATCGTGCGCGGCAGCACGAGCCGGAAGCTGTGCGAGATGCCCATCACGCGCATGGCGTCCAGTTCGTCGGTGACGCGCATCACGCCGATCTGCGCGGTGATCGAAGAGCCCGAGCGCCCCGCGATCAGGATCGCCGCGAGCATCGGCCCGAGCTCGCGGATGAGGCCGATGCCCAGGATGTCGACGATGAAGGCATCGGCGCCGAACTGCCGCAGCTGCCGCGCGGTGAGGTAGGCGAGCACCACGCCGATCAGGAAGCCCACGAGCGCGGTGATCGGCAGCGCCGTGGCGCAGATGCGGTACATGTTGCCCGAGACGTCGCGCCAGGGGCCTTCGTGCGGCAGCACCGCGAGGCGCAACGCATCGAGCGAGATGCGGCCCAGCAGCGCCACGAAGTCGCGCGCATGGCCGAGAAAGCGCAGGATGCTCGCCCCGAACTCGAGGTAGACGTCCACAAGCCGCAGGCGGCGCCTGGGCGGCGGCGCCATCGTGAACTGCGCGACACGTTCGAGCACCGCGCGCTGGCCGGGCTGCAGTTCGAGCTGCGGCGGCCATTGCTCGCGCCAGTGGCTCCAGAGCATCTGGGCGCCCACATGGTCGATCTGGCCCGCACCGCGCAGGTCCCACGCGAGATCGGGCCGCGCGGCAGGCAGCGCACCGCGCAACCGCCTGAAGAGGCCCGGACGCGCGAACTGCGCCGCCGTCCACTGGCCTGTCAGGCGTGCCACCCCGCCGCCCGCGGCGGTCGCGAGTTCGATGCGGGGAGTGTCGTCCGGCATGGTCTGCCATCCTAAGGCACTCGGCGCCGCGCCGGGCGGCAAGCACGGCAGGAAGGCCGCGGCTTCCCCGGGCCGGATCGTCGAGCCGCGCGGCTGGATCGCCAGGGCGCCTTCGCGCTAGACTGCCTGCGTTTGCGTCCCAAGGAAGTTTTCCATGAATGCACCTGACAAGGCGATCCACGGCGCGGACGTCGCGTCCATCGGCCACTGGATCGGCGGCAGGACCGTCGCGGGCACGAGCGGCCGCAGCGGCGACGTCTTCAACCCCGCCACGGGCCGGTTGTCCGGCCGAGTCGCGATGGCGAGCGGCGAGGAAGTCGCGCAGGCCGTCGCTTCGGCGAAGGCCGCCTTCCCCGCCTGGGCCGACATGCCGCCCATCCGCCGTGCGCGGGTGATGTTCAAGTTCCTCGAACTGCTCAACGCCGAGCGCGACGAACTCGCGCGCGCCATCACGGCCGAACACGGCAAAGTGTTCACCGACGCGCAGGGCGAAGTGACGCGCGGCATCGACATCGTCGAATTCGCCTGCGGCATTCCGCAACTGCTGAAGGGCCAGTACACCGACCAGGTCTCCACCGGCATCGACAACTGGACGATGCGCCAGCCGCTGGGCGTGGTGGCGGGCATCACGCCCTTCAACTTTCCGGCGATGGTGCCGATGTGGATGTACCCGGTGGCGATCGCAGCGGGCAACTGCTTCGTGCTGAAGCCCAGTCCGCTCGACCCGAGCGCCTCGCTCATGATGGCCGACCTGCTGAAGCGAGCGGGCCTGCCCGACGGCGTCTTCAACGTCGTGCAGGGCGACAAGGAGGCCGTGGATGCGCTGCTGGAACATCCGGACGTGAAGGCGGTCTCCTTCGTCGGCTCCACGGCGATCGCGCAGAAGATCTACGAGACCGGCGCCCGGCACGGCAAGCGCGTGCAGGCGCTCGGCGGCGCGAAGAACCACATGGTCGTGATGCCCGATGCCGACCTCGAGCAGGCGGTCGACGCGCTGATCGGCTCGGCCTTCGGCTCCGCGGGCGAACGCTGCATGGCGATATCGCTCGGCGTGCTCGTGGGCGACGCGGCCGACCGCATCATGCCGCTGCTGGCCGAACGCACGCAGAAGTTGAAGGTGAAGAACGGCACCGAGCTCGACGCCGAGATGGGCCCCATCGTGAGCCGCGCGGCGCACGAGCGCATCGCGGGCTACATCGGCACGGGCGAAGGCGAAGGCGCGAAGCTCGTGGTGGACGGCCGCAAGTTCCAGGGCGCGATGGCCGGCGCCGGCTGCGACAACGGCTTCTGGATCGGCGGCACGCTCTTCGACGATGTGAAGCCGGACATGCGCATCTACCGGGAGGAGATCTTCGGCCCGGTGCTCGGCTGCGTGCGCGTGAAGGACCTCGCCGAAGCGGTGGAGCTCGTCAACTCGCACGAATACGGCAACGGCGTTTCGCTCTTCACGCGCGACGGCAACACGGCGCGCGAATTTTCGCGGCGCGTGCAGGTCGGCATGGTGGGCGTGAACGTACCGATCCCCGTGCCGATGGCGTGGCACGGCTTCGGCGGGTGGAAGAAGAGCCTCTTCGGCGACATGCACGCCTACGGCGAAGAAGGCGTGCGGTTCTACACCAAGCAGAAGTCCATCATGCAGCGCTGGCCGGAGTCGATCGGCAAGGGGGCCGAGTTCGTGATGCCGACCGCGAAGTGAAGAGACTCCTCTCCCCTCCGGGGAGAGGGCAGGGGTGAGGGGCCCGCGTGAGCGACAACACCACCTTCGACTACATCATCGTCGGCGCCGGCACCGCCGGATGCCTGCTCGCCAACCGCCTCACGGCCGATCCGGGCGTGCGCGTGCTGCTTGTCGAGGCCGGACGCCGCGACGACTACCACTGGATTCATATTCCGGTCGGCTACCTGTACTGCATCGGCAATGCGCGCACCGACTGGCTCTACCACACGCAACCCGACCCGGGTCTGAACGGCCGCACACTTCGTTATCCGCGCGGCAAGACACTCGGCGGCTGCTCCAGCATCAACGGCATGATCTACATGCGCGGCCAGTCGCGCGACTACGACGGCTGGGCGCAGCTCACGCAGGACGCCGCGTGGACCTGGGACAACGTGCTGCCTTACTTCAGGAAGCACGAGGACTACTACAAGGGCGCGGACGCCCTGCACGGCGCCGGCGGCGAATGGCGCGTGGAACGCCAGCGGCTGCGCTGGGACATCCTCGATGCGTTCGCGCAAGCCGCGCAGCAGGCGGGCATCCCGCACACCGAGGACTTCAATCGCGGCAACAACGAAGGCGTCGGCTATTTCCAGGTGAACCAGAAGAACGGCTGGCGCTGGAACACGGCCAAGGCGTTCCTGAGGCCCGTGTGCTACGGGCGGCCGAACTTCGAGATGTGGACCGCGGCGCACGTCGCGCGACTCGTCGTGGAAGCAGGCAGCGACGGCGGCAAGCGCTGCACGGGCGTGCAGGTGTGGACCGGCCATGAGATGACGACCGCGACCGCCGCGCGCGAAGTCCTGCTTGCCGCGGGCAGCATCGGCTCGCCGCAGTTGCTGCAGCTGTCGGGCATCGGCGCTGGCGAGCTGCTGCGCAAGGTGGGCGTCGAAGTCGTGCATGAGCTGCCGGGCGTCGGCGAGAACCTGCAGGATCACCTGCAGATTCGCGCCGTGTACAAAGTGCGCGGCGTGCAGACGCTCAACACGCTCGCGGGCCACTGGTGGGGCAAGCTGCGCATCGGCCTGGAATACGCGCTGAAGCGCAGCGGCCCGATGAGCATGGCGCCTTCGCAGCTCGGCGCCTTCACGCGCAGCTCGCCCGAACGCGCGTGGCCCGACATCGAATACCACGTGCAGCCGCTCTCGCTCGATGCGTTCGGCGAGCCGCTGCATGCGTTCAATGCTTTCACGGCGAGCGTTTGCAATCTCAATCCGACGAGCCGGGGGTGGGTGCGCATCGCGAGTCCGCGCTTCGAGGATGCGCCGGCCATCGCGCCCAACTACCTGAGCACCGCCGAGGACCGGCGCGTCGCGGCCGAGTCGCTGCGCGTCACGCGGCGCATCGTCGCGCAGCCCGCGCTCGCGAAGTACGAGCCGCAGGAGTGGAAGCCCGGGCCGCAGTACCAGAGCGACGATGAACTCGCGCGGCTGGCCGGAGACATCGCGACCACGATCTTCCACCCGGTGGGCACGACGAAGATGGGCGCCGAGGACGACCCCCTGGCCGTGCTCGATTCGCGTCTGCGCGTGCGAGGCATCGCGGGCCTGCGCGTGGTGGACGGCGGCGCGATGCCGACGATCACGAGCGGCAACACGAATTCGCCGATCCTCATGATGGCCGAGAAGGCGGCCGAATGGATTCGCGCGGACGCGCGCGCGTGACCCGGGGCGCTCACCGCCTTCAGCGGATGCCGCCGATGTACCCGCGCTCCGGCGCCTGCTGCTCGTCCTCGGCGCGCGACTTCGGCGCGGGCCGATGGGGCTCGATCACCGCGCGCTCGAGCTTGTCGGCCCAGACGGCGAGATCGGGCTCCTTGTCTTGCACGGCTCGCACGCGGGCAAACCGCACGACGGCCTGCGCGTACTCGACGTTCTCGGCCATCCACTCGGTATCGGTCACGCGCCCGGTCTTGCGCCGCAGCAGCACGTGCAGGTGGGCGGCGATCGCCACTTTCTCGCTGACCAGCATGGCGTCCTCCTCTCGATGGGCTCAGGTGCCCAGCCGCTCGCGATGCTGGCCGATGTCCAGACCCGCCTGTTCCACGCGCTCGTCCACGCGCAGCCCGACGATCACCTTCGTGACGAGCAGCAGCGCCGCCGTCATGACGAGCGCGTAGCCGAAGACCGCGGCCAGCCCGATGAGCTGCACCGTCACGCTGCCTTCCACGCCGCTGATCGCCTTGCTCGCGAGGGCGCCGGTCAGCAGCGACCCGACGAACCCGCCCACCGCGTGCACGCCGAACACGTCGAGCGAATCGTCGGCGCGCAGCAGGCGCTTGAGCCCCGTCGCGCCCCAATAGCAGGCGACGCCCGCGAGCGCACCGATCAGGAGTGCGGACTGAAGCGTGACGAAACCCGCGGCCGGCGTGATGGCCACGAGCCCCGCGACCAGACCCGAACACAGGCCCAGGAGCGACGGGCGCCCCCGCACGACCCATTCGGCGAACATCCACGTCATCGCGCCGGTGGCGGCGGCCAGATGCGTCACCGCCATCGCGAGACCCGCGCGTCCGTCGGCGGCGACGGCCGATCCCGCATTGAACCCGAACCAGCCGACCCACAGCATGCCGGCCCCGGCCATCGTGAGGCCGAGGTTGAACGGCTCGAACGCCTCCCTGCCGTAGCCCCGGCGTGGGCCGAGCATCCACGCGCACACGAGCCCCGTCACGCCCGCGTTGACGTGCACGACCGAGCCGCCCGCGAAGTCGAGCACGCCCATCTGCGCGAGCCACCCGCCGGGCTCCCACACCCAGTGCGCGACGGGCGCGTAGACGAGCAGGGACCACAGGCCGATGAACAGGAGCATTGCCGAGAAGCGCATCCGCTCGACGAAAGCGCCCACGACCAGCGCGGCCGTGATCACCGCGAAAGTGAGCTGGAACATCGAATACACCGACTCGGGCACGTTCGGCGCGACGTGGCTCACCATCACCTTGCCCGCATCCTTCAGATAGTCCATGCCCGTGAAGAACAGCCGGCTGCCGTTGCCGAGCCAGCCCGTGCCGGGCGTGAACGCCCATGAGTAGCCCACGGCGAACCACAGCACGCTCACGAGTGCCGAGATGGCGACGACGCTCGCCATCGTGTTGATCACGCTCTTTCTGCGCACCATCCCGGCGTAGAAGAGCGCGATGCCCGGCAGCGTCATCAGGAGGACGAGCGCGGTGGAAGTGAGCATCCAGGCCGTGTCGGCTGCGTTGAGCGTCGATTGCGCGACGAGCGTCGGCCGGGTGATCGGCGCGGCGGCAGGCGTCTGCGCCCATGCGGCCTCGAAACAGCCGATCCACGCGAGAGCAAAGCTCGCGGCCGCACGTACATTCCTGCGCATGTTTCTTCCATCCTCTCGGTAGGCCCCAACATGCGACGCATCGCATTTTGCGTGCCACGGGGCACGCGGCACACAGCGGGCGTGAGCTTGGTGCATGGGCGAACTTTTCGCTTCGCTTCAGGCGAAGTTCTTCATCAGGGTGGGAAAGTCCGGATGCACTGAGGCTGTGCAGTCGCCTACAGTCCGCGCACTCGCATCGCGCTCCCCATGGCGGGGCGTCCGAAGAGCGAGGGACCGAGGAGACAAGAACCCCCGAGAACTCGAAGAATCGTTTTTGCCCGGTGCGGCCTTGCGGGCCGCAGCGGTTGAAGGCGCCACGATCGTGGCGCCTTTGTTTTTTGTGCCGATAATCCCCGCATGGACGACATCGTTCGCCAGGCGATGGCCAAGTGGCCCAACGTGCCGCATTGCTACGGCTGGCTGGGCCTCGATGCGCGCGGCCAGTGGTACATGCGCGATGACCGCGCGCAGGCGGCCGGACCGTTTCCGCAAAGCAAGGGGTCGCTCCTGCGGCATGAGAAGCTCGTGGACTTCATCCACCGCAACTACGAGCGGGACGACGAGCGCCAATGGTTCTTCCAGAACGGGCCGCAGCGCGTGTACGTGGAGCTCGAGTGCACGCCGCTCGTGTGGCGCATCGGCACGGACCGCGCGATCACGGCGCACACGGGCCGCGATGCGCGGCTGCGCGAAGTGATCCTCGACGAAGCGGGCCGGCTTTATTTCGACACCGACATCGGCTTCGGGCTTGTGCACACGCTCGACGTGCCGCAGGCCGCGGACGCGATCGAAGAGGGTGTGTGGACGCCGCGGGAGCTGGCGTCGCAAACGTTTCCGGAGCGCTTCGGCTACGTGCTGAGTCCTGCCGCGCTGCACGGGAACAGCCGGGTGTGACGGCTCCGATGCGAGGTTCTGCCCTCGCGTCCTCGGGCTTTGCTTCGGCGCTTTGCTTCGGCGATTTGCTTCGGCGATTTGCTTCGGCGCGTTGCTCCGGATTACTTGGCCGCGCCGACCATGTATTCCACGGCAGCCTTGACGTCGGCGTCGGAGGCGGAGGAGCCGCCCTTGGGTGGCATGGCGCCCTTGCCGTGCAGTGCGTGGTCCACGAGCGTGGGCATGCCTTGCGCGATGCGCGGCGCCCACGCGGCCTTGTCGCCGAACTTGGGCGACCCGGCGACGCCGGTCCCGTGGCAGGCAAAGCAGGTGGACTTGTAGAGGGCTTCGCCCGCGCCTGCGGCTGCGGCCGGCGCGGCTTGCGGCGCGGCGGTTGCCACGGTGGCGGGCGCGGGGGCCGGCGCAGGCATCGAAGCGGCGGCGGTGGCCGGAGCAGCTGCGGGCGCCGAAGCGGCGGCGGTGGCCGCTGGTGCTGCCGCGCGTTGCGGTTCGGGGAACTTGGCGCCGGCTGCGTTGGCCATGTAGGCCACGCCGCGCGCGACTTCGACGTCGTCGAAATCGCCGCCGCCCTGGGCCGGCATGTTGCCCTTGCCGTGCAGGGCTGAGTTCAGGAGGGCTTCGAAGCCGGTGCGGATGCGCGGGGCCCAGGCGGCTTCGTCGCCGAACTTGGGGGCGCCGGCCGCGCCGGTGGCGTGGCAAGCGGAGCATTGGGCCTTGAAGACTTCCTCGCCGGTCTTGAGCGGTCGGTTGGCGTCGCGGATCTCGACCGTGCCGACCTTGCGCAGCCGCTCGGCGACGCCGCGGTCGAGGTCTTGGGCGGAGAGGCCGCCCAGGGCGTAGGCCTCGGCTTCCTTGCTGCCCGAGGGCTTGTTCTCGGCGACCACGTACGCGACGAGCGCGATGATCACGAAGACGGGCACGAAGAAGGCGAAGAAGACGGTCGCGAGCAGCTGCTGGGGAGTCTTGATGGGACCGGTGTGGGCTTCTTCCTGCGTCGTGTCGCTCATGGCGTCCTCGGTAAATGCGGTCTTCTTTGAATCAACCGGCGATTATAGCCAGCGCACCCCTGCCGCCCCTGAGCGGAGAGGCAGCCCCCGGCCATGAGGGATAATGCGATCCACGCTCGTCGAAAAGCGATGCGGCTGTAGCTCAGTGGATAGAGTATTGGCCTCCGAAGCCAAGGGTCGTGGGTTCGATCCCCGCCAGCCGCGCCATCGTTCCTGAATCGCTAGTCATCACACTGGAGCCGTCCTGGTTGGGCGGCTCGATGACATTCACGACAGAGGCCCATACCGGAGCACTGAGTCGGAGTCCGGAGCAGGTTCGGCCTCAGGGTTCGCCGCCCCGTTCGGATCCGGCGCCACCACGATCATCGAAGTCGGGTCATCCTCCGCATCGGCCCAGTCAACCGAGGCGCGATTCGTGGCCGCAGCGACGACCGCATCGACCACGTCGCCGAGCGATAGCGTGGACTCCATTCTTGGACGACCACGCTTCGGCGGATTCGAACGAACATCGAAGAAACGCACGAGGCCTCGCTCGAAGCCAGCTTCAACCCCCACCGTGTAGAGCGCGACGTAGGCCGCATCGCAACGAGACGCGTGGGCCGCCAGTGCTGCATCCAACCTGCTGGTCCTCGATCGAAGCTTGATCACCGCATTCGCGAAAGACGAGGGCGCCCGTTCTGTCTTGTCCGCGCAGCTCGCGAGGGGCAGGAAGAAAATTCCGACCATGAACGCATGTGGAAGGTGCTCATGCACCACTCTCACCTCGTCGCCCAGTTCGTACATCCGCCCCGTGAGGTTCTTGTCGTAGTTGCCGGACGATCCATCGACGAAGTTCAGCCCTTTGAGGGAAACGCCGATCTCCAGGCCAAGCACCGCATCGGCAACCGTTACGTCGATTCGCTTGCTGACGCCGGCACCCAAGGGAGTGAGCGGTTCGGTCCCGTCCGAAAGCGCGACGGGCCGGACAGCTTTGTCGCTCAGCTCGGAATGTGCGCGAAAATGTCTCGCAATAGTCACTGCGCAGGCATCTGCGAACTTCTCGCTCCAATTCCGCTTCTCGTTCTGGCTTCCTGCTTCCGGCCTCGCGCCAGCGTGGTCGAGTGCCTCGACAATCCCGGGTTCCGGTTTCAGGTCTGCCCAGGTCATCGCACTATGCCGCCAGTTCGGCCACCCTCTTTCCGGGCGCAAAGAGGGGAAGTGTTTCGAAATGGGAGACGTGTCGCCACAAATCGGCAACGAAGTCCGGGTCGAACCGCAAGGTGGATCGCGACACGCGATCCAGGAACCCCGAGGTGGCACGCGGCGATAGCGCAGGTGCTGTCTTCACGTCCACAATTTCCGTGAGGTGGTGATAGGGAGCAGCCATCGGCCAGTGGCTTGCCTGAAACTCCCACACCGAACCCCGGTGCCCGTAGGCCGCATCCGGCCATTTCGAGCCCTCCCAGCGTTTCGATGGGACGACGACGTCAGCCGGGTTCATCAAGCGACTGACAAGCCAATCGGCCACCCCCACCGTGACGGCATTCCCCACCAGCTTCCACCGTGGCCCATTTCGCGTGGATTCCTGCGCGGGCGCAGTCCAGCCGCGAGCAAACCCTTGCAAGTCTTCAGCTTCCTCGATGGTAGGCACGACGAACCTGCGCCCGACAGCTGCGCCGGGAACCCAGATCGCAGGCGGCGAAGGGATGCCAACCGTCGAGCCACCCTTCAACGGGGGTACAGCGTCCCGCGCCCAACCCAACCCCGAAAGTCCTTCGGTCCAATAGAAGCCGAATGCATCCGCTCGCAATGAGGACTCGGGCGGTTCACCGGTCTCATCGGAGAAGAGAACCTCGCGGGGATCGTGCCGACGCGATGCGACGAACAGTACCCTGTGCCGGCGTTGCGGCACGCCGGAAAATCGAGAGTCGACCAACCGGTAGGCCCAGCGGAACTTGAGCTCCTCCAGTCGGCTTACCAGATAGGCCATCGCTGCACCGTTGTCGAGAACCAGCATGTTCCGCACATTCTCGAGTACCAGCCACTCCACATCCTGACTTTCGAGAAGCCGAAAGACATGAGCGACGAGGCCGGATTCGCTGCCCGAAATACCGGCCGTTCTTCCGGCCTGCGAAAGATCGGTGCATGGAAACCCTGCCGTAACTATGTCAACGCCCCGGGGAAGCTCCTGCAAGCTCCTGATGTCGCCATGCAGCTTGACGCCCGGAAACCGCTGACCAAGCACATCGCGTGAGGCATCCCACACATCGCACATCAATTCGGTTTCGATCCCCCGCTCATGGAATGGGAGTTCGAGCCCCCCGATGCCCGAAAACAATCCGACTGTCTTCATGTTGTGGCGCGCTTCCCCAGCTTGTTCCGGGCTGATTATGCATCCAGTGCCCTCCATTTCCCATTCGGGCGATGAAGTGCGTTGCGCGAAACCGTCAGAGTCCCCCAGTGGAAGTGCGTCCACGGTCGAGGAATCGAAGCACGCGCCGACCAATGCGCTTCAGGTCATCGAGCTCGCATTGCCACACGATGAGCACTCCCCATCCTGCAGCTAGAAGTGCAGCTTCTTTGGCCCGGTCGCGCGCCACGTTGGACGCGAACTTGGCCCTCCAGAACTCGGCTCGGGTCTTCGGGTGAGTCGCAAGGCCGCAATTGTCGTGGCGATGCCAGAAGCAGCCATGAACGAAGACGACCTTCTTCCGAGAAGGAAAGACGATATCGGGGCGTCCAGGCAAGGCCGTGTCGTGAAGCCGATACCTCAAACCCTGCGCGTGCAGCCAACGCCGAAGCCGAAGCTCGGGCTCCGTGTCTTTCGTGCGAATCCGGGCCATGAGCTCGCTTCGCTTCTGGGGTGACAAGGTGTCCAAGCGGCCTCGGGAAAACAGGGACGAATCGGATTCTCGCCGAACAGACCCCGCTCGGACCATGCCGTCCACGGCCCCTCGAAAAAAACATTTGTAGCCATCGATATGGTACAAATACAATTATCCGGCCGCTTCCGGCCGCCCTACGCTCTTCCCATCCGTGGACATCGTCCAGAACCTCTCCTTCGGCTTCTCCCACGCGCTCACCTTGAGCAACCTCATGTATTGCGCGATCGGCTGCGTCGTGGGAACGCTGGTCGGCCTCCTGCCGGGTCTCGGGCCGCTCGCCACCATCAGCATCCTGCTGCCGCTCACGTATTCGATTCCGCTCGGCGGCGCGCTCATCATGCTGGCGGGCATCTACT
Organism: Ramlibacter sp.; assembly: GCF_035548915.1. Taxonomy (GTDB): domain Bacteria; phylum Pseudomonadota; class Gammaproteobacteria; order Burkholderiales; family Burkholderiaceae_C; genus Ramlibacter. The sequence continues at coordinate 74,813 of NZ_DASZSE010000027.1, read as the reverse complement.
ACGGCGCCCAGTACGGCGACAGCGTCTCCGCAATCACGATGAAGATCCCGCACGCGAGCTCCATCGTCGCCTGCATCGACGGCTATGCCATGACGCTCAAGGGCAAGACGGGACTCGCCCTCTTCACGGCCGGCATCTCGAGCTTCATCGGCGGCACGGTGGCCATCCTCGTGCTCGCCTGGTTCGCGCCGATGCTCGGCGAAGTCGCGTTCCTCTTCGGCCCGGCCGACTACTGCGCGCTCATGGTCGTGGGCTTTTTCTGCGTGAGCTTCGTGACGACGGGCAGCCTTCTGAACGGCCTCGCGATGTGCCTGATCGGCATCCTGCTCGGCCAGGTCGGCACCGACGTGAACAGCGGCATGCAGCGCTTCACGCTGGACCTGCCGCAGCTTGCCGACGGCATCGGCGTCGTCTCCATCGCGCTCGGCTGCTTCGGCATCGCGGAGATCACCAAGAACCTGGACAGCCGCTCGGAACGCTCGCCCTTCAGCGGCACGATCCACCTCATCCCGACCTGGGCCGAGTTCAAGCGGATCATCCCGAGCGCGCTGCGCGGCAGCCTCGCCGGCTCCTTCATGGGCATCCTGCCCGGCGGCGGCACGGTCATCGCGCAGTTCGCGGCTTACGCCATCGAGAAGAAGGTGTCGAAGTACCGGCACGAGATCGGCCAGGGCGCCATCGAAGGCGTGGCTGGCCAGGCCGCGGCCGACGAAGCCGCCGCGCGCACGAGCTTCATCCCGCTCATGTCGATCGGCATCCCGGAAAACGCCGTGATGGCCCTCATGATGGCCGCCTTCATCATCAAGGGTGTTCAGCCGGGCCCCAACATGATCGCGGGGCACCCGGATCTCTTCTGGGGGCTGGTCGCCTCCATGTGGGTCGGCAACGTCTTCCTCATCACGCTGAACGTGCCGCTCGTGCGCTACTGGCTGTCGGTCTTCAAGATTCCGTACCACGTGCTCTTCCCGGCGATTCTCTTTTTCTGCTGCATCGGCACGTACAGCGTCAACAACAATCTGAACGACATCTTCACGACCGCCCTCTTCGGACTGATCGGCTACATCATGATGCGGCTCGAACTCGACCCGGCGCCGCTCATGCTCGGCTTCATCCTCGGGCCGATGCTGGAGGAGAACTTCCGCCGTGCCCTGCTGCTGTCGCGCGGCAGTTTCCTCGTGTTCGCCGAGCGGCCGATCAGCGCATCGCTTCTCGGCCTGGTCGCGGCCTTCGTGGCGTGGCAGACGGTCAGCTTCTTCTGGCGCGCCCGCTCGGGCAAGGTGGATTCGGGCGGGCTCTTGCAAAAGCTCGAACCCGAAGGCTGAGCACTCGGGCCGCCGAAGGCGGGCGGTGCTTCAGGTCTCGAGCGTCACCTCGAGCGCGACGAGAAACCGCGCGACCATGTTGTAGGTCGCAATGGCCGCGGTGACCTCCACGAGCTCCGTCGTCGTGAAACGATCCTTCAGGCGCGCGAAGAGCGCGTCGTCCACCTTCACCTGCCGCGTCATCTGGGCGGCATAGAGGACGACCATCTCCTCTTCGTCGGACATCGAACCCGGCCGCGTCGAAGGTTCCGCCGCGACGTACGCTTCGAGTGCCCGCAGCTTCTCCTGCGTTCCGCCGGCCGCGAGGTAGTCGGGCGCGTGATGGTGGTATTCGTAGCGCGCGCCGGTGATGAGCGCCACCGTGCAGATGCCCAGTTCTCGCAGCATCCGGCTCGCGCCCAGCCCCGTGCGCACGGCCTGGAGATAAGTGTTCCATCCTTGCGCGAGCGGCTCGCTCCAGAGGAGCGCCCGGTCGAGGTTGATGAGCGTGCCGCCGCGCCGCTTTCGGATCGCCTCGACGAGGTCTTCAGGCTGCGGCTTGCGCTCGGGGGTCCAGTCGGGGATTCGCATCGTGTCGGTCTCCAGAAGGCTTCGGCTGCGGCGTGTACAAGTGGCAGGCGACGAGCGATGCGCCGACCCGCACGGTGGGCGGCTCCAGATGGCGGCACGCATCGAACGCGTGCGGACACCGCGGATGGAAGCGGCAACCCGCCGGCAGTTCGTCCGCGGCGGGCACATCGCCTCGCACGGCGAGACTCTGTCGCGCCCGCGCCTCGGTCGGCCGCGTCTTCGGCACCGCATCCATCAGCATGCGCGTGTAGGGATGCAATGGGTTCGAATGCAGTTGCGCTGCCGGCGCCACCTCCGCGAGCCGCCCGAGATACAGCACGCCGATGTCGTCGCAGATCGCACGCGCGACGTCCATGTTGTGCGTGATGAAGAGATAGGTGAGATCGAGACTCGCCTTCAGATCGGCGAGCGTCGCGAGCACTTGCGCGCGGATCGACATGTCGAGCGCGGAGACGGGTTCGTCCGCCACGATGAGGCGCGGCCTGAGCGCGATCGCGCGGGCGATCACGACCCGCTGGCGCTGGCCGCCGCTCAGCTCATGAGGAAAGCGGTCGAGGAAGCGGTCGGCCGGCGAAAGCGCCACCGTCTCCAGCAATTCGCGCGTGCGCGCCGACACTTCGCGTGCGGAGAGCCCGGTGTGCAGACGCAGGGGCAGCGACACGATGTCGCAGACGCGCTTGCGCGGATTGAGCGCGGCCGAGGGGTCCTGGAACACGGCGGCGATCTCGCCTCCCCGGCGCGCCGCGCCTCGCGCGTACATGTCTTCGCCGTCGAAGAGGACGCGGCCGCCGGTCGGGCTCACGAGGCCGAGCGCGATGCGCGCGATCGTCGATTTGCCCGACCCGCTTTCGCCCACGAGGCCGAACGTGGACCGCGCGCGGATCGCGAGCGAGACACGATCGAGCGCAACGACGGGGCGCTGCGAACGGCGCAACCACCCGGGGCGGCGGTACTCCATGCGGACATCGTGCAGCGACAGCAAGTCAGTCATCCGACGGCCCCAGCCAGCACCAGGACGAGTGCGTGCCCGCGCGGCGCAACGGCGGCTCTTGCGCGCTGCAGCGCGCCGTCGCATGCGCGCAGCGCGGGTGAAACCGGCAGCCCGCCGGCGGCGCGAGCAGGTCCGGCGGCAACCCCGCGAGCACGGCATCGCGCAGCGACCCGCCGGCCGCGGGCGCCGAAGCCGCGAGCAGCGCCTGCGTGTAGGGATGCGCCGGGCGTTCCAGCACGTCGAACACCGTGCCGCGCTCGACGATGCGGCCCGCGTACATCACGCAGACTTCGTCGCAGATTTCCGCGGCGACGCCGATGTCGTGGGTGATGAGCAGGACGGCCGTGCCGTGCGCGCGCTGCAGGTCGCGGAACAGCTCGAGGATCTGTGCCTGCGTCGTGACGTCGAGCGCCGAGGTCGGTTCATCGGCGATCACCACCCCGGGCCCGCACGCGAGCGCGATCGCGATCAGCACGCGCTGGCGCATTCCGCCGCTCAGCTCGTGCGGGTACATGCGCGCCGCGCCGGGAGCCAGCCCCACCTCCCTCAGCAGGCCCTGCACGCGCGAAGCGACGGCGGCGCGAGGCGCGTCCTCGTGCGCGAGGAATTTCTCCGCGATCTGCTCGCCCACGCGCATCACGGGGTTCAGGAAGGTGAGCGGGTCCTGGAACACCATCGCGACTTCGCGGCCGCGCAGTTGCCGCCGCTCCCGCGCGCTCATCGCGCTCACGTCCCGGCCACCGATGTGAATCGTTCCGGCTTCCATCCGCGCGCGCGGCGGCAGCAACCCTGCGATGGTGAGTGCCATCGTGCTCTTGCCGCAGCCGGATTCGCCGACGATGCCGAGCACCTCGCCCCTGCGCACCGAAAGGTCCACGCCGTCGACCGCGCTCAGTGCGCCTTGCGGCAGCGCGAAGACGGTCTTCAGGCCCGTGACCTGCAGCGCCGGCATCGGCTGCGCGACCGCGGTGCGGGTGTCGCTCATGCGCCGGGGGCCGAGACCAGCGCGCCGCGGCGCGGGTTCAGCACGTCGTTCAGGCCGTCGCCCACGAGGTTGAAGCCGAGCACCACGAGCACGATCGCGGCACCGGGAAACACCGAGAGCCACCACGCCTGCCGCATCAGCGGCTGGCCGTAAGCCAGCATGGCGCCCCAGCTCGGATGGTTCGCATCGGCGAGGCCGAGGAAGCTCAGGCTCGCCTCGGTCAGGATCGCGCGGCCGACTTCCAGGCTCGCGTTCACCACCACCGGCGCGAGCGCATTGGGCAGAATCTCGACGAACGCGATGTACCACGCGGGCGCTGCCAGCACGCGCGCCGAAAGCACGAAGTCACGCTCGCGCAGCGTGAGAACCTCGGCGCGGATCAGGCGCGCGGTGAGCGGCCAGCTCAGCATCGCGATCACGAGGACCACCACCCACACGTCGCTGCCGACGATCGCCACCAGCACCAGCGCGACGAAGAAACGCGGCAGCACCTGGAAGAACTCCACGATGCGCATGAAGACCTCGTCGACGAGGCCGCCCGCGTAGCCCGCGAGCAGGCCGACGCCGATGCCTGTCAGCGTCGCGAGCAACGCCGACATGGCGCCGACCATGAGCGACACCCGCCCGCCGTATGCGATGCCCGCGAGCATGTCGCGGCCGAGGTCGTCGCTGCCGAGAGGAAATTGCGAGGAAGGCGCGGACAGGAGCGGCGCCACGCCGACCTTCACATACGGTTCGGCCGCGATCAGCGGGGCGAAGACGGCGGCGAGCGTGAAGAAGCCGATCACCGCGAACCCGAAGAGCGCCGACTTGTGGCGCGCGAATGCCGCGGAGAAATCCCACGCACGCGAGCCACCGCCGCCGCCGGCCAGAAGTGCGAGGGCTCTCATCGCACGCGAATCCGCGGATCGATCTTCGCGTACAGCAGGTCCGTGGCGAGGTTCGCGAGCACGACCGTCACCGACACGACGATGAGAATGCCCAGCATCAGCGGGTAGTCGCGTGCGATGAGCGCCTGATGCAGCAGTCGCCCGATGCCGGGATACGCGAACACCGTTTCCACGAGCACGGAACCCGCGAGCAGGAAGCCGATCGTGTAGCCCGCCGTCGTCACGACGGGCAGCAAGGCGTTGCGCAGCGCGTGGCGCCGGAAGACCTCGGATTCGCGCAGGCCCTTCGAACGCGCCATGGTGATGAAGTCGAGCGTGAGCACTTCGAGCATGCTCGCGCGCGTGAGGCGAGTGATGAGCGCGAGGTGGAACGCACCGAGCGCGATCACCGGCAGCACGAGGTGGCGCGCGCGGTCCAGCACCATCGCCCAGCCGGTGCCCGGTGAGCGCACGTCCATGAGGCCGCCCACGGGGAGCCAGCCGAGCTTCAGCGAGAAGACGAGGATGAGCAGCATGCCGAGCCAGAAGGATGGCACGGAATAGCCGAGGAGACCCACCACGGTCGCCGCATGATCGGTCGCGGAAAAGGGCCGCCGCGCCGCGCGCGTGCCGAAGAACACGCCCGCCGCGACCGCGAGCGCATAGCTGATCGACACGAGCAGCGCGCTTTGCGGCAGCCGTTGCGCGATGACGGAAGCCACCGGCTGCTGGTCGAAGTAGATCGACATGCCGAGATCGCCCCGGCAGACGCGCCCGACGTACGAGAGGTACTGCTGCCAGAGCGGCCCGTCCAGCCCGAAACGCGCGCGCACTTCGCGCACCAGCGACTCGTCGTACTGCGCGGCCTCGCCGATGATCATCACGATCGGGTCGCCCGGCGCGAGGCGCACGAGCAGGAAGTTCACCGTGACGACGGCGAGGAGCAGAGGCACGGCCGCCGCGAGGCGGCGCAGGACGAACAAGCCGTAGTTCAACCCGATGCCCGGTAGGTGTCTTCGAAGTTCTCGTGACCGTCGGCGGAGTGCGTCGTCACGTTGCGCAGACCCGCGCGATATGCCGAGAGGGGCACCCACTGCTGCAGGGGCAGTGCGGGCAGGTCGCGCAGGAAGATCTCCTGCAGCTGGCCGACCAGCTCCTTCTTCTTGAGCGGATTGGCTTCTCCGAGCGCACGGTGCGTGAGGTCGTCGATGTCCTTGTTGACGTACGTGCCCACGTTGCCCATGAGCTTTCCGACGTTTTCGGAAACGAAGAGGCGCTGCACGCCCGCCACCGGATCGGGCCCGCCCGTCCAGCTCGAGTGGATGTAGAGCTGGAACTTGCCGTCCTTCGCCATCTCGAAGGCGAGCGCGCGCTCCACGCGCTTCACGCTCACTTCGATGCCGACGTCGGCGAGCTGATTGCGGATCACTTCGACCGTCTTGTCCAGGTCGGGGACGCCGTTGTGCGTGAGCAGTTCGAGCTTCAGGCGAGTGCCGCCGGCCCCGGGCTTCAGCCCCGCGGCATCGAGCAGTTGCCGCGATGCCGCGACGTCGTGCTTGAACCGCGCGGGCACACTGAACTTCGCATCGAACTCGGGGAACTGCTTCCAGAGGAAGCTCTCGCCCACGGCATACTGCCCGCCGGTCGCGATGCGGGTGACGGCTTCCGCGTCGATCGCGCGCGCCACCGCCTGCCGCACGCGCACGTCCTTCAGCGCCGGGTCCTTCAGGTTGAACGTCATGAGCCGGTTTTGCGACAGCGCGATGCCGCCGACGCTGCTCAGCTCGATGCCCGGCTTCGCCTTCAGGCGGGCGACGTCGCTCACGGGCACCCAGCGCGGCACGAGGTCGACCTCGCCGGTTTCGAGCGCGGCGACCGCGGTGTTCACGTCCGGCACGAACTTGAAGAGCACGCGGTCGAGGTAGGGCTGGCCGGGCTTGAAGTAGTCGTCGAAGCGCGCGAGCTCGATGTGGCTGCCCTTCATCCATTCCTTCAGCTTGAACGGCCCCGTGCCGACCGGCCGCAGGTTGGCCGGGTTCTTCGCGACGTCCGTGCCTTCGTACACGTGCTTCGGCAGGATCGCCGCGTTGAAGATGTCGAAATAGAACATCACGAACGGCTGCGTGCGCTCCATGACGACGGTCTGCGCGTCGGGCGTGTCGACCTTCGTGATCATCTCGAAGATCGAGCGGTTCGGGTTGAGCTTGGGCAGCACCTGCTCGAACGTGAACTTCACGTCTTCCGAAGTGAAGGGCTTGCCGTCGTGCCACCTCGCGCGGCGCAGGTTGAAAGTGATCCGCCGCCCGTCGGGCGACACGTCCCATTTCTCCGCGAGGTCGCCTTGTGGCGTGGGAAAGCCCTTCTCCGGAAAGCGCAGGAGCGAGCTCAGGATCTTCGCGCCCACGAGGTGGTCCGCCCAGCTCGTGGTGGTGGCGAGGTTGAGCTGGCGCGGCTCGAACGTGGTCGCCACGACGAGCGTGCCGCCGCGCTGCGGCTGCTGCGCGAACGCCGCGGGGAGGCTCCCCGCCAGCAGGGCCGCGGCGCCCGTGCCATTGAACGCGCGGCGTCTCATGAGGCCACGCGCGTGCGCATCACCTGCGCCATCGCGTCCTCGAGGATGTTCAGGCCGCGGTCGATCTCTTCGTCCGTGGTCGTCATGGGCGGAACGAAACGGAACACGTTGCGCCGGCCCGGCCCCGTGCCGCGCAACTGGATGATGAGCCCGTTCTTCAGGCAGAGACGGTCGATCTCCGCGGCCTCGCGGTTGGCGGGCGCCTTCGTCTCGTGATCGGTCACGAGTTCCATCCCGAGCAGCACGCCGCGCCCGCGGATGTCGCCGATGATGTCGTAGCGCTTCGCCATGTCCCGGAACGCTGCCTTCATCCGCTCTTCGATGCGCGCGGCGCGGCCGGGGAGGTCCTCCTCCACGATCACGTCGAGGCTCGCCACGCCGGCCGCGCACGCCATCGGGTCGGTCGCGTGCGACCGCGTCGCGAAGAAGCCGTTCGCCACCGCCTTCTTCGCGACCGCGTCGGAGGTGCACACCGCGCTCACCGGCATCCCGCCGCCGAAGTGCTTCGAGAGCGCCATGATGTCGGGCACCACGCCCTGATGCTGGTAGCCGAACATCTTGCCCGTCTTGCCAAGCCCGGTCTGGGCTTCGTCGAAGATGATGAGCATGCCGCGATCGTCGCACGCCCGGCGCAATGCCTGGAAGTAGCCGGGCGGCGGCTCGATCACGCCGCCCGCGCTCACGATCGGCTCGGCGATCACGGCGGCGGGCTTGCTCGTGAAGTTCGCGTCGGCGAGCTCCATGCTCGCCTTCAGGCACAGGTAGTCGCAGCTCGGGAACTTCGCGCCCACCGGGCAGCGGTAGCAGTGCGGCGTCAGCATCGCGGAGGTGGCCGGCGCGATCGCCGCATGCTTGCCGCGCTTCCAGGCGAAGCTGAGCGAGCGCGACAGGAACGACGTGGAGCCGTGCAGGCCGTCGTGCATGCCGAGGATGTCGAGGCCGCCCGTCGCCTTGCGAGCGAGGTCCACCGAGGCCTCGATCGTGTCGCTGCCCGTCACGAGGAAGAGCGTGCGCTGCAGCGGATCGTCGAAGAGGTGGCCGAGCCGCTCGTGCAGTTCGAGGCGCGGCACGTTCAGCATGATGTTGGAGGCATGCACGAACGATTCGGTCGACTTGCGGATGCTTTCCATCACGCGCGGATGCCGGTGGCCGATGGCCGCGCCCATCTGGCCCGACTGGAAGTCGAGGTACTCGTTGCCCTCGATGTCCACCACCGTGCTGCCGTTGGCGGCCGCGAGGATCGGGCGCTCGTCGATGCCGCCCATGTAGCTGCCTTCCTCGGTGGGAATCACCCACTGGTCGAGGATTTCCCGGGCGTGGTTGCGGTCCATTCGGTGGCTCCTGTGGGGCAAGGGTCGATGGCAAAAGAGTCGCACCGCGCTCCGAGCGTGTCCAATACTTTCGAGCAAGAGATCCATACACGCCATGTATGCACGGCCGCCTGGGGCTCCTATACTGGGACTCGCTCGACCTCGCGGAGGACAACCGTGGAGCTCCGACAACTGAGGCAGTTCATCGCAGTCGCCGAGGAGCTGAGTTTCAGCCGCGCCGCCATGCGGCTGCACATGGCGCAGCCGCCGCTTTCCGTGGCCATTCGCAAGCTCGAGGACGACCTCGGCGCGCCGCTCTTCGACCGGCGTTCGCGCGCCGTGCGGCTCACGCCCGCCGGCAGCGAGGCGCTCAGGCTCGCGCGGCGCTGCGTGGGCCAGGCCGACGAGCTGCTCGTGGCGATGCGTCACCAGGCCACGGGCGAGCGAGGGCGCATCCGCCTGGGCTTCATCGGCTCGGCCACGCACACGCAGCTGCCGCGGCTGCTGCATCTGTTTTCGCGGCGCTATCCGGGCATCGAGCTCGACTTGCGCGAGAGTGCCACGAACGCCGAAACGCTCGCGATGCTGGAGTCCGAACGGCTGGACGCGGGGCTCGTGCGCACGCCGAGCACGGCGCCCAGCGGCGTGTCGCTCGAATTCCTGGAGCGCGACGTGTTCGCGGCCGCGCTGCCGAGGACGCATCCGCTGGCCCGCCGCCGGTTCGTCACGCTCGCGTCGCTCGGATCGGAGCCGATCATCAACTACACCTCGACGCACGTCGTCGGCCTGCATGCGATGGTGATGCTCGCGTTCCAGGACGCGGGCATCTCGCCGCGCGTGGTGCAGCACGTGACGCACGTGCAGACGGCGATGACGCTCGTGGAAGCAGGCGTCGGCATCGCGCTCGTGCCCTCGAGGGCCGCGAGCCTCGTGGGCGCGGCCACCGTCCTGCGGCCGATCCGCGGGCTGGCCGCGGGCCACGCGATCGGCATGGCGCTCGCCTATCCCGCCGCGAGCGAGACGATGGCGGTTGAGCGGCTGCGTTCGGTCGTCGCGGAACTCTTTCGCAAGACCGGCGGCGCGCCGTATCGCCACGATGCGGAAGGCGGACCTACCGCCAGATCACGACCCAGTCCGGCACCAGGGCGATCGGCACGTTCTTCCAGTCGTGCCCCGCCGGCAGCGGAAAGGTAAGCCGCGCATCGCCCTTCGACCGGGCGTATTCGAGATCGAGGCAGATCTGCCCGTTGGTGGGCGAGTTGCGCACGGGCGCCTTGAAGCTTCTGAGCGCGAAGTTGCTGAAGCCCCGGTGTTTCATCGCCGCGCTCAGCTGCGCGGCAAGCGGCAGCAGTTGCTCCGTCATCCGCGCCTGCTCGAACGACTCGAACATCTCGGCATGGCGGTGCGCCGGGCCCGCGATCACGGTACCCCATTCAGCGGCGACCTTTCTCTTCTCGCCCTCGAGCAGCGTGATCTGCGCGGCGGCCTTCGTCGACTCCGCCGCACCGCTGATCGCGCTCAGGGTCTCGATCTGCGCCTTGAGCGCGTTGTTCTTCTGCTGGATGGCCCAGAGGGCGTTGCCCGCCGCCTTGGTGTTCACCGACTCGCCCGCGTGGCACACGAGCATCGTGAAGTTGCGGTGCTCTCGCCGCAGCTTGTCCTTGATCAGGAGCTCGACGAACTGCTCCGGCGTGAAGTGCTGCTTGTCGATCATGAAGACCGGCATCTGCCCGTGCCCGTGCGCCAGCAGGTAGATGGTGGAATTGATGCTGAACTGGCTCAGGTCCGTCGCGGCCTCGGTGCCGCCCTGCCACACCGGATGCAGGTGGAATTCATCCCTGAAGTCCCGCGCCGCGTTCATGATGGTGAGCTCCGCGTGCAGCGGCGACCACACGCAGCCGCGCTGGTCGAGATGCGCCGAGACATCGTTGATCGCCGCCTGGAACGTGCGCGTCATGATGCCGGTGCGGTTGCGCTTGGATCGTTCCCACCCCGGCACCGCCGCCTTGTAGTTGCGGATCGCCACGTCGAGGTTGAGGGACGTCTGCGGCGTATGGAAGCGCGTGTGCGCCTCGAGCCATGCGTCGAGCGCCACGAGCGTCGGTTCGCGCCGGTACACGGCGATGGCGGTCTCGCGCATCCACGTCTGAAAGGAGGGGAACGTCATGGGAAAGCGGGTGCTCCCGGCCTTGCGAAAGCGGGGCCGTCTGGGCCATTCTTGCCGAAGGGCGAGCGAAGCGCCAGCGCGGGAACGCCCCTGGGAGTGGGATTCGCCCAACACACATGGACGCCGGCGCGGCAAATTCACGCAAACCGGATCGCCGGCACGTCTGGCGCGCACCCGGCCTCAGTGCGCCGCGTCCGCTGCGGGCGGCGCAGGGTCGGATGAGCGGCGCGGCCGGCGGATCAGCACCAGCAGCGGAATCGACAGCAGCGTCACGGCCATCATGACGCGAAAGTCGTTCACGTACGACACCAGCGCGGCCTGGCGCGTCACTTCCGCGTTCAGAAGGGCGATGCCCGAAGTGCTCTCGGGGCTCAGCATCGGCGGCAATCCCGGCAGCGCGGCATTGCCCGGGGCGACGGTGGACGCGATCAGCTCGTGCGCCTGCACCGTTCCGCGCGTGAGGAGCGCCTGCACGATCGAGATGCCGACGCTGCCGCCGATGTTGCGCAGCAGGCTGAAGATCGGCGTGCCATCGTTGCGCAGCCGCGGCGCGAGCGTCGCGAACGTCGCCGCCGACAGCGGCACGAACGTGAAGCCGATGCCCAGCCCCTGGATGAAACCGGACCACACCATCAGGCTCGCATCCATCTGCAACGTCACTTGAGACATCTGCCAGAGCGCGAGCGCCGTGAGGCCGAAGCCCGCGACCATGATCGCGCGCACGTCGATGCGGCCGACCAGCCGGCCCACCACGATCATCGCGATCATCGTGCCCACGCCGCGCGGCGCCGTCACCTCGCCGGTGAAGACCACCGGGTAGTCCAGCAAGCCCTGCAGGAAGAGCGGCAGCAGCGCCATCGTGCCGTACAGCACCATTCCGACGACGAAGCCGAAGAGGCTGCCGATCACGAAGTTGCGGTCCCGGATGAGGTCGCGGTTGAGGAACGACACGCCTTCCACCGTCCACGTGTGCACGGCGAAGTAGGCGAAGGCGATGGCGGCGCACGCCGCCTCCAGCCGGATCTCCCACGAGGCGAACCAGTCGAGCTGCTCGCCGCGATCGAGGAACATCTGCAGAAGGCCGATGCCGAGGCTCAGTGTCACGAGCCCGAACATGTCGAGCGCGCTTTCCTTCGGCCGGTTCTCGGGCAGGTAGCGCACGATGCCCCAGAGCGCGAATGCGCCCACCGGCAGGTTGATGAAGAAGACCCAGCGCCAGTCGAAATTCTCGGTGAGCCAGCCGCCCAGCATCGGCCCGAGGATCGGCCCCACCATGATCCCCGCGCCCCAGATCGCCATGGCCTGGCCGACTTTCTGCGGCGGGTTGATGTCCAGCAGCACGGCCTGCGACAGCGGCACCAGCGCCGCGCCGAACACGCCCTGCAGCAGCCGCGCACCGACGATCATCCCGAGCGAGTTCGCCATGCCGCAAAGCGCCGACGCGACGGTGAAGCCCACGATCGACACGATGAACACCTGCCGGCGGCCCCAGCGCGCGCACAGCCAGCCCGTGAGGGGCAGCGTGATCGCGGAGGCGACGATGTAGGAGGTGAGCACCCAGGTGATCTGGTCCTGCGAAGCCTGAAGGCTGCCTTGCATGTGCGGCAGCGCCACGTTGGCGATCGTCGTGTCGAGCGCCTGCATGATGGTCGCGAGCATGATCGAGATCGTCACCATGCCCCGGTGCGCCCGCGCCTCGGCGGGGCTGGGGGTGGTGCTCATGATGGCTCGCTCACGGCATCTTCTCCTCGCTGCCGCCGCCCGCGCGCGAGAGCAGCCGCTCGCGCGCCTTGCCGAGGAGGGCGATGAGCTGCGCGCGTTCGGCCGCCGTCATGACCGCGAGCACGTCGTTCGTGAGGTCGTCGCTGATCGCGAGCGCCCGCTCGAGCGCCTTGCGCGCCGCGGGCTTCATGTGCAGGTGGTTGATGCGCCGGTCGTGCGGGCTCGGCCGCCGCTCGATCCAGCCGGCAGCGGCCATGCGGTCGCTGAGTGCCGCCACGGCCATCGCGCTCACGCCCACCTTCTGCGCGAGCTCGGCCTGCGACACGGGCTCGTCCTCGTCATGCGCCGCGAGCACGCCGAGCAGCCGGCACTGGGCCTGCGAAAGACCGAGCTTCTCGCGCGCGAGCCGGTCGAACTGCTGCGAGTAGAGACGGCCGATCTCGACCACGAGAAAGCCGAAGCGGTGCTGGAAGGCGCGTTTCATCAACGCACTGATTATAAATGCATTTATGATTTCAGCGCGGCAGCGGACGCTTCCGACGGCGGTTCGCTGCCGCGTCCGAGCGCGGCCGTCGGCCGGCCCGCGTACCGTGCGGGTAGCCTTGGGGAGACAACGAATGGATGCGAAGCCGCCCGCCGTGCAGCGCTACGACAACCCGCGCGCTCTTTTTCCCGCCGAGCACTGGCTGGACCTCGCGATCGGCCTGATCGCCTGGTTCGCCACCCGCAAGAACCCGTCGCTTGCGGTTCGCACGCTCGGCACATTCGTTGGCGCGACGCTCGTGGCGCGCGCGGCGCACGGCCACCCCCGCATGGGGCGGGTGATGCGCTTCACGCCGATCGGCGGCGGCATCGAACGAAGCTGAGCTGCGAGGAGGTCCGCCGCGGGCCGCCCGGACGCCTGCTCCACTAGCGCGGCATGTTGATGCCGAGCATCGAGAAGAAGCGGCCCAGGTCGCCTTCTTCCCGCAGCACTTCGCGCATCAGGTCGGGCAGGGTGAGCTGGCCCCAGGCGATCGCGCGCTTCACCAGATAGGGCGTCGGGCTGTGCGGTTCGGTGCGCTGCAGGTACACGGCCGCCATGTCGAGGAGGCGGTAGGCTTCCTCGCGGCTCGTGATGGGGCCGGTGGGCAGCGCCTCCCCGCGCGCGCCGGGCGAGGCGGGCACGGCGCGTTCCGCGGGGTGTTCCGCGGGGTGTTCTGCGGCATCGTCGGCAGGATACGGCTGGGCGCTCATCATCGGCTCCTCTTCGGGCTCGCTCGGCTGCGCGGGAAGGTACGGGTATTCGGGCTCGTCGCTCGGGCGCGCCGTCACGCCTCCGCGGCCGTCCAGGAGGCTGCGGCACGCGCGCTCGATGCGACCGAGCGTGTCGGTCACCTTGCCGAGACTGGGCGCATCCGCGGCGAGCCGCTCATCGAGCATTCGCGCGAGCTCGTCCCATTTGCGCGCCGCCTCCTCGGCCTGCTCGCGCAGCTGCACGAGCCAGCGCACGCCGGCAGCGTCGACCATCGCGAGCACCAGTTCGCGCGTGAACCCTTCGTCTTCTTCGTCCGCGCGGTCGCTTCGCGCCTGCGGCACCACGAGCCGCTCCCAGTCGGCGAGATTCAGAAACGGCGGCTTCCTGTCCGGCACGAAGACGAGCGGCAGCTGCAGCCTGAGCGTGAGCGGCAGGCTCTCATTCAGCCAGGTGAAGGGCGCGATGCGCGCTTCGCTGTCGCCGTCCTCGATCAACGGATGCACTTCGTCCCAATAGCGCTCGACGAGGCCGGCCAGGAGCTCGGTGCCGGCGATGAAGCCGCGCAGCTGATGCTGGCGCAGCCACGCGTCCATGAGCCAGGCGGCGAGCTGCAAGTCCTTGCTGCGCGCAAGGAGCGCGGCGCACTCGCGTCCCACCGCGCGCCAGTCGGCGCGCTTCAGCGGCCTTTCCCACTCGCCCATCGGCAGCGACGGGTCGTCCTCCTCGCGCGCCTGGCGGATCGCGAGGTAGGCGGGGTCGTAGCGCACCGAAGGTCCGCAGGGACCTTCGGCGGCGACGGGTTCGAGCAGCGTGGGGAGGTCGGGATCGAAGGACTCGGTGTCCATCATGGGTTCAGGGCAGTCACGAGGGCAGTCACGAAGGCAGTCACGAAGGCGGCGGCAGGGCGATCAGGGGCCGGCCCACTCGGGCGCGCGGACGGGAAAAAGGCCCGGCCACGCCACGGGCGTCTTCTTGCCCACGGGCGAGAGCGTGACGCGCATGTAGACGCGCGAGCGCGAATCGAGCGGCGCGCCGCGGCCGTCCGGGGCGGCAACCGCCAGCGGGAATTCGAGCCTGAGCAGTTGCGCTCGCGGCTCGACGCGCGACGATGTCTCGGGCTCGCGCTGGCGCTGGATCATCGTGAGCAGCGACCACGGGTCGGACCAGCGGAACACCACCACCTTGCCTTCGACCTGCAGCGCGGGCTGGTTGGGATCGGCCACCGGCGACGCCGGCTGGTCCTTCGCGAGGCGCAGCGTCAGCGTGATCGGCGAGCCCGGCTCCCAGCGCAGCGCGCGGGGCGGCTCGCGCCAGCGCAGCACCTGCCCGCCGATCTCGAGCGTCCAGTCGATGACGCGGTTGCCTTCGACTTCGGCGGCCTGGTTCACGCGGAATTCGGGCATCACGTCGTAGCCGGCGGCCGCGCCCTCCTCGGTGGGATAGAGCGGCGCGAGAAAGGCCTTCACGCGTTCGAACTGCTCGGCGAAGCGGCGCGCCGCGACGTTGGCCGACATCGGCCGGTTCGGATCCACCGGCTGCTTGATGATCGGTGCGACGCGATCGTAAGTCTTGATGATCTGCCCGATCTCTTCCACGTCGGCCGCGGGCGCGTCGCGCGACACCGACTGCGTGAAGGGCTGGCGACCCGCGAGCGTGCGATTGAACGTCCCCGCGAACTGCGCCCAGGTCTCATGGACCTCGGTCGTTCTCAGTTCTCCACAGCGCGACGCGAGCGACGTGTAGATCTGCTGGTAGCGTTCGCCGAAGTAGTCGGCCGGCCGCATGCCGGGGCCCTTGCCCGCGAGCTTGTCGGCGCAATTGAGGCGGTCGAGGTCCGGTGCGAGCGTGACGAGGAACTGCTCCAGGCTCACGAGGCTGCTGTTGGGGTTCTTCAGCTTGTAGCGCTCGAGGTCGCGCTGGATCGCGCGCCACCGGTGCACGACCGAATTGCCGGCGTCGGCCTGCTCCAGGAAAGCCATGTAGGTCTCGGCCTGCCGATCGAGCGTTTCGGCGCGCGCGAATTGCTGGCCCAGGTACTGCTGCAGGCCGGCCGCGTCCTGCACGCCGAAGGCTTGCAGGAGTGGCGCTCGCTCGCCTTGCCACCACTTGAAGTCGCGCCCACGCACCGCATAGAGCTCGGAGCGGTTGAGATTGTCGTCCACGAGGCGCAGGCGATTGAGCGCATCCTGCGTGACCACCTGGTGAATGTCCTCGGCCTGGTCGGAGGCGCCCAGCTCCGCGAGCAGGCCTTCGACCTTGGCAAGCCGCACCCGCGCGTTCTCGAAACCGCCCGCGTCCGGTGCCGAGGCGCTCTCGGCGCGGCTTACGACCGTGAGCGACTCGACCGCGAGGTCGTGCACGAGCCGCGCGAGCTGCCCGTCGACGAAGACCTCGACGCTGCGCCGCATCGCAAGCGGGAATTTCTGCAATCCCTCGGCCGCGAAGCGCTTGCGCGCCTCGCCAAGCGAGATCGCCTGGTCGAGCCGCTGCGGGTCCCATGCGAGCGTGGCACGTGAAGGCACCGGCGGCAGTTGCCGCGCGCGAGGCGGCGTCATGAACGACTGGTTCAAGAGCGAGCTGATCGCATCGCGCAAGGCCACGCGGTCGCTCGACAGGACGAAGCGGCCCTCCTTTTCCTGCCAGACGACACCGGCAGTGGCGTCGGAGCCGAGCTTGGCCGCGTAGTCGCTGCCGAAACGCTGGAAGGCGAAGTAGCTGCGCTGGCGTATCTGGTCGGCCACTTCGGGGCCGAGCAGCCGCGCCGCCGCGACGCGCTGCATCGCGCGGTCGTAGGCCTGCCCGAGGTTGGGCGTGGGCTGGCGCATCCACGCGCCCTTGCCCGGCCCGAGCAGATTCTCCTGGTCCTTGATGACCGCGAGCACCTCGCGAAAGCCGTCCACGGTCGGCCCGTACGCCGCGCCCACCGTGGTCGGCGCAAAGAGCTTGTTCGTGAGGCGAGTGAGCCGGTCTTCCGTCACCAGGAGGTCGTTGTTGAGGAAGAGGCGGTTGTCGACCGCCGCCATGGCCTTCGTGATCGTGCAGCGCGTCGCCTGCTGGATCGGGCCGACCGAAAGCGACACGGGCGAGGGCCCCTGCCCTTCGCGCGCATGGAACCACCGCAGGCTGCGCGAGATGTTGCCGGGCAACTCGGCACCGAGCGTGTACTTCACGAGCAGCCGGAGGTCCGCGGCCTCGGTCGCGCTCGGCCGCTGCAGGCGCTGCATCGCCTGGATCGCCTGGTCGAGTTGCTCCACCGAATTCAGGTAGGTGAGCACCGCCGAGAACTCGGGCAGGTCCTCGGTGGCGAGCGTGAGCTTGCGGGCGCCCTCGAAGCTGTTGGGCACGCCCGGCGGCGTGCACTCGCCGCCGATGATGAGCTCGCCCGTGGCCGTGTCCTGCGCGACGCCGGTCATGTCGCTCGCGCGCGCATAGAGTTCGCGGCGCAGCGTGGCGATCGCGATTTCGCCGAACTCGCGCTCGATGCGTTCGGCCGCGCGCTGCTCCAGGTCGTCGAAGAAGGACCACGATCCGGGCATGAACACGGTCCAGGCACTGTCGATCGAGAGCTTCTCGCTCGCCGCAAGCAGGTTGAGCGCCTTGCGCCGGTACCAGTCGGTGGGGATCGGCTCGGAGCGGTCCGCCGCCCGCGCGCGGTATTCCGCGTCGGACTGGATCTGCGCGAGCGCTTTCGAGAGTTCGCCGTAGCGCGAGTCGAGCTGCCACGTCGCGACGACGAGGCCGATCACCCACGTGCCGATCACGACGATGCCGACCCAGCGCGCCGTGCGCGTGAGCACCGGGCGCGTGAGCTGCTGGCGCGAAGGCCGCGCGAGGCCCCACTCCTGGAACACCTTGTTCTCGAACAGGTCGCGCAGGAAGGCCGGCTCGCGCGAGAGCTGCAGCACGAGGTCGGCCGTGTCGGGCTGGGCCGCGTCCGCCGTCGTCTCGAGCGCGAGCAGCTGCGCGTCGTGCGCCGCCACGGCCTTCTGCGCCGCTTCGCTGCTGTCGCCCGTGAGGTAGATGCCGCGGAAGAAGAAGGGCTCGTGGTAGGCGCTCGGGCGCAGCAGCTCATCGACGTAGAGCTGCAGCTGCGAGCGAATCCGCTCGATGCGCGAAGGCAGCAGGAAGAATTGTTCGGTCCCGTGCACGCCGCTCGTGGCGAAGAGCTCGGCGCTCGTGTCGGTCACGGTCTTCAGCACCGCGTTCACGGCTTCGTCGACCCAGAAGGACTGGTAGGTCGTCGAGAGATCGAAGGGCGAGGACCAGCCGAGCATGCTCGCGCGCATCGATTCCGGCAGCGCCCGCGCGAACGGCGCGAAGCCCTCGATCTCCTCGCAGCCCGACACCACCACGTACACGGCGAAGCGCATCGCGAAGCGGTTCTGCGCGAGCCAGAGCCGCCGGTGCGCGAGCTTCGCGAGCTTGGCGAGCTCGAGCCGCGCGTCGGGCCGCTCATCGAGCAGCAGGCTCGCGGGCACCGTGATCACGACGGAGTCGAACGGGCGCTCGGGCCGGTACTTGCGGCACAGCGACAGGAATTCGTCCCAGGGCTTTTCCGCGGCTTCCTCGTCGTCGGGCGAGCCGAGATACGCGCCCTTCACGTCCACCACGATGCCGCGGTCGAAGAAGTGCCACGAGATGCCCTGCGCCGCGGCGCCCTGCGCCGCTTCGGTGCTGAGCGCGCTCGCGACGCCCGACTGCTCGATCGGCAGCTGTTCGCTCGAATTGCCTTCGCCGAGCACCAGCACCCAGGGGATGCTGTAGCGCTCCGAGCGCGAAACGATGTTGGCCTCGATCAGCTCGACTGCCTGGCGGAACGAATTGCGAAGCGAGTCGAAGCGCAGCCGCGCGACCTTCGCCTCGACCTGCGGCTTGGCGCCCGAACGCCTGACCGCCACCCAGATCACGAGCGCGAGCACCGCGATCACGAGCAGGATAAGCACCGCCAGCGAGATGAGGAACAGGTTGTCCTTCAGCATGGCAGGCTCACCGGGTCGGCGCGTCGGCGGTGGACGACAGCGTGCCGGTGTTCAGCACGTGGCGCACCGGCCACGACTGCCACACCCAGAGCATTTCGGAGATCGCGAGCAGCGCGACCAGGCTCAGCAGGAAGCCGACCGTCCAGCGCGAGAGCGTCGGCAGCTTGCGCGGCGCGATGTGCGAGAGGGTGCTCTGGTAGGCGCGGTCGCTCAGCACGCGTTCGCGCAGCGTGAGCTCCGGCGGGCGCTGGTAGATGAACTGGAAGAGTTCCTCGCGCAGACCCGCGAGCCGCGCCGATTCGCCCATGCCCCGGTAGCGCCCCTGGAAGCCGAGCGCGAGCGCGAAGAGATAAAACCGCGCGATGTCGCGCTTGGAGGGTTCGCGCTGCGAGAGGATTTCCTCGATCCGCTCGAAGACGCGGTCGCCCGCGACGCTCGTGCGAAAGAGCGAAGCTTCCAGCAGGTGCGACGTCCACGTGTCGCGTCCCATCCAGTCGGAGTTCAACAGCATTTCGTCGGCGAGCGCGGCCTTCAGGTAGCGCGCGTCGGCGATGCTTTCCAGCTCGAAGCGGCTGCCCTCGCGCTTGGATTCGAGCGTCTGCAGCTCGATCAGGTTCTCGAGGTGCCGCTCGAGGCTGGCGGACGCCGCCTCGGGGTCGGTCTCTCGCAGTTCCATCGCGCGAGCCTGGGCCCGCGATACTTCGTCGTAGAAAGCGCGAAACTGCCTGACCAGGTGCTCGTCGTCGCTGCGTTCGGTGGCCTGGCGCGCCATGTGATTCCCTTCCTTGCCTCAGTCGCCGCCGGGCCGCACCGAAGCGGTGGATGCCCCCGGAGGGGCCGGCGCGGTACACGTTGCGGCAAACCCGGGAGCCATCGCTTCTAGCCCTTGGCGAACAAAACTACTTCCTGCGGCTTTTGCGCGTGCGCGCTTTCGGCAGTGTTGCTGATGATCAGGGGCTCGCCGCCCACGGTCAAGCTAGGACTCGTCTGGATGGCGAAGAGCGTGTAACCGGTGCTCGCCCGCACGCCGAGCTCCTCGGCGGTGTCGATGTGCGTGCGCTGTGCGCCCAGCACACGCCGCTCGCGCAGCGAAGCGTAAGCCGACTGGGAGCCCACGATCGCGCCTTCCATCCAGGCGAGCAGGTCCTTTTCCGACTGGCCGCGCAGGCCGACCACGAGCCGCTCGCGCGTGAGCCACTCCGGCTGCAGCACGAGTTCGAACGCCCCGTGCCTGAACTCGAACTTGATCTCGCGGTACTCCTGGCTCACCTCGCCCAGCGCGTCGTCCACGGCGGCCAGGAGCGGCTCGAACGTGGCGAGCGGATCGGCATGGTCGTACACCGGCGGCACGGGCGGCAGCGCGCCCGGGCGCAGCAGCGACAGCGGCCCGAGCAGCGCCGACAGCGCGAGGTACAGCGCGTACGGATGCAGGTGCGGCGTGCGCTGCACGGCTTCGAGCGCGGGGAGCCCCTCCAGCAGGTTGCGCAGGCGCTCCTTGTGCTCCAGGTAGGCGAGCCGGTCCTCGGGCTTGGACGAGGGCACGGCCGTCTGCTTGGCGAGGAACGCCGCCTTCGAGCGCAACTGGCTCGCGACGGAGGCGACCCGCTCCCAGAATTCGCCGCGTTTGGTCACTTCGAGCAGCGGCGGCAGCACGGGCGCCGGCTTGATCACCTCGTTGTCCCGAAAGACGGCCCCGAGCCTCAGGTGCGAGAAGAGGCCCGAGGGCACCGGCCCCGCGGCCAAGCCCAGGTTCGGCACGAGGCGGGGAACATCGGCGGCGGCGGCTTCGGAAACCTCGTCTTCCACCGGGGCCGCATGCGAGGTGCGAAAGCGCGCGGGCGCTCCGGGGTCGCGCATGCTGCGCGCGCGCGGCAGGGTGAGCCAGATGTCGAGCGGCCGGCCGGTTTCGAGCTGCGCCGCGTGCGCGGCGAGGTCGAGTTCGAGGGAACCATGAAAAGCGTCTTGCGAGGAATATTGCACGGCCGTGCCGTCCGGCAGCACCGCTTCGAGCTCGGCGACGCGGAACCGCTGGCCGGCCAGCAGCGCGGTTTCGATTTCCAGATGGCGCACGCCCCAGCCGAACGGATTGGCCGCGAGCGTATGCCACGCCACGAGCGCATCGACCCGGGCTTCGGCCTGCTGGAAATGCTGGGGCGCGAGCAGCATGCCCTCGTGCCAGACTATGCGCGCGGGAACCTGCGGCGACCTAGCCATGCGCTTCTTCCGTCGTCATGCGTCCTCTCGCTCAGGTCTGGAGCGCGGCGACCGTGAATTCGCGCGCTCCCAAGTCGATCATTATCCCGCCGGAAAGCTGCTCCACCTTCGTTCGGTGGTCCCCGGGGCTCAGGTAGTCGGCAAAAACGAACACCGCGATCACGTTGGGCGTGCCGAACCGCTCGCCCGGCACGCGCAGGATCTGCCCCGGCGCGACTTCGAAGCTGCGCACCGTGAGCGCCGCCGGATAGGTGCGCAGGAGATCGTGCTTCGTCTGGAACCACTTCTGCGCCGGCAGGGCTGCCACTTTCTCCACCATCGATTCTTCCAGCACCAGCACCACGTCCACGGCGGCGGCGGTGTTCTGATTGGCGTTGTCGGCCGCGGAGATCACGACTTCCGTCCACGAGAGGCGCACGCCGCCCAGGCCCACCAGGGTCATGACCTTGCCGAGCGTGGTCTTCGCCGTGCCGAGCGCGCCGCAGCCGGCAAGGAGGGACGCGGCCGCCCCGGCGAGCGCGCCACGCAGGATTGTTCTTCGGGTCGATGTCAAACGTGTTTCTCCAAGGCGGCGGCCTCGGGCTGGCCGAGGAGCGTGGGCTGCGCCGCGGCACCGCGCTTCATGCCCACGCCGAAGCCCAGCACCACCAGCAGCACGGCCACCGCGAGGGAGCAGGCGACCCCCACGGCGAGGTCGGCACGCGTAAAGACGAAGCGCACGGGCAGCGCGGGCGCCGTCGCGGTCTCGGCGACCGAAGCCTTGCGCTCGGAGGGCAGGCCATGCGAGACGAGCGCCATCAGCACGCAGCCGAAGACGAGCGTGAGCAGGTTGCGCGGACCCTCGCAGAGGATGTCGATGGCGATGAACAGCGCCATCGCCGCTTCGGCGGGCAGCTCCAGCATGCCGAGCACCATGCCCGCGTACGCGATGCTCGCGGCGCCGTTGTTGCCGCTGGAGGCGAACGCCGCGAGCACCGAGCCGCCCGCGACCATCGCGAGCTCCTGGGGCGTGAGCGTGTGGCCGTACAGGTTGGCCACGAAGATGGTGAGCAGCGAGTAGTAAAGCGCCGGGCCCGCGCGCATGAAGACGGAGGCCAGCGGCGTCACGAGCTCCACGATGCCGCGCGAGAAGCCGAGCCGGTTGCTCATGGCGTCGATCGTGCTCGGGATGCTGGCCGTCGTGCTGCCGGAGGTGAACGCGATGATGGCCGGGTCCTGCAGGGCCTGCATCACCTGCCACGCGGACGCCTCGCACTGCCGCGCGATGAGCGCCGTGCCCGCGAGCGCGCCGCCCAGGCTCACCAGCGTGAACCAGCCGAGAAAGCCGCCCATCGCGGCGACGGTGGTCGCGTCGCTGCGGCTCACGAAATACGCGGCCAGGCTGAACACCACGAGCGGGATCAGCAGGTTCACCTGCGAGATGATGATCTCGAGCGCGCGGTACACCGCCTCGATCACGGAAGTGAACATCGCGTTGCGCGTTCGCCCGAGCGCCGCGAAGGCGAGCCCGAAGAAGATGGCGCACAGGAGGATGCCGAGCGACTGGCCCTCGGTGAGCGCATGGAAGAAGTTGTCGGGCACGAGGTCCGAAAGCACCGCCGTGCCGTCGTCCTTCGGCGCCTCGGCCGGGGGCGCGAGCGTGACGTCGACGTCGCCCGCGCCGCCGCCCGCGCGCTGCACCATCTGCCCGAGATAGGCCCGCGTGTGGGAATCGAGCCCGCCGCCCGGCTCCGCGAGGAGTCCCGTGAGCGTGCCCGCGACCGCGGCCAGCGACACCAGCAGCACCGCGGTCGCGGCGATCATGAAGATGCGCGCGCCCGGCTGCGGCAACGCGAGCACCTGCCGCAGGCCGAAGAACGTCGCGACCACGAGCAGGGGCAGCGACGCCATGCTCACCACGGCGAGATAGAGCTGGCCGAGCACCGCGGCGCGCATTCCGGTGTCGGGGAAGAAATATCCGAGCAGCCCGCCTGCGATCAGGCAGGCGAGCAGCGCCGGCGGGCTCGCGGCCAGGCGCTTCAGGAATCCCACTGGTTCCAGCCCCGCTCGAGCGCGTGGTTCACCGTCGCCCGCGCGAGTTCGAGCGAGCTGTCCACGAGCTGAAGTCCCTGCACCGTCGCCTCCCGCGCCGCGATCGGGATCTCGGTGCATCCCATGATCACCGCGCCCGCGCGCTGCGAGCGCGCCCACTTGAGCGCCTCGTCGAGGCTTGCCGAGCCTTCCGCGAGCTCGCCGGCCTTGACGTAGCGGATGCAGTCGTCCACGTTGCCCTGCGCGCCTTCCTCGGGCGGCACAAGCCAGCCGAGGCCGCGCGCTTGCAGCGCCCGCTGGTAGAAGCCCGAAGCCAGCGCGCCGCGCGTGGCGAAGATCGCGACTTTTTCCGTGCCCGCCGCGATCGCCGCGACGCAGGCGTCGGCGATGTGCAGGATCGGCGCCTTCGCCCGCGCGCTCATCTGGGCGTACCAGTGGTGCGACGAGTTGCAGGGAATCGCGATCACGCCGACCATGGCTTCGTTCAGGAAGTCGATGCCCGCGAGGAGCTGCGGCAGCGGATCGGGCCCCACGCCCAGGATCGCGCGCGAGCGGTCGTGCACGTGCGGGAAGCTCGCCACCACGACCGGCAGGTGCTCCTGGTCGCGCTTCGCGGGCGTGAGCCGCACGAGCTTGTCCATGAAGTCGACCGTGGCCGCCGGTCCCATTCCGCCGAAGACGCCGATGCGCGACATAGGGGCCTCGACTCGCGTCAGATCTTCAGGGGCCGCGGACAGATCAGCGACACGGCCGCGGTGTTGCCGATGACGAGCACCAGCGTGCGCAGGATGTCGCAAAGCGGATCCACCGCGAGGAAGAGGATGAACGCGGCTTCGAACGGCAGGCCGAGGTAGGCGCAGGTCATGCCCACCAGCGACACCGTCACGAGCCCCGTCATGCCGGCGGATGCGAAGCCGGCCAGCACCGACGCGCCGAGCACGAGCACGATGTCCGCGGGCGTGAGCA
Source organism: Ramlibacter sp. (assembly GCF_035548915.1). Classification (GTDB taxonomy): domain Bacteria; phylum Pseudomonadota; class Gammaproteobacteria; order Burkholderiales; family Burkholderiaceae_C; genus Ramlibacter. The sequence continues at coordinate 50,878 of NZ_DASZSE010000027.1, read as the reverse complement.
CGCGCTCGTAGAGTTGCGCGATGAAAAGCGTCGCGCTCACGTAGTAGATGACCGGCCCCACGCGCAGGAGCGACACGGTGAGCGGCACGAGCAGTTCCACGCGCGACCGCGCGAAGCCGAGCCGGTCGGCCAGGCTTTCGATCATGACGGGCATGCACACGGCGCTGCTGCGGGTCGCCACCGCCATCGCGAACGGCGCGCGCAGCGCATTGAGCGTCTGGCCGAGCGAGTTGTTGGAGCGCCGCCAGATGATCGCCGCGGCGGCGACCAGCACGATCAGCGAGCCGATCAGGAAAGCCACGACGAACTGGATCATCGCCTGCAGCGGGCCGATGCCGGTCTTGCCGAGCTGCGCCGCGCTCATGCAAAAGAGCACGAGCGGCAGCGGATAGTTCAGCCATCGCACGAGCGTCTGGCACGAGTGGTAGATGGTCTCCAGCGAATAGGTGAGGCCGTCCGATATTCGCGACGGCACGTGGCCCACCGCCAGCCCGAAGAGAAGCGCGAAGACGAGCGCCTTCAGCGTGTCGCCGGTCGCGAGCGCGGAAAAGATGTTGGCGGGCACGAGGCTCAGGAGCACCTCGGTGAAGGTCACCTGCTTCTTCGGCTCGTCCAGGCCGCGCAGGTTCATCGTCGTGTCGCTGGAGCTCAGGTCGTTGCCCACGATCTGGCCGAACGTGTCGCGCGTTTCCTTCGAGAGGTTCTCCCCCGGCCTCAGGATGAGCAGCGTGAGCGCGCCGACGATCGCGACCGCCACCGAAAAGGCGACGAAGACGCTCGCGAGCCGCCCGAGCAGCCGCCCGGTGCCGCCTTCGCGAAAGAGGCGCTGCAGGCTGAAGATCACGGCCGACACCATGAAGGGCAGCGTGATCATCTTCAGCAGGTCGACGTAGATGTCGCCGATGAAGCCCAGGCGCACGGCGAATTCCGGCGCCATCGTGCCGAGCACGAAGCCGCCGGCGAGGGAGCCCAGGATCACCCAGGGATTCAAGACGAGGGCGTAGAGCTTTTTGGCGTCCATGTTCGTTCCTTGCGTTACTTCTCGATCGCGCCGAGCACCTTGTTGACCGTGAGCTTGTCGGTGCGCTGCGTGAGGAATTCGTTGATGAAGGCCAGCAGCACCGGGTCACCGATGCCCACCGCGATGCCGAGCGTGTCCTCCAGGTCCTTGAAGGTCACGGTGCGCAGCAGGAGCGACTCCGTCGGGTCTTCCTTCAGGATGCGCTTCACCTCGAACTCGTCGCGGTAGGCGCCGATCACGTCGCCCTGCTTCAGCGCCTTCAGCACGAGCGGCCAGTCCGGATAGGTCTTGATCTTCGCGTTCGGGAAGTAGCGCTTCGCGTAGTCCTCGAAGGACGACTTCGCGATCACGCCGATGGAGCCGTTGAAGCCGCGGATCACCTCGGGCAACGCGCGGTCGCGCGCGAACTGCGCGAATTTCACGCGGTTCAGGATGAGCGCGTGGTTCATGACGAGGTAGGGCTGAGAAAAGCTGATCACCTGCGTGCGCGCGAGCGTGCGCGACAGCTTGCTCACGCCGATGTCGGCGTCGCCTCGCGCCACCGTGTCCACCACGCCGTTGAAGCTCTTCGCGTTGCGGTTGAACCGCACGTTCACGCCCAGCTCCTTCGCGATGGACTTGGCGAGGTCCACCTCCAGGCCCATCAGCTCGCCCTTCTTCTCGTAGAAGAAAGGAGGCGTGTCCACGCCGAGCATCGCCACGACCAGCTCGCCGCGCATCACGATGCGCGCGATGTCCGGCGCGAGCAGCCGCCCGTCCGGCACGCGCACGAGCGATGTCGCAGCGGCTGGCATGGCCGCGGGCGCGGCGGCAGCGGCGGGCGCGGCGGGCGCACCCGGCTTGGCCGCCTGTGCGAGGGCCGGATCGGGAACCCCGCCCGACACAGCAAAGGCGAGCGCGAGCGCCGCGGCTTTCAGCCAGCGCCCGGGCATCCAGGTTCGGCCAGAGAAGGAGGGATCGTGTCGCATCGAAGGTCCCAAGTTATGGTTTTGAAACTGCGGGGGCGCTCACCGAGGGCCCGGCGACCGACGGGGCGGTCACGGAAGGAGCGGTCACGGACGGCGCGGTGACCGAAGGCGCCGCAAAGGTGGGTGCGGCGGGTGCGGTGGGTACGGCGGGCGCGGCGGGCGCCGTGGGGGCGGCCATCGGCACCGCGTACGGCGCGGCCACGTCCGTCTCGGCGAACCGCTTGCCCAGTTCGATTCCGAGCAGGAAGAGCAGCACGCACAGCAGGAACACGCACAGGCCTGCGATCGCCAGCATCCGGGTGGACATCTGTACCTGGTACTGCATCAGGCCACCATCGTCTGGAACTGGCTGGGCGCGATCACCTGGATCACACCGCCCCAGTTGCACATCAATTTGCACGAATTCTGTACGGCCGGCATGTTGGCGACCATCACCGTGGGGGAGCCTGGAATCCACGGCGCGCTCGTCACGGGGATGCAGGGCATGGGCGTGAACGCGCCGAGCGCGGCGGCTGTCGCGGCCGCCACCATCGGGTTCGACATGGAGTTGCAGGTGCCGAACGGCGGGATGTTCACGAAGGGCGCGTGGTCCATGATGTTGGCCCCGGGCGTGCCGGCCATCTCGCGATTCATCGGCAGCACGGACAGCACGGCCGGTGCCGCGCCGAAGCTGCACTGCAAGGTTGCCCCCGTGGTCACGAACACGGCCATCGCCTTACGATCCCCTCACCAGTTTTTCGAGCCGCTCCATCAGGCTTGCGCCGTGCGACTCTTCCTGTTTGGCGCCCCGGGCGTTGTAGCGACGCGGACGACCCGCGGGCTTGCCCTGGCGGTACTGCTGTTCTTCCATGACCTTGCCGTTCGGCCAGTAGCGGCGCAACCAGCCATCCAGCTGGTTGGCCTTGTAGTTCGCGCTCTGGACTTTGGTGCCTTCCCGATCGTAGTCGATGCTTTCCCCTTCGAGCAATCCTTTGCGGTAGCGCGCGCGCCGCACGACGTCGCCGTCGGAGAAGAAAAGCGCCTCGCCTTCGATCTGGCCGGCCCTGAACTGCATCTTGCAGCTCGGAAGCCCCGCGTCCGAATAGAACACCGCCTCGCCATGGGGCTGGCCCGTCGCGAAGTGCTGCTCCGAGAGCAGCCGGCCCTGCGCGTAGATGCGCGTGATCCCGTGCTGCACGCCGTCCTTGTAGTTCGCGTCCTGCACCAGCTGGCCCGTTTCGTCGAACATGCGCACCGCGCCGTGGAGCTTGCCCCCGTGATAACCCGCATCGAGCGTCGGCTTGCCGCCGGGCCCGTACTGCGTGAGCCGGCCATCGAGCACGCCGCCTTTCATTTCGGCGCGCATGGCGAGGCGGCCCTGGTCGTCGTGCTGCTCGACGACGGTGGTGTCCGGCCCGGCCGGGGCGGCAGCTGCGACGGGGAGGGGGCCGGTGCTCATGTCGACCCTGGATTGCCGCCTACGCGGGAATGACGGTCCATCGCGGTGGTGGAGTGGCGATCTTTCATTCAGTTGATCTTCACGAGCCCGCCCTTGACGGTGAGCATGCCGCCGCCGTCGACCGTCCCCGTCGCCGAAGCCTTGACGTTGACCATCGTGCCTTCCACGTCGCTGTTGACGCTGCCCTTGTTCTTCACGTTGAGGCCCTCGTTGGACAGATCGGTGCCGGCCTTGTTCGTGAGCGCGGTGCCCGCCTGGTTCGTGAGCGCCGTCCCGGCCTTGGCCGTGTAGGAGGTGCCCGCCTCCGCGGCGAGCGTCGTGCCCGCCTTGATCGACATGTCCTTCGCGCCCTTGAAGACGATCGAGCCCGTGACGTCGATCGTGAGGTTGCCCGTCACCTTCAGCTCGTAGTTGCCCGTCACCTCCTGCTTGAAATCCGCCTTGTTGGTATGGCTCTCGTTGCCCGTGATCTCCAGCGTGCGCGTGCCCTTCACGTTGTGCGTCTCCGTGCCGGTCTTCACCTCGACCGTGCGGTTGCCCTTTTCGATCGTGTGCGTCTCGTGGCTTTCCTTCACGGTGGTGGTGAGCATGTTCTCGATCTCCACTTTCATGTCCTTCTGCGCATGAACGTAGAGCTCCTCCGAATCCTTCTTGTCCTCGAAGCGGATCTCGTTGCCGGCGCTTCCCTGCTTCGACGAACGGGTCTTGATCGTGCTCTGGGTCGAGTTCGAGGGCAGCGTGACGGGCGGCGTCTTCTCCGCGTTGTAGACGGCGCCGGTCACGAGCGGGCGGTCCGGGTCGCCGTCGACGTAGCTCACCACCACTTCCTGCCCGACGCGCGGGATGAAGAGCGCGCCCCAGCCCTGGCCGGCCCAGGTCTGCGACACGCGCACCCAGCAGGAGGCCGTGTCGTCCTTCTTGCCGAGCGTGTCCCACGCGAAGAGCACCTTGATGCGCCCATGCTTGTCGGTCCAGATCTCCTCGCCGCTCGGGCCCACGACCGTCGCGATCTGGCTGCCCGCCACGCGCGGGCGCGGCGTGATGCGCGGCGGCCTGAACGGCACGGTCGCGGGGAACGCCTCGAAGGCATTGCTGTAATGCTCGTTGCTCGCCGAGTGCGTGACCGACCGCACGACGTGCGCCGCGTTCAGCGCCGCGCGCGGATGGCCCGACAGCGTGAACTTCGTGCCCGCCGTGAGCGCGTAGCAAAAGCTCTGCCCGCGCGCGATGGCCGACTGCACCTGCTGCGCCTCCACGCGAATCTTCGCCTTCGCGTTGTGATCGGCCACGGCCTTCTTGCCGCCCGGATATTCGTACTGCGTTCCCTTGCCCCCGGTGCCCGCGTTCTCGCCCTTCAGCGCGGTGCTCGGCTGCTCGAAGTCGTAGTCGTTCAGCGTGAACTTCTGCGCGACGAGCCGGCTTTCGAATTCGAAGCGCTGCACCTGATCGATGCGTTCGCGCACGCTCGCCTTCGGATGGAACGTGAGCGTGGCCGCGCCGGGGCAGTCGGTGTGCGCGCTCGTCGCGTCGGCCAGCACCATCGTGTGCGCGCCGTCGGCGAACGTGAAGAAATAGAAGATGCCCTCTTCCTCCATCAGCCGCGAGATGAATTCGAACGCCGTCTCGTCGTGCTGCACGCAGTATTCGCGCGCCGTGTAGGTGCCGGTGAGCTTGTCGGAGATCGTGATGCCGAAGTCGCCGAGCACCGCCTTCACGATGTCCGACACGCTCTTGTTCTGGTAGATCTTGCGGTCCCGCGTCAGCGTGAGAAGCCACAGTTTGGGCACGACTTCGGCCGAATACGCCGTGAACTCGCGGTCTCCTCCGATGTGCAGGAAGCGCGAGCAGATGCCGTTGAAGTAGCGCGAGTCGGCCGTGCCGAGCTTGAGCGTCACCGTCACCGACTGGCCGACGATCGTGGCCGGGTCGAGCGAGGTGTCGTCGCCGCGCATCGACAGGGAAAAGCGAAACGGCTGCGAAATGCCTTCCGTGCCTTCCAGCGCGTCCAGGATCAGCTTGTCGGCGCCGAAGGGCGTCGTCACCGCCATGAAGGCGCTCGCCTGCGTGAAGCCGGTGCGGGTGGTCGTCATCTTCAGTTTCCGCCCGGTCCACCCGGCTTGGGTGCGCCGAATTCGAACTCGAACTGCCCGGCCGCATCCAGCTTCATGCGCACCGAGCCGAACGCGTCCGACATCGAGATGCGCTCCAGCACCTGGCGCGAGAGTTCGGGCAGCACCGTCTGCGTGAGGATGTGGTCGATGTTGCGCGCGCCCGAGTCGACTTCCGTGCAGCGGTCGGTGATCGCCTGCGTCACCGCGTCATCCCACGTGAACTGGGCGCGGTGATTGCGCGCGAAACGCTGCGCGAGCTTGCCGAGCTTCAGGCCCACGATCGAGCGAATCTGCTCGTCGCCGAGCGGGTAGTACGGCACCAGCACGAGCCGCCCGAGGAAGGCGGGCGAGAACATCTTCACGAGCGCCGGGCGCATGCGCGCGACGAGCTCCTGCGCATCGGGCTTGCGGGCCGCTTCGCACGCCTCGGTGATGACGTCCTGCCCCGCGTTGGACGTGAGCAGGATGAGCGTGTTCTTGAAGTCGATGAGCGTGCCTTCGCCGTCTTCCATCGTTCCTTTGTCGAAGACCTGGAAGAAGAGTTCCAGCACGTCGGGGTGGGCTTTCTCCATTTCGTCCAGCAGCACGACGCTGTAGGGACGGCGGCGAACGGCTTCGGTGAGCACGCCGCCGCGGCCGAAGCCCACATAGCCCGGAGGCGCGCCCTTCAGGTTGGAGACGCTGTGCGCCTCCTGGAATTCCGACATGTTGACGCTGACCATGTTGCGCTCGCCGCCGTAGAGCAGGTCGGCGAGCGCATAAGCGGTCTCGGTCTTGCCGACGCCGCTCGGCCCCACCAGCATGAAGACGCCCACGGGCTTGCCGGGATCGTCGAGGTCGGCGCGGAACGTGCGCACGCGCTTGGCGATGGCGTCGAGCGCCGGGTCCTGTCCCACGACGCGCTCGGCAAGCTTGTCCTTCAGGTTCAGGACGGTGTGCAGCTCGTCGGCCAGCATCCTGCCCACGGGGACGCCGGTCCAGCCGGAGATCACCTGCGCGACCACGTTGGAGTCGACGCACACGGGCACCATCGGCTCGTCTTCCTGCAGCGCCTCGAGCCCTTTTTCGAGGCGCTGCAAGGTCGCCGCGAGGTCCGCCGCGTCGTCCTCGTTCGTCGTGCCTTCCGCGACGTTTTGCGCGATGCGCTTTCTCAAGGCCACGATCTCGGCCACCGCGTGCTTTTCCTCGTCGAGCTTGTCCGAAAGGCGCTTGTGATGCGCCTCGCGCTCCTTCAGTTCGAGCGTGACCGTCGCGATCTGCTGCGCATGGTCGCGGCCGGTGGCCGCTTCGTGCTTCAGGATGCGAAGCTGGTTTTCGAGGTTGGCGATTTCGCGCCGCTCGTCCTCGATTTCCAGCGGCAGCGCGTTCTGGCCGATCGCGACGCGCGCGCAGGCGGTGTCGAGCACGCTGATCGCCTTGTCCGGCAACTGCCGCCCCGAGATGTAGCGGTGCGACAGGCGCACCGCATCGCGCACCGCGTCGTCGACGATCTCCACGCCATGATGGTTCTGCAGCGTCGACACCATCCCGCGCAGCATCTCGACTGCGACTTCCTCGCTCGGCTCTTCCACTTTCACGACCTGGAAGCGGCGCACGAGCGCGGGGTCGCGTTCGACGTACTTCTTGTACTCGGCCCACGTCGTGGCCGCGATCGTGCGCAACTCGCCGCGCGCGAGCGCCGGCTTCAGCAGATTGGCCGCGTCGCCCTGGCCTTCACTGCCGCCCGCGCCGATCAGCTGATGCGCTTCGTCGATGAAGAGGATGATCGGCGTCGCTGACGCTTTCACTTCGGCGATCACCGACTTCAGCCGGTTCTCGAACTCGCCTTTGATGCCCGCGCCGGCCTGCAGGAGCGCAAGGTCGAGCGTGCGAACCGAGACGTTGCGCAGCTGCTGCGGCACGTCCCCCGCGATCACGCGCAACGCGAAGCCCTCCACCACCGCCGTCTTGCCCACGCCCGCCTCGCCGGTGAGGATGGGGTTGTTCTGGCGGCGGCGCAGCAGCACGTCGACGATCTGGCGGATTTCCGCGTCGCGCCCGCGGATCGGGTCGATCTGCCCGTCGCGCGCAAGCTGCGTGAGATCGACGGTGTACTGATCGAGCGAGGGCGTGTTGAGCGCGCCGCGCCGCATCGAAGGCATCTGCTTCGCGGCAGTCGCACCGCTCGCCGAGGCGGCGGACGGTGAGGAAGCGCGCGCGGAGCCGCCCGCATCTTCCGGCGACGTCGCAAGCACGTCCGGCAGTTGCTTGCGCAAGGTCTCGCGCGGGATGTTCAGAAGACTCGGCGCCGACTCCAGCAGCAGCCCCCGCAGGCTGTCGACTTCCAGCAGCGCGAGCATCACCGTGCCCGAGCGCACCTGCTGCTCCCCCAGCAGCATCGAGGAGAGCAGCCACGCCTCCTGCAGGAGCGGGCCGAGGTTCGGCGAAAACGACGGCGTGCGTCCGTTGCCGCGCTTGAAGCGGTCCATCGCCTGCTGCAGCTGCTTCAGCACGTCGTCGCCCTTCACCTCGTACTGGCCGAAGATGAGCGACAGGTCGGGCGCGGGCGCCTCGCAGAGGCGAAACAGCAGGTGCTCCACTTCCACGTTGTAGTGGGTCTGCTGCACGCACAGCTCGGCGGCGGCGTTGAGCGCCTTCTTGCACTCGGGGTTGAGCCGTCCGAGCAGGGTGCGGATGTCGATTTCCATGCGTCGCCGTCCTTATGCGGTCGCCGCGCCGAGCTTCACGCGCGCGGCAGGCAATTCGGTGGTATGCGCGCCGGGGGCGAGCCAGGAGGTCCAGCCGAGGCGCGCGCCGCGCGCGAGCTGGGCGCGCATCGCATCGGGCCGCTGGGGCGTGAGCGCGAGCTCGACCTGCACGTCCTGCTGCATGTAGCGCTGCGTGAGCCAGTGCGCGAGCTCGTGGTCGCGTCCCTTCGGCAGGAAGGCGTCGAGCCGCGCGGGCGTGAGTTGCGCGATTTCGAGCTGCACGCCCGCGCCCTGGTGCCAGGCGCGGCGTCCGAGAACGGCGTTGCGCCCAAGCCGCGGCGCATGAACACCGCGCGCGCCAAGCCGCGACCACTCGCCCGCGTCGAGGCCCTGCCAGCCGCCGCGGAACTGCCTTCCCTTCACGGGCAGGCCGAACCGGTCCGACAGCAGCGCGGCAAGTCCCGTCATCGACCGGGGCGCACCGCCCATCAGGCCCGCGTGACGCAGCCACTCGGTTTCACCGTGCGGACTGCGTGCGCCCGTCGCGAGGCCGAGCGCGCTCAGCCGGTCGAGGCAGGTCGCGAGCGAGGACGCCGCGTGCGAATCCCAGTTGAGTCCGACGTGATGCTTCTTTCGCCCGCGATAGAAGAACGCGAGGAAGCGGTGATTGAAGATGTCGAGGAAATCCTGCGTCGCGAAGTCGCGCTGCGCGCGGCGCTCGAGCAGCAGCTCGGTGAAGGGCATCGGCAGCGGCCCGTTGGCGCCGGCGAGCGACATCACCGGCGTCTTGAGTGTGTAGTGCTCGCCCGTGGCCGCGCCGTCCGCGACCTGCGCGACGTCGCTCGGCTGAAAGCCGAGCGACACGAGCGCCGACAGCCGCACGGCCTCGGCTTCGCGATAGCCACGGCCCACGCGCGGCGACTGCGGCTTCGTCCGCTCCAGAATGCTGATCGCCTGGAACAGGTTGAACCCTTGCGGCCGCGCGATGAGCCGCGCGATCAGAGAATCGGCTGGCGCCCGCTCATCGCTTCCCATTGCTTCCACACCTCGTCGCCGCGACGCACCGCCAGCCGCACGAATGAATTGATCGACGTGTACATGGCGAAAAACCGCGCCAGCACCGCAGCAAGCAGCAGCGGCGAGCCGCCGACGAAGGCATCCTCCTCGAATTCGAGCGTCACCTCGGTGCCGCGACTGTAGCCGCGCCACGCATCGGCGCCGATGCGCGCCGTCACGCTGCGCGCGCTCAGCTCGCGGATGCCGCGAATCTGCTCGTGGTCGCGCCGGCTGTCCGACGCGAAGAGGCGCAGCATCTCCTGCAGCTGTTCACGCCCGGCCGAGCCTTCCACGAGCGACTGGTGATTGAGCGTGAGCAGCGACACGAGCCGCCAGAGCGTCTCGCTGCCAAGCGGCGGATCGGTCTGCGGCGTCGGCTCGTAGAGGCATCGCACGTGCGTGCTCTGCGAAGCGCCTTCCATCACCATGCGCGCACCGAGCGGCACCTGCTCGGCCAGCCGCCGGTTGGTGCACAGGAGATTCGCGTAGATCACCGGCTCCGAAGGCGTCTTCAGCGCGTTCGCGCGGTCGACGAAGGCGATGAAGACGTCCGTCCCGGTGATGTCGGGCCTCAGGCTTTGCTCACGGCGCATCGACCAGAAGGTGGTTTGCTCGTCCGATTCGACGTGGCCGAGGCCCGCGAAATTCGGCACGATCACGGGTCGCTCGGCCGCCGGATCGGACGCCATCACCTGCAGCACCGAATGCACTTCGGTCGACGCGCCGCGCTGGCGGTCGGCCGCGAGCAGGTATTCGTAGTGGCGGTGATCCACGAGGATCGGCTCGCTCGTGCGAGGAAAGAGATTGACGAGCGGCGTGCAGCCGAGACGCAGGTTGTCCGCATTGAGCCCGCGCACGGCGCGCGGCGCGCGGTCGAGCTGCAGGATCACCTCGCAGCGCCGACCGCTGCCAAGCCGCCCGCGCAGGTTGGCGAGCTCGAAGAAATGGAACTTGCGCGGGAAGGCGAAATACTCCTGCAGCAAGACGTACGCGGGCTGCGTGTGCGCGGGAGCCGCGATCACCTCTTCGCCTTCGGCGTAGCCGAGTTCGCGCCAGGAGCCGGGGGGCAGCATCCGGGCATGCTCGCCTTCGGGCATCACCGATACCTGCGTCACGGCCGATGCGAGCAGCTCGTAGGCCGGCATCGCCGCCATCCAGTCGCCGTGCACGTGGAATCGAAGCGCATCGGTCTCGAGCTCGGAGAAGTCGGTGTCGCTCGCGCATTCGAGCACGAGCCGCACCGTCGCGTCGCCCCCGAGGCTCGCGTGCGCGAGGGTGATGGGCCACAGCACCGTCTCCCACGCGGTTCGGAAGCGGCACTGATTCCCCTCGGGCGTGGCCGCATAGACGATCGTGTGCCGCGGTATCTTCAGCCCGGAAGTCACCTTCCCCTGCGTCGGATCGAGCCCGAACTCCGCGATCGTCATCGAGGGGACGGGCTGCGTGAGCGTCGGGCAGAGGTTGTCCAGGAGCGCCGAGGCCACCTGGGGAAACTCGCGGTCGAGGTCCCGATGCACGCGCGCCGCGAGAAACGCCACCGACTCCACGAGGCGCTCGGTGTGCGGATCGAGCGACTCGGAGCCCTGCAGCGCGAGCCGGGCCGCGACCTTCGGGTAGCGCCCCGCGAAGTGGGTTCCCTGCGTGCGCAGATAGGTGAGCTCGCGCTTGTAGTATTCCAGCAGGTCGTTGTGGATGGCTTCGGCCACGGTCAGGGCGCTCGTGCGACGTCTTGCGACGGATTCAGGTTGAGGGCGAAACTCACGCGCTGCTGCTGCAAGCCGATGCTCACGTCGCCGCTCACGGTGACGGCGGCCACGTCGCCGCGTTCGGGCACGGGATTCACCCTGACCTTCACGTTCGCGAGGCGAGGCTCGAAGAATGAGACCGACTGCGCGAGCGCCATTTCGAGCATCTCGCGGTCGGGGCCGCTTTTGGGCGACAGCGACGAAAAGTCGGGGATGCCGTAGTCGATCACGGTGCCGCTGGAGCTTGCGAACTCCGACATCGCGAGCCGCGAACGCGTGTTGAACAGGCGCGCGAGCTCGCGTGCGATGGACGCTTCGAGCTCGCGCGGCAACAAGAGAAAGGCCCCGATCCCACCGGGAGCCTCTTGCGAGGCGAGCCGGTCGAACAGGGGCACCGAAGAGCCGCGAACGAGCTCCGACATGTGTCAACTACCTCCGCCGCGGCTTGCGACCTCCCGCAAGAAAGTTGAATCCTGCGCGGATTCGCATACGTGCGTGCCTTTAAGTCGCGGCCTTGTTGGTCTCGATGTTCCAGCCGAATGCCGCCGTGCCCTTCTTGGTGGAGTCGGCGTTCTGCTGCGTGAATTCGCTCTTGATCTGCGTGTAGTTGATCGAGAACGAGTCCGACGGAATGCCGCCGCCGCCGCCCGTGCTGATGTTGGAGACCATCGCATTGGAAAGCGTGTACTTCATGAGCGACATGAAGGCGCCGCCTTCGTTGCGGCCGATGTGGATCGTCGCGTCGCCGAGCTTCTTGCCTTCCGCGCAGGCCTGGTACAGCGCCGGCGTTGCCTGGTCGGTCATCTTGGAGACCACCATTTCGCTGAACACCGGCCGGCCGGACGTGCGTTCGGTGTTGGCGGCGTCCATCGACATCGGCAGTGCGCAGCTGTGCTGGAATGTGTTGAGGATGATCTGGTTCTCGTGCCCGGTGATGGTGCAGTTGCCCTTCAGATCCTTGATTTCGAGAAGGAGTACGTCCATGGGTGACCTCTAGCTACGTGATGACGTAATGGGTTGCGATTGGTGAGTTCGGTCGTTCGTGCCATCAGGCCGCGGGCGGCGGCAGTTCGGCCACGAGGCGGATGGACGCCGTGAGCTCTTCCATCTGGAAGTGCGGTTTCAGGAAGCACGTGGCCTGGTAGGCGCCGGGCTTGCCCGGTACTTCGGTCACGTCCACGCGCGCTTCGCCCAGAGGAAAGCGGGCCTTGGTTTCCTGCGGAGCCGAATCGTTGATGAGCACGTAGTCGGCGATCCAGTTGTTCAGGAAGGTCTCGACCTCCCCACGCGTCTGGAAGCTGCCCACCTTGTCGCGCATGATCACCTTGATGTAGTGCGCAAAGCGCGAGGCCGCGAGCACGTACGGCAGGCGCGCCGACAGCGACGCATTGGCGTTGGCCGAGTCCTTGTTGTACAGCTTGGGCTTCTGCACCGTCTGGCCGCCGAAGAACGCCGCGAAGTTGGACCCCTTGGAGTTGACGATGGCGATGAAGCCGAGATCGTTCAGTTCCTTCTCGCGCCGGTCGGTGATCGTCACTTCGGTCGGGCACTTGAGCACGACGTCGCCCTCGTCCGTCTTGTAGGCGTGCGCGGTCATGCCGTCGACCCGGCCGCCGCCTTCCACGCCGCGGATCGCGGTGGTCCACCCATACTTGGCGAACGCATCCGTGATGCGCAGGCCGAGCTGGTAGGCCGAATTGGCCCAGAGGTACTTGCTGTGGTCCTTGCCGTCCGTGTCTTCCTCGAAGTTGAAGTTATCCACGGGGATCGTCTTCGCGCCGTACGGCAGGCGCGCCGCGTACGACGGCAGCACCAGCGACACGTAGCGCGAATCCTCCGACTCGCGGAAACCGCGCCACGTGGCGAGCTCGGCGCTCTCGAAGATCTTGGAGAGGTCGCGCGGCACGCCGAGCTCGGTGAACGACTTCATGTCGAAGAGCGTCGGAGCGGCGGCCGCGATGAAAGGCGCATGCGCGGCGGCGGCGACCTTGGAGAGGCGCTCGAGCAGCGCCATGTCCTGGGGATGCCGGCCGAAGAAATAGTCGCCGATCAGAAGCGAATACGGATTGCCGCCGAAGGTGCCGTATTCTTCTTCGTAGACCTTCTTGAAGAGCACGCTCATGTCATGGTCGACGGCGGACTCGAGGTCCTTCAGCAGTTCCTTCTTCGTGACGTTCAGGAGGCGCAGCTTCAGGCGCGGACCGGTCTCGGTGCCATACACCATGTCGTGCAGGCCGCGCCAGCTCGCTTCGAGCTGCTGGAAGGCGGGCTCGTGCATGATCGCGTTCAGCTGGTCCGACAGGAGCTTGTCGATCTCGGCCACGCGTTCGTTGATCATCGCGACCACGCCCTTGTCGGGCGCGGCTTTCATGCCTTCGTCGAGGATCTGCGACGCGAACTGCCCGATCAGCTTTTTCGCGTAGGGGCCTTGCGAGGGCTCGACGGCCATGTGGCCTTCCTGAACGATCTTGTCCAGGAGCGTCAATTCGGCGGAAGCGCTGCCTGCGCCGCCTTCTGCTTGGGTCTCAGCCATTTCGGTTCACCTGTGTACGTTTACGTTGACTTCGCTTCAGGCGGCCGCCGGGGCTTCACCCGCCTTGGCCTCGTCCTGGACCTTCTTCAGGTCCTCCGTGTTCGACAGGATCTGGTGCAGCAGCGAGTCGAGCTCGTCGTTGCCGTCCAGCTTCGCGAGCAGGTCGCGCAGTTGCTGGCGCGCTTCGAGCAGCTTCGCGAGGCGCGGCACCTGCTTCACGATGGCTTCGGGATGGAAATCGTCGAACTCCTTGAAGTTGAGCTCGACTTTGATGTTGCCCTCGCCCTTCATCGTGTCCGGCACCGAGATGTCGAGACGCGGCGAGATCTTGGCCATGATCTCGTTGAAGTTGTCGCGGTCGATCTCGACGAGGCGGCGCTCCTTCATCTTGGGCGGCGCCGTCGCCGGCTGGCCGGACAGGTCCGCCAGGATGCCGACGACCAGCGGCAACTCCTTCTTCTCGAAGGCGCCTCCGGTTTCGACGTCGTACGTGATCTGGACACGAGGCGGCCGATTACGCCCCACCCATTTCTGCAAGCTGTCTGCCATGTGGATCCCCTACCAAAAGAGACTTGCTGAGACACGGGCTTCGAAAAGCCCCGTTTTTGGCTGCGCGTGTGGGACGCAGTCAGGACGAAAAACCATTCTGGCGGAGGCCTCCGATTGTTGCGCTCGATAGTAACCCTTACGCTGCCGTAACAGCGCGGCTGGGCTGTTGCGCGAGTCGACGCTCCCCCGATGGCAATCGAGCGCCCATTCCACTGCGAATCCGTGACGAGCGCAATACGGCGCAAAAAAAAACGCCCACTCGCGTGGGCGTTGTTGCTGAGGCCATACGGCCGCACTACGTTGCTGTGACATGTTCACTGTGTAGCGACATGTCGGGTGGTTGCGCGGGCAAGATTTGAACTTGCGACCTTTGGGTTATGAGCCCAACGAGCTACCAGACTGCTCCACCGCGCGCCAAGCCTGAAATTATAGCGTCATTCGGTCGCTGGTGCTTCGCCCGCGGCCGCATCCGTCGGCTCGGGACGATCCACCAGTTCGACGAGCGCGAGCGGCGCGTTGTCGCCGACGCGAAATCCCATCTTCAGGATGCGCGTGTAGCCGCCCGGTCGAGTCTTGTAGCGCGGCCCGAGCTCGTTGAAGAGCTTGCCCACGTTGTCGCGGTTGCGCAGGCGGTCGAAGGCGAGACGCTGGTTGGAGAGCGTCTTTTCCTTGCCGAGCGTGATCATCGGCTCGATCACGCGGCGCAATTCCCTCGCCTTCGGCAGCGTTGTCTTGATGACCTCGTGCTCGATCAGCGAATTCATCATGTTGCGCAGCATCGCGAGCCGGTGCTCGGAGGTGCGGTTGAGTTTGCGAAGTCCGTGTCTGTGGCGCATGGTGTCTAATTCCTTTCCTTCTATTGCCCGCGGCCGTGTCAGGTACCGCGGGGAGGAGGCCGCAAGGCGGCCTCGCTTTCGCCTTTGGGTTTGGGTTTGGGTTTGGGCGGTGCAGCGCTCGTCAGCGCTTGTCCAGCCCCGCGGGCGGCCACGACTCGAGCTTCATGCCGAGCGTGAGGCCGCGCGAGGCCAGCACTTCCTTGATCTCGTTGAGCGACTTGCGGCCCAGGTTGGGCGTCTTCAGCAGCTCGTTTTCGGTGCGCTGGATCAGATCGCCGATGTAGTAGATGTTCTCCGCCTTCAGGCAGTTGGCCGAACGCACCGTGAGCTCGAGCTCATCGACCGGACGCAGGAGGATCGGATCGAACTGTTGCGAGCTGCGCTGCACCGGCTGGTCGAAGGCGGCGAGTTCGCTGCCTTCCAGCTGCGCGAACACCGCGAGCTGCTCGACCAGGATCTTCGCGGAGGCGCGCACGGCGTCCTCGGCGGTGATGGCGCCGTTGGTTTCGATCTCCATCACGAGCTTGTCGAGGTCGGTGCGCTGCTCCACGCGAGCCGATTCGACCGTGTAGCTCACGCGCTTCACCGGAGAGAACGACGCATCCAGCACGATGCGCCCGATCGACTTGGTCGGCTCGTCGCCATAGCGGCGCATCGTGCCCGGCACATAGCCCCGGCCCTTCTCCACCTTGATCTGCATGTCGATCTTGCCGCCCTGGGACAGGTTGGCGATGACATGGTCGGGGTTGATGATCTCGACGTCGTGCGGCGTCTGGATGTCGGCGGCCGTGACGACGCCGTCGCCGTCCTTGCGCAGCGACAGCGTCACTTCGTCGCGGTTGTGGAGCTTGAACACCACGCCCTTCAGGTTCAGCAGGATCGTGACGACGTCTTCCTGCACGCCGTCGATCGACGAATACTCGTGCAGGACGCCGGCGATGGTCACTTCCGTGGCCGCGTACCCGACCATCGACGACAGCAGGACCCGACGCAGCGCGTTGCCGAGCGTGTGGCCGTAGCCGCGCTCGAAAGGCTCCAGGGTCACCTTGGCGCGGTTCGTGCCAAGCTGCTCGACGTTGATGGCTTTGGGTTTCAGCAAATTGGTCTGCATGCAGGACTTCCTCTCAATACCCCCGGCTCGTTACACCGGTAAGGCTGGGGCCCTGGAGAACCAGGGAACTTAAATCGCAAGAATCGGCCGAGGGGCGAGGTCGCCGAAAGGCACCCCACCGCCCGCCCGGCTTCTTATCTGGAATACAACTCGACGATCAGCGACTCGTTGATGTCCGCGCCGAACTCGTCGCGGTCGGGCACCTTCTTGAAGGTACCTTCGGCCTTGTCGGCATTCACTTCCACCCAGGCCGCGATGCCGACCTGCGTGGCGAGCTGAAGCGCTTCGACCACGCGGTTTTGCTTGCGCGACTTCTCGCGCACCGCGACCACGTCGCCGGGCTTCACCAGGAACGACGGGATGTTCACCGCCGCTCCGTTGACCGTGATCGCCTTGTGGCTCACGAGCTGGCGGGCTTCCGCGCGCGTGGAGCCGAAGCCCATGCGGAAGACCACGTTGTCCAGCCGCGACTCGAGCAGCAGCAGCAAGTTGGTGCCGGTGTTGCCCTTGCGGCGCTCGGCTTCCTCGAAGTAGCGGCGGAACTGGCGCTCCAGCACGCCGTACATGCGCTTCACCTTCTGCTTTTCGCGCAGCTGCAGTCCGAAGTCGCTCGTGCGCTGGCCCGACGTGCGGCCGTGCTGGCCGGGCTTGGAGTCGAACTTCGCCTTGTCGCTGATCGCGCGGCGCGCGCTCTTCAGGAAGAGGTCCGTGCCTTCGCGGCGGGAGAGTTTGGCCTTGGGGCCGAGATAACGTGCCACTTTGTCTTTCCTTTACTGTTCTGCCCCGGCCCTTTTTACCGGGGGAGCCGCCATGCGCATGCGCAATTGGCGGCGGTGGGCTTCAGTCGAAACGCCCGCGATCACCCGCCTTCGCGGCCATCCGCGGGCGTTTCCTCAAATCCTTCTGCGCTTCTGCGGGCGGCAGCCGTTGTGCGGCACCGGCGTCACGTCGCTGATCGAGGTGATGCGGATGCCGAGCGAGGCGAGCCCACGCACCGACGATTCGCGGCCGGGGCCGGGGCCGTTCACCTCGACTTCGAGGTTCTTGATGCCCTGGTCCATCGCGGCGCGGCCGGCGGCTTCGGACGCCACCTGCGCGGCGAACGGCGTCGACTTGCGAGAGCCCTTGAAGCCCTGGCCGCCCGACGACGCCCACGACAGCGCGTTGCCCTGCCGGTCCGTGATCGTGATGATCGTGTTGTTGAAGGACGCATGGATGTGGGCGATCCCATCGCTCACATTCTTGCGGACCTTCTTGCGCACTCGCTGCGCGGCGTTGCTGGCGGGAGCCTTTGCCATGTGTTAACTCGCTTTCACTTATTTCTTGAGCGCGGCGGCGGCGCGGCGCGGACCCTTGCGGGTGCGTGCGTTGGTGCGGGTGCGCTGGCCACGCACGGGCAGGCCCCGGCGATGGCGGAAGCCGCGGTAGCAGCCGATGTCCATCAGGCGCTTGATGGCCATCGTGTTTTCGCGGCGCAAGTCGCCTTCGATCGTGAACCTGCCGATCTGGTCGCGAATCTTTTCCATGTCCGCGTCGGTCAGGTCCTTCACCTTCTTGGAATAGGCGATGCCGCACGCGTCGCAGATCTTGCGGGCGCGGGTGCGGCCGATGCCGAAGATGGCGGTGAGGCCGATCTCGGTGTGCTGGTGCGGCGGGATGTTGATGCCGGCGATACGTGCCATGTCTTTTCCTTACGAACCTGTGGGGTCAGCCCTGGCGCTGCTTGTGCCGCGGATCGGTGCAGATCACGCGGACCACGCCCTTGCGGCGGATGATCTTGCAGTTGCGGCAGATCTTCTTCACGGAAGCCGAAACTCTCATTTGCTTTCTCCTGATTCCTTTTCCCGCGCCTACTTCGCGCGGAACACGATACGTGCCCGCGACAAGTCGTAGGGCGTCAATTCCACGGTGACCCTGTCACCCGGCAGGATGCGGATGTAGTGCATCCTCATCTTTCCCGAGATGTGACCGAGCACCACATGCCCGTTTTCCAGCTTCACCCTGAAGGTGGCGTTGGGGAGGTTTTCGATCACCTCGCCCTGCATCTGGATCACATCGTCCTTCGACACTTCAGCCGCCCAGCGAGGTCTTGAAGTTCGCCTTCTTCAGCAGCGACTCGTACTGCTGGCTCATCATGTAGTTCTGCACCTGCGCCATGAAGTCCATCGTGACCACCACGATGATGAGAAGCGACGTTCCTCCGAAATAGAAAGGCACGTTGTACTTCAGGATCAGGAACTCGGGCAGCAGGCACACGAAAGTGATGTAGATCGCGCCCGCCAGTGTGAGCCGCACCAGAATCTTGTCGATGTAGCGCGCCGTCTGGTCCCCCGGGCGGATGCCGGGGATGAACGCACCGCTCTTCTTCAGGTTGTCGGCGGTCTCGCGGCTGTTGAACACGAGCGCCGTGTAGAAGAAGCAGAAGAACACGATCGCGCTCGCATAGAGCAGCACGTAGATCGGCTGGCCCGGCGTGAGCGTGCTCGCGATGTCCTTCAACCAGTGCATCCGGTCGCCCGTGGAGAACCAGTTCACGATCGTGGCCGGCAGCAGGATGATCGACGACGCGAAGATCGGCGGGATCACGCCCGACATGTTGAGCTTCAGCGGCAGGTGCGACGACTGGCCGCCGTACACCTTGTTGCCCACCTGGCGCCGCGCGTAGTTCACGAGGATCTTGCGCTGCCCGCGCTCGATGAACACCACGAAGTAGGTGACGAGCGCCACGACGGCGACCACGAAGATCGCAACCAGGATGCTCATCGCGCCCGTGCGCACCAGCTCCAGCAAGCCGCCGATGGCGTTGGGCAGGCCCGCGGCGATGCCGGCGAAGATGAGGATCGAGATGCCGTTGCCCAGCCCCCGTTCGGTGATCTGCTCGCCCAGCCACATGAGGAACATGGTGCCGGCCGTGAGGCTCACGACGGCGGTGATGCGAAAACCGAAGCCCGGCGTGACCACGAGTCCGGCCGATCCTTCGAGCGCGAGCGCGATGCCGAGCGACTGGAAGACGGCCAGGCCCAGCGTGCCGTAGCGCGTGTACTGCGTGATCTTGCGGCGGCCCGACTCGCCTTCCTTCTTCAGCTGCTCGAACGTCGGCACGACGTACGTGAGCAGCTGCATGATGATCGAAGACGAGATGTAGGGCATGATGCCCAGCGCGAACACCGTGAACCGCGACAGGGCGCCTCCCGAGAACATGTTGAACAGGCTCAGGATGCCGCCTTGCTGGCCCTTGAACAGCTGCGACAGCTGATCCGGGTTGATGCCGGGCACGGGAATGTGCGCGCCGACGCGGTAGACGATCAGCGCGAGCAGCAGGAAGACGAGCCGGCGACGCAGGTCGCCGAACTTGCCGGTCTTCGCGAGTTGTGCAGCGCTAGTGGCCACTCGGGAGGTTCCTTCGGGTCGTCAGGGCCATCCGGCGCTAGTTGAGGCTGCCGCCCGCCGCTTCAATGGCAGCCTTCGCGCCCGCGGTCGCGCCGATGCCGGTCAGCTTCACGGCGCGCTTCAGCTCGCCGGACTTGATGACCTTCACGTTCTTCACGATCTCGTTCACGAGGCCGGCTTGCTTCAGCGCGAGGAGGTCCACTTCGGCGGCGCCGAGTTTTTCGAGCGCGGCCAGCGTGACCTCGCCGTTGAACTTGAGCTTTGCCGACTTGAAGCCGCGCTTGGGCAGGCGCCGCTGCAGCGGCATCTGGCCGCCTTCGAAGCCCACTTTGTGGAAGCCGCCGGCACGGGACTTCTGCCCCTTGTGGCCGCGGCCGGCCGTCTTGCCGAGACCGGAGCCGATGCCGCGACCGACGCGGCGGCGGGCCTTCTTGGAGCCCTCCGCGGGCTTGAGGTTGTTCAGTTCCATGTCAGAGCACCTGCACCAGGTAGTCGACCTTGTTGATCATTCCGCGCACGGCGGGGGTGTCTTCGAGCTCACGCACCGAGTTCAGCTTGCGCAGGCCGAGGCCGCGCACCGTCGCGCGGTGATCGGCCTTGCAGCCGATCGGGCTGCGCACCAGCTTCACCTTCAGCGTCTTGTGTTGTTCGTTCGCCATTTCGGACTTTCCTTCACGCGGCGAAGATGTCTTCGACCGACTTGCCGCGCTTGGCCGCCACTTCCGCCGGGGTCGTGGAGTTCTTCAGCGCGTCGAACGTCGCGCGGACCATGTTGTACGGGTTGGTCGATCCGTGGCTCTTCGCCACGATGTCGGTGATGCCGAGCACCTCGAAGACCGCGCGCATCGGGCCGCCCGCGATGATGCCGGTACCTTTCGGGGCGGGCGCCATCATCACGTGCGCCGCGCCGTGATGGCCCTTCACCGGGTGGTGAAGCGTGCCGTTCTTCAGCGACACCTTCGTCATGTTGCGGCGGGCCTCTTCCATCGCCTTCTGCACGGCCGAGGGCACTTCCTTCGACTTGCCCTTGCCCATGCCGACGCGGCCATCGCCGTCGCCGACCACGGTAAGCGCGGCGAAGCCGAGGATACGGCCGCCCTTCACCACCTTGGTCACGCGGTTGACCGCGATCATCTTCTCGCGCAGGCCGTCCTCCGGACCGTCGCCTTGCGTCTTCGCTTGCATCTTTGCCATGTTGGTATCCGTGTCCGTTAGAACTGCAAGCCCGCTTCACGCGCGGCTTCGGCCAGCGCCTTCACGCGGCCGTGGTACGCGAAGCCCGAACGATCGAACGCGACTTTCTCGACGCCGGCCGCTTTCGCCTTCTGCGCGATGCGCTTGCCGATGATGGCGGCGGCGGCGGCATTGGCGCCCTTGCCAACGGCGCCCAGGTCCTTGCGGACGTCGGCTTCCAGCGTGGAGGCCGCAGCCAGCACCTTCGTGCCGTCGTCGGAGACCACCTGGGCGTAGATGTGCAGGTTGGTCCGGTTCACCATGAGGCGGGCAATGCCCTGCGTGGCGATCCGGATGCGTGTCTGCTTCGCACGGCGCAGACGCTGTTCCTTCTTGGTCGACATCGTCTTTGCTCCTTACTTCTTCTTCGTTTCCTTGATCACGATCCGCTCGTTCGCATAGCGGATGCCCTTGCCCTTGTAAGGCTCGGGTGGCCGTACGGCCCGGATCTCGGCGGCGATCTGGCCCACCGTCTGGCGATCGGCGCCCTTCACGATGATTTCCGTGGGGGTGGGCGTCTGCGCGGCGATGCCTTGCGGCAGGTCGATCACGACCGGGTGCGAGTAGCCGACCGTCAGGGTCAGCTTCTGGCCCTGGGCCGCGGCGCGATAACCCACGCCGACGAGCGCCAGCTTCTTCTCGAAGCCCTTGGTGACGCCTTCGACCATGTTGTTCACGAGCTGGCGAACCGTGCCGCTCATGGCGTTCGCTTCGCGCGACTCGTCGATCGGCACGAAGGTCAGCTTGCCGCCTTCGAGGCTCACCTTGACCAGCGTGCTCAGCATGAGCGACAGCGCGCCGCCCTTGCCCTTCACGCTGATCTGGTCTTCCTTCACTTCGACGTTGACGTCCTTCGGGACTTCAACCGGCATTTTTCCGACTCGGGACATTTTTCTGTTTCCTCCGACTCAGGCGACGTAGCAGAGGACTTCGCCGCCGACGCCGGTCGCGCGCGCCTTGCGGTCCGTCATCACGCCCTTGGGGGTCGTCACGATCGCCACGCCCAGGCCGTTCATCACCTGCGGGATGTCGTTGCGGCCCTTGTAGACGCGCAGGCCGGGGCGGCTCACGCGTTCGATGCGCTCGATCACGGGGCGGCCGGCGTAGTACTTGAGGGCGATCTCGAGTTCGCTCTTGCCGCCTTCGGTGCGGACCTGGAAGCCGTCGATGTAGCCCTCGTCCTTCAGTACCTGGGCGATGGCCACCTTCACCTTGGAAGAGGGCACCGACACGGTGGCCTTGGCCACCATCTGCGCGTTGCGGATGCGCGTCAGCAGGTCGGAGATGGGATCACTCATGCTCATGTCTGTGTCTCCTCGCCGCTTACCAGCTGGCCTTGGTCACGCCGGGGATGTCGCCGGTGAAGGCCATCTCGCGAATCTTGCCGCGCGCGAGCCCGAACTGGCGGAACGTGCCGCGGGGCCGGCCGGTGATCTCGCAGCGGTTGCGCTGGCGGGTGGGATTCGCATTGCGCGGGAGCTTCTGCAGCGCAAAGCGCGCGGCATCGCGCTCCTCGGGCGACTTCTTCGCGTCCTTCGCGATGGCGGTGAGTTCCTCGTGCTTCTTCGAGAACTTGGCGACCAGCTTGTCGCGCTTCAGCTCACGCTGGATCAAGGCAGTTTTAGCCACGATGCACCTTTATTGCTTGAACGGGAAACGGAAGCCGGCGAGAAGGGCCTTCGCCTCTTCGTCGGTCTTGGCCGTCGTGGTGATGGAGATGTTCAACCCGCGGATCGCGTCGACCTTGTCGTACTCGATCTCGGGGAAGATGATCTGTTCCTTCACCCCGATGTTGTAGTTGCCGCGGCCGTCGAAGGCGCGGCTCGAGATGCCGCGGAAGTCGCGCACGCGCGGCAGCGCGATCGTGACGAAGCGGTCGAGGAATTCGTACATGCGCGTGCCGCGCAGCGTGACCATCGTGCCGATCGCCTGGCCTTCGCGGATCTTGAAGCCGGCGATTGCCTTCTTGGCCTTGGTCACGACGGGCTTCTGGCCAGCGATCTTCGTGAGGTCGCTCACGGCGTTGTCCATGACCTTCTTGTCGGCCACCGCCTCGCTCACGCCCATGTTCAGCGTGATCTTGGTGATGCGGGGCACTTCCATCGGAGACTTGTAGCCGAACTTCGAGGTGAGCTCGGCCGCGACTTTCTCGCGGTAGTACTGCTGCAGCCGGGCGGGTCCGGCGGGCTGCTGCGGCTGCGCGTCCTGAGCCTGCGCCTCCTTGGCCGGCGCGGGCTTGGCCTGCGCCTGCTTCGGCTGCTTCGGCTGCTTTTCTTGAGCCTGCTTCTGTGCCATGGTCATGCCACCTTGATTTCTTCGCCCGAGGACTTGAAGACGCGGGTGCGCTTGTCGCCATCGGTCTTGATGCCCACGCGGTCGGCCTTGCCGGTCGCGGGGTTGTAGATCGCCACGTTGGACTGGTGGATCGGCATGGATTTCTCCACGATGCCGCCGGTCGTGCCCTTCATCGGGTTCGGCTTGGTGTGCTTCTTCACGATGTTGATGCCTTCGACGAGCAGGTAGTCGGCATCCTTGCGCAGCGTGACCTTGCCGCGCTTGCCCTTGTCGCGGCCGGCGAGCACGATCACTTCGTCGCCCTTGCGAATCTTGTTCATGGCGCGTTCCTCAGAGGACTTCGGGAGCGAGCGACACGATCTTCATGAACTTCTCGGTACGCAGCTCGCGCGTGACCGGGCCGAAGATGCGGGTGCCGATGGGCTCCAGCTTGTTGTTGAGCAGCACGGCGGCGTTGCCGTCGAACTTGATGAGCGAGCCGTCGTTGCGGCGCAGGCCCTTGGCGGTGCGCACGATGACCGCCTTGTGCACTTCGCCCTTCTTCACGCGGCCGCGCGGCGCGGCCTCCTTGATGCTGACGACGATGACGTCGCCCACGCCGGCGTAGCGACGCTTGGAACCACCGAGCACCTTGATGCAAAGAACGCGCTTCGCACCGGTGTTGTCAGCGACTTCGAGCTGAGATTCAGTCTGGATCATTTCGTTTAATTCCCAACTTGACTCGAACACTCCGCCGGGAAATGCTCCACTTGGCGCCGAGACAGTCTTGGGCCCGCCGTCGGCTCCCGGCACGCGCCTGAAGCTTCCGAATGGGCAGAACCTCGCCTTCTGTGAAAAGGCGAGCCCGCGATTATGACCGATCTGTGGGGGTTGTCAAATGCCTGCCAGGTTTGGGCAGTGTCTTCCGAAGGCATCACCCCAGCTTTCGGGCACTCACCGCGGCATCTCGAGGTAACTCGCCGCCAGCGCGCGGAACTCGTCCGGCCGGGCGTCGAGACCTGTTTCCTCCCGCAGGATCGCCGCCACATCATCCGAAAGTTCGCCCGCCAGCTTCGCGTCCAGAAATAGCAGGCGACTCCTCCTGGCCAGCACGTCTTCAGCCGTGCGCGCATATTCATGGCGCGCCGCGAAGCGCACCATCGCTTCGGTCAGCCCGCCGCCGAGTTCCGCTGCGGCACCCGGCAGGGTCTCGAGCACGGCCGCTTCACATCCATAGAGATGAGGACCGGGAGCCGAGCTGATCGGTACTCGCTCAGTCCCGCCCGCAGGCGCACCGACCAGCGGCAGGTGGGCGGTCACTCCCGCGGGAGCCTTCTCCAGCAAACCCTTCTGAAAACATTTCTCGAGCACGTCCTCGGCCATCGCGCGATAGGTCGTCCACTTTCCACCGGTGACCGTGACGAGCCCGCTGCGGCTCGCGAGCACCGTGTGCTCACGCGAAAGCGCCTTCGTCTCCTCGCCCTCCTCGCCCTGCGGCTTGACGAGCGGCCGCAGGCCGACCCAGAGGCTGCGGATGTCCTTCTCGCCCGGCGCCTTCACCAGATACCGCGCCGACTCGCTCAGGATGAAAGCCAGCTCTTCCTTGAACGGCCGCGGCTCGCGCGGCAAGTCGTGCCGCGGCGTGTCGGTGGTGCCGAGGATCACCTTGCCGAGCCACGGCACGGCGAAGAGCACGCGGCCGTCGGACGTCTTCGGCACGATGAGCGCATGGTCGCTGGGGAGGAAGCCGCGGTCCACCACCGCGTGCACGCCCTGGCTCGGCGCCACCATGTCGCGCACTTCCCGTCCGATCGCACGCCCGTCCTGCCGGCGCAGCTCGTCCACCCAGACGCCTGCTGCGTTGACTACGCAGCGGGCGCTCACGTCGAAGGTCTTGCCGGTCTCCGCATCGCGGCAAACGAGCCCGGCCACGCGACGATCCCGGTGCAGCAACCCCGTCGCGGCGCAATAGTTCACGAGCACCGCGCCTCGCAGCGCGGCCGTGCGTGCGAGCGCCAGCGCAAGACGCGCGTCGTCGAACTGGCCGTCCCAGTACTTGATGCCGCCGATGAGGCGGTCGGGCCGCGCGGTCGGCAGGCACTTCAACGTCTGCCGGCGATCGAGCAGTTCCGTCCGGCCGAGCCCCGCACTGCCGGCCAGCGCGTCGTACATCTTGAGCCCGATGCCGTAGAAGGGCGTTTCCCAGAACTTGTACGAAGGCAACACGAAAGGCAGCGGCTGCGCGAGGTGCGGCGCGTTGCGAAGCAGCGTCGTGCGCTCGTGCAGCGCTTCGCGCACGAGTCCGATGTCGCCCTGCGCCAGGTAGCGCACCCCGCCATGCACGAGCTTGGTCGCCCGGGACGACGTGCCCTTCGCGAAGTCGTGCGACTCCACCAGCACCACGGAAAACCCGCGTGCCGCGGCGTCGAGCGCCACGCCCAGCCCCGTGGCGCCGCCGCCCACGACCGCGACGTCGCAGGTGCGAGCTTGCGCAAGCCGCGCGAGCAGCTCGGGGCGGCTCGTCGGCAACGGCGCCGCGGGCTTCTCGCGCGACTTCAACGCTGGGCCCATCCCTTCGCGCGCTCGACTGCTTCGCGCCAGCGTGCGAGCTTGGCGACCCGCTCGGGCTCGGGCAGACGCGGCTCGAACCGCCGCTCGATCCGCCATTGCGCGGCGATCTCGTCGGCGCCCGCCCACACCTGCGTCGCCAGTCCCGCGAGGTAGGCCGCGCCGAGCGCCGTGGTCTCGGTCACCTGCGGCCGCACCACCGGCGCGCCGAGGAAATCCGCCTGCATCTGCATGAGAAGATTGTTGCGGCTCGCGCCGCCATCGACGCGCAATTCCTTCAGCGCGATGCGCGAATCCCGCGTCATGGCGCCGAACACGTCCGCGCTTTGCAGCGCGATCGCCTCCAGCGCGGCACGGGCGATGTGCGCGCGCGTCGTGCCGCGCGTCATGCCCACCAGCGTGCCGCGCGCGTAGCCGTCCCAGTCGGGCGTGCCGAGCCCGGCGAACGCGGGCACGAGATAGACATCGCCGGTGTCGTCGACCTGCGCCGCGAGCGACTCCACTTCGGGAGCGGAGCGGATCACCTGCAGACCGTCGCGCAACCACTGCACCGTGGCACCGGCCATGAAGACGCTGCCTTCCAGGCAGTAGACCGCCTGCTTCGCCCCCGCCGGGCCCTGCCAGCCCAGGGTCGTGAGCAGCCGGTTGCGGCTTGCCACCGGTGTCGCTCCGGTGTTCATCAGCATGAAGCAGCCGGTGCCGTACGTGTTCTTCGCCATGCCCGGCGAGAAGCAGGCCTGCCCGAACGTCGCGGCCTGCTGATCGCCCGCGATGCCGGCAATGGGCAGCGCCCTGCCGAGCAGGGGCGCATCGCACTCGGCGACGACACCGCTGGAGGGCACGACTTTCGGCAGCACCGCGCGGGGGATTCGCAGCAGCGCGAGCAGCTCGTCGTCCCAGTCCTGGGTGTGCAGATTGAACAGCAGCGTGCGCGAGGCGTTGCTCGCATCGGTCGCATGCACGCGGCCGCCGGTGAGGTTCCAGATCAGCCAGCTGTCGATGGTGCCGAACGCGAGCTCGCCGCGTTGCGCGCGGCCCCGCGCGCCCACCACGTTGTCGAGCAGCCATTCCAGCTTCGTGCCGGAGAAGTAGGCGTCGATCACGAGACCCGTCTTCTTCTGGATGAGCGCCGCCTTGCCTGCGTCTCGCAAGTCGTCGCAGCGCGCCGCCGTGCGGCGGTCCTGCCACACGATCGCGTTGGCGACCGGCTGGCCCGTCTGGCGGTCCCACAACACCGTCGTCTCGCGCTGGTTCGTGATGCCGATCGCCGAGATCGCCTCCGCGGGCACCTGCCGCATCGCCTCCAGCGCGACCGCGTGCTGGGTGGCCCAGATCTCGCGCGCGTCGTGCTCCACCCAGCCGGGCTGCGGGAAGACCTGCCGGAATTCCTTCTGCGCGAGCGCGACCGGCTGCCCCGCCGCATCGAACACGATCGCGCGCGAACTGGTCGTGCCCTGGTCGAGGGCGAGCACGTATTGCATGGGGCGAGAGACTAACGCAAGCCGTGCGAGGCGAATAGACTTGGCACCGATGACCACTTTCGACTCCACCATTGCATTCATCGGCGGCGGCAACATGGCCAGCGCGATCATCGGCGGGCTGCTGCGGCAGGGCCAGGCCGCGGCGCGCATCCAGGTGGTCGAGCCGTTCGAGCCACAGCGCGCGAAACTGCTCTCGGAATTCGGCGTGCGCGCCCAGGCGGAAGCATCCGGCGCGTTGCGCGACGCGCGAATCGTCGTCTGGGCCGTCAAGCCGCAGACCTTCAAGGACGCGGCGGCGCAGGCGCGCGAGCACGTCGCGGGCGCACTGCACCTGAGCGTGGCCGCGGGCATCCGCTCCGGCAGCATGGCCGCCTGGCTCGGCACGGACCGCATCGTGCGCGCGATGCCGAACACACCCGCACTCGTGGGCAAGGGCATGACGGCGCTTTTCGCGCGCGAGCCGGACAGCGCCGCGGACCGGCAGCAGGTCGAATCCATCGTCGCGACGACGGGCGAATTCCTCTGGGTCGACGACGAAGCGCACCTGGACGCCGTCACGGCGCTTTCCGGGTCGGGTCCGGCCTACGTGTTCTATTTCCTCGAGGCCATGCGACAGGCCGGCACGGAAATGGGCCTCACGCCGCAGCAGGCGTACCGGCTCGCGGTGAGCACATTCGCCGGAGCGGCCGACCTCGCGCGCGCGTCGAGCGATCCGCCGGAGACCTTGCGCGAACGCGTCACGTCCAAAGGCGGCACGACCCATGCGGCAATCACGTCGATGCAGCAGGATGGCGTTGCCGCGCTCTTCGTGAAGGCGCTGCACGCCGCTCGAAAGCGCGCCGCCGAGCTGGGCGACGAGTTCGGCGCCTGATGCGCGCATCTTGACGACACGGTAACCCATCGGTTACCGTAACCATGGAGTTACCCAAAGCCCCATGGTTGCGACCTCCGCCCTGCACGCCGCCCTCGCCGACCCGACGCGCGAGCGGATCGTGCGCCTCCTCGCCGAGGGTGAGCGTTCGGTGGGCGAGATCGCGCAGCGCGTGCCCGTGAGCCGCCCCGCCGTCTCCAAGCACCTGCGCCTGCTCGAAGGCGCGGGGCTCGTGCGCTTTCGCACCGAAGGCACTCGCAATCTCTATGCGCTCGACCCCGACGCGCTCGCCGCGCTGCGCGACGAGGTCGATGCGCTCTGGCGCGTCGCGCTCAACCGCTACGCGCTCGTCGCTCGCAACATCAAGCCGCGCAGGAGTCCGAAGAAATGAACACGAGCAGCCCGACCACGATCCCGCCCGTCGACCATTGCGTGAACGTTCCGCTTTCCGTCGAGGACGCCTTCGACCTCTTCACGAAGCGGCTGGCGCTGTGGTGGCCGCTTTCCACGCATTCGTGCGCGCAGGGCGACGCCGTCGATGTGGAGTTCGAGCCCCGCGTGGGCGGCCGCGTGCTGGAACACGACAAGAAGGGCGCCCGCCACGTCTGGGGGACCCTCCTGGAATGGAATCCGCCGCACGTGCTCGCGATGACGTGGCATCCGGGGCAGGCCGAAGACCAGGCGACGCGCCTGAAGGTGAGCTTCACCGCGAAGGGTGCATCCACCGACGTGCGCATCCTGCACGACGGCTGGGAAGCGCGCGGTGCGGAAGGCGGCGAATGGCGCGGCGAATACGAAAAGGGCTGGGCGGCCGTGATGCAGCGCTACGTCGACGCCGCGGCGAACAGGTAGCCCGCCACGATCGATGCGAACATGCTGAACCCGACCCAGTGGTTCAGCCGGAACGCCTTGAAGCAGCCTTCGCGCGTGCGATCGCGAATGAGCGTGAAGTGCCACGCCGCCTGCGCCGCCGCCGCTGAAGCCCCGAGCGCGATCGCCCAGCCCGCGATGCGGCCTTGCAGCGCGGCGCACCAGATCGCGAGATAGGCCGCGTAGCAGAACATCACCGCACCCACGTCGGCGCTGCCGAGCGTGATCGCCGAAGTACGGATGCCGATCTTCAGGTCGTCGTCGCGATCGACCATCGCGTATTCGGTGTCGTAGGCGAGCACCCAGAAGAGATTGCCGAGCAGCAGCACCCATGCCAGCAGCGGCACGCGCGACTGCACCGCGGCAAACGCCATCGGGATGCCGAAGCTGAACGCGACGCCCAGCACCGCCTGCGGCATCGAGACGAAGCGCTTCGCGTACGGGTAGGCGATGGCGATGGCGAGCGCGACGACCGACCACTCGATGGTTTCCGCGTTGGTCGTGAGCACGAGCAGAAAGGCCGCGAAGGCCAGCACCGCTGCAAAGACCAGCGCCTCTTTCGCCGTGAGCTTGCCGGCGGTCACCGGCCGGCCGGCGGTTCGCTTCACGTGCCGATCGAACTCGCGGTCGGCGACGTCGTTCACGCAGCAGCCGGCGCTGCGCATGAGGATGGTGCCCAGTGTGAAGACGATGAGGAGGTGCCAGCCGGGAAAGCCCTCCGCGGCGACCCACAGCGCGCCGAGCGTCGGCCACAGCAGCAGCAGCCATCCGGCGGGGCGATCCCAGCGGATCAGGTCGAGGTAGAGACGAAGCTTCTCGCGCGTCATCGCAACGCCCATCACAGCCCGAGATGGCGCAAGTCCAGCTTGCCGTCCCGCATCGGCGGGCACCAGTAGTACGAGCCGTTCACCGGCCTGGAAATCTGGAAGATCGCATCGGTGATGCCGTCTTCTTGCCCCGCCATGCGCTTCATCTGAGCCTCGAACGCGTAGAGCGACTTGCCGAACGCGACGAACATCAGCCCCGCCTGCATGTTCATCATCCACGGCATGGAGCGGCGCAAGAGGAACGCGGGCGGATCGAAACTTTCCTGCGCGGTGCGTTTCACGTGCGCCGATTCGGGCGAATCGGCCAGCTCCTCGTTGGTGACGCGGTCGCGCCCGAAGTGGTGGTTGGCGTCGTCGCCGGCGAGCGCTTCGAACGCATCCAGGTCGTGCAGCCACTGCTGCACCGCCACGTAGCTGGCGCCGTCGAGCCCGTCGCCCATGCCCTGCGCGAAGGCGGCTTCGACCGCGGCGTCGCCTTCCGGATTCTCCGTGCCGTCTTCGTAGCCGGTCAGGTCGCGCCCGTGCGTGCCGCTCCACGAATGCCGGAAGGCATCGACCACGTGCCGCACGACGAAGGCGGGCAGAAGCGCCTTTTGCACCTTGCGCGTGAGAAAGAGCAGGTCGCCGAGATCGTCGCCGCGAATCCAGCACCAGAGCGTGCCCGGCGTGGAGGGCACCTTCACACCGTGGCCGGAGAGGTCGGGAAATTCGTGCAGCCCCGGAACGTCGCAGCCGAGCGCCGCCACGAGCGAAGGGCCGACCCCGAGCACGACGTCGCTGCCGTTCACGAGCGGCGACAGGCGCTTCAGCGCATCGCGCACGCCGAGCGCGTCGGTGCCGCGGTCGGAGATCACGAAGTTCACGTAGCGCGCGACCGCGGGCACGGCGTCGAGGATGCCGGGCTGGGAGATGCGGGCGATGCTGGAGGTGCCGGAAGTCATGGGATCAGGAAAGCCTCTTCACGCCCGGAAGTTCGCAGGCGTAGATGGAATTGCGCAGCGCGGCGATCGCCTCGTAGCGCGTGAAGCTGCGCCGCCAGGCGAGCACGACGCGCCGCGTCGGCGGATCGCCCTCGAAGGGAATGTACTTCACGAAATTCTGGTCGTCCTTGCGGCGGCGCGGCTTGGCCAGCAGCGCTTCCTTCGGCACCGACAGGCGCGGCACGAGCGTCACGCCCATGCCTGCCGCCACCATGTGCTTGATGGTCTCGAGCGAGGAGCCCTCGAAGCTCTTGCGGATGCCTTCGGCGTCGCTCGAAAAGCGCGCGAATTCGGGGCATACCTCCAGCACGTGGTCGCGAAAGCAGTGGCCGGTGCCCAGCAGCAGCATCGTTTCGTGCTTCAGTTCCTCCGCGCGGATCGCGGTGTGCGCCGCGAGCGGATGGTTGCTCGGGACCGCCACCATGAACGGCTCGTCGTATAGCGGCGCGATCGCGAGACCCGTGTCGGGGAAGGGCTCGGCCATGATCGCGCAGTCGATTTCGCCCGTGCGCAGCATCTCCAGCAGCTTCACCGTGAAGTTCTCCTGCAGCATGAGCGGCATCTGCGGCGTGCGCGCGATCGCCTGGCGCACGAGGTCCGGCAGCAGGTACGGGCCGATCGTGTAGATCACGCCCAGTCGCAGCGGCCCGGCGAGCGGGTCCTTGCCGCGCTTGGCGATTTCCTTGATCGCGGCGGCCTGCTCCAGCACGCTTTGGGCCTGCCGCACGATTTCCTCGCCGAGCGGCGTCACCGACACCTCGTTCGCACTGCGCTCGAAGAGTTTCACTTCCAGCTCGTCTTCCAGCTTCTTGATCGCCACCGACAGCGTCGGCTGCGATACGAAGCAGGCTTCGGCCGCGCGGCCGAAGTGCTTCTCGCGCGCGACCGCGACGATGTATTTGAGCTCGGTGAGCGTCATGGTGCCGGAGGTTCGAGTTGTTCTTCAGGCCTTCAGGTACTGCGATTTTGAACCCAACCAGCGTTCGATGTGGCGCTGCGCGAGCGCAGGATAACGGTCCAGCATGAGAGGCGCCAGCCGGCGCGCCCATTGCAGCAGGGGGGCGTCGGTCGAAAGATCGGCGAATCGCAGCAGCGGCGCGCCCGACTGGCGTGCGCCGAGGAATTCGCCGGGGCCTCGGATCGCGAGGTCGCGGCGGGCGATTTCGAAGCCGTCGGAGGTCTCCAGCATCGCCTTCAGGCGCGCCCGCGCGGTTTCTCCGAGGTGGCCGGCGACGCCTTTCGAATAGAGCAGGATGCACGCGGACGCCGCCGCGCCCCGGCCCACGCGGCCGCGCAGCTGGTGCAGCTGCGACAGGCCGAAGCGCTCCGCGTGCTCGATCACCATCAGCGACGCATTGGGCACGTCGACGCCGACTTCGATGACGGTCGTGGAGACGAGCACGCCCATCTGGCCGCCCGTGAAGAGCGACATCACGGCCTTCTTTTCCGGCACGGGCATGCGCGAGTGCAGCAGGCCCACCATGACGCCCGGCAAGGCTTGCGTGAGCTGCTGGTGAGTGGCGGTGGCGTTGGTGAGATCGAGCGCTTCGCTTTCCTCGATGAGTGGGCAGACCCAGTACACCTGCCGGCCGGCGGCCACCTGCGCGCGGATGCGTTCGACGACTTCGTCGCGGCGGTTCTCCGAGATGAGTTTGGTGACGACGGGCGTGCGGCCGGGCGGCAGTTCGTCGATGGTGGAGACGTCGAGGTCTGCGTAGTAGCTCATGGCGAGCGTGCGCGGGATGGGCGTGGCGGACATCATGAGGAGGTGAGGCTCCTGCGGCTCGACATCTCCGCGAGTCAGGTCGTCGCCCTCGCGAGTCAGGTCGTCATCCCCGCGAGCCAGGTCGTCATCCCCGCGAGCCAAGTCGTCATCCCCGCGCGCCAGGTCGTCTTCCCCGCGAGTCAGGTCGTCTTCCCCGCGAGCCAGGTCGTCATCGCCGCGCGCCAGGTCGTCATCCCCGCGGAAGCGGGGATCCAGAGTCTTCTGCGACAGCCCTCCTGGATCCCCGCTTTCGCGGGGATGACGCGCTTCGAGATGACTCGCCTCGGGATGACGCGCCTCGGGATGACTCGCCTCGCGATGACGCGCTTCGGGATGACGCGCTTCGGAATGACGCGCTTCGGAATGACGCGCTTCGGGATGACGAGCCTCAGTATGACGCGCTTCCGCACGCGAAGAACGCATCTCCTCGCGAACGCGCAGCGGCACGCCCCGGCCCATCTTGCCCCTGAGCGCCAGCCTCTGTTCCACCCCGAACCGATGCTGCTCGTCGATGATGGCGAGCGCCAGTTCGCGGAACTGCACCTGCTCCTGGATCACCGCGTGCGTTCCGACCACGAGCGCCGCCTCGCCGCTCGCGATCAGTTGCAGCATCTCCCCGCGTTCCTTCTTCCGCTGGCTGCCCGTGAGCCACGCGACGCGCAGGGCGCGCGGCGCGAGCAGCGGCTCCAGCCAGCCGATCAGTTTGCGAAAGTGCTGCTCCGCCAGGATTTCGGTCGGCGCCATGAGCGCGCACTGCGAACCGGCATCGATCACGATTGCCGCGGCGAGCGCCGCGACGATGGTCTTGCCCGAGCCCACGTCGCCTTGCAGCAGGCGATGCATCGGCGTCTCGCGCGCGAGGTCCCTCGCGATCTCTTCGCCCACCCGCCGCTGCGCGAGCGTGAGCTCGAACGGCAGCACCCGGAGCAGTTGCTCGTGCAATCCGCCCGCGCGAACCTCGAACGCAGGCGCGCGCAGGCGCTCGTGTTCGCGCTTGCTTTGCAGTTGCGAGAGCTGCTGCGCGAGAAGCTCCTCCGCCTTCAACCGCTGCCACGCGGGGTGTCCGCGGTCCTCCAGCGCCGAAAGCGAAACATCCGGCGAAGGGTGATGAAGAAACTGCAACGCATCGCGCAGCGTCCACAGGCCCTCGGTCGCAGTGTCCGGAGGCAGCGTATCGCTGAGATCGGCACGCGAAAGTCCCGACAGCACGGCCTTGCGCAGATAGGCCTGCGGCAGCGCCGCCACCGTCGGATACACCGGCGTGAGCGCCTGCGCGAGCGCGCCGCCCGCCGGCTTGAACGTCGGGTGGACCATCTGGAACCCGGCCAGGCCGCCCTTCACCTCGCCGCGGATGCGCAGCTTCGCGCCGCGCGCGAGCGTCTTCTGGTGCGACGGATAGAACGTGAAGAACCGCAGCGTGCAGGTGTCGGTGCCGTCGTCCACCGTGACCACGAGCTGTCTGCGCGGGCGCAGCGCGACGTGCGAATCCGTGACCGTGGCCTCGATCTGCACGGTATCGCCGTCGCGCGCGTCGCGCAGCTTCACGATGCGAGTTTCATCCTCGTAGCGCAGCGGCAGATGCAGCGCGAGGTCGATGTCGCGCGTGAGCCCGAGCTTGCGAAGGGCCTTCTGCGGTGCGGAGAGCGCCTGGGTCTCGGGCATGGGACAATTCTGCCTTCTCCCGAACCTGGAACGGGTCCGTCCGGCCCTCGATGCGTCACTTCACCCTGGGCGATTTCGATTTCGCCTTGCCCCCCGAACTGATTGCGCAGCATCCCGCGAGCGAGCGCAGCGCGTCTCGCCTGCTCGATGGCACGCTCGACGCGAGCGTCGACCGCGTCTTTCGCGACCTGCCATCGCTCCTGCAACCGGGCGACCTCCTCGTCTTCAACGACACGAAGGTCGTGAAGGCGCGCCTCTTCGGCGAAAAGCCCACGGGCGGCCGGCTGGAACTGCTCGTCGAACGCGTGCTGCAAGACCGCGAGGTCGCAGCTCACATGAAAGTGAGCAAGAAGCCCGCCACCGGCACCGTGCTGCGCATGGACGGCGGCTTCACGGCCACGCTGCTCGGACGCTGGCCCGACAGCGAAGGCGCGCTCTTTCGCTTCGCGCTGAGCGACGATCCGTACGCGCTCATGGAACGCCATGGCCACGTGCCGCTGCCGCCTTACATAGAACATGCGGATTCGGCCGAAGACGCCGAGAGATACCAGACGGTCTTTGCCGCGAAGCCCGGCGCCGTTGCCGCGCCGACCGCCGCGCTGCATTTCGACGAAGCCGTGCTGCGCGCGCTCGATGCGCGCGACGTGCAACGCGCAAGCGTCACGCTGCACGTTGGCGCCGGCACGTTTCAGCCGGTGAAGACCGAGAACATCGCAGAGCACCGCATGCACAGCGAGCGCTATGAGGTCCCCGATGCCACGCAGCAGGCGATCCGCGACTTGCGCGCGCGCGGCGGACGCCTCGTCGCCGTGGGCACGACCACCGTCCGCACGCTCGAATCGTGGTCGCTCACGGGCCAGGCGCGGGGCGACACGAGCATCTTCATCACGCCGGGCTTTCGCTTTCGCGAGACCGATCTGCTCCTCACCAACTTTCATCTGCCGAAGTCGACGTTGCTGATGCTCGTGAGCGCGCTGGCGGGCCACGAGAAGATCATGGCGCTCTACCGCCACGCGGTGGCCGAGCGCTACCGGTTCTTCAGCTATGGCGACGCGATGCTGCTCGCACGGCAATCCTGAAATCGACATGCTGCAATTCGAGCTTCTGAAGAGCGAGGGCCTCGCACGCCGAGGCCGCCTCACGCTGAACCATGGCGTCGTGCAGACGCCGGTCTTCATGCCGGTCGGCACCTATGGAACCGTGAAGGGCATCACACCGCGCTCGCTCGAGGAAATGGGCGCGCAGATCATCCTCGGCAACACCTTCCACCTGTGGATGCGGCCGGGGCTGGATGTGCTGAAGCAGTTCGGCGGGCTGCACCGCTTCGAGAACTGGACGAAGCCGATCCTCACCGACTCGGGCGGCTTTCAGGTGTGGTCGCTCGGCGAGATGCGCAAGATCGCCGAGGAGGGCGTGAAATTCGCCTCGCCCGTGAACGGCGACAAGCTTTTTCTCACGCCCGAAGTCTCGATGCAGATCCAGACGATCCTGGATTCGGACATCGTGATGCAGTTCGACGAGTGCACGCCTTACGAGACGAAGGACCGCGTCACGACCGAAGCCGAGGCGCGCTTCTCGATGGAACTCTCGCGCCGCTGGGCGGTGCGCTGCAAGACGGAGTTCGAGCGGCTGGAAAACCGCAACGCGCTTTTCGGCATCGTGCAAGGCGGCATGTTCGAACACTTGCGCGAGGAGTCCCTCGACGCGCTCGTGGAGATGGACTTCCCCGGTTATGCGGTCGGCGGGGTGAGCGTGGGCGAGCCCAAGGAGGACATGCTGCGCATCATGGCGCACACGCCTCACCGTTTGCCCGCGCACAAGCCGCGCTACCTGATGGGCGTCGGCACGCCCGAAGACCTGGTGGCGGGCGTTGCGCAGGGCGTGGACATGTTCGACTGCGTGATGCCCACGCGCAATGCGCGCAACGGCCATCTCTTCACGCGTTTCGGCGACCTGAAGATCCGCAACGCGAAGCATCGCAGCGATGCGCGGCCGCTCGACGAAACATGCACTTGCTACACGTGCAGCGGGCACACGGCGTCGGACGGCAGCGTGACGGGCGGCTTCTCGCGTGCTTATCTGCACCATCTGGACCGCTGCGGCGAAATGCTCGGACCGATGCTCGCCACGATTCACAACCTGCACTACTACCTGAACCTGATGCGTGAGGTGCGCGAAGCGCTCGATGCCGGGCGGTTCGAGGAATTCGCGGTGAGGTTCGCGAATGACCGGCAACGGGGCGTCTAGGAGAATTCGATGCTGCCCTTCGGGGCGGCGCCGGTTGCCGGACACCGCACGATGCTTCGGCATGGGCCGCCGATCAGGCGGCTTGCGCTCAGCTACGATTGCGCCGCATGGAAGCGGTGAAGCGCATCGTCGGCCGGCTCTTCGCATGGCCGCTCGCCCTCCTCATCCTCTTCGAGGAATGGGGCTGGCAGCCGCTGCAGCGCGGGCTCGCGCGGCTCATGCGCGCGCTCGGGCTGGAACGCATCGAGGCATCGATCCGCAAGCTGCCGCCGTATGCGGCACTCGCGCTGTTCCTCGTCCCCACACTTCTGCTGCTGCCGGTGAAGATCGCTGCGCTCTGGTTCATCGGCCGCGGGCGCGTCCTCTTCGGAACCGGCGTCATCGTCGTCGCCAAGATCGCCGGCACGGCCCTCGTCGCGCGGCTTTTCACGCTCACGCGCGAGTCGCTGATGCAGCTCGCGTGGTTTGCGCGCGTCTATGCACGCTGGGTCGCCTTCAAGGAAGAGCTAGTCGCCCAGGTCCGCGCGTCGTGGCCCTGGCGCATCGGCCGCGTGGCCAAGAGGCGCTGGCGGCGCCGCTTCGAAGCGTGGCGCCATGGCTGAAGGCGCGCCCACCGGTCCGCTGCGCCTCGCGGAAGTGCTGGGCACCTTGTCCCTGGCGACCGATCTCGCCAACGCGCAGCCGAGCGAGGACGGCCTGCGCATCGCTCTTCTCGCATCGCGCCTTGCGGTCGACGAGCCCGCGTCCGTGCGGCACGAAGTCTTCTGGACAGGGCTCTTGCGCTATCTCGGCTGCAACGGCTTCGCGGTCGAAGACGCGGCCTACGCGAGCGGCGACGACGTCGGCCTGAGAGCCGCCTTCATCCCCATCGACTTCGGCCGGCCCCAGGAGTTCATCGGCGCCGTGCTGCGCGACGTGGGCAAGGGCGCGCCGCCGCTGCAACGCGCGGCGGGTGTGCTCAAGCTGCTTGCCGATCCGGGCGCGGGCAAGGCGCATGCGCACGCGCAATGCGATGCGGCCGTGCATTGCGGCAAGCGCCTGGGCATGCCCGAAGGCGTGCTGCGCGCCCTGTCGCAAGCCGACGAACGCTACGACGGCCGCGGCGTGCCCCTCGGTCTGACAGGCGGCGCGCTCAGCCTCGCGCAACGCTACGTCGAGGCCGCGCGCATCGGCGTCGTCTACAACGCGCTCGGCGGCCCTTCGCGCGCCGCCGCTGAACTGCGCCGGCGATCGGGCGGCCATCTCGATCCCACGATCGTCGCGCGCTTCGAAGCCGATGCACCCGCGCTGTGTACGGGCCTCGATCAGTCGTCGGTGTGGGATGACTTCCTGGCCTGCGAGCCCGGTGTGTGGCTCGTGGACGAGCAAGGGCTCGGGCGGCTCTTCGAAGCCTTCGCGCTGATGGCCGATCTGAAGTCCGGCTACTTCAGCGGCCATTCGACCGGCGTTGCGGCGCTCGCGCGCGCGGCCGCGCTCGCGCAGGGCCTGCGCCCGGAAGATGCCGACTTGCTCGCCCATGCCGCGCTGCTGCACGACATCGGCCGCGTCGCGGTGCCCACGGGCCTGTGGGACAAGCCCGCGCCGCTCACGGCCAGCGAATGGGAGCGCGTGCACCTGCACAGCTACTACACCGACCGCGTGCTGCGCCGCAGCCCGGCGCTCGCGCGCCATGCGGACATCGCGGGCCGCGCTCACGAGCGCGCCGACGGCAGCGGCTATCACCGCGGAGAACGCGACTCCACGGCGTTCGTGCGCCTGCTCGCGGCTGCGGACACGTATCACGCCTGCGGCGAGCCGCGTGCATACCGCCCGGCGCTCGACGGCGCCGCCGCGCGCAAGGTGCTGCTGGACGAGGTCGCGCGGGGCCGGCTCGATCGCGCCGCGGTGGACGCGGTGCTCGCGGCCGCAGGAGCGCAACCCGCACCCGCGGCCTCGTTGCCCGCCGGATTGACCGAGCGCGAACTCGAAGTGCTGCGGCTCGTGGTGCTCGGCCTCTCGAACAAGGAAATCGGCAAGCGCCTGGGCATCTCGCCGCGCACCGTGCAGCACCACACGATCCACATCTACGGCAAGAGCGGCGTGAAAAGCCGCGGCGGCGTCGCCCTCTGGGCGGTCGAGCAGGGGCTCTTCGGCGCGGCGCCCCGGCCATAGGCCACTTGGCGGATGTGGGCGCGCGGTGCGCTTCCTATCGTGAGGGCTCCTTCAACCCCCACGCGAGGACGCCGTGAACCGCAACATCGAAACCATCCAGTCGATCTACCAGGCCTTCGGCCGCGGCGACGTGCCCCACATCCTGGCGCAGCTGTCGCCCAAGGTCGAGTGGGACGTCTGGCCGGACCTGAGCGCGCAGCGCGCGGGTCATCCGCTGCTCCTGCAGCGCACGAATCCCGCCGGCGTCGGCGAGTTCTTCCAGGTGCTCGCCGCCACGCTCGAATTCCACGAGTTCAAGCTCCACGACATCTTCGGATCGGGCCACAGGGTCGCCGCGCTCTCCTGCGTCGACTGCACCTATCGCGCCACCGGAGTGCGCCTGCGCGACGAGGAACTGCATCTGTGGACCTTCGGCGACGACGGCCGCGTGATCGGCTTTCGCCACTACATCGACACGGCCAAGCACATGCGCGGCGCCGGATTGCTTGCGGCCTGAGTCATCGCACGGGTGCTCGACGTCTTCCGGCACTCCTTCGATGCGGCCCGGCATCTCCGGGCCGCCGGGCTCGAGACACAGGCGCCGGTCACGGCCGCAGCGTGACCGCGGAGGAGGCGAGGCCGGCACGGGGCAACCAGTCGAAAACGGAATCCACCGTCACGGTCTCGATCCGGTTGGAAAAGCGCTTCTCGCTCGGGTGGTCGTCGAACGCCACGTTGGCCGACGTGAGCCGCCCGCCGAGCCGCTCCATCGGTCCCAGGTGCAAGGTGGTGGGCTGGTAGCCCTTGAACTGCAGCCACGCCTGCGCCTGGGTGCGCGATGCGATGCCGGGCTCCATCGCCGCCGCGAGCGTCTCGATCGCCCACTGGTTGGACTGCTGATAGCGCTGGCCCCACGCATAGCTCACGACGCTGTACGGCTTCCAATGCATCGCGGTGGCACGCCGCTCATCCTGCAACACGGCCAGAAGCCTTGCCTGCACCTCGGGCGCCGGCACTTCGTAGGCGGCCTCGTAGCGCCACAGGCTGTCGAGGAAGAAGTCCCCGAGGCCCTGGCGATAGATCGACGCATCGGCCGTGCCGCACTGGTTCAGCTTGTGCAGCACGCGCCAGCGCCCGTCGGCCGTGCGGTACGCGAAGCCCAGGTGCGAATAGCGCAGGCCGTACTGGGTAAGGTCCTGCCCCGCGCGAGCGAGCACGACGACTTGCGTGCCGTTCTTCGCATATTCATCGTCGAGCGCGCGCAGCGTGCGTTCGGCCATGCCGAACGCGCGAGCGAGGGTGGCCGCCGACGGTTTCCACGGTTCGCAGGTGCGGCCCGCCCGGGCCGGCGCGGCGACCACCGCCGCCAGGAGAAGTGCGCACATCGCGCGCCAGAATGCGGTCTTCATCTCAGTACGTGACCCGTTCGTTGAAGAGCAGCGCTTGGCCGAGCGCGTTCGGGATGAAGGCAATTGCTTCGCCCGCGGCCGAGAGGATCGTGCCCGCGCCGATCACGCTCACGGTCACAAGCGTTCCCGCCGCGAGCGAAGCGGTCTGCGCGGAGCGACCGAGGAATTCGATGCTGACGCGCGTGCCGTCGGACGCGCGTTCCAGCACGCAGATCGTGCCGCGCGCGCTCACTTCCACCGACTTCACCACGAGCACCGTCCCCGCGGTGGAAAGCATCACCGGCACGGCGACCACGGTGCTGCCCGCCACCATGACGGAAGCCACCGGCAGCGCCGACAACGTGCTGAGCGCCATCGATGCTTCGCTTTGCGCATGCGCGGGGAGGGACATGGCAGCGGCGCCGGCCGCGAGCCAAAGGGAGATCAGGGTCTTTTTCATTCGCGGTTCCTCGCTTCGTCGATATCGGCCTCGTGCGCGTCGCGCAGCGTCTTGGCCAGGGTGAAAGTGCAGGTGATGAGATAAAGCCAGCTCACGCCGAGGTAGGC
The DNA here is from genome assembly GCF_035548915.1 of Ramlibacter sp. Lineage (GTDB taxonomy): Bacteria > Pseudomonadota > Gammaproteobacteria > Burkholderiales > Burkholderiaceae_C > Ramlibacter. The sequence continues at coordinate 10,570 of NZ_DASZSE010000027.1, read as the reverse complement.
CTTGTAGGTTTCGTTGACTTCCATGCGCATGAGCCCCCATGCGGTGAGCGCCATCGCGAGGAAGAAGCCGCCCCACACGACGAGTCGGAAGAGCGGCGTGTCGGCGTCGCGCTTCTCGAGGCGCGCGCGCTCGTTGTCGCGCACGAACTTGGCGAGCACGAAGGCGGCCGAGAGGCAGAACATGTAGCCCATGAACATGAAGGCGCGATCCAGGTCCCGCCCCGGCAGGTAGGCGAGGCCGACGCCGCAGACAAACGCGGCGAGGAGGAAGGACACCCAGACCTGCAGCTGCCAGGCCTTGGTGTCGCGGTGGATGCGGACTTGCATGCGGACCTCTTGGAGGTGGTTGGACATGCGGAGGAGTGTGTGGGCGCGGGCCTGCGCCGAAGGCCTCATTTCGCGCAAGGTGAACCGTGAGGCGCTCGGGGTATCGCGCCGCGGTACTTCTCCCCGCTCAGACGAAGAGCGCCCCCATCACCGAAAGCGCCTGCGCATCCGCCCACAACCGCTCGCCCGAACGGGCCACGAGCCGCGCTGAGAAGTCGGCGAGTTCGTCCTCGATGAACTGCGACCGGTAGCAGTGCACACCGCTCAACCAGGCATCGCGATCGAACGCTCCGAATCGCAGTGCGTGCAGTTCGCGCCCGGCCCGGCGCGACACGCCCGTCATGTGCCTGCGCACACTCTCCATCGAGACTCCCAGGACGTAGGGCACGTCCTCGTAGAACACCAGCGGATGAGTCCCCGCCGCCGCGATGCCCGCCACCATCGCGAGTAAATGATCCCGATGGAACTGCCCGGCCGGCAGCACCCACGGACCCGGCTCGGGCGCGTGCCGCGCCATCGCCTCTCTCAGCGCGACGAGCAGAGGCTGCTCGACGTCCTCCTTGCGTTGCGCCGCCCCGCCCGCACCGCGCGCCGCCGGACGCAGCGGCTCATCGTCGAAGCCGAGCGCGCGATGGCGAGCCGCCTCGCCGAATCGCGCGGCGAAAGCCTCGTCCTCCAGGCGCCGCAGTGCCGTGACGCTGTCGACATCGCCATTCGATGCCGCACGCGGTGCCCAGCGGGTGCGGCTGAAGCAGGTGAGAAACGTGAACCGCGCGCCGCGCCGGTGCCACCAGGCGAGCGTGGAGCCCAGCGAGAGCGCCGCATCGTCCGGATGCGGCGACACGACGGTGAAATGCGTCACACGCCCGCGGCGAGCAGTTGCTCCACCTTCGAGCGCAGTGCCGCGGGCTGCACTTCGTCCGCTGTCACGGGCGCCCCGACGTTCAACCCCACGCGGCTGAACATCCCGCGCCGGAACGGCCGCACCATGGCGTTGCCCTCTTCGACGCGACTGAAGAACGAGCCCCAGAGGTTCACGAGCGCCATCGGAATCACCGGCGCGTGCACGCCATCGGCACGCGCGCGATCCAGCACCTTCATGATGCCGCCCTTGAACTCCTGCAGATGGCCGTCGCGCGTGATCCCGCCTTCGGGAAAGATCGCGAGCAGGTCGCCTTCTCTCAGCACCTGCGCGGCGCGTTCGAAGGCGGCCGCGTAGATTGCGGGGTGGTCCTTCTGCGATGCGATGGGGATCGCCTTGGCAAGCCGGAAGAGCCAGCCGAGCACGGGAAGCCGGAAGATGCGATGGTCCATCACGAAGTAGATCGGCCGGGGGCTTGCCGCCATCAGCAGCACCGCATCGACGAAGCTCACGTGGTTGCACGCGAGGATCGCGGGCCCTTCGGTGGGAATGTAGTCGTCGCCGCGCACCTTGAAGCGATAGATGAAGTGCGACATCGCCCAGGCCACAAAGCGGATGAAGTATTCGGGCACGAGGAAGAAGATGTAGCCCGCCACCAGCGCGTTGGCGATGCCCGTGGCAAGGAAGATCTGCGGAATCGTCGCGCCCGCGGCGAGCAGCGCGCCCGCGAGGATCGCGCTTGCGATCATGAAGAGCGCATTGAGGATGTTGTTGGCCGCGATGATCCGCGCGCGGTGCGTGGGCTGCGCGCGCAGCTGGATCAGCGCGTACATCGGCACGCTGTAGAGGCCGGCGAAGAGCGACAGCAGCGCGAGGTCGGCCATCACGCGCCAGTGCGCGCCGATCGCGACGAATTGCCCGAGCGTGAGTTCGGCCGCGCCGGACAGGCCGCGCGAGGCGAAGTACAGGTCCACCGCGAACACGGTCATGCCGATCGCGCCGAGCGGCACGAGCCCGATCTCCACGTGACGCCGCGAAAGCATCTCGCACAGGAGCGAGCCGATGCCGATCCCCACCGAGAACACGACGAGCAGGAGCGAGGCGACCTGCTCGTTGCCGTGCAGCACTTCCTTCGCGAAGCTCGGGAACTGCGAGAGGAACACCGCGCCGAAGAACCACATCCAGCTGATGCCCAGGAGCGACCTGAACACCACCACGTCGCCGTGCGCGAGCTTCAGGTTGCGCACCGTCTCGCTCACCGGGTCCCAGTTGATCTTCAGGCCCGGATCGGTCGCGGCGGACACGGGCACCGCCTGCGCCACCAGCCGGCCGATCAAGGCCAGCGCGATGCAGCTCACGCCCACGTAGTGCGCGCCGACCTCGGGGATCGAGACGATCAGACCGCCCGCCACGTTGCCAAGCAGGATGGCGACGAAAGTGCCCATCTCCACCATGCCGTTGCCGCCCGTGAGTTCGCGCTCGCTCAGGTGCTGCGGAAGATAGGCGTACTTCACCGGGCCGAACAGCGTCGAGTGCAGGCCCATGAGGAAGGTGCACAGGAGCAGCACCGGCACGAACGCGGCGAAGAAGCCCCAGCTCGCGAGCACCATGATGCCGATCTCCAGCCATTTGACGAAGAGGATCATCGCTCGCTTGTCGTACTTGTCCGCGAGCTGGCCGCTGGTGGCGGAAAAAAGGAGGAAGGGCAGGATGAAGAGCGCCCCGATCACGAGCCCCGCCATGTGCGGCGTGAGCCAGCTCACCTGCAGCTGGTAGGTCACCATCACGGTGAAGCCGAACTTGAAGAGATTGTCGTTGGCCGCGCCGCAGAACTGCGTCCAGAAAAATGGCGCGAAGCGCCTTTGCCCGAGGAGCGCGAACTGATTCGGATGCGATTCGGCGGCGCGCGGGAGGGCGGGCGCTTCGGCGGTGGCGGCGGTGTTCATGGCGTTTTTCTCCTGGGTGGCGGGCCCCTCGCTTCGCGAAAACCAGCCATGCGAGCGATTCTGCCTTCAGTGCCCGGCGGTTCGCCACCGTCTGGCGCTACATTCCCGCACAGAGCTACCCGCGGTATCCGCCGCCGATACCGGCCGACCATTCCATGAGCACCACCGCCGACCTCGTTCTCGCCCTCAAGAAGGAGCTGAAAGCCGCGCACATGACCTACGCCGACCTCGCGCGCGGCCTGGGCATGGCGGAGTCCAGCGTGAAGCGCATGCTCGCGAAGGGCGACATGCCGCTTTCCCGCATCGACGCGATCTGCCGCACGCTCAAGCTCGATTTCGCGGAGCTCGCGCGGCGCGTGGCCGACGCGCAGCCGCTTTTGAAGGAGCTCACGCAGGAACAGGAGCGGGCGGTGGTTGCGGACAAGAAGCTGCTGCTCACGGCGATCTGCGTGCTCTCTATGTGGACGCTCGAGCAGATCACGAGCGAGTACCGCGTGAGCGAGGCCGAATGCATCAGGTGCCTCGCGCAGCTCGATCGCATCGGCATCATCGAGCTGAAGCCCGGCAACCGCTACCGGCTGAAGCTCGCCAAGACTTTCCGCTGGCGGCCCCACGGCCCGGTGATGAACTACTTTCGCGACAACGTGGTGCTCGACTACTTCGCGGGCGGCTTCGACGGCGCCGCCGAAGGGCTGCTGCTCGTGCACGGGTCGGTCGCGCGCGGCATCGCGCCTTCGTTCGTGGAACGCATGCAGCGCCTCGCGCAGGACTTCGCCCAGCAGCATCAGGCGGACCAGAAGCTCGGGCAGGACGATCGCGAGGGCTATACGCTCGTGCTTGCGATGCGAAGCTGGGAATTCACGGCCTTCACGCAGCTGCGGCGATAAGGCCCCGAGCGCGTCGGCCGCGCTTCACTCGAGCGTCAGCGGCCCGGTCTGCAGCATCCGCGCCTGCAAGCGCTCCTTCTCCGCTTCCTCGTCCTCGGTGAACAGGTCGCCCCAGTCGTCTTCGAGCGGCGCATGATCCGTGGCGAGCTGCGTCACGCGCGACTTCTGGTCCTCGCGGCCGGGGCGCACGAGCACTTCGCGCATCCGCAGATGCAGCGCCTTGCGCATGCGCAGCCAGAAGTCGGCGCGCCGCACCTGGCGTTCGCGCTTTTCCGGCGAGAGCGCGGTGGCCGCGAGCTTGTCGTCGGAATGCAGCGGCAGCACCACCCAGCCGAGCGGGCCGGGCGCCGCGTCGAAGTGCGCCCACAGCGCGTCGTGACTCGCGAAGATGCGCTCGGCCGCCTCGCGCGAAGCGGTGTCGAAGCGAAAGCTCCACCCCTGCAGCCGATGCGACGCGGGGTTCAGCCCCACGAGCTTGTGCCCCCAGGCGCGGGCGAGCTCCTGCATCGTGCACACGAGCAGCACCGAGGGCTTCCAGCCCTGCAGTGCCTGCGAAACTTCCACCGGCGACATGGCCATGCGCGACGCATGATGCCGCTGGCCCCGCACGCCGCCGATCACGAGGCACGAGGTGTCCTCGATGCGAAAGCGCGAGAAGGCGAGCGCCGCGAGGTCCAGCGGCAGCGCCTTGTGCTGCACGTCGCTCGAGCGCTGCGCCGTGAGGGTGAGCAGCAATTCGCCCTCGGGGCTTTGCACACCCGTGCGCTGCACCTGAAGTCGCAGATAGTCGAAGCCACGCGGCGGCCTCAGCTCGGCGAGCACGACCGGCTTGCCGGACGTGAGCCGCTCCAGCGCGGCGGGTTTGAAGGCGGTTTCGATCCAGTCGGTGTGGTCGATGAGCTGCGTCACGCGCTCGCCGATGCTCGCGTGGCGCTGCACCGAAGGCCGGATCGCACGCAGGTATTCGCCTTCCAGATCGTCGAGCATGCCGCGCGCCTTCAGCTCGTGCACGATCGCCATCCAGCGCCCGAGCGCCTTGCCGTGCGCAAGCGTCGCGACGAGGGCGCGGCCGAAGAGTTCCGCGCGCGAGATGCCGCCGCCTTCGCCGCCTCGGCGAAGGGCCCAGCCGATGCCTTGCCAGACGCTCGGGATGCGGCGGCGCGATCGATCGGGGGAAGAAGCGGCGCGGGAACTGCTCATCGGAACACGGTCAGCACGCCAGTGTAGCCATAGAGGTGATGCCGGGCGATTTCTCCGCCCGCGAAGAAGCCCACGAGCGGCACGTCACCGAGCGCTCGCCGCACGATCTTCAGCTCCTCGCTCGGCCCGCCGAAGTGCGGCCCGCCGCGCCCGGCGCAGCTCACGTACACGGCGCCCGCGATGCGGCGCGCCGGATTCGGCCCCGCCTGCGCGTCCGAGCCCGAGAGCGTCGCGGCCACCGTGATCGGCATTTCCTCCGGCTCGAGTTCCTCGCGGATTTCAGCGCAGATGCGCGTGAGGTCGACGCGCGCGGCCTCCACGTCGCGGCGGCAGAACGCGAGGCGCATGCCTTCGGACACTCGCTCGGCCACCGCGATGCCCTGCCGCGTGGGGTCGAGCCCGATGATGTGCCGCACGATCACGTCGCCGCCGAAATTGCCGGTGCGCGCAACGAGGCTGCCGCCCGCCTCGGTGAGGCCGACGAGCGTGCGGCGCAGCGTGGCCATCGCGGCTTGCGGCTGATCGAGCGAGATCGACAGGTCTCTGAGCAGCACGTCGAGCGCGGGCTCGCCGTCGAGCTGAAGCACCACGTTGCCGTTCGCTTCGGTGATGCCGCGCTCGGCCGCCACCGGCTGGCAGCCCTGCGTCACGCGCGAGACGATCGCGACCTCGGGGCCGAACACGACGCCCGAGAGGCCTCCGCTGAAGACGCCGCTCGTGCCGCCGTGGCCCGCGAGCGTGCCGAAACCGGACACGGCGAACTGCACCGTCTCGCCGCGGCTGGAGGCCAGCCCCCCGAAGAGGTAGCCCGAGGACGTGCGCTGCGCCATCTCGGCGATCAGCTCGGCGAGTTCGGGCGTCGCGGCGTCGGCGTGAACGAGCGCGGTATGCGGCTGGAAGCGCGTCGCGTTGAGCGGCGTCACGCCGGAGAACACGGCGTACTGGTCCGGCGGCAGGTCGCACAGCATGAGCGCGAGGGCCGGTTCGTCGAAATACTCGACGTTGGAGGAGGCCACGCCGACACCGACCGTGCCGGCCCAGTCCGCGACTTCGGGCAGTTCGGCGCTCACGTGATCGAGGATGTCCTGCGCATGCGCCACATAGTGGTCCGTGATGTACAGCAGGCCGAGTGTCGGCAGGCTCGCGTAATCGGGCAGGGCCATCTGGGCTCTGACCTGCGCGAGTACCAGCCCCGCGGCCATCCGCCACTGCGGATGCGTCGCATGCCCGAAGGGAAAGAGCTTCATCGCGGCCTCACGCGGTCTTCTTGCGCGCGCGGGGCTTGCGTGCCGAAGCCGACGAGGCAGCGGCCCCGGCCGCGGACCGGGCGGCGCGCGCGGCGCCGCCGGCCGCCTTCATCGCTTCCTTCGCCATGCCGGTGGCGACGTTCTTCGCGGTGTCCGCCGCGGATTTCTGCGCGGCCTCCTTCATGGCGGTCGCGGCGATCTGCTGGAACTGCTGCGTGAGGGATCCCCACCACTGCAGCGGATCGACGATGCCTGCCGCTGCCGACGCCGACGCGCCCGCGCGCGCGCTGCCGGAGGGCTTCTTCGCGGCCGTCTTCGCCGCCGCCTTCCCGCGCGCCACGCCCGCGGCTTGCGACACCGAATCGGCCGCGCTCGCAGCCGCTTCGGTCGCCTTCTGCACGCCGCCCAGCATGCTGTCCGCGGCCTTCAGCTTCAGGGCGTTGGCGAGGTCGCCCATGTTGAAATTCATGCCCCTGAGCGTCGCGAGCGTCATCTTCTGCACTTCGAGCGCCTGGATCGTGGCCGAGAGCGCCTTGCTGTTCTGGTCGAGCCAGAAGTGCACGGCCTTCAGTTCGTCGATCCGCTTCTCGAGTTCCTCGACGTTCAGCGTGGGCGCGACCCAGTTGGCGATGTTGGGCAGCTGCGGGATGCTCTGCGTCGCGCCCTTCGCAAGGTTCTGCAGGAAGTCGAAGCCGGGGACGAATTTGCCGAAACCGAAGGCGGGGTCGCTCATGCCGTGCTCCGTGGGGGCGGTGACGGAGCACAGCTTACCGCAACCGCCCGCGCGGCGCGAAACCGTTCAGGGCTTCTTCGCCCCGCCTTCGTCGGGCGCGTGCGCGAGGACCGGCACCGTCAGCTCCAGCTTGCTCGTGTGGCCGCTCGCGTCGCGAAACATCAGCGTGAGGGGGATGCGCATGTCGGGCTTCAACGGTGCCTTCAGGCCTTGCAGCATGATGTGATAGCCGCCCGGGCCGAGCATCATGGGCCGGCCCACCGGCAAGTCGAGCGAGGCGATCTCGCGCATGCGCATCACGTCGCCTTCCATCTTCATCTCGTGCAGTTCGGCGCGGGCGGCCAACGGGGTCTCTGCGCCCACCAGCGCGACGGGCTCGCGCGCGGTGAGGCGCATGAATGCGCCGCTCGCGAGCTGGCCCTGCACGGTCGGGCGGGCCCATGCGGCTGCCGCGGTGACGGGGGCCGTCTGTGCGTGCGCGGCGGGCGCGAGGAAGAGCGCGCCAAGCGCGAAGAAAGTCGCGAAGAAAGTCGCGAAATGGTGCGCGAAGAAGGAGGGCGCGCGCAAGGGTGCGCGCAAAGCGGTGGCCGCGGACGCGAGCGATCGTGAGAAGTTCATCTTCGTACTTTCATGTCAATGATGATGGCCGCTTGCCGTGCCGTCGGCCGGAATGACTTCCAGGTACGCCGCAGGCGACTTGAGCTCGGCCAGCGATTGTCCCGCCTGCGGAACGTCCTTCCAATCGGCGCGGCCTTCCTCGCACACCTGACTCACCGGCCAGTAGAGCGAGCCGGCCTGGTCGGGCATCCGCGCGACCAGCACGAATTCGTCGTACTGGGTGGAAGGCAGCATGTCCTCGCGCGTCTTCGCGGTCCACACGACGCGCGCCACCCGGTCCGCATCCTTGCGAAGCTCGAGCGTCCAGCCGGGCTTGGGCATCGGATGCGCGCCTTTCACGCCGTCGGGGATCGTGACCGCGATCTGCTTCGTGGGCGATGCGCCGCAGCCATGGCCCACGCGAAACGTGGCCTTGTACGAGGCGCCCGCGGCCGCGACCTCGTATTCGAGGGTAACGTGCGCGTGAGCGGCGCAGGCCATCGTGGCGAGCGCGATGAGGATCGTCTTCTTCATAGATCGGCTTTCAGTTCCGCGACGTAGCTGCGCTGCGGATAGGGGTGGAAATTCCAATAGACCTGGCTGGTGAGGTTGTCGATGCCGAACGCAGCTTGCACGCGTTCGTTCACCCGCCAGACGGCGCGCACGTCCGCGACGAGGTAGCGGCTCGCGCCCTGGTAGGCGAAGCCGTTGGGGTCGCTGTTGTCGAGCGTGCTGAACTGCTTGCCGCTGAAACGCAGCGCACCGGTGAGCGACCAGCGCGCATCGGGCCGGTACGTGGCGACCGTCGCCGCGCGCCACTCGGGCACGCGCGGCTGGCGCTTGCCCACGCTCGCGGGGAAGGCGTCGTTGCGGGTGATGATCGAGTCGGTCCATGTGAGGTTGGCGCCCGCATCCAGCCCCTTCACCCACCAGTCGCTGCGTTGCCAGGCGACTTCGAAGCCGCGCGTGCGAATCGCGCCGACGTTCTGCACGGTGTTCACGTTGGCGGCGTTCAGCTGCGAAAAAAGCGCATCGCGCGTGCGCTCGAAGAACGCGGTGAAACGCAGCGACCCGTCGTTCACGTCGCGCACGGCGCTCAGCTCGCCGGTCCACGATTTCTCGGGCCGCAGGAACGGGTCGTTGTTGATCAACTGGCCGCTCGCGTTGATGCCGCCCTGGTACAGCTCGGAAACGGTGGGCATGCGCACCGCGCGGCCGGTGGAGGCTTTCAGCACCCAGTCGTCGTTCAGCCGATACGAGAGCGCGGCCTTGGGCGACGCGTAGTCTTCGCGGCGCTCGACGTGCGCGGCCGTGGTCGTCGCGTTCGAAGTCGCGCCGTCGAAGGCATGCCACTGCTCCAGGCGCAGGCCGAGCGTCGTCTTCCAGCGGCGCGAGAGCGTCCACGTGTCCTGCGCGTAGAGGCTCGTGAGCGTCGTGTCGCCCTGGAACGCGTTGTTGCGCGCGCCGGGGCCGCCCGCGATCCAGTCGCTCGTCGCGTTTTCGATGCTGCGCAGCCGGTAGGCGTCGCGCTGCAGGCCGAATTCGACGATGTGCGAGCGCGGCCGCCAGATGCCCTTGGCCGCAAGGGTCGTCCAGCCGGTGCCGTGCATGTCGACGATGCGGCCGGGGCCGCCTGCCGATGCGGCAGGCAGCGCGGTAGTGGGCGCGCGCAGCAGGTCTTCGTCGTAGCCGTAGTGGCTCGCCGAGAGTTCCCAATCCCACTCGCCGAGCGTGTGGCTCTTGAGCGTGAGGCCGTGCATCGTATGCGTGAGCGACTCGTTCGACGACGGGAAGTCCGAGGGCGACAGCGTGTAGCTGCGCCCGTCGATGCTCACCGTGCCGCTGTACACCGGCTGTCCCGCGGCGTCGCGCAAATAACTCTGCGAGCGCGCCTGCGAGTCGTTGCGCCAGAGCGCGAAGGTGTAGCTCGCGCGCAGGGCGGGCGTCACGTCGTAGGCGAGCTTCGCCTTCAGGTGGTCCTGGTCGCTGCGGTATTGCGTGCCGGCGCCGAGAATCCACCACGGCTGGTTCGCGCGGTTGAGGCCCGCGACCGCGCCCGTCACGGGTGTCGCGGCAGCCGCGCTGCCTTGCGAGAGCAGGCGCGTGGCGAAGGTGAGCGGCTGGCCGTCGCTTTGCGTGCGATTCACGTTCAGCCACCAGGCGAAGCCGCCTTGCCGGTCGCCCACCGAGGCACTGGCCTGTTGCGCGCCGAAATTGCCGTGCGTTCCATACAGGTCGAAGGGCTGCCACGTGCTCGACAGGCTCGCATGCGACTCGAACTTCGTCGGCATGCGCGTCACGAAATCGACGACGGCGCCCACCGAGTTGCCGGGGTAGGCGGCGGTGAACGGGCCGTACAGCACGTCGACGCGTTCGATTTCCTCCGGCGTCACGAGCATCCAGCGCGGCGCGAACGTCGCGCCGTTGCCAAGCAGGTTGGACAGCAGGATGCCGTCGGCATACACGAGCGAACGCGCGCTGTTGCCCGTGCCCGAGGCGCGCGTGGAGAGCACCGCGTGGTTGTAGTCGCCGGGGTAGCGCTTGCGAACGAGCAGGCTGGGCAGGTACTTGATCGCGTCTTCGCTGTCGGTGGCGTTGATCTGCTCGTCGATCTGCTCGCGGCCGATGCCTTCGATGGTGGTTGGAATCTGCGTCGGCAGCGAGGTCGGCGTGCCGCCCGTGACGGTGACGGGCTCGAGCGTGTGCATCGCGACTTGCTGGGCCGCGGCGAAGAGGGGAACGGCCGTCGCGGCAAGTGCCGCGGCGACTCG
>NZ_DASZSE010000026.1:0-80599 GCF_035548915.1 Ramlibacter sp. | reverse complement strand
TCGGCGGCAGCGCGGGCGTCGGCGGCAGCGCCGGTGTCGGCGGTGTCGGCGCAAGCGGCAGCGTTGGCGCAAGCGGCAGCGGCAGCGCCGGCGTCGCCTCGCGCTAAGCGACTGCCACCGATTCGGATCGCGGCAGCAGGCGTTGCCGCGTTTCGACGTATTCGCGCTTCAGGCGCGCGACGAGCGCGGCAACGGACACGACTTCGGTCACGGCACCGATGCCCTGCCCGCTGCCCCAGATATCCTTCCAGGCCTTCGCCTTGCTGCCTTCGCCTCCCGCGAAGCTCATCTTCGTCGGGTCGCTCTCCGGCAGGTTGTCCGGGTCGAGCCCCGCGGCGCGGATCGAGCGCTTCAGGTAGTTGCCGTGCACGCCCGTGAAGAGGCTCGAATAGACGATGTCGTCGCTCGTGCCTTCCACGATCGCGAGCTTGTAGTCCTCGCTCGCGCGCGCTTCCCGCGTCGCGATGAAGGCCGATCCGATGTAGGCGAAGTCCGCGCCCAGCGCCTGCGCCGCGAGCACCGCGCCGCCGTTGGCGATGGCGCCCGACAGCGCGAGCGGCCCGTCGAACCACCGGCGAATCTCCTGCACGAGCGCGAACGGGCTCTTCACGCCCGCGTGTCCACCCGCGCCCGCAGCCACCGCGATCAGGCCGTCGGCGCCCTTCTCGATCGCCTTGTGCGCGAAGGTGTCGTTGATGACGTCGTGCAGCACGATGCCCCCGTACGAATGGATGGCATCGTTCACGTCGGTGCGCGCACCGAGCGACGTGATCACGACCGGCACCTTGTGCTTCACGACCATTTCCAGGTCGTGTTCGAGCCGGTCGTTGCTCCGGTGCACGATCTGGTTGATCGCGAAGGGCGCCGCCGGCTCGCCGGGATGCGCGCGGTCATGCGCCGCGAGCGTCTCGGCGATCTCGTGCAGCCACTCGTCGAGCTGGGCCGCCGGACGGGCGTTGAGCGCCGGCATCGAGCCGACGATGCCCGCCTTGCACTGCTCGATCACGAGCTTCGGGTTGCTGATGATGAAAAGCGGCGCGCCGATGAGGGGAAGCGACAGGTTGCGCAGGACGCGAGGGAGTTGGGGCATGGTGCCGGTCATTGTCCAGGAGCGCAAAGCGCATTCGTGTCAACGGTGCGACACGCCGGGGCGACCGCGCGCGGCGCCCCGCCGTCTCAGAACGCCTCGATCGGCAGCGCCATCACGCTGCCGGCTCCGTCGACGATGCTGTCGCGCTGCGCGGGCGCGTTCACGAGGATGTGTTCGGCGTAGAACCGCGCGGTCGCGATCTTCGCCTCCATGAAGGCCTTGTCTTCGCCGGCCGCCAGCATGTCCTCGGCCGCGAGCAGCGAGCGCGCCATCTGCCAGCCCGCCACCACGTTGCCCGCGAGCATGAGGTAGGGAACCGAGCCCGCGAACACCGCGTTGGGCGAGCCCTTCGATTCCTTCGCGACGAAATCCGCCGCGTCGACAAAGGCCTTGCGCGCCGAAGCGAGGTTCTTCAGCACGGCGCGCGCGGCGGCGCTGCCGCGCTTCGCGAGCTCGCCCTCGGTCCGCTCGATCATCCCCGCGATCGCCCGCGCCGTGCGGCCGCCGTCGCGCGCGGTCTTGCGCCCGACGAGATCGTTCGCCTGGATCGCGGTCGTGCCTTCGTAGATCGTGAGGATGCGCGCGTCGCGGAAGTACTGCGCGGCGCCCGTCTCCTCGATGAAGCCCATGCCGCCATGCACCTGCACGCCGAGCGAGGTGACTTCGATCGACATCTCGGTGCTGTAGCCCTTCACGAGCGGCACGAGGAATTCGTAGAAGGCCTGGTTCTGCCCGCGCACCTCGGCGTCCGGATGATGGTGCGCGCCGTCGTACGCGGCCGCGGCGACGCTCGCCATCGCGCGGCAGGCCTCGGTGTACGCGCGCATCGTCATCAGCATGCGCCGCACGTCGGGGTGATGCACGATGGTGGCCGACCCGTTGACCGACCCGTCGACGGGGCGCGACTGCACGCGCTCCTTCGCGTACGCGGCGGCCTTCTGGTAGGCGCGCTCGGCAATCGCGATGCCCTGCACGCCCACCGCGTAGCGGGCCGCGTTCATCATGATGAACATGTACTCGAGGCCCCGGTTCTCCTCGCCGACGAGGTAGCCGACGGCGCCACCGTGGTCGCCGTACTGCAGCACCGCGGTGGGAGAAGCCTTGATGCCCAGCTTGTGCTCGATGCTCACGCAGTGCACGTCGTTGCGCGCGCCGAGCGAGCCGTCCGCGTTCACGAGGAACTTCGGCACGACGAAAAGCGAGATGCCCTTCACGCCCTCGGGTGCGCCGGGAACGCGCGCGAGCACGAGGTGGACGATGTTGTCCGCCATGTCGTGCTCGCCGTAGGTGATGAAGATCTTCGTGCCGAAGACCTTGTACGTCCCGTCGCCTTGCGGCTCGGCGCGCGAACGCACGAGCGCGAGGTCGCTGCCGGCCTGCGGCTCGGTGAGGTTCATCGTGCCGGTCCACTCGCCGGTCACGAGCTTTTCGAGATAGACGGCTTTCAGCGCGTCCGATCCCGCGGTGAGCAGCGCCTCGATCGCGCCGTCGGTGAGGAGCGGGCACAGGGCGAAACTCAGGTTGGCCGAGTTCAGCATCTCGCCGCATGCCGCGCCGATGGTCTTCGGCAGGCCCTGCCCGCCGAAGCCCGTCGGATGCTGCAGGCCCTGCCAGCCGCCTTCGGCGTACTGGCGATAGGCCGCCGCGAACCCGGCCGTGGTGGTGACCTCGCCGTCCTTCCAGCTCGAAGGATTCCTGTCGCCATCCGCGTTGAGCGGCGCGACCACGCCTTCGTTGAACTTCGCGCATTCCTCGAGCACGGCCTGCGCCGTCTCGAATCCGGCTTCCTCGAAGCCCGGCATGCGCGCCACCTGCTCGATGTTCGCGAGGTGCCGGATGTCGAACAGCATGTCCTTCACGGGGGCTCGGTAGGTCATGTCTTTCTCGCGCGCCTTCAGAGGGCCTTGATGAGTTCGGGCACCGCGGTGAAGAGGTCCGCGACAAGTCCATAGTCGGCCACGCTGAAGATCGGGGCTTCCTCGTCCTTGTTGATCGCGACGATCACCTTCGAATCCTTCATGCCGGCCAGGTGCTGGATCGCGCCGGAGATGCCGCACGCGATGTAGAGCTGCGGCGCCACGATCTTGCCGGTCTGGCCGACTTGCAGGTCGTTGGGCGCATAGCCCGCATCCACCGCGGCGCGGCTCGCGCCGATCGCGGCGCCGAGCTTGTCCGCGAGCGGCTCCAGCACCTCGTGGAACTTCTCGCTCGAGCCCATCGCGCGGCCGCCCGAGACGATGATCTTCGCGGCCGTGAGCTCGGGCCGGTCGCTCCTTGCGATTTCCTGACCTTCGAAGGCGCTCTTGCCGCTGTCGGCCACGGCGCTCGCCGACTCGACCGGGGCGCTGCCGCCGCTCGCGCTCGCCGGATCGAACGCCGTCGTGCGCACGGTGATCACCTTCACCGCGTCGCTCGACTGCACGGTCGCGATCGCGTTGCCCGCGTAGATAGGGCGCTCGAAAGTGTCGGGGGAGTCGACCTTCGTGATGTCGCTCAGCTGCGCGACGTCGAGCTTCGCCGCCACGCGCGGCGCGACGTTCTTTCCGCCGGCCGTGGCGGGAAAGAGGATGTGGCTGTAGTTTGCGGCGATCGCGAGCACCTGCGCCGCGACGTTTTCCGCGAGCTGGTGTTCGAACTGCGCGCCGTCGGCGTGGATCACTTTGGCGACGCCTTCGATCTGCGCGGCGGCCTTCGCGGCTTCGGCGGCGTTGGCGCCGGCGACGAGCACGTGCACGTCGCCGCCGCAGGCCTTCGCGGCGGTCACGGTGTTGAGGGTCGCGCCGCGGATGTGCGCGTTGTCGTGTTCGGCAATGACGAGGGCGGCCATCTCAGATCACCTTTGCTTCGTTCTTGAGTTTGGCGACGAGCGCCGCGACGTCCGGCACCTTCACGCCGGCCGAGCGCTTCGGCGGCTCGGTCACCTTCAGCGTCTTCAGGCGCGGCTTCACGTCCACGCCGAGGTCTTCGGGCTTCACGGTGTCCAGCGGCTTCTTCTTCGCCTTCATGATGTTGGGCAGCGTCACGTAGCGCGGCTCGTTCAGGCGCAGGTCGGTGGTCATCACCGCGGGCAGCGACATCGAGATCGTCTCCAGGCCGCCGTCGACTTCCCGCGTGACGCGGGCCCGCCCGTCGGCCACTTCGAGCTTCGAAGCGAACACGGCCTGCGGCAAGTCCGCGAGCGCGGCGAGCATCTGGCCCGTCTGGTTCGCGTCGTCGTCGATCGCCTGCTTGCCGAGGATCACGAGCCCCGGCTGCTCCTTGTCCACGAGCGCCTTCAGGAGCTTTGCCACGGCGAGCGGCTGCAGCTCCTCATCGGCGAGCACGAGGATCGCGCGGTCGGCACCGATCGCCAACGCGGTGCGCAGCGTTTCCTGGCACTGCTGCACCCCGCACGACACGGCGATCACCTCGGTGGCGATTCCCTTTTCCTTCAGACGGACGGCCTCTTCGACGGCGATCTCGTCGAAGGGATTCATGCTCATCTTCACGTTGGCGATGTCCACACCCGTCTGGTCCGACTTGACCCGGACCTTGACGTTGTAGTCCACCACCCGCTTCACGGCGACGATGACCTTCATGGCTTTGCGCTGCTCCTGGGAGTAGTAGTAGTAGTAGTAGTACTGAGTTGAATGCTGCGATTGACGTTTACGTCAACTGTAATGGTACGCTGCGCCGCGGCACGCACCTGTCGGCGGGCCGACAGGAAAAGAACGATCGTGCTTTTTTCATTATAGGGTGCGCCCGCTGGCGCGCTGGAGACCAGAGGATATAGTGCGGCGCAATCCGAGCAACTGATACAGACAAAGAAAAGGAGTCGTGATGTTCAGGCATCTTCTCTCGGCGCCCCTGCGGGCATCGGCGTTGTCCCTGGCGGCGTTGTCCCTGGCGGCGCTGTCCCTGGCTGCGTTCTCCCCGAGCGCCATGGCGCAGATCAAGGTCGGCGTCACCATCTCGGCGACAGGCCCCGCCGCGTCGCTCGGCATCCCCGAGAAGAACGTCTTCGCGATCGTGCCGCGCGAGATCGCGGGCAAGAAGATCGACTGGATCGTGCTCGACGACGCGTCGGACCCCGTCGCGGCCGTGAAGAACACGCGCAAGTTCGTCTCCGAGGACAAGGTCGACGTGATCGTCGGCTCCTCCATCACGCCCAACAGCCTCGCGATGATCGACGTGGCGGCCGAATCCGAGACGCCGATGATCGCCATCGCCTCGTCGCTGCGCATCGTCGATCCGGTCGACGCGAAGCGCTTCTGGGTCTTCAAGACGCCGCAGAACGACGCGCACATGATGACCGCGATGTCGCAGCACATGGCCGACCACGGCGTGAAGACGGTGGGCATCATCGGCTTCAACGACGCGTACGGCGAAGGCGTGATGACCGAATTCGGCAAGCTCGCGCCGGTGCGCAAGCTCAACGTCGTCGCGCAGGAGCGCTACGCGCGCACCGACACGAGCGTCACGGGCCAGGTGCTGAAGCTCGTCTCGGCCAACCCGGATGCGATCATGATCGCGGCTTCCGGCACGCCCGCCGCTTTGCCGGCCAAGGCGCTGCGCGAGCGCGGCTACAAGGGCAAGATCTACTTCACCGACGGCGTGATCAACGACGACTTCCTGCGCGTGGGCGGCAAGGATCTCGAAGGCGCCTTCCTGCCGGCCGGGCCCTTCGTCGTCGCGAAGCAGCTGCCCGACAGCAACCCGATCAAGAAAGTCTCGCTCGACTTCATCCGGCTGCACGACAGCAAGTACCCGCCGGGCTCGGCCAATTCGTTCTCGGCGCACGCGTGGAACGCCTGGCTCATCCTGCAGCACGCGATTCCGATCGCGCTGAAGACCGCGCAGCCCGGCACGAAGGAATTCAGGAAGGCGCTGCGCGACGCGATCGAGAACAACTCGAAGGAACTCGTCACCACCCACGGCGTGCTGAACATCAGCAAGACCGACCACATGGGCTTCGACCAGCGCGCGCGCGTGATGGTGAAGATCGAGAACGGCCAGTGGAAGCTGGCGCAATAGGAAAGTTCGCGTCCTGGACCTTTCGATCGCGCTGATCCTCGCGCAGGACGGCATCACCACGGGGGCGGTGTACGCCCTCCTCTCCGTGGGCCTCGTGCTGGTGTTCGCGGTCACCCGCGTCATCTTCATTCCGCAAGGCGAACTCGTCGCCTACGGCGCGCTCACCATCGCGGCGCTGCAGGCGGGCCAGCGGCCCGCGACCGTGTGGCTGCTCGCGGTCCTCGGCGCCGCCGTGTTCGCGATCGACCTGTGGCGGCACTTCGGCCCCGGCGCGGAGGACCCGATGCCCGGGGCGCTGAAGCGCTCCGTCCTCGCGAACGTCGTCTGGCCGCTCGCCGCCCTTGCGATCGTGTACGGGCTGCCGGGCAAGGACCTGCCGCTCATCGTGCAGATCGTGCTCGCGCTTGCCATCGTGGCACCGCTCGCAACGCAGGTGTACCGCCTCGCCTTCGAACCCGTCGCGCACGCGAGCGTGCTCGTGCTGCTCATCGTCTCCGTCGCCGTGCACTTCGTGCTGCTCGGGCTCGGCCTGTTCATGTTCGGCGCCGAGGGCGTTCGGTCGCAAGCGTTTTCCGATTTGCGCTGGAACGTGGGGCCGCTCTCGCTCACCGGCCAGGGCCTGGCCGTGATCGCGGCCTCGCTCGTCATCATGGCGGCTCTCTCGCTCTTCTTCGGCCGCACGGTGCCCGGCAAGGCATTGCGCGCGACGGCCGTGAACCGGCTGGGCGCGCGCCTCATGGGAATCGAGGTGGCGCGCTCGGGCCGCCTCGCCTTCCTGCTCGCGGGCCTCATCGGCGCGTTCTCGGGCGTGCTGATCGGCCCCGTCACGACCGTGTACTACGACTCCGGCTTCATCATCGGCCTGAAGGGCTTCGTGGGCGCGATCATCGGCGGCCTCGTGAGCTACCCCGTCGCCGCCGCCGGCTCGGTGCTGGTCGGACTCATCGAGTCGTATGCGTCGTTCTCCGCGAGCGCGTACAAGGAAGTGATCGTCTTCACGCTCATCGTGCCGGTGCTCGCGTGGCGATCGTTCGCGAGCCGCGGGCGGCTGCAGGACGAAGAGGAATGAAGCCGCCGCGCCTGCAGCGCATCGGCGTGGCCGCCTGGCTCGCGGTCATGGTCGCCATCGCGCTGCTGCCGGTGCCGGAATTCTGGATCACGCTGGCCAACTACATCGGGCTCTACAGCCTCGTCGCGCTCGGACTCGTGCTGCTCACGGGCATCGCGGGCATGACGTCGTTCGGGCAGGCGGCCTTCGTGGGGCTCGGTGCCTACGCGAGCGCACTGCTCACGACCGCGTACGGCGCCTCACCCTGGACGGGATTGCTGGCGGGCGTTGCCATCGTCGCGCTTGCCGCATGGGCCCTGGGCGCGATCACGATGCGCCTGTCGGGCCACTTCCTGCCGCTCGGCACCATCGCGTGGGGCCTGTCGCTCTTCTACCTCTTCGGCAACTCCGAGACGCTGCGCAAGTTCGACGGCATCACGGGCATTCCACCGATCCACTTCTTCGGCTTCGAGCTGGAAAGCGGGCGAAGCCTCTATCTGCTCATCTGGGCCGTGGTCGCGCTCGCCGTGCTCGCGATCCTGAACCTGCTCGATTCGCGGCCGGGCCGCGCGATCCGGGCGTTGAAAGGCGGCGTGATCATGGCCGAGTCGTGCGGCGTGGACACCGCGAAGACGAAACTCCTCGCCTTCGTGCTCGCCGCGGTGCTCGCAGGACTCTCGGGCTGGCTCTACGCGCATCTGCAGCGCGCCGTGAACCCCACCCCCTTCGGGTTGAACGCGGGCATCAACTACCTGTTCATGGCGGTGGTGGGCGGCGCCGAGCACGTGTGGGGCGCGCTCGCGGGCGCGGCGCTGATGACGCTGCTGGGCGACTGGCTGCAGGACATCCTGCCGCGGCTTCTCGGCCAGACCGGCAACTTCGAAGTGATCGTCTCGGGCATGCTGCTCGTGCTGCTGCTGCAGCGCGCACCGGGCGGCCTCTGGCCGTGGGTGCTGAAGATCGCGCTCGGGTGGCGCAAGGCCAAGGCCGGATCGCATCCGGAACTCGTGGCGCCCGCCGGGATGCGCCACCCGGACCGCGCGCAGGCCTTGCCGCAGCGGGCGCAGCCGCGCACGGGAGAGACCGTGCTCGACGTGCGCGCGGCGCGCAAGCAGTTCGGCGGGCTCGTGGCCGTGAACGACGTGAGCTTCTCGGTTGCCGCGGGCGAAATCCTCGGCCTGATCGGGCCGAACGGCGCGGGCAAGAGCACGATGTTCAACCTGGTGAGCGGCGTCTTGCCGCTCACGTCGGGCGAAGTGCGCTTCATGGGGCGGCGCGTCGACGGCCAGGCCTCGCGTGAACTCGCGCGCGCCGGCCTCGCGCGCACGTTCCAGCACGTGCGGCTCCTGCCCCACATGAGCGTGATCGAGAACGTCGCGATCGGTGCGCACCTGCGCGGGCGGCGCGGCTGGATATCGAGCGTGCTGCGCGGCAACCGCACCGAGGAAGCGAGCCTCTTCGCGCAAGCGCGGACGCAGCTCGAACGAGTCGGGCTCGGCGAGCACGCGTTGCGGCCCGCCGTGAGTCTCGCGCTCGGTCAGCAGCGCATCCTCGAGATCGCGCGCGCGCTCGCGGCCGACCCCGTGCTGCTCCTCCTCGACGAACCCGCCGCGGGCCTGCGGCACGGCGAGAAGCAGGCGCTCGCCGCGCTGCTCAGGCAACTGAGCGCGCAGGGCATGAGCATCCTTCTCGTCGAGCACGACATGGACTTCGTGATGGGCCTCGTGAACCGCCTCGTGGTGATGGACTTCGGCACGCGCATCGCGCAAGGCCCGCCGCAGGCGGTGGCGAACGACGCGAAGGTGATCGAAGCCTACCTCGGAGGCGTCGAGTGAGCGCGATCCTCGAAGTGCGCGGCCTGAACGTGGACTACGGCCCGGTGCGCGCGCTGCACGAGGCGAGCCTGCGAGTCGAAGCGGGGCGCATCGCGACCGTGATCGGCCCGAACGGCGCGGGCAAGTCGACGCTGCTGAACGCCGTGATGGGCGTGCTGCCTTCCACCGGCGACGTGCGATTCGCCGGCCGCACCGAACGCGGCGCGATCGAGCAGCGGGTGATGCACGGCATGTGCCTCGTGCCGGAAAAGCGCGAGCTCTTCGCTTCGATGACCGTCGAGGACAACCTGCTTCTGGGCGGCTACGTGCGCATCGACCTGCGCGGCCGCGGCGCGGAAGACACGAAAGCGCAGGTGTTGCGCCTCTTCCCGCGCCTGGAAGAACGGCGCACGCAGCTCGCGGGCACGCTTTCCGGCGGCGAGCGGCAGATGCTCGCGATCGGCCGCGCGCTGATGGCCAGGCCGCGTCTGCTGATGCTGGACGAGCCGAGCCTCGGACTCGCGCCGCTCATCGTGCGGGAAATCTTCCACATCGTCTCGGCGCTACGCGCAAGCGGCGTCGCGATCCTGCTCGTGGAGCAGAACGCGCGCGCGGCGCTTCAGGTGGCGGACTACGGCTACGTGCTGGAAAGCGGGCGCATCACGCTCGAGGGACCGGCGGCCGACCTCATGCACGACGCGCGGATCGCGCAAACCTATCTCGGGCTCGGAGGGCGCGGCTGAAGGTTCACGCCGGAAGCTTGAACGCGGAGAGCCCGCCCACCGCCGATTCGCAAGCCGCGGTGAAAATCTGCGCGGCGTACTGCAGCGTGGCGACATCGGCCGGCGAATATTCCATGCGCATGTAAGCCTTGCCCCGCAGCATGATGAGCAGGAAAGGCACTTCGGGGCTGGGTGCGGGCGAAGGCCAGTCGAGCATCATCTGCGCGAGCTGCGGATCGAGCCAGGCGAGCGCGTGCTCGCGCCGGTCCGCGAGCACCGCGAAGCGTTCCCAGAACAGCTGCGGGATCGTGTCCCATCCCACCTCGGAATACATGGCAAGCCAGCGCATCTCCTCCGGCAGGTTCGGATCGGCGGTGGTCTGCAGCGTGTCGGTGATCATGCTGTAGGCCTTGCGCTCGAGCGCCTCCTTCAGCGGCCGGTTCATGAGCAGCACGGCGATGTCCTCGGGCAGGCCGAGCTCGGCGCGGCCGCGCAGTTCTTCCCCGCGAATGTAGTTGCGGGTGGGCTTGCCGAGCTCCATGCGCCACGGGCGGTTGCCGCTCAGCTTGCCGTCCACCATCATCGTGCCGCTGCCGTGCATGGAGACCGCGAAGCCCTGGTGATAGGCCCATTCGGACACGGGGCCCTGCAGCTGTGCGGCGGCCGCGTCATCGTCGGCGCTGGGCTCGGGTTCTCGTGGCCCTCGGGTCAGGGCTTTTATCAGGCGATCGAACATGGGCTCGCGAATTGGGCTACTGTCGGCACCCATTATCCGCAGATTCGATTCGACGAAGGAGCGCGCAGATGATCGAGGTGTATTCCTGGGCGACGCCCAACGGCCACAAGGTGCACATCATGCTGGAGGAGACCGGACTCGAATACAAGGTGATTCCGGTCGACATCGGCGCGGGCGACCAGTTCAGGCCCGAGTTTCTTCGCATCAGTCCCAACAACAAGATTCCGGCCATCGTCGATCCGTCGGGGCCGGACGGGCAGCCGATCTCGCTCTTCGAGTCGGGCGCGATCCTCGTGTACCTCGCGGCGAAGACGGGCCGCTTCCTGCCCGCGTCCGACCGCGAGAAGTACGACGTGCTGCAGTGGCTCATGTTCCAGATGGGAAGCGTGGGCCCGATGCTCGGGCAGGCGCATCACTTCCGCGGCTACGCGCCGGAGAAGCTTCAGTACGCGATCGACCGCTACAGCAACGAAGCCAAGCGCATCTACCACGTCATCGACCGGCGTCTCGGGGAGTCGCCGTGGTTGGGCGGCAAGGAATACTCGATCGCCGACATCGCGACCTTTCCCTGGCTGCGCAGCTGGCAGCGCCAGGGCATCGTGCTCGAAGAGTATCCGCACCTGAAAGAATGGTTCGAACGCATCGCCGGGCGTCCCGCCGTGCAGCGGGGCGTGAAGGTCCTCGCGGACGTGCGCCGCGAAATCACCGACGACAAGGCGCGCGAAGTGCTCTTCGGAAAGACGCAGTACGAGCGGCGGTAGCCGCGCGGCCGCCGCGAACACCGGTCGGGGCGGCAGGCCCTGAACCGGGCGCCGAAGCCGGGTCACGGCGCCCTGAAGCCCGTACACTACCGCCGAGCTCCATGATCGGGCTCGGCTGGCGCGAGGCAGCTCGAGCGCGCCGGCAGCCACAGGGGACCCCTGTCGCGCACCGAGGGCTTCGATGAAAAAGGTACTGTTCATCCTGGGTCAGCTGTCCGATTCCGACGTGGACTGGATCGCCCGCACCGGTCAGCGCGTGCGGCATGCGAAAGGTGCCGAGCTGATCCACTTCGGTGTAGCCACCCGGCAGCTGCATTTCATCCTCGACGGCGAGGTGGCGATCCTCACCAACAAAGGCTTCGAACTCGCCCGCGTGGGCTCGGGGGAAATCCTGGGCGAGATGTCGCTGGTCGATTCCCGGCCGCCCTCGGCCTCCGCGGTGGTGCGCGAAGACGCCTACGTGCTGTCGCTCGACAAGTCGACGCTCGGCGCCAAGCTGGAAAGCGACACCGCCTTCGCCGCGCGCTTCTACCGCGCCATCGCGATCTTCCTGTCCGAGCGCATGCGCAGCACCGTGGGCCGCATGGGGTATGGCGACCCGTCTCCCGAATCCGAGGAAGTCCCCGCGGACGAGGACGAGCTCGACGCCAACGTGCTCGATCACGTGCATCTCGCGGGCGCGCGCTTCGAGCGCCTGCTGCACAAGCTGATGGGCTGAGGGCGGTGCTGCGATCCGCGTTGCTGCTGGCCGCCGCGTTGTCGCAAGCCTGCCCCGGCGCGCAGGCACAGGACGCGGCGCCCGCGCGCGGCCTGAGCCTGCTCGAGGCGGTGCAGGCCGCGCTGGAGCGCAACGCCGATCTCCTCGTCGCGCGGACTTCCGTGGACGCCGCGCTCGGCGCGGCGCAGCAACTGCAAGGCGCGCTCGATCCGGTGCTCGGCGCGCAGATGCAGCAGTCACGAGCGCAAGAGTCGCTCGCGCAACTGGACCGCGCGGCGTTCGCGGCCGCGGGCGTCACGGCTGCCGACCAGCGGATCGACAGCCGCATCGGCCAGGTGAGCCTGTCCCGGCAGTTCGCGAACGGCATGCAGGCGAGCATCGGCGCGATCCATTCGAGCCTGCGCGACAACACGGACGCGCTGCTGGGCGCGCCGCCGCAAAAAAGCGGCGCGCTCACCTTCCAGATCACGACGCCGCTCCTGCGCAAGCCCGGCATCGCGCCGCTCGGCGCCGCGCTCGACGCGGAAGTGGAGGCCGCCACGCTCGAACAGGAGTTCGCCGCGGCGCAGACCACGCGCGACGTGGCGCTCGCCTACTGGAACGCGCAGTCCTGCGCCGAGCGCTTGCGCATCGCCCGCGCGAGCGAGCGCAGAAGCGAGGAGCTGCTCGCAGACCTGCGCCGGCTCGTGGCGGCCGACGAAGTGCCCCGAGCCGACCTGCAACTCGCGCAGGCGAGCCTGAGCGTGCGGCGTTCGAGCCGGCTTGCCGCGCAGCAAAGCCTGCTGGACGCGCGGCGCGCGCTCGGGCGTCTGCTGGGCCTCGATGCCGCATCCATCGAACGTCTGGATGCCTTGTCCGACCGTCCCCCCGGCACGCGATCGGGCATGGAGATGCCGCAGGCGGACGACACGCAGGCCGCGGATGCGCTGCGAAGACGCGCCGATCTCGCGGCGCTCGGGCGGCGCGTGCAGGCCGCGACGCTGCGGCGCGAATCGGTGCAGGAGCAAAATCGCCCGCAGCTCGATCTCGTGCTGAGCGCCACGCGGCGCGGCCTGGCAGAGAGCGACGGGCCGGCCTGGCTTCCCGCGTTCACGCATCGCGCGGGCCCCGGCTGGGGCGTCGGGCTCAACTACCAGATCGCGCTTGGCGAACGCGCCGCGCTCGGCGCCTTGCGCCAGCAGGATGCGCTCGTGCAGGCGCTGCGCGTGCGCGAGCAGGACCTCGGCGCGGCGATCGAAAGCGGCGTGCGCATCGCCGCGCAGGCGCTGCAAAGCGCGGCCGAACAGCTCGACGAAGCGGGCCGCGCCGTCGCGGGCTATCGGGCGACCGTGGAGAACGAGCGCACCCGCCGCAGGCTGGGCCTCGTCACCCTGATCGAGGAGCTGACCGTGGAAGACCGCTACAACGACGCACTGCTGCTCGAAGCGCAGGCCCGGGAAGGCTACGCGAGCGCCATCGCGCGCTGGCGCTTCGAGACCGGAACGCTCGTGCAGCGCGCGGGCGCGCGCTACACGTCCCGCGTGGACGCCCTGTTCGACCCCACCGTGCAATGAGCAACGAGGCAGCCGTGAACGCGAGCGACACCCGGGCCAAGCTCTTTCGCAAGGTCGCGCTAGACCGGCTCTCCTCGCCCGAGCAGCTCGACACGATGGTGCGCGTGGTCACCGTCAACAGCTGGCTCACGCTCGCGCCGCTGATCGCGATCCTCCTGATGGCGCTCGCCTGGAGCATCTGGGGCTCGATTCCGACGAAGGTCGTGGGCCGCGCGATCCTGTTCCAGAGCGACGGCCTGCGCGACGTGACGACCGGCTCGCCGGGCCGCATCGAGCAGATGGCCGTGCGCATCGGCGACGTCGTCGCGCCGGGCCAGACCGTCGCGGTGCTCTCGCAGCCGGAGCTGCAGGACCAGCTGCGCACTCTCACCGGCCGGCTCGACGAGCTCCTGCGCCAGCAGGCCGAGCAGCAGAACCAGACGACCCGCGCGCAGGGGCTCGCGAAGCGCCTGATCGCGCAGCAGCGGTTCGCGCTGCAGGGCCAGCTCGCCGCGGCGCAGGAACGCGTGCGCGTGATGGGCGAGCGCCTCAAGACGCAGCAGACCCTGCTGGACCAGGGCCTCATCACGCGCCAGGCGTATCTCGACACGCAGAACGAACTCGCCCGCAGCCGCCAGGAAGTGGAGAGCGTGCAAAGCAGCCTGCAAGGCACGAGCCTGCGCGGTGCGGAAGACGACAAGCGCGATCTGCAGGAGCTCACGCGCACGGCCAACCAGATCGGCGAGACGCGGCGGTCCATCGCCAGCGTGCAGGCCGCCATCGCGATCGCGAGCAAGGTCGTCTCCGCCTATGCGGGCCGCGTGGTCGAACTGAAAGTCGCCACGGGCGGGCTCGTGTCGCGCGGCACCGCGCTCGTGACGCTGGAGCCCGCCGACGGCGGCGCGAAGACGCTCGAGGCGGTGATCTTCATTCCCGCGGCCGAGGGCAAGAAGGTCGAACCCGGCATGGAGGCGCAGATCGAGCCTTCCACGGTCAAGCGGGAAGAAGCCGGCTTCATGCTCGGCCGGGTGCGCTACGTGTCGGACTACGCGGCCACCGACGAATCGATGTTCGCGATCCTGCGCAACCGCCAGCTCGTGCAGGAACTGTCGGCGGGCAGCTCGCCCATCGAGGTGCGCGCGAGCCTGCTGCCGGGCGACACGGCAAGCGGCTATCGCTGGTCGTCCGGGAACGGGCCGGACTTCAAGGTGCGCACCGGCACGCTCGGCACCGCGGAGATCGTGGTGCGGCGCCAGCCGCCGATCGCGCTCGTCGTCCCGTGGCTGCGCAAATCGCTGGGAATCGACTGAGTTGGACACGACGCGAGGCGCCATCGATGTGAAGGCCGCGCGCGCGGTCCGGGTGCGCACGCCCACCGTGCTGCAGATGGAGACGGTGGAATGCGGCGCGGCGTCGCTTGCGATGGTGCTCGGCTACTGGGGCCGCCACGTTCCGCTGGAGGAATTGCGCGTCGCCTGCGGCGTATCGCGCGACGGCTCGAAGGCGTCCAACGTGCTGCGCGCGGCGCGCACCTTCGGCATGGTCGCCAAAGGCTACAAGAAGGACCCGGCGGGCCTGCGCGGGATGAAGCTGCCGCTCATCGTGTTCTGGAACTTCAACCATTTCGTGGTGGTCGAGGGCTTCGGCAGCGGCAAGGTGCACCTGAACGATCCGGCGGGCGGACGGCGCTGGGTGAGCGACGAGGAATTCGACGAGTGCTTCACCGGTGTCGTGCTCGCCATCGAGCCGGGGCCGGATTTCCGCAAGGGCGGCGAACGCCCGAGCGTCGTGCGCGCGCTCGCGCGGCGCTTTTCGGGCAACACGAACGCGCTGGCCTTCCTCGTCGTGTGCGGGCTCGCGCTCGTGATCCCCGGGCTCGTGCTGCCCGCCTTCGTGCGCGTATTCGTCGACGAGGTGCTCGTGGCGCGCCGCGAAAGCTGGCTCGCGCCGATGCTCGCGGGCATGGCGCTCACGGGCATCGTGCGCGCGGCGCTCAAGGCGCTGGAGCAGCACTACCTGCTGCGGATGGAAACCAAGATGGCGCTCGCGACTTCCGCGCGCTTCTTCTGGCACGTGCTGCGCCTGCCGGTGGAGTTCTACACCCAGCGCTCGGCGGGCGACATCGGCACGCGCCTGGGCGCCGCCGACGAGGTCGCGCGCATCCTGAGCGCCGATCTCGCGAATGCGCTGCTTGCCGTGGGCACATCGCTTTTCTTCGGCGCGCTCATGTTCTTCTACGATCCGGGCCTCGCGCTCGTCGCGCTCGCAACCGTCGCCACGAGCCTCGCCGCGCTGCAATACAGCAGCGTGCGCAACCGGCAGCTCAATCGCAAGTACGCGATGGATGCCGGCAAGCTGATGGGCGCCTCGATGGCCGGACTCGTGGCCATGGAAACCATCAAGTCCTCGGGCGGCGAGGCCGGGTTCTTCGCCAAGTGGGCGGGCTACCAGGCGAAATTCCTCAATTCGCAGCAGGAAGCCGCGCGCGTCGCGACGCGCCTCGCGCAACTGCCGGCCGCGCTCACCGCGCTCGGCAACGCGCTGATCCTCGGGCTGGGCGCGATGCGCGTGATGGACGGGGCGATGACGATGGGCACGCTCGTCGCGTTCCAGAGCCTCGCGGCCAGCTTCATCGCGCCGGCGCAGCAGCTCGTCGCGACCGCGGCCAAAGTCCAGCAGGCGCAAGGCTCGGTGGAGCGCCTCGACGACGTGCTGCAGTACGGACTCGACGTTTCGGCGCTCGCACCCGCGCCGGGCGTGAAGCCGATCGCGGAGAAGCTCGCCGGCCGCATCGAATTTCGCAACGTGACCTTCGGCTACAGCCGCGCGCAGCCGCCGCTCATCGTCGACTTCAACCTCGCGATCGAGCCCGGGCAGACCGTCGCGCTGGTCGGCCCTTCGGGCTGCGGCAAGTCGACGATTTCCAAGCTCGTGATGGGACTCTACGAACCCTGGTCGGGCGAAATCCTCTTCGACGGCCGCCCGCGCGCCGCCTACGACCGCTACGCGCTCGTCAGCTCCATCGGCCTGGTGGACCAGGACATCGTGCTCTTCAGCGGCAGCGTACGCGACAACATCACGATGTGGGACACGACGATCGCCGAGTCCGACATCGCGCGCGCCGCGCAGGATGCGTGCATCTACGAGGCAATCCTCGCGCGGCCCGGCGGCTTCGATTCCGCGGTCGACGAAGGCGGGCGCAATTTCTCCGGCGGCCAGCGGCAGCGCATCGAGATCGCGCGCGCGCTCGTGAACGATCCGCGCATCCTCGTCCTCGACGAGGCCACGAGCGCGCTCGACGTCGCCACCGAGCGGCAGGTCGACGACCGGCTGCGCCGGCGCGGCTGCACGAGCCTCGTCGTCGCGCATCGCCTGTCGACCGTGCGCGACGCGGACCTGATCGTCGTCCTCGACAACGGCCGGGTCGTGCAGCGTGGACGGCATGACGAGATGGTGGCCGAACGCGACAGCCCGTACGCCCGGCTCGTGAGTCCGGAGACCGCATGAACGACACGCGGACAGCCGATAGCGTCGATCGCGGCGGCGTCCAGCGCGACGGCGTTTCCGCGGGCGGCGCACCGCTTCATGCCTGGATGGCGAGCCGCTTTCCCGCGAGCGTGCCCGGCAGCCGTGCGCCGCTCGCGCTGCGCGACTCGGCCTCGCTCTGGTGGGTGGAGGAAGGCACGGTGGACGTGTTCGCCGTCCCCGCGCGCGAGGGTGTCGCCGCCGGCGCGCGAGAGCATCTCTATCGCGTGGCCGCGGGGCAGATCTATTTCGGGCTCGACCTCGACGACCTGGGCCGCGACTGGCTGCTGGTCGCGGTGGCCGCGCCCGCCACGCGGCTGCGCGAGCTCGACTGGCACTCGCTCGAAAGCGCGGCGCGCGAGGACGCGATCGCGCCGCACGACATCGCCACGGTGGTGGACGCGTGGGTCGGCGCCGTCACGCGCGGCGCGCGCAAGGGCGCGCAGCCGAGGCAATACATCCCCGTGCGCCCGGGCGCGCCGCAGCGCCTCTCGCCGGGCCAGGCGTTCTTTCCCGCCGAGCGGCTGGTGTTCGTGCGGGTCGAAGGCGCGGCGACCCTCCTCTCGCAGCCTCTGCTGCCGCACACGCAAAGCGGGATGCTCCTGCCGCTGCGCGACGAAGCGTGGATGCACGCGCAAGAGGAATGCACCGTCCACGCAATGGATATCCACGATGCGCTGGCGCAGCACGACGTGTGGGCCGGCCTGCGCCGCTATCACGCGCTCGTCGTGCGCGTGTCGCTCGCGGCGCTGGAACGCACGGCGGTTCGCGAAGCACAGCGCACGCGCGCCAAGGCCGAGCGCGCGAGCCGGTATCTGCACGCGGGCCTGGAGGTCTTCGCGAAAACGCTGGAGCCCGGCTCGCAGGAGGCGTTCGGCGCATTGGCCGACGAGCCGCAGCTCGCGGCCTGCCAGATCGTCGGGCGGCACATGGATCTGGAATTCGTCGCGCCGCCCGCCAGCGGCGTGGACACCGCCGATCCGATGGAGGAGATCGCGGTGGCCGCGGGCGTGCGCCACAGGCAAGTCGCGCTGCGCGGCAACTGGTGGCTTGCCGACGGCGGCCACATGGTGGGGCGGCTGCAGGAGAGCCGCCATCCGGTCGCGCTGATCCGCAGGAGCGGCGGCTACGACCTCCACGACCCGGCGGACCGCAGCGTGGTCGCGGTCGACGAGACCGTCGCGGCAAGGCTCGCGCCTTTCGCGTACACGTTCTTCCGCTCGCTGCCGTCCCGCGCGCTGAAGCTCGCGGACCTGATCGAGTTCTCGATGCGCAGCGTTCGCGGCGACCTGCGCTGGCTCATCGCCACCGGCGCGCTTGCCGGCCTGCTCGGCCTCGTGATGCCGCTCGCCACCGGCTACATCTTCGACACGCTCATCCCCGCTTCCGACCGGCCGCAGCTCGCGCAAGTGACGGGCATGCTGATCGCGGTGGCGATCGCCGGCGCGATGTTCGCGCTCGCGCGCTCGCTTGCCGCGCTCAGGCTCGAGTCGCGCATGGATGCCGGCCTGCAGGCGGCGCTCTGGAACCGCGCGCTCGATCTGCCGATCCCGTTCTTCCGGCCATTCAGCTCGGGCGATCTCGCGCAGCGGCTCAACGCGATCAACACCATCCGACAGGCGCTCTCGGGCGCCACGTTCGGCACGCTGCTCGCGAGCACCTTCGCGCTCGCGAACGCGGCGCTTCTCCTCTACTTCGACCTGAAGCTGGGCGCGCTCGCGCTGGCGCTGGTCGCCGGCGCGGCCTTCGTCACGATCGGCCTGGGCCTGTGGAAGCTGCGCTACGAGCGGCACATGTCGCAGGCGCTCGGCCGGCTTTCCGGGCTCGTGCTCGAATACCTGCACGGCGTCACCAAGCTGCGCGTGACGGGCGCGGAGTCGCGCGCCTTCGCCAACTGGGCCGAAGCGTTCGGCCGCATGCGGCGCCTGCGCTTCGCAAGCGGCAGCGTGCGCAACGTCCAGGAGGTCTTCTTCTCGCTCTACCAGGTGCTGATGGACATGGCGATCTTCGGCATGGTGGCCCTGCTGCTCGCCGGGGCGGCCGCCCCGCCGGGCTCGGCAGCGGCCGGTGCGGCCACTGCGGCGGATGCGGCTTCCGCAATGTCCACGGGCCGCTTCATCGCGTTCTACGGTGCCTTCGGGCAACTCGCGGGCGCGGTGCTCGCGCTGTGCACCACCCTGCTCGACGTGCTCAACCTCGTGCCGGTCTACGAACGCGTGAAGCCCGTCCTGCAGGCCGAGCCCGAAGCGGCGCAAGGACGCAGCCATCCCGGGGAACTGCATGGCCGCATCGAGCTTGCGAGCGTCTCGTTTCGCTACACCCCCGACGGACCGCTCGCGCTGGACAACGTGTCGCTCGCGATCCGCCCGGGCGGCTTCGTCGCGGTGGTGGGACCGAGCGGGTCGGGCAAGTCGACGCTGCTTCGGTGCCTGCTCGGCTTCGAGCAGCCCACGGCCGGCGGCGTCTTCTACGACAACCAGAACCTCGCGGACCTGGATGCGCGCGCGGTGCGCCGCCAGATGGGCGTGGTGCTCCAGCACAGCCAGGTGATGCCGGGCGACATCTTCAGCAACATCGTGGGCACCACGCAGCTGGGCATCGACGATGCCTGGGCCGCGGCGCGCTTCTGCGGTCTCGAGGACGACATCCGCGCGATGCCGATGGGCATGCACACCGTCATCTCCGAAAGCGGCACAACGCTGTCGGGCGGGCAGCGCCAGCGCATCCTGATCGCGCGCGCGATCGTGCAGCGGCCGCGCATCCTCCTCTTCGACGAAGCCACGAGCGCGCTGGACAACCCGACGCAGGAAATCGTCACGCGCAGCCTGAACGAGCTGCGCGCGACGCGTGTCGTGATCGCGCACCGGCTCACGACCATCATGAGCGCGGACCTCATCGTCGTGATGGACGCCGGGCGCATCGTGCAAAGCGGCAACTATGGGCAGCTGATCGGGCAGCCGGGCCTCTTCCAGGACCTGGCGAGGCGGCAGCTCGTGTGACGGTTCGCCGAGGCTTCGCGGTGCTGAACCAGCTCCTCGCCTCGCTCGGCCTGCCGCCGCGCGACGTGCGCGTGCCGACGCGGCTGCAATACCAGACGACCGAGTGCGGCGTCGCGGCGCTCGCGATGATCCTCGCCCACCACGGGCGGCACGTGAGCATGGAGACGCTGCGCGCCGACACCGGCGTTTCGCGCGATTGCGTGAACGCGGCCGACATCGCGCGCGCGGCGCGCAGCCACGGGCTCGCGTGCAAAGCCTACAGCCGCGCGTCGACACGGATCGACGACCTGCCGCGGCCCTTTCTCGTCCATCTTCGCTTCATCCACTTCGCGGTGGTGGAAGGTTTCTCGGCCGACGCCGTCCTGCTGAACGATCCGGCCTGCGGTCGCCGCGCGATGCCGAGGGAGAAGTTCGCCGAGGACTTCACCGGCGTCGTCCTCACGTTCGAGCCCGGTCCGGACTTTCGCACGCGGCCGTCTCCCGCCTCGCCGGGCGCGGCGCTGTGGGCCCGCATGGATCGTGACGAGCGGCAGCCGCTCCTCATCGGCGCTGCGTGCGCCTTCGCCGGTGCCACGCTGATGACGACCGCCGCGGCGTGCCTCGTCGAAGGCTCGACGCTTGTCCTGGCGGCGTGCGCCCTCCTTGCCGCCGCGGCCCTCGCGGCGCAGGCAAGGCAGCTGAACGAGTTTCGAGCAAGGCTCGTGCTGCGGCAGACGCAGCGCATGGTGCGGCACTTCCTCGCCTTGCCGGCACGGTTCTTCGACTACCGCCCCGCTTCGGTCCTGCATGGGACGCTGGGTGCGCCCGAGGCGGTGGCCGAATGCATCGTCGAGGATCTGCTGAGCGCGTCATGGCGCTGGATCGCGGCGGCCCTGGCGCTCGCATGCCTCGGGTGGCTTCATGCGCCCGTGGCGGTCGCTGCGGCCGTGCCGGTCGCGCTGTGCGTGGCGGCCACGCTGATCGTGGACCGGATGCGCGCGGACGCGAGGTGGGTCCATGGCGCACACGAGCGCACCGGCGCGCCGAACGTCCTCGCGAGCGTGGACGACCTGGAGCACGCCAAGCTCGCGGGCGCGGCGCTGTCCTTCGTTCGCGCACGCCTCTCTCGCAGCGCGGAAGCGGAAGACCTGCGCCAGCGCGGCGGTGAGCACGATGCCTTGCTCCATGCACTCGCCGTGGCCGCGGCGCTCGCGGCGCTGGGTGGCGTGCTGGTCACAGGCGGGCACGCCGTCGCCGCGGGCGCGGCGCCCGCGCGGCATCTCGTGGGCTGGATCGCGCTCGGGCTACTCGTCGTCGCGCCTTTGCGAAGTCTCGCGCCGCTGCTCGGTGCGTGGCGTCGGCTGCAGCGCCTGCTGATGCCGCTGGACGACGTTCTGGCATGTCCGCCGGATGCGAAAGATTCTTCGGCGCACGCCGTTCGCGCGTTGCCCGGCAAGCAGGTGCTGCGGGCGGAGCACCTGAGCTTCGGGTACAGCGCAAGGCGCCCGCCCCTGCTGCGGGACATCGATCTCGCACTCCATGACAGCGAGCAGCTCGGGCTCACCGGACCTTCGGGCGGCGGCAAGTCCACGCTGGCCGCGCTGCTGGCCGGGCACCACGAGCCATTCAGCGGTCAAGTGCACCGCCTGCAAGAGGAAGAAGACAGGGGCATGCCTGTGGCCTGGGTAGATCGCGCTTCGTTCTTCTTCGAAGGCACCGTGCGCGAGAACCTGTGCCTGTGGACGCCCGGTGTGTCCGCGGACCGCCTGGCTCGCGCGGTGGCCGATGCGGGGCTGGACGACGTGCTCGCGCAACGCCCCGGCGGACTCGACGCCGAAGTGGCCGTGCGCGGTCGCAACTTCAGCGCTGGGCAGCGCCAGCGCATGGAGATCGCGCGAGCGCTGCTGCGCGAGCCTCGCGTGCTGATCCTCGATGAGGCCCTGGACGCGCTCGACCCCGCGCTCGAGGCGCGGATACGCGCGAGCCTGCGCCGCCGCGGCTGCGCGCTGATCGTGGTGAGCCATCGCGCGAGCACCCTGGCCGCGTGCGATCGTGTGCTGTACGTGGCGGGCGGTGGCTTGCGCACCTGGGACGCGCAGGTCGCGGTAGCACCCGCTGGCGCGCCATCCCTGCAGCCGCCGACGGGAGGACTGCCGGCGGTCTCGCCACCCGAGTCACCGTGGCAATCGGCCGACCCGCAAGCCCTTGCGGCAAGTTTGCGGCGCATCGCGACCCTGCTCGGCGGGCCTTTCGAGGAGCTTCCTTCTCACCCGGAAGACGCCGACGCATCGGACTTCGATCTCCTTGCACGACGCTGCGGCCTCGTCGCGCGCGAGGTCCGCTTCACCGTGCCAAGCTCGTGGGAACGCAATGCGGGATGGCTCCTCGCCCTGCGCACCGGCAGCGCGGCGCCCGTGCTCGTGCGTGACAGTGCGGCGCATCCGCGCTTCGTGGACGGATCGACCGGCGAGGCGCTCGACACGGTGTCCCACGCGGACTTGCTGCCCACGGCCTACCGCTTCTTCGCGGCGTCCGAACCGCGCGATCGCAGTGCCGCGAGCGTGCTGACGGGCAAGGTGATCCAAAGCGCGCCGGCGTTCGCTTATGTCGGCTTCACGAGCCTGCTCGTCGCGGTGAGCGCGATGGCACTGCCGGTGCTCGCGCTCTCGCTGCCGGCACTCGTGCGCGACGCGAGCGCGCGAAGCGCATGGCAGCTCGCGGGCGTGCTCGGGCTCCTCGCCGCGTCGGCCGCGCTGATCGATTTCAGCCGCTCGGTCGCATTGCAGCGTGCCGCGGGAAGCATTCGCCTTTCGACTCTGGCGGACTTCGCGCAATGGATGGCGCGACTGCCGACGCAGGTCGTGCGACGGATGGACACGAGCGACTTCGTCCTCGGTCAGGACGCCTTGCCGCGATGGCTGGACCGCCTGCTGGGCGCGCCGCTGCGGCAGACGTTCGACGCATCCACGTCGCTCTGCGCGCTCGCGTTGCTCGCATGGATGGATGTCCGCGTGGCCTTGTTCGCCGCGCTCGCGGCCGCGGCTTGCGCGGTGGCGCCGCCGCTGCTGGCACGCGCGGCCGGTGCCGCGGCGCACGCGCATCGCCGCCGGACGCTCGTCACGCAGCGCTTGCTGTACGACGTGCTCGGCGGCATCGCGCGCCTGCGCATGCTCGGCGCGATGGAGCGCGCCCTCGCCCACTGGATGACGCGTCTTGCGGACGACACGTCCAAGGCCCGATCGATGCATGCGATCGAGGCGCGCACGGCATGGTTGTGCGAGGCGCTTCCCTGGCTCGCCGTCGCTGCCTGGGCCGTCGCGCAACCCTGGATGGCGGCGCTGACGCCCTGGCAACAGGCGGCGGCGCTGCTGGCCATGTGGCCGCTTTTGCAAGCCGCGTCGGGCGTCGGTGCCGCGGCAGCGCGCGCCGCCGCAGTCCGGCAGCTGGCCGCGTCCAGCGATGCGCTCACGACCTTGCCGCTGGAGCCGGCGCCGTCCCGCGCGCCGCATGCGACAGCCGACGCACTCACGCTTCGGCGCGTGCGATTCACCTACCCCGGCACGCGATTCACCGTCTTGCAGGACGTGTCGCTCGAGATCGCGGCGGGCGAGTTCGTCGGCGTGACGGGACCCTCGGGCTCGGGAAAGTCGACGCTTGTGCGCGTGCTCGCGGGATTCGAGTCTCCGCAGGAAGGGACCGTGCTGTGGGGGCAGCGGCCCCTGGACGAAGCCGCATGGGTCGCGTGGCGCGAAGGCATGGCGATCGTCACGCAGGATGAGGCGATGCTCTTTTCGAGCACGCTGCGGCACCATCTCATGGGCCAATCCCTGCACACCCTCGACGAAGCACGCGAGGCATTGCGAACGGTGCTGCTCGACGACGACGTGGCACGCATGCCGATGGGACTGCAGACGATCGTGGAAAGCGGCAAGCTTTCCCACGGGCAGGAGCAGCGCCTGCACATCGCGCGCGCGCTGCTGCGCAAGCCCCGGCTCCTGGTGCTGGACGAAGCGACGAACGCGATCGCCGATGCGATGCAAGCCGAACTGATCGAGCGTCTGCGGCGGCTGGGCATTGCCTGCGTGCTGGTGACGCATCGCGAGTCGGCGCTGATGCTGATGGACCGCGTGCTGGTGATGGAGCGCGGACGCGTGGCGTGGGACGGCCCGCCTTCGCGGCTGCGCGGCGAGCCGCGGCTGCTCGAGATGCTGCGGTCGCAGCGGCAGGAGGGCCATGCATGACGACGCACCGCTCGGATGGCGAAGATGGCGAGGATGGCGAACGCGGCAAACGCGGCGAACGCGGCGAAAGCGCCGAGGACGGCGAGGCAAGGATCGGCATTTTCCGCCGCGCGGCGGTCCTGCGGTATTCGCAGCCCGTTCAGGCCGACACGCCGGAGATGCTCGCGCCTCGGCGCGCGGGGCTGCCGGCGCTCGGTATCGCGCTGGCGCTGTCGGCCGCGGTCCTCGCGTGGCTGCTTCAGGGCTGAAGCTCTTTTTCGCTCACGTAGCGGGAGTCCGTCCATTCGCTGTAGGGCTCGAGCTGGCGTTCCATGAAGCGCCGCATCGCCGTGTTGCCTTGCGACGTTTCGAAAACGCTCAGGCTCGCGGCGCCGTGCAGCTTAGCCTGGCGCTCGCAGACGTCGCGCGCGCCCGCCGCGAGCCAGCCCAGGCGCCGCACTTCGGGCAGCGCGTAGCCCTGGCTGTAGTGGAAGGAGTCCGCGAGCGCGCCGCGCGAGCCGACGATCCAGCCGACGATGCGTTCTTCGCGCCGCAACACGATCGACAGGTCCGCAAGCGGCGTCACCCCGATGTTCCGCGAGAAAGGATCGAACGCGCGATCGGCCTCGGGCAGCTCATGCGCGACGCGCCTGGCCTTCGCCCACTCGGCATCGTCCATGTCCCTCCAGCTCGTCGTGCCGAAGCCGCGATCCGCGAGCCGTTGCAGGAAGCCTGCCCAGTCGTGCTTCGCCCGCTCGGCCCATGCAGCGCGGCCGGCCAGGCGAAACTCGAGTTCTTGCGGCGGCCTCCACCCGCAGACGGCGAGCAGCCGCTCGAAAGCCTGCCGCGCCTGCATGCGGCTGGAATGCACCGCCACGAGCCTGCGTGTGCCGCTCTCGCGAGCCAGCGCTTCGCCCGACGCGAGCAGACGCATCCCGAGGCCGCTTCGGCGCGCCAGCGGGTGCACCATCACCGAGAGCAACCTGCGCCTGTCCTTCGGTGGGGTTGCCTCGGGCGACCGAGCGCTGTCCGCGGCATCGGCCGAATCGATGCCTGGCGGAAGACTTGCTGCAGCGGCGCCCTCCGGCGGCAAGGCCCATGGCTCCGAATACAAGGCAAGACCCGCCGGCTGCTCACCCATCCACACGCCGACGGCAATGCATCCGGCAGCGCTCGTGCTCTGCCCGGCGCGGGCCAGCAGCGGACGCAGACGTGGATAGGTGAAGGATTCGAATTCGCCGGCCGCGCGCCCCAGGAAGCCGGCGGTCAGCGGCGCGATGCGGAACATCGCGCTCAACTGGCTATGCAAGATCGAAACGCGTCGACGACCTGGCCGCGATGCATGCGCATCGACGGCCGATTGCTTCAAGTGCCTTTCAGCGGACCTGTCGGCGCAGGCTGCGGCCCGATGCAGGAACCGCCGGAGACAGCTTCGAGCTCATCGTCCGTGAGCTCGGCGTTCTGCCGCGCAAGCATCGCGCCATTGAGCTTGTCCCCCAGGGCCACGAGAGCGGGACTCGCGCCGGGCTTGGGGGCATCGCGCACCGCGATCACTTCCTCGGGCGTGAATTCGTACCCGTGTTCCTTGCCCAGGGCCAGCACGGCATCCATGCCCCCGCGGGCCCAGGCATCGACGGCCTTTGCGTGCAGCGCTTCGGTGTCCGCCACCATATTCATGAAGTCCTGCATGGCTTTCAGCGACATCAAATTCTCCGTAGTCATCGGACCGTGCCGGTACTGCCGCAAGATATCGATCCGCTATCGTTGCAGGGCGCAGAGTAGGTCCTCGTGGATTGGGTGTCAAACGGGCCCACCGAATCGGCGGGGGCGCGCGGCAATACTTCACGAATGCATGGCCGCGGCGCGTCGCACGCCGCGATTGCTTCGCGGCTCGCGCCTCGCTGCTGCTCTCGAGTCGCCCACGGGGCGTGATGTCTCTGGCCTGCCCGGAGGGGCTCGAACCCCCGACCCACAGCTTAGAAGGCTGTTGCTCTATCCAGCTGAGCTACGGGCAGACAGCTTCCTCGGGGAAGATGACCTTGGTCGGAGCGAGAGGATTCGAACCTCCGACCCTCTGCTCCCAAAGCAGATGCGCTACCAGACTGCGCTACGCTCCGACGCCGCCGATTCTACGCGGGGGACGGCCCTCGGCAACCGTACACTCGCGGCCATGTCCGAACGGATGATGCGCCTCGCCTCGCTGCTCGTGTTGCCGCTCGCCGTGCTGCTCTTCGCGCAGTGGCCGCTTCGGGACGTCGTCCAATGGGGCTCCCGCCAGGCCAACGACGCGGCCCAGGTGCTGTTCGCCCTCTACATGGCCT
Source organism: Ramlibacter sp. (assembly GCF_035548915.1). Lineage (GTDB taxonomy): Bacteria > Pseudomonadota > Gammaproteobacteria > Burkholderiales > Burkholderiaceae_C > Ramlibacter. The sequence continues at coordinate 54,121 of NZ_DASZSE010000026.1, read as the reverse complement.
GCGCCGTGACGGCCGCCAGCCGGGCCGGAAGCCATCTGGCCGTGAGCCGCGCATCGCATCCGCCCGGACGAATCCGCGCCTGGATTCTCCTTGCCTGCACCGCGCCCTGGGCCGCCTTCGTCGTGTGGAGTTCGTTTCCCACCGTGATCCAGTCCGTCTCGCAGCTGGAGCATTTTCCCGAGACGTTCAACCCGGGCTACTTCATCGTGCGGCTCGCGCTCTGGCTGCTCGCCGTCCTCGTCCTGCTGGAGGGCCTCGCGGCGCCGCGACGAGCGCCGCCCCATGCGTAGCGCCGGCCTCTGGATGCTGCTCGTCCTCGGGACGGCCACCGTCGTCACGGGCCTTCCCGTATGGGCGCTGCTGATCGCGGTGGCGAGCGCCTTCGCGGCTTTCGGCCTCGCGCTCGGCGCGTTCGATGCGCCGGTGCTCTCGGCCTTGCCGACGCGCCTGATCAACCTCCTGGACCACGACCTGCTGCAGGCGATGCCGCTGTACGTGTTCATCGGCGTGCTGCTGCAGCGCACGGCCATCGGCGATGCGCTCTTCGATTGCGCGGCCCGCGCGCTGCGCATCACGCGCGCCGCGCCGTCGCTCGCCGGGCTCGCCGTGGGCGCGCTCGTCGCGCCCATGAACGGCTCCGTCGCCTCGAGCTCGGCGCTCCTCGCGCGTCTCGTGGCGCCGCGCCTGAAGGGGCTCGCGTCCGCGAAGGCACTTGCGCTCGTGAGCGCCGGCGCGACGGTCGGCCTGGTCGTCCCGCCGTCTCTCGTGCTGATCCTGCTCGGCGACGCGATGATGCGGGCGCACACGGAAGCGAGCAATCTCCCCGGCTACACGCTCGGGTCGCAGCGCATCGTGAACACTCAGGACGTGCTGCGCGCAGCGCTCGTGCCGGCGCTTTCCATGCTCGTCCTGTGGTCCGTCGTGGCCTGGGCGCAGGGCAGGCGCGGCGCCATGACGCGCGCAAGTCCGGTGAGCGCGAAGGCATGGCTCACCGCAGGCGTGACGGCGCTGGCGATCCTCGTTCTGCTCGCGGGCGTGTTCACGGGGCACCTCTTCGCCGTCGAAGCGGCGGCCACCGGCGGCTGCCTGCTCGCGATCCACACCGCGGTCACCCGCGCGCTCGATCGCGCACAATGGTCGGCCGTGCTGATGGACACGCTCGATCTGAGCGGCGCCCTCTTCGCGCTGCTCGCGGGGGCCACCACCTTCAGCCTCGTCTTCCGCCTCTTCGGCACCGACCGATGGATCGCCGAGGCGGTGCTTTCGTCTCCGCTCTCCGCGACTGCGACTGCTCTGCTGGTCCTGGCCGCGACGGCCGTATGCGGATGGGTGCTCGATGCATTCGAGATGATCTTCGTGATCGTTCCCATCGTCGCGCCGCTGCTGGTGATGCAGCTGGCCGATGCGCAGCAGGTCTCCGTGCTGCTGCTGCTCGTGCTGCAGGCGGGCTTCCTGCTGCCGCCGATGGGATATGCCGTGTTGATGGCCCGTGCGCAATCGGGCCTCCCGCCGGCGCGCATGCGTGAACTCGCTCCCGCGCTCGCGCCTTACGTCATGGCACTGCTCGTGGTGATGGCGATGGTGTTCGTCTCGCCGCGCGCCGTGCACTGGCTCGACGAAGCCCCGCGCGAAGCATCGGCAGCGAAACCGGCGGTGTCGGAAGAAGATCTCGTTCGCCAGATGCGAGAGATGTCCACGCCGCCGGCCGACGACGCGAGCGCCGCGGAGCCTGCGACGCAATAGCGCACGATGCACCAGCCGCGACGCATTGGCCCGCGGCGTAGGAGCGCGCGTCAGAGCCGAACGTATTCGTAGTCGACCGGCTGCGCGTTGATGCCGCGGTCCGGCGGCGCGATCCAGCCCGCGATCTTTCCGGGCTCGGTCACCGGCCTCATGAGGCTCTTCACGAACGCGATGTCCTCCGCGCTCGGCAGCCACTCGTTCCTGCGCGCCTCGAACTCGGCTTCGCCGATCGGCCTTCCTTCGGGATCGGTATGCAGGCCCGCCCACGCGCCCACCTGCCGGCGAAAGCGCGTGGAAGGCAGCTTCATCTCGAAAGGAACGCCCGCGCGCCTGATCGTCATGTTCCAGCGCGCCACGCCGATCGCGCAGTCCTTCGCGTACTCGAGCCGCGTGATCTCGTTGATGCCGTTGCGCACGGCGATCGATTCCTCGCGCACGCCGCCCTGGCCGTCGGGCACCTGAATCGTCATCGACGTGCCGGCTTCCACGTGGTCGGCGAAGCGCGCCTCGTCGGGGCGGCCCTTGATGCCGTTGCTGAAGTAGTTCGCCGCGTTGGACGACGACTCCGAGCCGAACAGGTCCAGCGAACTCGTGAACCAGTAGTTGAGGAACCGCTGGATCGTCGGCAGGTCGATCGCGCCGTGCTCGCGCACCTTCTTCCAGTCGTCGGTGTCCAGTTCCTTCATCACTTCCAGCGAGCGCCGGATCACGCGGCCGACACCCGTCTCCCCCACGAACATGTGGTGCGCCTCTTCGGTCAGCATGAACTGGCAGCTGCGCGACAGCGGATCGAACGCGCTTTCGGCCAGCGACTTCAGCTGGAACTTGCCGTCGCGGTCGGTGAAGTACGTGAACATGAAAAACGACAGCCAGTTGTCCATCGGCTCGTTGAAGGTGCCGAGGATGCGCGGCTTGTCCGGGTCGCCGCTGTGGCGTTCGAGCAGTTCCTCCGCCTCCTCGCGGCCGTCGCGGCCGAAGTAGGCGTGCAGCAGGTACACCATCGCCCACAGGTGGCGGCCTTCTTCCACGTTCACCTGGAAGAGGTTGCGCAGGTCGTAGAGCGAAGGCGCCGTGTGGCCCAGCATGCGCTGCTGTTCCACAGAAGCCGGCTCGGTGTCGCCTTGCGTGACGATGAGTCGGCGGAACGTGGAGCGGAATTCGCCCGGCACTTCCTGCCACGCGTCCTGGCCCATGAAGTCGCCGAAGCCGATCTTGCGGTCGGCCTGCCGGTCGGCGAGGAAGATGCCCCAGCGATAGTCGGGCATGGCCGTGTAGCCGTATTGCGCCCAGCCCTGCGCGTCCACGCCCACCGCGGTGCGCAGATAAACGTCGTTGGCCCGGAAGTCGCTCGGGCCCATCTCGTCCCACCACTCGAGGAACGCGGGCTGCCAGTGTTCGAGCGCGCGCTGCAGCTGGCGGTTGTCCGCGAGCTGGACGTTGTTGGGGATCTTGGCTTGCAGGTCGATGGCAGTCACGGTCACACTCTCTTCCAGTCGAATTTCGCTTTCCTGCCGGTGCCGAACAGCTTCAGGGCACCCTCTTCGCCCACGGCATTGGGGCGGATGAAAATCCAGTTCTGCCACGCCGAAAGGCGCCCGAAGACGCGCGTCTCCATCGTCTCCCGGCCGGGGAAACGCAGCGACGCTTCCATGCCGGTCAACGCATCGGGCGAGAGCGAGGCGCGCTCTTCCAGCATCAGGCGAATCTCATCGGGCCAGTCGATGTCGTCGGGCGCGAGCGTGACGAGCCCGAGTGCCAGCGCTTCGCCGGCTGCGAGCTTCGCGTCGCCCAGCGCCCGCAGCCGCGCGATCGTGCCGGCGTCTTCGTTGAAGCGCGTCTGCAGGCGCGTGAGCCCGTTCACCTCGGGATAGCGGCCGAAGTTGGCCGCGCTCAGTTGCAGCGCGGGTGCGGCATCGGGTGCGTCATCGGGTACATCCGGCAGGTCCAGCATGTAGATGCGGTCGCACGCGAGCGCGAGTTCGTAGAACGTGCCGGCGAAGCACGAGCCCTCGTCCACGAGCGCGATCAGCGAACGGCTCGTCACGTCCAGCCGCGCGAGCGCGCGGCGCGTGAGGCCGATCGTCTCGCGCACGAGCCAGTGGTCCTTGTGCGCTTCGAGCACGGCATCGGCCTGCAGCACGCACCGCGCATCGCCTTGCGTGCGGATCACCCAGGTGCCGATCTCGAGCTCGTTCGTGCGCAGGTTGAGGATCGCGTCGTCCAGTTCGCGCGCGAACTGCAGCGGCCACCAGTTCACGCCGGCTTCGACGATCGCCTCCGGCGTGGCCTCGACGGCCGATTTCGGGGCGCTCATCGTGAAGGTGGCGACGCGCGCGACGCGGTCGATCCGCACGTCCACCGTCTCGTAGTGGTAGCCCTCTTCGTCGATGTCCAGCCGCACGGGCGCAAGCTCGATGCCGCGAACGGGGCCCGCACGCGTCGACAGGGCCTTCAGCGCGGACGCTTCGGTTTCCACGAGTTGCGCGAACTGCTGCGGCTTGGCATGCGAATCGATCAGCTTCCACGCCTTCGCGCGATCCGCCCGCACGCCTTCGCTCGTCGTGCAGAAGATGTCCGCCAGGTCGCGGCGGACCTTGCGCTTGTCGGTGACTCGCGTGAGCCCGCCCGTGCCGGGCAGCACGCCCAGAAGCGGCACCTCCGGCAGGGACACCGTGGAGGAGCGGTCATCGACCATCGCGATGCGGTCGCACGCGAGCGCGAGTTCGTAGCCGCCGCCCGCGCAGGCTCCCGTCACCGCGGCGAGCGACTTCAGCCCTTCGTGCCGCGACGAATCCTCCAGGCCGTTGCGCGTCTCGTTGGTGAACTTGCAGAAGTTCACCTTCCATGCGTGCGTGGAAAGCCCGAGCATGTAGATGTTCGCGCCGGAGCACCAGATGCGATCCTTCGCGCTTTCGAAGACGACCACCTTCACGGCCGGATGCTCGAAGCGGATGCGGTTCAACGCGTCGTGGAGTTCGATGTCCACGCCCAGGTCGTAGCTGTTCAGCTTGAGCTTGTAGCCCGGCTTCAGGCCGCCGTCCTCGTCGATGTCGAGCGTGAGCCGGGCGACGTCGCCCTGCACGTCGAGTTTCCAGTGGCGGTAGCGCGAGGGGTGCGTCGCGAAGCTCACGAGCTCGCGCGCCTCCCCCGCGATCGTCCGCGTGAACAATAGCGGCTCCGTCATCGCATTCATGCGGCTTCCTTGATGGTTTCGAAAGCGGGCACGGCCCGCTGCAGGTCTTTCAGGGACTGTTTCACCGAGCGCGCGGCGGTGTCGATCACCGCATCCGCGCGCGCGTAGAGCGCTTCGCGGCTCGCGAGGATGCGCTTGATGTCGTCCAGCGCTTCCGCGGTCGCTCCGCGCGTCGTATCGAAGGGCCGCATGTCGCCCTGCGCGACGACGCGGCTCATGTGCTCCTCGGGATTGGCCTTCACCCACACGCAGTAGAAATGGCTTTGCAGCAGGTCGAAGGTTTCGCGCTCGCTCACGATGCTGCCGCCCGTGGTCATCACCACGCCTTGCGCGTGCTGATCCGCGATGCGAAGCAGCGCGCGGCGCTCGTAGCGGCGATAGCCCGACTGCCCGTGCAGCAGCAGGATTTCGTTCATGCTCGTGCCGGCTTCGCGTTCGATCTCGCGGTCGAGCTCGACGAAAGCCACGCCACGCTGCGCCGCGAGCTGCGCGCCGAGCGTCGTCTTGCCCGCGCCGCGCAGGCCGATGAGCGCGATGCGGCGCTCGCGCCCCTGCGCGTCCGCCAGCCCGAAAGTGGACGCGAGCAGGCTGCAGGCCCGATCGAGCTGCGCATCGTCCAGGCGCGCGAGCAGCCCCTGCGCGCGTGCGAGCGCGGGCCGGGGCGCATCCTGCAGCAAGTCGAGCAGACTGAGGTTGAGGGCGCGCGCCGCACCTTCGAGCGAATTGATGGAGACGTTGCCCCTGCCGCTTTCGACATCGGCGAGGAAGCGTTCGGACAGCCCCGAATCGGCGGCGAGCTGCTTGCGCGTCATGCCGCGCCGCGCTCGCCAGGCGCGCACCCGGGCGCCGAGTTCGGCGAGGGTCGCCTTCGATTCCTTCTCGGTCATCGATTGCATGGGATCAGGATTTCTCCGCGAAAGTCTTGCGCTGGATCAAGATTGCAGTATACTGCCTTCAGTGACATCGTCAAGCACTTTACTGCATTCATGAAGCTCAAGATTCTCGTCGGCACGATGACCAACACGGCCGAGTACGTCGCTCAGGCGATTCAGATGGATTGCGCGGATCTCGTGGACGAGATCGAGATCGCGATGATGGATGGCCTCGACATCGGCGTGTTCGATGAGGATGCGCTATATCTCATCTGCACGTCGACCTATGGCTCGGGCGACGTGCCGGACAACGCGCGCAATCTCTACGATTCGCTCGAGCTGCAACCGAAGTATCTGGGCGCGGTGCGCTACGGCGTGATCGCGCTCGGCGACCGCACCTACGCGCAGACCTTCGCCTTCGGCGGGCGCAAGTTCGACGAGCGCCTGCAGGGGCTGGGCGCGCGGCGCATCGGCGAGCTCTTCATCCACGATGCGAGCGAGGGGACCATGCCGGAGGAACTCGGCACCGCCTGGTGCCGGGAGTGGCTGCCGCAGGCGCTCGCGGCCATGCGGGTCACGGCCTGAACAACGCGAACGAAGGAGCTCGCATGCACCCGAGCCGCACGGACACCAGCAAGAGCGCACCGAGCGTGGACATTCCGCGCGACTACAACGCGGCGCACGACCTCCTTCAGCGCAACGCCGCGCGCGCGGACAAAGTCGCCTACGTCGATGCCGCAAGCGGCGCGCAACTCACCTACGGCGAGCTCACCGAGCAGGCGCACCGCTTCGCGAACGCGTTGCGCGCCCGCGGCTTCGCGCCCGAGTCGCGCGTGATGATCGCGATGCTCGACACGCTCGAATGGCCGGTCGTGTTCCTCGGATGCATCCTCGCGGGCGTCGTGCCGATCGCGGCCAACACGCTGCTCACGACGAAGGATTTCGAATTCATGCTGCGCGATTCGCGAGCGCGGGCGGTGTTCGTGTCCAAGCCCCTCGTGGCGGCATTCGAGCCGCTGGCCGGCAGTATCTCCTCGCTGCGCGAGATGTTCGTCGCGGGAGAGGAAGGCGAGCACAGCGTCGCCGCACTCATCGGTTCGGGCACGGGCGAACATGCGGTCGCGGCCACGTGCTGCGACGACGTGTGCTTCTGGCTCTATTCCAGCGGCTCCACCGGCACGCCCAAGGGCACGGTGCATCTGCAAAGCCATCTCATCCAGACGGCGGAACTGTATGCGAAGCCGATCCTCGGCATCCGCGAGGACGACGTCGTCTACTCCGCCGCGAAGCTGTTCTTCGCCTACGGCCTCGGCAACGCGCTCACGTTCCCGATGAGCGTGGGCGCGACCACCGTGCTGTTGCCGACGCGCCCCACGCCCGGCGACGTGTTCGGCGTGCTGAAGCGATTCCAGCCCACGATCTTCTGCGGCGTGCCCACGCTCTTCGCGGCCCTGCTCGCCGATGCGAACCGGCCGAAGCGGGACGAGGTCGCCTTGCGCGTCTGCGCGAGTGCCGGCGAGGCGCTGCCCGCGGAGATCGGCAAGCGGTGGACGGCCGAATACGGCTGCGAGATCCTCGACGGCATCGGCTCCACCGAGATGCTGCACATCTTCCTGTCGAACCGGCCGGGCGAAGTCCGCTACGGCACCACGGGGCGGCCCGTGCCCGGCTACGAGCTGCGCATCGTCGGCGACGACGGGCGCGAATGCGCGGACGGCGAGATCGGCGAGCTGCAGATCAGGGGACCGAGCGCGGCCCTCATGTACTGGAACAACCGCGCGAAGACGAAGTCGACCTTCGCGGGCGAGTGGACGAAAAGCGGCGACAAGTACACGCGCGACGCCGACGGCTTCTACACCTACGGCGGGCGCACGGACGACATGCTGAAGGTGGGCGGCATCTACGTGTCGCCGTTCGAGGTGGAGGCGTGCCTCATGACGCACGCCGCCGTGCTCGAAGCCGCGGTGATCGGCGTGAACGACAGCGAAGGCCTCACCAAGCCCAAGGCTTACGTGGTACTCAAGGCGGGGCAGCAGGTCGCGGCGGAAGTCCTGCAGGAGCACGTGAAGACGAAGCTGGCTCCCTACAAGTACCCGCGCTGGATCGAGTTCGTGCCTGAATTGCCGAAGACGGCGACGGGCAAGATCCAGCGGTTCAAGCTGCGGGCGCTGGAGAACTCGCCCGGCCCGAGCACCCAGGACGCGATCGACAAGGGCTGATGCGGCGCGGGTCCGGCCACGCGCGCCGCGGCGCATCCATCCCGATGTCCCGGGCGTGCCGGTGCTTCGCGCCGCCCGGTCTCTAGCAGAAATGCGGAAACAGCGTGAGCGCGGACACGGGCCGGGCGCACCGCCGGCCATGAACTCGCGGTTGCGGACCGGCCAGGGCGGGCACATAGAACACGCCATGTTCGGTGACGGCGACCGTGACCGACTCCGAGCGTTCGCCCTCCTGCGCCACGGCCGTGCCTTCGCCCCTTTCCTGCGCGACGCCGATGCGCCCGCACTGGAACCGGCAGGCGGAATTGCGCGTGCCCGCGGCGATCGCAGCCTCCACCAGGAACCGCGCTTCGGCGATCGAAGTGCCGCAGCCGCAATCCGGCCGCGGATCGCTGCCCGGGTCCCGGGAAAACCGTCCCCCAACGACGAAGAGGCTCACGTCCCTGGCCCCGGCCCCGAGCATTGCCTCGACCATGCCTTCCACGCACGAATTCGCCGTGCCGGCGTGGTCGCTCTCGGAGTCCCGATTGAACGAAATGCGCTTCGCGGCGGCGAGGGTCGTCCCCCGCTCCGTGCGGCCGATCGCGCACAGGGCATAGTCCGCGCCGACTCCCGAAAGCGTCAGCGCCTGTCCCGGGCCGATGCCGACGGGACGGCCGACCGTCTCGGCGTCCATGACCGAGAACCGGTCGAGAACCTTCGGGTCGACCATGATGATCGCCTCGTGGCGCAGCTGGGGAAAGTCGGCCGTCAATTTGCGCCGGACGCTGCGGTCGGCCGCCTCGGCTCGCGCGGGATCGACGGCCATCGCCCGGGGCGGATCGGGGCGGACGGCTTGCGCATCCGGAGCTTGCGATCGCGGGACTTGCGACTGCGGGACTTGCGGTTGCGGTGCTCGCGCCTGCCCGAGTTGCCATGGCTCGAACCGGTGGGAGAACGTACGTCCAAGGGGCTGCGAATCGGAATTCATGGAGGGTCTCCTTGTGGATCGAGTCTCGACGGTCGCGGAGTCTATCGGCGCCCGCGACGCAACCCTCCATACCAACGTCTCATGTGGCGCCGCGCCCGATCCCGGCGAAGACCCGATGGCGCAGGGCCCTCGCTTCGGATAGAAAGACCCACGTCTAGAATGCGCCCCGAAGGAGATTTCATGACCACACGAAGAGTTGTCCTGGTTCGCTCGGCCGCCGTCGTCGGCGCCGCTTCCACCGGTTTGCTGCTGCCGCAGATCGCGCGCGCGCAATCGAGCCGCATCCGCGTCGGCTTCATGCTGCCCTATACCGGCGCCTACGCGCCGCTCGGCGTGGCAATCGAGAACGGCGTGCGCATGGCCCTGAACGAAAAGGGCGGCAAGCTGGGTGGCCGCGAGATCGACTGGTTCAAGCTGGACGACGAATCCGAACCCTCCAAGGGCGTCGAGAACGCGAGCCGCCTCGTGCAGCGCGACAAGGTCGACGTGCTGATCGGCACCGTCCACTCCGGGGTTCAGATGGGTATCCAGAAGGTCGTGCGCGAAGCCGGCGTGCTGAACATCATCCCCAACGCGGGCGTGCACGCGGCCACTCGGGCGCTGTGCGCGCCCAACGTGTTCCGCACCTCCTTCACCAATTCGCAGCCGACGCTCGCGCTCGGCAAGCCCATGATGGACAAGGGCCTGAAGCGCGCGGCGTGGATCACGTGGAAGTACGCGGCAGGCGACGAAGCCTTCGAGGGCTTCAGGGACAGCTACACGAAAGCGGGCGGCACGATCGTGAAGGAACTCGGCCTGCCGTTTCCCAACGTCGAATTCCAGGCGCTGCTCACCGAGATCGCCTCGCTCAAGCCCGACGCCGTCGCCTGCTTCTTCGCGGGCCCGCCCGCGGCGAAATTCATGCGCGATTACGCGGCCGCGGGCCTGAAGGACAAGATTCAGCTCTGGGGCTCGGGCTTCCTCACCGAAGGCGTGCTCGATGCCGCCGGGCCGGCGGCCGAAGGCGTCATGACGACGATGCACTACAGCGACTCGCTCGACACGCCGAGGAACAGGCAGTTCCGGCTCGATTACGCGAAGACCTTCCGCCTGCAGCCCGACGTGTACGCGGTGCAGGGCTACGACAGCGGCCTGCTGCTCGCGCTCGGCATGGCCGCCGTGAAGGGCGACTTCGCGAACAGGCAGGCCCTCTACAAGGCGATGGAAACCGCGGCCATCGACAGCCCGCGCGGCAAGTGGACCATGAGCAAGTCCCACAACCCGATCCAGGACATCTACCTGCGCCGCGTGGAGAACAAGGAAAACAAGGTGATCGGCATCGCGGCGAAGGCGCTGGCCGATTCGGGCGCCGGCTGCAAAATGGCGTAGTGACACTCTCGACCTACCTCCTCTACCTCGCCGCCGTCACGCTCCTCATCGTCACGCCCGGGCCGACCCTGTTGATGTGCATGACGAATGCCATCAACCACGGGACGGCGCGTGCGATGGCGTCGGTCACGGGCGCGCTCACCGCCAGCACGCTCGCCATGGCGCTGTCCGCGCTCGGGCTCGGCGCGGTGCTCGCCGCCTCCGAGGCGGCCTTCACCACCCTCAAGGTGATCGGCGCCGCATACCTCATCTGGCTGGGCGTGCGCACGTTTCGCAGCGGCGGCGGCTTCCGGCTCGAAGGCGATGCGCCGGCGCGGCGCCATTCGCTCTATGTGCAGGGCTTGCTGGTCGGCGCGAGCAACCCGAAGGCGCTCATCTTCTTCGCCGCGTTCTTCCCGCAGTTCATCGACCCCGCGCGGCCGCTCGCGCCGCAGTTCGCGCTGCTCGCGGGCACGTTCGTCGTCGGTGACTTCCTCATGATGCTCGCCTGCGCCATCGGCGTGGGGCGCCTCGCGCCGCGCCTGAAGGATGCGCGCGCGGTGCGCTGGATCAACCGCATCTGCGGCGGGCTCTTCGCGTTGCTGGGCGGCCTGCTGCTGCTCTCGCGGCGGCACGCCTGATGACACTCGCGAACTTCCTGATCCAGCTCCTGAACAGCGTGCAGTACGGGCTGCTGCTGTTCATGCTGGCCGCGGGCCTCACGCTCGTCTTCGGGATCATGGGCATCGTGAACCTCGCGCACGGCAGCTTCTACATGCTCGGGGCGTACCTCGCGTGGTGGCTCGCGTCGCTCTCGGGAAGTCTCGCCATCGCGATGGCCGGCGGCGCGGCGCTTTCGATCGTGTTCGGGCTCGCGCTGGAACGCCTTCTCTTTCGCCACTTCTATGATCGCGATCACCTCGACCAGGTGCTGCTCACGTTCGGCCTCATCTACGTCTTCGAGGAACTGCGCTCGATCCTCTGGGGCGACGACGTGCACGGCGTGAACGTGCCCGAACTGCTCGGCGCTTCGATTCCGCTCACGGACACGCTCTCGTACCCCGTCTATCGCCTCTTCATGTCGGCCGTGTGCATCGTGCTCGCGGCGGGCCTCTATCTCCTCATCTCGAAGACGCGCCTGGGCATGAAGATCCGCGCGGGCGCCTTCAACCGGCAAATGACCGAAGCGCTCGGCGTCGACATCGAGCGCATCCACGCGACAGTGTTCGCGCTCGGCGTCGCGCTCGCCATGTTAGCCGGAATGATCGCCGCGCCCATCGCGAGCGTGTATCCCAACATGGGCTCGCAGGTGCTCATCATGTGCTTCGTGGTGGTCGTGATCGGGGGCATCGGCTCGGTGCGCGGCGCGCTCATCGCGTCCCTCCTCGTGGGCACCGTCGACACGTTCGGCAAGGTGCTCGTGCCCTCGGTCGCGGGCATGCTCGTCTACATGCTGATGGCGGCGGTGCTGCTGTGGAAGCCGCAAGGGCTCTTCAGGCAGTGAACGCCGCGACGACCCGCCTCGAAACGCTCCCGCGCGGCTTGCAGATCGCGCTCGCGCTTGCGCTCCTCGCGCTCGCGCTCGTGCCTTTCTTCGCGGCCGACTTCTATGCGCAGATGGTCGCTCGCATGATGATCCTCGCGATCTTCGCGATGAGCCTCGACCTGCTGCAAGGCGTCGCGGGGCTCGTCTCGCTCGGCCACGCCGCGTACTTCGGGCTCGCGGGCTATGCGCTCGCCTTCCTCACGCCGCAAGGCGAGGCGGTGAGCCTGTGGTGGACGCTGCCCGTCGCCGTCGGTGCATCGGCGCTCGCCGCGCTCGTGATCGGCTTTTTCGTCGTGCGCACGCAGGGCATCTACTTCATCATGGTCACCATGGCGTTCGCGCAGATGGTGTTCTACCTCTTCTTCGACAACAAGGTGCTGGGCGGCTCCGACGGCGTCTACATCAACTTCAAGCCGGACGCGGGCTTCTTCGATCTCGAGAACAAGGTCGTCTTCTACTACTTCACGCTCGCCGTGCTGCTCGCGGTCTACGTGTTCCTGAGGCGCCTGCTCTTCAGCCCCTTCGGGCGGGCGCTCGCGGGCATCCGCGTGAACGAGCACCGCATGCGCGCGATGGGCTTCGGCACTTTCGGGTACAAGCTCGCGGCGTTCACGCTCGCGGGCGCGCTCGCCGGGCTCGCGGGGTATCTGTGGGGCGCGCAGACCGGATTCGTGAATCCCGAGCTCATGGGCTTTCACATGAGCGCCGACGCGATCATGATGGTGATCCTGGGCGGCATGGGCAATTTCGCGGGGGCGATCCTCGGCGCCTTCACGTTCGAGTGGCTGCTCGACCAGTTCAAGGCGCTGCCCGAGCTCGGCGCGTTCAACGCGGGCAAGCACTGGCAGCTCTGGATCGGCCTTTTCATGGTGGCCGTGGTCGTCGTGGCGCCGCGGGGGCTTCTCGGCATCGTGGAGCGCATCCTGCGCAAGAGTGGCGGCGATGATGGACAGCGATGATGGACGGCGATGAATGAGGCGATCCTTTCGGCGAAGCACCTGACCAAGCGCTTCGGCGGGCTCGCGGCGGTGAACGACGTGTCGCTCGATCTGTGGCGGGATCGCATCCACGCCGTGATCGGGCCGAATGGGGCGGGCAAGTCGACGCTGGCCAATCTGCTCGCGGGCGACGTCGCGCCGACGGCCGGCAAGGTGACGCTCGCAGGGCGCGACGTGACCGGCTCGAAGCCGGAGAAGCTCTCGCGCGCGGGGCTCGGGCGCAGCTACCAGAAGACAAACATCTTCCTGCCCTTCACGGTCTGGGAGAACGTGCGGCTCGCCGCGCAGTCGCGCACGCCGCATGCGGCGCGGTGGCTGGCGCTTGCTTCTTCCGTGCGCGAGACGAACGAGCGAGCGCAGCGCGCGCTGGAGCTCACGGGGCTGCAGTCGCGCCGCGACGCCGTCGCGGGCACGGTGAGCCACGGCGAGCAGCGCCAGCTCGAGATCGCGATGACGCTCGCGACCGATCCGCGTGTGATGCTGCTCGACGAGCCGCTCGCCGGGATGGGCGCGGCGGAAGCCGAGCGCATGGTGGAGCTGCTGCTGAAACTGAAGCGGGGTCACGCGATGCTGCTGGTGGAACACGACATGGATGCGGTGTTCGCGCTGGCGGATCATCTGACGGTGATGGTGAACGGCCAGGTGATCGCAAGCGGTGTGCCGAACGAAGTGCGCGCGGATGCGGGCGTGCAGTCGGCCTATCTGGGAGAAGAGTCTTGAGCCCCTGGCTCCCCGCTTGCGCTGGGATGACGAAGCGTGCGACGCACGCCCGTTTCCCGTCATTCCCGCGGACGCGAGAATCCAGCGTCTTCAAGCGGTGCCGCCGCCATGCCTGACCTCCTCCTCGAGGCGCGAGCCCTCCACACCTACTACGGCGCAAGCCACATCCTGCGCGGCATCGACTTCGCCGTCGCCCGCGGCGAAACGATCGGCCTCATGGGCCGCAACGGCATGGGCAAGAGCACGCTGCTGAAAACGCTCGTGGGCCTCGTGAAGCCACGCTCGGGCCGCATCGCCATCGCCGGCCGCGACACGACAGGCCGCGCACCTTACGAAATCGCGCGGATGGGCATCGCCTACGTGCCCGAAGGCCGCGGCATCTTCGCCAACCTGAGCGTGAAGGAAAACCTCGTCATGGCCGCACGGCCGGGCACGCGGGGCCAGTGCGACTGGACTTACGAACGCGTGCTCGACACTTTCCCGCGATTGCGCGAACGCCTGGGCCACGGCGGCCAGCAACTGTCGGGCGGCGAGCAGCAGATGCTCACCATCGGCCGCGCACTGATGACCAACCCCGACCTGCTCATCCTCGACGAAGCGACCGAAGGTCTCGCCCCCCTCGTCGCGCGCGAGATCTGGCGCATCTGCGAGCTCATCCGGGCCAGTGGCATCTCCAGCGTGATCGTGGACAAGAACTGGAAACACGTCACCCAGGTCACGGATCGCAACGTGATCCTCGTGAAGGGCGAGATCGCCTATGCCGGCACGTCCGGCGAGCTGCGCGAAAACCCGGCTCTGCTCGAGCAGTACCTCGGCGTCTGAAGCGGCTTTGCTCGTCGTCGGCGCAAGGGCCGTCCGTCCTGCGCGAACGAGTCCCCTCTGCGCGTAGGCCGCGACCTACGCGCCATGGTCAGCGCATCCTTCACGCGCCGCACTGTCCGGCGACAACAATGGCTCGCTCGGAAAACATACGAAGGCCAGGATGCCGCAGCGGTCGGTGATGGAGACGACAGGAAACGGAAGCGCCCGCGAGGGGGCGAGCTCAACCCCGGCACGCAGCCGCGCACCCAGCCATCACCATCGCCAGTTCGAAGTGATGGGCGCGCACCCCGATGCGAACGGCGGCACGCACTTCACCGTCTGGGCGCCCAACGCGCGCAACGTGTGCGTGATCGGCACCTTCAACGACTGGCACGGCCAGCCGCTCGAGCGCATCGACGACGGCTCGGGACGCTTCAGCGGCCGCGTCGCGAACGCACGCCCCGGCGACTGCTACAAGTACCGCATCGAAAGCGCCCACGGCCACTGGATGGACAAGGCCGACCCTTACGCGTTTCGCTGCGAGGAGCCGCCGCGCACGGCCTCGGTCATCTGGAACATCGACGACGCGCACCCGTGGGGCGACCGCGAGTGGATGGCCACGCGCTGGCGGCGGCAGTCGCAGCGCGCGCCGATCTCGATCTACGAAGTGCACCTGGGCTCATGGCAGCGCGAGGAAGACGGGCGGCTGCTGAACTACCGCGACCTCGGCACGCGCCTGGCTGCGCACTGCGAGGCGATGGGCTTCACGCACGTGGAACTGCTGCCCATCGCCGAGCATCCGTTCTACGGTTCGTGGGGCTACCAGTGCACGGGCTACTTCGCGCCGAGCGCGCGCTACGGAACGCCGCAGGACCTGATGGTGCTCGTGGACACGCTGCACCAGCACGGCATCGGCGTGATCCTCGACTGGGTCGCATCGCACTTCCCGGCCGACCCGCACGGGCTCGCCGGCTTCGACGGCACGGCGCTCTACGAGCACGCGGACCCGCGCCAGGGCTTCCATCCGCAGTGGAACAGCCTCATCTTCAACTACGGCCGCTACGAAGTCCGCGACTTCCTGATCAGCAACGCGATCTTCTGGCTGGAGAAGTATCACTTCGACGGGCTGCGCGTGGACGCGGTCGCGTCGATGCTCTATCTCGACTTCGCGCGGAAGCCCGGCGAGTGGATCCCGGGCCCGCACGGCGACAACCGCAATCACGACGCGGTGCGCTTCCTGCAGGACCTGAACACCTCGGTGTACGCCCACTTTGCCGACGTGCACATGATCGCGGAGGAGTCCACCGCCTGGCCCGCCGTTTCGCGTCCCGTCGAATGGGGCGGCCTCGGCTTCGGCATGAAGTGGAACATGGGCTGGATGAACGACACGCTGCGCTACATGCAGCGGCCGCACTTCTACCGGGCCTGGCACGGCGACGACATCCGCTTTTCGTCGGTCTACGCGTTCCACGAGAACTTCATCCTGCCGCTGTCGCACGACGAGGTGGTCTACGGCAAGGGCAGCCTCGTCGGACGCATGCCCGGCGACGACTGGCAACGCTTCGCGGGACTGCGCGCGCTCTACGGAATGATGTGGACGCATCCCGGCAAGAAGCTGCTTTTCATGGGAGGCGAATTCGCGCAGTTCGAGGAGTGGCACCACGAACGCACGCTCGACTGGTACCTCTGGGCGCGGCCGCTTCATGCGTCCATGGCGCGGTGGGTGGCCGATCTCAATGCGCTTTATCGCAAGCTCCCCGCGCTGCATGCAAGCGACTTCGACAGCCGCGGCTTCGCGTGGCTGCCCTTGGCCCACCACGAGCCGACGATCCTCGCGTGGCTGCGCTCGTCGGACGAGGACGGCACGATGCTCGCGTGCATTCACAACATGACGCCCGAAGTGCGGCAGGGCTTGCCGATCGGCCTGCCCGCGGCCGGCACCTGGCATGAACTTCTCAACAGCGACGCGGCCGCCTACGGCGGCAGCGGCGTCGGCAACCTGGGCCGCGTCGAAGCGGCCCCCGAACCGCTCGGCGGCATGCCGGCGAGCGCGGGCGTCACCGTGCCGCCGCTCGCGACGCTGATTCTTTCCAACCGGCATCCATCCACATTCGAGGTCCCACCCCATGCCCGCCACTAGGAACGTGCTCGCCTTCGTCATGGCCGGCGGCGAGGGCTCGCGCCTGCATCCGCTCACGGCCAACCGCTGCAAGCCCGCCGTGCCTTTCAACGGCAAACACCGCATCGTCGACTTCGTGCTGTCCAACCTCGTGAACTCGGAGATCTACTCGATCTACCTGCTCGTGCAGTACAAGTCGCAGTCGCTCATCGAGCACGTGCGCAACTCGTGGACGCTCGCGCGCTTCATCCCGCAGCAGTTCATCACCGTCGTGCCGCCGCAGATGCGCCATGGGCCCGCGTGGTTCCAGGGTACGGCCGACGCGGTCTTCCAGAACATCCACCTGATCCAGAGCTTTCAGCCCGACATCGTGGCCGTGTTCGGCGCGGACCACGTGTACCGCATGGACGTGCGGCAGATGATCGACTTCCACGTGGCTTCGCGGGCTCACGCGACGGTCGCCACGCTGCCGGTGCCGCTTGCGCAGTCGGAGCAGTTCGGCATCGTGGAAACCGACGCGGATCACCGCATCGCCGATTTTCGCGAGAAGCCGAAGACGGCGCGCCCGATGCCGGGCAGCCGCACGCACGCGCTCGCCTCGATGGGCAACTACATCTTCGACGCCGACGTGCTCCTCGCGCAGCTGAAGCGCATGCACGAAAGCGGCGACACCGATTTCGGCAAGCACATGCTGCCGGGCATGGTGAAGACGCACCGCCTCGTGGCCTACGACTTCGCGGCCAACGACATCCCCGGCGTCGAGCCGTACGAGGAACACGCCTACTGGCGCGACGTCGGCACCATCGACGCCTACTTCGACGCGCACTTCGACACGCTGGGTGCGGCACCGCGCTTTCGCATGACCAACCGGCACTGGCCGATCTACGCGAGCCCGGACCAGGCGGAGTGCGCGCAGATCGAAAACGGGGTCATCAACCATTCGATCGTGGGCTCGGGCAGCATCATCGACGGCGCGACGCTCGACCACGCGATGCTGCGCCGCTCGGTGCTCGTGGAGCGCAAGGCGAGGCTTGCCCACTGCATCGTGATGGAGCGCTCGCGCATCGGCCACGGAGCGCACGTGCGCCGCTGCATCATCGATCAGGACAACGACGTGCCCCCGGGCGAGCGCATCGGCTACGACCTCGAAGCGGATCGCAGGCGCTTTCCGGTCACACCGAGCGGCATCGTCGTCGTGCCCGCGGGATTCTTCCCGGCGAGGAAGTCCGGCTCGCCCTTCCTCGCGCAGGTGTACGAACCGGCGTTCGGCGAGGCGCGCCCGCGCATGGAGGTGCCCGCATGACGGCATCGGCCGTCGTTGAAACCAAGCCCCAGGGCTCCTTGGCCACACCGGCCGCGCCACCCGCGCCGCCTCCTCTCACCATCGAGGCGGGGCAGGCGTGGCCGCTCGGCGCGACGCCGCGCGAAGGCGGCGTGAACTTCGCGGTGTGGTCGTCTTCGGCCGAATCGATCGAGCTGTGCCTGTTCGATGCCGAGGGCACTCGCGAAGTGAATCGCGTCGCGCTGCCCGCGTGCACGCACGGCGTGTGGCACGGATTCGTGCCGGGCATCGGCCCGGGGACGCGCTACGGCCTGCGTGCGCACGGTCCGTACGACCCCCTCGCGGGCCAGCGTTTCAACGCGAACAAGGTTCTGCTGGACCCGTACGCGCGCGCGCTCGACCGGCCGCTGCGCGGCGCCGCGTGGCAGTACGCGTACAAGCTCGGCAACCCCGAGCAGGACCGCCGCCTGGACGCCACCGACAACGCGCCGCACGCGGCCAAGTGCGTGGTGGTCGACGGCAGCTTCGACTGGGAGGACGACGCGCCGCCGCGCACGCCGTGGGAAGACACCGTCTTCTACGAAGTGCACGTGCGCGGCTTCACGCAGCAGATGCCCGACGTGCCGCAGCCGCTGCGCGGCACCTATGCCGGCTTCGCGAGCGAAGCGGCCATCGCGCACCTTCAGCGCCTGGGCGTGACGGCCGTGGAATTGCTGCCCGTGCATGCGTTCAACGACGAGCGCCGCCTCGTGGACCTGGGGCTCGCGAACTATTGGGGCTACAACTCGATCGCGTTCTTCGCGCCCGATCCGCGCTACTGCGCGACGGGCGATGCGGTCACCGAATTCCGGCAGATGGTGCGCGCGCTGCATCGCGCGGGGATCGAGGTGATCCTCGACGTCGTCTTCAACCACAGCTGCGAAGGCAACCATCTCGGCCCCACGCTGTGCTTCAAGGGCCTCGACAACCGCGGCTACTACCGGCTCGCGGAGGACAACCGCTACTACCTCGACTTCACCGGCACGGGCAACACCATCGATTCGAGCAAGCATGGCGTGCTGCGCACGATCATGGACAGCCTGCGCTACTGGGTGGAGGAAATGCACGTGGACGGCTTCCGCTTCGACCTCGCGCCGGCGGTGTCGCGCAATCCTCTCGGGAGCTTCGATCACTTCTCGCCCTTCCTCTGCGCGGTCGCGCAGGACCCGGTGCTCGCGCGCGTGAAGCTCGTCGCCGAGCCCTGGGACATCGGCGACAACGGCTATCAGGTGGGAGGCTTTCCGCGAGCCTGGTCGGAGTGGAACGGGCGCTACCGCGACTGCGTGCGCGACTTCTGGCGCGGCTCGGAGGGAAGCCTGCCGGAGTTCGCCGCGCGGCTGGCGGGCTCGCAGGACATCTATGCGCCCTCGGGGCGCAAGGCCTGCGCGAGCGTGAACGTGATCACCGTGCACGACGGCTTCACGCTCGCCGATCTCGTGAGCTACAACGACAAGCACAACGAAGCCAACGCCGAGGACAACCGCGACGGCGAAAGCCACAACAGAAGCTGGAACTGCGGCGCCGAGGGGCCGACGGAAGACTATGAGGTGATCGGGCTGCGCGAGCGGCAGAAGCGCAACTTCCTCACCACGCTCTTTGCCTCGCGCGGCGTGCCGCTGCTCCTGGGCGGCGACGAGATGAGCCGCACGCAAGGCGGCAACAACAACGCGTACTGCCAGGACAACGCGGTGAGCTGGTTCGACTGGAGCGAAGCGCGCCGAAGCGACCCCCTGCTCGAATTCACGCGCGCCGTGATCGCGCTGCGCCGCGAGCTGCCCGTGCTGCGCGTGGATGCATGGCTCACGGGCGAGCCCGACGCGCAAGATCGGCGCGACGCGGCGTGGTACAGCGTGTGGGGCCTGCCCATGACCGAAGAGGAATGGACGAATCCGGCCGTGCGGTGCGTGGCGATGATGCTCGACGGCCGCTTCGTTCCCGAGCGCTGCGGCGGCCCGGGCGTGTCGGCGATGCTCGTCTTCAACGCGACCGCCGAGGAAGTGACTTTCACGTTGCCGGAAGTGCCCGGGCATGAGGGCGAGTGGCGCCTTCGCGTGTACACGGCCGAGGGCCATTTCGACTCCGAGAGCGCTCGGCGCTACGCGGCGCAGGCGAAGCTGGAGCTCGTGTCGCATTCGATGGCGCTGCTCACGCAGTGCGTGTGTCGAGGACCGACGTGAAGCATTGCCCGGTGCGGCCCATCGCCGCGGCCACCGTCGTCGCAGATCGGGAGATCGCGCGATGATGAGCCTCGCCGAACGCGCGGCGCGCCACGGCGTCGCGGACCGCTACCACAGCTTCTGGGGCGAAGAGCAGGCGGTGACCGATGCCGTGCTGCGCGCCGCGCTGAGCGCGATGGGGCTCGATCCGGAAAGCGAAGCCTGGGAGCACGAGGGCTTTCCGCCCGTGCACGTGGTCGGTCGGGACGAGCCTTGCGAAGTGCGCTGGGCCGGCCACGAAGAAGCCGGGCAGGCGTGGCAGGTGTCGGCCGAAGGCGAGACGCAGGTCCTGTCGCACGGCCACGTCGAGCCCGATGGAGGACACTGCGTCATCCGTATCACCGAAGCCCTCGCACCCGGCTACTACACGCTGCAGGCGGGCGCGGGCGTCTGCCGGCTCGTCATCGCGCCCCCACGCTGCTGGTGTGCCGAGCCGCTGGAATCGGCCCAACGCTGGTGGGGCTGCACGGTGCAGCTCTATGCGTTGCGGTCGTCGCGCAACTGGGGCATCGGCGACTTCGGCGATCTGCGCCGGCTCGTCGACACGGCCGCGCGCCAGGGTGCGTCGTTCATCGGCCTGAGTCCGCTGCATGCCCTCTTCCCGCACAACCCCGGCTCGGCGAGTCCCTACAGCCCCTCCAGCCGCACGGCCTTCAATCCGATCTACCTCGATGTGCAGACGCTCGCGGAATTCGCATCCAGCCCGCGCGTCGGCGAGCGGCTGCAGTCCGAATCGTTCCAGGAACGGCTTCGCGCGCTGCGCGAGTGCGAACTCGTGGACTACGCCGGCGCCGCCGCGGCCAAGGAGGAAATCCTGCGCCTGCTGTGGCGCGACTTCGCACTGCGCGCGGACGATCCGCGCGTCGCGCAGTTCGACGCATACGTGCGCGAACGCGAGAACACGACGGGTCGCCACGCGCTCTTCGAAGCGTTGCAGGCTCACCTGTGGTCCGCCGACCCGTCGGTTTGGGGCTGGCCCGCGTGGCCCGAGGAATACCGCGACCCCGACGGCCAGGCCGTGCGCGAATTCGCGCGCGAGCACGCGGACGAGGTGCGCTTCCGCTTCTGGCTGCAGTGGCTCACGGAACGGCAGCTCGAATCGGTGCAGCGCTACGCGCGCTCGCGCGGCATGGGCATCGGCCTGTACTGCGATCTCGCCGTGGGCGTGAACGGCGGCGGCTCCGATACCTGGGTTCACACCGACGTCTTCGCGCTTGGCATGCACGCGGGCGCGCCGCCCGATGCGCTGAACGTGCTCGGGCAGGACTGGGGCCTGCCGCCGTGGAATCCGCGGCGCCTGAAGGCCGCGCGCTACCAGCCCTTCATCGACATGCTGCGCGCCAACATGCGGCACTGCGGCGCGCTCAGGCTCGATCACGCGATGGCGCTGATGCGCCTCTTCTGGACCGGGCCGCAGGGCGGCACGTACGTGAGCTATCCGCTCGCGGACCTGATGGGCATCCTCGCGCTCGAAAGCCACCGGCACCGCTGCATGGTGATCGGGGAGGACCTCGGCACGGTCGCGCCGCGCATGCGGGAAGCGATGCGGGAACGCCGCATGCTCTCCTACCGGCCGCTTCTTTTCGAGCGCAGCGACGACGGCGGCTTCAAGCCGCCCGCGCAGTGGCAGCCGCAGGCACTCGCCGTCGTGAGCACGCACGACCTGCCGACGCTGCGCGGGTTCTGGCTCGGCGAAGACATCGAACTCGCCGCCGCCTTGTCGCTCTACCCCGACGACGCCACGCGCGAGCGGCAGGTGCTGCAGCGCGCGCAGGACCGCGCGCACCTCCTCATCGCGCTCGAACGCGAATCGCTGCTGCCCGAAGGCATGACGGTGCAGCCGACTTCGATGCCGGATGCGACGCCCGCATTCGTCGAAGCCGTGTACGCGTACCTCGCGCGCACGCCTTCTTGGCTCGTGGGCGTTCAGCTCGAGGACCTCACGGGGCAGGTGCTGCACGTGAACGTGCCGGGCACGACCGAGGACCGCTTCCCCAACTGGCGCCGCAAGCTCGCGGTGAGCGTGGGCGAGCTCGCGAGCGAGCCGCGGTGGGCGCGCGTCGCCGCCGTGCTGAAGCGCGAGCGCAGCGGCCCGGTGCCGGCCGAACTCGCGCACGATGCGCTGCCGCCGCTCGCCACGGCCAATGTCCCGCGCGCCACGTACCGGGTGCAGTTCCACCGGGGATTCACTTTCGACGATGCCGCGCGCGCGATCCCCTACCTGCATGCGCTGGGCGTGTCCCATCTCTACAGCTCGCCCTACCTGAAGGCGCGGCCCGGCAGCACGCACGGCTACGACATCGTGGATCACGCCGAGGTGAACCCGGAAGTGGGCGACGCCGTGCGGCACGAGCGCTTCTGCCAGGCCCTGCGCCGCCACGGCATGGGACAGATACTGGACATCGTTCCCAACCACATGGGCGTGCTCGAAGCCGACAACGCCTGGTGGCTCGACGTGCTGGAGCACGGCCGCGCGTCGCGGCATGCGAACACGTTCGACATCGAATGGTCGCCGGCCGCGCCCGAGATGCAGGGCCGTGTGCTGCTGCCCGTGCTCGGCGATCACTACGGGCGCGTGCTCGAGGCAGGCGAGATTCGCCTCGGCTTCGACGCGCAGCAAGGCGAGTTCGGGCTGCGCTACTGGGCGCATCGTTTCCCCGTCGATCCGCAGCGCTATCCCGACATCTTCGCCGCGCTGCCCGCGCCGCCTGCGCGCGACGAAACCGAAACCGACAGCCATGCGGTCGTGAGCGCACTGCTCGACGCTTTCGGCCGGCTGCCCACGCGCGACGCGCCCGAGGAGGCCGAACGCCGCGCGCGCGACAGCGGCGTGTACAAGCGCACGCTGGCCCGGCTCGTCGCGAGGCACGAGTGGCTCGCCCACTGGATCGAGGCGTGCCTGAACCGGCTGAACGGCCGCCCCGGCGAAGCCGCCAGCTTCGACGAACTCGACCGGCTCATCTCCGCACAGGCGTATCGCCTCGCGGACTGGCGAGTGGCGAGCGACGACGTGAATTACCGCCGCTTCTTCGACGTGAACACGCTCGCTGCGCTGCGCATGGAGCGGCCCGAAGTGTTCGAGGCGACGCACCGGCGCATCCTGCAGTGGCTGCAGGACGGGTGGCTCTCGGGCCTGCGCATCGACCATCCGGACGGCCTGAGCGACCCCGAGGCGTACTTTCTCGAACTGCAATCGCACTACGCGCGGCAGGCGATGGTGGCAGGCGCCGAGCCGCGCGCGCTCTACCTCGTCGTGGAGAAGATTCTCGCCGAGCACGAGCAATTGCCCGAGGCCTGGCGTGTGCACGGCCACACCGGCTACCGCTTCGCAAGCCTCGTGGGGGCGCTCTTCGTCGATGCGCGCAACGAACACGAAATGAGTGCCGCCTATCGCGGCTTCACGGGCGAGTGGCGCGATTTCGACGAGGTGGTCTACGGCTGCAAGAAGCTCATCATCGAGACTTCGCTCTTTTCGGAGCTCGAATGGCTCACGCAGGCGCTGCATCGCATCACGCGCGCGAATCGCCGGCGGCGCGACTTCACGCGCAACCGGCTTCGCATCGCGCTCGCGGAGGTGGCGGCCAACTTCCCCGTCTATCGCACGTATCTCCGGCCCGGCGCGGCCGCGAGCGCGATGGACCGGCAGCACACCGACTGGGCGGTGGCCGCGGCCAAGCGCAGGCTGGGCGGGGCCGAAGCGACGGTGCTCGATCACGTGCGCGAAGTGCTGCTCGGCGAAGGCGAAGCGGCGGACGCGGCCGCGGAGCTCAGAGACCGCTTCGTCGCGCGCTGGCAGCAGTTCACCGCGCCGGTCATGGCGAAGTCGATGGAAGACACCGCGTTCTACCGGTGGCTGCGACTCGTGTCGCTGAACGAAGTCGGCTCGGACCCGCGCAGCTTCGGCATGTCGGTGGCGGCTTTCCACGCGGCCAATCTCGGCCGCCAGCGCTACCGCCCACACGGCCTGCTTGCCACTTCCACCCACGACAGCAAGCGGTCGGAAGACCTGCGTGCGCGCATCGGCGTGCTGTCGGAAGACCCCTTCACGTGGCGCGAAATGCTGCAGCGTCTCGCGGGCTGGGCCGAGATGTACCTCACGCGCGGCGACAAGGAGCCGATGCCGTCGCGCAACGACGTGTGGCTGCTCTTCCAGACGCTCGTGGGCCTCTGGCCCATCACCCCGCCCGGCGATGAAGAGCGCGAATCGATTCGCGAGCGCATGCAGGCCTACATGCTGAAGGCCGTGCGGGAAGCCAAGCAGCACACGAACTGGCACTGCCCCGTCACCTCCTATGAGGAAGCCCTCGCGAAGTACGTCGATGCCATCCTGCGCGCCGGGCCGAATCCGTTCGCCGACGAGTTGCAGCGCTTCGCCGCGCGCATCGCGCCGTTCGGCTTCATGACGAGCCTCGCGCAGCTCGCGCTCAAGTTCACCGTGCCGGGCGTCCCCGACATCTACCAGGGCTGCGAGCAGTGGAGCTTCAGTCTGGTCGACCCGGACAACCGGCGCGGCGCCGATTTCGAACGCCTCGCGCGCGACCTGCAATCGCTCGAAGCGATGCAGGCCGGCGCGCACCCGTCGCCCGAGCAATGGCACGAGCTGCACGAAAGCATCGCCGACGGCCGCATCAAGCAGCTCGTCACCTGGCGGCTGCTGCGGCTGCGGCGGGATCACGAACGGCTCTTCCGCGATGGCCACTACGCGATCGTCACGCTCGAAGGACCGGCGGCGGACCATGCCGTTGCGTTCGCCCGCGTGCACGAAGACGAGCCGGTGGTGCTCGTGGTCGCGGCGCGCCTTCTTTACACGCTGTGCGGAGGCGAGGCTCGCCACTGGGCACCGGTGCTCTGGCGCGGGACGCGCGCGCGGTGGAATGCGGACACGGCGAGCCTTCGCCGCGCTCGCGCCTGGCGCAACTGGATGACCGGCGCGCGCGTGATGGCCGCCGACGCGGAGGAAGGCGGACTCGAGCTCGAAGCGCTCTTCGCCGATGCGGGTGCCCTCCCCTTCGTCGTGCTCCTCGCCGAGGACGGCCGCTCGTGAACATCCTCTTCGCCACGCCCGAATGCGCGCCGTACGTGAAGACGGGCGGCCTGGGCGACGTGAGCGCCGCGCTGCCCGCGATGCTCGCATCGATGGGCCACGACGTGCGCGTGCTGCTGCCCGCGTATCGCGGCATGAAGGTCGCGGGTGTCGTGGGCGATTCGGTGGACCTGCCGCCGCAAGGCCCCTGGCCCGCGGCGCAGCTGCTGCCCGTGCGCACGGAAAGCGGCCTCACGCTCTTCTTGCTCGCATGCCCCGGCCTCTATCAACGCGCGGGGGGACCGTACGTGGATCAGTCCGGGCACGACTACGGCGACAACCCCTTGCGTTTCGGATTTCTCGCGCGCGTCGCCGCGCAGCTGGGCACGCCCGCGTCGCCTTGCGCGCCGTGGCGAGCCGACGTCGTGCATGCGAACGACTGGCCGTGCGCGCTCGCGCCGCTCTACCTCGCGCAGGCGCGCGCCGCGCAACCGTTCGCGAGCATCGCAGCGAGCGTGCTCACGATTCACAACCTCGCGTTCCAGGGCGTGTTTCCGATGGAGACGGCTGATCTCCTGGGTATCGCGCCGCACTGGCGCGGGATCGACGGCGTCGAATTCTGGGGGCAGCTTTCGATGCTGAAGGCGGGCTTGCAGTTCGCCGATCGCATCACCACCGTGAGCCCGAGTTATGCGCGCGAAATCCAGACGCCGGAATTCGGCGCGGGGCTGGACGGCGTGCTGCGCGCGCAATCGCACAAGCTCACGGGTATCCTCAACGGCATCGATACGCGTGCATGGAACCCGGCGCACGACAAGCTCATCGCGCATCGCTACTCGCGGGCGGACCTCGCGGGCAAGACGCTCGACAAGGGGGCGCTGCAATCGCAGTGCGGGCTGAAGCCCGACCCGCGGGCGATGCTCTTCGGCGTGGTGAGCCGGCTCACGTCGCAAAAGGGGATCGACCTCGTGCTGCAAGGGTTGCCCGGCCTGTTGGCGCAGGGCGCGCAGCTCGCGGTGCTGGGCCAGGGGGAGGCGGGGTTGCATGCGTCGCTCGCGGAGCTCGCGCGCGCGCATCCGTCGCAGGTGTCGGTGACGTTCGGCTTCGACGAAGCGCTCGCGCATCGGATCGAAGCCGGCGCGGACGTGTTCCTCATGCCTTCGCGCTTCGAGCCTTGCGGGCTGAACCAGATGTACAGCCAGGCGTACGGCACGCCACCCATCGTGACGGCGGTGGGAGGACTCGCCGATTCGGTGACCGATGCGACGCGCGACCCGGCGCACGGCACGGGGTTCGTCATGCGAAGCGTGGATGCGGCGGGGTTCGACGACGCGTTGCGGCGTGCGGTCGCGGCTTGGCGCGAGCCGGCGCGGTGGCGGCGCATCCAGGGCAACGGCATGGCACGGCACTTCGGGTGGGACGAGAGCGCGGCGCAGTATGCGGAGGTCTACGAGCGCGCGATGCGATCCATCGGGGTCACGACGGGCACGGCACCGGATCGCCACACGCATTGACTTCGGTTCCTCCGCACGGTGCGATGGGGCAGGCAAGGCACCCCGCCGCACCGGAACCTCGAAGTATCCAGTGGGATGGCGTGGCCGGGCCAAGACATCGGGAACCGAACGCCGAGCGGTGTTACTCACCCTCGCCCCCACTTAAAAGGAGAATGTTATGGAAAGCGCATCATTGGCAACCGCTCAAAGAGATGCAGGCGTGCTCGTCCCTGAACAAGGCGTGCTCGCCCCTGAACAAGGCGTGACGCCCACCACGAAAAAGGGCGTGACACAAGTACGGGCCGACGAAGCCCGCTCCCGGGAGGGAAAGCATGACTTCGAGGAACGATCGAGCGCTCCGACCACGATTCCAGCGTGGCGAGCTGAACAGCTCCAAACCGAGCGCGAGAAAATGTCGGAAGCGTTTCGCGGATTCGTGACGGCTGCCAAGGAAAAACACGATCCCGCAGCCGCAGCGCGCCTGCTTTACTTTGCAGCTTCCTGGCAGCCACTTGCCAGTGACGAGCCTCGTCCCTGGGACGTGCGTATGGAGACGGCCAGTGAGGAACTGAGGAAAATGACGCCGTCCGATATCGCCCGATTGGTCCACTATCTTTTTCAAGCCTCGCACGAAGTCCCTGGCGGCAGCGACACCGTTTTCCAGTCTGAGAGAAACACCTGGGCTTTGATCCATACGTTTCACCAACTCGCGGTCCAGGAACTGACCCGGCGCGCATCTGCGACCTGAACTGCGCGCACTCCTCGAGGAGCATGAGACCCAGGGACCTTCGCGGCACAGACCGCGAAGACGCCCCCGGGCCCACTCATTGCGTCCGCACGATCCGCTCGCCCACGAGGTTGTCCCCGAGGAAATCGAGGAAGCGCCGCACCGCGGGCACCATCCCGCGGCGCGAAGGGAACACGGCCAGCACCATCGCGGGCGCGGGCGACCAGCCGGGGAGCACCGGAGCGAGCGTGCCTTCACGCAATTCCTCCGTGCACAGATAGTCCGGCAGCATGCACGCGCCCACGCCATGCATCACCGCGAACTTGAGCGTGAGCAGATCGTCCGCCGTGAGCACCGGGTGATGCTGCCACTCGAACTCGCGCCCGTCGGGGCCGCGCAATCGCCACGTCGAGCGTCCGTCGGCGGAATTCATCGCCACGGTCGGCAGATGCTTCAACGCCTCCGGCCCCTGCGGCGCGCCCTGGCGCTGCAACAACTGCGGACTCGCGACGAGGATGCCGTAGGTCGGACCCAGGTTCTTGATGACGAGCGTGCCGCTGTCGTCCAGCGTGGCGCGCACCCGCAGCGCCACGTCGATGCCTTCCTGCACGAGATCGATCACCCGGTTGGTCACGAGCATTTCGATGCGCACCTGCGGATGCTGCGCGAGAAAGCGCGGCACGAGCGCGCCGATGGAAGTCTGCGCGAGCGTCACGGGGCATGAGACGCGCACCGTGCCGCGCGGCTCGCTTTGCACGCGCAGCACCGCTTCGTTCGCCGCTTCGGCCTGCTCGCGCATCGCCACGCAGTAACGGTGATAGAGCTCGCCGGCCTGCGTGAGAGACAGCTTGCGCGTCGTGCGCTGCAGAAGCCGCACGCCCAGGCGCGATTCGAGCTCCGCCACGCGCCGCGAGAGCTTCGACTTCGGAATCGCGAGCGCCCGGCTCGCCGCCGCGAAGCCGCCCGCGTCCACCACTTCGGCGAAGTAGAGCATGTCGTTGAGATCCTGCATGGCGGGGCGTGATTCGACCTATCGGCAGGACAATCTATCCCGAAATCGGCGACTTATCAAACGATCGACCCATCCCCAGAATTAGTTGCGAGGAGGTTGCCCTCCGACCCACACAGGAGAAAGGTCCATCATGAAGCTGCTTCACATCGATTCCAGCCCGCTTGCCGCCAACTCGGTTTCGCGCCAGCTCACCCGGCGCATCGTCGAACAATGGACGGCCAACCACGCCGGCACCACGGTCGAGTATCTCGACCTCGCGCGGAATGCGCCCTCGCACCTCGACATGGACTCGCTCGGATTCCGGCTGGGCATCGACGCGGCGGACCTCACGGACTCGCAACGCCGGCAGAACGAAGTTTCCGAGCGGCTGGTGAGTCAGTTCCTCGCGGCCGACGTGGTCGTGATCGGCGCGCCGATGTACAACTTCTCGGTACCGACGCAACTGAAGGCCTGGATCGACCGCGTGGCGCAGGCGGGACGCACGTTCAAGTACACGGAGAAGGGACCGCAAGGGCTCGCGGGCGGCAAGACGGTGATCGTGGCTTCCACGCGCGGCGGCAGCTACGCGGCGATGCCCGCGCTCGACCATCAGGAAAGCTACCTGAAAGTGGTGCTCGGCTTCTTCGGCGTCACGGACGTTCGCTTTGTCCGAGCCGAAGGGCTGGCCATGGGCGACGAGGCGCGCGGCCGTGCGCTCGAGTCCGCCGCCGCGGACATCCGCGCGCATGCGACGCCGGCGGCGAACCAGGCGTCCGCCTCGATCGCCGCATGAACCTACGCCTGGAACTCGCCTTCGCTTCCCGTTACTGAGCAGGTTGCCGCAATTTTGCGGTGACCCGGATTCACAGAGGCGAAATGATAGAAGCAGGAATGACGGCCAACTCCTTGGAGGCGTACACGACGCAAACCGCGGCGCCGAACGGTGCGGAGCCCGCCGCCCAACCGCCCAGCCCGCGAAGGTCGACGAGCTCCGCCTCCATGGAACCGGCCATTCCCCGGAGACCCCGGACGCCTTCGGTCGATCAGCCTCCGCATCCTCGTTCGGGCGAAGCTGGCGAAACCCGGGCGCCGGAAGCTCAACCAGCCCAGGAAGGCTTCTGCGCCGACTCGCAGTTCGTTGTCCCGCCGGATTGGGATCCCAGGAAAGAGCAACTTACGCGTGCGATCGATGCCATCGCCAGATACTCTGCGATCCCGGCTCCGTCGGTGCCAAGTCTGATCCAGCTCGAGATACGCAAGATACACGCACTCTCACAAGCCATAGAGAGTGCCCCCTTCACCGCACCGCCTGCTTGCCGGACAACGCACGCCGGAGCATTGCGTGAACTGCTGGTAAGGCTCGAGGGGTATCAATTGGAACTCTTGGGGTATGAGGACCCACCCAAGCGGGACGAGGGTCACTACGCGTACGAAGAGCTGCGCCGAATCAACGAGAACATCCGGGAAACCAAAGCGGAAATCTGGGCTGAAATCTCGAGGCTCGGGATTTCCTCGCGACCCGCTCCGTAAAGGGCACCACACGCACTACGCGGTCGCTACGGCGTCCGCGGGTGCTTCACGAATTTCGCGAATCGGTGCATCCAGGTCTGCAGGAACTTGCGGCTCGCGTCGCCGTTGGCGATTTCGCTCTTCAGCCGCTTCACCTGCGACGCCGGCCGCGAACCAGGCGTCCGCCTTGATCGCCGCATGAAGCGGCGCGCGGAACTCGCCTTCGCTTCCCGTTACTGAGCAGGTTGCCGCAATTTTGCGGTGACTTGGATTCACAGAGCAGAAATGATGGAAGCAGCGGCATCAGTCAACCCCTTGCAGGCGTATGCGCCGGTGCCCCCGGCTTCGGGCGGTGCGGTGGCCCCGCCACCGCCCAACCCGTCGAGGGCGGTGAGCCCCGCCCCCGTCGAGCCTGGCGTGACCCACAGACCCAGGACGCCTTCCGTCGAGCAGTCTCAGCGACGCCGCTCGATCGATGCCGGCGAACTTCCGACACAGGCCACTCCAGCAGCTCCAGCAGCTCCAGCAGCTCAGGAAGTTACCGGCCAGAACTCGGCCCTCGCTGTCGCGCGGAATTGGAATCCCAGGAGAGACCTTCTGGCGGGGGTCGAGGCACAAATCGCCGGACTACTCAGCGTGGTCGGGGACAAGCCGTTCATCCAGCGCCGGATCAACGCTTTGCAAAGCGAGAGAACCGCACTTCAGACCGCCATCGCGACGGACCATCGCGTCGAGCCCGAGGCTTACTTGACGCATGAAGCTGCAAACTTGCGCAGGCTGCTGGTCAAGCTCGAGCGCTATCAACTGGAACTGCTGGACTACAAGGATAGGAAGCCCGGGGAGCACTACGCCTACGCAGACTTGCGCGAAGTCGACGAGTGCATCGAGCGCACCCAATCCGAAATCACGGCTGAAAAGTCCAGGCTCGGAATTTCCTGACAACGGTACCGCAGAGCAGACGGCACTACGCGGTCGCTACAGCGTCCGCGTGGTGCTTCACGAAGTCCGCGAACCGGTCCATCCAGGTCTGCAGGAACTTGCGGCTCGCCTCGCCCACGCTGCCGTCCGCGTTGAAGAAGCCTTCCTTGTATTGCACGAATGCTTCCGGCTGGCCGAGCGTGGGCACGTCGAGATAGGCGAGGATGTTGCGCAGGTGCTGCTGGGCCAGCGCCGTGCCGATCGCGCCGCCCGACATCCCGATCACACCCGCCGGCTTGCCCGCCCACGCGCTCTGTCCGTAAGGACGTGACGCGTGATCGATCGCGTTCTTCAGCACGCCCGGGATCGACCGGTTGTACTCGGGCGTCACGAAGATCACGCCCTGCGCATTGGCGATCTCGCCCTTCAGCCGCTTCACCTGCGGCGCCGGGTGGGCGTCATCGTCCTGGTTGTAAAGCGGCAGGTCGTCGATGCGGACCATCTCGAACTCGAATTCGTCCGGCGCGAGACCCTTCAGCGCCTGGGCCAGCCGCTTGTTGTACGAGTCGCGGCGAAGGCTGCCCACGACGACGGCGATGCGATAGCTCATGTCCGATCTCCTTTTTCTGGAATCCACCCATCTTGAGGAAAGAGTCCGCTGCCGCAGCACGAGGCGCGGGCGCGACACGGTGTGGGAGACGGACTACCGCCGGCGGCGAAGGCTCGGCTTACTTGCGCGCGTAGATCTGATCGAACGTCCCGCCATCGGCGAAGTGCGCCTTGTCGGCAACGGTCCAGCCGCCGAAGGCCTTGTCGATGGTGAAGAGTTCGATCTTCGGGAACTGCTTCGCATACTTCGCCTGCGCCTTCTGCGAGACCGCGGGGCGGTAGAAATTGCGCCCGATGATGTCCTGCCCTTCCTCGGTGTAGAGGTACTTCAGGTATTCCTCCGCGACCGCGCGCGTGCCCTTGCGGTCGACGTTGCGGTCGACCACCGCCACGGCCGGCTCGGCCAGAATGCTGAGCGACGGCGCGATCACTTCGAAATTCGCGCCGAATTCCTTTTCGAGCAGGAAGGCCTCGTTCTCCCATGCGATCAGCACGTCGCCCTGCGCCCGCTGCGCGAAGGTGATGGTCGAGCCGCGCGCGCCCGTGTCGAGCACGGGCACGTTGCCGTAGAGCTTTGCGACGAATTCCTTCGCCTTCGCATCGCCGCCGTACTTGCGTCTCGCGAATTCCCAGGCCGCCAGGTAGTTCCAGCGCGCGCCGCCGGAAGTCTTGGGATTCGGCGTGATCACGCCGACGCCGGGCTTCACGAGATCGTCCCAATCCCGGATGCCCTTCGGATTGCCCTTGCGCACGACCAGGACGATCGTGGAGACGTATGGAGACGCGTTGTGCGGCAGGCGCTTTTGCCAGTCGGGAGCCACCCAGCCGCCGTTCTTCACGAGCGCATCGGTGTCTGCCGCGAGCGCGAGCGTGGCGACGTCGGCTTCCAGGCCATCGACGATGGAGCGCGCCTGCTTGCCCGAGCCGCCATGCGATTGCTTGATCGTCACGTCCTGCCCCGTCTTCGCCTTCCAGTACTTCGCGAACGCCTGGTTGAAGTCGACGTAGAGCTCGCGCGTCGGGTCGTAGGAGACGTTCAGCAGTTGCACGGGCGGCTGGGCCGTTGCCGTGCCGCCGAAAGCAAGGGACAAAGCGGCGCCGAGGCCGGCGGCCAGGGGAATCTTGATAAAGTCGCGGCGAAGGTTCATTTCATTCGTTTCTCGGTTCGTTGGGTGAAGGCATTCTGCGGACCGGCCCGCACGAACGGAACGACAGAGTTTTCATCAGCAAATCCGCATAAGCTCAGACAAGAGGTCTCGCCCCATGGCCCGCACCATCCACTGCATCAAGCTCGGCCGTGAAGCCGAAGGCCTCGACTTCCCGCCCTACCCCGGCGAGCTCGGCAAGCGCATCTACGAACAGGTGAGCAAGGAAGCCTGGGCGCAGTGGCTGAAGCACCAGACGATGCTCGTGAACGAGAACCGCCTGAACCTCGCCGATCAACGCGCTCGCGAATACCTGAAGCGCCAGATGGAGCAGCACTTCTTCGGCCAGGGCGCCGACGTCGCGACAGGCTACGTGCCGCCCGCCGACGAGAAGAAGTAGACCCGGCACCCATGGCCACCGTCGAGTGGGGCGCCGACGGCACGCCGCGCAGCCCGCGATTCGACGACATCTACCGCCCCGCGGGGCACGGCCTCGGGCAGGCGCGACACGTGTTCCTCGGCGGATGCGGCCTGCCTCATGCGTGGGCCGCAGCGCCGGCGTGGACGATCCTGGAAACAGGCTTCGGACTCGGGCTGAATTTTCTGGCCGCGTGGCGCGCCTGGCTGGACGACACGAAGCGTCCGCGCATGCTGCACTTCGTCTCCGTGGAAGCATGGCCCGTGAGCGCGGAGGACCTGCTGCGCAGCGCGGCGGACCACGACGGCCTGCCACCGCTTGCGCGGCAACTGGCCGCGCAGTGGTTCGGACTGCTTGCGGGAGTGCATCGATTCTCCTTCGAGCACGGCCGTGTGCTGCTCACACTCGCCGTCGGCGACGTTCACGACGTGCTGGGCAGGCTTGCGCCCTTTCACGCGGACGCCGTGTTCCTCGACGGCTTCGAGCCGCAGCGCAATCCGGCGATGTGGGATGCGAAGGTGATGAAGGCACTGGCGCGCCATGCCCGGCGCGGCGCGCGCGTCGCGACCTGGACGGTCGCGGGCGACGTGCGCCGAGCCTTGGCCGAGGCGGGCTTCCAGGTGGAAAAGCGCGACGGTCTGCCGCCGAAGCGCCACTGCCTGCACGGCACTTACGACCCGCCTTGGCAACCGAAGGGCTCGATCAAGCCCGTGCCAGTGCGCCCCGGGCGCTGCGCCGTGATCGGCGGGGGCCTGTCGGGGGCAGCCGTGGCGGCGGCGCTCGCGCAACGCGGCTGGAGCGTGGCAGTCCACGATGCCGCTGCGCAGCCCGCGGCCGGCGCCTCCGCGCTGCCGGCAGGCCTCATGGCGCCGCATCAATCGCCGGACGACAACCTGCTCTCGCGTCTCACGCGCGCGGGCATTCGCCACACGCTGCAGGAAGCGGCGCGCCTCCTCGGCGAAGGCGAGGACTGGGCACGCTGCGGCGCGCTGGAGTTGCGCATCGACGACTCGCGCGCGCCCCCGCATAGCGACGAGGCCGCGGCGATCTGGAGCCGCCCCGCGCCGGCGGCGCTCAAGTCCGAAGCATTGCTCGACGCGTCCGCGAACGCATGGTGGCACGAAGCCGCGGCCTGGATTCGTCCCGCCGCGCTCGTGCGGGCGTGGCTGGGCGAACCGGGCATCGAATGGCGTGGCGGCGTCGGGGTCCAGGCGATCCGCAGGCAGGACGACGTGTGGTGGCTCGACGACACCGGCCCCTTCGACTGCGTGGTCGTCGCGGCGGCGCATGCGAGCGCGGCGTTGCTTTCCGGCCGACTTGCGCTTCATCCGGTGCGCGGCCAGGTTTCATGGTCGGACGCCGAAGCGCCGGGCCTGCCGCCCTTCCCGCTGAACGGCAACGGGCACTTTCTGCCGCGCGTGCCGATCGGGGGGAAGCTCGCGTGGCTCACCGGGTCGACCTACGGCCGCGGCGAGAACGACTGCAGCGAACGACAGGCAGACCACGCGGCCAACCTGCAGCGCCTGCGCGTGCTCGCACCCCGCATCGCCGAATCGCTCGCGCCCCGGTTCGAGCGAGGCGAAGTCCGCGCCTGGGCGGGCGTCCGTTGCACGTCTACTGACCGCAGGCCGCTCGTGGGGCGCATCGAGGAAGGCTTGTGGGTCAGCACCGCGATGGGGTCGCGCGGGCTCACCTTTGCAAGCCTGTGCGCGCAGCTGCTGGCGGCGCGACTGCATGGGGAGCCGCTGCCGCTGGAGCGCAAGCTGGCCGATGCGCTCGATCTTGCGCGGAACCCTCACCCCAACCCTCTCCCGCAAGCGGGAGAGGGAGCAAGCGCCGCAACCCGTCCGCGGGGGGCGCTTTAGTGAAGCTTCTGAAGCAGTTCCTGCAGACGTTCGGGGTCGGGGGGCTTGCGCATCAAGGCATCGACGCCCGCGAACCTCGCGCGAAGCCGTTCGCCGAGCGACGGCTGCTGTTGCGTGACGATCACGTGCGGGATCGGCGCATCGCCCTTCGTGAGCCGGCGCACGAACTCCCAGCCGTCGCCCCCCGGCAGGCCCATGTCCACGAGCGCCAGCATGTACTTGCGCGCGCGCACGAGCTCCAGAGCTTGCGCCGCCGTCTCGGCCTCGTCGGCGATGGTCATGTGATTCAGCGCGAGCTTCGCCCGCAGGTACAGGCGTTCGGCGAGATCGGCATTGGCGATCAGGGCCCGCCGCGGCACGGGCTCCTCGGGCACTTCGTCGGGCGGCAGGGTCGCGGGCTCGTCCTGCACGCCCGTCAGGTCCAGGTCGAATTCGACGGACGCGTGGGATGCGAACTCCTCGTCCATCGCGGACACCACGTCGGCCCAGGAGACCGGCCGTGAAAACGTCCGCCAGACGCCCGCGGGCGGGTCTTCGCCGACCCAGACGAGCTTCATGCCGCCGTTCGGCTTCCCGGCTTCGAGCCGGGCCTCGTTGCTCTGGCCATCCAGCAACGCGAGCGCAGGCATCGCCGTCGCGCCCTCGGCCCACAACAGATAGTTCGTCGGCCGCTCGCGCGACAGGCGAAGCACCGCGTCGAGCGCATGGCGCTCCACATCGCTGAAGCCGACGACCTTGACGAAGACCTGTTGCGGCATGCTCGTGGTTCTCTTTTGCCGTTTGGCAGCGATTATCGCGGCAGCGAGCGCTTTTTCTCCCTTATCCGCGTCGCCCCTCAAATGAGCCGGCAGGCCTTGCCAGCCTTGGCGCATAAGCTTATCCGGATATGACCCGGACGAAAAAATCGTTTGGATCCATAAGGGTGCTCCCTAAAGTGCGGGCATGCGCCAGCGCCCCTTTTCGAGGGCCGGCCGCGCCAAGCCATGTACCAATACACAGAATTCGACAGGCATTTCGTCCACGCGCGCGCCGCGCAGTACCGCGACCAGCTCGAGCGCCATCTCGCCGGCAAGCTGAGCGAGGAGGAGTTCCGGCCGCTTCGGCTGCAAAACGGCTGGTACATCCAGCGCTACGCGCCGATGCTGCGCATTTCCGTGCCCTACGGCGAGATTTCCGGCACGCAGCTGCGCGCGCTCGCGACCATCGCGCGCCAGTACGACCAGCCCGACCCCGAGCTGCTGCGCGAGGCGCAGGAAAAGCAGCTCGCCCTGGGCGAAGTGCCGGTGCCCGGCGGCCAGCCGGTCGCAACCCGCCTGAAATTCGGCTACGGCCACTTCACCACGCGCACCAACGTGCAGTTCAACTGGGTGCCGCTCGCAAAGAGCGCGGACGTGATGGAGCTGCTCGCCGGCGTCGACATGCACGGGATCCAGACGAGCGGCAACTGCGTGCGCAACATCACGACCGATGCGCTCGCCGGCATCGCGCCCGACGAGATCGCGGACCCCCGCCCCTTCGCGGAAATCCTGCGCCAGTGGGGCGCGCTGCACCCCGAATTCGCCTTCCTTCCGCGCAAGTTCAAGATCGCCCTCAACGGCGCGAAGGAAGACCGCGCCGCGCTCGGCTGGTACGACATCGCGCTGCAGATCGTGCGGGGCGAGGCGGCAGAGCTGGGCTTTCGCGTGCAGGTGGGCGGCGGCATGGGCCGCACGCCCATCATCGGCACCGTGGTGCGCGAGTTCCTGCCGTGGAACCAGATGCTCAACTACATCACGGCGTGCATCCGCGTGTACAACAGCTACGGCCGCCGCGACAACGCGTGGAAGGCGCGCATCAAGATTCTCGTGAAGAGCGAGGGCCAGCGCTACATCGACCGCGTGGAGGAAGAATTCAAGGCGATCGTCGAGCGCGACGGCGGGCCGCACACCATCACGCAGGCCGAGTACGACCGCGTCGCGGCCCACTTCGTCGCGCCATCGGTCTCGCGCGTGCGCACCGGCGCCGACCAGCGGCTGCACGAGATCGTGCGCGCCGACGCCGAAGCGGACCCGAGCTATCACCGCTGGCTGCAGCGCAACGTGCTCGCGCACCGCAACCCGCAGCTGCGCGCGGTCACGCTGTCCTTCAAGCGCCTGGGCCAGGCGCCCGGTGACGCGGATGCGCAACAGCTGGAAGCGGCGGCCGAACTCGCGGACCGCTTCTCATGCGGCGAGGCCCGCGTCACGCACGAACAGAACCTCCTGCTGCCCTGGGTGCATCGCGACGACCTGCCCGAACTCTTCGCGGCGGCGCGCAAGCTCGGGCTCGCGCGCCCGAACATCGGCCTGCTCACGGACATGATCGCCTGCCCGGGCGGCGACTTCTGCTCGCTCGCCAACGCGCGGTCGCTGCCGATCGCCGAGGCGATCACGCAGCGCTACCAGGACCTCGACGAGGAATGGGACATCGGCGAAATCGACCTCAACATCTCCGGCTGCATCAATTCGTGCGGCCACCACCACGCGGGCCACATCGGTATCCTCGGCGTCGACAAGGACGGCAAGGAGTGGTACCAGGTCACGCTCGGTGGCGCGGATGGCTCCCATCTGTCGGGCCCCGCGACGCCGGGCAAGGTGGTCGGCCCCTCTTTCAGCGCGGCCGAAGTGCCCGAGGTGATCGAGGCCGTGCTGCGCACGTACCGGGCCGAGCGCACGACGGTGGAGGGCAAGGTGGAACCCTTCATCGCCACGCTGCGGCGCGTGGGCATCGAGCCGTTCAAGGCCGCGGCCAACGGCGCGCGCTTCACCGAGAAGAACGAAAGGGAGATCGCATGACGCTGCAGTTGATCGCCACCCCGGCCGCGAACGGTGACGGGGAGGACGCGAACGTGCTCGTGCTCGCGAACGACGCGGACGTGCACGACGTGCCGCTCGAAGGCGTGGACCGCATCGAGCTGAATTTTCCGAAGTTCACCGACGGGCGTGCCTACACGCAGGCCGTGCTCCTGCGCCAGCGCCGCGGGTTCGCAGGCGACATCCGCGCCACGGGCAACGTGCTCGTGGACCAGCTCGTGCACATGGAGCGCTGCGGCTTCTCGAGCGCGGTGCTCGCCGAGGGCCAGGACCCCGCGGACGTCCCGCGCCAGTTCGTGCGCTTCGCCGACTTCTACCAGGGCGACGCGGTGAAGCAGATGCCCCGCTACCGGAGGACGGCGTGATGAACGCGATCCAGCTGCACGCCCGCGCCTCGAAGGATTTCGAATCGAAGCTTGCCGCGACCCAGGAGGTGCTGCGCCGCGCGGCGCACGAATTCTCGCCGGTGACGCAGGCCTCCAGCCTCGGCGCGGAAGACGTGGTGATCACGCACCTCATCAACTCCCTCGGGCTCGACATCCCCGTGTTCGTGCTCGACACCGGCATGCTGCACGAGGAGACGCTGGCGCTTCTGGAGCGCACCCGGGCATCGTCGCGCGCGCCGGTGAACGTGTACCGGCCCGTGCAGGAATCCGTGATCCATTTCGTCGCGAGCGAAGGCAAGGACGCGATGTACCGCAGCATCGAACTGCGCAAGGGCTGCTGCCACATCCGCAAGGTGGAGCCGCTGGAACGCGCGCTCGCGGGCAAGAAGGCCTGGATCACCGGGCTGCGCCGCGAGCAGTCGGCGGCGCGAGCGGAAGTGCCGCTGCTGGACGCGAGCGCCGAGCGCGTGAAGTTCAACCCGCTCGCCGACTGGACGTGGGGCGACGTGTGGCACTACATCCGGCTGAATGGCGTGGACTACAACCCGCTGCACGACAAGTTCTACCCGAGCATCGGCTGCGCGCCCTGCACGCGAGCGATCGCGCTCGGCGAGGACTTCCGCGCGGGCCGCTGGTGGTGGGAGGACGAGTCCGCGAAGGAATGCGGGCTGCACGTGAAGAGCGAAGACGCCGCCCGCGAATCGGGCGACGAAGAAGACAACGAACAGAAGGGCGAAGAGATTTCCGCATGAACGCAAGGACCGAACCGCGGCTGCTCGCGCAGATCAGCAACCGCCACCTCGACGCGCTCGAGGAAGAAGCGATCTTCGTCCTGCGCGAAGTGGCCGGCGCCTTCGAGCGCCCCACGCTGCTTTTTTCCGGCGGGAAGGACTCGCTCGTGCTGCTCAAGTGCGCCGAGAAAGCCTTCGGCACGGGACGCATCCCTTACCCGCTCCTCATGATCGACACGGGGCACAACTTCCCCGAGGTCACGGCGTTTCGCGACTTCCGCGCGAAGCAGCTCGGCGCCGAACTGATCGTGCGCAGCGTGGAGGATTCGATGAAGCGCGGCACGGTGCGCCTCGCGCGCCCCGACGAAAGCCGCAACGCCCACCAGTCGGTGACGCTCCTCGAAGCGATCGAGGAATTCCGCTTCGATGCGCTCATCGGCGGCGCGCGCCGCGACGAGGAAAAAGCCCGCGCGAAGGAACGCATCTTCTCCCACCGCGACGGCTTCGGCCAATGGCAGCCGAAGGCGCAGCGGCCTGAACTCTGGACGCTCTTCAACACGCGCCTCGCGCCCGGGGAACACTTCCGCGTGTTCCCGATTTCCAACTGGACCGAGCTCGACGTGTGGCAGTACATCGAGCGCGAGAACATCGAGCTGCCCGCGCTCTACTACGCGCATCGCCGCCAGGTGATCGAGCGCCGCGGCCTGCTGGTCCCCGTGACCGAGCTCACGCCGCCGAAGGAGAACGAAGAAGCCGTGACCCGCACCGTGCGCTTTCGCACGGTGGGCGACATCACCTGCACGTGCCCGGTGGAAAGCCCCGCGTCGAACGCGAGCGAAGTGGTGGCCGAGACGCTGCGAGCCGAAGTGAGCGAGCGCGGGGCGACCCGCATGGACGACAAGACGTCGGACGCATCGATGGAAAAGCGCAAGAAGGACGGATATTTCTGATGACCACGGCTGAAACCCTGGCCCTCTGCGCCGCCGCGCAGCATGACCACGCCGCGGCCCTGCGCTTCATCACCTGCGGCTCGGTGGACGACGGCAAGAGCACGCTGATCGGGCGGCTCCTCGTGGACAGCCGCGCGGTGCTGGCCGACCAGCTCGCGAGCGTGTCGAAGTCCGGGCAGACCGACCTCGCGCTGCTCACCGACGGTCTGTCCGCCGAACGCGAACAGGGCATCACGATCGACGTCGCGTACCGCTACTTCGCCACGCCCGCTCGCAAGTTCATCATCGGCGACGCACCGGGCCACGAGCAGTACACGCGCAACATGGTGACCGCGGCCTCGTCCGCCGACGCGGCGGTGGTGCTGGTCGACGCGACCAAGCTCGGGTGGCGCGACGCGCGGGTCGAACTGCTGCCCCAGACACGCCGGCACACGCTGCTCGCGAACCTGCTGCGCGTGCCCTCGATCGTGTTCGCGGTGAACAAGCTCGACGCCGTGGAAGACCCGGTGGCGGCCTTTCGCAACATCCGCGTGGCGCTGCAGGCGTTCACGGCCGCCGCGAAGATCGAGGCCCGGGCCATCGTCCCGATCTCGGCGCTGAAGGGCCACAACGTCGTGGAGGCGCAGCCGGGCTGGTGCGACTACCACGGCCTGTCGCTGCTGCAGGTGCTGGAGCAGCTCGACGTGACGCCCGCCGAGACGCAAGAGGCCTTCGCCTTTCCGGTGCAGTGGGTCGAGAAGTTCTCGTCTTCCTCCGATACGTCGCAGGGACGCCGCGTCTTCTGGGGCCGGGTGGCCACGGGCACGATCGAGCCGGGCGACACCGTCCGGGTGCTTCCGGGCGGACAGACGGCAACCGTCGCGCGGGTCCTGAACCACGTGCGCGAGCCGCAGGCCGTGCCCGCGCGGCACAGCGCGGGCATCGTCCTCGACCGCGAAGTGGATGTCTCGCGCGGCGACTGGCTGCTCGCGGCGGACGCCTTCGAGCCGAGCCGCGAGCTCTCGGCGACCGTCGCGTGGCTGGACGACGAGCCGCTCGAGGCCGGCCGGGTGTACTGGGCGCTGCACGGCCACCGCTGGGTCAAGGCGAAGGTCCGCGCCATCGTGCACAAGCTGGACGTGAATACGCTTGCCGAAGAGCCGGCTCGCCAGATCGAGCCCAACGGCATCGGCCACGTGGAGCTCGCGCTGCAGGAGCCTCTGGCGACGCTGCCCTTCGCGCGCTCGCGCACGCTCGGCTCGCTCGTCCTCGTCGATACGGCCACGCACAAGACCTCGGGCGCCGTGCTCGTTCGTTGACGCCGGTCAAGCGTGTCAAGGCCCCGGCGGCTGTACGGCTACGGCGCAGGGGCCACAATGATTGTTCAATAGAATCGAGGGCTCTGCCCTGGACCGGCCCCCGATGGCCGACTGCCGAAAAATGACCCACGTCGTCACCGAATCCTGTATCCGCTGCAAGTACACCGACTGCGTGGACGTGTGTCCCGTCGACTGCTTTCGCGAAGGCCCGAACTTCCTCGCCATCGATCCCGACGAGTGCATCGACTGCGCCGTCTGCATCCCCGAGTGCCCGGTGAACGCGATCTACGCCGAGGAAGACGTTCCCGCCGAACAGGTGCAGTTCATCAAGCTCAACGCCGACCTCTCCAAGGCGCCGGGGTGGAAGAGCATCACCAAGCGCAAGCCCGCGCTGCCCGACGCCGACGAGTGGAAGGACAAGCCGAACAAGCTCGACGAGCTGATCCGCTGAGCAGGGGAATGGATCCGCAGCTGAATTCGGAGGTGCTCAGGACGGCGGCGGCGCACGAAGGCCCCATCGAGACCGATGCGGTCGTCGTCGGCGCGGGGCCGGTGGGCCTTTTCCAGGTGTTCGAGCTGGGCCTGCTGGAAATCAAGGCGCACGTGGTGGATTCGCTGCCCTACCCGGGCGGCCAGTGCGTGGAGCTGTACCCCGACAAGCCGATCTACGACATCCCCGCCGTGCCCGTCTGCACGGGCCAGGAACTCACGGACAACCTGCTGAAGCAGATCGAACCGTTCGGCGCCACGTTCCACTTCGGTCAGGAAGTGACCACGGTGCAAAAACGCGACGACGGCCGCTTCTTCGTCGCGACCTCCAAGGGCACGCAGTTCCTTGCGAAGACGATCTTCATCGCAGCCGGTGTCGGCGCGTTCCAGCCACGCCCGCTCAAGGTCGAGGGCATCGAGAAATTCGAGGGCACACAGCTTTTCTACCGCGTGCGCAATCCCGCGGACTTCGCGGGCAGGAACCTCGTCGTCGTGGGCGGCGGCGACTCCGCGCTCGACTGGGCGCTCAACTTCTGCGCGGGCAACGCGGACGGCAGCCCGCACAAGGCCGAAAGCGTGATCCTGCTGCACCGCCGCGACGGCTTTCGCGGTGCGCCGGCGTCGGTCGCGAAGATGCAGGAACTTTGCGATGCGCAGGAGATGCAGTTCGTGGTCGGACAGATCACGGGGTTCGAGGAGACTGCGGGCCGCCTCACGGCCGTGAAGGTGACGGGGTCGGATGCCATCACGCGCGTCGTTCCGCTGGACGTGCTGCTCGTCTTCTTCGGCCTGTCGCCCAAGCTCGGGCCGATCGCGCAGTGGGGGCTCGACATCGAGCGCAAGCAGCTGAAGGTGGACACCGAGAAATTCTCCACGAGCGTGCCGGGCATCTTCGCCGTGGGCGACATCAACACCTATCCGGGCAAGAAGAAACTGATCCTCTCCGGCTTCCACGAATGCGCCCTCGCCGCTTTCGGTGCGGCGCCCTTCGTCTTCCCCGAAAAGCGCGTCATGCTGCAGTACACGACGACGTCGCCGAAGCTGCACAAGGTGCTCGGGGTCGAATCGCCGGTGTTCGACTGAGCTCGGCGCGGCCCGGAAGGCCGCAACGTACAATGCACGCGTGCCCATCCGGGCACTTCCGCTAGGGGTGTTGCCGCGCGCGGTTCGCGCGGCGACTG
Organism: Ramlibacter sp.; assembly: GCF_035548915.1. GTDB lineage: Bacteria > Pseudomonadota > Gammaproteobacteria > Burkholderiales > Burkholderiaceae_C > Ramlibacter. The sequence goes on along the minus strand of NZ_DASZSE010000026.1, from coordinate 11,492 downwards.
AGAAAGTCCCTTTGAACCTGACTGAGGTAATCCTCGCGCAGGGAAGCAAGCATTGCCCAGGCGTGCCTTTCCTGCCATGAACTTTCCCGAAAGGAAAAATCGTGGCGCCATCGAAGCCAACGTATCTTGCAGCCGCCTTGTTCGCGGCTGGCCTCGCGCATGCGCAGACCAGCGGCGCGCTGCCCCCCGTCACCGTCACCGAGAAGCCCTTCCCGCCGGCGGCCGATGTCACCGGATTCGGTGACATCCCGCTGAGGGAAGTGCCGGCTTCGGCAAACGTCGTCACGAGCCGCGACATCGATGCCGCGGGCGCGCGGCGCCTCGCGGACCTCGCGCGGTTCGATGCGTCGGTGAGCGACGCGTACAACGCGCCGGGCTATTGGGACTTCCTCACGATCCGCGGCTTCATCCTGGACAACCGCTTCAACTTCCGGCGCGAAGGATTGCCGATCAGCGCGGAGACGACGATTCCCCTGGACAACAAGGAACGCGTCGAGATCCTGCGCGGCACGAGCGGCATCCAGGCCGGCACGAGCGCGCCTGGAGGACTCGTGAACTACGTCGTGAAGCGGCCGCCCCTGAGCGAGCTGCGCGAAGTGAAGCTCGAGTTCACGCAACGCGCGAGCATGCTCGCGGCCGTGGACCTGGGCGGCCGCTTCGGCAGCGATGGCGCGATCGGCTGGCGGATCAACGCGGCCCACGAATCCCTGAGGCCCCAAATCCACAACCTCGACGGCGACCGGAGCCTGCTCGCCTTTGCCGCCGACTGGCGCTTCACGAGCGACGACTTGCTCGAAGGCGAGTTCGAGTGGAGCACGCACCGCCAGCCGAGTGCAGTGGGCTTCAGCCTGCTCGGCCCCGTGCTGCCGCCCGAGCCCGATCCGCGGCTGAACCTCAACAACCAGCCGTGGTCGCAGCCGTCGAGGTTCGATGCCGCGACGGGGACCCTGCGCTATTCGCATGCATTCAGCCGCGACTGGTATGCGTCGATGCGGCTGGGCACGCAGCAGCTGAAGAGCAACGACTACACCGCGTTCCCCTTCGGCTGCGGCGCGGAAGGCAACTACGACCGGTTCTGCAGCGACGGCACGTTCGACCTGTACGACTATCGCAGCGAGGACGAGCGCCGCAGGCGGGACGCCGCGTTGCTCGACCTGCACGGGCGGCTCGACACGGGTTCGATCCGGCACGATGTGTCGCTGGGTTGGCTCATGAGCCGCGCGAGCGATCGCTTCCAGCCGCAGGCGTACAACTATGTGGGCACCGGCAACATCGCGGGCACCGCCGTGTTGCCCCCGGACCCGACCCAGGCGACGATCGTGCCGGACAAGCACGAACGCTCGGTCGAACTGTCGGTGAACGATGCGATGCATGTCACGCCGCGCTTCACGGCGTGGCTCGGGCTGCGCCACACGCGCATCCACCGCGCCTACACGCAATCGCTCACCACGCCCTGGGCCGCGTTGAGCTACAAGCTCGGCGACGCGCTCGCGTATGCGAGCTGGGGGGAAGGCGTCGAGTCATGGCAGGTGACGACGGACCCGGTCTATGCGCTTGCGAATGCGGGCCAGGTGTTGCCCTCGGCGAAGTCGCGGCAGGTGGAGCTCGGCGTGAAGGGCTCGAATGCGGAACTGGCCTGGGACGTGGCGGTGTTCCAGATCATCCGTCCGATGACCAACTTCGACTACTGCCTGCGCACGTTCGCTTGCACCGTCGGCGAGTACGACGGCCGAGCCGTGCATCGCGGCATCGAAGCCAGCGGGCAGTGGACGCATGGGCCATGGAAGATTTCGGCGAGTGCGACGCTGCTCGATGCGAAGCGCAGGGACAGTGTGTACGAGCCCGCGGCCAATGGACAGCATCCGCCGAACGTGCCCGACCACACGCTGCGCGCGACGGCGACCTATCGTGTGCCCGCGTTGCCGCTGGAGCTCGAGGGGCATGTCTCGCACGAGGGCGAGCGCAACGTGCTGTCGGACGGGTCGCTGTCGATCCCGTCATGGACGAGGATGGACGCCGCGCTGCGCTACAAGCGTCGCATCGGCGCGGTGGACACGACGTGGACCGTGGGCGTGACGAACGTCTTCGACAGCCGGTATTGGCGCGAGTCGCCCTTCGAGTTCGGGCACGTGTATCTGTACCCCGGACAGCCGCGGACTTTCCGAATCGGGCTCACGGCCGCGCTCTGAGCACGCGAGGAATGACGATATAATCGTGGGCTGTTCCCCAATAGCTCAGTTGGTAGAGCGCCGGACTGTTAATCCGTAGGTCCCTGGTTCGAGCCCAGGTTGGGGAGCCAGATCCTTCATCCGTCCTCTTCGCGGACTCGCCGCGAAACACTGAGCATCGCCGAGGCGAAACTCTGCTGGACATCTGGATCACTGCGACTCGGCCAAAGGCCTCTGGTCGCTCACGCGAACACTGCCCGGCTCCGTTCCCGGCCGACGCTTCAAGGTGATCGCGCTAAAGTCAGGGCTGGCATTTCCCCAGAGCTTTCTCCTGCCGCAATGCGCTCGATGCATCTCCCCTGGCTCCACCCCGGTGACCCGTTCCCCGACGCGTCGCAGGCCTGGGACGAATCGCAGCCTGCGCCGGGCCTCCTCGCCGCGGGCGGCGCACTCGACGTGGAAACGCTTTACCGCGCCTATTCGGCCGGCATCTTCCCCTGGTTCAGCGAAGGCCAGCCGATCCTCTGGTGGAGCACGGACCCGCGCATGGTGCTGCCCACGGCCGCATTCAAGCTGCACAGGTCCCTGCGCAAGACGCTGCGGAAGTTCGCAGCCGACCCGCACTGCGAACTGCGCGTGGACTCCCACTTCGACACCGTGATCCGCGCCTGTGCGGCCACACCGCGTGCCGGCCAATCGGGCACCTGGATCGTGCCGGCGATGGTGCGCGCCTACCAGGCGTTCCATCGCGCGGGATACGCCCACAGCTTCGAGACCTGGATCGACGGCGATCTCGCGGGCGGCCTGTACTGCGTCGGCATCGGGCGCGCGGTTTTCGGCGAGTCGATGTTCACCCGGACCCCGGATGCCTCCAAGATCGCCCTGGCCGGCCTGGTTTCGTTCTGCCTTGCCAACGGAATCGCACTGATCGACTGCCAGCAGAACACGCGCCACCTCGCCTCGCTCGGCGCGCGCGAGATTCCGCGCTCGGTTTTCGTGCAACAAGTCGCACGCGAGTCGCGCGAAGCCGCTGCGCACTGGCGATTCGACCCCGTATACTGGAACGCACTTCTGCGCCCCAGGACCACGGCGTGACGCACCTCAAGGATCTACCGCTCCAGACGCTGCAGTTCTATGCGACGGCACCGTATCCGTGCAGCTACCTGCCGGGCAGGCAGGCGCGCTCGCAGGTTGCCACGCCCAGCCACTTGATCCACAACGACGCGTACTCCGACCTGGTGACGAGCGGCTTTCGCAGAAGCGGCATGTTCACCTACCGGCCGTATTGCGACGGCTGCCGCGCCTGCGTGCCCCTGCGCGTCATGGCGGAGCGCCACAAGCCGAATCGCAGCCAGCGACGTGCCTGGGCTCAGCACGCGAACCTGCAGGCCCGGGTGCTCAAGCTTTGCTTCGTGCCGGAGCACTACCACCTCTACCTTCGCTACCAGAACGGCCGCCACGCGGGCGGCGGCATGGATCACGACAGCATCGACCAGTACACGCAGTTCCTGCTGCAAAGCCGCGTGAACTCGCGTCTCGTGGAATTCCGCGAGACGCTGCCGGGCGGCAGCGCCGGAGCTCTGCGCATGGTCTCGATCCTCGACGTGCTGAACGACGGCATCTCCGCGGTCTACACGTTCTACGAGCCCGACCCCGTGGCAAGCTACGGCACCTACAGCGTCCTGTGGCAGATCGAACAGGCGCGAAAGCTGAAGCTGCCCCACGTCTACCTCGGCTACTGGATCGGCGAGAGCCCCAAGATGAGCTACAAAGCCCGCTTCAATCCGCACGAGATCCTGATCGACGGCGAATGGCGGGCCGGCAACTGCGCCCTGCCCTGAAGCGCGCCCCGGTTTTCTTTTCACAAGGTAAAATGGCGCCTGGATCGAACAGAGCGCCATGAGAAAGTCGGACCCGAACGTCACCCCCACGCCCACCATCCAGGTGATCGAGCGCATGTTCGCGCTGATCGATGTCCTGGCCTCCCGCGAGGACGCCGTGTCGCTGAAGGAAATCAGCGAAAAGACCGGTCTGCACCCCTCGACCACGCACCGCATCCTGAACGACCTCGCCACCGGCCGCTTCGTCGACCGGCCGGAGGCCGGCAGCTATCGGCTCGGCATGCGGCTCCTCGAACTCGGCAACCTCGTGAAGGCCCGGCTGAACGTGCGCGACGCGGCTCTCGTGCCCATGCGCGAACTGCACAAGCAGATTCAGCAGCCCGTGAACCTGAGCGTGCGTCAAGGCGACGAGATCGTGTACGTCGAACGCGCCTACAGCGAGCGCTCGGGCATGCAGGTGGTGCGGGCCATCGGCGGCCGCGCCCCGCTTCACCTCACCTCCACGGGCAAGCTGTTCCTCGCCGCCGACGACCCGCAGCGGGTGCGCGCCTACGCCACGCGCACAGGCCTCGCGGGCCACACGCGCAACAGCATCACGCAACTGCCGGTGCTCGAACGCGAACTGGCCAAGGCAAGGCAGTACGGCATCGCGCGCGACAACGAGGAACTGGAGCTGGGCGTGCGCTGCATGGCAGCCGGCATCTACGACGACCAGAGCAAGCTCGTGGCGGGTCTGTCGATTTCCGCGCCGGCCGACCGGCTGGACGAGAGCTGGCTTGCGAAGCTGCAGGCGACCGCCAACGAAATCTCGACCGCCCTGGGTCACAAGCCGCCGCCGCAACGGCTCGCGGCCTGAGGGGCTCGCCTCAGCCGTTCACTTGCCGAATGACGGTATTGCCCTGCGGGGTGGTTCCCGTCTCGCGCAGGTTCTCGACCCATTTGCGCACGCGTTCCGCATCGCCGATGCGGCTCAACTTGCCCGCGGAATCGAGGAACACCATGATGAGCTTGCGCCCGGCGATCTTCGCCTGCATCACGAGGCACTGACCCGCTTCGTTGATGAAGCCGGTCTTTTGCACGCCGATATCCCATTCGGGGTTCTTCACCAGGCGGTTCGTGTTGTTGTATTTCAGCAGTCGGTTGCCGACTTCCACCTCGTAGCCGGGAGAGGTGGTGAGCTCGCGCAGCAGCGGGTCGCGCGACGCCGCGCTCACGAGCTTCGCGAGGTCCTGCGCGCTCGACTGGTTGCGGCTCGAGAGGCCCGTGGGCTCCACGTAGCGCGTGTCCATCATCCCGAGCAGGCGCGCTTTCGCGTTCATTGCCTCGACGAAGGCATTCATGCCGCCGGGGTAGGTGCGGCCGAGCGCATGCGCCGCGCGGTTTTCGCTCGACATCAGGGCGAGGTGCAGCATCTCGCTGCGCGGCAGCGTGGTGCCGGGCTTCAGGCGCGAGCTCGAGTGCTTCTCGGTATCGATGTCTTCTTCGGTGATCGTGATCGGCTCGTCCATCGCGAGCTTCGCCTCGCTGATGATCGTGCCGGTCATCAGCTTGGTGAGCGAAGCGATCGGCAGCACGGCCGAATCGTTCTTGCTGAACAGCACTTCACGCGTGTCCTGATCCACCACGAGGGCGACGCTCGACTTCAGGTCCAGCGGGTCCGACAGGCCGTGCAGCCCCGCCAGTTCGCCGAACGACGGCTTGGGCGGCGCGGATCGGATGACGGAACGGTGCTTCGCAAGGAAGGTGCGGCTCACGCGCGTGGGCTTGCCCACACTCGAATGCGTGTGGCGCTTGGCCACTTGCTTGTGGCCTGCGGCGAAGGCGGGCGCAGCCGGCAGCAGCCCGACAATGAGGGCGCCCACTGCAACAGTGTGTAGGAATCGGTTCAAGCTCGTCTAACTCCAACGGCCAGCCAGGTTCGGGGAGAACCACAGAACGCGGCACCCCGCTCGCCCGTGCACTGCTGGGTCTGAAAGTTACACGATTTCAAACACTTAGGGAAGTAACCTGAATCCCTACATACCAAAGTAGGTGATAACCCTAGCCTTGTGCGGCCACGCGATCAGATTTGCTTTGCAACTTGTTGAGGGCACTCAAATATGCCTTGGCCGACGCGACGACGATGTCGGGATCGGCGCCGACGCCGTTCACGACCCGGCCCGAGTTCTGCAGCCGGACAGTCACCTCCCCCTGGCTTTCGGTGGAGCCGCTGATCGCGTTCACCGAATACAGCACCATCTCCGCGCCGCTTCTCACCTGGCCTTCGATGGCCTTCAGCGACGCATCGACCGGGCCGTTGCCGTCGGATTCGCCGCGCACTTCGCGTCCGTCGGCGGTGAAGACGACCACCGCGTGCGGCCGCTCGCCCGTTTCGCTCTGCTGCTTGAGCGAGACCAGGTGGTAGGTGTCGGGCTCGTGCGCGAGGCTCTCGTCGCTCACGAGCGCGAGGATGTCCTCGTCGAAGATGTCGCTCTTGCGGTCGGCGAGTTCCTTGAACTTCGCGAACGCGGCGTTGACGTCCGCTTCGCTTTCCATCTGCACGCCCAGTTCCTGCAGCCGCTGCTTGAACGCGTTGCGGCCCGAGAGCTTGCCGAGCACGATCTTGTTCGCGCTCCAGCCCACGTCTTCGGCGCGCATGATCTCGTACGTGTCGCGTGCCTTCAGCACGCCGTCCTGGTGGATGCCGCTCGCGTGCGCGAACGCGTTCGCACCCACCACGGCCTTGTTCGGCTGCACGACGAAGCCGGTCGTCTGGCTCACCATGCGCGAAGCGGGCACGATATGCTTCGTGTCGACCGCGACGTCCAGGCCGAAGTAGTCGCGGCGCGTCTTCACCGCCATCACGATCTCCTCGAGCGAGCAGTTGCCCGCGCGCTCGCCGAGGCCGTTGATCGTGCACTCCACCTGGCGCGCGCCTCCGATCTTCACCCCGGCCAGCGAATTGGCCACCGCCATGCCGAGGTCGTTGTGGCAATGCACGGACCAGATCGCCTTGTCGGAATTGGGCACGCGTTCGCGCAGTTCGCGGATGAAATTGCCGTACAGCTCCGGCACCGCATAGCCCACCGTGTCGGGCACGTTGATCGTCGTGGCGCCTTCCGCGATGACCGTCTCCAGCACGCGGCAGAGAAAGTCCATTTCGCTGCGATAGCCGTCCTCCGGCGAGAACTCGATGTCGCCGCACAGGTTGCGCGCGAACCGCACCGAAAGTCTCGACTGCTCCAGCACCTGTTCGGGCGACATGCGCAGCTTCTTTTCCATGTGCAGCGGCGACGTCGCGATGAAGGTGTGGATGCGCGCGCGGTTCGCGCCCTTCAGCGCCTCGGCCGCGCGCGAGATGTCGCGGTCGTTCGCGCGCGCGAGCGAGCACACCGTCGAATCCTTCACCGCCTGCGCGATCGCGTGGACCGCATCGAAGTCGCCGTTGGAGCTCGCCGCGAATCCCGCCTCGATCACGTCCACCTTCAGGCGTTCGAGCTGGCGCGCGATGCGCAGCTTCTCGTCCTTCGTCATGGAGGCGCCGGGCGACTGTTCGCCGTCGCGCAGGGTCGTGTCGAAGATGATCAGCTTGTCTGCCATTGGCGCTCCTTGTTGCCGGCCATCGCGCGCTGCACACCCGAGACGATCGCCTTCAGCGAGGCCGACACGATGTTCGAGTCCATGCCGACGCCGAAGAGCGTTCGCTCGCCCACGCGCAGTTCCAGATAGGCGACCGCGCGCGCATCGGCGCCGGACGCGATCGCGTGCTCATGGTAGTCGAGCACGCGGATCGCCTGGCCCGTGGCCTGCTGCAGGCCTTCCACGAAGGCGTCGATCGGACCGTTGCCCACGCCGCGCACGCCGAATGCGCGACCGCCCATGCGCACCTGCGCGGCGAGGACGACGCCCGCGTCCTGAACGCCCTGCTGCTCCTCGATCACCTGATGCTGCGGCACGGCGGTCGTCTTCAGCTCGTACTCCTGTTCGAAGATCTGCCAGAGGTCCAGCGCCGTGAGTTCCTTGCCGTTCGCGTCCATCACGCCTTGCACGACCTGGCTGAACTCGATCTGCAGGCGCCGCGGCAGCTCCAGCCCGAATTCGGATTCCAGCAGGTACGAGATGCCGCCCTTGCCCGACTGGCTGTTCACGCGAATCACCGCTTCGTAGCTGCGGCCCAGGTCCTTGGGATCGAGCGGGAGGTACGGCATGTCCCAGTGGTCGTCGTCCTTGCGCGCGGCGAACGCCTTCCTGATCGCGTCCTGGTGCGAGCCGGAGAACGACGTGTACACGAGGTCGCCCACGTACGGGTGCCGCGGATGCACCGGGATCTGGTTGCAGTGTTCGACGGTGCGGCGGATGTCATCGATGTCCGAGAAGTCGAGGCCCGGGTCCACACCCTGGCTGTACAGGTTCAGCGCAACGTTCACGAGGTCGAGGTTGCCCGTGCGTTCGCCGTTGCCGAAGAGGCATCCTTCGAGCCGGTCGGCCCCCGCCATCACCGCGAACTCGCCGGCGGCGGTGCCGGTGCCGCGGTCGTTGTGCGGATGCACGGAAAGCACGATCGAATCGCGCCGCGCGAGATTGCGGTGCATCCACTCGATCATGTCCGCGAATACGTTCGGCGTGGAATGCTCCACGGTCGAGGGCAGGTTCACGATGCACTTGCGCTCGGGCGTGGGTTGCCACACGCCGGTCACGGCATCGACGACTCGCTTGGAAAACGCGAGTTCGGTGCCGGAAAACATCTCGGGCGAGTACTGGAAGACCCACTCGGTCCCGGGTTGCCTGGCCGCGAGGTCCTGGAACAGGCGCGCCTGCGAGGTCGCGAGTTCGACGATGCCGTCTTCGTCGAGTCCGAGCACGACTCGCCGCATGACGGGTGCGGTCGCGTTGTACAGGTGCACGATCGCGCGGCGCGCGCCTCGCAGGGATTCGAACGTGCGGCGGATCAGCTCCTCGCGCGCCTGCGTGAGGACCTGGATCGTGACGTCGCGCGGGACCAGGTCTTCCTCGATCAGCTTGCGCACGAAGTCCCACTCGACCTGCGACGCCGAGGGAAAGCCGACCTCGATCTCCTTGAAGCCGATCGCCACCAGCTCCTCGAACATCCGCAGCTTGCGGGGGATGTCCATCGGCTCGATGAGCGCCTGGTTGCCGTCGCGCAGGTCGACGCTGCACCAGACGGGGGGCTTCGAGAGAACGGCGTCGGGCCAGGTGCGATCCTTCAGGCCGACCGGCGCGAAGGTGCGGTACTTGGCGGCGGGGTTCTTCAACATCGGCATCTCTAGTCTTCCAGGTGGGTGGTGAACCCGCAGCCCCAAAACAAAACGGCCCGCTGCGGGTGCATACGGGCCGTGATCCGGGAATTTCGCGCGTGCGCTACCGTCTCCGCCCGTGGGGGATTAGCAGTAGCGCCAGCGAAATGGAGGTCATGGGTGCGAATGTAGCACAGGATCGGCGGCCCGCAACGTCAGCCGGGCTGGCAGCCGGGGTCTCGAAGTTCCCGATCGAGTTGCACCAGAATTCCCGGTGTGATTTCCATCCTCTGGAGGGTCTCCTGGAATTCCCTCAGCTGCGCGAAGTCCATGCCGTCCAGCCCCACCTTGTCGAATATCCGCCAGCTCCGGTCAAAGGACTCTTGCAACAGAGTCCGCTCCTCGCCGATCGCCCGGACGCCGGAGCCGCACCGCAGGGACGTGAATGCGCCTTGCAGTGTCGTGAGGCTCGTTTGCCCTTGCTTGTTCAACGGGGGCGCACCGGCGGCGACGTGGGCTTCCAGCCACCTCCTCAATTCGTCCATCCTGTCCGTCACATCTCTTTGGAGAGCGACTCGACTCGTCCGGCAGTCCGCTTCGTGCGTCCTGAAAGCACTCTCGGCCGCGAGCACGGTTGCGACGAGCTTCGACGGGTCTGCCTTCGATGCCTTCACGGCATCCACGGCCGACGCGAATGCAGCCGCGGATTCCTGCGGGTTCGCGACGCGAAAGCTTCGCGGCTTGCGCGGAGCATGAACGCTCGGGTCCTCGGGCTGCGAACGCCGGACGGTGTGCGATCCATCGACGGCGGGACGCGCCGCATGCGGCGCATCTGACACGGTCCACGATGGGGTACTGTTCGCCAGTGCAAGGTCGCCAGGCGGCATGAGCGTTCCTCCGATGAGTCCAGCTCATCAGTAACGCCCGCCGCGCTTTGGTTCCCTCCCTGCGGATGCCTACCGGTGCAGACCCCGCTCGTCGGGTTCGTCGGTCGACGTGCTGATCACGCTCGTCTGCTGTCCCTTGAAGCGCCGCCAGCCGTAGACCGCATAGCCGGAGACACCGTAGATCACGAAGATCGCGAAGAGGACGATCTGCGGGTGGATGTTGATGACGGCGATGATGAGGGCGATGAGCACGATCACCGCGAAGGGGACGCTCTTTTTCATCTGCACGTCCTTGAAGCTGTAGAACGGCACGTTCGTCACCATCGTGAGCCCCGCGTAGAGCGCCACGCAGAACATGATCCAGCTGTTGTCGTAGCCCTTCAAGCCCATGTCGTTCATGAGCCAGATGAAGCCGGTCACGAGCGCTGCCGCGGCCGGCGACGGCAGGCCCTGGAAATAGCGTTTGTCGACGACGCCGGTATTCACATTGAAGCGCGCGAGCCGCAGTGCCGCGCAAGCACAGTAGACGAAAGCCGCAATCCATCCCCAGCGACCAAGCGGCCTGAGCGCCCATTCGTAGGAGATGAGAGCGGGCGCCGCCCCGAAGGAGACCATGTCCGAGAGCGAATCCATCTGCTCGCCGAAAGCGCTTTGCGTATTCGTCATGCGCGCGACGCGGCCATCCAGGCTGTCGAGCACCATCGCGACGAAGACGCCGCCCGCCGCAAGGTCGAAGCGCTGGTTCATCGCCATCACCACCGCATAGAAGCCGCCGAAGAGCGCAGCCAGCGTGAAGAGATTGGGCAGGATGTAGATCCCCTTCCTGCGCTTGCGCAGGACGATGCCCTGTTGCGGAGTGGACTCGGGCCGGTCTTCGTGCATAGCGGCCGATTGTAGGCCGCGCGCCTTTGCCGATCGGGCATGCGACCATCGAATCGCGCTCGGCCCAGACGCCCTCGCGTCGCTCGACGGATCGGACGAGCCTGGCCAGGCGGGCTCTATCCGGCAGAGTGACTGCCAGTCCAGAGGCGTCAGTGCAGTCCGAACACCGCCTCGAGAGTGGGGGCGTCGATCGCCCGGTCGAACCATTGCCTCAGTTGCTGCGGATGCGCGCCGGCGATCTGCGCTTGCACGGCCTCCGACAGCTCGCCGAAGCGGCCTTTCAGGAGCCGGCTCAGCATCTCTGCCTGGGCGCGCTCGATGCCGCGCTCGATGCCGCGTTCGATGCCCTGCTCGATGCCTTGCTGCAGCAATTGCTGCTTCCACCGCTCCATTCGCTCGCCGATCATCTCCGGAATCTCCGTCAAGTCCTGCACCTGCGCCGGCTCTTCGCCCTCCGGCAGGTGCCGCAGCACCACGCGC
>NZ_DASZSE010000025.1:0-138890 GCF_035548915.1 Ramlibacter sp. | reverse complement strand
GAAGCCGCTGGATTCCCGCTTTCGCGGGAATGACGGAGGAGGAGCGGGCGGGAATGACGGAGGAGGAGCGGGCGGGAATGACGGAGGAGGAGCGGGCGGGAATGACGGAGGAGGAGCGGGCGGGAATGACGGAGCAGGAGGACGAGGAGAACGAGGAGGATCAAGCGTGTATTACAGCGAAGCCGCGAATAACTGTATCCTTGAGCCCGTAAAGCGGAGGACGTCACCCCCATGCTCACCCTCTACTACGCCCCCGGCACCTGCGCGCTCGCCACGCACTTCTCGCTCGAACGCGCGGGAGCGGACTACCGCACCGTCGCCGTCGACTTCCGGCGCAACGAACAGCGCTCCCCCGACTACCTCAAGGTCAACCCCAAGGGACGCGTGCCGGCGCTCGTCACCGAACGCGGCACGCTCACCGAAACGCCCGCGCTTCTCATGTACGTGGCGCAGCGCTACCCGAAAGCGAACCTCGGCCCGATCGACGACCCCTTCGAGCTCGCGAGGATGAACGAATTCAACGCCTACATGTGCGCGACCGTGCACGTCGCGCACGCGCACAAGGGCCGCGGCTACCGCTGGGTGGACGACCCCGCGGCGATGGAGGCGATGAAGCAGAAAGTCCCGCAGACGATGAGCGAATGCTTCACGCTGATCGAGGAACGCTTCTTCAAGGGCCCCTGGGTGCTCGGCGAAAAGTTCTCCGCGTCCGACTACTATCTCTTCACGATCTCCCGCTGGCTGGAAGGCGACGGCGTGGACGTCGCGCGCTTTCCGAAGGTCCTCGATCACCGGCAGCGCCTTGCGCGCGACGAGCTCGTGCAGCGCGTGATCGAGGCACAGCGCCCCGCGGCAGCCTGAGGCTTCAGGCCTGGTCGCTGCGCACGACCATCACCGGCACGGGCGCGAGCCGGATCACCTGTTCCGCGCCGCTTCCGAGCAGGAGCCGCGTCACGCCCTGGCGGCCATGCGTGCCGACGACCACGAGGTCGGCGCCCCAGAGCTTCGCGGCATGAGCCACCGTTTCCCCGAGCGGGCCGATCCGCTCGTACACCATCGCGTCGGCCTTCACGCCCGAGTCGCGCGCGACCTCGAGCGCGGCGGTCACCAATTCGTCGCCGGCGCGGCGCATGGCCGCGGCCAGCGCGCTGCCGGTGTCGAATCCGGACAGATACGTCATCGCTTCGAGCACGTGCACCACCCGCAGCTCGGCGGAAAAGGCCTTCGCCATGGCGACCGCGGTCGCAAGCGCATGATCGGACGTGGCGCTGCCGTCCACAGCGACGAGGATTCGACGGAAGACGACGGAATCGGTAAGGTTCATGCGGCAAGTCTCGCGCGCCGCCGGGCCGCCGTGCTTGACGCTCGTCAACGCCACCGCCACCGCAACGACCAGTCACTCGACAGGGAGCACAAGGCGCAAACACCAGGCACCCGGACGCCGAAGCAGCCCGCGTCCTACAGGGCGGCCGGCGCAGCCGCCACTATGCTGGATGCTTGCGCGCCGCCGTCGCGCGCATCCCCTGGGAGACGAGGGAAGCCAAGCATGGATGTCCGGGTATTCCTGGTCGAAGACCTGGGCCGCACACGCAGCGCCCTCGCGGACCTGCTCGGCACCCTGGACGGGTTTCGCGTGGTGGGCGCGGCCTGCACCGAAGCCGAAGCGAACCTCTGGCTCGACGAACACGCCAACGGCTGGGACCTCGCCATTGTCGACCTGATGCTCGAGCAGGGCTCCGGCATGAGCGTGCTTTCGCGCTGCAACGCGCAGCCCGGACGCGGGCGCGTCGTCGTGTTCAGCGGCTACGCGAGCCCCGCGATCCGCGAACACTGCCTGAAGCTCGGCGCCGACGCGGTGTTCGACAAGGCCGAACCCGAAGCCCTCATGGCGTGGTGCCGCGACCTCCTCGCGCGAGAGAACTCCGGCCCCTGAGCACGCTCTGACGGGGCGCGCGCATTCTGCCCGGCAGTATGTTGTAATGCCCTGCAAAAGAGGCGCCGAGGAGGGTATGCGCATGACGATTCCGAACATGCCCAACGACAAGGCGGCCGCGGCGCGGCTCGCCGGCCTGCTCGACTCCGCGATGGACGCGATCATCTCCGTGGACGAGTCGCAGCGCGTCGTGATCTACAACCGCGCCGCCGAGAAGATCTTCGGCTACGCCGCGGCCGAGATGATCGGCCAGCCCCTCGCGAAGCTGCTGCCCGAGCGTTTTCGCAACGGCCACGCCGAGCACGTGCAGCGCTTCGGCAAGACGGGCGTGACCTCGCGCCGCATGAGCGGCAGCCAGGTCGTCTTCGGCCGGCGCGCGAACGGCGAGGAATTCCCCGTGGACGCATCGATCTCGCAGGTCGACACGCCCGAGGGCAAGCTCTACACCGTGATCCTGCGCGACGTGACCGAGCGCATGGAAGCCGAGCAGGAGCAGACGCGGCTCGCGGCGCGGCTGTCGGGCCTGCTCGAAGCGGCGATGGACGGCATCATCACGATCGATGAATCGCAGCGCATCATCTTCTACAACCGCTCGGCCGAGAAGATCTTCGGCTGGTCGCCCGTGCAGGTGATCGGGCGGCCGCTGGACATGCTGATGCCCAAGCGCTTCCGCGGCGGCCACAAGCACCAGGTGCGCACCTTCGGCGACACGGGCGTCACGTCGCGGCGCATGGGCAGCAGCGCCGTGATCCACGGGCTGCGCGCCAACGGCGAGGAATTCCCGCTGGATGCGTCGATCTCGCAGATCGACACGGCCGAAGGCAAGCTCTATACCGTCATCCTGCGCGACATCACGGAGCGGATGCGCGCGCAGCAGGAACTCGCGGCCTTCGCGGCCGAGGCGAGCGGCGTGCGCGAGCAGGAGAAATCGCGCATCGCCCGTGAACTGCACGACGAGCTTGCGCAGACGCTCACGGCGCTGAAGATGGATACGCTCGTCGTGCGCGACAGCCTGCCGGCCGGGCAGGGCGAATCCTCGGCGAAGCTCGACGAGATGCTGCGTCTCCTCGATTCGGCCGTCGCGTCCACGCGGCGCATCGCCGCCGACCTGCGGCCGCTCGTGCTCGACGACCTGGGGCTTCTGCCCGCCATCGAGTGGCTCGGGCAGAACTTCACGCAGCGCACGGGCATCGACTGCGCCATCGATGCGAGCGAGGAGTTCGAGCTGCGCGAGCCCTATGCCACCGCGATTTTCCGGATCGTGCAGGAGTCGCTCAACAACGTGGCCAAGCACGCGCAGGCGTCGCACGTGGACGTGGCGCTTGCGCGGCGCGGCGACGAGATCGTGGTGAGCGTGCAGGACAACGGGAGCGGCTTTCGCCTTTCCGAGCCGCGCAAGCCGCATTCGCTCGGGCTCGTGGGACTGCGCGAGCGCGCGCTGCTCCTGCGCGGCAAGGTGGACGTGGCGAGCGAGCCCGGCATGGGCACGCGGGTGGAAGCGCGCATTCCGGTGCGCGAAGGCGAGGGCATGCCGTGATCCGGATCGTGATCGCCGATGACCACGCGATCGTCCGCGAGGGCCTGAAGCGGATCGTGGGCGAAGTGGGCGATCTGCAGGTGGTGGGCGAGGCCGCCGACGGCAACGACGTGGTGAAGCGCGTGCGCGAGCTCGACTTCGACGTGCTCGTGCTCGATCTGTCGATGCCGGGGCGAAGCGGCATGGAGCTCATCAAGCAGGTGAAGTCGGAGCGGCCGAAGCTGCGCATCCTCGTGCTTTCCATGCACCAGGAGTCGCAGTACGCCGTGCGCGCGATCAAGTCGGGCGCGAGCGGCTATCTCACGAAGGAGAGCGCGCCCGCGCAGCTCGAACTGGCGATCCGCAAGATCGCGGCGGGCGGCGCCTACATCAGCACGGAAGTCGCGGAGCAGCTCGCGCTCGGGGCCATGCCCGGCAGCGAGGCCGTGCCGCACGAGGCGCTATCGGACCGCGAGTTCCAGGTGTTCCGCATGCTCGTGAAGGGAACTTCCGTGACGGACATCGCGAGCGAGCTGCACCTGTCGGTGAAGACGGTGAGCACGCACAAGTCGAATCTGATGCAGAAGCTGGGCGTCGACAATCAGAGCGATCTTGTGCGGTATGCGATGAAGCATGGGCTGGGGGAGTGAGGGGCGGCTGCCGGCACGTGAGAGTTATGAGTCGGATTCCTCGTCCGATTCGCTGGCTCGACCCGCGGGTGGCGAAGTATCGAGGTTGGCGTAAGCTGCGCCGAGCCTCGGCCTCGCAACCTTCTCGATGGCGGCGCTCTCCTGGGGCGGCAGCGTATGCGCTACTCGGACGAAATTGGCATAGAACAGCGACAGTTCAAATGGCGAAATGGTGCTCAGGTGTGCTTCGAGGCGCGCTGCCATCCAGACGTTCGCGCTGTCCTGCGCCGATCCCGCAGGGGCGAGCTGCCGCGCGGCGGCAAGGCCCGCGACGGCCGCTTGTGCCTGGCTGGGGTCCGATGCACCGATCAACCGCGGATCGGCGAGCGATCGGACCGCGGCGGCGATGTGTGACTGAGCCTGCTGAATCGGCGCGCGGAGGGGACTGGCCTGACTGGTGGGTACCTGCTTGGCAGTTGCATTGGTGGTGCGCACGTGGAGGACGTCGGCACTTACTCGTCGCTGCTCGGATGTCTCGATGGGAAGACTTTCCCAGGCTGCTGCTGTGCCGCGCAGGATCGCGCGCTCGTCCGCGGGGAGCGCGCTGATCGTCTCGGCCAGCACGATCTGAAATCTCGACGCGAGATCGTTGAGATTGGCATCCTTCACGTAGCGAAGCCAGGCCGCGATGGCACTCTGCCTGAGCGCGAGGAGACCGCCCATGGCATCGCCGACCGGGGGCGTGAGCATCGATCCGATGAACTGCTTCGCGCAATCCCTGATCAGTGCTTCGCTGGACTGCTGGACCTTTGCCGCGAAGGTCTTCCTGTCGATTCCGAGTGTCACGAGCGCCGGCCAGAGCCGCTTGCAGAGCTCGGGGTCGAGCTGCGCGAGGCTTTCTGGGCTCAGCAGGAGGTCCACAGCTTCCTCCAGTCTGCCCTGGTCCGCGGGGAGGGGAAAGTCATCCTCGATGAAGGGATGCCTGGAGCCACGGACATAGCCTCCGAAATGAGCAATGTCTTCCGCGGTGGCGATGAGCGCCTCGGCGAATGCCACCGGGGCATAGACCCCATTGCGCTCCTTGGCAGACTCGACGCCCACGCGGAGCTTGTTCGTCTCGCGATTCCCGATTTTCTGGTTGCGGCGCTCGGTGAACACATCCCAGAAGATCGCGTTGACCTTCTGGTGCGACTGCGGGATCGGAAGTGGCAGCTTGCCCGCGATGTCGAGCAGATCGGCATAGGGGAGGGCGCGAAAGTAATTCTCGACTTGCTGACCATCGACGCCACGTGCGGAGGTTCGCAGGATCTCGCTCAACGCGCCCATCACCACTTCGTACTGGACGTCGCTTGCGTTGGAACCCTGCAGCTGTGCGCGCGCGGATGCAAGTGCCCGTTCATGTTCGCGATGCACCGCGTCCGCACCTTCCGCGACGGATTCGATTCCACGGAGGAGGTTCGCTTGAACAACTTGCGAATTGGCGGCTCCCTTGGAGGATTGCACCGATTGGCTGATCGCGACATCGAGCGCAGTCAGCAGCGCATGCAGCTTTGGATTCTCAACTTTCGAAGGAAGGGCGATCGAAAGGTTGTGACGGAGCCACCGCAGCGAGGCAAGAGATTGCCCTTCGGCCCAGGCCAGCACACGGACGTCGATCTGGCCCTTTTCCATCTTGATCGGCAGGCCTGCGGCAATGCCCTGCAACTCCCCGGCTTCTTGTCGTGCTGCGGCTTCGCTGTCCGGAGTCGGTCGATTCAGGAGCGAATCGAGCCCGCTGATCAGCTTCTGGCCTCCTACCAGACGTTGCGGACTGCGCTCGCGGATCGCGGCGCCCAACTTGCCCATGGCACTTGGCCTGTGCGTCCGGTCCTGCGGGGGCGGAGCAACCGAATAGGCTCCGGGCGGCCGCCACGGAGCGTGCGAAGGCGCAGCAAACTCGGGGGTCGCCGGTTGGGTCGTCGTTTGGGTCGTTTGCCCGGGCGTTCGAGGCGCCTGAGAGGGATCGCCTTGCTCCGCATCCGAGGCCGTGGCGGACGAAGCTCGTCGCGTGCGTTGCGGCGATTGACTCGTCGAACCTGACGTGGATTCGTCCGGAATGGTCAGCAGGTCCGGCCGACGCGCGCTCGTCGCGGAGCTGGGACCGGAGCGATCTGGCGAACCGTCCACCGGATCGTCCAGTTCCGGGGGCGGCGGGGGGATCTCGTTCGAGTGATCGTCGTGTCCACGGCGAGACCCTGGGGGCACGTTGGGCGTCGATGCCGGCGAACGTCTGGATCGCGCTTCAGCGGTCTTTTCCCGGAGCGCGGCGGCCATCTCTGCGGGGAGTTTACGGGGCGTTAAGGCACGTGAAACGGATGCGCTCGTGGTGTGTGGCGCGGAGTTGCCTAAATTGGGTGGCACTCGCGGCTCAGGCTTGCTGGGCGCGGGCCCGTGAGCGGAGCCAGATAGCGGATCTGCCTGCGAATCGTCCTCGTCCGCGGGAGGCGGGGGCGGGTCGTCCGAAGCGGCCGCTTCATCGCCCCCGCCAGGCGAGGCCGAGGCCTGATGGGCTGCGGGTTCACCTACCTCGGGTCCTCTGGGCGTCGATGCAGGCGGAGGGTCGTGTCGAGCGGCCAGCGTCGCGAACGCGGCCAACAAGGCTTCGGGCCCTGCGTCAGCTGCGGCGGCACCTGATGCTGATGCGCGGCTGGTTGCGGTCACCGGCTCTCGCGGCGCCTGCATCGCGTCGAAGCTACTCGCCGTAAGACGCCGTCGCGGTGGTGCCTGCGGTCTTGGCTGGCCTTTCCCGCGGAGATGCCCAGATGTGGCCGGTGGGAGTGGTTGATCGGCTGTTCGGCGCTCCTCACTTCGTTGGCCGGATGCATCTCTTGCCCCAACCGATCCGGAGCCGGGCGGCCCGGCCGAGAAGGAAGTCGCGGAGAACGAGGACGACGAAGACGACGAAGACGACGAGGACGACGAGGACGACGAGGACGACGAGGACGACGAGGACGACGAGGATGTTGGGGAGAACGACGCCGGGGGGCGGAAACCAGTTGGATTACCCATCTTCGAACGACCTCGCGAGTGTGTGGAACAGTCGCGCGAGAATATCCCGGCCCCGCTGAAAATCCGCCTGGCCGGCAGTCTGTCTATACCAACGTCTGAGAGACCCCGCACGCCCCGCGCGGTGGTGCCAATCTAGGATTCCTCCGATCCTTCCTCGGACCTTCCCCGGCCCCTTTACCGGACCCGTCCGAGCCCGCGATTCAGCCGCCGCCGATGTCCCGCGGCGCTCGAAACGCCGACAGTAGAGGCCATGCAAACAGCAAGCGCCTCCGTCAAGGTCTTCCTCGCCGAGGACTCCGCTCCGATCCGCCAGCGGCTGGGTGCGATGCTCACCGCGGCCGCGATGGACGTGGTCGGCGAAGGCGATACGCCCGAGCGCTGCATCTCGGGCATCCGCGAGACGCGACCGGACGTCGTCGTGCTCGACGTCCAGCTCGAAGGCGGAACCGGGCTCGAAGTCCTGCGCGCGATCCGCGGCGAGCAACCCACCGTGGCGTTCGTCGTCCTCAGCAACAACTCCGCGCCCGCCTATCGCAAGCGCTACCTGGCCGAGGGCGCGAGCCGCTTTCTGGACAAGGCCACCGAATTCGAACAGCTCGCGCAAGCCGTGACCGCGGCTTCGCAGCGCCCGATGCACTGATTCAAAACGAGGGGATTCCAGATGCAAACCGCCTACATCGAAGCCGCCATCGCGCCGATCCAGATCATGCGCCGCCAGGCGCGCGGCGACATGCCGACGACGCTCACCGTCGCGACGCCGCTGAAGACGCTGTGCTCGGCGTGCCACCTGAAGGACCTGTGCCTGCCGTGCGGTCTCGCGCCGAACGACCAGGAGCGGCTGGACGGTCTGATGTTCGGCCGCCGCCGCGTGACCGCGGGGCAGACCCTCTTTCGCGAAGGCGACCGCTTCCAGTTCATCTACGCGGTGCGCAGCGGCACGTTCAAGTCGGGCATCACGCTCAAGGACGGGCGCGAGCAGGTGACCGCGTTTCACATGGCCGGGGAGTTGATGGGTCTCGACGGTGTGGCACACGGAAAGCACGCGAGTGCCGCCATCGCGCTGGAAGACGCGGAAGTCTGCGCGATCCCCTATGCGAATCTCAGCGAACTCGCCGCGGGCAACGCCAACATGCAGCACATCGTGGGCCGCCTCATGAGCCGCGAGATCGTGCGCGAGCACAGCCTCATGATGCTGCTCGGCTCGATGAACGCGGAGGAGCGCCTCGCCGCGTTCCTGCTGAACGTCTCGCAGCGCATGAAGGCGCGCGGGTATTCGGCGAGCGAGTTCCATCTGCGCATGTCGCGCGCCGAGATCGGCAGCTACCTCGGCATGAAGCTCGAAACCGTGAGCCGCACGTTCTCCGCGTTCCAGGCGCAGCGCCTGCTGGAAGTGGACAAGAAGCACGTGCGCATCCTCGACATGGCGGGGCTTTCGCGGGCGTTCGAGATGCGGGTGCAGTAGAGGCGTCTTCGCGCCTTCGGCGACGTTTGCGCCTTCGGCGTTATGGACGCCGCCCGCCGTGATTTCCGCCGCCACGCCGTCATTCCCGCCCCCGCCCGCCGTCATTCCCGCCCCCCCCACGCCGTCATTCCCGCCCCCCCCCACGCCGTCATTCCCGCCCCGCCCGCCGTCATTCCCGCCCCCCACGCCGTCATTCCCGCGAAAGCGGGAATCCAGGGGAGCGTCGGAAGTCCTGGATCCCCGCTTTCGCGGGGATGACGTGACGGGGAAAGGATGACGGCGAAATCGCGGGGACGGACGGGGCAAGGACGACCGGGGCACCGCAGGGACGCACCGGAGGGAGGGTACAGTCGAGCCCCATGCGAATCCTCCTCGTCGAAGACGACGTCGTCCTGCGCGACGTGATGCTGCGCAGCTTCCGTTCCGCCGGCTACCGCGTGGACCAGGCAGGCAGCGTCGAGGAAGCGGAATACCTCTGGCGCGTCCAGCTCTTCGACGTCGTCGTGCTGGACCTGAACCTGCCTCACACCTCGCAGCCCACGAGCGGCCTGGGCAGCGGCCTCACGGCCCTGCGCAACGCCCGCGCACGCGACGACCGCACACCCGTCCTCATCCTCACCGCGCGCAACCGCACCGACGAACGCGTCGCGGGCCTGAAGGCCGGCGCGGACGACTACCTCGGCAAACCCTTCGAACTCGCGGAACTCGAAGCCCGCATCGAAGCCCTCGTGCGGCGCGCCCGCGGCACGCTCGATCAGGTGCAGCTCGGCGACCTCATGCTCGACCGGCTCGCCCGCCGCTTCAGCGTGGGAGGCGTCCCGCTCGACCTGCCCGCGCGCGAATTCGAGGTGCTCTGGGAGCTCATGACACCCGCCGGCCGCGTGCTCAGCAAGCGCGAGATGGCGGCCAAGCTCTCCGACCTCGAAGACATGCTCACCGACAACGCGCTCGAAGCATTCATCTCCCGGCTGCGCAGGAAGCTCGGCGGCTCCGGCGTCGCGATCCGCACGCTGCGCGGCCTCGGCTACGTGCTGGAGAAGGCGGGTTGAGCCGACCCCCGGGCGCGAGCCCGTCGCTGCGCACCCGCATCCTGCGCCACACGCTGTTCGCGCTCGCGCTGGTCTGGTTCATCGGCTCGGTGGTCACCCTTTTCGTCGCGCAGTACTTCACCCAGGAGGCGTTCGACCGGTCGCTGCTCGACGACGCCTATCTCCTCGAGTCGAACGTCAAGGCGGATGGCCGCGGCAACCTGAAGCTCGAGCTCACGCCCGGCGAGATCAAGGCCGTGCTCTTCGACCAGCAGGAGCGGGTGATCTTCAGCGTGCGCACGCCCGACGGACGGCTGATCGCGGGACAGACCGAACTGGACCTTCGGCCGGAAGCCGCCGGGGCCGCGACGTTTCGCAGCGTGTCGATCGGCGCGTACACGTATCGCGCCGTGGTCCGCAAGCACGCCACGCCGCCTTTCATCATCATCGTCGCGCACACCACGATCGCGCGCGAGGAAATGCTCGAGCGTCTCGTCGTGCTCTCGCTCGCGCCGCAGCTCGCGCTGCTGCTCGCACTGGCGTTGTGGGTGCGCCGCTCCACCGGCGCGGACCTCGAGCCGCTCGCCGAACTCGGCCGGCTCGTGCAGCGGCGCAGCGCGAGCGATCTGCAGCCGCTCGTGCTGCATGGCGGCACGAGCGACGTGGAACGTCTCACCGAGGCCATCAACGCGCTGCTGCTGAGGCTCGAGCAGGCGGTGCGCGAGCAGCGCGAATTCACGGGCAACGTCGCGCACGAGCTGCGCACGCCGCTCGCGGGCATCCGCGCGATGGCCGAATACGGGCTGAAGCAGGCCGATCCCGCGCAGTGGCTCGAACAGTTGCGCGGCATCGCCGCGAACGAGGCGCGCGCCTCGCGCCTGCTCGACCGCCTCCTGGAGCTCGCGCTCGCGTACGAGGCCGAAATGAACCTGAAGCTCGCCCCCGTGCCGCTCGACCAGCTCGTGCGCGAGGCCGTGCTCAGGTTCCTTCCGCGCGCGGACAAGGGCGGCGTGGACCTCGGCGCGCAGGGGCTCGACACCCCCGTCACGGTGCAAGGCGATGCGACCCTCATCGAGGGCATCATCAACAATCTCGTCGACAACGCGCTGCGCTACGGACAGCCGGCCGGCGGCGAGACGCCTTCCATCACGGTCGCGCTGGATCGACGCGGCGCGGACGTCGTGCTGTCCGTCCTCGACAACGGCCCGGGCCTGCCCGCGGACCAGCAGGCGAACCTGGTGGATCGCGGCGTGCAGGGGGAGCCTGGGCAGTTGCTCGGCGAGGGTGCGGGGATCGGCCTCGCGCTCGTCTCGCAGTACGCGCGGCTGCTCGGCGCGCGCATGGTGCTCGCGAGCGGGCCGGACGGCCGCGGGTGGCGCTGCGAGATCGTGTTCCCGGCGCAGGCGGGGTGAGGGAGCATGGTGCCAGCGCAAGGCAGCGTCACGATTCGCCGCGCGCCGGGAACGCGTCGACCTGTGGGCCCGGTCAGCCCGCCGTGTCGAGCTGATAGAAGCGCCGGATCGAGAAGTCGCAGGCGACGAGGTCGCACAGATCGCGCGCGGCGGCGATTCCCATGAGCTGTTCGCCGATGCAAAGGCGGTGCAGCCATTCGGCAGCGCGCACGTGGTGTCCGCGTTCGTGGTGGTACTGCACGGCGGCGAGGTGCAGCCGTGGCAGGAAATCGGCCTTGCGGTCCATGTCGAAGCCGCGAAAGAAATCCACCGCGGCCGCGAGCAGCGTGTCGACGTCGCTTGCGAGGTAGCGGCGGTGGAAGTCCTCGACCTCCTCGGGCGTGAGCGGCCGCCGCAGCCGCACCATCAGCGTCGAGGCCGCGGTCTCCTCGGGCTGGAAGATGCCGTCGCGCACGAGCAGCATCACCGCCGCGATGAGCGTGGCCGACCACTGGTAGAAGAAGTCCTGCAGCAGGATGAGCGAGCGCGGCTTCGCGAACGGCGCGAAGTGGCGCAGCACGAGCAGGTATTCGTCGTAGAACTTGGGCGCGTCCACGTGCATGAGCGCGATCGGTGAGCCGTCGTGCCGCGCGTCGGTCAGGCTCGCGATGTGGCGTTCGAGCAGATTCGAATGCGGCATCTGCCGCGCGAAGTGATCGAAGGCACCCGAGAAATCGAGCCGGCCGTCGCGCGCGTTCAGCAGGTGCCCGATGCGCGCCGCCTGCGCGTCGCGGCGCACGTGCGCCGCGAAGTAGCCGCTTTCCACGCACGAAAACACGTCGAAGGTGTGCAGCAGCGCCGTCTTGCGCCCGGGGTCGAATCCGTCGTTGTCCAGCAGTCCCGTCCAGAGCGCCCGCGTGCTGCGGCCGAAATACGCGCCGAACTCGACGACCGAGGCGCCGCCTGACAGGTCCGCCGACATCGCGCTGTCCACGAGCAAGTCCCATTCGGCCGGCTCCACCATGCCGGGAACGGCGTCGATCGGGGGCAGGTTCATTCGCCGCGTCCCGTGCGCAGCACGAGGTCGATCTGCCGCGGCAGGCAGATCGACTGCAGATCGAACCGCTCCACGATCGTGCGGCGCGCCGCTTCGCGCAGCGGCGCGAGTTCCTCCCGGCGCGCGAGCGCATCGGCCACCGTGCGGGCAATGGCCGCGGGATCGAAGAAGTCGACCAGAAGGCCGTTCACGCCGTGCTCGATCACTTCCTCCACCGGCGCCGTGCGCGAGCCGACGACGAGGCAGCCGCAGCTCATCGCCTCCAGCGTCGACCAGCTGAGGACGAAAGGGTAGGTGAGGTACACGTGCGCCGCCGAGACCTGCATGAGCTGCGTGAGCACGTTGTGCGGGATGCGGCCCACGTAGTGCAGCCGTTTCATGTCGATGCGCCCGGCCACCTCCTTCAGGAACACGTCCTTCCAGGTCGTGCCGGGCGGTGGTTTCGCGCCGTAGCTCGTGTCGTCGCCGCCCGCGATCACGACGTGCGCCTGGGGCCTGAGCGACATGAGCTCGGGGAGCGCCCGCATGAAGCTGTGGTAGCCGCGATAGGGTTCGAGCTGCCGCACGGTGAAGGTGACGACTTCGTCGCCCGGCCGGAACGTGAGGCCGGCTTTTTGCAGCGTGACGACGACCGATTGCGATGGCACGAAGCGCGTGGTCTCGATGCCGTCGTGGATCACCTCGATGCGCTCGCGCAGGATCGGCGGGTGGCGTTCGCGCTGGAAGTGCGTGGGCGACACGCCGCGGTCGGCCTGCACGAGCGCATGCGCAAGATTCAGGTTCTTCAGCTGCATGAGCTGCGAGCTCTCCGACTCGGGGCTCGTGAACTCGGGGTCGAAGCCGACGTCGCCGCCGACCGCGTTGAAGTAGTACTCGGCGTAGACCAGCATCCTCGCCGCGGGGAACAGGTCCTTCACGAAGAAAGTCTCGCCCCATCCCGAGTGCGCGAAGATCAGGTCGGGCGCGAGGCCTTCTTCCTTCTTGAGCCTCGTGAGCGCGGCCATCGCCGATACGCCGCGGATCACCTTCGTCTGCAGCTCCTGGAACGACCTCGGCGCGATCTGCGCGGCGTTGGCGGGCACCTGCGGCTTGTGCAGAAATATCCTGACGCCGGGCGTGGGCGCCGAAGGCTGGTTGATGCCGACGGCCGTCACCTCATGCCCCTGCGCCGCGAGCGCGGGCGCGAGGTGCTTGAACTGGCCGGGGAAATTCTGGTGGATGAACAGGACCTTCATCGTTTTTCTTGGGGTGCGGGCAGCGCGAGGTGGGCGGCGCGGCAGACGCGCACGCAATCCTTGATGTGTTCTTCGCCGAGATAGCGGATGGCGGTGTAGCCGATCACGGCCGACACCGCCTGGCCCGCGAGGGGCACGTACTTCGCGGCCTGGCTCGCGGTGAGCCGCACGCCGAGCGTCTTCGCGAGGCGCACCACGAGCTCGTGCGTGACGAACTTGCCGATCACCATCGAGCCCACCACGCTCACGGCCTTTTCCACCTGTTCGCGCTTGTGCTTGGGCAGGCGGTCGAGCTGCTCGGGCGTGAGGCCGAAGACTTCGTTGATGGCGGGCATGAGGCGGGAAATGAGCGCCGCGTCCACGAGCCAGTCGAGCCCCGGGACGGGCACCGCGCCCGCGGCGGCGCCGGCGAGCGCGCGGCGGTTGAGGAGCTTGCGCGCGCGCTTCACGGCTTCGGTGAGGGCGGGGTCCCCGGAGGCGAGCTGGAGGCTGGAAGGCATGGAAAACGGTTTGCGGCGACGCCCAAGCTTACCCGGAAGGGACCAGCCCGCAAGGCACTTGACCTTCATCAAGCATCCAGCCGCCGTGGCTGCCTATTGTTGAGTCAACCGCGCGCGAGACCGCGTGCGTCAGCCCAAGGAGCCGAGGAGATGAAGAGCATGTTGAGAGCCGCCGCTGCGGCTATGTGCGCCGCCGTGGCGATGTCGATGGCCCAGGCAGCGCCCGATGCCGACGCCGCGCAGGCGCTTGCGAAGAAGAACGACTGCTTCAAGTGCCACTCGATCGACAAGACGAAGAAGGGCCCGTCGTTCCAGAAGATTTCCGCCAAGTACAAGGGCAAGGCCGACGGCGAGGACAAGGTCATCAAGAACTTCACGACCGGGCCGAAGGTGAAGCTGGAAGACGGCACGGAAGAGGATCACAAGATCATCGACACGAAAGACGCGAAGGCCCTCAAGAACCTCGCCGACTGGATTCTTTCGCAGTGAAGCTGCGCCTCCTCCTTGCGGCTTGCGCGCTGGTCGCGGCGGGCATTCTCGCGCCGCACGATGCGCGCGCGGAAACGCCCGTGGCCGGCGTGCACGGCCGCATTGAGTGCGCTGCCTGCCACACGGGCGCCGCGGCCCCCACCAAGGCGGAAGCCGCCGCGGGCGTGAAGGGCAGCCTCGACTGCGCGAGCTGCCACACGAAGCTGCGCGACGAGGGCCGCGCCGCGGCGAGTCCGGGGATGAGCGCGGTGGCGCGCAATCTCGACGACTGGAAGCAGTCGTTCCACGCGCGACCCGACGCCGACGACAAGACGAAGCCCAAGGCCGCGTGCGCCGACTGCCACAAGACGCATGACTTCAGGCTGCCGCCGGCCAAGGACTCGCCGGCCTACGCGCAGTTCCGCATGGGGATCCCCCAGACCTGCGGCAACAAGTGCCACGACGACCAGCTCGAGGCGTACCAATCCTCCGTGCATGCGAAGGTCAACGCGGAGAAGAAAGACGGCAAGGCCGCCGTCTGCACCGACTGCCACAGCGCGCACTCGGTGTCGAACACCTCCGCGGACCGATTCAAGCTGTCGATCGCCACGGAATGCGGCAGCTGCCACAAGGAAAGGCTCGAGACCTTCCGCGACACCTTCCACGGGCGCATCGTCTCGCTCGGCTACCCGTACACGGCCAAGTGCTACGACTGCCACGGCAGCCACGAGATCCTGAAGGTGAGCGACCCGAAGTCGAAGGTGAATCCGGCCAACCGGATGAAGACCTGCGCTTCGTGCCACAACCCGAAGAAGGGGTTGCCCGACGTGCCCGCGGGCTTCGCGAGCTACCAGCCCCACGCGAATCCGCACGACCTCGCGCACTACCCGCAGGTGACGCTCGCGTGGCTGGGCATGGCGGGGCTGCTCGTCGGAACGTTCGCGTTCTTCTGGGTCCACACGCTGCTGTGGTTCTGGCGCGAATGGCGCGAGCGCCAGGCGCATGGCGGCGACGTGCTCGTGCGGCTGGACGAAGTGCCCGAAGCGTTGCGCGCGAAGCACGTCGTGCGGTTCACGCCCGCGCTTCGCATCGCGCACATTCTCTTCGCGGTGAGCCTCATGGTGCTCACGCTCACGGGCATGCCGGTCTTCTACGCCGAAGCGCCGTGGGCCGCGGGGCTCATGCGCCTCCTGGGTGGCCCGCACGTGTCCGCGATCGTCCACCGCGTCTCGGCCGTGGTCTTCTCGGGCGTCTTCTTCTGGCACCTCTTCTACGTGGCGTGGCGCGTCGGGCGCAACTGGCGCACGTTCAACTGGCTCGGGCCGGATTCGCTCATCCCGTGGATCCCGGACCTGAAGGACATCCTCGCGATGTTCAAGTGGTTCTTCGGGAAGGGGCCGCGTCCGAAATTCGACCGCTGGACCTACTGGGAGAAGTTCGACTACTGGGCGCCGTTCTGGGGCGTGACGATCATCGGCGCGAGCGGGCTCGTGATGTGGCTGCCGCAGCTCTTCGGCGCCTTCCTGCCCGGCTGGGTCTTCAACGTGGCGGCGATCCTGCACGGCGAGGAAGCGTTCCTCGCGGTCGTCTTCCTCTTCACCGTGCATTTCTTCAACAACCACTTCCGGCCGGACAAGTTCCCGGTGGAAGTCGTGATGTTCACCGGCACCTTCCCGCTGGAGGCGTTCAAGCGCGAGCACGCGCTGGAGTACGAGCGGCTCGTGGCGAGCGGCGAACTCGAGCGGCGCCTCGTCGATGCGCCTGCGAGATGGAAGGTGACGGGGTCGAAGGCGCTTGCCTTCGTGCTGATCGCAACGGGACTTGCGCTGCTCACGATCGTCGGGATCGGTTTCTTCACGGCGCACTGAAGCGGAAGAGGAGAAGAGGACATGGAACGGATCTCGCGCAGACTCGCGGCCCTCGTGCTCGGCACGGCGGCCCTCCTGGCCGGTTGCGGCGGTGGTGGCGGTGGCGGCGGCGAAACCGCGCCGGCGCCGCAGACCGTCGCGCAGGCCCTTCAGGCCGCGGCCGCGCAAGCGGCCAATGACACGTCGGCGAACAGTTCGTCCGCGTTCGCCGTGCTGCAGGCGGCCGGCGTGCCGGCGGTGACGGTGGCAAGCCCGCCCAAAGTCAATTTCGCGGTGTTCTCCAACGGGCAGCTGAAGAAGGACCTCACGCTCGCGAACATGAGCTTCGCGATCGCCAAGCTCGTGCCCGGCGCCAGCGGCGACCCCGATCAGTGGGTCAACTACATCTACCGGACCGAGACGGCCGCCGCGGGAGTCGGCCCGGGCGGCAATCCGGTGCTCGCCACGGCCAAGCAGGCCACGACCGACGCCAAGCAGACCGACCCCGCGCTCATGGCGCAGCAGCTCGTGGTGAACGCGGACGGCTACTACACGTACACGTTCAAGACCGACATCACCAACCCGGCCAACACGAACGGCGTGGTGTACGAGCCGAACCGCACGCACCGCATCGCGATCCAGCTGAGCTACACGGATTCGGCGGGCAACGCGGTCAAGGTCAATCCGTACTTCGATTTCACGCTCGACGCGACCGGCAAGTCCGTCGCCGTGACGGACCCGTCGAAAACCCGCAAGGTCGCCGACGTCCAGGCCTGCAACGGCTGCCACGACAAGCTGAGCCTGCACGGCGGCGGCCGCATCGACGTGCAGTTTTGCGTGATGTGCCACAACCCCGGCACGACGGATGCGAACAGCGGCAACGTGCTCACGCTCTCGACGATGGCGCACAAGATTCACTCCGGCAAGCTCCTGAAGCAGGCGTTCGACCAGGGCAAGGGCGGCGAGGAATACGCGATCTGGGGCTTCGGCAATCAGAAGGTCGACTTCACCGACGTCGGCTTCCCGCAGGACCTGCGCAACTGCACGAGCTGCCACACCGCGACCAATCCCGCCACGCCGCAGGGCGACGTGTGGAAGTCGAAGCCGTCCAAGGAAGCGTGCCTCACGTGCCACGCGAACAAGGCGGGTTCCGACTGGGACACGTCGCACAAAGTCTTCGCGGGAACGCTGGTGGGCGCCGGTGCGGCGGCGAAGGACATGACGAACCAGATGTGCGCGAACTGCCACAAGCCGGGCTCCAACATCTCGCCCGAACGCGTGCACTGGAACCAGAACGAGGAGAACGCGGCGAAGTACAAGATGAACATCGATTCGCTCGCCTACGACAGCACTGCGCGCAAGGTGACGATCAAGTACTTCCTGTCGGATCCCACCAACGGCAACGCGGCGTACAACCTGGTCACGTCCGACTGCGCGGCGGGCCCGCCGGTGAGCTGCTCGACCAACACGCGATTCGGCAACCTGCGCCTCTTCCTCGCCTACCAGAATATGGTCGGCCAGTCCCAGGCGGTCACCGAGTACACGAGCTACAACAACGGCGGCAGCGGCGCGGCGGTCTATGCCTACGCGGGCACCAACGACGGCAGCAATCACTACACCGCCACGATCTCCGTGCCGCCCGACACGACGACGTCGGTGGCCTTCGGCACGGCGCGGGTGGTGAGCATCGGCCAGGTGAAGGAGCATCTGCTCGACGTGAAGTCGGCCACCGACCCGCGGCCCGAGGTCGTGCCCACGCAGCTCGTGAACGTGGTCGTGCAAAACGCGTGGAAGGAACTCGCGCTCACCGGCGCGCTGAATCCGCGGCGCGAAATCGTCTCCACCGAGAAGTGCAACGTGTGCCACGGCGCGCTCGGCACGACGTCGGGTTCCAACACGCTGTCCGAAGCCTTCCACGGCGGCGCACGCAATATCGTGCAGGCGTGCGTGGTGTGCCACGACCCGAACCGGATGTCGTCCACCGTGATGACCAACGGGCTCGCGTTCAACGAGTCGTACCAGTTCAAGCGGATGATCCACGGCATCCACGGCAACTCGAAGCGGACCTACCCGTTCACGCACGGCAACGTGGTGCAGGGCGCGTTCGACGATTCCGGCACGCTCACGACGACGGGGCAGTTCCTCTCCGACTACAAGGTGACGGTCGGCACGGGCTCCGTCACGGCGATCCCGGCGGGCACGTCCGTCGCGGCGGGCAACACCTTCGACACCATCGCCGACATCATGAAGCAGGCCGCGACCGGCGTGGGCTACACCGGAACGCCGGCAGCGCCGGCCGAGAACTACGGGGCGGAGGTGATGTGGCCCGGCATGGGCATCGTCTCGGGCGTGTCCATCAACTGCAACGCCTGCCACGTGAACAATTCGTACAAGCAGGACCTGGGGCCGGTGGGCTCGGTGATCGGCAAGCCCGCGGGCGTGACCGATCCGAACCAGTGGCTCGTGATCTCGCCGAAGGCCGCGAGCTGCACGGCGTGCCACGATTCGCCGCAGGCGCTCGGCCACGTGACGAGCTTCGGCGGCGCGACGTGGGGCAATCGCACGCAGGCGCAGGTGAACGCCCTGCCGCGCGAGATCTGCGCCGACTGCCACTCGAGCGGCGGGTTCAAGGGCGTGGACATCGTCCACGGCCAGAACTAGCGGCGGGGATCGCGCCATGCGCCTTCGCAGCGGACTTCGCAGCGCGCTCGCAGCGATCGTGCTCGGCCTCGTGGGGCTTGTCGCCCCGGCGGCGCACGCCGACGACGCGGCGGATTCGAAAGTCTGCGTGACCTGTCACGACGACGAGGATCTGCCCGACTTCACCCGCTCGGCCCACGGCTTCGCGGGCGACCGGCGCGCGCCGCAATGCACCACGTGCCACGGCACGAGCGCGGCGCACGCGAAGAAGCCGCAAGGCAACAAGCCGGAGATCCTCTTCGGCCGCAAGACCGCGTCGCCCGCTGGCGAGCGCAACGGCGTGTGCCTCACCTGCCATGACCGCGACGCGAAGCGGATGCTCTGGGCGGGCAGCCCGCACCAGCACGCGGACATCGGATGCAATAACTGCCACAAGGTCCACGCGAACCGCGACAAGGTGCTCGCGAAGACGACGCAGACCGACGTGTGCCTCACTTGCCACAAGGAGCAGCGCGCGCAGATGAGCCGGCCTTCGCACCACCCGGTGCCCGAAGGCAAGATGAGCTGCTCGGACTGCCACAACCCGCACGGCTCCGCGGGGCCGAAGCTTGCGAGGCGCGACAGCGTGAACGACACCTGCTTCACCTGCCACGCGGAAAAGCGCGGGCCCTTCGTGCACCAGCACGACCCGGTGGTGGAGAACTGCGCGAACTGCCACAACCCGCACGGAAGCACCGTGCCCGCGATGCTCACGGCGCGTGCGCCTCTGCTGTGCCAGCAATGCCACACGCCGCATGCGGCGGGTTCGGTGGGCGTTCTTGCGGGGCAGCCGGGCGTGAACACGCTTGCGCCGGGCCAGGTGTCGCCGCTCGTCACGTCCATCACCGGCGGCAAGAACGCGATCAACCTGTGGCAGGGCCGCAGTTGCCTCAATTGCCATACGCAGGTGCACGGCACGAACAACCCGTCGGTGACGAACCCGACGCCCAACCTGCTGCTGCGCTGAGGAGAGCGACGATGCGATCGCATGAACGCATGGGATTCCGGCCGACTGTGCTCGCGGTGGCGCTTGCGGCTGCATTTGCGCCGGTCCTTGTGACGCCGGTCTTCGCCGAGGAGAAGGCTCCCGAGGACAAGTCGGTCGAAGCGAGCGTCGAAGCCGGGTTCGGCGCGGCCACGGGCTCACGAGACGACCGCGCGCTCTTTGGCCAGTACAACAGTCTTTCCAACGGGAACGCCTTCGGCCTCCTGCTCGGATTCGACTACAGCCTGCGGCGGCCCGAGACGAATACGTGGGTGGATGCCTTCGGGCGCGACCTGGGCGGGCCGCTGCGCGAAGCGGGCGTCGTGTGGAAGCAGCCCGGCGAATGGAAGGTAGGGGCGAGCTACAGCGAAGGGGTGCGGCGCGATCCGTTCGTGTCGGTGCCGCCGGGCACGGGCAACGAGACGCAGTTCCAGACGAAGCGCACGGCGCTCGGTCTGAACCTGTCGAAGTCGATCTCGCGCGACCTGCAGCTCGAAATCGACTTCAGGCACGAAAACAAGGAAGGCTCGCGCCTGTTCGGCCGCGGCTTCACGTGTCCTTCGACCGTGGCGCCCGGCTGCGGGCCCACGACCGGCATTGCGGTGGGATGGGCCGTGCTCATGCAGCCGGAGCCGATCGATTCGACACTGAGCCAGGTCGATGCGCGCCTCAGCTACGCGAACGGCCCGCTGCGCCTGAGCGCGGGCTACTACGGCTCGTTCTATCGCAACTCGCTGTCGGTGCTCGCCACCGCGGCGCCCGGCAGCGCGTTGAATGCGGTGGGCACGCCGCTGCCGCTCGTGCCGGGGCTCGCTGCCATCCTCGCGCAACCCATCGCCCTGCCGCCGGACAACCAGGCGCATCAGCTCGACGTCACCGGCACGTGGGACTTCGGCCATGCGAACACGCGCGCGAACTTCCGGTTCGCCTACGGCGTCGCGACGCAGCACGACAGCTTTGCCGGCGCGGGCTTCACGGGCGCGCCGGCGGGCGTGGCTAGCCTCGACGGCAAGGTCACGACGACGCTCGCGAAGATCGGGCTCACGTCGCGGCCGGTCGCGAAACTGTCGCTGCAGGCGGACGTGCGCTACGAAAGCCGCGACGACAAGACGCCGATCGCGCTCTACAACATCGAGGGCACCGCCACCTACACGAACCGGCAGCTGCCGTATCGCAAGACGAGCGGCAAGCTGCAGGGCAGCTGGCAGTTCTCGCCCGAGTGGCGCGCCACGGCGGGCGCGGACTACGAGACGATCGATCGCGGCACCTTCACGCCGACGAGCGCCGCCAACGGCATCACGGCGCTGCGTCAGGACACGCATGAAGCGGGCGTGTTCGCCGAAGTGCGCCGCCGCATGACCGAAAGCGTGAGCGGTGCCGTGAAGCTCTCCACGAGCCGGCGCGGCGGCTCCAACTGGCTGCGCGACAACAGCGGCGTGGGCGTGACGGAAGTCGACGTGAGCGCGTTGCCCGCGGGAAGCATCCTCATGCCGACGCTCGCCGATCGCCGCCGCGACAAGGTGAAGGTGTTCGCCGACTGGCAGGCAAGTGATGCGGTCGCGCTGCAGGTGGCGGTGGAAGCGGGCCGCGACCACTACGACCAGCTCGCGGGCTACGGCCTGGGCAGCACGGGCATGGATTCGGTGAGCGTGGACGGCAGCTACGCGATCAACGACAACTGGAACACGAACGCATTCGTCACGTGGGGCCGGCAGACGCTGAATCAGGCAAAGCCGCTCGGCTACGTGATGGCGTTGCGCGATGCGAGCATCACGGCCGGCGTGGGTGTCGCGGGCAAGCTCACGAGCCAGTGGGAAGTGGGCGGCAGCGTGGCGCTGGTGGACGACCGGACGGCGTACCGGCAGACGCTGGACCCGCTCGCCGGCGCGGACAGCGCGACGCTGCTCGCCGCGATCGGCGGCTTGCCGGACATCGCGTTCCGGCAGGCGGCGCTGAAGCTCTTCGCGAACTACAAGGTCGATGCGAAGTCGTCGGTCCGCGTGGACTTCATCTACCAGCAGTCGCACTGGAACGACTGGGCCTGGGGATACAACGGCGTGCCGTTCACGTATTCGGACGGGACGACGGTGGCGCAGAAGCCGTCGCAGAACGTGGCGTTCGTGGGGGTGGTGTACCGGTATCGGTTCAAGTAAGGGGGGGCGCCGCCCCATCACCCCAGCCCTCTCCCCCGGAGGGGGAGAGGGGGCAATGCCGGCCTGATGGTCGCTGCCCGCCTCACTTGACCAAAGTCAAACCACGGTCCGCTCGTGGACCCGAGACTGGGGCATCCAAAAGCACCCAGCGCCCCGGAAGCCACCTGTGTCCAGCCCAGCCCACAAGCTTGAAGTCCGCGACCTCGCCTGCATCCGCGGCGACCGCCGCCTCTTCGATGGCGTGAGCTTCACGCTCGAGCCCGGCGCGCTCCTCTTTCTGGGCGGAGCGAACGGCGCGGGCAAGACGAGCCTGCTGCGACTGCTATGCGGACTCTCGCCCGCCGAGTCGGGCGACATCCGCTGGAACGGCAAGCCGATCGGCGAGCAGGCCGGCGCCTTCAGGGGCGAACTCTGCTACCTCGGCCACCAGAACGCGCTGCAGGAAGCCCTGACCGTCGAAGAGAACCTGCGCTTCCTCGCGGCGCTGGGCGGATGCACGCCCCCGCAAGGCGCGATCCCGCGTGCACTGGCCCGCCTGGGTCTTCACCGCTGCGAACGCCGCTTCGTGCGCCAGCTCTCCCAGGGCCAGAAGCGCCGCGTCGCGCTCGCGCGGCTGCTGCTTACCGCCGCCACGCTGTGGGTGCTGGACGAACCCTTCGTCGCACTCGACACCGCGGCCGTGAAACTCGTCGCCGGCCTGCTGGAAGAGCACCTCGCGCGCGGCGGCATGGCGATCTATACGAGCCATCAACCCGTGGAGATCGCCGCGCGCAGCTCGCGGTCGCTCCAGCTCGCGGCGCGCGTGGCAACGCCGCGCCTCGCGGCTCGCGCCGCCGCAAGCCTCACGGCGGAGGCCGCCCTGTGAGCACGCTGCGCGCCGTCGTCCGCCGCGAGATCGCGCTTGCGCTGCGCCAGAAGGGCGACGTGCTCACGCCGCTTTTCTTCTTCATGATCGTGGCGAGCCTATTTCCGCTCGCCGTCGGCCCCGAATCGCAGCTGCTCACGCGCATGGCGCCGGGCGTGATCTGGGTGGGCGCGCTGCTGGCCGCGATGCTCTCGCTGCAGCGCATGTTCGCGCCCGACCATGCGGACGGCAGCCTCGAACAGTTCACGCTTTCGTCCACGCCGCTCACGCTCATCGTGCTCGGCAAGGTCGTCGCGCACTTCCTCCTCGCCGGCCTGCCGCTCGCGGTGATGGCGCCGGTGCTCGGCCTGCAGTACGGCCTGGAGGCGCGATCGCTCGCGATCCTCGCGGTGAGTCTTCTTCTCGGCACGCCGGTGCTGAGCCTCGTCGGCGGCGTCGGCGCCGCGCTCACGCTCGGGGTGCGCGGCGCGGGCGTGCTGCTGTCACTCCTCACGCTGCCGCTCTACATCCCCGTGCTCATCTTCGGCGCGGGTGCCGTCGAGGCCGATGCCGCGGGCCTCGGCATCCAGGGCCATCTCTCGCTCATGGCGGCGCTGCTCGTGCTCGCCGTGTTCTTCGTCCCCTTCGCCATCACGGCGGCCTTGAGGATCGCACTGGAATGAACCACCGCATCTTCAACTTCTTCGCGTTCGCGTCGCCGCAGAACTTCTACCGGCTGGCAGGCCGTCTCTGGCC
The DNA here is from genome assembly GCF_035548915.1 of Ramlibacter sp. Taxonomy (GTDB): domain Bacteria; phylum Pseudomonadota; class Gammaproteobacteria; order Burkholderiales; family Burkholderiaceae_C; genus Ramlibacter. Next base: position 115,359 of record NZ_DASZSE010000025.1, on the reverse strand, counting down.
CATCTTCGCCGTGATCGCCGCGGTGCTTGCCGCCATCGGCCTGTACATCGGCTTCTTCGTCGCGCCGACGGATGCGCAGCAAGGCGAGGGCTACCGCATCATCTTCGTGCACGTCGCGGCGTCGTGGATGTCGATGTTCATCTATTGCGTGATGGCGCTCTGGGCGGGCATCGGACTTGCGCTGAACACGCGCCTGTCGGGGATGATGGCCTCGGCCCTTGCGCCCACCGGCGCGCTCTTCGCGTTCCTGTCGCTGTGGACCGGTGCGCTCTGGGGCAAGCCGATGTGGGGCACGTGGTGGGTGTGGGATGCGCGGCTCACCTCCGAGCTGATCCTCTTTTTCCTCTACCTGGGCTTCCTCGCGCTGCAGGCCGCCATCGACGATCCGCGCCGCGCGGACAAGGCGGGGGCCGTGCTCGCGCTCGTCGGCGTCGTGAACGTGCCGATCATCTACTTCTCCGTGAAGTGGTGGAACACGCTGCACCAGGGCGCCTCGGTGTCGCTGAACAAGTCTCCGACCATGGCCACCGCAATGCTGTGGGGCATGCTCGTGATGGGCCTCGCGTGCTGGATGTACGCGGTGGCCGCGTCGCTCGCGCGCGTGCGCTCGATCATCCTCGAGCGCGAGCGCCATACCGAATGGGTGAAACATGCAGTGGCATAGCGTTTCCGAATTCTTCGCCATGGGCGGCTACGCGTTCTACGTGTGGGGCAGCTTCGGCGTCACGGCCGCGGCCATCGCGCTCGAGTCGTGGCTGATCCATCGGCGCAGACTCCGTGCGATCGAGTCGCTGCGCGAGGAGCAGGCCGAAGGGCCTGCCGAAGAGGAGATGGCGATGATGGAGGTGCCGGCATGAAGGCCCGCTACAAGCGCGCGGGCGTGGTCGTGGGCGGCGTCGCGGTGATCGGCATCGCGGCGGCGCTGGTGCTCAACGCCTTCCGGAGCAACCTCGTCTTCTTCTTCACGCCGACGCAGATTCTCGCGGGCGAGGCGCCCAGGGCGCGCACGTTTCGCGTGGGCGGGATGGTGAAGGAAGGCAGCCTGAAGCGGCATGACCTCACGGTCGATTTCGTGGTGACGGACACGGCGAAGGAAGTGCCCGTCTCCTACACGGGCATCCTTCCGGACCTGTTCAAGGAAGGCAAGGGCGTCGTCGCGCAGGGCCAGCTCGGCGTGGACGGCCGCTTCGTCGCGAGCGAAGTGCTTGCCAAGCACGACGAGAACTACATGCCGCCCGAGGCGAAGGACGCCGTCCTTCAGGCCCAGCAGGCCGCGCGGACGCTGAAATGAACAAGAGTCGAGGTCACGCCCATTGCCGGCGTCACGCCCATTGCCGGTGTCACGCCCATTGCCGGCGTCACGCCCATTGCCGGTGTCATCCCCGCGAAGGCGGGGATCCAGGGCTCTGGATTCCCGCCTGCGCGGGAATGACGGCCTCGCGAGCCGGTGCGGCGTCACGGACAACGGTGCGCAGCGCCAGGGACAACCGAATTGAGGACCTGAAGAGATGATTCCCGAACTCGGCCACTATCTCCTCATGCTGGCGCTCGCGGTCTCGCTCGCGCTCGGCGTCATCGCGCTCGCGGGCGCGCAGAAGAACCGCGCCGCATGGATCGGGTTCGCCGTGCCCGCCGCGCGCACGCTCTGGTTCACCGTGGCAAGCGCCTTCGCATGCCTCGCCTGGAGCTTCTACGCCAACGACTTCTCGGTGCTGTACGTCGCCGAGCACTCCAACTCGAAGCTGCCCGTGGCCTATCGGCTGGCCGCCGTATGGGGCGGCCACGAAGGGTCGCTCCTGCTATGGGTCCTGATGCTCACGAGCTGGATGCTCGCGGTCTCGCTGTTCTCGCGGCAGCTCTCGCGCGCCACCGTCGCGCGGGTACTCGGCGTGATGAGCCTCGTCGGCACGGGCTTTTTGCTCTTCATGCTGACCACGTCCAGCCCGTTCCTGCGCCTCGTGCCCGCGGCGGCGGACGGACAGGACTTGAATCCCCTGCTGCAGGACCCGGGGCTCGTCATCCACCCGCCGATGCTCTACATGGGCTACGTCGGCTTCTCGGTCCCCTTCGCCTTCGCGATCGCGGCGCTGCTCGTGAACCGGCTCGACGCGGCCTGGGCACGCTGGTCGCGGCCGTGGACGCTCGCGGCCTGGATCTTCCTCACGCTCGGCATCGCGCTCGGCTCGGGCTGGGCGTACTACGAGCTCGGATGGGGCGGCTGGTGGTTCTGGGACCCGGTGGAAAACGCGTCGTTCCTGCCGTGGCTCATCGGCACCGCGCTGCTGCACTCGCTCGCCGTCACGGAAAAGCGCGGCCTCTTCCGGCAATGGACCGTGGTGCTCGCGATCATCGCGTTCTCGCTGAGCCTGCTCGGCACCTTCCTCGTCCGCTCGGGCGTGCTCACCTCGGTGCACGCGTTCGCGGCCGATCCGAAGCGAGGCGTCTTCATCCTCATCTTCCTCGCGGCCGTGGTCGGCTCCTCGTTCACGCTGTATGCGATGCGCGCCGGCGCGGCGCGGGCGCTCGGCAGCTTCGAGCCGGGCTCGCGCGAAACGCTGCTGCTCGCCAACAACCTCCTGCTCGCGACCGCCGCGGCCACCGTACTGCTCGGCACGCTCTACCCACTCATCGTCGACGCGCTCGGCATGGGCAAGCTCTCCGTCGGCGCGCCTTACTTCAACGCGGTGTTCGTGCCGCTCATGATCCCCGTGCTTCTTCTGATGGCGGCGGGACCGCGCATGAAGTGGAAGAGCGATCGCGTCATGAACGTGCTGAAGCCGATGCGGATCGAGGCGGCCGTGGCCGTCATCGCGGGCGCGTTGCTGCCGTTCGCGCTCGGCACCTGGTCGCCGCTTGCGGCGCTCGGGCTTGCCGCGGCACTGTGGATCATCCTCACGAGCCTCACGCACATCCGCCGTCAACTGAAGGCGGCCGGCCGCCTGAGCGCCACGACCGGCACGTTCTGGGGCATGCACGTCGCGCACATCGGCATCGCCTGCGCGGTGATCGGGATCACGCTCGTCAAAGGCTACGAACAGGAGAAGGACGTGCGCATGGCGATCGGCGATACCGTCACGGTCGGCGGCTACCAGTTCCGCATGACGGGCCTCAAGCGCGAACCGGGGCCGAACTACGTCGCCGAAGTCGGTGAATTCGAAATCACGCGCGGCGGCGCTGTCGTGGCGACGTTGAAGCCCGAGAAGCGCAAGTACCTCTCCTCCAGCATGCCGATGACCGAAGCCGCGATCGACGCGGGTGTCACGCGCGACCTCTATGTCTCCCTCGGCGAACCGCTCGACGCGGGCATGACGGCCTGGGCCGTGCGCGTCTACTACAAGCCTTTCGTCGACTGGATCTGGGGCGGCGCGCTGCTCATGGCGATCGGCGGCATCGCCGCGGCGCTGGACCGCCGCTATCGCAAGACGCGCCCGGGCACCGTGCCCGCCGCGGCCGTGGGAGCGCGGGCATGAAAAAGCGCGTCTGGATTCCGCTCGCGGTGTTCGCGGTACTCGTGGCGTTTCTCGCCGTCGGCCTCACGCGCGATCCGCGTGAAGTGCCTTCGCCGCTCGTGGGCAAGCCCGCGCCGATGTTCGATACGCTCAGGCTGCACACGGCAAGCGGAGAACGCTTCTCCCCGCGCGACATGCGCGGACAGGTGTGGCTCCTGAACGTCTGGGCTTCCTGGTGCGTGTCGTGCCGCGCCGAACATCCCGTGCTGATGGCGCTTGCGAAGAGCGGCCGGGTGAAGCTCGTGGGCCTCGACTACAAGGACGCACCCGAGAAAGGCCGCGACTGGCTGCAGCGGTTCGGCAACCCCTACATGCTGAGCGCGACGGACCCGGACGGCCGCATCGGCATCGACTACGGCGTCTACGGCGTACCGGAGACTTTCGTCATCGACAGGAACGGCGTGATTCGTCACAAGGTGATCGGCCCGGTCACGGACGAAGTGCTCGTGCAGAAGGTCCTGCCGCTTGTGAAGGAACTGGAGCAGTCATGAACAGGCTCATCGTGGCGCTGCTTGCGATCTGCGCGTTGTGCGCGGCGCTTATCGCGCGCGCGGGCGAGGCGCAGCCGCTCGCGCAGGACCCGGCCGTCGAGCAGCGCCTCATCGCGATCGCGGAGGAAGTGCGCTGCCTCGTGTGCCAGAACGAATCGCTCGCGGGGTCGCGCGCGGAGCTCGCCGAAGACCTGCGCCGCGAGATTCGCGGCCAGATCCGGCAGGGCAGGAGCGATGCGGAGATTCTCGACTTTCTCGTCTCGCGCTACGGTGACTTCGTGCTCTACCGCCCGCGCGTGAAGCCGCTCACGTGGCTATTGTGGTTCGGGCCGCTCTTGCTGCTCGCGGGCGGCGGGTATGTGCTCGTGCGCACGGTGTGTAGCGGCCGGCGCGGCGAAAACGATACGGACAACGACCTGGAGACCGCATGACCGCCTTTTTCTTCATCGCGTCGCTGGTGACCTTGGCCGTCGTGGCCGTGCTGATGGTGCCGCTGCTGCGCCCGCGCGTCGCGGACGGCGAACGGGAGCAGGGCAGTGCCCGCCCCGCACCGGCGCGAAAGACGGCGCTGGCCGTGGCCCTGTCGGTGCCGTTCGCCGCGGCGGCGATGTACGGCTGGCTTGGTTCGCCGTCGGCGGTGGACGCCGCGCGCGCGCAAGACGCGCAGAGCGACCAGATCGCGCGCATGGTCGATGGCCTGGCCGCGAAGCTGAAAGCCAACCCCGACAATCCGAAGGGCTGGGCCATGCTGGGCCGCTCGTACAAGGTGATGGGCAGGCTGCGGGAAGCCGAGGAAGCGTATGAACGCTCCGGCGCCCTGCTGCAGACCGACCCCGATGTCATGGTGAGCTACGCCGATCTTCTGGCCGCGCGCACGGCAAGCCTCGAAGGACGGCCCATCGAGATCGTGCGCAAGGCGCTCGCCTTGCAGCCGGCGCATCCGATCGGGCTCATGCTGATGGGCACGGCCTCGTATCGGGACGGCGACTATGCCGGCGCGGTCCATTGGTGGGAAAAGCTGATGGCGCAGCTCGAGCCCGGCTCGTCGGAGGCGCAGGAAGTGCAGGCGGCCATCGACGACGCGCGCGGGAAGGGCGGGTTGCCCGGCGTTGCCGCGACCGCTACCGCGACCGCTACCACGACCGCGCAGGCGGCGCCGCCTGCGGCAATGGGTGCTCCCAATCCCGAAGACATGGTGGCGCGTCTTGCCGCGCGCCTGAAGGCGAATCCGGACGACCCGGCCGGGTGGGCTCGTCTCGCGCGCGCTTATGAAGTGCTCGGCAAACCCGAGCAGGCTCGCGATGCGTCGGCGCAGCAGCAGCTGGCCCAGGCGCGGGCGAACGGCGCGCGGCGCTGAACGGCGATTTCTCTGCCTCTTCCTCTCTTCCCCCAACCTTTGCCGCCGCAGCGGAGCGTGCTCCCGGCGACGGCGGCGCGAGCATTGACACGAGCTCGAGCGAACGCTCATACTCCGAGAGCCCAGCCCCACCTCCCAGGGCCGGCGGGTATGGGCCGGGTACTCCCTGATCGGCCCGTAGAAACGGTTCTTTGGAAACATCATTCAAAGGCCCGCAGTCCTTCCCCATCGAGTTCTCGCGGACAAGCGACGCGGATGCCTACGTTGTCGGCAACCGCTTCGGCCTCTCGGGCAAGGGGCGAATCGAGTTTGCACAGCATGAGGTCGTCATCACCGGGCGGCGCAGGAAATTCCTGCGATGGGGCGAGGAAATCGTTCTGCGCCTGCCGCGCGAGGGCATTCAGAACGTGCAGCGGGCCGGCGACAAGCTGCGGCTCGAACTCGCCGAGGCGGATGCCGAACGGCTGCCATCGATCCGCAAAGGCAGCAAGACCCCGCTGCTGACATTCTGGGCGAGCGACGAAGCGGCGGCCGAGGAAATCGAAAACCTGTTGCCGGCCCGGTGGACGGAAGGTTTCGTGCCGGACTTGCTGGAATGGCAGGAATTCCGCCAGTGGCTGGTCTCGCGCACTCCCAGGGTCTACATCGTCTGGGTGCTGATCGGGCTGAACCTGACGGTGTTTTCCGTGCTATCGCTCCTGCTGGGTTTCAACTTCCAGGCGGTAGCGGCGCTTGCATTGCCCTTCGGCAACTACGGGCCGGCGACGATCAACGGCCAGTGGTGGAGGCTGCTGAGCTACCAGTTCATGCATGCCGACGTGCTGCATATCGCGTTCAACATGGTGGTGCTCGCGCAACTCGGGCCGGTGGTCGAACGCATCTTCGGCCACGTGCGCTTTCTTGCGATCTATCTCGTCTGCGGGATCGCAGGCGGGCTCGCGAGCATCGCGTGGCATTCGCAGGTCGCTTCCATCGGAGCCTCGGGTTCGATCTTCGGCGTGCTAGGGGCACTCCTCGCGTACGTGCTCGATCGGCGCAACAACGTCCCGGCCGCCGTGATGACTCGCGAACGCACCAGCCTCCTGCTCTTTGCCGGATACAACCTCTTCAACGGGTTCACGCAGCAGGGAACCGACAACGCGGGCCACCTTGGCGGCCTGGCCTGCGGCCTCATTCTGGGCACTTGCCTCGCGGACCCGCTCGGACCGATGCCGCAGACCCGCAAACTCCTGCATCGCGCGATCACTGCCGCGATGGTCGCGGTGGTCGCCGCAACGCTGGTCATCGGCCTCGAACTCGAGCCCCGCTCGGCGCAAGGCTGGATCGCGCTCGCCGACCTGCACCTCGAAGGCGGCCGGGTCGATCAAGCCGGGCTCGACGTGGACAAGGCGATGGAGCTCGATCGAAACCTGCCGGATGTCGTCTTCATGCGAGGACGCGTGCATCGTCAGGCGGGGCGGCACCTGCTCGCCCGCGCGGACTTCGAGCAGACAGTCAAGGCGCTCCCGGACAATCCAACGGCCCACAACACGCTCGCGTGGCTGCTCGCGACCTCCCCCTACGACGGCGTGCGCGACGGCAACCTTGCGCTCCAGAGCGCGCGCAGGGCATGCGAACTGACGAACTGGAAGAATCCGCGCTTCATCGACACCCTCGCTGCATCCTATGCGGAGAGCGGACAGTTCGAAGAGGCGGTGCGCTGGCAAAACAAGATCGTGAGCGAGATGGGCTGGAAAGGCAAAGGAGCGGCCAGTCGCCTCGAACTCTTCCGCTCGGGCCGACCGTACCGCGAACTCTGAACCCGAACCGCTGCGCCTACTTCTTCGGGGCGGCGGCCTTGTCTCCGACGTATCCAACCTGCAGGCGAGGGCGGCGGCAAGCCGCCGCTCGACGATTGACCGAGTCGCGGGCATCCGCGGTTGTGAGCGTTGCGAGCGTTGTGAACGTTTCGGCCGGATGCGCAGCCGCGGCGAAGCCGCGCTCAACCGCCGCCCGCGCCGATCGACTCGATGCTTTCGCCCAGCTCGAGCCAGCGGTGCTCGAGCCAGGCGAGTTCCTCGGTCACGGCCTTGAGCCTGCGGCCCGCTTCGGCGATGTCCGATGGTGCTGACGGAGTCGACAGGCGCGCTTCGAGCACGGCGCGCTCTTCTTCGAGCGCGGTCATCTTCGCTTCGACCTGTTCGATTTCCTTCCTGAGCGGCCGCAGCCGCGCCGCGAGCTGCTGCCGCTGCTGCTTCTCTTCCTCCCTCCCCCTCTGGGGGAGAGACGGGGAGGGGACATCGCGCTTCGCTGCCGTGGATGCATTCGCCGCCACCACCGCGCGCCCCTTCGCTTCGTCGAGCAGGTACTTCTGGTAGTCGTCGAGGTCGCCGTCGAAGGGCGTGACCGTTCCCTTTGCCACCAGCCAGAACTCGTCGCACACCGAGCGCAGGAGCGCGCGGTCGTGGCTCACGAGCATCACGGTGCCTTCGAATTCGTTCAGCGCGACCGAGAGCGCCTCGCGCGTCGTGAGGTCGAGGTGGTTCGTCGGCTCGTCGAGCAGGAGCAGGTTGGGGCGCTGCCACACGATCATCGCAAGCACGAGCCGCGCTTTCTCGCCGCCGCTCATCGTGCCCACGGCCTGCTGCACCATGTCGCCCGTGAAGAGGAACTGGCCGAGGAAATTGCGCAGGTCCTGTTCGCGCTCGCTCTGGCCCACCGCGGCGGCCTGCTCGCGCGCGAGCCGTGTCATGTGTTCGAGCGGTGAGTCGCCGGGCCGCAGCACGTCGAGTTCCTGCTGCGCGAAGTAGCCGATGGCAAGGCCCTTGCCTTCGGTGACGGTGCCGCCCAGCGCGGGCATCGTGCGCGCGATCGTCTTCACGAAGGTCGACTTGCCCTGGCCGTTGGCGCCGAGGATGCCGATGCGCTGGCCGGCGAGGACGTTGCGGCTGACTTGCGAGAGAACGACGTGCCGGGGGCCCTCACCCCAACCCTCTCCCGCAAGCGGGAGAGGGGGCAAGGCAGAACTCCCTCTCCCGCTTGCGGGAGAGGGCGGGGGTGAGGGCTCGTGGCCCGGCACCGCATACCCGAACACCCCATCCCGCACCACCAGCATCGGATTCGGCAGGTTCGCGGGCTCCCGGAACTCGAACGTGAACTCCGCGTTCGCGAGCACCGGCGCGATCTTCTCCATCCGCTCCAGCGCCTTGATGCGGCTTTGCGCCTGCCGCGCCTTCGTCGCCTTCGCACGGAAGCGGTCGATGAACTTCTGCAGATGCGCGATGCGGTCCTGCTGCTTCGAATACGCCGCCTGCTGCAGCTGAAGCTGCTGCGCGCGCAGCAGCTCGAACGCCGTGTAGTTGCCGCCGTACCGTGTGAGCTTCAGGTTGTCGATGTGCAGCGTGACGTTCGTGACCGCGTCGAGGAACTCGCGGTCGTGGCTGATCACGACGAGCGTGCCCGGGTAGCGCTTCAGCCACGCTTCCAGCCACACGAGCGCGTCGAGGTCCAGGTGGTTCGTCGGCTCGTCGAGCAGCAGCAGGTCCGACGGCGCCATCAGCGCACGCGCGAGTTGCAGCCGCATGCGCCAGCCGCCGGAGAAGCTGTTCACCGGATCGTCCAGCTGCGAAGGCAGGAAGCCGAGGCCGAGGATCAGCGTCTGCGCGCGCGGCACGGCATCGTGTTCGCCCGCATCGGCCAGGTCCGAATGCGCATGCGCGATCGCGATGCCGTCGCCGACCGCTTCGGCGCGCGCGAGTTCCTCGCGCAAGGTCATGAGGCGCGCGTCGCCCGCGAGAACGAAATCAGTCGCCGGCTGCGCCGTCTCGGGCATGCTCTGTTCGACTTCCGCGAGGCGCCATTGCGCGGGCAGCGTGAAGTCGCCGCTGTCTTCGTGCAGCTTGCCCGAAAGCAGCGCGAAGAGCGTCGACTTGCCCGCGCCGTTGCGCCCCACGAGGCCCACGCTTTCGCCCGGGTTGATGTTCGTGGACACATGATCGAGCAGCACCTTCGCGCCGCGGCGAAGGACGACGTCGCGCAGCGCGATCACTGGAGCTTCGCGAACGCCTGCTCGAAGTCCTCGAGCAGGTCCGCCGTCGCCTCGATGCCGACCGAAACGCGGATGAGCGACTCGGCGATTTCCATGCTCTGCCGCTGCTCTTCGCCCATCTCCCAGAAGATGGTGCGCGCCGCGGGCAGGGCAAGCGTGCGGTTGTCGCCGAGGTGGCTGGACTTGATCACGAGCTGCAGGCGGTTCAGCAGATCGCAAGGGTCCAGGCCTTCGGCTGTCTCGAACGAGAGCAGGCCGCCGAATGCCTTGAAAAGCGCACCCGCGCGTTCGTGCTGCGCGTGGCTCGCGAGCCCGGGGTAGTGCACCTTCGCCACCTTCGGCTGCCTTTCGAGCCACCGCGCGAGGGCCAGGGCATTGGCGCTCGCACGTTCCATCCGCAGTCCCATCGTCTCCGCGCCCGCCGCGATGCGGTGGCCGTGTTCGGAACTCAGCGTGCCGCCGGTGTCGCGCAGGCCCTTCTTGCGAATCTGCAGCAGCCCCCAGGTCGCCGGTGCACCCTTGCGATATGCGGGCAGCAGGTTCGCGTACTGGTCCCAGTCGAAGAGGCCGGTGTCGGAGATCGATCCGCCGAGCGCGTTGCCATGCCCGCAGATGCCCTTGGAAAGCGAGTGCACGACGAGCGTCGCGCCCACCGATTTCGGCTGGAAGAGAGCGGGCGTGGTGAGCGTGTTGTCGACGACGTAGACGATGCCGCGTTCGTTGCAGAGTTGGCCGATGCCCGCGAGGTCGGCGACCTGTGTCCGCGGGTTGGCGATGGTTTCGACGAACACCATGCGAGTGTTCGCCTGCAGCGCCTGTTCGACCTCCTTCGCGTCGGTTGCGTCGACGAACGTGACGTGGCAGCCGAGCGTCTGCAGCGTGTTGAACCAGCTTGCGGTGTTGCCGAAGAGGTATTTGCTCGCGACGACATGGTCGCCGCCGCGCAGGAGCGCGATCATGGTCGAGCAGATGGCCGACATGCCGGTCGCGAACGAAACCGTGCCGACGGCGTCTTCCATGATGGAGACCTTCGCTTCGAGCGCGGCGGTGGTCGGGTTGCCCTGGCGGCCGTAGACGTAGCCGCTCTTTTCGCCCTGGAAGACGGCGACCAGGTCTTCCGTCCTGTCGTAGCCGTAGCCGGTCGCGATGTGAAGGGGCTTGTGCGTGGCGCCGTGTTCGATGCCGGCGAGGCGGTCGGAGTGCAGGATGCGGGTGGAGATGTCGCGGGGCATGAGCGCATTTTCGCAGACGGGAGGTCGTCGCGAAGCCGAAGCTCTAGCGCAGCGCTTCTTTCGTCAGAAGCAACACCTGATCCTCCCCCGCGCTCGTCTCGAGCCAGACCACCTGCAGCTGCGGAAACGCCGCTTCGAAGTGCCCCCGCTCGTTGCCGATCTCGAGCACGAGCACGCCGTGGTCCGCGAGCCGCCGGGGCACGTCGGTCATCAGCCGCCGAATGAAATCCATCCCATCGAGGCCGCCCGCCAGCGCAATCCGCGGCTCGGCCCGATACTCCATCGGCAGGCTCGACATGCTGCGCGCGTTCACGTAAGGCGGGTTGCACAGCACCAGGTCGTACGGTCCGGTGAGCGCATCGAGCCCGTCGGAGCGCACGAGCCGGATGCGATCTTCCATCCCGTGTCTGACCACATTGATGCGCGCGACCTCGAGCGCATCCTCCGAGAGGTCCGATGCGTCCACCTGCGCATGGGGGAACGCCATGGCGGCGAGCACCGCAAGGCTGCCGCCGCCGGTGCACAGATCGAGTACGCGCGACGCTTCGCCCGGCAACCACGGATCGATCGATCCCGCCGCCAGCACTTCCGCGATGAAGCTGCGCGGCACGATCGTGCGTTCGTCCACGTGAAACGGCACGCCCTGCAGCCACGCTTCCTGCGTGAGATAGGCGGCCGGCAGGCGCGTGCGAATCCGTCTTTCCACGAGCATGTCGATCGCGCCGCGCTCCACCGCGCTCACGTTGCGTTCGGCGCTTTCGTCCAGCGCGTCGAGCGGCAGCCCGAGCTTCCAGAGCGCGAGCCACGCGGCTTCGTCGAACGCATTGGTGGTTCCGTGGCCGAACACCACGCCGCCCAGCTCGAGCTTGCGCGCGGCCGCCTCCACGACCTCGATCAAGGTCACGCCTTCGCGTCCAACAGTTCCAGTGTGCGCCGGTAGATGTTCTTGAGCGGCTCGATCTCGGCCACGCGCACGTGCTCGTCGATCTTGTGGATGGTGGCGTTGACCGGCCCGAACTCCACCACCTGCGGGCAGATCTTCGAGATGAAGCGTCCATCGCTCGTGCCGCCGGTGGTCGACAGGCGCGTTTCGACGCCGGTTTCCGCGCGGATCGCATCGCGTACCGCGTCCACCAGATCGCCCGGCGTCGTGAGAAACGGCTCGCCGCCGAGCACCCAGTCGAGCTCGTATTCCAGCCCATGCCGGTCGAGGACTTCGTGCACGCGGCGCTTCAGGTCCTGCGCATTGCTCACGCTCGCGAAGCGGAAGTTGAAGTCGATCGCGACCGAGCCGGGAATCACGTTGCCCGCGCCCGTGCCGCCGTGCATGTTGCTGATCTGGAAACTCGTGGGCGGGAAGAACTCGTTGCCCCGGTCCCACTCGGTTGCGGTGAGTTCGGCAAGCGCGGGCAGCGCCTGATGAATCGGGTTGCGCGCGAGCTGCGGATACGCGATGTGGCCCTGGATGCCCTTTACCGTGAGCTTGCCCGACAGCGTGCCGCGGCGTCCGTTCTTGATCATGTCGCCGAGCCGCTCCACGCTGCTCGGCTCGCCCACGATGCACCAGTCGAGGCGCTCGCTTCTGCGCTGCAGTTCCTGGCACACGACGACCGTGCCGTCGACCGAAGGCCCTTCCTCGTCGCTCGTGATGAGCAGCGCGACGGACAGCGCCGGGTCGGGATGCGCCTGCAGGAATTCCTCCACGGCCACGGTGAAGGCCGCGATCGACGTCTTCATGTCCGCGGCGCCGCGGCCGTAGAGCTTGCCTTCACGGTGCGACGGCGTGAACGGGTCGCTCGACCACTGTTCCAGCGGGCCGGTCGGCACGACGTCCGTGTGGCCCGCGAAGACCACCGTCTTCTCGGAGCGGCCCTGCCGCTTCGCCCACAGGTTCGTGACGCGAAAATCCTGCGGCCCGCTCACGATCGTTTCGCATGCGAAGCCGAGCGGCGCGAGACGTTCGGCGAGGATGCGCTGGCAGCCGCCGTCCTCCGGCGTGACGGAGCGGCGGGAGATGAGCTGTTCGGTGAGGTGAAGCGCTCGGCTCAATGCTTCACGTCCAGCGTGATTTCCGTGAACGACGGCTCGTCGCTTTCCTCGTCCTCCTCGGCCTGCGCGGCATCCTTGCCCGCGAAGTCGTTTTGCAGCCGCCACTGCAGGTTGGTCGGCGAGTCGGCGTAGGCGAGGCCCTCTTTCTTGTCGACGATGCCTTCGATGATGAGCCGCGCGATGTCCTGCTCGAAGGTCTGCGAGCCTTCGGCCATCGACTTCTCCATCGCTTCTTTCACGCCGGAGAAGTCACCCTTTTCGATGAGCTCGGCGATGAGCTTGGTGTTGAGCATCACCTCCACCGCCGGAGCACGCCCGCCGTGGACGGTGCGCAGGAGCCGCTGCGAGACGACCGCCTTCAGCGCCGCGGCGAGGTCGCCGAGCATCGTGGGCCGCACTTCCACCGGGTAGAACGACAGGATGCGGTTGAGCGCCTGGTAGCTGTTGTTCGCGTGCATCGTGGCGAGGCACAGGTGGCCCGACTGCGCGTAGGCGATGGCGGCGGACATCGTTTCGCGGTCGCGGATTTCGCCGATCAGGATCACGTCGGGCGCCTGGCGCAGCGCGTTCTTGAGCGCGGTCTGCAGCGACTGCGTGTCGCTGCCGACCTCGCGCTGGTTCACGATGCTCTTCTTGTTCTGGAAGATGAATTCGACGGGGTCCTCGATGGTGAGGATGTGTCCCGAGACGCGTTCGTTGCGGTGATCCATCATGGCCGCGAGCGTCGTGCTCTTGCCGGCGCCCGTGGAGCCCACCATGAGCAGGAGGCCGCGCTTTTCCATGATGAGGTCGCCGAGGATGAGCGGCACCTGCAGCGAGCCGAGCGCGGGGATTTCGGTGGCGATGTAGCGGATCACCGCCGCGTAGGTGCCGCGCTGGCGCATCGCCGAGAAGCGGAAGTTGCCCACGCCTTCGATGGCGCGGGCCATGTTCAGCTCACCGGTTTCGTCCAGCTCGGCCATGCGGTGTTCCGGCAGGACTTCGGAGAGCAGGGTGTGCGGCGCATCGGGCGGCAGCAGCTGGTTGTTGATCGGCAGGCACTGGCCGTTGATCTTGATGAGGGCCGGCGCGTGGGCCGAAAGGTAGACGTCCGAGGCCTTCTTCTCGGCCATCAGGCGCAGGATGCGTTCCATCGTGCTCATGAATATGCTCCTCGGGAATCAAGACCGCCAAGACCAAAGCCAAGACCAAAACCAAGACCGGACGCAGAGGACGCGAAGGATCGCAGAGGACGCGAAGGAAACCAAAGGCATGAATACTGGATTTTCTTTGCGCTCTTTGCGTCCCTTTGCGAGCTCTGCGTCCTCTTCGTCCGGTGGTTCCTGTTCAGGCTGCTCCCATTCAATCACGCAACAGGTCGTTCAGGCTAGTCTTCGCGCGCGTCGCGGCCGTGACCCGCTTCACGATCACCGCGCAATAGAGGCTGTGGCTGCCGTCGGCCGCGGGCAGGTTGCCGCTCACGACGACCGAGCCCGCGGGCACGCGGCCGTAGTGGACCTCGCGCGTCTCGCGGTCGTAGATCTTCGTGCTCTGGCCGATGTACACGCCCATCGAAATCACCGAGTTCTCCTCGACGATCACGCCTTCCACGACTTCCGAGCGGGCGCCGATGAAGCAGTTGTCCTCGATGATCGTCGGGTTGGCCTGCACCGGCTCCAGCACGCCGCCGATGCCCACGCCGCCCGACAGATGCACGCCCTTGCCGATCTGCGCGCAGGAGCCGACGGTGGCCCAGGTGTCGACCATCGTGCCCTCGTCGACGTACGCGCCGATGTTCACGTAGCTGGGCATGAGGATCGCGCCTTTGGCGACGTAGCTGCCGCGCCGCGCCACGGCGGGCGGCACCACGCGCACGCCGGTGGCGGCCATCTCTTCGGGGGTGAGGTGCGCGAACTTTGTGGGCACCTTGTCGTAGAAGCCCAGGTCGCCCGCGCGCATGACCTCGTTGTCCTTCAGGCGGAAGGAGATGAGCACCGCCTTCTTGATCCACTGGTGCGTGGTCCATTGGCCCACGCCTTCGCGCGTGGCGACGCGCAGGTGGCCGTTGTTCAGCTCCGCGATCACGTGTTCGACGGCGTCGGCCACCTCCTTGGGCGCTGACTTGGAGGACAGGTTGGCGCGGTTTTCCCACGCGTCGTCGATGATCTTCTGCAGTTGCTGGGTCATGGGAGTGGAAGGTCGCAGGGCTGGATGGCTTGCGCGGTGATGCGGCACGTCATTGTAGTAGGGCGTGCCGCCCCGCGGCCGGCAAGCGCCAGCTGGGGTGTTGGCATAATGTGCCAATCGCCCAGCCGCAAGGCAATCGCCCCAGCCGCAAGGAATACTATGCCGACCCGCAACGTGGTGCTCACCGAGCGCCAGGCCGCCATGGTCGATCGCCTCGTCGCGACCGGCCGCTATCAGAACGCAAGCGAAGTGCTGAGGGATGGGCTGCGGCTCGTGGAGCAGGAAGAGGCCGAAGCCCGAGCCCGGATCAAGGCGCTTCGGGAAGCGGTGAAGCGAGGCATCGCGGATGCGGATGCCGGGCGATATCGCAGCTTCGCGTCGAGCGCCGCATTGCGGGCCCATTTGCGGACGCTCGCCGACGAGGAGCCGGCGCGCGGCCCTCGCGATTCAAGGTGAGTGCCGGATGGACCGTTCGCCTGACGGAGATTGCCGAGAGCGACTTCCGGGAGATCGTCGGATGGTCGAGGGACAGATTCGGAGCGGGTCAGGCCAGGGTCTACGCGACAACCCTGGCGCTTTGCGTCGATGCCTTGCGCGCGGGGCCTGTCCAGCCGGGGGTTCGATCGAGAGATGAAATCGCAAAGGGACTTCTGAGCCTGCATGTGGCGCGCAAGGGCCGGCGTGGACGCCACCTGCTGATGTTCCGGCTCGCACCCGGTGAGGATCGGACCCTGGAGGTTCTCCGAGTGCTGCACGACTCCATGGACCCTGGCCTCCATCTGCCGACGGAAGGCGAGGTCTGAGGCACATCAGGTCGCCTCGCCCACGAGGGGTCGGCGCGATCCTCGGGCAGAGAGGATTTCCTGCCCTACCTGCTGAATGTTACGGGATTGGTGCACGGAACCCCAAGGTCTGAAAACTTCGGCACGGGCTTCGTGAGAGTTGTGCCATCCGCGGAACTCACGCGTTTCAGCATCTCGGGCAGCTCCGAAACTTCGAACCTCGGGAGCTGCCACCTCGCGGCGACTGCCTCCGCCAAGGCCTGAGCATCGGCCGCTGCGAAGTTGACCTGCCAAGACTCATCGAAGTCGTAGGTCCAATCGGCGTAGACCAGCCTGATGTTGCCCATCTCGTCTCGCATGATGTCGCATTGGGTTGTGGGCGCCTTGAGGACCAGGTGGACAGGTGAAGCTGCCGCGACCTGATGCATGGTGACCCAGTGCGTAACGATTGCCGTGCCCGATGCGTCGCACCGATGGTCACCTCCGTCGTCCGTGACGGTAAACGGGACTCCCAGGTTGTAAAGGTCCCCTTGCGCGCCGCTCACGCTGAAGCCTGCGTCGTCGGTGCCGCAGAATCGTTGCAGCATCTGCGGCAACCTCGCAGCGTCGGGTTCGTGTCCCCCGATGTTCGGAGTCGTCGCGCTCGCCAGAGCCGCAGCATGCTCGGGGGCAAACGAAATCGCAAAGCTCTCTTCGTTTTCGTAATCGTCCCCGTCGCTCAGGTAGAAGCACGAGAGTGCGATGTTTCCCTCGACGTTTCTCATGATCATTTGGGTCGCACCCGGTTGCGCGGGGTCGTGCTCGATCCGCTGGCTGCCACTGTCGAAGGTGGTGACGATGGTCCTGGCGAACGGAACTTCCAGTCCCTCGAGGCGCGTTAGTGCCTCGTGCACGCTGAATGTCCCGTCCTCCCTGGCACAGAGTTGCCGCAACATTTGCGGCAACAGCACAATGTTGAAGTCTTCGACGCCGAGGCTCCTGGCCACTGCTGCCGACAGATCCGGAGCAAGCCGGGCCGGCAACGAGAACGTCGTGCACACTTCGCTCTGGTCCGAGACACGCCGGTCGCTGTACGAGAGGAAGATGTCTCCCCGGGCGTCGCTCCGGATCTCGCTTTCCATGGTCCCGTCCGGGCGCAATTGCGGGATCGAAACGGGCGTCCGGGCCAGTGTCACGCGATTCGCGAACTGCGCCCTCGCGGACACGAAGGGCACGGCTTGCCGCTCGGTGGTCCGGCGTTCGCCATTCTGCACGGGGGTGTGCACCACCAGGGGCTGGTCGAAGGGCTGATTTGCGGGCGCCAGAGGGGCGGCTCGAGTTGCTTGCATCAAAGTCTCTCCAGGAGTTTGCATCTGCGGGATCGCGAGGCTTCGACTGAGTAACGCCGATGCGAGACCGGTTCCCGGCGGGCGTTCAACCGGTTACCTGTGTCAGCGCACTTCGCCGACGAATTCCACGATCCGCTGTGCCGCTTCGAGACATTCCGCAGTCTGCGCCACGAGCGCCATGCGCACGCGTCCCGCGCCCGGATTGGCCCCCTGCGTTTCGCGCGCGAGATAGCTGCCGGGGAGCACGGTCACGTTGAACCGAGCAAAGAGCTCGCGCGCGAATTCCTCGTCGCTGCCCGGCACCCCCGCCCAGAGATAGAAGCCCGCGTCCGGCAGCTTCACGTCCAGCACTTCGGCGAGCACCGGCGTCACTTGCGCGAACTTGCGCCGGTACTGCGCGCGGTTGTCCACGACGTGATGCTCGTCGCTCCACGCCGCGATGCTCGCCGCCTGCACCACCGGGCTCATCGCGCTGCCGTGATACGTGCGATAGAGGAGGAACTGCTTCAGGATGTCCGCATCTCCCATCACGAAGCCCGAACGCATGCCCGGGACGTTGCTGCGCTTGGAAAGGCTCGTGAAGGCCACGAGTCTTTCGAAATCGCGCCCGAGCCGCGCCGCCGCTTCGAGCCCGCCGAGCGGCGGCTCGTCGCGAAAGTAGATTTCGCTGTAGCACTCGTCCGATGCGATGGTGAAGCCGTAGCGGTCCGAGAGCTCGAAGAGCTTCTTCCACTCGGCCAGCGGCATGACCGCACCCGTCGGATTGCCCGGCGAACATACGAAGACGAGCTGCGTGCGGCGCCAGACGTCGGCCGGAACGCTCGCCCAGTCCACCGCGAAGTTGCGCGCCGGATCGCTCGGCGCGTAGTACGCGTCCGCCCCCGCGAGCAGCGCCGCGCCCTCGTAGATCTGATAGAACGGATTCGGGCAGACGACGGTGGCGGGCCGTGTCGCATCGATCACCGTCTGCGCGAAGGCGAAGAGCGCCTCGCGCGAGCCGTTCACGGGCAGCACCTGCGTGGCCGGGTCGAGCTCGAGCCCGTAGCGGCGCTGCAGCCAGCTCACGAAAGCCTCGCGCAGCAGGGGCATGCCGGCGGTCGGCGGATAGCCCGTGAGGTCCATCCCGGGCGTGTACATCGCGTCGTTCAGCGCGCGCTTGATGAAGTCGGGCGTGGGATGCTTCGGCTCGCCGATGCCCAGCGAGATCGGGCGGTACGCGGGGTTGGGCGTGACGCCCGCGAAGAGCTGCTTCAACCGCTCGAAGGGGTAGGGCTGCAGGCGTGCGAGCAGGGGATTCATCCGGCGGATTATCCCGCCGCGCGTCCCGTCACCACGTCATCCCGTCATCCCGCCTTTCTCTTCTTCGCGGGTGCACTGTCCAAAGCGGCGACCATCAACTCCCGCATCCCGCGCGCCGCCGGGTCGCAATCGGCGAAGCGCTCTTTCAGGACTTGCCGCCGGCTCACGAGCCATGGAGGGTAGATCGGAGTGCTGTACTCGCCGAAATGGTTGCGTCCCCTGGGGTCGAGCCGCAAACTGAAGGCGGCGGCGGGATTGAGATTCACGTCGGCCCCGGCGGCTTTGGTCTTCGCGATGGCGTGGTCCATGACTTCGCGCTTCAGGTTCGGATCGGAGTCGAGCCGCGCGATGGCCTCGTACAGTTCGAACGGCAGGACGCTGTCGCTCGGCAAGGAATCATCCGCGAGCTCGAGAAGACGATGCAGCACGGCAGCGGCGATGCGGCTGCGCGTGTCGCTGCACGGCTCGGCTGCAATGGCGCCGATCAGGCAGCAGCATACCGAGTAGCGATCGGACGGGCCGGCATGCGAGCCGGCCGCGAGGAGCACTCCGACGAAGTCCGGCCGGAACCTCTTTTCGACGAGCGGGAGCTGCCTGCAGGCGCACTTCAGGAGGGCAAGCTGGGCGCAATCGAGCCGTGTGCGCGCCGCCGCTAGCTCGGCGAGGCAGCCATGGACGCGCGGCATCTGGGCGCCCAGCCAATCGCGCAGCTTCTCGGCCTCCGCGGGCATCACCGAGTCGATGTGCCGGTCGATCGCATCGAACGTCTCCACGCATTCGAGGATTGCGGCCATGCCGAGCGCTTCGGGATGATCCAGAACCATGCGCAACGCGGGGTGCGAACACGGCCCCTCGGGGAGTGCGGGAAGACGGCACTCGGGCCCTTGCCCGGCGCACCGCAGCGCCTCGCGCACGCTGTCCGGGGTCATGTCCGGATCGTTCGAGAGGGAGCGCAGCAGCTTCATGCATTCCCGCACATCGATGCCGTGGGCCACAGCCTGTGCGCATGCCCGCGCCGCCAACCCGCGGACCCTCTCGCGAAGGTCTTCGCTGGAAATCCCCGCGGCGTACCGCACGGCCTGATTCAGCCAGGCGGCGGCGCCCGTGCCCCCGTCGTCGCCGTCGCTGTCGCTGTCTTTGCCGGCCGGCTCGGCGCGCGCCGCTTCCTGCGCCGGCAACGGATGTGTGCGCGGCCGCGCGTCCTGCTCCCGGCAATTGCCGACGCGCCTGATCTGATCGAGGCCTTGCTCGAGTGCGAATTGGGCGCGAGGCAAGGCCGTGTGCATGGTCTCGGGGTCCGTGAATTCCACGTCGCCCACGTAGCCGCCAGCGACGGCCGCCTCCCGGGTCGCGATTTCGCGCCGTGTACGCTCGAGATGGATCGTCACCCGGCTCGCGAGCGGGGCGGTGTCGTCGTGGATTGAATACCGGCCGCCGGCCCAGGCCTCCCCGAAGTCGTCTGCAGTACAGAGCGCGGACCACTGCGCGAGTGTCATCGTCAATGGCATCGGACCTTCCTTAAAGATGACATCCTGGTAACGGAAGAGACGATCCGGTTTCCCGGCGGAACCCAGCACCGCCAGCCAGTCCGCCCCGGCCGGCGCTCATGGCATAGCGCCAGGCGTCCACGCCCGCGCGCTCACGAACGCGGCACGTCCGACTTCCTTCTCGTTTTCGGCGGCGCGGCCCGAGCCTCGGCGGGCTGCGTGCCCGCGAGTTGCGGCGCTTGCGGCGACCGGTAGGCATCGCGCAGTTGCGCGAGCCAGCCGCCGTAGGCGAAAGCCGGGTCGATCGCGCTGTGGGACGTTCCGTGGGGGTCCACCTCGAGGCTCAGCCTGGCGATCTCATCGCGGTTCCCGCGCTCGATCGAGCGGCAGTCAAGTGTCTCGAGGGGCCCCGACGCGGTCCCGGCTTGCCTCGCGGCGTGCGCCACCACCCGGAACCGAAGCTGCGGCGACATGTCGATGCGCGCGAGGGTCCGGTACCGATCCAGGGGCAGCGTGCTGCGGGAGAATACGGTGCGATCGGCGAGATCCAGCAGAGGTTCGAGCAGCTGCGGCATGACCTCGTTGCGCAGACGCGGGGGCATGCTGCTCACGATCCCGATCAGGCGCTTGCACACCTTGTCCCGGTGCGAGAGTTCTGCCGACTGGCATGCGCGCGCGATCGCGCAGAGGAAGCGGGGCATGGCCTCGTCTTTCACGAGACTCAGATGCGTGAGAGCGCAATCGAGCACGTTCATCTGCGCGGCGTCCAGGGATTGCGGCTCGGCACTTCCCATGCCCTCGAGACAAGCCTGGATCTCCGGCATCTGGCTTCGCATCCAGTCGAGAAGCGTCGAGGCGGCTTCGGGCTGCAGGAGGGCGAAGTGCTCGTCGATCAGCGGGAACGCCTCGACACGTTCGGCGACAGTCGCGGTCTGCAGAAGGCGCGGGTCCTTCAGAAGCTTCGCGAGCAAGGGCGGAAGCTCGCTTTCCGTGAGCGCGGGCAACGCGGGGGGAGGCGGCCAACCGATCCAGGCCGGAGGCGGCATCACAGGGCAGGGTGCGAACGGGAAGACGGGAAAGGCGAAGGCTGGAGGGGCGAACGGAGGAAGGCCGAATGCGGGAAAGCCGAATGCAGGAAAGCCCAACGTGGGAAAGTCCAAGGCGGAAAGGCCGCGCGTCGACGGCTCTTCCTGTTCGGCGGGGCGGGCGCGCTTCTGTGCGGCCTGCGGCTGGCGGGGTCTCGCGGCGCCCTGCAGCCGAATCCTGACCGGTTCGCAGTCGGGGCATGCCCTGCCCATCGTCTCCAGCAAGGCGGCGCATGTGCCGACATCCATCCCGCTGCGCACGCCATCGGCGCAGGCGTCCGCGATCAGGCTCAGGAGGGAATTCCTCGCCGACTTCCGATCGATCCGGCACGCATGCCGATACGCTTGCGCCAGATGGGCCCCGAGACCTCGGCTCGCCGCGGCCGCCCCGTTCGCAGCGCGCTCAGGGCCGGCGTGCAGCAAATCGTTGGCGCTCCGGAGGGCGTCGGTCGCGAGCGACAGGTCGTCCTCGGGCGGCGATCGTCGCTCGCCGGCTGCTTCCACCCGAAATGGCGGATCGGCCACGAGCGGGTCGAACTCTGGGGGTGCCGCGTTGCCGGCGATCCACTCTGCTTCGAAGAAGTTGCCGGGCTCGGCATCGGTAAAGCATTGCTCGAGGCTGCGGGAATTGAGAAACACGGGGCCGATCTCCTGGAGAGTTCTGGGTAACGCGGCCGGGGTGAGCGTTCCCGTCGGTCCCCAGAGGCGCCACGTGTTTCGAGCGCGCAGAGACTTTGGTCTGGAGTATCAGTCCGGTTTGGGAGTAGTTATCTTTCGGGTTAGACTCGGCGCTTTGCGATTATTCTGGGGGGAAGGTCATGGCCGGTGAGGTTATGTTGCTGGCGTATGCGTCGCCGCATGCGTCGTTCTTCGACTTCGTGGCCAGGCCGGAACTCAAGCAGCAGGTGAGCGGCACCGGGGACACCCCCAGGCTGCAGGATCCTTTGCTGCAGTCGCTCTTGAAGCTGTTCGGTACCGTGGCGTCGGTGTCCGGTTCCATGAAGGTCCCGCTCGACCCCGAGCGCGCTGCGTCGCAGCTGCGCGAACGCGTCCAGGGCGGCGAAATCGATCTGCGTGGGATGAGTCCCGAGCTGGCCGATCTGCTTCGCGCCTTCTCCGCCGACGACTGGCGCGACTTGCAGAAGGTGCTCGAAGAGGCAGGACAGAACGTCACGCATCTCAAGGTGGATGCGGACAGCCTTGCGATCGTGCGTCCGGCGCTTTTCCAGCGCACGTTCGCGAAACTGCATTGCGTGACCGTGATGCGCGATCCCCTCTACCCGTTCCTGGACCACGCCGAGAAACGCGGCCTGCAGGACGACGAAGGGATGCCGCGGGTGAGATTCGTGAGGCCTGGCGTGGTGGAAGTGCTGCGCCGCGTGGCCGAACGCGAGGACCCTTCGCGCCCCGCATTCGATGTCGAGAGCGTGGCCGCGGATCTGGATGCGCGGATCTCCGGGCTCAAGCTGAACCTGTGTGCGCCGAGCGACGAGCTGCAGCAGTGTCTGCGTTCGCTCACCGAAGACGACGTGAAGGCGCTGGTGCAGGCGGTGGCGAGCAGTGGCGGGATCGGGATTGCGCACGTGCACGTCGATTCCCAAGGGCTCCTCCTCTTCGAGGACGTCCTCAACGAAGAGTGCTTTGCGCAGCTGCAGCACGTGATCGTGCACGGACACGGCGGGACGACCGTCATGGCGCCGAGGGAAGTCCGCGGTGCGAAGGCGGGCGATGCCCCGGGGGCGAGCGCCCCGGCGCGTGTCGTGCCCGCGACGCCGCAGGCCGAGGCTTGTCCGTGCACCGGCGACCCCGTGCTGCGCGAGCGACTCGTCGAAATCCTCACGGTGATCGCCAAAGAACCCGATTTTGCGGAGAGCGAGATGGACGTGGGCGTGGTGGCTCAAGCCATCATGGACTGCGCGAGTCTCGACGGATCCGGCGATTTCGGCTGGGATTTCAGGCAGGTGCCGCCCGAGCATCTGCCCTGGGTGCAGGCGCTCGGCGTTGCGGCTTTCGTCGCCTTGCAGGACAGCGCCGAACGCGCCGGCACGGGCACCGCCTGGCTCGCCTTGCCCGAGGGGTTGGAGATCGATGCCTATCTGGTGACGTGCCTGAAGCAACTGTCGCCGCTTTGCAGGCTTTCGGTGGCGGCGCCTGCTCGAAGCCTCTTCGTGGATCTTGGCGCCTTGCAGGGGCCGGGGGTGTACCTGGGCGAAGTCGTCATCCGCGAGGCGAAGGACAGGGCGCTGTGGATCACCGTGCCGGCCATCGTGACAACCGTGCGTGCCGAAGAGTCGGCCGACGCGGAAACGCCGTCGCGGTGGAAAGTGACGCGCCAGGGCGCGACGGGCCAGGATCTCGACGCGGCGTACGTTCACCGCCCTGTCGGCGGAGAGGCTCTGCTCGACACACTGACCGATGTGTTCTCGGGTATGGACGCGCTTTCCGATCATGACCCGTCAACGATTGCCCACGCCTTCCTGGAATGTGCCGAATTCGATGCCCAGGGCAGGTTCGGATGGGACTTCAGGCGCCTCGATCCCGAATTCGTTCCATGGCTGCAGTTCCTGCCGCAGGAGGCCTTCATGGCGCTGCAGGATTGCAGTCTGGATGCCGGCGAAGGCGGCACCGCCTGGCTCGCTCTGCCTGATGGAGTCGACCTGGACGATGACTTCGTGGCGGGGCTCGCCTGCTTCTCGCCCCTCACCGCCTTGTCCGTGGCGGCGCCAGACGAGGGAATCTACATGAACTTGCGCGGGCTGCGCGGCAATGCGCTCCAACTCGAAACACTCGCGATCCGGTTTCGGAATGAAGCACTGAGGCTCGATCTGCCCGACTCGGTGAAGGAAGTTCGCGCCGAGGGCGAGGGTCAAGATGCGCTGCTGCGCGCGACCCGGATCACTTACTGGAACGCCGCCGGCAAGAGGGTTGCCGCTCCTCTGGCCGCGCCGGCCATGGGCACGCCGGTATTGCGTCCCCTCGAGGGCGTGCCTGGCAGACAACGAAACGAGCAGCCCGCCGCTGCCGCGTGAGCGGGGTCCGAACGCCTGCGGGTTCGGGGACCCCGACTTCCGTCTAGGTGAAATTGAACGTTCGATTGCGAATAATCGAACCCAGGAAGACGTAACCCGCGCCACGCGCCCGGGACCGGCATTTCCAGGGGAGCAGACAGCTGACTGAGGAAAGGCAGCGCTCTCCCGTGGCAATTGCAAATTTCGAGGAATTGTGCGCCGGCTTCTGCGAAGTGATCGGCGTTGCGCCGCCCGCACTGAAGGCCGACGCCAACGGCCTGGTCGCGTTTCACGTGATCTTTCGCGACATGATCGTCAATCTGGTGCATCGACCGGACGTCAGCCCCGACCACGTGTTCGTCGTCTTCGAAGTAGGTCCCCTGGGGGAGGACCGCGAGCGTGCGTCCGTTCAGTTCCAGGCTTTCCTCGAAGCCAACTTCGTTCTGCTGCAGGTGAACCCGCCGGTGTTCAGCCGAAACCCAGCCACCGGCGACGCGATC
Organism: Ramlibacter sp.; assembly: GCF_035548915.1. GTDB lineage: Bacteria > Pseudomonadota > Gammaproteobacteria > Burkholderiales > Burkholderiaceae_C > Ramlibacter. Next base: position 91,039 of record NZ_DASZSE010000025.1, on the reverse strand, counting down.
CTGCAATACGTCTATTCGCTTTTCGAAGCCTCACCGAGCGGTCTGTATGAATTGATCAACAAGGGCATCGACACGATCGTCCAATGCCGCGAGGACCTGCCCGCCGTCGCGGTCGATCGCGGCCACGAGCACGAGAGTCCGCCGCTCGACATGCTGTTGCACATCGCGTGAGACTTGGCGCAGCGCAGCCCGTCCATCCCCATTCCTACCTACCACCCATCATGGATTCCACCCGTCCAACAGTCTTCACTTCGCAAGCCCTTCCTTCGCCCGTCGATGGCGATGCGTCGGCCCAGCCACCTCAGTCCTCTACGAGCAACGGCGGGATTCAGGCCGGCCCCGGCTTCGTTTCGGGCAGTATCGACGCCGCAATGGAGCGTTCTGCTGCCGCCGGCGGGAGTTCCAGCAGCGGCTCGGGCGTCTCGACGTCCACCGCTTCATCGTCTTCCGCATCCGGCACGACGGCAAGCGGGTCGAGCGCGTCCAGCGCGTCCAGCGCGTCCAGCGCGTCCAGCGCGAGTCAATCCTCGCACGACATGCCGGCCGCCGCGGACACGCCGCCTTCATCGAGAGAAGGCTCGTTGACGAATGGCCAGCGATCGGGCGGCGACTCGCGAACCGGCGGCAGTTCGCGCAACGGTGGCGGATCGAAGACGCTCGCCTTGCCCGGCAGTTCTCCCTCGTTGTCGCGTCTGGAAAGCTTCATGCGTCCGAGAGCGCACAGCAGAGGGCCCAGCAAGTCGCCCAGCAGAAGAGAGACTGCCGCTGTCACGCCGACCATCGCGAGACCGGCGAGCCCGAGCATCGCACCGACCACGCCTCGCTCCGGACGAAACGGCAAGAGCGAAAGCGGCACGGAGGAACTCTGGGGCAGCAGCGACCCCTGGGAATCCGACACTCCTTCCAGCAGGGGATCGGCCACCCGCCGCTCGACGAGTGCCAAGCCGGACTTCAACGACCATCTCCGTTATGCCGAGGGGCATGAGCGGATGAGCAGATCGGCGGAAGAAGCGCATTGCGCCGAGAACGTCAAGTTCATGGAGACGATGTTCGAATTCGGAAAGCTGCCGGCCAATTCGCCACCCTTTGCCCAGTACAACTTCTTTCGGCAGGTTCTCCGCACCTATTTCAGCCCAAGCAGCCCGATGCAGCTCAATGTCTCGAGCTACACGCAAGGCGAAATCCTCCACGAGTGGAACCTGCTTCGCAACCAGGCGGTGGGACCATGGGATTTCCGGGTACTGACCGCTCTTCTGGAGCATGCCATCGAAGAGGTCCACGGGTTGGTGAGGCGGGACTTTCACAAGCGCTTCCTCAAGACGGAAGAGCACAAGCCGCATGAAGAGGAGCACAAGCCCGTCTCGCCTTCCGATGCGCGAAGGGCAAGTTTCATGGGCCGCGCCCGCGCCGCCGTGGCCGACATGAAGGGGGCTGTCGCGCGCTATGGCAGCGCGCTCGCGAACTCGCTCGGCCATTCGTCGTCCGAGGGTGCGCAGTCCGAGCGGTGGCCCCCGGCGCTCGTTGCGCCGGCGGAGAGCGAGCGGGTCAAGCAGATTGTCCAGGCCAGGATCGTTGCCCGTGCCGGCGTTTTGCCGGACGTCGCGTTGCTCGACCGGCAGTTGCTCGCAGGCGATGCCGACGAGGCGGGCCCGTACCGGCACCCGGAGGTCGTGCCCGAATTCGTGCGCCGAGCCAGGCAAGCCAATGGAGCCCAGGCGAATGCCGGCGCCTCGCAGTTGCCTGCGACCACGGCCGGAACGATGGAGAGCCTGAATTCCAATTGCCAGAAGTTTCTTGCCAAGGGCAACGTTCCTCTCTCGAAGAAGGATGAACACCTGGCAGCGATCGAACGCGACCTGCTGGCGGGAGTCAGAGGATTCCAGCTCGACGAAGGCCTCAAGGCACAGTTCCTTGATAAGCTGGCTGCGTGGAGAGAAGGAGTGAGGAACGCCGCTGTCATGCAAGGGATCGTCAGGGAAATCCAGAGGGAATCGGTGCCGTTGCCGGAAGATCAGGATCCGTCGCAGGACACGCCGCCGCCGCCCTACAGTGAGGCGAGCAGCGCAGGAAGCGGAAGCAGCAGTAGCGGAAGCAGCAGCAGTAGCGGAAGCAGCAGCAGTAGCAGTAGCGGAAGCAGCAGCAGCAGCGCCGTCGATGGTGGGCCTCCGCCGTACGCCGAGATCGGCAACAGCGGCAGCAGCAGCGGCGCCGGCAACTTCCTGAATCGTGAAGGACAAGCCTTGGGCTCGCGAGAAAGCCTGCTTCACTTCTGCAATGCCCTGACCACGTGGACACCGGCACAGGGAGAGCCCAGAGCTATGCAGCTGATCGAGCGGATTGCCGAAGACATCGCGAATCCCCTGTTCTCGACGAACGCGGGCCTCGTGACTCTCTTTGGGGACGCTCGGACAGCCTGGATCGAGCAAGGCAACCCGGCCGCTCTCACGGAACTGATCCAACTCGCCGGCGAGCTCAGCGCCTTCGCTCAGCGCTAGAAGGGGCGTTGCCGACGGTCAGCAGGACGTGATGTCGCGCTCCGTGCGCGCCATCAACTCCCTCGCATTCTCCGGCGCGCAGCGCTTGTCCGTGTTGTCGAAGTAGCAGTACACGTCGCGCGAGGCGCGCTCGCGCGGCTTCTCCTTCGAGATGAGCCGCGCGCCGCGCGGCTGCCCGCCTCGCGCCCACGCGCGGATGCATCGCGCCCAGTAGGCGATCTCTTCGGGCGAATACCGGCTGTTGTAAAGCTCGGTCGATCCGTGCAGGCGCACGTACACGAAGTCCGCCGTCACGTCCTCGAAGAGCGGCCACGAATTCGGCGTATCGGCCACCACCCACGCGACGCCGTGCCTGCGCAGCATGCGGATGAAGGCCGCATCGACAAAGCTTTCGTGCCTCACTTCGACGGCGTGCCTCATGCGCCGGTTGCGATCGGGCACGAGCGATTCGCGGTCGCGCACACGGGCATCCCGGCCTCGCGCGATCTTCGCCGCGGCGTTCGCTGTCTTCGGCAGTCGCGCGAGGAACTCGTCGAACAGATCGGCATGAAACCGCATCTGCGGCGCGAACTGCCAGAGGATCGGACCGAGCTTGTCGCCCAGCTCGAACAGTCCCGAAGCAAGGAAGTTCGCGAGCGCGGTCTCGATGTTGCGCAGCTTCAGCATGTGCGTGATGTAGCGGCTACCCTTCACCGCGAAGATGAAGCCCGGCGGTGTGGCCCGCGCCCACGCCGCGTAGCTCGAAGGCCGCTGCAGCGAGTAGAACGAGCCGTTGAGTTCCAGAGTATGGAATTGCCGCGAGGCGTACTCGAGTTCGCGCGATTGCGCGAGCCCCTTCGGATAGAAGTGTCCGCGCCACGGGGTATACCGCCAGCCCGACACGCCGATGAAGACACGACCCGCCATGGACCGGAAGCTATCACGCCGCCTGCCCATCAATGGACGGCGTTGTGGTCTCCCGCGTTGATCGGCGTGATCGCGGCTTCTCGCATCTCGAGCTCATGCTCGCGGCCGTCCGCGCACGCCTCGAACAAGGCACCCAGGTAAGGCTCGTAGCGGCGCCAGCGCGCCAGGGACCCGGTGTAGAGCGGCCGGCGCACCTGCGCGAGGCTGGCGGTTCGCACCGGCCGCGAATTCCGGTGGAACGCGAGGCATGCCGGCTCCCAGTCCAGGCCGCAGGCGGCGACCAGCCGGCGCGCCTGCGCCTCGAAGTCGCCGACAAGTCGCTCATAGTGGACTTCGTGCACCCGCCCCGGCAACACGGCTCGCCAGTGCTCGCCGAGCCGCCGGTAGTTGCCGATGCGGTGGGCCAGGTCATGCATGTCGTCGGCCCAGCGCACGCTGCGAAAGCGCGTCTGCCAGCAAGAGAGCGCCACGTCGCGCAGGTCGCGCCGTACGTGGATGAGCGTCGCGCGCGGGAACATGAGCGCGATCATGCCGAGATACAGGTAGTTGTCCGGCATCTTGTCGACGACGCGCGTGGCCGCCGGCGATTCGGCCCCATGCATCCCTGCCACGCCCTGCCGCTCGAGCACCCCGCGCAAGCCGCCGAGGTAGCCGGCAGCCAGGCGCGTCACGTCGGCGGCCTCCAGGAAGGCCAGATCCGGCAGCGGTTCGCCCGGCTCACCGGCGGGAACCGGCAACGAGTCCATCGCATCCCGCACCAGCGTCAGTTCGCCCGCGCCGTGAATGCGCGGGTGACTGGACAGAACCTGCTCGACCAGGGAGGTCCCCGAGCGCGGCATGCCGAACACGAAGACCTGTTGCGCCGAGTCGTTTCCGACTGCGCCAACTGCGCCGCCTGCGCCGCCTGCGCCGAGCCGCGCGAACAGCTGCGGCGTGAACGCCGCCATCAGCCAGTCGACGTAGCGCATGTGTTCATCCGGATCGTAGTGCTGCCCACTTGCGCGCCGCAGCCCGCGCGTGAGCGCATTGGCCGGTGCCAGGCAGGCGGCGGCCTCGGCGTAGTCGCCGCGCGCATCGGCCACCTGCGCCAGCGCAAAGAGCGCGCAGGCGCGCTCCTGCGGTTCGAGGTCGTGCCGATACAGCGCGAAGCGAAGACGGTCCCGCTCGGAGTCGCTCGTACAGTGTGGCGCCAGTTGAGCTCGGTGGGCAGCGGGCAGCAGCGACTGCGGGTGGCAGGCTTGCGCCTTGCGATAGCACGCCTGCGCCTCGTCCAGCGCACCTTGCTGCTCATGCAGGTCGGCCATGTTGAGCCACGCCTGCAGATGACTGCGATCGTGGTCCAGCGCCCGCTGCAACGTCGCCTGCGCAAGCGCAGTCCGCTCGCGCGACTGGTATGCGAAGCCCAGATCGCACAGCGCATCGGCGTCGCCCGGCGCGAGCGCGACGCGACGCTCGCAAAAGGGGATGGCGTTCGCCCAATCATCGCGCAGGGCGTGCAGCATGGCCGCGTGCTGCTGCAGGCCGGCGTTGCCGGGCTCGAGCCCTGCGGCGCGCTCCGCGTGGGGCACGGCCGAGTCCAGCCTGCCATCCAGCTGCCGCAGACGCGCCAGGTTGGAATGCGCCATCGCAAGCCCGGGATCCATTCCGATCGCGTGGGCGTAGGCCGCCTCGGCTTCGCGCAACCTGCCCAGCTGGACCAGAGAGGTGCCTCGATTGTTTTGCGCCAGCGCGAAACCGGGGCGGTGTGCCAGCGCGCAATCGAATTGCTCCAGCGCTTCATCGAAGCGCCCCAGGCCGTGCAGGGCCAGCCCGAGGTTGTTGGCTGCGTCGGGGTCATCGGGCTGCAGCCGCAAGGCCTCGCGGCAGCACTCGGCGGCGGAGCCGAACTGTCCCAAAGCCCGATGCGCCTCGGCCAGGTTCGCATGGAATGCGGCTACCCGAGGGCGCAGCGCGATGGCGGCACCGATCAACTCCAGTGCACGCTGCGGATAGCCGCACTGCCGGTGCAGCAGGCCGAACAGGTGCAGCGCGTCAGGGTCCCCGGGCCTCTGTTCGAGCAGGCGCTGGTAGTCGCGCGCCGCGTCCGCAAAACGGCCGGCCTCGTGGTGCGCGAGCGCGCGAGCACGCAGGTGGTCGACCGTGTTCGATGAATAAATCAAAGAAACTAATTTTTCGAGATTGAACAAACTAAGCAGCTATTATTGCGCGCCGAAAATCGAACTTGAATTTCAACCGGACAAAAGCAACACAATGACCACTTTCCTCGTCAACATCACCGGCGATGCATCCGGCTCCAGCGCCGGCACCGGCTCGGGGACCAGCGGCGACCTGCGCTACTGCCTGTACCAGGCGAGCCTGGACGGCGTCGTCGACACCATCACCTTCGACAGCTCGGTCTTCGCCGGCGCAAGCACCATCACGCTGAGCGCGATCCTGTCGACGGTTCCCGGCGGCTACGTCAATCCCTACGGGCAGACCGCCTTCGTCATCGGCGCCGACGATGTGACCATCGACGGTTCGCTCGGCGCGGGCATGCGGGGCATCACCATCGACGGCGTCGGGGCGACGAGGCTCTTCGCCGTCGAGGGTGGCGGCAGCCTGAGCCTGATCAACACGACGCTGACAGGTGGCTACGCCCTGGGTGGGGCGGGCGGCAACGGCGGTGTCGGGGGTGGCGGCGGCGGCGGTGCGGGCCTGGGCGGCGCGGTACTCGTGGATGGCAGCACCAGCAGCTTCACCGCCAATGGCGTCACCTTCGTCAACAACCAGGCCCAGGGCGGCAAGGGTGGCTCGACCGACGCGGGCAGCTCGCAAGCCGGCGGCGGCGGTGGCGGCATGGGCGCCGCCGGCTCGGCGGCCTCGGGAACAACAGGCGGCCACGGCGGCGGGGTCAATGGTGCCAATGGCGGGCCGATCCTCAATGCAGGCGGCCTCGGTGGCCTCGGCGGCGGGGCCGGCGGCGGCGGCGGCGGCGCCAATGGCACGTCGATCGGCCGTCCCGGAGGCGCGGGTGGCCTGGGCGGCGGCGGTGGCGGCGGTGGCAACTTCAGCCACGGCGGCTTCGGCGGCTTCGGAGGGGGTGGAGGAGGCGGTGGCGGTGGGCGTGGCACCAGCCTCGGCGGCGCCGGTGGCTTCGGCGCCGGCAACGGCGGCCGCGGCGCCTTCAACAACAAGGGCGGCGGTGGCGGTGGCGGTGCCGGCCTTGGCGGCGCCATCTTCAGCAATGGCGGGACGATCACGCTGGTCAACAGCACGTTTACGCAGAACGGCGCCACCGGCGGCATCGGCGGCACCGGCAGCGGCTCGGCTGCCGGGGACGGCGGCGCCGGCAGCGGCAGGGGCGGCGCCGTCTTCGTGCGCAACGGCACGCTGAACGCGACCTTCGTGACCATGAGCGGCAACACGGCGGCCCAGGGCGGAACGGACCTCTTCGTACTGAGCGACGGCAGCGGCCAGCGGGCCACCGTGACCCTGAAGAACAGCATCCTCGGGCAGAACGCGGCCACCAGCGTGACCGACTTCTTCGCCACGACCAACGGGGGCGGCCAGGCGGCCGATCTTTCGGCCAGCAGCAACAACCTGGTCACGCTCAATGCGAGTGGCAGCAACGGACTCGCGCCCGGCGCGCTGGTCGCCGGCACCAACCCGAACTTCGATCCGGCCGGGCTGGCCGACAACGGCGGGCCGACACCCACCATCGCGCTGACCACTGCAAGCACCGCGGCCCTGCAGGCCGGCGCCGCCGGCACCGGCATCACGGTGGATCAGCGCGGCCTGGGGCGCGGTGCCCCGCCCGATCTGGGCGCCTATTCGCTGGCACTGCTGATCACTTCGATCACGTCCAGCGATGTTTCGCTCATCGCGAGCGACCCCAATCCCACGATCACCTTCGTGCTCAACACGCCCGCGGCCGCGGGCACGTTCAAGGGCGGCGACGTGAGCGTCAAAGACGGCGCGGGGAATACCGTCGGCGCGGTGGGCGCGCTCAGCACCACCGACAACCTGACCTTCACAGGCACCCTCACGCCCAATGCCGGATTCAACGGTGACGCGCTGATCAGCGTCGCGGCGAACCGCGTCACCAGCACCTCGGGCATCGGCAACCAGGTGTCGCCTACCCTTCACGTGACGGTCGACAAGGTGGCGCCGGCGGTCACGTCCATCACCTCCACCGATCTGACCCTCCTCGCCGGCGATGCCAATCCCGCCATCACGTTCACTCTGAGCGAGCCCGCGGCCCCGGACACCTTCACGGCCAGCGACGTGAGCGTCACGGACAGCACGGGCAACATCGTCGGAACGATCGGCAAGCTGGGCACCACCGACAGTCAGACCTTCACCGGCATCTTCACACCCAATGCCGGCTTCACGGGCACGGCGCTGATCAGCGTCGCGGCCAACCGGTTCACCGACGTGCCGGGCAACAGCAACGACACAGCCTCATCCACGCTGAGGATCGTGGTGGACAAGGTGGCGCCGACGGTCACGTCGATCACCACCACCGACAACTCCCTCATCATCGGCGATGCCGACCCGATTATCACCTTCACCCTGAGCGAGGCGGCCGCCGCGGACAGCTTCACCGGCGCCGACGTCAGCGTGCAGGACGGCAGCGGTGCCGTGGTGGGGACGATCGGCGCATTGAGCACCAAGGACAACATCACCTTCACCAGCACCTTCACGCCGAATGCGGGCTACACCGGAACGGCCTTCGTGAGCGTCGGGGCCAACCGGTTCACCGACGTGCCCGGCAACGGCAACGCCGCCTCGTCGGCGCTCGCCATCGCGGTGGACGAGGTGGCGCCGACGATCGCCTCCATCGCGTCCAGCGACACCGCGCTGGCCATCGGCGACGCGGACCCCACGATCACCTTCACCCTGAGCGAGGCGGCCGCCGCGGACAGCTTCACCGCCGCCGACGTCAGCGTGCTGGACGGCAGCGGCGCCGTGGTGGGGACGATCGGCGCATTGAGCACCAAGGACAACATCGCCTTCACCAGCACCTTCACGCCGAATGCGGGCTTCACGGGCACGGCCTTCGTCAGCGTCGGGGCCAATCGGTTCACCGACGCGCCCGGCAATGGCAACGCCGCATCCGCCGCCCTCGGCATCGACGTCGACAAAGTGGCGCCGACCGTCAACTCCATCGCCTCCAGCGACGTCGCGCTGGCCAATGGCGATGCCGACCCGACGATCACCTTCACGCTGAGCGAGCCAGCGGCCGCGGGCAGCTTCACCGCCGCCGACGTCAGTGTGGTCGACGGCACCGGCGCCGTGGTGGGAACCCTGAACGCTTGGAGCACCAGCGACAGCCAGACCTTCACCGGCACCTTCACGCCGAACCCCGGCTTCAATGGAACTGCCTGGATGAGCATCGCGGCCGCCCGGTTCACCGATGTCATCGGCAATGCGAACACTGCGTCGTCGACACTCGTGATCGAGGTGGACACCGTCGCCCCGACCGTCACGTCGATCGCCTCCACCAATCTGTCCGTGACCAACGCGGATGCCGACCCGGCCATCACGTTCACCCTCAGCGAAGCACCGGCGCCGGGGACCTTCACGGCCGGCGACGTCAGCGTGCTGGACGGCACGGGCGCTGTCGTGGGCACGATGGGGGCCCTGGCCACCAGCGACAACCGGACCTTCACCGGCACTTTCACACCGAACGCCGCATACCTCGGGACCGCCCTGATCAGCATTGCCGCCAACGAATTCACGGACGCGGTCGGCAACGGCAACGCCGCATCCTCGGTCCTGAGCATCGCGGTGGACCGCAGGTCGCCCGTCATCACGGCCATCACGTCGACGGACGTGGCGCTGAAAAACGGCGATGCCAACCCGAAGGTCAGCTTCACCGTGAGCGAAGCGGTCAAGGCGGGCACGTTCACGGCCGCCGACATCACCATCCAGGACAGCACCGGCGCGGTGGTCGGGACGATGGGCGGACTGACGACTGCGGACAACAAGACCTTCTCCGGGACTTTCACTCCGAAGACCGGGTTCAACGGAACGGCCCTCATCAGCGTTGCCGCCGATCAATTCACGAACGCGGCCGGCAAGGGCAACCTGGCCTCGCCGCAACTGGCCATCGTGGTCGACAAGGTCGCGCCCAAGGTCACCTCGATCACATCGAGCGACCTGTCGCTGGTGGTCGGCGATGCCGATCCCACGATCACCTTCACGCTCAGCGAGCCCGCGGCCGCGGGCACGTTCACCGCCGCCGACGTCAGCGTGAAGAACAGCGCCGGCGCGGTCGTGGGCACGATGGGCGCCTTGACCACGAGCGACGACATCACGTTCAGCGGCACGTTCACACCCAACTCCGCCTTCACGGGGACGGCGCTGATCGGCGTCGCGGCGAACCAGTTCACGGATGTCGTCGGCAACAACAACACCGCATCGACGAACTTGTCCGTCGCGGTCGACAGGACCGCTCCGACCGTCACGGTCACCGCCAGCGACCATGCGCTGAAAGCGGGCGAAACCAGCACGTTGACCATCGTCCTTTCCGAAACCGGGACTGGGTTCACGCTCGGCGACCTGAGCGTCACGCCCGGCAGCGGCACGCTCGGCAACTTCAGCCAGACATCGGGCTCGCCACCCACCTACACAGTCAGGTTCACGCCGGCGCCGGGCTATGAAGGTGACGCGACGATCACGGTCGCCGATGGCGCATTCAGCGATGCGGCCGGCAACCCGAGCCTGCCGAGCAACAGCACCGTCATCGCGGTCGACACGAAGCCGCCGGTGGCGCCCAGTCTGTCATTGGCGGCCGCCAGCGATGCGGGTCTTCCGGGCGACAACCTGACCAACGTGAAATTGCCGACGATCGCCGGCGTGGCCGAGGCGGGCGCGAAGGTGCAGCTGAGGGACGGCACCACCGTCATCGGATCGACGACCGCCCTGGCCGACGGCAGCTACTCCATCGTCCCCACGAGCGCCCGGGGCGACGGCGTTCACCAGCTCACCGTCATGCAGACCGACCTTGCGGGCAACGCGAGCCCGTGGAGCGCGCCCCTGGCGGTGACGGTGGACACGAAAGTGCCCACCGTGACGACGATCTCCTCCAGCGACCCGCTTCTTGCCAGCGGAGAAACCGCCACGCTGACCTTCAAGTTGAGCGAAGCGGCGGCAAGCGGCACCTTCGATGCAAGCGACATTTCGGTCACCCATGGAAGCCTGAGCGGTTTTGCCCAATCCGCGACGAGCGACCTGGTCTATACGGCGCTGTTCACACCCGATCCGGGCCAGACGACGCCGGCTGCGGTCGGCATCGCGGCGGGAAGCTTCACCGATGCCGCCGGAAACGCGAACACGGCCTCGTCGACGCTCGGCATCGCGATGGACACCGCCGTGCCGACGGTCACGGCCATCACCTCCACCGACGTGGATCTCATCGACTGGGACGCCGCCCCGACCATCACGTTCACCCTCAGCGAAGCGGCAACGGCAGGCAGCTTCACGGCCGCCGACGTCAGCGTGCTGGACGGCACGGGCACGGTCGTCGGCACCCTGGGCGCCCTGAGCACCAGAGACAACCGGATCTTCACCGGCACTTTCACGCCGAACGTCGGCTTCGTCGGGACCGCCCTGATCAGCGTTGCCGCCAATCGATTCACGGACGCGGTCGGTAACGGCAACGCCGCTTCCCCGGTGCTGGGCATTGCGGTGGACCTGCGCCCCCCCATCATCGCCGCCATCACATCGACGGACGTGGCGCTGAAAAACGGCGATGCCAACCCGAAGATCACCTTCACCCTCGGCGGTGCCGCGAAGGCGGGGACCTTCACGGCCAGCGACATCAGCGTCACGGACAGCACCGGCGCGGTGGTCGGCACGATGAGTGGATGGACGACCACCGACAACAAGACCTTCACCGGGACGTTCACCCCGAAGTCCGGCTTCAACGGAACGGCCCTGATCAGCGTGGCCGCCGATCGATTCACCGACGCGGCCGGCAGAGGCAATCTCGCCTCGCCGCAACTGGCGATCGTGGTCGACAAGGTGGCGCCCAAGGTCACCTCGATCATCTCGAGCGACCTGTCGCTGGTCGTCGGCGATGCCGATCCCACGATCACCTTCACGCTCAGCGAGCCCGCGGCCGCGGGCACGTTCACCGCCGGCGACGTCAGCGTGAAGAACAGCGCCGGCAAGGTCGTGGGCACGATGGGCGAGCTGACCACCAGCGACGACGTCACGTTCAGCGGCACGTTCACGCCCGACCCCGCCTTCACGGGGACGGCGCTGATCAGCGTCGCGGCCAACCAGTTCACGGATGACGTCGGCAACAACAATGCGGCATCGACGGGCCTGTCCATCGCCGTGGACAGGACGAATCCGACCGTCAAGGTCACCGCGAACGACTATGCGCTGAAAGCCGGGGAATACAGCACCTTGACCATCGTCCTGTCCGAATACCCCGGGTCCGGGACATCGTTCGCCCTCGGCGACCTGATCCTCGTGCCGCCCGGCAGCGGGACACTCAGCAACTTCAGCCAGGCCACGGTAAGGTATTTCTTCGGCCTGTTCGAGCGGGTCGTGGAGCTCACGTACACGGTCAGGTTCACGCCGGCGCCGGGCTATGAAGGCAACGCGACGATCACGGTCGCCGATGGCGCATTCAGCGATGCGGCCGGCAACCCGAGCCTCTCGAGCGACAGCACCGTCATCGCGGTCGACACGAAGCCGCCGGTGGCACCCAGTCTGTCACTGGCGGCCGCCAGCGATTCGGGTCTTCCGGGCGACAACATCACCAACGTGAAATTGCCGACGATCACCGGCGTGGCCGAGGCGGGCGCCAAGGTGCAGCTGAGGGACGGCGCGACCGTCATCGGATCGACGACCGCCCTGGCCGACGGCAGCTACTCCATCGTCCCCACGAGCGCCCGGGGCGACGGCGTTCACCAGCTCTCCGTCATGCAGACGGACCTTGCGGGCAACGCGAGCCCGTGGAGCGCGCCCCTGCCGGTGACCGTGGACACGAAGGTGCCCACCGTGACGATCACCTCCAACGATCTGCTTCTGACCAGCGGACAATCCGCCACCCTCACATTCAAGTTGAGCGAAGCGGCGGCAGCCAATTCCTTCGATGCGAGCGACATTTCGGTGGCCCACGGGAGCCTGAGCGGATTTGCCCAATCCGCATCGAGCAACCTGGTCTACACGGCGCTGTTCACGCCCGATCCGGGGCTCGTGAACACGGCGGCTCCGATCGGCATCGCGGCGGGAAGCTTCACCGATGCCGCCGGAAACGCCAACAGCAGCGCGTCGCTGTCGTCGGTGAAGATCAACAACGCCACTGCGCAACTGATTCAGGCGCTGGCTTCGTTTGCTCCCCCGGCAAGCGCAATCGCCACGCCCGTGCCGCAGACCCCGGTCCACGCGCCGCAGCTGGCGATGCCGCATTGAAGCGTGTCGCCGTGGCCCCGGGGCAAGCCTTTCGGCTTGCCCGCCTCCACCATCCACGGTGTCACGGTGTCACCCGCTCACCACCAGCGGAATCTCGAGCGTGAACGCCGCCCCCTTGCCGGGTCCGTCGCTGTGCGCGGTGAGCCGCCCGCCCATTTCCGTGGCCGCGAGCACGCTGCTGTGCAGCCCGAAGCCGTGCCCGTCGCGGCGGGTCGTGAAGCCGTGCGCGAAGATGCGCGTCAGGTTCTCCGCGGGGATGCCTTCCCCCGCATCCTTCACGACGATGCGAAGCTCTTCGCTGCCGCCCGCGTTCACGAGGCTCGTCTGCAGCGTGATGAGGCGAGTCCCCTCGGGCATGCTTTCCATCGCCTGCGCCGCGTTGCCGATCAGGTTCACCATGATCTGCAGGAGGCGTTGCCGGTCCAGCTCGATGGGCGGCACGTCGCCGTAGGCGCGATCCACGCGGACACCGTGCCGCGCGAGCGCCTCGTCGCTCACGCGAAGCGCCTCTTCGAGCAGCTCCTGCGGTCTCACGGTCTCCACCACGCTGGAGGGGCCGGCGTGCGACTGCTGGGTGGCCACGACGTAGCTGATGTGATCCACGCTGCGCACGACGCGGTCCAGGTCGTCCAGCGCGGTCTTCTGCTCTTCCTGCAACTCGCCCACGGCACGGCCCAGGTATTCCAGCAGCGCCTTGCCGCGCGGGTCGCTTTCCATGAACCGGCCGAGGTCGTGCTCGTGTGCCTTCATGAGTTCCACGGCACGCGCAAGGCCCTGCGCGCGCGATTCGCTGATCGTGCGCCGCACCATGCCGGCCGACACATTGACGCTGTTGAGCACGTTGCCCACGTTGTGCAGCACGTTCGCGGCGATTTCGGCCTTGCCCGCGCGGCGGGCCGTGTCCACGAGCTGCGTCTGCATCTGCTGCAGCTCGCGCGTGCGCGCCTGCACGCGCTGCTCGAGGCCTTCGTAGAGTTGCGCGTTGGCGAGCGAGACGGCCAGCTGGCCCGCGATGAGCATGACCGCGTCCAGACGCTGCGCGTTGAACGCCTCTCGGCCCAGGCGGTTTTCCAGATACAGCATCGCACGCAGCGTCCCCTGGCCCGCGATGGGCGCGGCGAGCACCGAACACCGGTCCATCCCCGAGAAGTAGGGGTCGCGCGCAAACCGGTCGTCGCCGAGCGCGTCGTCCACGAGGAGCGGCTCGGCAACGAGTTCGGCATAGCTGAAGACCGACATCGGCAAGAGGCCGCGCCGAGCGGCCTCGGCCACCGGGGTTGCCGCTTCGCCCGGCTCGGGCGCGAGCAGCCACCACTGGTCATCGCGCGACGAGAGCACGAGCACCTTGGTCGCGCCCGTGAGGCCCGCCAGCACTTCGGTCACCTGCGCGGTGAGGCGCTCCAGGTTCGTTTCGGAGCTGAGCGCCTGCGAGGCGCGCAGCACGCCCATCAGGTCCAGCGCGGCGGCCGAGACGCTGTTGCTGCCCTTCAGCGACGGGCTGCTCCTCGACAGGACCGAGTCGGCTCTGGCGGGCGCGCCCGGCGCGCGCGGGCGCAGGAAGTCGTGCTCGCGTTCCATGCGCGCGACCTTCGCCGTGGCGCCCCACGCACGGAAATGGTCGCGTGCTTCGGCCAACAGGCGCCGGCCCCCGTGCGCGAGGCCGCGAGCGAGCTGAAAGAGCGCGGCGCGCTCGGTGATGAGCGCCCGGTGCCAGGGACGCGCCGATGGCTCGGCCAGCGCGACCGCCTCGTCGAACGCGGTCGTGGCCTTCCACATGTCGCCGAGCGTCCAGGCCTGTTCGGCCTCCAGGAGGCGCAGCAAGTGCAGGTAATTGCCGGGCTGCGAGGCCGCGCGCTCGGCGAACCACGCGCGGTGCGATTCGAGTCCGGCGATGAGCGCTTCGCGATTCGGCACGGACGCGTCGCTGCGAGCCTGCCAGGCCCGGGCCATGCCCAGGAAGAGGTGCGCATAGACCGTCATGTAGTAGCCCGCGAGGTTGCGCGCGTGCGCCATCGCGATCGCGGCATGCGTGGCAAGCGTCCCGGCGTCGCCCATCAGGAGCGCATGCATCGCGCGGCACGCCGAATAGGTGTGCGCGACGTAGGGCGCCTGGCTCACGCGCGCGAGAAAGGCTGCTTCGCCGAACTGCGCGTCGTCGAAGCTCGCGGGGTCCACGGTCTGGCCGAGGAGCGCGCGCAGCATCTGCCGCTCGCACGTGTGCATGAGGACGGCGTGGAGGTTTCCCGTGCGCTGGCACACGGCGATCCCGGCGTCGACCTCGGCGACGGAGGCGTCGATCGTCTCAGCCGTCTCCAGTACGCCCGTGATCACGAGGATGTGGACGTAGCACGAGTACGACACGTCGCCTCCCGCCTTCACGCCCTCGAACGCGCGCATCGACTGGTGCAGCATGTTCTCGACGGGCTCGAGCCAGTGGCACGCGTACGTCGCGAAGATGAATCGCGCCTCGGAGACCTGCGGCTCGCAGCCCATGGCCTCGCCCACCGCGAGCACGTGCCGCGCGAGCTCGTAGCCGCCCCGATAGTCCTGCCGCAGGCTGACGAGGATGCTCGCGAGCCGGCCGAGGTTCGCCACGAGTTCGGGGCAAGGCCCGTGTTCCGCCCAGAGGCGCCGGCTCTGAAGCAGCAGCCACGCGATGGCACGCGTGTCGTACGCCACGAGGGACGATCGAACCGTGCGCGTGAGCAGCTTCGCAAGCGCGAGCACGCGGCGGTCGGTGACCGGCATCCGCCGCGACGGGTCGATGCGGCTGTCCTCCCGGACCCAGGCCGCGAGCCCATCGAGTTCGCGCGCGATCTCGGCATCGCCGAGTCCGGCGGGCATGGCGAGTCCCAGCCGCGCGAGCATGCGAAGGCCGATCGCCACGGCGCTTTCCATCATGCCCCGCATGTCGAAGCTGCGCATCTGCACGCACGCGGGCTCAACGAGGTCCAGCGCATCGGCCTCGCGCGCCTGCAGTGCCTCGTAGCACGCGTCCGCTTCGTCGAGCCGGCCGAGGCTGTAGAGCGCCGCGTGGCGCGCCGTCTCGATGGCTTCGCGCAGCGGTGAGGCCGCCGGCTCGCCGATCGCCGCGAGTTGCCCCGCCGCCGCGGCCAGGAACCGTTCGGCCGGCGCATAGGCCGCCGTGCCGGCGAGCCGCACCGCCTGCTCATGAAACAGCTGCGCCGCGGCTCGCCGCTCCCGCGGATCGGCCAGCCGGTGAAGGACCGCGAGATACTGCTGCGCCGCCTCGCCGCCGAACGCCGGTTCGCGCGCCAGCCGCCGCGCCATCGCGAGCTGATGGTCGCCGCGCCGCGCGTCGTCCATCGCGCCGTGCACCGCCTGCTGCACGCGGTCGTGCCGGAAGCGCACAGCGTCCTGGCCGGGCCCGGTCTCCAGGAGCAGCAGGCCATCGGCGACGGGCACCTGCAGGTGCTCGCGCAAGGCCACGTCATCCAGTCCGGCCGCCGTCGCGAGCAGGTTGCATTCCGCGGCGTTGCCGAGGCAGCTCAGGCACTCGAGCAGGTCGCGCGATGCCGCGGGCAAGCGCGCGATGCGGGCGGCCAGCAGGTCCACGACGTTGCCGCGCCCGACGAAGTGCCGAATCTGCGCTTCGTCCCAGCGCCAGCCTTCGTCGGCGAGGACGAGCACGCCCTCGCGGCGCAGCGCGTTGAGCATCTCCACGGTGTCGAACGGATTGCCGCCCGCAAGCGCACCCACCGCGCGCGCGAGTTCGTTCGCGGGCCCGGCGGCAAGGCGCAGCATCCGCGCGATCAGCTCGCCCATGTCCGCGGTCGGCAGATTGTCGAGCGCAATGAAGGCAGGAGGCCGGCTCGTGCGGTCGAGACGCTCGAGCGTCTTCGGCAGGGCGTGGTCGTCTTCGACCTCGCTTGCCCGGTACACGCCGACCAGCAGCACGCCCCTCAGCCGCGCTTCGCCGTGCAGGCGCTCGAATGTGCGCAGCGACAGCGCCGAGGCCCACTGCAGATCCTCCAGCACGAGCACGAGCGGCCGGTCGCGCGACACGACCTCCGCGAGCAGATCCACGGTGGCCTGCTGCAGCTGTGCCTCGGCCTGGCGCGGGTCGACCTCCGACCCGGCCGGGTCGCCGAGGAGAAGCGCGAATTCAGGCGACACCCGCGACATGAGGAGAGCGGCGCTTCCCATCTGCGCGAGCAGGCGCTGGCGCATCGCCGCCAGCGCGTCGCGCGGCATGGCGAGCAGCAGGCGGCCGATCGCGCGCATCGCCTGGGTGACCCCGCCCGCGGTGGATTCGCCCTGCTGCAACTGGTCGAACTTGCCCTGCACGAACCAGCCGCCCCGCTCGGCCACGATGCTTCGCAGTTCGTGGACGAGGGCGCTCTTGCCGACGCCGGCCGGGCCTTCGATCAGCACGGTGCGGCCTGGCGCGCGAACGGCATCGGCCAGCGCCTCGCGCAGCATCGCCACCTGTGCATCGCGGCCGACGAGCTGCCGCGGCGGCTGAAGCCGCGCCGGGAAATCGCGTTCGCCCAGATCGAATCCGCCCTCGCGGCCCTGATCCAGTTCGGTGCGCAGGCGCTTCAGGTCGTGCCGCAGGCCCTCGGCGCTCTGGTAGCGCATGTCGGGCGCCTTCGCGAGCAGGCGAAGGATGATCTTCGACAGGCCGGCGGGAACGCGCGCGTCGAGTTCCGAAGGCGCCACGGGCTCGCGCACCATGTGATCGTGCACGAGCCGCAGCGCGTCCTGCGACTCGAAGGGCGGCCGGCCGGTGGCCATCTCGTAGAGCGTCGCGCCCAGCGCGTAGAGGTCGGTGCGCTGGTCGAGCGCGTGTCCGGTGCGTCCGGTCTGCTCGGGAGCGAGGTAGGCGAGCGTGCCCACCACGTCTTCCTGCCGCACGGTCCCGGTGCGCTGGTCGGTGTCCGCCGCCAGGTCGAAGTCGATCAGGATCGGCTCCGCGCCCTCCGATATCACGATGTTGGCGGGATTGATGTCGCGGTGGAGGATGCCGGCGCGATGGACTTCGGCGAGCGTGCGCGCAAGGCGCTCGGCGAACGCGAGGAGCGTCGCGATGTCGCACGGACCGGCCGTGAGCACCTGCGCGAGACTCGTGCCGCCGCGATCGCGCAAGGCGAGGACGCCCGCCCGGCCGGTCCAGTCGGCGAGCTGCGCGACGCCGTCGACGCCGAAGAGGCGGGCAAGCAGCGTGCGTTCGTTGCGCAGCCGCTCCTGCGCGCCCGAACCGAGGTATTCCTTGCAGACCACGCGATGCGCGCCCGTTGCGCCCCGCAGGCGGAACACGCGGGTCGTTTCGCTCGTATAAAGGTTATCGGCCGCCTCCGCGGCGGGGGGACTCGTCGTGGCGATCGCCTTGGGCGAAAACGGCATCTGTTGGGTCGGATGATCCGGTGCTGGCCAGTACAGATTACAAGGGCGGCGGCGGGCTCGCAATCCCCAGGCCCGGGCACTTCACTTCGTAACCCGGCGTGGGGATTGGTTCCATGGGGCCTCCACGCGCCCCACGGTATCATCGCCCCGACCGAGCAGAAAGTCGGGCATTACAAGGCAGGGGCCGTGCGTCTAACTTCCATCAAGCTTTCCGGGTTCAAGTCCTTCGCCGAACCCACCAACTTCATGCTGCCCGGCCAGCTCGTGGGCGTCGTCGGCCCCAACGGCTGCGGCAAGTCCAACATCATGGATGCCGTGCGCTGGGTGCTCGGCGAGTCGCGCGCGTCCGAACTGCGCGGCGAGTCGATGCAGGACGTCATCTTCAACGGCACGACGAGCAGGAAGCCCGCCTCGCGCGCCTCCGTCGAACTCGTCTTCGACAACGCCGACCACCGCGCGGGCGGCCAGTGGAGCCAGTTCACCGAAATCGCGGTGAAGCGCGTCCTCACGCGCGACGGCACCTCCAGCTACTACATCAACAACCAGCCGGTGCGCAGGCGCGACGTGCAGGACGTCTTCCTCGGCACCGGGCTCGGTCCGCGCGCCTACGCGATCATCGGGCAAGGCACGATCAGCCGCATCATCGAATCCAAGCCCGAGGAGCTGCGGCTATTCCTGGAGGAAGCCGCGGGCGTTTCCAAGTACAAGGAACGCCGCCGCGAAACCGAAAACCGCCTGCAGGACACGCGCGAGAACCTCACGCGCGTGGAGGACATCCTGCGCGAGCTGAACGCCAATCTCGAGCGCCTGGAGCAGCAGGCGAAGGTCGCGCAGCAGTACAACGAACTGCAGGCGGATGCGACACTCAAGCAGCATCAGCTGTGGTTCCTGAAGCGCGCGGAAGCCGAAGCCGACCAGGTGCGCCTGAAGGCCGATGCCGACCGCGCGGCCAACGACCTCGAGTCGCGCGTGGCCGATCTGCGCTCCGTGGAGAACGACCTGGAAACGATCCGCCAGGCGCACTACACGGCCGGCGACCAGGTGAACCAGGCGCAGGGGCACCTCTACGAAGCGAGCGCGGAAGTGGGCAAGCTCGAAGCGGAAATTCGCTTCGTGGTCGAAGGCCGCCAGCGCGTGGAGCAGCGTCTTTCGCAGCTGAAGGAGCAGATGAGCCAGTGGGCCGCCCGCCGCGACGACGCGGCGGCGGAAGTCGAGACACTCGCGGCATCGGCCGCCGAAGCCGAAGAGAACGCCGCGCTGCTGGCCGCGCAGGTCGAGGAACACGACCGGCAGCTGCCCGACCTCGAAGACGCGGTGCGGCAGGCGCAGGCCCGCTCCGCGGGGCAGCGCGCGAGCGTCGCCGAGGTGCAGCAGCAGATACAGGTGCTCGCCGCCGAGCAGCGCAGCATCGAGGAGCAATCGCGCCAGCTCGGCACGCGGCGCGAGCGGCTGCTCGCGGACCGCACCGCGCTCGCCGCGCCCGACGAAGCGCGGCTTGCGAATCTCCAGGCGCAGTCGGCCTCCGCGACCGAAGCCGCGGAACTGGCCGACGCGCGCCTGCACGAGCTGCAGGACCAGGTGCCTGAGCTCGATGAGCAGCGCCGCGCGAAGCAGCAGGCGGTGAACGACGAGGGCGCGAAGCAGGCCGACCTGTCCGCGCGCATGGAAGCGCTCAAGGCCCTGCAGGAGAAGGTGAAGACTGACGGCAAGCTGCAGCCCTGGCTCGCGCGGCACGGCCTCGACGGCTTGCAGGGCCTCTGGAGCCGCATCCACATCGAGCAGGGCTGGGAAGGCGCGCTCGAAGCGGCGCTGCGCGAACGGCTCAACTCGCTGGAGGTCTCGCGGCTGGACATGGTGCGCGCGTTCGCGAACGACGCGCCGCCCGCGAAGCTCGCGTTCTACTCGCCGCCTCAGGCGGGGTCGCCCGAGACGGCGGGTGCGCTGCCGCGCCTGGCCGACTTGCTGCGGCTGAACGACGCCGGGCAGAAGGCGCTGCTCGCCGACTGGCTGCACGGCTGCTACACGGCCGCTTCGTTCGCCGAAGCGCTGGCCGCGCGCGAGACGCTTCGCGCGGGCGAGGCGATCTACGTGAGAAGCGGCCACTGCGTCACGTCCCACAGCGTGAGCTTCTATGCGCAGGATTCCGAGCAGGCGGGGCTGCTTGCGCGCCAGCAGGAGATCGAGAACCTGGAAAAGCAGCTGCGCGCGCAGACGCTCATTGCCGAGGAGTCGCGCGCGGCGCTGGTGCGTGCGGAGGCCGCGTACACGGATGCGTCGCAGCGGCTCGTGTCGGCACGGCGCGAAAGCGCGCAGACGCGCGAGCGCGCGCACGAACTGCAGGTGGAGTTCGTGCGCCTCACGCAACTGGCCGAGCAGACGCGCGCGCGCAGCGAGCAGATCGCGCTCGACCTCGCGGAAGTCGATGCGCTCATCGATGACCTGCAGGAACGCCGCGTGGCGTCCGAAGCGAAGTTCGAATCGCTCGACATGCAGCTCGCCGACAGCCAGGAGCGGCATGCGCAGCTCGACGAGCGCGTGATCGACGCCGAGCGCCTGCTCGCGCAGGCGCGCGAGAAGCATCGCAGCCTCGAGCGGGAAGCCCAGGAGGCGCAGTTCTCGCAACGTTCGCTCCAAGCGCGCCGGGGCGAGCTGCAGCGGACGATCGAGACCGCGACGCAGCAGGGCGACTCCCTCGCGGCCGAGGACCAGCGCGCACGCGACGAACTGGCGCGCCTCACCGACGCCGCCGCGCAGGCCGGATTGCAGGCGGCGCTTGCGCTCAAGTCGGAACGCGAGCAGGCGCTGGGCGCCAAACGCAGCGAATACGACGACCTCACCGCGAAACTGCGCGCGAGCGACGAGCGCCGGCTGCGGCTCGAGCGCGAGCTGGAGCCGCTGCGCCAGCGCATCACCGAATTGCAACTGAAGGAGCAGGCCGCCCGCCTCGGCTTCGAGCAGTACGCCGGGCAGCTTGCCGAGGCGCAGGCCGATGTCGAGGCGGTGGCGGCTTCCGTGCGCGACGGCAGCGTACGGCTTTCGGGCCTGTCGGCCGAAATCGACCGGCTGCATCGCGAGCTCGCGGCGCTCGGCGCGGTGAACCTGGCCGCGCTGGAGGAACTCACGGCCGCGCGCGAGCGCAAGCACTTCCTCGATGCGCAGTCGGCCGACCTGAACGAAGCGATCACGACGCTCGAAGACGCGATCCGCAAGATCGACCACGAAACGCGCGATCTGCTCGGCAACACGTTCAACACGGTGAACGAGCATTTCGGGCGGATGTTCCCCGAGCTGTTCGGCGGGGGCAACGCGAAGCTCGTGATGACGGGCGAGGAAATCCTCGACTCCGGTGTGCAGGTGATGGCGCAGCCGCCGGGCAAGAAGAACCAGACCATCCATCTGCTGTCGGGCGGCGAGAAGGCGCTCACGGCGATCGCGCTGGTGTTTGCGATCTTCCAGCTGAATCCGGCGCCGTTCTGCCTGCTGGACGAAGTGGACGCGCCGCTGGACGACGCGAACACGGAGCGTTATTCGAAGCTCGTGACGAGCATGAGCCGCGAGACGCAGTTCCTCTTCATCAGCCACAACAAGATCGCGATGGAGATGGCCGAGCAGCTGATCGGCGTCACGATGCAGGAGCAGGGCGTGTCGCGGATCGTGGCGGTGGACATGGAGTCGGCGGTGTCGATGGCCGAGGCCGCATGAACCCGAGTCCTTTCTTGCTCCCTCTCGCTCCGGGAGAGGGCTGGGGTGAGGGCACCGCCTCATGAGCGGCTTCACCGTCGGTGTCGCGATCCTCGGCGGCCTGGTCCTCGCCTTGCTCGTCGCCTGGAACGCCTGGGCCAATCGCCGCAACGCGCCGCGCCAGCCCGAAGTCGCCGTCTCCCTGTCCCCGGGGGACCCGGCGCCCCCCGCCGAGCCCACGCTCGATCTCGAACTCCCCGTGCCCGCGCATGCGGAACGCAAGGCCACCCTCGACCCGCTCATCGACACCATCGCCCCGCTTGCCGTCGACGCCCCCGTATCCGGCGACGCCGCGCTGGCCGCTTTGCCGCCCACGCGGCGCGTGGGCAGCAAGCCGTTCGCCATCGAAGGCCGCGACGCCGCGACCGGCCATTGGGAAACACCGCGCCCGGGCCGGCGCTACGCCGCCTTCCAGGCCGGCGTGCAGCTCGCGAGCCGCACCGGTGCGTTGAACGAGATCGAATTCTCCGAATTCGTGATGAAGGCTCAGGCCTTCGCCGACGCCGTGAACGCCGCGCCCGAGTTTCCGGAGATGCTGCAGGAGGTGGCGCGCGCGCGCGAGCTGGACCAGTTCGCCAGCGCGCACGACGCGCAACTGAGCTTCACGCTGCGCGCGCGCAACGCGGCCTGGAGCCCGGGTTACCTTCAGCAGAGCGCGGCCCGGCATGGCTTCGTCGCCGGCGCCATCCCCGGGCGCATGGTGCTGCCCGCGCGCATGGATGGAGGCTTGCCGGTGCTGGCGCTGTCGTTCGACACGCAGGCCGCGCTCGCCGAGGACCCCGCGCACACCGCCGTGCGCGAAGTGACGCTGAGCCTGGACGTGCCGCAGGTGTCGCGCACCGAACAGCCCTTCGTGCGCATGCGCGACGCGGCCATCGCGCTTGCGGCGTCGATGGACGGCCTCATCACCGACGACCGCGGCGAGGTGATCCGCGCGGAGGCGCTCGACGTGATCGGCAACGACCTCGAGACGCTCTACGACACGCTGGAGTCGCGCGACCTGCCGGCCGGGTCCGCGCAGGCGCGGCGGCTGTTCAGCTGAGGCGCCGCGCATGGTCGACGCCCGGACCCGCGAACGCGCCGACGCGTTGCGCGAACTGCTTCACCATCACGCGCACCGGTACTACGTGCTCGATGCGCCGGAGATTCCCGACGCGGAATACGACAAGCTGTTTCGCGAACTGCAGGCACTCGAAGAAAGCCACCCTGAACTGCGGGTGGCCGATTCGCCAACGCAGCGCGTCGGCGGCCGCGCGCTCGATGCGTTCGCGAAAGTGCGGCACAAGGTGCCGATGCTCTCCATCCGCACCGAAACCGACATCGAGGCCACGGGCGCGAAGAATTTCGACGGGCGCGTGCGGCGCGAGCTGGCATTGGCCGAATCGGAGCCGCCCGTCGAATACGTCGCCGAGCTGAAGTTCGACGGGCTCGCGATCAACCTGCGCTACGAAAACGGCGTGCTCGTGCAGGCGGCCACGCGCGGCGATGGCGAGATCGGGGAGGACGTGACGCAGAACATCCGCACGATCGGGCAGATTCCGCTGCGTCTTCATGGCAGCGCGCCTGCCGTCCTCGAAGCGCGCGGCGAGGTCTTCATGCGCCGCGACGATTTCGAGCGCATGAACGAAGAGCAGCGCGAGAAGATCGCAAGGGGCGCGAAGAACGAAAAGACCTTCGTGAATCCGCGCAACGCGGCCGCGGGCGCCGTCCGCCAGCTCGACCCCGCGATCACGCGGCAGCGCCCGCTCAGCTTCTACGCGTACGGCTGGGGTGAGATCGAAGGCGGCCCGGCGTTCGAGACGCATCACGAAGTCCTCGATGCGCTGAAGGCGTGGGGCCTGCCGGTGTCCGACCGCATCGCGGTCTGCCGGGGCGCGGAAGAACTCGTGGCCTATCACGACGCGATCGGGCGCGAGCGCGACCGGCTCCCGTTCGACATCGACGGCGTCGTCTACAAGGTGAACAGCCTCGCGCTGCAGAAGAAGCTCGGCTTCGTCACGCGCGAGCCGCGCTGGGCCGTGGCGCACAAGTTCCCGGCGCAAGAGCAGATCACGACCGTCGAATCGATCGACGTGTACGTGGGCCGCACCGGCAAGCTCACGCCGGTGGCGCGGCTGAAGCCCGTCTTCGTGGGCGGCGTGACCGTGACCAACGCGACGCTGCACAACGAAGACGAAGTGCATCGCAAGGACGTGCGCGTGGGCGACACCGTGATCGTGCGGCGCGCGGGCGACGTGATCCCGGAAGTGGTCGCGGTCGTTCCCGACAGGCGCCACGAGGAGGCGCAGGTCTTCCAGATGCCGAAGCACTGTCCCGTGTGCGGCTCCGAGGCCGTGCGCGAGGAAGGCGAGGCGGACCATCGCTGCACGGGCGGCCTCTTCTGTGGCGCGCAGCGCAAGCAGGCGCTGCTGCATTTCGCGCAGCGCCGGGCGATGGACATCGAGGGGCTCGGCGAGAAGCTCGTCGACCAGCTCGTCGACGAAGGCGTGGTGAAGACGCTCCCCGATCTCTACCGGCTCGGGCTGCTCAGTCTCGTCGCGCTCGAACGCATGGGCGAAAAGTCGGCGCAGAACCTGCTGGCCGGGCTCGAGCAGTCGAAGGCGACGACGCTGCCGCGGTTTCTCTATTCGCTGGGCATCCGTCACGTGGGTGAGGCGACCGCGAAGGACCTCGCGCGGCACTTCGGCAAGCTCGACGCCATCATGGAAGCGGACGTGGAGCGCCTGCTCGAAGTCCCGGACGTCGGGCCGGTGGTCGCGGAGAGCATCCACACCTTCTTCCAGCAGCCGCACAACCGCGAGGTGATCGAGCAGTTGCGCGCGTGCGGCGTGCATTGGGAAGAAAGCGAGCCCGCCGCGCGGGCGCCGAAGCCCTTGTCCGGCAAGACCGTGGTGCTCACGGGGACGCTGCCTTCGCTCACGCGCGACGAAGCGAAGGACATGCTCGAAGCCGCGGGCGCGAAGGTCGCGGGCTCGGTGAGCAGGAAGACGGACTACGTCGTCGCGGGCGCGGAAGCCGGCAGCAAGCTGGAGAAGGCGCGCGAGCTGGGCGTGGCGGTGCTGGACGAAGAGGGATTGAAGCGGCTGCTCGCGGGGTGAGGGCCCAGGCTCATCGGATGCGGGGGGAGGGGAGGGGCGATAGTCCTGCATTACAATCCATCGAAAAGTAAGGAGCCCGGCGCATGTCCGAATCGACCCTCACCGCCAAGGGGCAGACCACTGTCCCCGCCGACATCCGTGGCTTCGTGGATGCGAAGCCCGGCACCCGGCTCGTCTGGTCGGTCATGCCGGACGGAACGATCATCGTGCGCGCCAAGACGCGGTCCATTCTCGACATGGCGGGGATGCTCAAGGCGCCGAAGGGCAAGCGGGTGCGCATCGACCAGATGAATCCGTGGCGTTGAGGCGGGCTCCCGTTTGCCTGCCCTCGACACGAACGTCCTCGTCCGCTATGTCGTCCAGGACGACATGGGGCAGTTGGCGTCGGCGCGGCGCCTTGTCTCGCGTTGCGTCGCTGAGGGGCAGACACTTTTCATACCGGTCACCGTCCTCCTCGAATTCGAATGGGTCCTGCGCTCGAGTTTCGGATACGCGAAGGACGAAGTGCTGCTTGTCATCGCCACGCTCTTCTCCGCGGCCGAGATGACGTTCGAATCCGAACGTGCTCTCGAAGTCGCCCTGGAGCTGTACCGCGAGTCTTCCGCGGACTTCGCCGATTGCCTGCACGTCGCTCTGGCGGCGGATGCGGGAGAAGAGCCGCTATGGACGTTCGATCGCGGCGCTTCGAAGGTGGGCGGTGCCCGGTTGCTGGGACGATGATATTTTCGCAAACCGGATGCTGGAGTCGCCATGACGGTCCATGAAATCCTGAAGATGGGCGACCCGCGCCTCCTGCGCATCGCGCAGCCCGTGAAGGCGTTCGACACGCCCGAGCTGCACGCGCTCATCGCCGACATGTTCGACACGATGGCCGCAGCCAACGGCGCGGGACTCGCCGCGCCTCAGATCGGGGTCGACCTGCAGCTCGTTATCTTCGGCGCCGACGCCGTGAACCCGCGCTATCCGGATGCGCCGATCGTGCCGCGCACGGTGCTGCTCAATCCGGTCATCACGCCGATCGGCGAAGAGGAGGAGGAGGGCTGGGAAGGCTGCCTTTCGGTGCCCGGGCTGCGCGGCGTCGTGCCGCGCTGGAAGACGATTCGCTATACGGGCGTCGATCCGTACGGCCGGGCCATCGATCGCACCGTCGAGGGCTTCCACGCGCGCGTGGTCCAGCACGAGTGCGACCACCTGATCGGCAAGCTCTATCCGATGCGCGTGAGGGACTTCTCGCGGTTCGGGTTCACGGAGGTGCTGTTTCCCGAACTCGAAGCGACGGAAGACGACTGAGTCTGCGTCGGGCGCGATGGCAGCGTTGGCGCCTCACCCGACCGATCGGAAGCCGGCATCCGACTTGAGCGCCACCCATCTCTCCGGTGTGATGCCATGTTGCGCGCGCCACTCGGGCGACAACATGTCCAGCATGTCAGGGGATACGGACGCACCGCCGCGCGCCAGCGCTCGAAGGACGACCGCGAGCGCGCTGTCCAGACCTTCCCGCATCACGCCGCGATAGACCAGGCTGAACGCCACTTCGACGCGCTCGACGAAGTTTCCGTCCACGGGCATCTCCGGCGCAATGCACCGATTGACAAAACCCAGCGCGCAAACGGAGAGGCCGTCACCGAAGTTCCCGGTCGTGAGCAGCTTCGCCGCGTGTTCCCATTTGCCGGCCGCGGCGTACGCATCGATCAGTCGGGACGCCACCTCCGGACGGCGGTGGCGCAGCAATGCCGTGCATGACGAATCCGCCCACAGCTGCTCCGCCTGCTCGAATCCGACGAGGGTGAAGCAAATGTCGAAGAGAGCCAGCATCTGTTCGGGACTCGGCGCGACCGCGAAATCCTGTATGTCCTTGCGCACCTGACCCAGACCGATCGAGCTCGCTCGCAGGCTCGACAGCAGCCTTTCGAATTGATCGTCGCCTGGCGGGCTGCTCCTCCTGGGATGCGGGCTTCGCAGTCGGAAGGACTGTCCATCCGCCCGCCCCGGCAGCCTGTTCGGCGCGTGCTGGCCATGCGGATGACCGCGCCTGTAAGTCTCCACGCGCCCATCGTGCGCATCGTGCGCATCGGCCAGGCCGGGCGATCCTCGCATATCGTAAAGAGCCGGGACGTCGCCCGGCAGCGCCTGCCCTGCGGTACTGGAGACCATGAATCGCTCCCTCGGTGGTGAATTGGCGTGCCGATCGTCGGACAGCGTGCTGCGCACCGACGCGACGTGGAACGAATTCTCGCACGACGTTACCAACTTGCATCTGAGGGAGTTTTTCGGCGCGGCCCTCGCGAGCCGCTCGCACCGCGCCACGAGCAGAAGCACGCACGCATGCTCGCTCGGACTGAGGAGTAGTTTCCATGCCACCGAAAGTGGGAAGTTCATACGTGCCGCCGGCCGGCACGACGCAGGGCGTGGTGCGGGCGAGAACGCAGGCGTCCGAAGCGATCTACGACCGACGCGTGCGAGATCACATGGATGAGACCCTTCGGCGTGAACGCGCCCGTCCAGGAACGGTGCCCCGCGAGCAGGTTGAGGCAGCGCGCGAATGGTACGACGCCCGGGCGGCGCAATCCAGGTCGAAAGACGCGGTCAAGATGGCGAACCTGCCCCGTGCGGATCACGGACCCGTGGGTCAGACCGAAGAGTCGGTTCTCGCCGAAATCGCCGACGTGGCGGCCCGCATCGAGTCGATCAAAGGGACCCTGGAGCGCGTTGGAGAAGAGAACGCTGATCTCCAGATGAAGTTTGCTGAGCTTTCTCAGCAACTGCGCGACCCGTCGCGGGGCCGCGAGCTTCAACCCAAATTCCAGAAGCTGTCGGCGGCTTCAAGCCGAGTAGCGCAGGAGGAAGTCGAGGCGAAAGACGCGCTCCAGTTGGCGAAAAAGAGGCTTGGAGAACTGGACGCGACCTTGCAGTCGATCCGGGACGCAAGGGACGCTCCCAGGCAGCGCGCCGAGCAAGCCGAGAAGGAGCGAGTCGCGGTGAGCAAGGCTTTCTCCGCGTCAAGACGGGAACGCGCCGCCGTGGAAGGGGCCACTCCTGCTCGAGTGCAGGCAATTCGCATGGACGATGACGCCGGAGTTCCACCGGATGCCGAGGGTTGAGAGCGTCATGACTTCGCAAGCTGCAGAGTTTCCTCGCTTCGCCGATCTTGCCTGGGGATGAGTCGCCTCAAGCCTCGAGCGCCTCGAGCAGCTCCGTCTCGATCTCGATCTGCTTCCTGTTCTGCTGAAGCTCCGCCCCGTCGACGAGAAAGGTGTCCTCCACCCGCTCGCCGAGCGTCGTGACTTTCGCGAACTGCAGGGTTGCATGGAAGAATGCGCCCACGACGCTGCGAGCGGCTTGGCGGGTGAGATGGCTACTCGCTCGCCGACGGCAATCGCTTCAACAACTCCGGAAGCGCGGTCTGCACCGTGTCCCAGACCAGATCGAGATTGATCTCGAAATAGCCGTGAGCAATCCGGTTGCGCATGCCTCTCATGTTTCGCCAGGGAATCTCCGGATGCGCATTCGTGAAGTTCGGGTATGTGTCCATGACCTTGGTTGCGGCCTCACCGATGATGATGAGGCTCAAGATCACGGCTTGCTGCGTCCTCTTGTCGGAGGTGAACTCGACCTTGTCGCATCCCGCGACAAATTCGCACGCATCGGCCGCAGCCTGCTGCATGTGACTCAGATAGTCGGCAAGCCGATTTCCACTCATACCGGGCGGGCCTCGGCGAGCACCAGGGCGCGGAATTTCACCGGAAGGTCCGCCGGCGTCAACACATCGACGTGAATGCCCAGCAGTGATTCCAGTTCGTCCTGGAGTCCGCCCAGGTCGAAGAGCGTGGCGCCGGGCAGCGCGTCGACGAGAACATCCAGGTCGCTGCCGTCTCGATCGTTGCCGCGTACCACCGAGCCGAAGACTCGTGGGTTTGCCACGTGAAACCGGCTCGCCGCATCGCGGATCGCAGCTCGCTTCATTTCGAGAATGACCGATGGACGCATGGCTTCCTCGCTTCGCCGATCTTGCACGGGATGATAGTCGCCTCAAGCCCCGAGCGCCTCGAGCAGCTCCGTCTCGATCTCGATCTGCTTCCTGTTCTGCTGAAGCTCCGCCCCATCGACGAGAAAGGTGTCCTCCACCCGCTCGCCGAGCGTCGTGACTTTGGCGAGCTGCAGGTTCACCTTGTGCCGCGCGAGCACGCGCGCGACCGAATAGAGCAGGCCGATGCGGTCGCTCGCCGAAATCGATAGCACCCAGCGCTGCGCTTTCTCGTCGGGCCGCAGATCGATGCGCGGCGCAATGGGAAAGCTCTTCACCCGGCGCGACACGCGCCCGCGGCTGGGCGCGGGCAGCGGCCCTGCCTGCTGGATGGTGTGGGCCAGCTCCGACTCCACCATGCTGATCAGCTCGCGGTAGTGGTCGGGCATCATGCTCGTGACCGCCTGGAAGGTGTCGAGCGCGTAGCCGTTGCTCGTCGTGTGGATCTTCGCATCGAGGATCGAGAACCCCGCCTGGTCGAAGTAGCCGCAGATGCGCGCGAAGAGATCGGGCTGGTCGGGCGTGTACACCACCACCTGCAATCCCTCGCCGGCCGGCGAGAGCCGCGCGCGCACGATGGTGGCGCCCGTGCCCACGTGGCGCGAGATGTGGCGCGTATGCCAGGCGATGTCGCCGGCCTCGTGCCGCATGAAGTAGCCCACGTCCAGCGTGTCCCACAGTTTCTTGTGCGCCTGGAACGGCAGCGCGAAGAGCTGCAGCTGCACCAGCGCTTCGCGCTTGCGCGCCTCCACTTCGGCGTCGGGGTCGGGCGCGCGGCCGCCCAGCACGCGCAGCGTGTAGCGGTAGAGGTCCTCCAGGAGCTTGCCCTTCCACGCGTTCCACACCTTCGGGCTCGTGCCGCGGATGTCGGCGACGGTGAGCAGGTAAAGCGCCGTGAGCCGCCGCTCGTTGCCCACGCGCCGCGCGAAATCGCCGATCACCTCGGGGTCGCCCAGGTCCGCCTTCTGCGCCGTATGGCTCATCGCGAGGTGCTCGCGCACGAGGAATTCGATCAGCTCGCAGTCGTCGCCTTCGATGCCGTGGTCCCGGCAGAAGCGCCGCACTTCCTTCGCGCCGAGCTGCGAATGATCGCCGCCGCGACCCTTGGCGATGTCGTGGAAGAGCGCGGCGACGCAAAGGATCCACGGCTTGTCCCAGCCGGCCGCGAGCTGCGAGCAGAAGGGATACTCGTGCGCGTGCTCCGCGATGAAGAAGCGCCGCACGTTGCGCAGCACCATGAGGATGTGCTGGTCCACCGTGTAGACGTGGAAGAGGTCGTGCTGCATCTGCCCCACGATGCGGCGAAAGACCCACAGGTAGCGCCCGAGCACGGAGGTCTGGTTCATGAGCCGCATCGCATGGGTGATGCCGTACGGCTGCATGAGGATCGCGCGGAAGGTCGCGTGGTTCGCGGGATCGGCGCGGAACTTCGCATCCATGATGTCGCGCGCGTTGTAGAGCGCGCGCAGCGTCCGTGCCGAAAGCCCCCTCACGCCCACCGTCGTCTGAAAGAGCAAAAAGGTTTCGAGGATCGCGTGCGGCTCTCGCCGGTACAGGTCGTCGCTCGCCACATCGATCATCCCCGCCTTCTCGTGAAAGCGTTCGTTGATCGGCCGCGGCGCGTGCGCGGTCGGGTTGAGCCTTTCTTCGATGTTCAGCAGCAGGATCTGGTTCAGCTGCGCCACGGCCTTCGCGGCCCAGTAGAACCGCTTCATGAGCGCCTCGCTCGCCCGCGCGACGATGCGGCCGTTCGGCTTCACGGTGTTCGTGTAGCCGAACGATTCCGCCACCGCCGTCTGCAGGTCGAACACGAGCCGGTCTTCCCTGCGCTTCGCGATCACGTGCAGCCGCGCCCGGATGAGCGAGAGCAGCGCTTCGTTGCGCTTGATCTGGCGCGCTTCGAGCGGCGTCGCGAGACCGCGTCGCGCGAGTTCGTCCCAGCTCTTGCCCAGACCCGCGGCTCGCGCGACCCAGAGGATCACCTGCAGGTCGCGCAGGCCCCCGGGAGACTCCTTGCAGTTGGGCTCCAGCGAGTAGGGCGTGTTCTCGAACTTGTTGTGGCGCTGGCGCATCTCGAGCGTCTTCGCCACGAAGAAGGCTTGCGGATCGACGGTGGGGGCGAAGCGCTGCTGGAACTCCGTGAAGAGCTTTCGGTCTCCCGCGAGGAGACGCGCCTCGAGGAGCGAAGTCCGCACCGTGACGTCGCCCTGCGCGAGCGACACGCATTCGCCGACCGTGCGCACGCTCGAGCCGATTTCCAGCCCCGCGTCCCAGCAGCCGCCGATGAAAGCTTCGAGCCCGCGCTTCAGCTCGGCGTCGTGGTCGGCCGACACGCCGTCGGGCAGGAGCACGAGGACATCGATGTCCGAATGGGGAAAGAGTTCGCCGCGTCCATACCCGCCGACCGCCACGAGCGCGATCGACGCGGGCAGCCCCGAGCGCGACCAGAGCTGCCCGAGCGCGTCGTCGGCGAGCGCGGCGAGCCGCTGCAGCAGTGTGTGGATGCCGCGCGTGGAGCCGCCCTTGCCTCGCAGCGTGGCGAGCACGGCGTCCTTGCGGGTCCGGTAGTCGTCGCGCAACGCCTGCGCCGCGCATGCGACGCCCGCATCCGCCGCCTGAAGCATCATCCCTTCACGAACGCGGGCGGCGGCGGGCTCGCGGCCGAAAGCGTCATCACTTCGTAGCCGGTCTCGGTGACGAGCACCGTGTGCTCCCATTGCGCGGAGAGCGAGTGGTCCTTCGTCACGATGGTCCAGCCGTCGTTGCCGAATTCCTTCACCTCGCGCCGGCCCGCGTTGATCATCGGCTCGATCGTGAAGGTCATGCCGGGCACGAGTTCCTCGAGCGTGCCGGGCTTGCCGTAGTGCAGCACCTGCGGCTCTTCGTGGAAGTTGCGCCCGATGCCGTGCCCGCAGAATTCGCGCACCACCGAAAAGCCCTGGCTTTCGGCGAATTTCTGGATTTCCCAGCCGATGTCGCCCAGGCGCACGCCGGGCTTCACGCGCACGATGCCGTGCCACATCGCTTCGTACGTGACGTTCACGAGGCGCTTCGCGGCGATGGAGACTTCGCCCACCATGAACATCCGGCTCGTGTCGCCGAACCAGCCGTCCTTGATCACTGTGACGTCGACGTTGACGATGTCGCCCTTCTTGAGCGGCTTGTCGTTCGGGATGCCGTGGCACACGACGTTGTTCACCGACGTGCACAGCGACGCGGGGTAGGGCGGATAGCCCGCGGGCTGGTAGCCGAGCGTGGCCGAAGTCGTGCCCTGCTTTTTCATGTACTCCGCGGCGAGCCGGTCGATTTCGCGCGTGGTGAGGCCCGGCTTGATGAGCGGCGTGAGGTAGTCGAGCACCTCGGAGGCGAGCCGCCCGGCCACGCGCATGCCCTGGATGCCGGCGGTGTCCTTGTAGGTGATGCTCATGGGTCGAATTATCCCACCGGGGACGCCTTCCCGCGTGCATCCGCGCATGCCCGGTAAAATCCTGGGCCTACTCTCGAGGCCGGCTAGTGTCCCTCCACATCACAGAGTTCGAGGGCGGCAATGCCCTCGGCGACTTCCGAACCCAGCAACTCGTCGCCCGCCTGAAGGCGCTCGACTCCGGCATCGACGGCATCGCCGCGCGCTACGTCCATCTCGCGGCCTTCGCCCACGCACCCGACCCCGGCGAAGTGACGCGGCTCGCGGCGCTGCTGACCTACGGAGAGGCCTATGACGGGCCTTCGGCGGGGCCGCTCGTCGTCGTCACGCCGCGCCTGGGCACGGTGTCGCCCTGGGCTTCGAAGGCCACCGACATCGCGCACAACTGCGGCATCGCCGTGAAGCGCATCGAGCGCATCGTCGAATACCGGATCGCGCAGAAGGCGCGGTGGCCGCTCGGCGCGGCGAGGATGGATGATGCGGCGTTTCATGCGGTCGCGGCGCTCTTGCACGACAGGATGACCGAAAGCGCGATGCCGTCGCGCGATGGCGCGTCGCGGCTCTTCACCGAGCTCGCGCCGCAGCCGCTGGAGCACGTGGACGTGCTGGCCGGTGGCCGCGCCGCGCTCGCCGCGGCCAATGTGCGGTTCGGCCTCGCGCTCGCGGACGACGAGATCGACTACCTCGTCGAGAACTTCCGCAAGCTCGGCCGCAACCCGACCGACGTGGAACTCATGATGTTCGCGCAGGCCAACAGCGAACACTGCCGCCACAAGATCTTCAACGCGGACTTCACGATCGACGGCGTCGCGCAGGACAGGAGCCTCTTCGGCATGATCCGCCACACGCACGAGCGCGAGCCGGGGCACACGGTGATCGCCTACGCGGACAACGCGGCGGTGATGGAAGGCTACCGCGCGGAGCGTTTCGTGCCCGACGAAGAAGGCAAGTACGCGAAGACGGCGGCCACGCATCACGTGCTGATGAAGGTGGAGACGCACAACCATCCGACCGCGATCTCGCCCTTCCCCGGCGCTTCGACCGGGGCGGGCGGAGAGATTCGCGACGAAGGCGCGACCGGCCGCGGCGCGAGGCCCAAGGCGGGGCTCACGGGCTTTTCGGTGTCGAAGCTGTGGGGCGGGCGGTTCGGCAAGCCCGAACACATCGCGAGTCCATTGCAGATCATGATCGAAGGCCCGCTCGGCGGGGCGGCCTTCAACAACGAATTCGGCCGGCCGAACCTGCTTGGTTACTTCCGCGAATACGAGCAGGAAGTGGCGGGCGTGAAACGCGGCTATCACAAGCCGATCATGATCGCGGGCGGGGTGGGCAACATCGACGCGAGGCTCACGAAGAAGATCGAGTTTCCCGCCGGGACGCTGCTCGTGCAGCTGGGCGGGCCGGGGATGCGCATCGGCATGGGCGGCGGGGCCGCGAGTTCGATGGCCACGGGGACCAATGCGGCCGAGCTCGATTTCGATTCGGTGCAGCGCGGCAACCCGGAAATCCAGCGGCGCGCGCAGGAGGTGATCAACCATTGCTGGGCCGCGGGCGAGGCCAATCCGATTCTCGCGATCCATGACGTGGGGGCGGGCGGGTTGTCGAACGCGTTTCCGGAACTGGTGAACGATGCGGGGCGCGGGGCGCGGTTCGATCTGAGCAGGATTCCGCTGGAGGAGTCGGGGCTGGCGCCGAAGGAGATCTGGTGCAACGAGAGCCAGGAAAGGTATGTGCTGGCGATTGGGCCGCAGGGGCTGGAGCGGTTCGCGGGGTGGTGCGAGCGGGAGCGGTGTCCGTTCGCGGTGGTGGGGGTGGCGACTGAGGATCGTGAGCTTGTCGTGGGTGACGGGCTCGCGGTGCCCCTCACCCCCACCCTCTCCCCAGAGGGGAGAGGGAGTTCTGCCTTGCTCCCTCTCCCCTCGGGGGAGAGCGAAGCGAGGGGTCGGGCGGGGGTGAGGGGCACGAGCGGCGACACCCCCGTCAACCTCCCCCTCGAGGTCCTCCTCGGCAAACCCCCTCGCATGCATCGCGACGTCGCGTCCCTCCCTCGCGAAGTCCCCCCCCTTCACCTCGACGGCGTCAACCTCCAAGACGCCGCGATCCAGGTCCTCGGCCACCCCACGGTCGCCTCCAAGCGTTTCCTCGTCACCATCGGCGACCGCACCGTCGGCGGCCTTTCCCATCGCGACCAGATGGTCGGTCCATGGCAAATCCCTGTCGCCGATTGCGCCGTCACCCTCGCGGACTTCAGCGGCTTCGCGGGCGAAGCCATGAGCATGGGCGAACGCACGCCGCTCGCCTCGGTCGACGCACCGGCTTCGGGCCGCATGGCGGTCGCCGAGGCAATCACCAACCTCCTTGCCGCGCCGATCGCACTCGAACGCGTGAAGCTCTCGGCCAACTGGATGGCCGCGTGCGGCGAGGCCGGCGAGGACGCCGCGCTCTACGAGACCGTGAAGGCCGTCGGCATGGCGCTGTGCCCTGCGCTTGGCGTGTCGATCCCCGTCGGCAAGGACAGTCTTTCGATGCGCACGCAATGGGAAGGCGGCAAGGTGACTTCGCCCGTCAGCCTCATCGTGAGCGCCTTCGCGACCCTCGACAACGTGCGCGGCACGCTCACCCCCCAACTCGCGAGGGAAGGCGACACGTCGCTCATCCTCGTCGATCTCGGCAAGGGCCGCCATCGCATGGGCGCAAGCATCCTCGCGCAGACGCTCGCGCAAGCGGGCGGCGACGTGCCGGACCTGGACGATCCGCGCGATCTCGTGAACCTCGTGAACGCAGTGAACGCGCTGCGCTCGCAAGGCCGCATCCTCGCCTACCACGACCGCAGCGATGGCGGCCTCTTCGCCGCGGCGTGCGAGATGGCCTTCGCGGGGCACGTGGGCATCGCGCTCAACGTCGACATGCTGGTGACCGAAGGCGACGGCATCGGCGACAGCCGCGCCGAATACGGCGACGCGAAGAACTGGGCCGGCCAGGTGAGTGCGCGGCGCGAGGAGCTCACGCTGAAGGCGCTCTTCAGCGAGGAACTCGGCGTGGTGCTGCAGGTGCGCACGGACGAGCGCGACGCCGTGATGCAGGTTCTGCGCGAGCACGGTCTTTCGAAGCACAGCCATGCCATCGGAAAGACGGCCCGCAATGGCGAAGTGCAGGTGTGGCGCGACACGAAACCGGTCTTCGCCGCGAAGCTCGCGGACCTGCACCAGGTGTGGGACAGCGTGAGCTGGAAGATCTGCCGGGAACGCGACAACCCCGAATGCGCGGATAGCGAGCATGCGGCGGCGGGGGAGACGGAGGATCCGGGGTTGCATGTGCATCTGCCCCAGCCCTCACCCCAGCCCTCTCCCGCAAGCGGGAGAGGGAGCGGCTCGCTGCTTCCTCTCCCCTCGGGGGAGAGCGATGCGAGGGGTCGGGTTGGGGCGAGGGGGCCCGCGCTCCAGCTCTCGCGCCCGAAGGTCGCCATCCTGCGCGAGCAAGGCGTCAACTCGCACGTCGAAATGGCCTGGTGCTTCACCGAAGCCGGCTTCGACGCGTACGACGTCCACATGACCGATCTGCAAGCGAGGCGCGTCTCGCTCGCCGACTTCCAGGGCATCGTCGCCTGCGGCGGCTTCAGCTACGGCGACACGCTCGGCGCGGGCGTCGGCTGGGCGCGCAGCATCACTTTCAACCCCGTCGTCTCGCAGCAGTTCCAGTCGTTCTTCGCGCGATCGGGCACGTTCGGCCTGGGCGTGTGCAACGGCTGCCAGATGTTCGCGGAGCTCGCCGGCATCATCCCCGGCGCCGAAGCCTGGCCGCGGTTCACCACCAATCGCAGCGAACGCTTCGAAGCGCGCCTGTCGATGGTCGAGGTGCTGCCTTCGCCCAGCCTCTTTTTCGCCGGCATGGAAGGCTGGTGCGTGCCGATCGCGGTGGCGCACGGCGAGGGCTATGCGAACTTCACCCATCGCGGCGACGCGGCCCGCGTGATCCCCGCGATGCGCTTCGTCGACAACCACGGGCAAGCCACCGAGCGCTACCCGTTCAATCCGAACGGCAGCGCAGGCGGCCTCACGGCCGTGACGACGCCCGACGGACGCTTCACGGCGCTCATGCCCCACCCCGAGCGTGTGTTTCGAAATGTGCAGATGTCGTGGACGCCGCTCGACAGGAGCGAGCCGAGCCCCTGGATGCGGATCTGGCACAACGCGCGCAGGTGGGTTGGCTGAAAACTGCGTTAGCATCGATGCGCTCACCCTTCCAGACTCATCAGCTCGCACGATGAAGGACACCAACCCCAAGAGGCCGCTCTCATGCGCGTTCTGGTGATCGAGGATTCGCCGACCAACATGACCCTCTGCGCGATCGTGCTGGAGTCGGCGGGGCATACGGTGCTGAAAGCGGAGACGGCCGATTCGGGCATCGCGATCGCGCGCTCCGAGGGACCCGACCTGATCCTCATGGACATGCTGCTGCCCGACATGGACGGCGAGGCGGCGACGCGAATCCTGAAGGCCGACGCGCAGACGCGGACGATTCCGGTCATCGCGTTGACCGCGCTCGCGATGAAAGGCGACAAGGAGCGTTTCCTCGCGGCCGGCTGCGACGGCTACGTGGAAAAGCCGCTGCGCTACAAGGCGTTGCTGGCGGAGCTGGAGATGTTCTCTCAGCGCGCCAATCCAGAGTAGGGCCGCGTCCCGTGACGCGGTCCACGGCCATGGCGGCCGGCGTCGGGACGCGCGGGGGCGGCGCGCGCTACGACTCGATCGACGCCCTGCGCGGCGTGGCCATCGTCTGGATGACCGCGTATCACTTCTCGTTCGATCTCAACCACTTCGGCTGGATACACCAGGATTTCTATCGCGACCCGCTGTGGACGGTTCAGCGTGCGCTGATCGTGAGCCTCTTTCTCTTCTGCGCGGGGCTCGGCCAGGCCGTCGCGGTCCAGCAGGGGCAGAGCTGGCGGCGATTCTGGAAGCGCTGGGCGCAGGTCGCCGGCTGCGCGCTGCTCGTCACGGCCGGGTCGCTCTGGATGTTCCCGCGCAGCTTCATTTTTTTCGGCGTGCTGCACGGGATCGCGGCGATGCTGATCGTGGTCCGGCTGACGGCGGGGTGGGGGCGGTGGCTGTGGCTTGCGGGCGCGGTCGCGGTCGCGAGCAAGTTCGTCGCCGCCTGGCTGCATCCGCAATTTCCCGCGCTCGCTTTTCTCGATGGGCGAGCCTTCAGCTGGATCGGCTGGGTCGGGCAGCTTCCAGTCACCGAAGACTACGTGCCGCTTTTTCCGTGGCTGGGCGTGATGTGGTGGGGCGTGGTGGCGGGGCAGTGGCTGCTCTCGCATCGCGCGCAATGGTTGCGCGCGCGGCTGCCGGCGTGGACCGGGCCGCTATCGTGGCTCGGCACGTGGAGCCTCACCTGGTACATGCTTCACCAGCCGGTGATGATCGGCGTGATGACGGCGTTGAAGTAGGTCCGGGACGGCTGTTCTCCCTCTCCCCTTCGGCGAGAAGGCCGGGGTGAGGGGCATGCGACGTGGGACGTCACGCGATCGCAATCACTCGATCTTCGCCTTCTCGCGCAGCTCCTGCTGGAACTTCGCGAGCTTTTCCTGCTGCAGCTTCTGCGCGATCTGCGGCTTCACCTGATCGAGCTTGGGCAGCTGCGCATCGCGCACGTCGTCCACGCGGATGATGTGCCAGCCGAACTGGCTCTTCACCGGCTCCTGCGTCATCTGGCCCTTGCCGAGCTTCACCATCGCCTGCGAGAACTCGGGCACGTAGCTGCTGGCGCTCGCCCAGTCGAGATCGCCGCCATTCGCGCCGGACCCCGGGTCCTTCGACTGCTTCTTCGCGATGTCCTCGAACTTCGCGCCCTTCTTGATGTCGGCGATGATCTTCTTCGCCTGGTCCTCGTTTTCCACGAGGATGTGGCGCGCGCGATACTCCTTGCCCGAATTGGCCGCGACGAACCTGTCGTACTCGGCCTTCACGTCCGCGTCGGTCACCGGGTTGGCCTTCTGGTAGTCGGCGAAGAGTTCGCGAATGAGGATCGTCTGGCGCGCGAGCTCCATCTGCGCCTTGTAGTCGTCGCTCGCGTCGAGGCCGCGCTTTTGCGCTTCCTGCATGAAGATCTCGCGCGCGATCACTTCATCCTTGAGCTGGCCCTGCATTTCGGGCGAGACGGGCCGGCCGGCCTTGGCGAGCTGGGTCGCGAGCATGTCCACCCGTGTCTTGGGCACGGGCTTGCCGTTGACGATGGCGACGTTCTGCGCGAAGGCGGGCAACGCGATGCCGAGGGCGGCCGCCGCCGCGGCGGCGAGGAGGGCTTTCTTCATGGGAATTTCCGGAGGAAGGAACGCAAAGGGCCTGAATGGGTTTCAGAGTGTCTCGATCGCGAGGGCGTGCAGCCCGCGGTCGATGAATTCCTGCAGCGCATCATACACAAGCCGGTGACGAACGACCCGGGGCTTTCCCTCGAAGAGAGGGGAGGCGATCCGCACCCGGAAGTGCGTGCCGAAGCCCGTGCCGTCCGCACCCGCGTGGCCCGCGTGCTGCCAGCTTTCATCCAGCACTTCGAGCGCGCTCGGGCAAAGGAGTTCCCGCAGGCGCGCATCGAGCGCGGCGGCCGTGATGCCCGTTTTCAAGGCCGCGACCTCATGGCTCGGACTTTTCCGCGCCCTGCTCGAACCGGCTCACGTACACCGCCTGCCCGACCGAAAAGAGCACGATGAGCGCCGTCATCCCGAACACCTTGAAAAGTCCCCAGACGTGTTCGGAGAAGTTGTAGGCAACGAAGAGGTTGAGCACACCCAGGAGCGCCAGGAACACGGCCCACGCGAGGTTCAGCGAGCTCCACACCGGCTCGGGCAGCGTCATGTGTTCGGCAAGCAGCGTGCGGATGAAGTTCTTGCCGAGCGCGGGGCCGGCCAGCAGCATCACGCAGAACATCCAGTAGATCACCGTCGGCTTCCACTTGATGAAGGTCGCGTCGCGCAGCAGCAGCGTGGCGCCGCCGAAGATGAGGACGATGCCCAGCGTGAACCAGAGCATGCCGCTCACTTTCTTCCTGAGCGCGAGGAGCACCGCGACTTGCAGCATCATGGCCGCCATGATGGCCGCAGTGGCCACGTAGATGTCGAAGAGAAAGAGCGCGGCCAGAAAGACGACGCCGGGCAGGAAGTCGAAGAGCAGTTTCATTCAGGATTTCGGATCGAATTCGAGCGAGGCGGAATTCATGCAGTAGCGCAGGCCCGAAGGCGTGGGGCCGTCGTCGAACAGGTGGCCCAGATGCGCGCCGCAATTCGCGCAGACCGTCTCGGTGCGGATCATGCCGTGGCTCGTGTCGCGGATTTCCTTGATCGCGCCGGGCACCGCCCGGTCGAAGCTCGGCCAGCCGCAGCCCGCGTCGAACTTGGTCGCGGAGTCGAAGAGCTTCGCGCCGCAGCAGATGCAGTGGTAGCTGCCGTCCTGCCAGAACGCTTCGTACTTGCCGGTGAAGGGGCGTTCGGTCGCGGCGTGGCGAGTGACTTCGAAGGCGCCGCGCTCGGCGCCCTTTTCGGCGAGCACGGCCTTCCATTCGGCCTCGCTCTTTTTCACGGGAAAGTCGTTGTTCATGACGAGCAGCTGATTTCGATGTGGTGTGCCCAGTCGGGCGGAAAGCCGGCCATGTCCTCGTGCGCGGGGTGTTCTTCGAACGGCGACTGCACAAGGCCGAGCAGGGTTTCGACTCCGGAAAAGTCCTCGAGTTTCGCCTGCCGGATCGCGAGTTCGGCGAGGTGGTTGCGCAGCACG
Organism: Ramlibacter sp.; assembly: GCF_035548915.1. Classification (GTDB taxonomy): domain Bacteria; phylum Pseudomonadota; class Gammaproteobacteria; order Burkholderiales; family Burkholderiaceae_C; genus Ramlibacter. The sequence continues at coordinate 50,804 of NZ_DASZSE010000025.1, read as the reverse complement.
TATTTCGGATTGGTGGCGAGCATCGCGGACGCCGCGGCGCCCCGGTCGGCGGGCAGCCGCGCCTCGTATTGTCGGAGCCACGCGTCGAAACTTTCACGCTCGAGGAAAAGATCGCGCACCGTCTCGGCCGGCTCGCCCGCGACGAATCGCGACAGCCTGCGCCAGAAGATCGGGTAGTCGACGCGCTCCTTGGCCATCAGCTGCAGGATCGTTTCGATCAGCTCGCGGTCAGCCGGGGCTTCGCCTTCGCCAATCCCGGAAATGCCGAGCTTGTCGCGCATGCGGCGTTCGAGCTCGCGCGGAAAGATCGTCTTGTAGGGCTCGAGCGCGGCGAGCGCGAGGTCCTGGTCCTCGATGAGGGGCATGAGCGCCTGTGCGAGACAGAAGAGATTCCAGAAGGCCACGTTCGGCTGGCGGTTGAACGCGTAGCGGCCGGTCTCGTCGCTGTGATTGCAGATGTGGGCGGGATCGAAGCCGTCGAGGAACTGGAAGGGGCCGTAGTCGATCGTGAGGCCCAGGATGCTCATGTTGTCCGTGTTCATCACGCCGTGGCAAAACCCCACGGCCTGCCACTGCGCGACGAGCGCCGCCGTGCGCTCGCCGACCCGCGCGAGCAGTGCCGCATAGGCGTTGCCCGCGAATGGCTCCGTGCCGCGGCACTCGGGGTAGAACCGGTCGACCACGTAGTCGGCGAGCTTGCGCAGTTCCACATGCCGGCCGGCCGCGAAGAAGTGCTCGAAGTGGCCGAAGCGGATGAAGCTCGGGGCCACGCGCGTCACGACCGCCGCGGATTCGATTTCCTCGCGCCGCACCGACTGGTCGGAGCCTGTCACGACGAGCGATCGCGTGGTCGGGATGCCGAGCGCATGCATCGCCTCGGAGCAGAGGTATTCGCGGATGCTCGAGCGCAGCACCGCGCGCCCGTCGCCCATGCGCGAATAGGGCGTGAGGCCGCTGCCTTTCAGCTGCAGTTCCTGCGGCCCTTCGGCCGAATCGAGTTCGCCGAGCAGGATCGCGCGGCCGTCGCCGAGCTGGCCGGCCCACACGCCGAACTGGTGGCCGCTGTAGACGCTCGCAAGCGGCCGCGTGCCGAGCAGGCGCGAGTTGCCGGTGAAGGCATTCACGCCTTGCGGCGACGCGATCCATTGCGGGTCGAGCCCGAGCGCGCGCGCGAGCGGCCGGTTGGCCGACACGAGGTAAGGCGAGGGCAGGGGCGTGGGCTCGAGCTCCGTGTAGAAGGCAGGGCCCAGCCCGGCCAGGCTGTGGCGCCACGGGAGCGTCGGCTCGCCGGTCGCGGCGACCGCCTCGGGAGCGGCTTGGGGCGCTTGCATCATCCACCCGATTGTCCGCGCTTCGGGATGGCCGTGGCGGCGTGCGGGTTCAGGGCTTGCCGGGTGGGTTCGGCGTCCCCCAGACGAGTTGGGCGAGTCCCGCTTCGTCGCGGATGTCGATGCGCCCGAACTCGAGCGACACGAGGCCTTTCGTCTCGAAGTCCTTGAGCACGCCGTTGACCGTCTGGCGCGAGAGACCGGCGATGATGCCGAGCTCCTCCTGCGACAGGCTCATCCTGCGCGAGCCGTGCCAGAGCGTGCGGCCGAGGTACATCGCCACGCGCTGGTCGGGCGTGCGCAGGCGCATCGTCTCGATGATGGCCATCGCCTGGCCGAGGCGCATGTTCAGGCAGTCGGTGAGCGTGTGGTTGAAGGGGATGCTCGTTTCGCGCAGCTCGTCGAACAGCGCGCGCGGCAGGCACATGAGCTCGGTGTCGCGCAGCGCGATCGCGTCGTAGCGGCGCGGCTCCTTCTTCATCGCCGAGCCTTCGCCGAACCACTCGCCGCCGGGGATGCCCAGAAAGCCCTGGCGGCGATGGCCAAACTGGCTTTGCAGCTTCACGAGCCCGGTGAGCACGGCATACCAGCCGTCGACTTCCTCCCCGGCACGCAGCAGCACGTCGCCTTTGGTGCCGGGAATGGTGAAGACCGCATCGGCGACGGTCTGCTGAAGTTCCGGTGACAGCTGCGAGAACCAGGGCTGCATCGCGAGGAACTGCACCGCCGGCCGGGTGGGATCGCGAAACAGCATCGACATGCCCGGAAACGGCGTGGAAAGCAAAGCCATGACTTCTCCTCGTGCGTCCGGCTCCCGACAGATTTCGTCGGCACGCCGGCTGCGACTGTCGTCTGCGCGACAGCTCATGTCTGTTTAGCGACAAGGTTTGCGGTTGTCAATGGCGACAACGAGACTGGGACGCACAACTCCAGGAGACAAGCATGACTCTCTCGCGCATTCACCGCGCCTTCGCGGCGCTCGTTCTGGCCCCGGGCCTGGCGCTCGCACTCGGTTCGGCCGGGGCGCGCACCCTCGAATCAGGCGTGGGCGACAAGGAAATCGTCGTGGGCCAGTCCCTCGGCCTCACCGGCCCGCTCGGCGAGCTCGGCCAGGATATCGCCAACGGGGCGCGGGCGTACTTCGATTCCGTCAACGCGAAGGGCGGCATCAACGGCCGCAGGATCAGGGTCGTGACGCTCGACGACGGCTACAAGGCCGACAACACCGTGAAGAACGTCGAGCAGATGCTGGGCGAGGACCAGGTGTTCTGCCTCTTCAACATCATGGGCACACCCAACAGCGCCGCGATCCTGCCGATGGTGGAGAAGACCGGCGTGCCGCTCTTTTCGCCCTTCACCGGCGCGCAGATGATGCGCGAGCCCGCGCTGCCGGGCGTCTTCAACATCCGTGCCGGCTACAAGGACGAGATCGAAAAGCTGGTGCAGCACCTGAGCACGGTGGGCATTCGGCGGCTGTCGGTCGTGTGGCAGGCCAACGCCTTCGGCAAGGAGGGCCTCGCGAACGTGCAGGCGGCCATGGCGAAGCGCGGTCTCACGATTCATTCGTCCGCCTCGATCCAGACCGATGCGTCGGACGCGCGGGCGGCCGTCGCGGCGCTGAACAGGACCACGCCGGAGGCGGTCATCATGATCACGGCCGGCAAGCCCACCTTCGAATTCATCAAGACCTACAACAAGGCGCGCCGGGGCATGCAGTTCTACACGCTGTCGGTGATGGGCGCGCAGGCGAGCATCAAGGCCCTCGGCACGGACGGCGCCGGTGTCGTGGTGGCCTCGGTGGTGCCCTTCCCCTGGAGCCTCGCGAACCCGCTCGCGAACGAATACCGCTCGGCGATGAACGAGATCGGGCAGAAGCAGTATTCCTTCGTGAGCTTCGAAAGCTACATCAACGCCAAGACGCTCGGCGAGGCGATCCGCCGCGCCGGCAAGAACCCCACGCGCGCGGGGCTCGTCGTCGCCGCCGAGGGCATGAGGAACGTCGACCTGGGCGGATTCGACGTGGGCTTCAGCAAGGACAACCACCAGGCATCGCACTTCGTCGAACTCACCATCATCACGCCCGACGGCCGCTTCAACAAATAGGGAATCCAGGAGTGCCGCTCAGCAGTTCAGATTTCGAAACGCAGATGATGGACGTGGACGGGCAGGTGCTGCGCGTCGGGCGGCAACGCGGCGGCGGCCGCCCGCTCCTGCTTTTCAACGGCATCGGCGCCAACATCGAGATGCTGGCGCCGTTCGCGCAGCGCCTGGCCGGCCGCGAGATCGTAACGTTCGACGTCCCCGGCGTGGGCCACTCCCTTCTGCCGCGCTTTCCCTATCGTCTTTCGACCGTCGCGCGCCTCGCGGCGCGCGTGCTCGACCGGCTGGGCCACGCGGACTGCGACGCGCTGGGCGTCTCCTGGGGCGGCGCGGCGGCGCAGCAGTTCGCGCGCAGCCACGCACCGCGCTGCCGCCGCCTCGTGCTTTGCGCCACATCCGCGGGCGCGGCGATGCTGCCGGCCCATCCGAGGGTGCTGCGCAAGATGCTGACACCGCGGCGCTACATGGACGAGGCCTATGCCCGGGAAGTCGCGGGCGACCTCTACGGCGGCGATTTCCGCAGCCGCCCCGACCTCGTGGCGCACGTGCTGCGCCACGTGCGATGGCAGTCGCGCCTCGGCTACTACCTGCAGCTCATCGCCGTCTGGGGCTGGACCAGCGCGTACTGGCTGCATCGCCTCGAGCAGCCGACGCTCGTGATGCACGGCCGCGACGATCCGCTCGTGCCGCTCGCCAACGCCCATCTGCTGGGTGCGCTCATCCCGAGGAGCGAGCTGCGCGTCGTGGACTGCGGCCACCTCTTCTTGCTCACCCGCGCCGAGGAAAGCGCGCGGGCGATCGACGAGTTCCTCAATCAACCGGATGCATCATGGAGCTTCTGACCCCTTCCTCGCTGGCCGGCCGGATCGGCGCCAGTCTCGGCACCTCCGCCTGGATCACGATCGATCAGCCGCGCATCGACGAATTCGCTCGCTGCACGGGCGACGGCCAGTGGATCCACTGCGACCGCGACCGCGCCCGTCGCGAGAGCCCGTTCGGATCGACCGTCGCGCACGGCTTTCTCACGCTCTCGCTGGTGGCGCCGACGTTCTTCGAGATGATCGCGTGGAAGCTCGCGGTGCGGCAGGTTGTGAACTACGGCCTGGAGAAGGTTCGCTTCCTCGCTCCGGTGCGCGCGGGCAAGCGCGTGCGCAACCACATCAAGCTGCTCGCGCTCGAGGAAAAGGGCGAGGGGCGCCACCTGCTCACGACCGAGCACACGATCGAGATCGAAGGGGAATCCAGGCCGGCCCTCGTCGCCGTCCAGCTCGCCTACCTCACGGAGTGACGCCATGGGTGACGCGAAACATCCGCTTCCGGCGCGCGTGAAGCGTGCCGCCCTCGAGATGACCGAGCTCGTCGGCGCCGCGGTGGAGAACACGCTCGCCTACAACCCGCTGCTCGGCGCGAGGCGGCGCGACACGCTCGATGCGGCCGTGGCGATGGCGCGGGCCATCGCCGCTTCGCCGAAGTCGAGCGGACAGCGGCTCGCCGAGTGCCTGCGCGAGCTGCAGCAAGTGGCCGCCGGCAAGTCCGACCTCGCGCCGGACCCGAAGGACCGCCGCTTCACCGACGCCGCATGGCGCAGCCACCCGTACTTCCGGCGGCTCCTGCAGGCTCATCTCGCCACGCGCAAGAGCCTTGCCGCCGCGATCGAGGAAAGCGGCATCGACCCGCGCAACAAGAGCCGCGCGCAATTCTTCGCGGGACTCTGGGCCGACGCCGTCGCGCCGTCGAACTGGCTCGCCGGCAACCCGGGCGCCATCCGCCGGGCGTTCGACACCGGCGGGCTGAGCCTCGTGCGAGGCATGAAGCACCTCGTCCACGATCTGCGCCACAACGACGGCCTGCCGTCGCAGGTGGACCGCGCGCCGTTCGAGGTGGGCGTGAACATCGCCACGACGCCGGGCCAGGTCGTGCTGCGCACGGAGATGTTCGAGCTCATCCAGTACGCGCCCTCCACGCCGCGCGTGCATGCGCGGCCGCTTCTCATGGCGCCGCCGCAGGTGAACAAGTTCTATTGCATCGACCTCACGCCGCAGAAGAGTCTCGCGAAGTGGGCGGTGGACAGTGGAGTCCAGTTCTTCGTGATCAGCTGGCGCAATCCGCAGGTACAGCACGGGCGCTGGGGCCTGGACGACTACGTGGCGGCCATCGACGCCGCGGTGGAAGCCACGCGCCGCATCACGGGCAGCCGGGACGTGAACATGTGGGGGTCGTGTTCCGGCGGCATGACGCTCGCGGCCTACCTCGGCTGGCTCGCGGCCAAGGGCCTGCACAAGGTGGCGAACGTCACGTGGGCGGTCTGCATCCTCGACACGCGCGACGCGCTCGAAGGCGGTGCGCTCGGCATGTTCAACACGCCGGCGGCGATCCGCGCCGCGCAGGCGCGGTCGCGCCGCCGCGGCCTCGTGCGCGGGCCGGAGATGGCCGCCCTCTTCGCGTGGCTGAGGCCGAACGATCTGATCTGGAACTACTGGGTGAACAACTACCTGATGGGCAACGACCCGCCCGCGCACGACATCCTCGCCTGGAACAGCGACACGACGAACCTGCCGGGCCGCTTCCACTGCGACTTGCTCGGGCTCATCGAGCACAACCCGTACGCCAACCCCGGCACGCTTGCCGTCGCGGGCGAAGCGATCGACCTGTCGAAGGTGAAGATCGGCGCCTATGTGGTGGCCGGCAGCTCGGATCACATCACGCCGTGGCGCGGGTGCTACAGGACGGCGCGCATGTTCGGGCCGAAGACCGAGTTCGTCCTGGCCAACGCGGGTCACCTGCAGTGCCTGATCAACCCCCCGGGAGGTTCCGGGTCGTGGTTCTTCTCGGGCCGGGCGGCCCGCGCCGATGCCGACGCCTGGCAGGCGGGCGCGAGGCGCGAGGAAGGCAGCTGGTGGCCGCACTGGCGTGAATGGATACAGCGGCATTCGCTGGCGCTCGTGCCGGCGCCCGGGCGGCTCGGATCGCGGAAGTACAAGCCGCTTGCGGCCGCGCCCGGGACCTACGTGATGGAGCGCTGAGGCGCGCGGCGCAAAAGACAAAGAGGCAAGAAGGCAAGAAGGCAAGGAGGCAGGGTGGGGCGCCTCGCGGCGATCCCCGCTCCGGCCGGCGCCTCTTGCGGCTGCGCCCGGCCGGCTCCGAATCTCCTCCTCAAGAGGGGTTGCTCTCTTCGATGAGCCCCATTTCGAGCAGCGAACTGACGCTCGCGCACAGCGACACGGGCGGCATGAACTGACGCAGCTCCTTTTCCCACGCGCCGCGCAGGCACAGCATCAGGACGTCGTAGAGGTACAGCGAACGCGCCTGAATCTGCTCGGTCGTACCTGGCAGGCGGGCCTTCGCGGTCGCGCGGTAGTAGCAATCGGCCATCATGTCTGTCTCCTTCATCGATTGCGCTTCTGCCCGCGAATCTGGTCGCCTTTGCGGCCGGATGCAAAGCGTGTCGCAAGGCGGACACGGCTCGTCGCCCGGGCGACAGGTGTTGAGCGGGGCCATCCGCGCATGCACAGTGCGGGCATGCCACCTTCGCAATCCCCCTTTTCGAACCATCGCCTGCGAACTACGATCGAGGACCACGCCCATGAATCGAGGAGTTCTCCCATGCTCGGCTTGATGCAAAGCCAACCCCTGCTGATCTCGTCGCTGATCGTGCACGCCGAACGCCATCACGGCGACGGCGAGATCGTCTCGCGCCGGGTCGAGGGCGACATCCACCGCTACACCTGGCGCGACGTCGCGCGCCGCGCCCGGCAGGTCGCGCACGCGCTCGACCAGATGAAGCTCCTCTTCTCCGACCGCGTCGCGACGCTCGCGTGGAACGGCTACCGCCACCTGGAGCTCTACTTCGGCGTGAGCGGCTCCGGGCGCGTGCTGCACACGATCAACCCCCGGCTGCACCCCGACCAGATCGCCTGGATCGCGAACCACGCGGAAGACCAGGTGCTCTGCTTCGACATGACCTTCCTGCCGCTCGTGCAGGCGGTCCACGCGAAGTGCACGACCATCAAGCAGTACGTCGCGCTCTGCGACGCCGACCGGCTCCCCGCGGACACGGGCATTCCCAACCTCGTGAGCTACGAGCAGTGGATGGGCGGCCAGCCCACCGAATACGCGTGGCCCGACTTCGACGAGAACACGGCGTCGAGCATGTGCTACACGAGCGGCACCACGGGACACCCGAAAGCCGCGCTCTACAGCCACCGCTCCACGCTGCTGCACGCCTACGGCGCCGCGCTGCCGGACGTGATGTGCCTCTCCGCGCGCGATTCGGTGCTGCCGGTCGTGCCCATGTTCCACGTGAACGCGTGGGGCATTCCGTATTCGGCCGCGCTCACGGGCTGCAAGCTCGTGTTCCCCGGCGCGTCGCTCGACGGCAAGTCGGTCTACGAACTGCTGGAAAGCGAGAAGGTCACGTTCGCCGCGGGCGTGCCGACGGTGTGGCAGATGCTGCTCGGCCACATGAAGCCGGGGAACCTGCGATTCTCGACGCTGAAGCGCACGGTGATCGGCGGCTCGGCCTGCCCGCCCGCGATGATCAACGCGTTCCAGGACGACTACGGCGTCGAGGTGCTGCACGCGTGGGGCATGACGGAGATGAGCCCGCTCGGCACCCTCTGCACGCTGAAGAACAAGCACCTCGCGCTCTCGCCCGAGGAGCGCATGAAGATCCGCCTGAAGCAGGGCCGCGCCGTCTACGGGGTGGACCTGAAGATCGTGGACGGCGAGGGCCGGGAGCAGCCGTGGGACGGCAAGGCCTACGGCGACCTGTACGTGAAGGGGCCGTGGATCGTGCGCGAATACTTCAAGGGCGAGGGCGGAGACCCGCTCGTGAACGGGTGGTTCCCCACCGGCGACGTCGCGACCATCGACCCCGACGGCTACATGCAGATCACCGACCGCAGCAAGGACGTGATCAAGTCCGGCGGCGAGTGGATCAGCTCGATCGACATCGAGAACATCGCGATGGGCCATCCGGCGATCCAGATGGCCGCGTGCGTGGGCATGCGCCACCCGAAGTGGGACGAGCGGCCGATCGTCGTGGTCGTGAAGCGCCCGGGCGCCGAAGTCACGAAGGAGGAGTTGTTGCGGTTTTACGAAGGCAAGATCGCCAAGTGGCAGATCCCGGACGACGTGGTGTTCGTGGACGCGATCCCGCTCGGGGCGACGGGCAAGATGCTGAAGACGCGCCTGCGGGAACAGCTGAAGGACTATCGGCTGCCCGCCGCCTGACCTTCGAGCCTTGCCGCGAGCTTTGCCGCGAGGCCCTGCCTTGCGTCGCGCAGGTGATCGGCGCCGCGGCCGGTTAGGTGCAATCCCTGACCGCTGCGCTGCACAATCGCTTGTACCCTGCTCGCTGCGTCGAAAGCACAAGGAGACCGTCCATGAAGATCGCATTCCAAGCACTCGCGGCAGCCGCCGTCCTCGCCGTTGCCGGCACCGCCTACGCCCAGAAGGGCGAGACCGTTCGCATCGCGTTCATGGACCCGCTCTCGGGTCCGTTCGCGAACGTGGGGCAAAACCAGCTGAAGAGCTGGCAGTTCATCGCGGACCGCTTCTCGGGCAAGAACCCGGCGGGCGTGAAGTTCGAGGTCGTGGGCTTCGACAACAAGGGCTCGCCGCAGGAAAGCCTGAACACCCTGAAGGCCGCCGCCGACCAGGGCTTTCGCTACATCACGCAGGGCAACGGCTCGGGCGCGGCGTGGGCCATTCTCGATGCGGTGAACAAGTACAACGAGCGCAACCCCGGCCGCGAGCTCGTCTACATCAACTACGCCGCCGTGGACCCGGCGCTCACCAACGCGCCGGAGAAGGAAGGCGCGCCCGGCTGCAGCTTCTGGCACTTCCGCCTGGACGCCGACACGTCCATGAAGATGGAGGCCCTCACGTCCTTCATGAAGGACCAGCCGAAGGTGAAGAAGGTCTACATCATCGGCCAGAACTATTCGCACGGGCAGCAGGTCTCCAAGTACTTCAAGGACGCGATCAAAAGAAAGCGCCCCGACATCCAGATCGTGGGCGACGAGCTGCACCCGATCGGGCAGGTGAAGGACTTCGCGCCTTACGTGGCGAAGATCAAGGCCTCGGGGGCGGACACGGTGCTCACCGGCAACTGGGGCCAGGACCTCACGCTGCTCGTGAAGGCGATGAACGACGCCGGCCTGAAGATCCCGATGTACACGTACTACGCGGGCGTGACGGGCACGCCCACCGCGCTCGCGGCGGGCGGCGACAGCGAGGTGTACGTGGTGGCCTACGGGCACGCGAACCACACCGGGGAACTCGGGCAGATCGCTCAGGACTTCTTCAAGAAGTTCGACGACGACTACTACACCTACGCCACCTACAACGGCATCCAGCTTCTCGCCGCGGCGATGGCCAAGGCGAAGTCGACCGACCCCGTGAAGGTGGCGCGCGCGATGGAGGACCTTTCGGTCAAGAGCTTCGCGGGCGAAGTGAAGATGCGCGCCTCGGATCACCAGCTGCAGCAGACGATGTTCATCACCAAGTGGCAAAAGGCGAAGAAGGGCGAGTACAGCGTCGAGAAGACCGGCTACACCTTCGTGCCGGTGAAGCAGATGGACCCGTACGTGTCGAGCACGCCCACCAGCTGCCAGATGAAGCGGCCGGCGGCGGCGGGCTGAGGCGCGCGAAGGGAACCGTTCGGGCGCGTGCGGGACGAAGCCCGTACGGCCCGGCGCAGGACGAAGCCCGTTCGCCGGGGGTGAACGGGCTTTTTTTCGGGACCGACAAGTCGGGGCAAGCCGTGGAAGACGACGCATGGAATTCTTCACCATTTCGCTCCTGAACGGCATCAGCTACGGGCTGCTGCTGTTCATGCTGAGTTCGGGGCTCACCCTCATCTTCAGCATGATGGGCGTGCTGAACTTCGCGCACGCGAGCTTCTACATGCTCGGCGCCTACTTCGCCTTCACCACCTCGCAGCTCGTGGGCTACTGGCCGGCGCTGGTCGTGGCGCCGGTGGTGGTGGGCGTGCTCGGCGCGCTCTTCGAGAAGTTCTGCCTGAGGCGCGTGCACAAGTTCGGCCACGTGCCCGAACTGCTCATCACCTTCGGGCTGTCCTTCATCGTGCTCGAGATGGTGCAGCTCGTGTGGGGCACGAGCTCGGCGGACTACCGCGTGCCCGCCGCGTTGTCGGGCGCGCTCTTTCACGTGTACGGCACGGCGTTTCCCGCCTACCGCGCGTTCATGATGCTGGTGGCGATGCTGATGCTGGTGGCGATCTGGCTGCTGCTCACGCGCACGCGCGTCGGCCTCGTGATCCAGGCGGCGCTCACGCATCCCGAAACGGTGGAAGCCCTCGGCCACAACGTGCCGCTCGTCTTCATGGGCGTCTTCGGCGGTGGCTGCGCGCTCGCGGGACTCGCGGGCGTGATCGGCGGCAACGCATTCGTGACGGAGCCCGGCATGGCGGCCGCGGTGGGCCCCGTCATCTTCGTGGTGGTGGTCGTGGGCGGAATGGGCTCGCTCGCCGGCGCGTTCATCGCGTCGCTCGCGATCGGGATCATCCAGACCTTCGCGGTGGGCGTGGACGTCGCGCTCATGAACGCTGCGCAGGCGATCGGCCTGCAGGTGTCGCCGGAGACGTTCGGCTACGCCGTGTGGAAACTGAAGGTGAGCCAGATCGCGCCGATCCTGCCCTACATGTTCCTCGTGCTCATGCTGATCTTCCGGCCGAAGGGCCTCATGGGCACGCGCGAGGGTTGAGATGACGACGACGCTTTCCGACCTGGAACCCGGCTCCGAAGCCGAACGCGAGAACCGCCGCGTCGGCGTGCCCATGGCGCTGCCCGGGGCGCGCAGCGGGCGCATCCCAGCTGCGACGCGAAGCGGTGCCTACTACGAATTCAAGCCCATCAACGTGGGGCGCTGGCTCGTCTGGGGCCTCTTCGCCGCGATCCTGATCGCGGCGCCGATGGTCTTCACGAGCAGCCTCTCGCACACAATGCTCTCGCAGATGGGCGTGGCGATCATCGTCTGCCTTTCCTACAACATGCTGCTCGGCCAGGGCGGCATGCTCAGCTTCGGTCATGCGGTGTATTCGGGGCTCGGCGCCTTCTTCGCGATCCACGCGCTGAACCTGGTGACCCAGGGCAAGCTGCACCTGCCCGTGAGCCTGCTGCCGCTCGTGGGCGGCCTCGCGGGCATGGTCTTCGCGGTGGTCTTCGGCTACGTCACGACGAAGAAGGCCGCCACGCCGTTCGCGATGATCACGCTCGGCATCGGCGAGCTCGTGTTCGCGATGTCGCTCATGTTTCCCGAGTTCTTCGGCGGCGAGGGCGGCATCAGCGGCAACCGCGTGACGGGCTCGCGGCCGTTCGGCATCACCTTCGGTCCGCAGATCCAGCTCTACTACCTGATCGCGCTCTACACGTTCGTGTGCACGGCGCTCATGTTCGCCTTCACGCGCACGCCGCTCGGGCGGATGCTCAACGCCGTGCGCGACAACCCGGAACGCGTGGAATTCGTGGGCTACGACACGCAGAAGGTGCGCTACTTCGCGTTCATCATCGCCGCTTTCTTCGCGGGCATCTCGGGCGGCCTCGCCGCGCTCAACTTCGAGATCGTCACGTCCGAAGTGGTGAGCGGCGCGCGTTCGGGCGCCTACCTGCTCTTCACCTTCCTCGGGGGCGCGACGTTCTTCTTCGGCCCGGTGATCGGCGGCGTGCTGCTGGTGCTCGCGTTCGTGCTGCTGTCGGAACTCACCAAGGCGTGGCTGCTGTACCTCGGCCTCATCTTCCTTTTCATGGTGATGTATGCGCCCGGCGGCTTCGCGAGCCTCATCATGATGAACCTGCGCGTCGCCTCGTTCGGGCGGCTGCGCGAGCTGTGGGTGAGCTATCTCGCGCTCTTCGCCACCGCTGCGGTGGTGCTGCTCGGCGCGGCCTGCATGATCGAGATGGTGTACCACCTGCAGCTGAATGCGGCGCTCGGGCCGCGGATGAAGTTCATGGGCGCGATGCTGAACGCGAAGGGTGCCGACGCATGGTTCGGCGCGGTGTTCGTCACGCTCACCGGCGTCGCGCTCTTCGAGCTCACGCGCCGCCACTTCGCGCGGCAGTGGGGCGGCATCCAGGCCGACATCGAAAAGGAACTCAAGCGAAGGGAAAGCCTGTGAGCGCGGCACTCGAACTGAGAAATCTGCGCAAGTCCTTCGGCAAGACCGAGATCATCCGCGGCGCGACGCTTGCGGTGGAGCAGGGCGAGCGCGTGGCGGTGATCGGGCCCAACGGCGCGGGCAAGTCGACGCTTTTCAATCTCATCTCGGGCCGCTTCGCGCCCACGAGCGGCGAGGTGCTGCTGAACGGCGGGCGCATCGACGGCAAACGCCCGTTCGAGATCAACCGGCTCGGCCTGTCGCGCAGCTTCCAGATCACCAACATCTTCCCCAAGCTGTCGGTGTTCGAGAACCTGCGCTGCGGTGTGCTCTGGAGCCTCGGCTACAAGTACAGCTTCTGGCACTTCCTTGCGAACCTGCACGACGCGAACGAGCGTGCGGAGCAACTGCTGCAGATGATCCGCATGGACAGGAAGCGCGACGTGCTCGCGATGAACCTCACTTACGCGGAGCAGCGCGCGCTCGAAGTCGGCATCACGATCGCGGGCGGCGCGGGCGTGATCCTGCTGGACGAACCGACGGCGGGGATGAGCCGCGCGGAGACGCGGCGCTTCATCGACCTCATCAAGGAAGTGACCGTGGGCAAGACGCTGCTCACGGTGGAGCACGACATGGGCGTGGTGTTCGGGCTCGCGGACAAGATCGCGGTGGTCGTGTACGGCGAGATCATCGCGTACGACACACCGGAGAAGGTGCGCGCCAACCAGAAGGTGCAGGAGGCGTACCTGGGCTCCGCGATCGCGGCCGAGCAGGAAGGAGCGCACTGACATGCTCACGGTTCACAACCTGCACGCCTTCTACGGCAAGAGCCACGTCCTGCACGGCGTGGAGTTCGAGGTGAACGCGGGCGAGATCGTGGCGCTGCTCGGGCGCAACGGCTCGGGCCGCTCCACGACCGCCAAGGCCGTCATGGGCATGGTCGAATGCACGGGCGCCGTCGACTTCCGGGGGCGGCGGCTCGTGGGCCACAAGCCCTACGAGATCGCGCACATGGGACTCGGCTACGTGCCGGAAAACCGCGACATCTTTCCGAAGCTCACCGTGCACCAGAACCTGATGCTCGGGCAGAAGAGCGCGAGGCAGAAGGGGCGCTGGAGCTTCGACGACATGTACGCGATGTTCCCGCGCCTGAAGGAGCGCCAGCACACCGAAGCGGGAGTCCTCTCGGGCGGCGAGCAGCAGATGCTCACGCTCTGCCGCACGCTGATGGGCGACCCGGAGCTCATCATCATCGACGAGCCGACCGAGGGGCTCGCGCCGAAGATCGTGGAGCTCGTGGCCGAATACCTGCAGGCCCTGAAGGCGCGCGGTCTCTCGGTGCTTCTCATCGAGCAGAAGCTCACCATCGCGCTCGCCATCTCGGACCGCGCGCTCGTGATGGGCCACGGCAGCATCGTTTTCCAGGGCACGCCGCAGCAGCTTCGCGCGGACGCGTACGTGCGCAAGGAGTGGCTGGAGGTGTAGCCCGCCGCCTGGGCGCGCGCGTATTCAGCTCACGAAGAACGGGGAGAAACGGTTTGCTCGAGCCTTGCCTGGATCGCCTTCGCGGCGGCCACGCCCTCGGCCATCGCAGTCGTGCAGCAGGGGTGGGAACGACGCGTGATTTCGCCGGCCGCGTAGATGCCGGGCTGCGACGTGGCCTGGTTCGCATCGACCTTCACGAACCCTTGCGCGTCGAGCTCGAGCGCATCGCCTTCGACGGGCGGGATCACCGGAGCCCAGCCGTAGAGCACGACCAGGCAATCGAACGGCTCGCCGTTCACGGCGACCGCACGCCCTTCCACACGATAGGGTCCGACGGTGACCGACCCCGCGGCCACTGCATCGCGCAGCGCCGCGCGCGCGCGGATGCTCCGCGCGAAGATGCGGACCTCCCGAGCGCCCTGGCCGAGGATGAAGGCATGATTCTCGAAGGCGTTGTCGCCGCCGCCCAGAATCGCGACTCGCTTGCCGCGGAAGTCGGCCTCCACGACTGCGCGGCCGGGTCCGACGATCACGTTCGCACCGGGGGTCAGGCCGCCATCGACCGCCTTCACGCCGGTCGCCAGCACGACGGTGCGGGCCGCGAACGGCTCGCCGCCCGCGCGCTGAACTTCGAAGCTGTCACCCGAGCGGCGAATGCGCGTGGCCTCGGTTTCGAGCGCGAAGTCGATCCCGAGGCTCTCGACGTGAGCCGCGATGTCGGCCGCGAACTGCACGCCGGTGCGCCCCGCGACGCCCGCGATCCAGTTGTTGACGTAGGGGCTGTCGTTTTGCAGGCCCCCGAGCCGCGCCCGCCGCTCGACGATGCACGGCCTGAAGCCGAGTTGCTGGAGCCAGATCGCGCACGACGCGCCGGCCGGGCCGCCGCCGATGATCAGGGAATCGTATGGCTTCATCGATGGGTGTTCGAGCGATGGGGATCGGAATGCGTGTGGAGGCTTGGACCAGGACGCGCGGCGGGTGCCCGATTATCCGCAGAGCGATACGCCCGCGCGCTGCGCCCCGGCTTGTCCCTCCCGCGACAAACCCGCATTTCGCGTGCAACATCGGCCCTCTAGAATCACAAAATCGAACGCTCGTTCTTTTCTCGTCCTTCTTTCAAGGAATCCAGCATGACCGCTGAATACAAGGTCCACGGCGACGTGGCGGTGATCACGATGACGAACCCGCCCGTGAACGGGCTCGGCTACGCGACGCGGGTCGCGATCACGCAGGGCCTCGCGCAGGCCAACGACGACCCGGCCGTGAAGGCGATCGTCATCACGGGCGCGGGCCGCGCGTTCTCCGGCGGCGCGGACATCAAGGAGTTCGGCACCCCGAAGGCGATCGCGGAGCCCAATCTGCTCTCGGTGATCCTCGCGGTGGAGAATTCCGCCAAGCCCGTCGTGGCTGCGGTGCATTCGGTCGCGATGGGCGGCGGACTCGAGCTCGCGCTCGGCTGCCACTTCCGCATCGCCGCGCCGGGGGCGAACATCGCGCTGCCCGAAGTGAAGCTCGGCCTCATCCCCGGAGCGGGCGGCACGCAGCGCCTGCCGCGCGCGCTCGGCGTCGAGCCCGCGCTCAACATGATCGTGAGCGGCGAGCCGGTCAAGAGCGAACTGCTCGCGCAGGTGCCGGGGCAAAAGCTTTTCGACAGGATGGCGGCGTCGCCCGAGTCGCTGGCCGAGGAGGCGCTCGCGTTCGCACGGTCCGTCGCGAACACGCCGCAGCCGTTTCCGCTCGTGCGCAACCTGCCGAGCCGGCATCCACTCGGTGACGCGTACTTCCAGTTCGCGCGCAACATGGTGAAGGGCATGGCGAAGAACCTGCCCGCGCCGGGCAAGTGCGTCGATGCGGTGGAGGCTTCCACGAAGAAGAAGTTCGACGAGGGCATGGCCTACGAGCGCGAACTCTTCATGAACCTCATGCTCACGCCGGAGTCGCGCGCGCTGCGCCACCTCTTCATGGCCGAGCGCGCGGCCTCCAAGATCGCCGACGTGCCCGAAGACACGCCGCAGCGCGCGATCGGGAAGGTGGCCGTGATCGGCGCGGGCACGATGGGCGGCGGCATCTCGATGAACTTCCTGAACGCGGGCATCCCGGTCACGATCCTCGAGATGAAGCAGGAGGCACTCGACCGCGGCATCGCCATCATCCGCAAGAACTACGAGGCGCAGGTCAAGAAGGGCAAGCTGAAGCAGGACAAGTACGAAGAGCGCATGTCGCTCCTGAAGACCACGCTCTCCTACGACGACCTGAAGGACGCCGATCTCGTGATCGAGGCCGTGTTCGAGGAGATGGGCGTGAAGCAGAAGGTGTTCGAGACGCTGGACGGCCTGATGAAGCCCGGCGCGATCCTCGCGTCGAACACGTCCACGCTCGACGTGGACAGGATCGCGTCGTTCACGAAACGGCCCGAGGACGTCGTCGGCCTGCACTTCTTCAGCCCGGCCAACGTCATGAAGCTGCTGGAGGTCGTGCGCGGTGCGAAGACCGGCAAGGACGTGCTGGCCACCGTGATGAACGTGGCGAAGAAGATCAGGAAGACGGCGGTGGTCTCCGGCGTCTGCGACGGCTTCATCGGCAACCGCATGATCGAGCAGTACAGCCGGCAGGCGGGCTTCCTGCTCGACGAAGGCGCGACGCCGCAGCAAGTGGACCGCGCGATCGAGAAGTTCGGCTTCGCGATGGGGCCGTTTCGCATGGGCGACCTCGCGGGCAACGACATCGGCTGGGCGATCAGGAAGCGCCGCGCGCAGGAGCGGCCGAACATGCTGTACAGCAAGACGGCCGACAAGCTGTGCGAACTGGGCCGCTTCGGGCAGAAGACCGGTGCGGGCTGGTACGACTACAAGGAAGGCAAGCGCGACGCGATCGCCTCGAAGCTCGTGGAAGAGATGATCGCCGAGCACCGCAAGTCCCTCGGCATCGTGCCGCGCAAGATCGCGGACGAGGAGATCGTGCAGCGGCTCGTCTTCGCGCTCGTGAACGAAGGCGCGCGCATCCTGGAAGACGGCATCGCTTCGAAGGCGAGCGACATCGACATGGTCTACATCACGGGCTACGGATTCCCGATGTATCGCGGCGGCCCGATGCTGTATGCGGACCAGGTGGGCCTCTTCAACGTGGTGCAGGCGATGAAGCGCTTCCAGAAGAATCCGCGCGACGACGCGAGCTTCTGGGAGCCCGCGCCGCTGCTCGCCCGGCTCGCGGCCGAAGGCAAAACGTTCAATTGACTCGTCAGTGAATTCAAAGGACCCATCATGAGCAAAGCCCTCATCGTCTCCACGGCCCGCACGCCGCTCACCAAGAGCTGGAAGGGCGCCTTCAACATGACGCACGGCGCCACGCTCGGCGGCCACGCGGTGAAGCACGCGCTGCAGCGCGCGGGCGTCGACCCGGGCGAGGTCGAAGACGTCCTCATGGGCTGCGCGAACCCCGAAGGCGCGACCGGCGCCAACATCGCGCGGCAGATCGCCTTGATGGCCGACTGCCCGATCACGGTGTCGGGCGTGACCGTCAACCGCTTCTGCTCCTCGGGCCTGCAGACGATCGCGATGGCGTCGCAGCGGATCATCGCGGGCGAAGCCGACGTCTACGTGGCGGGCGGCGTGGAAAGCATCTCGTGCGTGCAGCAGGAGATGAACCAGCACATGCTGGAGGATCCATCGCTCACGCAGAAGAAGCCCGAGATCTACTGGACCATGCTGCAGACCGCCGAGCAGGTCGCGAAGCGCTACGGCATCGGCAAGGACGCGCAGGACGAATACGGCGCGGCGAGCCAGCAGAAGGCCTGCGCCGCGCAGGAGGCGGGCAAGTTCGTCGACGAAATCGCGCCGATCACCGTGAAGGCCGGCGTGGCCGACGCGGTCATGGGCCTGATCACGAAGGAAGTGACGGTGTCGAAGGACGAGGGCATGCGTCCCGGCACCACGAAGGAAGGCATCCGCGACATCCGGCCGGCGATCCCGGGCGGCGTCATCACGGCGGGCAATGCGAGCCAGTTCTCCGACGGCGCGGGCGCTTGCGTGGTGGTGAGCGAGGACTATGCGAGCCGCAAGGGTCTGAAGCCGATCGGGCGCTTCCTCGGCTTCGCGGTGGCGGGATGCGAGCCGGATGAAATGGGCATCGGCCCCGTGTTCGCGGTGCCGAAGGTGCTCAAGCGCCTGGGGCTCACCGTGAACGACATCGACCTGTGGGAACTCAACGAAGCGTTCGCGGTGCAGGTGCTCTACTGCCGCGACAAGTTGGGAATTCCGGCGGACCGGCTGAACGTGAACGGCGGGGCGATCGCGGTGGGACACCCTTACGGCGTGTCGGGCCAGCGCCTCACCGGGCACGCGCTGATCGAAGGCAAGCGCCGCGGCGCGAAGAAGGTCGTGGTGACGATGTGCATCGGCGGCGGCATGGGGGCGGCGGGCGTGTTCGAAGTCCTCTGAGCTCCCGTGACCTGACAAGCAAGGCCAATCCCGGCCGAATTCTGACAAGAAGCGAATTTTTCCTGATAATTCAACGAGTTCCATTCACGCTTTCTTGTCAAGGTGCCACCATCCTCTCGTCCGGCGGACGCACGCGTCACCGAGCTTCTCGCGAAGGCGGGCCCGGCCGGCCTCGCGCCTGAGGACCTGGTTCGCGAGCTTGGCGATCTGAGCCGCTCGACCGTGAACCGGCGATTGGCCGAGCTCGTGAGAAGCGGCGCCGCGCGCGTGGCCGGCGCGGGACGCTTCACGCGCTACGTGTCCGCATCGCCTTTGAGCCGCGCGGAGATCGACGCGTATTTCGCGATTCCCGCTCGCCAGCGTCCGGTCGCGGTGTTCAAGGAAGCGCTGCTCGACGTCGAGCCGAACATCGGGCTCGACAAGGCGCTTCGCTGCGCGGCGATCCAGGCGATCGCGACGCCGGTGGACAAGCGCTTCCTCACCACGTTCCTCGTGGACTTCTCGTGGGGCTCTTCGGTGCTCGAAGGCAGCACGTACTCGGCGCTGGACACGGAGGCGCTCATCCAGTACGGGCACAGGAACAAGGACAAGCCGACGGCTGACGCGGTGCTCGTCCTGGATCACAAGACCGCCGTCGAATACATGTGGAAGCACCGCGAGCTCACGGTCGACAACGTGTGCGCGTTGCATGCGCTCGTGACGCACGATCACGGCCTGGCCGAAGTGGCCGATTCGGATCATTTCCTGCCCGAGCATCAGCGCGGCAAGCCGCGCGAGTACGAGGAAGTGAACCTCGGGTCCTCGGCCTATCTTCCGCCCTTCAGACCGGGGACCGGCTTCGCGGCGCGCACGCTGGGCGACATCGTCGAGCGTGCACGCGCGCTTCATCCGGTGCAGGCGGCGCTCTATCTCATGACGCGCATTCCCTACGTGCAGGTCTTCGCGAACGGCAACAAGCGCACGTCGAGGCTCGCCGCGAACACCGCGCTGCTGGCAGGCGGGCTCTTGCCGTTTTCGTTCGCCGACGTGGACAAGGCCGACTACATCCGCGGCATGGCCACGTTCCACGAGCTGGGCGACACGCTGGTGATGGAGCAGACCTTCATCGAAGGCTACGTGCGCAGCGTCGTGCGGGGCAGCGACGTGCCCGTTCGCATGCGCACGCATGGCTTCGACGTCGAAGCGGTTGCGCGCGAGCTGGCGGCTTTCGTGCATACGGGGAAGAAGCCCGAGGACGAGCGGGCGCGGATGTTCGTTCGGGGGCGGTGACGGCGAGCAGGGAGCAAGTCGCAGGAGCATCGTTGCGTCTACGTCGCGAAGCAAGACCGCGTGAATTTCCCGCAGGGGAGGTATCACCACTGAGCCCCGGCCGGTGCGCCGAGCCCCAGCCGTCGCGCGCATGACTGGCCTGCGGCGGGCCATGCCCTTATGCTGCAAGGCCCCCACACCGCTTTCTCGCATGAGACGCCCGCCGTGAGCCTTCGACCCACACTCGACTTTCTCCTCTACGACTGGCTGCGCGCGGATGCGTTGAACGCGCGAACGCGCTTTGCCGACCACTCGCGCGAAACCTTCGACGCCGTGCTCGACACCTGCGAGCGGATCGCGCGCGAGAAGTACGCGCCGTTCAATCGCCTGGTCGACACCGAGGAGCCGCGCTTCGACGGCGAACGCGTGATCCTGCCGGCGGCGACGAAGGAAGCGTGGAAGGCCTATGTCGCATCCGGCCTGCTCAGTGCCGCGCAGGACTACGAGATCGGCGGGATGCAGTTGCCCTACACGATCGAAGCCGCGGCCGGCACCTTCTTCGCGCTGGCTTCGGTGAGCATCGGCAGCGGCATGCTCACGATCGGCAACGCCAATCTGCTGATGGCGCATGGCACCGAACTGCAAAAGCGCGTGTTCGCGCTCAACGAATTCAGCGGCCGCTTCTCCGGGACGATGTGCCTGTCGGAGCCGCAGGCCGGCTCTTCGCTTTCCGACGTCGCGACCCGCGCCACGCCGGACGGCGACGACTACGAGTCCGATCCGCTCGGTCCACGCTATCGCCTGAAGGGCAACAAGATGTGGATCTCGGCGGGCGAACACGAGCTCTCCGAAAACATTGTCCACCTGGTGCTCGCGAAGATTCCGGGGGCCGATGGGTTGCCCGTGCCGGGAACGCGAGGGATTTCGCTCTTCATCGTGCCGAAATGGCTCGTGAAGGTGGAGAGCCCTCACCCCAACCCTCTCCCGGAGGGAGAGGGAGCAAGCGTGGTGCTCGGGGAACGCAACGACGTCGCGCTCGCCGGCCTCAATCACAAGCTCGGCTGGCGCGGCACGACCAACACGCTGCTGAATTTCGGTGAAGGCAAGTACCCGGTGCGAGGCGCGGCCGGCGCGATCGGCTACCTCGTCGGCAAGCCCGGCGAGGGCCTGCGCTGCATGTTCCACATGATGAACGAGGCTCGCATCGGCATCGGGCTCGCGGCGACGGCGCTCGGCCTCGCGGGCTACTACGCCTCGCTCGACTACGCGAAGAACCGTCCGCAAGGCCGGCCGGTCGGCCCCGCGGGCAAGGATGCCGCTCGGCCGCAGGTGCGCATCATCGAACACGCCGACGTGAAGCGCATGCTGCTCGCGCAGAAGTCGTATGGCGAAGGCGCGCTCGCGCTGCTTCTGTACTGCGCGAGACTCGTCGACGAACAGCACACGGGCGACGCCGCATCGGCCGACGAAGCACGCCTCCTGCTCGAAGTGCTCACGCCCGTGGCCAAGAGCTGGCCTTCGGAGTTCTGCCTCGAAGCGAATTCGCTCGCGATCCAGATCCACGGTGGCTACGGCTATACGCGCGACTTCCCCGTGGAGCAGTACTGGCGCGACAACCGCCTCAACATGATCCACGAAGGCACGCACGGCATCCAGGCCGCGGACCTGCTCGGGCGCAAGGTCACGATGGAAGGCGGCAAGGGGCTGAAACTCCTTGCGGACCGCGTGAACGCCACCATCGAACGCACGATCCACGAACCGGCGCTCGCGCAATACGCCAACGCACTGGGCGAGGCACTGCACAAGCTCGGCGCCGCGACCAAGGCGGCGTGGGCGACGGGCAACCCCGCCGAGGCACTCGCGAACGCCGTGCCGTACATGCAGGCGTTCGGCCACACGGTGATCGCGTGGATGTGGCTCGACGTCGCGGCCACCGTGATCGCATCATCCCGCGCACGGGGCGTGGCGGACGAGGGACGGTTGCGCGCCATGCGCTACTTCTTCCACTACGAGCTGCCGAAGACGGGCGCGTGGCTGAGCGTGGTGCAAACGCGCGATCCCACCTGTGCCGACACCCCCGAAGAGGCGTTCTGAGATGACGGCCGCCGCGCTCGCATGGCTGGACCGGCTCATCTGGAGCCTCATCTACGCCGGACTCATCCTCGTGATCCTCGGCTTCGCCACGCACGAACAGCACCTCATCGCGGGCTGGTCGCTCGGCGTCGTGGGCACGCTCGTCACCGCGGCCGGCTGCGTGCTCATCTGGATTCGCTCGCGCATGCGTGAGGACAGCGCCGATGGCGCACAATCCCCACCCAGGAAACAAGGACCACCATGACCCGCACCGTCCAGCAGCTGTTCGACCTCACCGGGCGCACGGCGCTCGTCACCGGCGGCTCGCGCGGGCTCGGGCTGCAGATCGCGCATGCGCTGGGCGAGGCGGGCGCGAAGGTGATGCTTTCCGCTCGCAAGGAAAGCGAGCTGGAGGAAGCCGCCGCCGAGCTGCAGGCCGCGGGCGTCGATGCGCGCTGGATCGCCGCCGACTGCTCGCGCGAGGAAGACATCCGCCGGCTTGCGGACGAGACGCTCGAACGCCTGGGCGACATCGACATCCTCGTGAACAACGCGGGCGCGGCGTGGGGCGCGCCGGCGGAAGAGCACCCCGTCGAGGCGTGGGACAAGGTGATGAACCTCAACGTGCGGGGCTATTTCATCCTGAGCCAGCAAGTCGCGAAGCGCAGCATGATCGCGCGAAAGAGCGGCCGCATCGTGAACGTCGCCTCCATCGCGGGCCTGGGCGGCAATCCGCCGCAGATGCAGACCATCGCCTACAACACCTCCAAAGGCGCGGTGATCACCTTCACGCAGGCGCTCGCCTGCGAGTGGGGGCGGCACGGCATCACCGTGAACGCGATCTGCCCGGGCTTTTTTCCGAGCCGGATGACGAAGGCGACCATCGAGCGGCTCGGCGAGGACGCGATGGCCGCGCACGCGCCGCTCCAGCGGCTCGGCGACGACGAGGATCTGAAGGGCATCGCGCTCCTCTACGCATCGGACGCGGGCAAGCACATCACGGGGCAGTGGCTTGCGGTGGATGGCGGCGTGAGCGTGGTGACGGGTGGGTGAGCCGCGATGCAATTCGGCGTCGACATCCCGTTCGTGCATCACCTCGGCTTCGAGCTCGTTCTGTTCGAGAACGGGCTCTCGCAGATCGACTTCGAACCGAAGCCCGAACACATGAATTCGTTTTCCGTCACGCACGGCGGTGCGCTCATGACCCTGCTGGACGTGACGATGGCGGCGGCCGCGCGCAGCGCCGAAAGGGAGATGGGCGTGGTCACCATCGAGATGAAGACGAGCTTCATGCGCCCCGCGCGGGGCAGGCTCTGCGGCAAGGGCCGCCTCGTGCATCGCACGCCCACCATGGCTTTCGTGGAAGCGATGGTCTACGATCGCCAGGCTCACGTCTGCGCGCATGCCACGGGCACCTTCAAGTACGTGAAGCGGCTGCCCGTGAGCGCGAGAGGCACCGAGCCGCTGAACGTCATCTCCACCGACTGATTCTTCCAAGGAGGGCAGACACCATGCCGAACAACAAGCAGATCCTTCTCGACTCCCGCCCGCAAGGCGAAGCGAGCGTGTCCAATTTCAGGCTGGTCGCGAGCGAGACGCCGGCGCTGGGCGACGGGCAGGTGCTCGTGAAGCACCTCTTCCTGAGCCTCGACCCCTACATGCGCGGGCGCATGAACGACGCGAAGAGCTACGCGCAGCCGCAGCCGCTCGGGCAGGTGATGCAAGGCGGCACGGTGGGCGAGGTGGTGGAAAGCCGCAACGCGAATTTCCAGGCGGGCGACAAGGTCGTGGGCATGGGCGGCTGGCAGGAATACAGCGTCGTCGATCCGCAGCAGGGCGGCATGCTGCGCAAGGTCGACACCACGCACATCCCGATCTCGCACTACCTGGGCGCCGTCGGCATGCCGGGCGTGACCGCGTGGTACGGGCTCGTGAAGATCATCGATGCGAAGCCCGGCAACACGGTCGTCGTGAGCGCGGCCTCGGGCGCGGTGGGCAGCGCCTTCGGCGCGCTCGCGAAATCGCGCGGGCTGCGCGCGGTGGGCATCGCGGGCGGTCCCGAGAAGTGCGGCTACGTGAAAGACGAACTCGGCTTCGATGCGTGCGTCGACTACAAGCAATACAAGGATGCGGGTTCGCTGTCGCAGGCGCTGAAGGAGGCGTGCCCCGACGGCATCGACGGCTACTTCGAGAACGTCGGCGGCATGGTGATGGATGCCGTGCTCATGCGCATGAACGCGTTCGGCCGCATCGCGCTGTGCGGCATGATCGCGGGCTACGACGGCAAGCCCGCGCCGCTGTCGTATCCGCAACTGATGCTCACGAACCGGCTGAAGCTGGAAGGCTTCATCGTGAGCGAGCACATGGATGTGTGGCCGCAGGCGCTGCAGGAGCTGGGTATGCTCGTGGGCAGCGGCAAGTTCCGCCCGCGCGAGTCGGTGGCGGTGGGTCTGGAAGCGGCGCCCGAGGCGTTTCTCGGCATGCTGAAAGGAAAGAACTTCGGCAAGCAGGTGGTGAAACTCGGCTGAGCGAGGCGCCCGATCGAGGAGGCACGCATGGAGTCCACCCACGACGTCGTGAACCAGCCCGAGCCGCTCGCGAACTACAACCTCTTCGAGCACAACCGCGCGCTACGCGACGCGCTCGCGTTCAACGCGCCCGATCTCGGGACCGCGCCGCTCGCCGAACTGGGCGAGCTGCTCGGCACGCCGCAGATGCAGCAGCACGCGCGGCTTGCCAACGTGCACACGCCGCAGCTGAAGACGCACGACCGTTTCGGCCGCCGCATCGACTTCGTCGAGTTCCACCCGAGCTACCATGCGCTCATGAAAGCCGCCGTGACGGCCGGCTTGCACGGCACGCCCTGGGTCGCGCCGTCGCCCGACCCGTTCGCCGAGGGCCGCGCCGCGAGCCCGCACGTGCTGCGAGCCGCGGGCTTCATGCTGTTCACCGAGCTCGAGCCCTCCGTTCTCTGCCCGATCTCCATGACGTACGCCGTGACGCCCGCGCTGCGCGGCAACCCGGCGATCTATGCGGACTGGGGCCCGCGGCTTGCGAGCCGCGAGTACGACGGCGGCCTGAAGCCCTGGTGGGACAAGCCCGGCCTTACGATGGGCATGGGCATGACGGAGAAGCAGGGCGGCTCGGACGTGCGGGCGAACACGACGCGCGGCGAAATCGACGGGCAGGACGACTGGGGCGTGCGCTTTCGCATCACGGGCCACAAGTGGTTCATGTCGGCGCCGATGTGCGATGCGTTCCTCGTGCTCGCGCAGACGACGACGGGTCTCAGCTGCCTCTTCCTGCCGCGCGTGCTGCCCGACGGCACCCTGAACCGCATCCGCATCCAGCGCCTGAAGGACAAGCTCGGCAACAAGGCCAATGCAAGCTCCGAAGTCGAGTTTCACGAGGCCCAGGCCTGGCTCGTGGGCGAAGAGGGGCGCGGTGTGTCCCAGATCCTCGAGATGGGCACGATGACGCGGCTCGACTGCGCGCTCGGCACGAGCGGCCTCATGCGGCAGGCGCTCGCGATCGCGCTGCATCATGCGGCGCAGCGCAAGGCCTTCGGCAAGAAGCTGATCGAGCAGCCGCTGATGCGCAATGTGCTGGCCGATCTCGCGCTGGAATCCGAGGCGTCGACCGCGCTCGCGATCCGCCTCGCGCGCGCGTTCGATCGCATGGGCGACGCGCACGAAGCCGCGATGGCGCGCCTCATCACGCCGGTGGCGAAGTTCTGGATCTGCAAGCGCGGATCGCACTTCGCGCAGGAGGCGATGGAATGCCTGGGCGGCAACGGCTATGTGGAGGAGGGCGGCGAGGGCGTGATGGCGCGCATCTATCGCGAGATGCCGCTCAACTCCATCTGGGAAGGCGCGGGCAACATCATGGCGCTGGACTTGCTGCGTGCGATCCGCAAGGCCGATGCGGCGGCGGCACTGGCGCGGGAACTGAAGCCCGCGCACGGCCAGCATGCCGCGCTGGACAGGCTCGCGGCTTCGTTGCCAGCACGCGTCGAGGACATGGCGACCGAGATGGAGGCGCGCCGTCTCGCGCAGGACGTCGCGCTGGCCGTGCAGGCAGCGCTCCTCGCGCAGACGGCGCCCGCAGAGGTGTTCGGCGCCTTCTGCGATTCGCGTCTGGGCGGTGACTGGGGGCATGCCTTCGGCACGCTGGGCGCGAACGTGCCGTTCGACAGGATCATCGCCCGCGCGATGCCTCTGTAGAGTGGGGAGCTATGCTCACACTCTGGTCGACGCAGGCACCGGGATACGGTGACTCCCAAGCCAGTCTTTGACAAGCGGCACGGTGCCACAGGTCTGCGACAGCGCCTTGGCGACTGCGCTGGCGTCGGCGTTACTGTCGCAATTCAGCAGGTTTGCGATTTCGGGGATGTGTTCGGCTGCAATCACCGAGACGTAGGCATAGTCGCTGTATCCCTGATCCTCGTCCCCTTCGTACCACTCTTCCATCTTGATCCCGCCGCCGGCGGTGGCTTGGAGCGAAGCTGCCGACCTGACGTCGAAGATCGTCCCGGGACGCATGGGATAGCGGGGCCCCCTCACGTCGTCGTTGTTCGACTGCGGATTCACGCGCGGCGCTGCGGCCGCGACCGGGGTCGGGGACCGTGGGCGGCTTTCGTGCACCGCCGATGCCGGGGCACGAGGTTCGTTGGCTTGCGCCCCGCCCGGCGCAATCGGCAGATGGCCCTCGGCAATGGGCGCGAGCGAAGATGAGGCGGCGGCGGCCGAAGAGGTTGTCGTGGCGGTGGAGGAACCGATTGGCATGGGTTTGAATGGCTTGGATGGATGAAATGAAGCGCGGTCGACCGGCCGCTGCGGCCTCGTCGTTGCGCCTTTCTGAGTGACGCCGCGCGGCGTCCGGTTCCACGCGAGCGCCGAACTTCCTTCGCGCCCCCCTTTTTGGATACCATTCCTTCGCCCCCGACACAGACCATGACCGCCGACCTCATCCTGCACCACTACCCGAGCTCGCCCTTCTCGGAAAAGATTCGCCTCGTCCTCGGCTACAAGAAGCTGCCGTGGCGCTCGGTCGAGGTGCCGCGGATCATGCCCAAGCCGGACGTGCTGCCGCTCACGGGCGGCTACCGCAGGACGCCCTTCCTGCAGGTCGGCGCCGACATCTACTGCGACACCGCACTCATCTGCGACGTGCTGGAGCACGTGCGCCCCGAGCCCACGCTCTATCCGCCGCATCTGAAGGGCGTGTGCCGCATCTTCGCGCAGTGGGCCGATTCCACGCTGTTCTGGGCCGCGATGGCGTACAACCTGAAGCCCGAAGGTGCCGCGCATGCTTTCGCCGGCGCACCGCCCGATGCGCGCAAGGCTTTCGCCGAAGACCGCAAGGCGATGTCCTCCAACATGGTTCGCCTGCGCCCGGGCGATGCCACGTCGGCCTACCGCTCCTACCTGCGGCGCATCGCGAACATGGCCGACGAACACGACTTCCTCTTCGGCGCGGCGCCATGCGTCGCGGACTTCGCGGCGTATCACGGCATCTGGTACACGCGCACGCAGGTGCCGGTGCTCGCGGACATCCTCAACGCCACGCCTTCGGTCGGTGAGTGGGCCAGCCGCATGGCGGCGATCGGCCACGGGCCGATGACGTCGCTCGATGCGGCCGATGCGATCGCCGTCGCCGCCGCGCTCGAGCCGCAGCCCGCGGGTGCCAACCTGCTCGTGGACAGCGCCTTCCAGGACGACCACGGCATCGCGCTCGGCACGCGCGTCACGATCGCCGCGGAAAGCTTCGGGCCCGAGACGACCGAAGGCGAGTTGATCGCGGCGACGCGGACGCACTACAGCCTGAGGCGAGAAGATGCGCGTGCCGGCGTCGTGCACGTGCACTTCCCGCGCATCGGCTATGTGCTGCGAAGGGCGGATGGCGCCTGAATCGGAACGCGCGCGATCCCGCATGAACTCCGCGCTCGGCTTCTGTCTCTTCGAAACCGCGATCGGCGAATGCGCGATCGGCTGGGATTCGCACACGCTCGTGGCCGTGCACCTGCCGGCCGACTCGCCCGAGCACTTGCGAAAGCGCATGGCGACGCGCCTCGAAACGCAAGAGACGCCGCCTCCGGCATTCGTCCAGGCGGCCATCGAACGCATCCGGCGCCTGCTGCAAGGCGAGGCCGACGACCTGATGGACCTGCCGCTCGCCATGGACGCCGTGCCGGAATTCCACCGGCGCGTCTATGAAGTCACGCGCGCGATTCCGCCCGGGCGCACGCTCACCTACGGCGAAGTCGCCCAACGCATCGGCGACCCCGGCGCCGCGCGCGCCGTGGGGCAGGCACTCGGGCTCAATCCGTTCGCACCCGTCGTGCCGTGCCATCGCGTGCTGGCCGCGGGCGGACGCTCCGGCGGCTTCTCGGCCGAAGGCGGCACCGCGACCAAGCTCAGGATGCTCGAAATCGAGCGGGCGCGCTTCGGCAGCGATCCGGGGCTCTTCGACTGACCGGGTCGAAAGGCGAGCGCCCCTCAGCCCGCCACCTCGAGCTCGGACACCACCTCGGTCACGCCCTGGGCGCCATAGGCCGTGCCGATCACCGCGTCGCGTTCGGCGAGCGAACCCACCCGGCCGCGCAGCGTGATGGTGCCGCCTTGCGCGTCCACAGCGATGCGGTCCGCCTCGCGGCGCGCATGCCGCGCGAGTGCCGCGGATATCTTCGCGCCGATGTCGCCCGCATCCGCGCGCGGCCTGAGCGTGATCTTGTTGTCGAGGTGGCGCACGCCCACGAGGTGCCTCAGGCACTGCTCGGCGCTCACGCGCTGGTATTCGTAGTCGACTTCGCCCTCGAGCGTCACCCAGCCGTCTTCCACTTCCGCGTGGACCTTGTCCTCGGGGACGAGCGAATGCCAGCGCAAGAGGTCTTCGGCGGCGGCGGCGATCTCGGCGTCGCTCCTGCGGTGCACGGGCTGCAGCTTCACGTCCACCATCGTCACGAGACCGCGCAGGCCCGCGACGCGCAGCGCCGCCGCTTCGGCCGCGCGCCGTTCGGAATACGTGCCGACCACGCCTTGCAGCGCCGCGACGCCGTTGCGCACGGACACATCGATTGCTTCGGCATTCACCTGCGGGTCGTATTCGAGCTCGGCGGCGACGTCCGCCTCGAGTTGCCTGTCGTCCTTCATGGTGGGCTCCTTCAGCCGCCATTCTTCGCGACACGGGCGCCGCTCCATTGAGCTGGCTCAACCAACGCTCACGTGCTGGAGGGGACTTTCGTATAGGTGCGAATCGCACCGCGCGGGCCCTAGCATGTTGCCCATCGCAGGGAGACCACCAAGCCATGCCTGGAACGCTTCGATTCCGTCGTTCAGCGTCCGTCGTTCGCGCGCATCAGAAGGTGCTGGCCGCCGTGGCCGCGGCGGCGGACCGTGCGCGGCAAATTCACGAAAAGCGGATCGACGCCGTCGTCGTCGCCTTGAGTCCCCAGCTGGAAGACGACGAAGCCTGGACGCAGGCCGTGCGCTCGGGCGCGACCCTGCTCGCGGGGCCGGTGCCTCGCCGCGAATCCGTGTGGCTGGATGTCGAGGAGATGGCGCGAGTGCTGCTGGAGGAGGTGAAGCTCGGCGAGCGCCTCAACGCGCGCCGGCCCGACGCCTTTCGCGCGGCCGCTCGCAACGTGCTCTACCGGGTTCGCAATCCGCAGGTGATCGCAAGGCATCTGGAAGAGTGCATCGACGACCCGGTCCTGAAGCTCGAAGAGCTGGACGTCGTTACGGCCGAGGTGGCCGCGTGCATGAC
The DNA here is from genome assembly GCF_035548915.1 of Ramlibacter sp. Taxonomy (GTDB): domain Bacteria; phylum Pseudomonadota; class Gammaproteobacteria; order Burkholderiales; family Burkholderiaceae_C; genus Ramlibacter. Next base: position 21,252 of record NZ_DASZSE010000025.1, on the reverse strand, counting down.
GTCGGCGGAATGGGACGCGCTCAGGGCCTACGCGCGAGCCAGGGGAAAACCCCAGGCCACGCCGCCGGCGACGCTCAGGCGCCACACCAAAGGGCCGCGGTGACCGTGTCGCGTACTCAACCCGAGCAGGCGAGGCTCACGGCCTGAAGCGTGGTTCCGCCGCGAGGATCGAAGACCACCAGATTCACCTGCCGGGCATGCCCCGCTTCGGCGGCAACGGCGTTGAGCTTCAGGCGCTGCGCACCCTCGTACTTCCCCGCGGGCACGTATTGCCGCACCACGAAATCGTGCTGCAGGAATTCGCCCGCGTTTTCGCCGGCCTTCACCTTGCTCGCATGCCCGTTCTCGGTCACGGTCCAGTAGGCCGCCCACGGCGATGCGCCGCCAAGGGGCGACACGGCCGCTTCGAAAGCATCGTTGCCGGTGCGCTCGATCCGGACCGAAGCCCGCGCGGGCTCGGCCACGCCGCCCAGGGCCGATGAGAAATCGCGCCAGTCGCGGCCGTTACGCACCAGCTGCGGCGTGTAGATGCTCGCAAGGCCGTTGGCCGATGCGAGCTGGCGCTGGCGCGCGGTGTACGCAGGCGCGGCGAAGCGGTCCACCCAGCCGATGTAGTCCCAGTAGCCGACGTGGAAGGCCTCGGCAACGACGCGCCTCTGCGCGACCGCGGGCTTCAGCGTGGACAGCCACTTGTCCGCGGGCGGACAGGAGCTGCAGCCTTCGGAGGTGTAGAGCTCGATCACCGGCGTGATGGAGGCGCCGGACTGCGCGGCGCAGGCGGCGGCGGCCGAAGAAGCAGCCGCCGTTGCGGCGGCCAGGCCGACCGCGAGAGATTGCAGGAATCGCGTCATGGAAGCACCTCGAACAGGAGGTTACTTCCCTTCGTCGCGCGTCGCCAGCCGTTCTTACAGGCTTTCTTGCAGCCTTGCTGGCAATGATTCGCCCGCGCCTCAAAGCGGGTGGCGCACCCTCGGAGGCGGCTCGAGGGCGTCCTCGACGCGCCTGCGGGCTTCGAGCGACGGCTCGGCGCCCGCGGCGAAGCGCGCGTCCATGCGCCGCTCGAACTCGTCGAAGCGCATGATCGTCATGCGGTGGATGTTCTCCAGGTAGGTGCGCAAGTCGCGCTGCGCGCTCACGAGCGCCTTTTCGAACTCCGTGGCCGCGATCGCGTCGCGCTGGTGCAGCTCGCGCAGCTGCGCATCCATGTAGCGGCGCAGATCGTTGAAGCGCGATGCCTCGGCCCGCTCGGCCAGGTCGCGCTGCGTTTCCAGCTCGCGGTAGTAGTGGCGGCTTTCCACGAGCGTCTGCGTGCGATGCATGGCGCTCGCCGCGAGGAACACGATGAGCAAGGCGGCGACGATGCCCAGCATGATGAGGCCGAGCGACGCATCGGCCACGACGAAGCCGAAGCTGAGCGGCGCGGTGCGCGTGAACTCGTCCCAGTTGAAGGCCGCGAAGCCTGCAATCAGCAGGATGGCAACCACCAGCACGATGACTCTGGCTCGCATGGATTTTCTCCCTTGGGTGTGATCTGACCTCCATTCTCAACAGCAGCGGCCCGGAGCTTGTCAGCGCGCAGGCCGAACGCGTGTCCGCCCGCATGTGGCAAACTCGCGCGCTCGAAAAGATTCCGCATCGATTTTCAAAGTGCAAAACATCAACCGGCAGATCGCTGCCGAGCTGCGCGTGCAGGACCGCCAGGTCGACGCCGCGGTCGAGCTGCTCGACGGTGGCGCCACCGTGCCCTTCATCGCCCGCTATCGCAAGGAAGCCACGGGCGGTCTCGACGATACGCAGTTGCGCGAGCTCGAGTCGCGCCTGGGCTACCTGCGCGAACTCGAAGACCGGCGAGCCGCGGTGCTGAAGAGCATCGAGGAACAAGGCAAGCTCACGCCCGAATTGCGCGCCGCGGTCGTTGCCGCGCCGACCAAGCAGGAGCTCGAAGACATCTACCTTCCGTACAAGCCGAAACGCCGCACCAAGGGGCAGATCGCGCGCGAAGCCGGCATCGAGCCGCTGGCCGACAAGCTCTTCGCCGATCCGCGCCTGGACCCGGGCGTCGAGGCGCTTGCCTTCGTGAAGCAGGAAAAAGGCGAGGGCGGCGAGGACTTCACGACCGTGCCCGCGGTGCTCGACGGCGTGCGCGACATCCTCTCCGAACGCTGGGCCGAAGACGCCGCGCTCGTGCAGTCGCTTCGCGAATGGCTGTGGGCCGAAGGCCTGCTGCGTTCCCGGCTTGCGCCGGCCAAGGACGAGAACCATCCGGACGTCGCGAAGTTCCGCGACTATTTCGACTACGACGAACCCGTCGGCCGCGTGCCTTCGCATCGCGCGCTCGCGGTGTTTCGCGGTCGCGCACAGGAAGTGCTCGACGCGAAGCTCGTGCTGCCGGTGGAGCCCGAGCCCGGCCAGCCGTCGGTGGCCGAAGGGCGCATCGCGCTGCATCTCGGCTGGAGCCATCAAGGTCGCGCGGCCGACGACCTGCTTCGCAAATGCGTGGCGTGGACGTGGAAGGTGAAGCTGTCGCTTTCCACCGAACGCGATCTCTTCGCGCGGCTGCGCGAAGATGCGGAGAAGGTCGCGATCAAGGTCTTCGCGGACAACCTGCGCGACCTGCTGCTCGCCGCGCCCGCGGGGCCTCGCGTCGTGATGGGGCTCGACCCGGGCATCCGCACGGGCGTGAAGGTGGCGGTGGTCGATGCGACGGGCAAGCTCGTGGAGACGGCGACCGTCTATCCGCACGAGCCGCGGCGCGACTGGGAAGGCTCGCTGCACACGCTCGGGCTCATCGCGCGCAAGCACGGCGTGAACCTGATTGCGATCGGCAACGGCACCGCGAGCCGCGAAACGGACAAGCTCGCCGCCGATCTCATGAAGCGCGTGGACGGCATGCAGCGCGTGGTGGTGAGCGAGGCGGGCGCCTCGGTCTATTCCGCGAGCGAGTTCGCGGCGCAGGAAATGCCGGACGTGGACGTGAGCCTGCGCGGCGCGGCGAGCATCGCGCGGCGGCTGCAGGACCCGCTTGCGGAACTCGTGAAGATCGAGCCGAAGTCCATCGGCGTCGGGCAGTACCAGCACGACGTGAACCAGAGCGAGCTCGCGCGGGCGCTCGATGCGGTCGTGGAGGACTGCGTGAACTCGGTCGGCGTGGACCTGAACACGGCGAGCGTGCCGCTGCTCGCGCGCGTGTCGGGCCTGAGCGGCTCGGTTGCGAAGGCCGTCGTGCGATGGCGCGAATCGCACGGCGCGTTCCGCAGCCGGCAGCAGTTGCTGGAGGTGAGCGGCCTCGGGCCCAAGACCTTCGAGCAGAGCGCGGGGTTCCTGCGCATCCGCGATGGCGAGAATCCGCTCGACATGACGGGCGTGCACCCGGAGACGTATCCGGTCGTGGAGAAGATCCTCTCGCAGGTGAAGAGGCCCGTCACCGAGCTGATGGGCCGGGCCGAGATGCTGCGCACGCTCAGACCCGAGTTGTTCGCGAACGAGAAGTTCGGCGTGATCACCGTGAAGGACATCCTCGGCGAACTGGAAAAGCCCGGCCGCGATCCGCGCCCCGATTTCCAGGTGGCGCGTTTCAACGACGGCGTCGAAGACATCGCCGACCTGCGCCCGGGCATGGTGCTCGAAGGCACGGTGAGCAACGTCGCGGCGTTCGGTGCGTTCGTGGACATCGGCGTGCACCAGGATGGGCTCGTGCACGTGAGCCAGCTGGCGGACCGCTTCGTGAAGGATGCGCGCGAAGTCGTGAAGACCGGCGCGATCGTGAAGGTGAAGGTGGTGGAGATCGACGTGGCGCGCAAGCGGATCGGGCTCACCATGAAGCTCGGCGAGTCGCGGCCGCGCGAGGGCGCGGACAATCGATTCGAAGGCGCGGCGCGGGGGCAGCGCGCACCGCGGCAGGAACATCTGCAAGGCGCGATGGCCGGTGCGTTCGCGAAGCTGCAGCAGCCCCGGAAGTGAATCCGCAGGGCGGGGTGCCTTCCGGCGACCCCACTCTACAATTTCCTGCGTGAAAGCCCTCAGGATCTACGCCGGGCCCGCCGCGCGCAGGCACATCGAACAACACGGCCTGCGCGCGCGCGACGTCGGTATCGTGCCGGCCGCCGCCGGCGGGCCCAAGGGCCTCATCCTCGGGCCGCTCGACCGGTTTGTCTTCGGCCAATGGCTGCCGACATCGCAGCAGCCCGTTCACCTCGTCGGCGCCTCCATCGGCGCGTGGCGCATGGCGACGGCATGTCTGGACGACAGCGTGCGCGCCTTCGAGCGGCTCGAAGCCGACTACATCTCGCAGGACTACGAGCTTCCGCCCGGGCGACGCACGCCGACCGCCGAGCACGTGTCGGAGCGCTTCGGCGAGAGCCTGCAATCCTTCTATGGCGGCCGGGTGCACGAGGTGCTCGCGCATCCGCGCTATCGGCTGCATATCGTCACCTCGCGCGGGCGCCACATGCTCGGGCGCGAGCACAAGGTCGGCACGCCGCTCGGGTACCTCGGCGCATTTCTCAGCAACACGCTGCATCGCAAGGCGATGGGCGCGTGGCTCGAACGCGTGGTGTTCTCGAATTCAGCGGACATGCTTCCCTTCGGCACGACCGACTACCGCACACGTCGCGTCACGCTCACCGATGCAAACTTCCGGCACGCGCTGCAGGCGAGCTGCTCGATTCCCTTCGTGCTGAAGGCCGTGCACGACATTCCCGGTGCGCCGCCGGGCGCGTACTGGGACGGCGGCATCACCGACTATCACCTGCATCTGGACTACCGCGTGCCCAGCGAAGCGCCGATCGTGCTCTATCCGCATTTCCAGAAGGCGGTCGTGCCCGGCTGGCTGGACAAGGGACTGAAGTGGCGGCATCGGGCCAGCGCCTTTCTCGACAGCACGATCGTGCTCGCGCCCGATCCGCAGTGGGTCGCGCGGCTGCCGAACCGGAAACTGCCGGATCGAACGGACTTCGCGCGCTACGGCACGGACCTGCGCGCGCGCATGGCGGCCTGGACTGCGGCGGTGTCCGCGAGCCGCGAGCTCGCCGACGAATTCGCGCAGTGGCTCGCGCAGCCCGATCCCGGACTCGTGCACGCGCTTTGACCGGTCACATCGACGCTTCCAGCATCGCCTCGTAGTCCGCCACACTCGCCTCGCGCGGGTTCGTCTTGTGGCAGTGATCGGCCAGCGCCCCCTGGATGATCCGCGGATACCAGTCGCGCTGCACGCCCATTTCCGCGAGCCCCGAGGGCAGGCCGAGCCGCGCGTTCATCTCCTTGATCGCCTGCGCGACGTCGCCACCCGCACCGAGCCCCATCGCATGCGCCATCTTCTCGATGCGACGGTTCCTGCGCACCGATTCGTTCTCGGCATTGAAACGGATCACCGCCGGCAGGAACATCGCGTTGAGCGTGCCGTGATGCAGCCGCGGGTCCACGCCGCCCAGGCTGTGGCTGAGCGAATGGACGCAGCCCAGTCCCTTCTGGAACGCCATCGCGCCTTGCATCGACGCGCTCATCAGGTGGAAGCGCGCCTCGCGGTCGCTGCCGTCGCGCGTGGCGCGTTCGATGTGCGCCCAGCCGCGCTCCAGCCCGTCGAGCGCAATGCCGTCGGCGGGCGGATTGAACGCTGCCGACATGAAAGTCTCCATGCAATGCGCAATGGCATCCATGCCGGTCGCGGCCGTGAGCTTCGGCGGCAGGCCGAGCGTGAGCTCGGGGTCGCAGATCGCCGTCTTCGGCACGAGGTGCCATGAGTGAAAGCCGAGCTTGCGATGATCGTCGACGATGATGATCGCCCCGCGCGCGACTTCGCTGCCCGTCCCGCTCGTCGTCGGTACCGCGATGAGCGGCGCGGCGCGCTCGGTGATGCGCGGCGAACCGCCTTCGATGGTTGCGTAGTGCGTGAGCGGTCCGTCGTGCGTGGCCATGATCGCCACGCCCTTCGCGCAGTCGATCGCGGAGCCGCCGCCGACCGCGACGAGTCCGTCGCAGCGCTCGGACTTGTAGATCGCGACCGCCGCGCGCACGGCGGCCTCGGTCGGATTCGACGGCGTCTGGTCGAACACCGCATGCGGCATGTCGCCCAGCGCATCCAGGGCCTGTTGCAGCACGCCGGCCGCCTTCACGCCGGGGTCGGTCACGACCAGCGGCTTCGTGATGCCCGCTCGGCCGCATTCCTGCTTCAGAAGGCGAATGGCGCCGAAATCGAACTGGACCTGCGTGATGTAGTAGATGAGTGACATGCTGCCGCCGCTGTACGATGGAGGAAGTCCACTTTAGACGAGCCGGGACATCGTGAGAATCCCCAAGGAGTCTGCGCGGCACTCGTTCCTTGCGCAGTACCCCGAACTGACGCCCGCCATGCGCTCCGTGCTCGAGCGTATGGCCCGGTTGAAGCATCCGCCTCTGTACACGCTTTTGCCTGTGCAGGCGCGCGCGGCATACGAGGCCGGAGCCGGCGTGCTCGAAGTGCCGAAGGCGGCGCTCGAACGCGTCGAGGATCTGACGATTCCGACGCGCGACGGCGCGGCAATCTCCGCGCGCCTCTACGCGCCGGATGCTTCGGCACTCGCGGTCCTCGTGTATTTCCACGGCGGCGGCTTCACGATCGGCAGCGTCGCGACGCACGACGTGCTCTGCCGCGAACTCGCGCGGCTTTCGGGCTGCGCCGTCGTTTCGGTGGGGTATCGTCTCGCGCCCGAACACCGCTTCCCCACGGCCACGAACGACGCTTGGGATGCGGTGCGGTGGCTGCTCGCGAACGGGCCCACGCTTCGGATCGACACCAAGCGCATCGCGTTCGGCGGCGACAGCGCGGGCGGCACGATCGCGGCCGTGTGCGCCATCCTCGCGCGCGACGCGAAGCTCGAGCCCAGGCTGCAACTGCTCTTCTACCCGGGCTGCGCGGGCTGGCCGCTGTCGGCTTCGCATCAGCGCTATCACGAAGGTCTGCTGCTGGAGCAGGCGCACATCGAATACTTCTTCGCCAACTACGTCGACGATGCCGACCGCGAGGACTGGCGCTTCGCGCCGCTCAACGCGGACGACCTCGAGGGCGTGGCGCCGGCCTGGTTCGGGCTGGCGGAGTGCGACCCGATCTTCGACGATGCGCTCGCGTACGCGGATAAACTGCGCGCAGCCGGCGTGGCCGTCGACCTGGAAATCTACCGCGGCGTCACGCACGAATTCATCAAGATGGGCCGCGCGCTGCCCGAGGCGAGGCAGGCGCATGCCGACGCGGCGGCGGCCCTGCGCAAGGCAACCATGTCATGACACGCGACGATTTCAGGTTCTTTCACCGCCTTCGGGTCCGCTGGGCGGAAGTGGACATGCAGAGGATCGTGTTCAACGCGCACTACCTCATGTACTTCGACACGGCGGTCGCAGACTACTGGCGCGCGCTCGCGATGCCGTACGACGAGGCGATGGAGCTGCTGGAAGGCGACATCTTCCTGAAGAAGGCGGGCGTGGAATTCCACGCGTCGGCGCGCATGGACGAGATGCTCGACGTCGCGCTGAAGTGCAGCCGCGTCGGCAATTCGTCGATGGCCTTCACGGGCGCGATCTTCCGCGGCGAGCAGCTTCTCATCACGTGCGAGCTGCTCTACGTCTTCGCCGATCCGAAGACGCAGACGTCGCGCCCGGTGCCGCCGAAGCTGCGCGAGATGCTCGCAGGCTACGAGGCGGGCGAGCCGCTCGTGGATGTTCGCCTGGGTGGCTGGGACGAGCTCGGCTCGGACGCTCGACGCATTCGCACGGAAGTGTTCATCGACGAGCAGCGCATTCCCGCGGAACTCGAATGGGACGAAGCGGACCTCGCGTCGGTGCATGCGGTCGCGTACAACCGGCTCGGGCAGGCGATTGCCACCGGGCGGCTGCTGCCCGCGGTCGATGGATCGGCGAAGGTCGGCCGCATGGCGGTGAACAAGGTGCTCAGAGGCTGGGGCTTCGGCGAACAGGTGCTGCGCGCGCTCGCGCACGCGGCTGCCAGGCGCGGCGATCGTGAACTCGTGCTGCATGCGCAGCGCACGGCGATTCCGTTCTATGCGCGCCTGGGCTTCGCGCCGCGCGGTGAATCGTTCGTCGAAGCGGGGATTCCGCACCAGGAAATGACAGCGGCGTTGCCGCTGGCGGATTGACCGCGCACCCGATGGCCCGCAAACGCCGCAATCCGGAAAGAACACTCGCTCCCGCGGCGGCCGCGGCCGCGGTCGCTCCGGCCGGTGCCGCATTCGTGGCTGCCGCGGAGCAGGCGGCACTTCGATTGCCGGCGGAATCGACGACCGGCAACTGGACCGTGTGGATTCTCGCGCTCATGATGTTCATCGCGCCGGCCGCGGGAGCGCCCACGGAGGAACTGCTGCAGGACACGCTGAAATCCATCATCGTGTCGTTCGCCGTGCTGCTGGCGGCGCTGCACTTCTTCTGGCGGCTGCGCGGTCAGGCGCAGCCGCTGCGCTGGCACGGCGCGATCGCATTGCCGCTCGCGCTGCTGGCCTATGCGCTGGGCAGCACGGTCTGGTCGCACACGTATCTCGCTTCGGTCGAGGCCATCCGCTGGTTTCTTTTCAGCCTGATCGTTTGGCTCGGCCTGAACACCTTCTCGCGCGAGCGGTTGCCGGTGCTCTTCTGGGGCATCCATCTCGGTGCCGTGGTCGCGGCATTGTGGGCGGCGCTGCAGTTCTGGGGCGACTTCACCTTCTTCCCGCAGGGCCCGCACCCGGCCTCCACGTTCGTGAACCGCAACTTCTTCGCCGAATTCGCGGTGAGCACGCTGCCGTTCTCGGCGGTGCTGCTCGCGCGTGCGCGGCGCAGTGCCGCGATCGCGATCCTTGCCGCGACCACCGGGCTCGTCATCGTCGCGATCCTGATGACGGGAACGCGCGCGGCGCTCTTCGCGATGTGGCTGCTGGTGCTCGTCGTGCTGCCGCTCGCGGCGTGGCGGTGCCGCGAGGAGTTCACGATGCGCGAGTGGAGCCGCGGCATGCGCATCCTGGCCGCGGGCGTGCTGTTCGCCACCGTCGCCGGGCTGGGTTCGATCCCGAGCGGCGACCCGAAGCTGCTCGCCGAAGGCCGCGGCACGACGGCGATCCAGCGCGGCTTCATCCGCACCCAGTCGATCCGGCCCGACGACGTCTCGCTCGGCATCCGCCAGATCATGTGGCGCGCGACGCTGCGTCTCATCGCGGCGCGGCCCGTCACCGGCGTCGGCGCGGGCGCCTGGGAAAACGACATCCCGCTCTACCAGGCCGAGGGCAGCCAGCTCGAAACCGACTACTACGCCCACAACGAATACCTGCAGCTCATTGCCGAGTACGGCCTCGTCGGCTGGGCATTCCTCGGATTCATGGGCTGGTGGCTGCTGCGCTGCGCAGAGCACACCTGGAAGCCCGAGAACGATGCGCAGCGCGCCGATCGACCCTGGCGAGTCGCCGCGCTCGCGAGTCTCTTCGCGTTCTTCGTGGTGAGCAACGTCGGGTTTCCCTGGCGGATGGCCGCCACGGGCGCGCTCTTCGCGATCGGTCTCGGCATCCTCGCGGCCTGCGAAGCGCGTTGCGGCCTGGGCGGGATGCTGGGCGCAAGAGCGATGCGATGGCCCGCGCGAGCCAACAGCATGGCGATCGGCGCGGCGGTCGCGTGCCTCGCGCTGGCCGCGTACATCACCGAGCAGGCCGTGGAGTGCGAACAGAAGATCGTGCGCGCCATCAAGATCGCGCTCATGGTCACGGCCTCCGGCAGCCCGAACGATCCTGCCTGGCAGCCGGCCAGGCACACGTTGCTGCAGCTCATCCGCGAAGGCATCGACATCAACCCGCACTACCGCAAGATCACGCCCATGGTCGCCGACGAGCTCGCGAAATGGGGCGACTGGCAAAACGCGACGTGGATCTGGGAAAGCGTGCTCGAATCGCGACCGCACGTGGTGGCGATCCTGTGCAACGTCGCCCGGGGCTATGCTTCGGCCGGCGAGCCGCAGAAGGCGCGCGACTACCTCGCGCGCGCCGCGGCGATCCAGCCCAACGCGCCGGCCGTGCGATCGCTCGAAGTCGTGCTCCTGAGCCGCACCGGCCACGACGCGGAGGCGCTGCAACTCGCGCGCCAGTCGATCGCGCAGGACATCTACGACATCGACATGCTGAATGCGGCGTTCGTCCTGGGTTCGCGCGCGCACGACGTGCCGACCGCCGAGAACGCGCTCGCGCTGCGGATGCGCGCCTTTCCCGAAACGCGCGCCCTGGGATGGATCCAGCTCGGGACGCTCTATGCCAACGAGTCGCACGACCACGCGAAGGCGCTCGGGGCGTATCGCAAAGGCTTCGAACTCGCTACGGCTGCCGAGCGCAACGCATGGGAGGTGCACGTGCCGCTCGAATTTCGCGCGGAGCTCGGCCTCACCGGGCCGGCGGCACCCGCGGCAGCTCAGACGTCTTCGAGCAAGAGATAGGGCAGCTGCAGCATCTCGAGCGTCGGGCCGTCGGCGCTTCCGAGCGTGAGGCGTCCACCCTGCGCGGCGGCGACCTGCATCGACACGATCGCGTCGCTGCCGCCTTCGGGCGCGGGCGAGGCCTGCGCCACGATGCCCGCCGGCTGCTGGGCATCCGACTCGTGGAATATCTCCTGCCCCGCGTGCATCGGCGCCTGGGCATGAACGAGGTAGCCGCGGCGCTTCAGCGTTCCGCGAAACTGGCTGCGTGCCACGACCTCCTGGCCCGGATAGCACCCCTTCTTGAAGTTGACGCCGCCGACCGATTCGTAGTTGAGCATCTGCGGCACGAAAGCTTCGGCGACCGCGGCTTGCAGCGTTGCGACGCCGCTGCGTACCTCGCTCCAGCGCCACAGGTCGAGCGGCAGGGCCGGGAAGCCGGGCTCGGCAGCGCCGGCCGGCGCCACCCAGAGCACCCGGGCCTGGTCGTCCGCCGGGTAGAGCGTGATGACATCGGCCTCGCCGCAGCGGCGCATCGTCCAAGGCGTGCTTTCGATGCCGCAGAGGCCCTGGGTGGATGGCCCCGCGATCCCGCGCAACATGAATTCATCCGTGGCGTCCGTGAGCTTCGCCTTCGCGCGCAGCACGAACATCGACAGCCGCTTCAGCGTGGGCGCGAGCAAGTCGCGGCTGCACACGAGCAGGAGCTCGTCGTCGGAACGCCGGAATGCGATGAAGCTCGCCAGCATGCGGCCCTTGGCGTTGCAAAACGCGGCGAGCCGCGCGTGGTCGCCGGCGAGGGCAGCGAAGTCCTGCGTGAGCTGGCTGTGCAGGAAGGAGGCGGCGTCGGCCCCCTGCGCCCGGATCACGCCGAGGTGGGGCAGTTCGGTCGCGCCGTCGAGGAGTGCGGTCATGCTGAATTATCATCGGCGCATCGATCTCATACCTGACGTGGGGGCTAAGCGGCGAGTGCGGCGTTTTCTGTTGAGGCTCAGTCTGTTGGCGGGGATGACCGTGCTCGGCGCGGCGGGCTGGGCGGCCTGGTGGGTGTACCACCCGCTCACGCTGCGAGCGCCTTCGCTCGACCTGTCGATCGAGCCGGGGACTCTGCCCCGCGCCGTGGCGGTCGCTGTGCGCGATGCCGGTGTCGACGTCAATCCCGACTTGCTGCACGCGTGGTTCCGGCTTTCGGGCCAGGACAAGGCGATTCGCGCGGGCAGCTACGAACTCACGACCGGCATCACGCCGCACCGGCTGCTCGCGAAGCTCGCGCGCGGCGACGAAAGCCTGCGCGCGGTGACGCTCGTCGAAGGCTGGAACATCCGGCAGGTGCGCGCGGCGCTCGCCAGGGCCGATTCGCTCAAGCCCACGACCGCGAACCTCACCGACGAAGCGCTGATGACGCAGCTCGGCCGCGCCGGCGTGCATCCGGAAGGGCGATTCTTCCCCGATACGTACACGTATTCGAAAGGGTCGAGCGACCTCGCCGTCTACCGGCGCGCCCTTCGCGCGATGGACAAGCGCCTGGCCGCCGCCTGGGCGCAGCGCAGCGCCGCGTGCGCCGCCAAGACAGCCGACGAAGCGCTCATCGTCGCGAGCATCGTCGAGAAGGAGACCGGCCGTGCCGAGGACCGGGCGCTCATCTCGGCCGTCTTCAACAACCGCCTGCGAATGGGCATGCCGCTGCAAACGGACCCCACTGTCATCTACGGCCTGGGCCCCGCGTTCGACGGCAACCTGCGCAAGACGGACCTGCTGCGCGACACGCCCTGGAACACCTACACGCGCTCCGGCCTGCCGCCGACGCCGATTTCCATGCCGGGCAAGGCGTCGCTGCTCGCCGCCGTGCGTCCCGCGGCGGGGAACGTCCTTTACTTCGTCTCGCGCGGCGACGGCAGCAGTCATTTCAGTGCGACACTCGGTGAGCACAACAAGGCGGTCAACCGATTCCAGCGCGGCCAATGAAGCCGGGACTCTTCATCACGTTCGAAGGCATCGACGGAGCCGGCAAGTCCACCCACGTCGAGGCGCTTGCGGCCGCATTCCGGCAGGCGGGGCGCGCGCTCGTCGTCACGCGCGAGCCCGGCGGCACGCCGGTGGCGGAGCAGTTGCGCGTGCTCGCGCTCGGCGCGCCGATGGACGCGCTGGCCGAAGCGCTCGTGATGTTCGCCGCCCGGCGCGACCACCTGCTGCAGGTGATCGAGCCGGCTCTCGCCCGCGGCGACGTGGTGCTGTGCGACCGGTTCACCGATGCGACCTTCGCGTACCAAGGCGGCGGCCGCGGCTTCGACTGGACGGTGCTCGCTCAGCTCGAGCGCTGGGTACAGCGCACGCCCGCGTGCGAGCTGCGCGAGCCGCACCTCACGCTGCTATTCGAGCTCGCGCCGGAAGTGGCGGCCACTCGGCTGGCCGGCGCGCGCGCACCCGACAAGTTCGAGGCCGAGCCGGTGGAATTCTTCCGCCGCGTGGCGCAAGCCTATGCGCGACGCGCGCAGGAGGATGCCGCCCGGTTCGCGCGCATCGATGCGGATCGGCCGCGTGAAGCGGTCTGGAACTCGGTCGTCGGCGCCGTGCGCGAGAGAGGATGGCTCGCTTGATGGCGCCCTGGATCGCGAAGCAACTGCGCGAGCTGCTGGCGCAGCGCGGCCATGCGTGGCTGCTGCAGGGACCTTCCGGGCTCGGCCAGTACGAGCTCGGGCTGGCGCTCGTGCGGGCCTGGTTGTGCGACCGGCTGCGGGAGGAGGGCGCCTGCGGCGAATGCGAGAGCTGCCATTCGATCGAGGTCCACGCGCACACCGACCTCGCGGTCCTGATGCCGGAGACGGTGATGCTGCAACTGGGATGGCCGCTGTCGCAGAAGGCGCAGGAGGCCATCGACAAAAAGGAGCGCAAGCCCAGCAAGGACATCCGTGTGGAGGCGATGCGCGACACGGTCGAATTCGCGCAGCGCACGAGCGGGCGCGGGCGCGGCAAGGCGGTGCTCGTCTATCCGGCCGAGCGCATGAATCACGTCACGGCCAGCGCGCTTCTGAAGACGCTGGAGGAGCCGCCCGGCGATGTGCGCTTCGTGCTCGCGAGCGAGTCGGCGCATCAGCTGCTGCCCACGATCCGCAGCCGCTGCCTGGGCCACACGCTGCATTGGCCCGATGCGCAGGAGGCCCGGCCCTGGCTCGTGCGCCAAGGTGTTGGAGAGGCTGCCGCATCGGCGCTGCTGCGCGCGGCGGGCGGGCGCCCCAACGAGGCGCTTCGGATGCACGCGGCCGGAGTCGACGCGCTCGCCTGGTCGCAGCTGCCCAGGGCGCTGGCACGCGGTGAGCCCGGTGCGCTGGCGGACTGGGCGCCCGCCGGGATCGTGGAGGCGATGCAGAAGGTGTGCCACGACGTGCTGGCCGTCGGCTCCGGCGCGGCACCGCGATTTTTCGAGCGGGCGGATCTTCCGCGCGAAGTGCCGTTGCATGCCATGACGGACTGGTCGAAGGAGCTCGCCCAGGCCGCCCGGACGGCGGAGCATCCGTTCAATGCGGGGCTGATGCTGGAAGCACTTGTGAGCCGGGCCCGCTGCGCCCTAAACTCGGGTGGACCGCCATGAACGCACCCGCCCCCAGCACGCCACGCCCGAGCGTCATCCAGCTCGCCATCAAGGAGAAGGCGGCGCTTTATGCGGCGTACATCCCCTTGTTCTCCGACGGGGGCGTGTTCATTCCCTCGACGCGCGACTACAAGCTGGGCGATGACGTGTACGTGCTGCTGTCCCTGCCGGACGACCCGCAGCGCTACCCGGTCGCGGGCAAGGTGGCGTGGGTGACGCCCCCTCGCGCCGCGGCCAACCGCACGCAGGGCGTCGGCATCCGGTTTCCGACGGACGAAAAATCCAAGCTGCTGAAGATCAAGATCGAGGAAATCCTGGGCGGCCATCTGGCATCCGAGCGGCCCACCCAGACGATCTAGAGCCAGCCTAGAATTTGCCTACGAGGCCGGTCTTGCCGGCCTTCTTGTCGTCTGCCTTCACACATGTTCGTCGATTCGCATTGCCACCTGAGCTTTCCCGAGCTCGCGTCCCGCCTCCCCGAAATCCGCCAGGCCATGGCCGAGGCGCGGGTCGACCGCGCTTTGTGCATCTGCACGACGCTGGAGGAATTCGAGCAGGTCCATGCGCTCGCGACCACCTACGAGAACTTCTGGGCCACGGTCGGCGTGCACCCCGACAACGAAGACATCCTGGAGCCGACGCTCGAGATGCTCGCTGAACTGTCCGGACGGCCGAAGGTCGTGGCCATCGGCGAGACCGGGCTCGACTACTACCAGATGGAAGAGCGCAAGGGCGGGCGAAGCATCGCCGACCTCGACTGGCAACGGGAGCGCTTTCGCACGCACATCCGGGCGGCGCGGCAGGTCGGCAAGCCGCTCGTGATCCACACGCGAGCCGCGTCGGACGATACGATCGCGATCCTGAAGGAGGAGGGCGAAGACGGTTCTGCCGGATCGGCCGGCGGCGTGTTCCACTGCTTCACCGAGACGGCGCAGGTGGCGCGCGCCGCGCTGGACCTGGGCTTCAGCATCTCGTTTTCGGGAATCATCACGTTCAGGAACGCGGCGGACCTGCGCGAAGTCGCGGGCTTCGTGCCGCTCGACCGTTTGCTGATCGAGACGGACAGCCCCTACCTCGCGCCCGTGCCGTTTCGCGGCAAGACCAACGATCCGTCGAAGGTTGTGTACGTGGCGAAGCAGATCGCGGAAGTCCGCGGCATGTCCGTGGAGGCGGTCGCGCAGGCCACGAGCGCCAATTTCGAGCGGCTTTTTCGCGTGGCTTCCTCATGAGAATCTGCATGAGGAGATTGCTGTATCTCCTTCTGGCATTTTGTCTTTGTTCCGCGCGGGCCGGATCGTATGAGGACTGGTTCCGGGCGATCCACCGGGACGATGCCGCCGAGGTGCTGAGCCTGCTGAAGCGCGGTTTCGACGCGAACACGCTCGATCCTCAGGGCGTGCACGGGCTCTACACGGCGCTCAGGGTCGAGTCGGTCCAGGTCGCGGATGTCCTGATCGACTGGCCGAAAACCAACGTCGAGTGGCGCACGCCGCAGGACGAAAGTCCGCTCATGATGGCGGCGCTCAAGGGTGATACCGAGCTCGTGCGCAAGCTGATCGCGCGCGATGCGGACGTCAACAAGCCCGGCTGGGCGCCGTTGCACTATGCCGCCACGGGCGGGCATCTGAAGATCATGAAGATGCTGCTGGATGCCTATGCGTTCATCGATGCGCAGTCGCCCAACGGCACGACGCCGCTCATGATGGCGGCCCGCTATGGCTCGCCGCAGGCCGTGCGGCTGCTGCTCGATGCCGGCGCCGATACGCAGATGCGAAACCAGCAGGGTCTCACGGCGCTCGACTTCGCGCGGCAGGGCGAGCGCCCCGACTCCGTGCGGATGCTGGCGGCGGCGAGACAGGCCAAGCCTCAGCCGATGGGCAAGTGGTAGCGGTAGCGGTAGCGGCCTACAGCCGCGTCGGGGTCACTTCACTGCGCAGGCGCTGATCAGCTGGACGCCCGGCGCCATGGTCCGGGTGTCCGCCTGGCAGCGCGCGAGGTCTGCGTAGTGACTCTGCACGGGAACGCCTGGCGGGTTGTACATCAGCGTGGCCTTGGCCTGCATTGCGCTGCCGATCGAATCGGGCTGGCAGCGCGCGCTGCGGCCGGCGGCGCTTTGGACCTTGGCGCAGAAGTCGTTGTTCGGATAGTCGAACTGACGAATCGGCGTGCCGTTCGCATCGCGGTACACGAGATACTTGCCGGGCGTGGACGGTGGCTGGCTTGCGCATCCGGCCAGCACGGCGGCGCCCACGAGGATGAGTTGGCGGATCGTTGGCATGGAGCCTCCCAAAACTGTCTTGCATGCTCTTGCGGCACGTTTGTACATCGGGGACGGTCTCGTGTGGTCTCAGCGTAACGAGGCATCCTGGGGACGGTTCGTATTTGATACGATGTATATTATGTCAAATTACTTCTGAGGGTTGCTCTCCGCGAACGCTGGCTGGCTGCAGCGAAACTCACTCGCGGCCTAGGACTGCCCCCTCACTCCGGCATGGCCACGCGCGCGTTGGTCAGCAGCGCCTGCAGTTGCTCGAAGGAAACCGGCTTGACCAGATGGCCGTTGAAACCCGCCTGCGCGGCGCGGCGCTTGTCGTCGGCGCTGCCGTAGCCTGTCAGCGCATGCAGGTTCGACGAGTTGCCGAAGCGCCGGCGCCATTCGCGCGCCGTGGCATACCCGTCCATGCCAGGCAGCCCGATGTCAAGCAGCACGATGTCAGGCTGCCCTAACGCCTGGGCGAGTTCCAGCGCATGGGCACCGTCGTGCGCCACCGACACCTCTGCGCCCATGAGTCGCAGGATCTCGGCCAGCGACTGCGCGGCATCGACGTTGTCATCGACGACCATCACCCTCGCATGAAGCCGGTCCGGTGTCCCTGGCGTACCCGCAGGGGCGCTGCGCACAGGCGGCGCGACCAGCGGCAGCAGGACGTGAAACGTGCTCCCCTGGCCCGGGCCCGCGCTTTCCGCGCGCACTGTACCTCCGTGCGATTCAATCAGCATCCGCACCAGCGTGAGGCCAATACCCAAGCCGCCGGGGGCCCGGTCCAGTGAGCCGGGCACCTGCGTGAACATCTCGAAGATGGTGCCGAGCATCTCCTTCGGAATGCCCACCCCGTTGTCGCTGATGCGAACGCATGCCTGCGCCTCGTCCTGCAGAACCTGAACCTCGATCCGGCCGCCGGGCGGCGTGTACTTCGCCGCGTTGTTCAGCAGGTTCGAGAACACCTGGGTCAGGCGCACACGGTCGCCGTGCACGTGCAGCGGCACCTGGGCGTCGACGACGCGCACGCAATGACCGCGGCTTTCCACGAGCGGCCGGCTCGCGTCGAGCGAAGCGGCGAGCAATTCGTCCAGGCGCAGAACCTCGCGGCGCAGCTCGATCAAGCCTCGGCTCACGCGGGATACGTCGAGCAGGTCGTCCACAAGGTGGGTGAGCTGGTGAAGCTGCCGCGTCATCACGGCCAACTGCCGATCCAGGAGCGCGGGATCGCGTTCGAGGGACCTGCGCATGATCTCGATCGCGCTGGTCATGGGCGCGAGCGGATTGCGCAGTTCGTGCGCCAGCATGGCCAGGAATTCGTCCTTGCGCTGGTGCTCGGAGCGCAGCTGCTGATTCAGTTCGGCTGCCGCCCCACGCGCGGCGTCGAGCGCCTGGGCGAGGTGGCGCGCCTTGGCGGCCGCGGCACGCGCATCCGCCGCCTCCGCGAGCCCGATCGCCCTTGCCTGCTGCGCGCGCAAGACCGCGCAAAGCAGCGGCAGGGCGGCCTCGAATTCGTGCGGAAAGGCAATCTTCGTTCCTGCCGCCAACACAAAAGCGCAGTGCCCCGAGGCGCGGGCATGCGCGATGAACTCGCGCCCGTCGATGTCCACTGTGGCAGTGAACTCGCCCGGCTCCCGGCAACGGACGAGGAACTCGCGCCAGCGCGGCCCCGCGGTCAGCGTTTTGGGCATGCCGGTTGCCGGCAACAACAGGCCGAGCTCCCTGTCGACTACGTACAGGAGCAAATGGGCGGCGCCGAGGGCCCGGGCGATTTCGCTTGACGCCTCATACCGCCGCGTCTCGTCGCCGAGCGCGTCGATCAGGGACCGGAGGGGGCCCACCGTCATGCTTACCCCGGAAGCACACAGACCACGGCGGTGCAGTTGTGGAAGCCCCCGAACTGGCCTTCGGCGCGCGCGATCTGGCCATAGGTATTGCAGCCGACGAATGCAGCGGGCGCCAGCAGGCGCGCGCAGGCCTGCAATTCGTCCTCGAACGCGCGGCCGAGGCGCAGCCGCGTCGCGACGCAGTCGAAGACGAAGGCTCCAGCCGGCTTTTCTCCGGCGAGCGCCTTCAGCGCCGCGGCCGTGGCGGTGCGCGCCGCTTGCACGGCCGAATCGGCCGTCGTCTTCATCACATGGATCACCGCGCCCTCCGGCACTGCCGCGGCGCACAGGACCGAGCCGCTTTCGCCGATCGCCAGTGGCACCCGCAGCCGGTAGCCTTCGTCGGCGCGGATGCCCAGCACGTTGTGCAGGAAAAACGGCATCGGGTCCTGCTCGTCGAACGCCTGGCCGGTTCGCTGTGCGTGCTCGCGCAACACCTCGACCGCCGGCATCCCGTTGATGCCGATGACGCGCGTGCCCTCCGATTCCGTCACGCGCAGCGCCGGTCCCGCAGGCTCCCAGCCATGCGCGACGCCGACTCCCACCGGCTTGCTCGAAAGAATCTCCAGCGCCGAAACCGCGTTGTTGTAGGCCTGCGTGCCCGCGAACACATGCGTCGTGTCGAACCGCCCGTCGTCACCCGCCCCGCCGCCGAAGAAACGGTAGTTGCCCCCGGTAGCCAGCGTCAGTTCCTCGACCAGCGTATCGGTGTGGCCGGCGAGTGCGTCGGTCATGACCAGCGCGCTGCGATGCGGCAGCGCCGGCTTCGCGATGCCGCGAAAAGCTTCCAGCAGCTGGCCCGCCGCATCCTTGGCGTTGCTGCTCACGCCCTGCCCAAGTCCGACGGCGAACTTCATGTTGGCCGAGCGGATGCCCAGCGCAGAGACCTGGCCTTCTCCGCGCGACTGGTTCGTGAACTCGCCCGCCGACGACGCGCCGGCTATCACGGTCGTGCCGGCGGCCTCGGCGAGCGCCTTGAGGAGCGCCGGATAGTCGTGCTGCGCGGACGCGAAGACGACGATCGCGTCCGCGGCCGCGCCGCCGAAGGCGGTGCGGATGCCGGCTCCGAGCTCGATGCCGGCGCGCGCGCTGTCGCGCTGTTCGGTGATGGCGATGTGGGTCTGGGTCATAGTTGCCTTGCCAATGAGTTTGACGGGCTAGTTTGCGTCAGCATGCTCTGACGAGCTGTAGGCCGCAGCCGACGGTTCGCTCGGGCGCCCCACCCCCAACTGCAGAGCTGCACACGCCCATCGCGCGCCGCAACGGTGTTAAAAATGCGTGCACGCAACGCCTCGGCAGGCTCAACGATGAGTTCGATTCACAACTTCATGGCAGGCGGCGGTGAAATGGGGGCCCGCATGCGCGCGCACGATTGGGCCGGCACGCCGCTCGGCGCGATCGAACAATGGCCTCAGAGCCTGCGCAGCGCGGTGAGCATCATGTTGCCTTCGAAGGCCCAGATCTGCATGTTCTGGGGCCCCGAGCTCACGTTTCTGTACAACGACGCCTATCGACCCGTCCTCGGATCGAAGCACCCCGCGGCGATGGGACTTCCGATCAGCCATGTGTGGAGCGAGCTGTGGGATGTCGGCCTGAAGGACCTGTTCGACGGCGTCTTGAACACGGGCGAGGCATTCCGCGCCGAAGCGTTTCCCTTCTTCCTGGAGCGCCACGGCTACGCGGAGGAAACGTATTTCGACATCTCCTACGACCCGGTGCGCGATGAGTCCGGGCGCGTCGGTGGCGTCTTCTGCATCGTCAGCGAAAAGACCGGGCGGGTCATCGGCGAGCGGCGGCTGCGCACGCTGCGCGACCTCGGGCGCGTTGCAAGCCAGGCGCAGTCCACGAGCGAGGCCTTTCGCAAGGCGGCCGAGGTGCTGGGCGGCAATCCGCTCGACCTGCCGTTCGCGCTGCTGTGCGCGGCCGAGGGCGACTCCGTGCCGAGGCCCATGGCATGCTGCGGACTCGACGAGCCGATGCCGCCCTCGCTGAAGGAACATCTGGCCGAGTGCACGGCGTTCACCGTGCTGCCGGCCCGCGCGATCGGCAACGCTGTCGCTGCCGCCGCCCCGTGGCCCGACCCTGTGCGCGAAGTCGTGGCCGTGCCGCTTGCGACCGCAGGCGAAGGACGCGGCAGCTGGCTTGTCTGCGGCATCAGCGCGCGACGCGCCCTCGACGACGACTATCGCGACTTCATCCAGATGGTCGCATCGAGCATCGGTGCCGCGGTGGACAACGCGCGCCGGTCGGAGGACGAACGCCGCCGAGCGGAACAACTCGCCGAGCTCGACCGGGCCAAGACCGCGTTCTTCAGCAATGTGAGCCACGAGTTCCGCACGCCGCTCACGCTGCTGATGGGGCCCGTTGCCGATGCGCTGGCCGACTCGACTCGGCCGCTGCCCGAGGTGCACCGCGAGCGGCTCGAGATGGTCCAGCGCAGCGCCTTGCGCCTGCACAAACTGGTCAACAGCCTGCTCGATTTTTCGCGCGTCGAAGCCGGGCGCGCGCAGGCGAACTACGTGGCCACGGACCTCGGGGCGTTCACGGCCGAACTGGCAAGCACGTTCCGCTCGGCGATGGACAAGGCGGGGCTGCGCTTCGTCGTCGACTCCCCGGCGTGCGAGGAGCCCGCCTTTGTCGACCGCGACCTGTGGGAAAAGATCGTCCTGAATCTGCTGTCGAACGCGTTCAAGTTCACTTTCGAAGGAGAGGTGGCCATCCGCTTGCGTCGCGTGGATGCGGGCTTCGAGCTGAACGTGCGAGACACCGGCGTGGGCATCCCGGAGGACGCATTGCCGCGGATGTTCGAACGCTTCCACCGCGTCGAGGGCGCGCGCAGCCGCACGCACGAAGGCTCCGGCATCGGGCTGGCGCTGGTGCAGGAGCTCGCGCGCCTGCACGGCGGCCATGCCAGCGTCGAAAGCGTCCAAGGCGCTGGCAGCTGCTTCACCGTCACGATTCCGGCGGGCGTCGCGCATCTCGACCCCGCGCGCATCGGGCGCGCGCCCGGCCTGACGCGCACGGCCGTCGGCGCGGCGGCCTTCGTCGAAGAAGCCCTGCGATGGTTGCCCGGCGAGCCCGCGCCCGCGCCCGCGCCCGCGCCCGCGCA
>NZ_DASZSE010000024.1:0-53292 GCF_035548915.1 Ramlibacter sp. | reverse complement strand
AAAGCACAGGCGCCTGCGGCGGGTGTGCCCCGCGCCCCAGCGCGGCGACGAGAGCGCCGCAGGCGCGTATCGCGCGGCGCGTACGTGTTCTGGCTCGCGGCGCTTGTTCGAACGGAGAGTTTGGCGTGCGCGCCAAACTCGCAGTGAGTTGCGCCGCGGGGGCGCGGGGTCGCCCGGCGCAGGGAATCCGGTAGGGCTGCGCGAAGCGCAGCACGACGGACGCCGTAGCGCGCGCCGCGGCCCGCCCACACGCAGCTTTGCCGCGGGGTCGTGGCGAGCGAACGTACGAGATGTGCGGTGACGGGTAAAGGACGCCCTGGATTCCCGCTTTCGCGGGAATGACGGGAGGAGGATGGTGCGACGGGGGCTGCGAGGGGGGCTGCAACGGGGGCTGCGACGGGCATGCGACGGGCATGCGACGGACGTGTGACGGGCCTGCGACGGGCCTGCGACGGGGCTGCGACGGGGCTGCGACGGGGCTGCGACGGGGATGCGGCGAGGCTGCGACGGAGGTGCGACGACGAGAGGCCGACGGCCTCCCGGCATTGACAGCACGACCGGTTGCGACTATCGTTCGTCTGATAGCGCTAACACACCCCATCCCCACCGCCCCCTTCCGGCATGCCCTCTCCACTTCCCACTCGCCGAGCGGCTCTGGCCGCCCTCGCCTGCGTGGCGTTCGCCTCGCCCGCGTTCGCCCAGCAGCCCGCCTACCCGAACCACACGATCCGCATCGTCGTGCCCTTCCCCGCCGGCGGCAGCACGGACCCGCTCGCGCGCCTCATCGCACAGAAGATGACCGAGGACTTCGGCCAGCCCGCGATCGTGGACAACCGCCCCGGCGGCAACACCATCATCGGCACCGACGCGGTGGCCAAGGCGCCCGCGGACGGCCACACGCTGCTCTACACCGCAAGCACGCACATCATCAATCCGCTGCTGATGGCAAGCCTGCCCTACGACAGCGTCCGGGACTTCCAGCCCGTGGCGCACATCGTGCGCAGCGAATTCGTGCTCGTCGTCAACCCGGAAGTGCCCGCGCGCGATCTGCAGGAGTTCATCGCGCTTGCCAAGGCCAAGCCCGGCACGATCAACTACGCGACCTCCGGCAACGGCAACCCAAATCACCTCGCGGGCGAATACTTCGGAATGATCGCGGGCGTGAAGCTCAACAACGTGCCGTACAAGGGCGGCGGCCCCGCGATCACCGACCTGCTCGGCGGCCAGGTGCAGGCGATGTTCTCCGTGCCCACGGCCGTCGCGGGCCACATCAAGACTGGCAAGCTGCGCGCGCTCGCCTACACCGGCTCGAAGCCCCTGCCGGGCCTGAACGTGCCGACCTTCGCGCAGGCCGGTCTTCCCGCGTTCGACATCAATTCCTGGAACGGCATCTTCGTCGCGGCAGGCACGCCCAAGCCCATCGTCGAGAAGCTCTCCGCCGAGATCGCGAAGATCCTCGCCATGCCCGACGTGAAGGAGAAATTCGCGGCGCAGGGCCAGGAGCCGCACTACCTCGACGCCGACCGGTTCGGCGCCATGCTGGAGGCGGATCGCCGCAAGTACGCCGGCATCGTCAAAGCCGCGCACATTCGTCTGGAGTAGACCGATGAGTGCATCCGCACAGGCACCCGCCCGCATCAAGCTGTTCTGGAAACCCGGCTGCTCGTCGTGCCTGCGCACGAAGGAATTTCTCATCAAGCAGGGCATCGATTTCGTTTCCGTGAACGCCATCGCCGAGCCGGATGCTCTGGAGGAGCTGAAGGCGCTCGGCGCGCGCGGCCTGCCGGTGATCACGCTCGGCAACCGCTTCACACTCTGCCAATCGTTCGGCGACGTGCTGAAGTTCCTCGATCTCAAAGTGCGTCTCGGCGACCCGCTGCCGCCCGAGCAGCTGTTCGCGAAACTGCGCACGATCCTGGACGTCGCGGCACGCATCACGCGACAGTTCCCGCCCGCGCAGCTGAAAGAGACATTCCGCGAACGGCCGCGCACGAAAGGCGCGCTCGCCTTCCACATCTTCCGCGTGGTGGAGATGGGCATCGACGCGGCCGAAGGCAAGGGCATGAACGTCGAAGGCTTTTCCGACGTGCCGCCGGACGACTGGACGGGCGAAGACATCGTCGCCTGGGGCACGCGCATTCGCGACCGCGCCCTGGCGTGGTGGGACGCGCAGACCGATCGCGCGCTGAAGTACAAGGTTTCCACCTACTACGGTGACCGCGAGCTGCACGACGTGCTGGAGCGCATGGTGTGGCACGCCGCGCAGCACACGCGACAGCTCGCCCTGATGCTCGAAGACGGCGGCACGAAGGCCGATCGGCCGCTCACGGCCGAAGACCTGAAGGGCCTGCCGGTGCCGGACGAAGTGTGGGGCTGATTCCGCCGGAAGTCGCTGCGCTCGTCGGCGTCTGGACGCAAGCCGAGACGGCCTGCGATCCGGTGGAAGCCGGCGCGGTGCGCCGCTTCGCGCAGGCGATCATGGATGACGACCCCGCCTACGCGGCCGATGCCGGTGCCGATGTGCATTCCCGTTACGGCGGGCCGATCGCGCCACCGCTCTTTCCGAATCACATGCTGCGCCGGCCGTACGGCACGCCCGACCGCCTGCACGAGCGCGCCGGGGCGGACCCGGATTTCGACGGCGTTGTGCCCGCGACGGAATCGCTGCCGCCGCTTGCCGCGTTCGCGCATCTGCCGGTCTTGAATGGCGGCTCGGAGTTCGAGTTCTACCGCTATGCGCGACACGGCGAGTCGGTCGCCGTGCGGCAGCGTTATGCATCGATCGAGGAAAAGCAGACCTCCAAGGGCTCGCTCATCGTCGTCGTGATCGAAGCGGAGATCCGGACCGCGGCCGATGAATTGCTGCTGCGCTCGCGGCGGACTCTGCTGAGACGCGTGCCGTGAAGTTCGAGGACGTTCCGGTCGGCGAGGAGTTCTCGCTCTCCAAGGGCCCGCTCACGACGATGCACCTCATGCGCTGGTCCGCGGCGATGGAGAACTGGCACCGCATCCACTACGACCGCGACTTCGCGGTCGGCCGCGACAAGTTGCCGGACCTGCTCGTGAACGGTTCGCTCAAGCAGCAGTTCGTGCTGCAGCTGCTGAAGGACTGGGCGGGTCCGGAAGGCTGGGTGTGGAAGGCCGCGTTCCGCTTTCGCTCGATGAACCAGGTGGGCGAGACCTTGCGCGTGTGGGCACGCGTGACGGAAAAGCGCAAGGCCGCGGCGTACGGATTGATCGATCTCGCGCTCGGCATCACGAACGAACGCGGCGTGGAGTCGACGCCCGGAACGGCGGTGGTGGCGTTGCCGTTTCGTGAGGGCGCCGCCTTGCCCTATCCTTTCGTGGCACCGGTTTGACCGCGGGCGTGCCCTCGCCTACCGCACCGCGTCGCCGAAGCGAAACTCCCGGCTCATCTCGTCGAGCTTTCGCATCAGCTCGGCATCGATCCGCACCTCCACGGACGCGAGCGAATCCGCCAACTGCGACGCACGGCTCGCGCCGATGATCGCGCAAGTCACGCCGCGTTGCGCCAGCACCCACGCCACCGCGAGCCGCACGGGGGCGATTCCCGCTTCGTTCGCAAGCGCGACGAAGCGCGTCACCGCTTCGAACTCGCGTTCGTGCCAGTAGCGATCCCGGTACATCTGCGCCGCCCCGCCCACCGTGAAGCGCGTGCCGGCATCGGGCGCGGAGAGGTCGCGGTGCTTGCCGGTCAGCAACCCGCCCGCGAGCGGGTTGTAGCAAAGCGTCGCGAGCCCCTCTTCCTCGCACATCGGGAACAGGTCGCGCTCGAACTGCCGGAACAGGAGGTTGTAGCGCGGCTGCACGCTCACCGCATTCGCGATGCGAAGCGCCTCGCTGCGACCGAGCGCGCGCGCGGTGCGCCACGCCGACCAGTTCGACAGGCCGACATAGCGCGCGCGGCCGCTCTTCACGATCGTGTCGAGCGCTTCGAGCGTTTCATCGAGCGGCGTGGAAGCGTCGTCGCGATGAAGCTGATAGAGATCGACATAGTCCGTCTGCAGGCGCTTCAGCGAATCGTCGATCGCCGACAGCAGGTGCTTGCGAGACGTGCCGCCCTGCCACGGCAGGCGGCCCATGTCGGAGCCGCCCTTGGTGGCGACGATGAATCGCTCGCGCCGGTCCTTCAGCCATTTGCCGATGATGCGTTCGGTTTCGCCGCGCAGTTCGCCGCTCGAGCCGAGCGGATAGATGTCGGCCGAATCGATGAAGTCGACACCGGCCTCGGCGCACGCGTCGAGGATGGCGAACGCTTCGCCCTCGTTCGCCTGCGTGCCGAATGTCATCGTGCCGACGCACAACCGGGATACTTGCAGGCCGGTTCGGCCAAGGCGCACGCGTTGCATGGTTTACTCCTTCCTTTCGGACCAGGTTTCGATCGATTTCACGAGCTCCGTCATGTCGCGCTGCATGCCGTCGGTACGGCCGGCGAAATTCCAGAGCTGCCGCACCGTGTTGCCGACCCACATGGGCACGCCGAGCGCCTCGCATTCCTCGATCGCCAGCCCGATGTCCTTGCAGACGCTTCCCACCGGAAAGCCGAAGTCGAAGCTGCGCGGCAGCACCTGCTTCATGAACTTGTCCTGCGACGCGCCGCTCCTGCCGCTGCCCGCGTTGATGGCCGACATCATCACCTGCGGGTCCAGGCCGCCCTTCACTCCGGCCACGAACGCTTCGGACGTGATCGCGAAGGCGGTGGAGGAAAGCATGTTGTTCAGCAGCTTCAGCAACTGCGCCTGGCCGGCCTCGGGGCCCACCATGAAGAGTTTACCGAAGGCTTCCAGCAACTCCTTCACTTCGGCCACCGCCTGCTCGCGGCCGGCCACCATCACGGCCAGCGTGCCGGCCTTCGCGCCCGCGGCGCCGCCGCTCACCGGCGCGTCGACGAGGTCGATGCCCTTTTCGCGCAGCACGGCCGCGGCATGCTTCGTCGCGCGCGAGCCCACCGTGGAGAGGTCGACGACGATCTTCACGGCCCGGCCGTCCTTCAGCTCCCGCGTGAGCACGTTCGTGAATACCGCCGGGCTCGGCAGGCTCGTGAAGACCACCGGCGCGCTGTCCGCGACTTCCACGGCGCTCGAGGCGCCCTTCGCGCCCAGCGCGACCATCGCCGTCACGGCCGCGTCGCTGCGGTCGTAGACGATCAGTTCATGCCCCTTGGCGAGGAGATGCTTCGCGATGGGGTTGCCCATCACGCCCACGCCGACGAAGCCGACCGTTCGCTTGCTGTCCGTTCGCTTGCTGTCCGTCATCTTGCGGCCCTTCCTTCAGATACCCATGTCCTTGAAGACTTCCCGCGCGACCTTGAACGCGCCCAGGCCCGCCGGCATGCCGCAGTACACGGCCACCTGCAGGAAGCATTCCTTGATCTCGTCCTTGGTGAGGCCGTTGTTGATGGCACCGCGCACGTGCAGGGCCAGCTCTTCCGGTTTGCCCTGGGCCGCGATCATCCCGAGGTTGAGGATGCTGCGGTCGCGCCGCGCGAGGCCCGGACGCGTCCACACTTCGCCCCAGCAGAATTCGGTGACGAGCTCCTGCATCGCCATGCTGAATTCGTCGGCGTTCTTCAGCGACCGCTCGACGTGCGTCTCGCCGACGACGGCGCGGCGCACGGCGAGGCCTTTTTCGAATAGTTCCTTGTTCAAGTGAGACTCCTTGTTTGAAGTGATGGATGTGAGTGTGCGCGTCAATCCCGCCCCGCGGCAAGCGCGGCGACCGCGCCCGCGTCGCTCCTCCCGTCGAGCGACCACAGGGCGTCGATGAGCGGATCGGCCTCGCAGCCGCTCGCACCCCACCGGCAGAGTTCACGCAGCTTCGATTCGAGCTCGGCGTCGGTGAGCGGTACGGCCAGGCTTCCGCGAGCACTCGCGATGCCGCGAGCCACTTCCTTGCCGTTTGCGAGGATGAGCCTCACGGAGGCCGACTCCACGCCCAGACTCGCGTCGTCGACGAACGCGAGCTTCGGCGCGAACGCGCGCAGGTCATCGCGCGCGGCGCTCGCGGCGCTGAATTCGTCGAGACCGGCGCGGCCCGTGGCGAGCGCGACGGCGACGGCATGCTGCGCGCTCACCTGCGCTTCGCGTCCCGATTCGGGATGCGCACGGTCGGTGCGCTGGCGCAGCAGCGGGTGCCCGCGCAGTTCGGCGTGCGACACGTCGCGCAGACGCACGCCCTCGTCCGCGTAAAGCGCGAGGCACGCCTCGATCACCGGATTGAGCACGACGCCGCACGGATAGGGCTTGTACGTGTTGTTCGCGAGTTCCCAGCGCTCGCCAAGCCCCTCGGCGATGGAATCCGCATCGGCTTCGTGGCCCATCACCTTCAGGAACCCGCGCGGACCTTCGATCGGAAGCGCCGGCCCCTCGAAGCCTTCCTGTGCGAGCAGTGCCGAGAGCAATCCGTTGGCAGCCGAGTTGCCGACGCCGATGCTCTTGGCCATGCTGCCGAGCGTTTCGACGAGGCCCGACGACTGGGCCGACGCATTGCCGAGCGCCCAGCGCATCCTTTGCTCGTCCAGGCCGAGCAGGCGAGCGCATGCCGCCGCCGCGCCGAAGACGCCGCAGGTCGACGTGATGTGCCAGCCGCGCTGGTAGTGCCAGGGCGACACGGCGTTGGCGAGGCGGCCTTCGACCTCCACGCCGACCACGAAGGCGGCGAGCAGGTCGCCGCCGCTCACGCGCCGCGTCTGCGCGAGTGCGAACAACGCCGGCGCGACAGGCGCGCTCGGGTGGAGGATGGTCGGCAGGTGCGTGTCGTCGAAGTCGAACACGTTGCCGCTCATCGCGTTCAGGGATGCGGCATGCAGCGCATCGGTTCGCTGCGCGCGTCCGATCACGGTGCAGTCATCGCTGGAACGAAAGCCGTCGAAGACCTTCGATGCGGCGGCGAGCGCCGGGTCCTCGCAGCCGGCCAGCGCCGTGGCGAAGAAGTTGACGAGCGAGCGCTTCGCCTCGTGCCGCATCGCCGCGGGAATATCCCCGGTGCGCGTGCGCACGGCGAACCGCGCGAGTGCCTCGCTCGGTGCGGCCATCAGCTCGCGAGCCAGCCGCCCTCGATGGGCAGCATGGCGCCGGTGATGTCGCGTCCCGCGGGGCCGCAGAGGAACACGAGCAGGTCGGCCACGTGCTCCGAGTCGACGAAGCGCTGGATCGGCTGCTTGCCGGCCAGGAACTGCCTTTCGGCTTCGTCGCGCGGCAGGCCCTTTTCGTCCATCAGCGCGAGCACGCGCGATTCGATGTTCGGCGTGAGCACCGAGCCCGGGCAGATTGCATTGCACGTGATGCCGTGGTGGATGGTCTCGATGGCCACCGAGCGCGTCATGCCGAGCAGCGCCGCCTTGGACGTGATGTAGTCGACGCGGTTGGGCACGGCCCGCGAGCCGTACACGGAGGTCATGTTGAAGACGCGCCCCCAGGCGCGTTCGCGCATGGCCGGCAGCGCGAGCTGGATCAGGTGGAACGCCGCGCTGACGTTGACGGCCAGGGCCTTGTCCCACTGCGCCATGGGAAACGACTCGATGGGCGCGAAGTGGCGCGTGACCGCGTTGTTCACGAGCACGTCGGGCAATCGGTGGCGGCGGCGCACCTCCTCCATGAGCGAGGCGATCGCAGCCGGGTCCGCGAGATCGGCCCGCAGATAGGCGACCTTCACGCCGCACTCGCGCTCGAGCGCGGCCTGCGCCGGCCGGACCGTGTCCGCATCCTCGATGCCATGCAAGAGGATGTCGCAGCCGGCACGCGCGAGCCCCCGGGCCATCGCATGGCCGATGCCCGACGTGGAGCCGGTGATGAGCGCCGTCTTGCCCTTCAGGCCGGCCGAGGTGGTGTCCATGGAGTCCGATCGATGATCGCGGGATGATAGCGGTAACATTGTAGCGCCTGGCGGGGCCGGCAGGCAAGTGCCGGGCCGCGACGTGACAATGCCCGAGGATCGGCCGCCTTTCGACGGCCGACCGCGCGACGCCCTTCGCCTGGCGACTCGCGGCTCAGGTGCTCTCGCGCTGGATCACTTCGAACCCAAGGTCGAGCCGCACGCGTTCGTGGTTGCCGTGCATGCGCTCCAGCAGCGCTTCGGCGCTGCGGCGGCCGATCTCCAGCCGGGGCAGGCGAAGGCACGTGAGCTTCGGCACGGTGTGCTGGAGGATGTCGAGATCGTCGAAGCCCGCGATCGCGATGCGCCCCGGCACCTTCCAGCCTCGTCGCTGGGCCTCGAAAAGCGCGCCGATCGCGAGCACGTCGCCCGCGAAGAAGATCGCATCCACGTC
Organism: Ramlibacter sp.; assembly: GCF_035548915.1. Lineage (GTDB taxonomy): Bacteria > Pseudomonadota > Gammaproteobacteria > Burkholderiales > Burkholderiaceae_C > Ramlibacter. The sequence goes on along the minus strand of NZ_DASZSE010000024.1, from coordinate 45,005 downwards.
CGGCGCGCGCTGGATCATGGCGACCATCGCGTGCGCGCCACCGGTGAGTCCGCCCGCGGTCTCGATCACGAGCCGCTCGTCCTTCCTGCGGCCGAGCGTCTTCAGGGCGGCGAGGTAGCCGCGCAGCCGCTCGCGCGAGCGGCGGTTGTTCTTCGTCTCCAGGCTCGCGAATCCGATGCGGCGGTAGCCTCGCGCCGCGAGATGCAGCGTCATGGCCTTGGCGGCTTCGGCATTGGAATAGCTCACGACCATGTCGACCGGATCGCGCGGCATGTCGCCCGTCTCGATCACCGGCACGCCGGCGCGTTCGATCATCTGCAGCGCCTTGGGCGTGTGGTCGGTGTTGTGCAGGATGAGCCCGGCCACGCGCTGGGCGAGGAAGGCGCCGATCAGCGCTTCTTCTTCCTGCAGAGAATAGCCGCTGTCGGCGATGAGCAGATGCAGGCCCGCGGTGCGCAGCACGTCGGCCGTGCCCTTCACGGTGTCGGCATAGAGCGAATTCTGGATGCTCGGCACGATCTGCCCGACGACGTTGGAGCGGTTCGACGCGAGGTGGGCCGCGATGCTGTTGGGCACGTAGCCGATCTTCTGCACGGCGTCGAGCACCAGCTTGCGGGTTTCCTCCGAGAGCTTGTGCGGCTCGCGCAAGGCGCGCGACACCGTCATCAGCGACACCCCCGCGGCGTGCGCCACGTCGCGCATGCGCGCACCCTGCCCGCCGGGCCGGGTGCGGCCTTCGGGCGCATCGTCCTTCTTCGAAGCCGTCTTGCCAAGTCCCATGAGGGCTCATGATATTCGACCCGGGCATGGTAGCGTTATCATCCCAGTGGCACAATCCGGGCTGTACGCTGTCGTTCGCGCGCTGTCGTTCGCGCTTTCCCGAGGTTCCCTTGCCATGACGAGTCCTGCCGAGACCTATCGCGTCTACGCGATCAAGTACGCCCACCACGAACGGCGCTCCAGCGCCAACTTCCTTGGCGGCGACACGCACGACGTGCCGATGCCGCTCGACTATTTCGTGTGGGCCGTGGTTGGCCGGGACCGCTCGTGGCTGGTGGACACCGGCTTCGACCAGGCCGGCGCCGACAAGCGCGGCCGCCGCATCACGCGCCCGATCGACGAGGGGCTGGCCTCGGTCGGCATCCAGGCGGCCGACGTGCAGGATGTGATCATCACGCACATGCATTACGACCACGCGGGCAACCGCGACCTGTTTCCCAATGCGCGCTATCACGTGCAGGACGAGGAGATGTCGTTTTGCACCGGCCGCTGCATGTGTCACCGGCCTCTCTCGGTGCACTTCGAGCCGGAAGATGTGGCGAGCATGGTGCACAAGGTGTTCAAGGGGCGCGTTGCCTTTCATGACGGCGACGACGAGATCGCGCCGGGCCTCACGGTGCATCGCATGGGTGGCCACACGGCCGGGTTGCAGGTGGTGCGCGTGAAGACGGAGAAGGGCTGGATGGTGCTGGCCTCCGATGCGTCGCACTTCTACGCCAACATCGAGCAGAAGCGGCCGTTTCCGGCCGTGTACAACGTGGGGGATACGCTGGAGGCGTATCGGCGGATCTATTCGCTCGCGGATTCGCCGCAGCTCGTGATTCCGGGGCACGATCCGATGGTGCTGGAACGGTTTCCGTCCGCGGGCGAGGAGATCGTGCGGCTCGCGTGAGAGGGGCCGCGCCGGTCAATCGCACACGTCGTCACCGACAGAGCCACTCGTCATCCCCGGCAGCCCCTCGTCATCCCCGGCAGCCCCTCGTCATCCCCGACAGCCCCTCGTCATCCCCGACAGCCCCTCGTCATCCCCGCGAACGCGGGGATCCCGCGGCTTCTCCACCGCACGACTCTGGATCCCCGCTTTCGCGGGGATGACGACGGAGCGGGGCGGCGGGGCGGTGCGACGGAGCGGGGCGGCGGGGCGGTGCGACGGAGCGGGGCGGCGGTGCGGCGGGACGGGACAACCGAAATACGAAGGGACGCCGCGAGGCGCCCCCTTCGCCATCCACATCCACCAAAGCTCAATCCAGCTTCACATTCGCTTCCTTGATGATCTTGCCGAACTTCTCCATGTCGACCTTCATCTGCTGAGCGAACTTGTCCGACGGCATCGTGAACTTCTCCATCCCCGCGGCATCGAGCTTCTCCTTCATCTCGGGCAGCGCCATGATGCGGTTCACCTCGTTGCCGATCTTCGCCACGACATCCTTCGGCGTGTTGGCCGGCGCCAGCATCGCATACCAGATCCTCACTTCATAACCCGGCAGGCCCGATTCCGCCATCGTCGGCACGTTCGGCAGGATCGCCATGCGCTGCGGGCTCGTCACGGCCAGCGCATTGAGCTTGCCGGCCTTGATGAAGGGCAGCACGATGATCGGGCTGCCGAAGCTGAACTGCACCTGCCCGCCCACCAGGTCCTGGATCGCGGGCGCGCCGCCCTTGTACGGCACGTGCGTCGTCTTCACGCCGGCCATCATGTTCATGAGCTCGCCGGCCAGGTGGTTCGGGTTGCCGCTGCCGGCCGAAGAGAAGTTGAGCGCGCCCGGCTTGGCCTTGGCGAGCGCGAGCAGCTCCTTCAGGTTGTGCGCGGGCACCGACGGATTCGTGACCAGGATCATGTCGGCCGTGCTCACGGTCGCCACCGGCACGAAGTCCTTCAGCGCGTCGTAGTTCGTCGGCACGAGCTGCGGATTCGTCACGTGCGACGAAGCCGTGAGCAGCAATGTGTAGCCGTCGGCGGGCGCCTTGGCGGCGTAGTCCGTGCCGATCACGGTATTGCCGCCGGGACGGTTGTCGACGACCACCTGCTGGTTGAACGTCTTGCTCATCTCCTGGCTGATGAGACGCGCGAGCGGGTCCACGCTGCCGCCCGGCGGGAACGGCACGACGATGCGGATCGGGTGATCGGGGAACCTGGCGGCGCCCTGCGCGAACGCCGAAGCGAACGGCGAAAGGGCGATGCCGGCGGCGGCCACAAGCAATGCGGCCCGGCGGGACGGCTTCATGAATCTGTCTCCTGGATGATAGCGCTAACTTAATTCGGTGAGTCTAGGCCGGACGATGCCTCGTGTCAATCCCGTAGACCCTTCGACAAGCGGATATTCGACGGCCCGGACGTTCAACGGCGGATGTTCGTGGTGGACATGACCGCGCAAAGCTGGCCGAACTGATTGCGGAATTCCCGGCGGCTGGTGACGAAGCCCATCAGTCCGGACTTGCCCTGCTTCACGGAGGTTTCGCTCACCGCCGCGGTCATGGTGATGGTGTCGCCCACGATCATGGGTTCGTGGAATTCGTACGCGTCCCCGCCATGCAGCGTCGCGCGTCCGAAGTCGAACTTCAGCGGCGACGTGCGGCAGTTGAAGAACACGAGCCACAGCAGCGGCCAGGGCGCCACGATGCCGCGGTAGCCGCGCGCCTTCGCGGCCGCCTCGTCGTAGTGGATGGCATCGAAATCCTCCACGCACAGGGCCATGCGGCGCACCGCCATCGATTCGACGGGCATCGTGTCGGGCTCGCCGATCGGGCCGTGCATCGCGCGCAGCGACGCTTCGATCGCCGCGACATCCGGTTGGGCGTTCCCGCTCATCCGCCGCTCCCGTTCGCGCGCAGCGGCAGCTCGGCCACCAGCCCGCCGGGCGTGGTCGACTTGCCGTCCTGGTTCACGATGTCGCATTCGATGTCGAGCACGCCCTTGCCGCCTTCGATCCGCGCCGATGTCACGCGCGCGCGGATGCGCGCGAGGTCGCCCGGCACGGTGCTGCCGCTGTTGCGGTCCCAGAACGAAGCGATGCGCGCGTCGCGCCCCAGCCAGTGCGTGATCTCGGTGAGCATGTAGCTCGCCATGAAGGGGCCCGAGAGCACGAGCCCCGGCAGGCCCACTTCCTTCGCCGCGCTGCTGCTGTGATGGAACTCCGAGGCATAGTTGTCGCAGGCGCCCGCCCAGCGCACCTGATGGCCGGCAGTCATCGGGCCCTTGACGACTTCGGGCATTTCGCTGCCCTCGGGAAAATCCTCGAAGCAGCGCGCCGCCGGCTGCCTCGTCTCGACCTTGTACATGGCTGGCTTCTCCTCAGCGCGGCTTGAACCGCGGGATGGTGATCTCCGGCGTGACGGGATCGAACGTGACTTCGACGGCGTCGCCGATCTTCACCGCGTCGTTGGGCACGCCGACCACGTTGCTGTACATGCGCGGCCCCTCTTCGAGCTGGATCAGCGCCGCGTTGTAGGGCAGCGCCGCCTTGAAGCCGGGGTGGTACGCGTTGTGGAACACGACGTAGGAAAACACGGTGCCGCGCCCCGACACCGGCGTCCACTCGAAGACCGAGGAGAGGCACCGCGGGCAGAAGCGCGCGATCGGGTAGCGCAGATGGCCGCATTCGCACTTCTGCAGCTTCAGCACGCCTGCGCGGCACGCTTCCCAGAAAGGCCGGTTCTCGTCGGTGAGTGCCGGCAGGGGTTTGTCGTAGTCGGCCATCGCTTCAGCCCTTGCGCAGCACGAGCGCATTCGCGCAGTTGAGCGTCATGCCGCGGCCGGTGACGAGGCAGACCTCGGCTTCCTTCACCTGCCGCTCGCCGCACGCGCCGCGCATCTGGCGCACGCCCTCGACGATGTGCAGCCAGCCTTCCATGAACGACTCCGACAGGTTGCCGCCCGCCGTGTTGACAGGCAGCTCGCCACCCAGCCGGATGCGCCCGCCTTCCACGAATGCCCCGCTCTCACCGGGCGCGCAGAAGCCGCCGTGCTCCAGCCACAGCAGCACGCTGATCGAAAAATTGTCGTAGAGCTGCGCGACGTCGATGTCGCGCGGGCCCACGCCCGCCATGCGATAGGCGTCCTGCACGGCGGCCTTCTGATGCGGGGCGTACCACCAGTCCTCCTTCTCGAGGATCTGTGTGGTGTGAGCCTGGCCCATGCCGGAGAGGAGGACGGTCGGCTGCCTCATGTCGCGCGCGCGGTCGGCCTTCGACACGATGATGCACACGCCGCCGTCGCTCACGAGGCAGCAGTCGAGCAGGTGCAGCGGCTCGACGATCCAGCGCGAGGCCTGGTGGTCCTCGATCGTGATCGGCTTGCGCATCACCGCATCGGGGTTGAGTGACGCGTGATACCGGCAGGCCACCGCGACTTCGCCGAGCTGGCGGCTCGTCGTGCCGTACACGTGCATGTGGCGCGCCGCGGTGACCGCGCTGTTCGCGGCCGCCGACATGAAGCCCCAGATCGCCGACGAATCGCCCCAGCCCTGCGCGCGGTTGAAGACGCCGCCGCCCGTGGCCGCCGCGTCGCCGTACACGCACGCCACGTGCGTGGCCATGCCCGCATCGATGGCGAGCGCCGCCTGCTGCACCAGCGCACCGGCGGTGGCGCCACCCATGTACATCGTGCCGGTCCAGCGCGGGTTGATGCCGAGCGTTTCGCCGACGCGCAGGTAGTTCTGCTGGCCTTCGGGCGCGGTCTGGCCCGAGAAGGTGAGCAGGCCGTCGATGTCGTCCTTCTTCAGGCCGCTGTCGTCGAGCGCGCGCTTGAAGGCATCGACCGCGAGCGTGAGCGCGGTCGACCCCGGCAGCTTGCCTTGCGGCGTCGCGCCGACGCCCGTGATCGCGCATCGGTCGCGCATGCTCATCGAAGGACCTGCTCCGCTTCGAGCCGGTCGATCTCCGCATCGGGGATCTCGAGCAGATCGTGCAGGATCTCGCGCGTGTGCTCGCCCAGAAGCGGCGCGGGACGCTGCGGCTTCACCTCGATGCCCGAGAACCGGAACGGCAGGTTGTTGTAGAGGGACTCGCCCATCTCGGCATGCGGCAGATGCACCCAGTGGCCCCGATGCGCGAGCTGCGGATCGACGCGCGTCACGTCGCGCGCGTCCTGCACCGCGCCCGCGGGGACGCCGTTGGCCTGAAGCTTCAGCATCAGCGCCTGCGCGTCCTGCGAAGCCGTCCAGGCCGCGATCGATGCATCGAGTTCCTTGCGGTCGCGATAGCGGGAAGGCATCGTGGCCCAGCGCTCCTCCAAGGCCCAGGGAGGCCGCCCCATCGCATCCACCAGCGCAGCCCACTGCGCGTCGTTCATCGCCGTGACCGCGATCCAGCGGTCGTCGCCGGCGCACGGGTACACCCCGTGCGGCGCGGCCCACGGATGATCGTTGCCGCGCCGGTCCTGCAATCGGCCGTTCACGGTGAGATCGAGAAAGGTCGGCCCCATCAGCGAGAGCATCGGCTCGGTCTGCGCGAAGTCGATGAACTGGCCCCGGCCGGTGCGGCGGCGGTGGCGCAATGCCGCGAGCAGCGCGAACGCGGCGTGACAAGGATTGGGCAGGTGATCCGGATAGTTCGTGCCCGTGCCGGCGGGGATGCGATCGGGCAGGCCGCTCAGCGCCTGGATGCCGGTCAGGGCCGCGATCGAACTGCCGGTACCGCGGAAGTCGCGCTGCGGTCCTTTGGAGCCTTGCATCGACATCGCGATGTAGATGATGTCCGGCCGGATCGCCGCGCAATCCTCTGGACCGAGCCCGAACTTCTCCATCACGCCCGCGGCGAAGTTGTTGGCGACGATGTCGCTTTTCGCGATCAGCTTCCTGATGAGCGGCACGGCTTTCGGATGCTTCATGTCCACCGTGATGCCGCGTTTGCTCGTGTTGCGGTCCGCGAAATAGCCGCTGCGGTTCACGCCCGGCTTGCCGTCCTTGTAGGGGCCCGCCTGGCGCAGCGAGTCGAGGCGCGTGGCGGTCTCGATCTTGATCACGTCGGCGCCCAGGTCGCCGAACACCTTGGTCGTGTACGAACCCGCGCCGATCCAGCAGAAGTCCGCGATGCGCAGCCCCGCGAGCGGAAGTTTCGAATTGCTCATCCCGCCACTCCCATCGCGTACAGCCGCGCGAGGTCGTCTCCTGCGATCCCGATTTCCGAGAGGACTTCGGCCGTGTGCTCGCCAAGCCGCGGCGCGGGACGCCGCACCTGCCACGGCGTCTCGTTCATCACGTAGGGCGCGCCGGGCATCTCCGCCGCCTGCTTCAGCAGCGGATGCGTGAATGGCACGAACACGCCGCGCGCGCGCAGTTGCGGGTTTTCGACGAGGTCCGCGGGCGTGCTCACGGGCGCGAGCGGAATGCCGCGCTTCTGCCCTTCGGTGTAGAGCCACGCCTTGGTGTGCTGCATCGCCCAGGCGATGAAGAGCTCGCCGAACACTTCGCGCGCTTCATCGCTTTTCAGGTAGTCGAGGTCCGACCACTCGGCGCCGTGCAGGCGATCGGCGCCTTGCATCCCCTCGTCCCTGAACCACTGGAGGCTGCGCGACCACGCGGGGCTCGTGCCGATGCCGCGCGAGCCGAGGAAGATGTAGCCGTCCTTGCAGGGGAACAGCCCGTAGCCCGCGAAGCGCTGGTCGCCCAGCGGCCGTTTGCGGACCACGCCTTCGAGGTCGTAGGTCTGCGCCGCGTTCTCCAGCGCCATCGTCACGCTCTCCTGCATGGAGATGTCGACGTGCTGGCCTTCGCCGCTCAGCTCCGCCGCGGTGACGGCGAGCATCGCCGCGACCGCGCCGTACATCGCCGCGCACTTGAACGCCTGGTCGCCATGCGCCTGCGTCGGGGCGGCATCGCGGTAGCCGCCCATGTAGAGCAATCCCCCGAGCGCGAGGCCCACGAGGTCGGTCGCCTGCAGGTGCGCGTACGGTCCGGTCTGGCCGAACGGCGTGATGCTCGCAACGCTGATGCGCGGATTGAGCGCCTTCAGCGCTTCGTAGCCGATGCCGCGCGCGGCCATCCAGCCGGGCGGCTGCGTTTCGATCACGAGGTCGGCCTTCGCCGCGAGCTCGCGGAAGATGCGCTGGCCGCTCGCGGTGTCGAGGTCCAGGACGATGCCGCGCTTGCTCGTGTTCTGGTAGGCGTAGTTGAGGCTGCGTTCGACGCCGGCCACGTCGCCGATGAAGGGCGGCTCGTGCCGCAGCGCCGTTCCGCCGGGCGGCTCGACGAGGATCACGTCCGCGCCCATGTCGGCGAAGAGCTTGCCCGAGTAGTTGCCCATCGGGCCGGAAATGTCGAGGACTCGCAGTCCTTCCAGGGCATTGGCGGTCATCTCATCTTCCAGACGGGATCGCGCTTTTCCGCGAAAGCCTTGCGGCCTTCCACGCGGTCTTCGGTGTCCTTCAGGATGCCGTACATGTACTTGTCCATCTGCAGCGCATGCGGCAGCGGCACGTCCATGCCGCGCGTGACGAGCTGCTTCACCGCGCGCACGGCAAGCGGCGCGTTGCTCGCGATGCGGCGCGCGATGGCGAGCGCCGTGGGCATCAGTTCTTCCGGCGCCACCACCTTGCTGCACAGGCCCATGCGAAGCGCCTCGTGCGCATCGACCATGTCGCCCGTGAGAAGCAGCAGCATCGCGTCGCTCTTGGAGATCGAGCGCGGCAGCCGCTGCAGGCTGCCGCCCCAGGGAATGCTGCCACGCCTCACTTCGCTGAGCCCGAACTTCGCGTTCGTGGAGGCGATGCAGATGTCGCAGATGGTGACGAGCTCCGTGCCGCCCGCGAGCGCGTAGCCGTTCACGGCGCAGATGAGCGGCTTGTCCGTCTCCAGGCCGAAGAACGCGCTGCCGGTTTCGCCGCGCGCGAGCAGCTGGTTCGCATAGCTGTCGTTCGGGTCCGGCATCGTCTTCTTCAGGTCGGCGCCGGTGCAAAACGCCTTGTCGCCCGCGCCGGTGAAGACGGCGACGTGGATGGCGTCGTCCTTCTTCAGGCGATCGTAGAACGCGTAAAGCTCCTGCCGCATCTCCGGGTCGATGGAGTTCATCGCGTGCGGGCGGTTGAATTCCACCACCGCAACTTTGTCTTCCACCGTGATGTTGAGGTTGGCCATGCTCGGCTCTCCTTGTCTTCGCCTAGGCGATGTTCAGTTTGCGCTTGTAGTCCGGGTCCACTTCGTGGATTGCCTTTTGCCGCTGCAGCTGCGCGAGGCCCATCGCGTCGAAGGGCTTCTTCACGGACGGCTCGGTACACACGACTTTCGCCGCGACGAGCGCCGCGATGCGAGCCTCATCCATGCCGAGCACGTCGCGCAGGATCGCGGGGCCATCTTCGCCGTAGCGCGGCGCGGGGTGGCGGATGCGCACTTTTCTGTTGGCGAGTTTCCACGGCCGGCCCATGATCGGACGCACGCCCATCGGCTGCGGCAATTCCACGCGCTCATGAAATCCGCGCGAGCGCAGGTGTTCGTCCAGCAGGATGTCGCGATTGTTCATCACGGGGCCGCAGGCGATGCCGGCCGACTGCAGCCTGTGCATCAATGCGAAGCCGTCCTGCTCGCGCACCCAGTTCGCGACGAGCGAGTCGACTTCCTCGCGCCGCGTGCGCCGCGCGGCTTCGCTCGCCAGGGCCGGGTCGGCGGTCACGCCGTCGTTGGCCATCCACCCCGCAAGCGTTCGCCACTGCGCATCCGTTTCGACCGTGATCGCGACCCAGCGGTCGTGACCCGCGCACGGATACACGTTGCTCGGCACGTGCAGTGCGTCCTCGTTGCCGATGCGTTCGGGCTGCGTGCCGTCGTGCTGGTACTGAAGGATCGCTTCCGGGATCAGCGCCGCGCCGACCTGGTACATGCCGAGGTCGATGAACTGGCCCTGCCCCGTGCGCCGCACGTGGCGCAGCGCCGCGAAGAGCGCGGCGAGCCCCGCCCAGCAGGCGAGGAAGTCGGGATACGACTGCCCCACCTTCCACGGCTTGTCGCCGCGGTAGCCGGTGTAGGCGGAGATGCCCATCGTCACTTCGAGCGTCGTGCCCTGGCTCGGGAAGTTGCGCCACGGGCCGGTGGAGCCGTAGCCCGTGTTGGAGAGCGTGATGAGCTTGGGGTTGATCTTGCGCAGGTCGTCTTCGCCGAATCCCCAGTTGGCCATCACGCGCGGCGTGAAGTTGTTGACGATGATGTCGGCCTTCGCGGCGAGCTCGCGGAAGACTTGCTTGCCTTCGTCGGTGCCCATGTCGAGTGCCATCGAACGCTTGCCGCGGTTCACGACGTTGAACATGCCCGAGCGGTTGATCGCGTCGACGCGCGTGTCGTTGTCGAGGTAGGTCGTGAGGACGCCCTGGCGGGTCGGGTCGAGCTTGAGAGGCGATTCGATCTTGATGACTTCCGCGCCGAGGTCGGAAAGGAGTCCGGCCATGTAGGGGACGGCGATGACGGTGGCCATGTCGAGGACGCGCAGGCCTTCGAGGGGGAGGCGGGCTCCTTCGTCACCCGCGCGTATGTCGTCGGCGTTCCGAAGTTCCCCGTCATCCCCGCGTACGCGGGGATCCAGTGGCTTTGCGTCCGGCGCGCGCTGCAAAGCCTCTGGATTCCCGCCTGCGCGGGAATGACGGTGGTGGGTCGCGTTGTGCTCGCCCAGCTTCGGCGCTGCAGAGCGCACACTTGTCGGTGTCGCCGACATCTTCACGAGCTCACCCGGATACGTCACCCCGCCCAGCTCCACCCAGAACCCTCGCGCCGCCAGCTGCTCGCACGCGAGCAGATCCGGCGCGGTCTGCACCACACCCATCAACGCCCGCTTCGACTGACCTTCGAGGAATATCTCCTTCGCCTCGCGATCCTTCACCGCATCTGCGATGATTTCCCGCGCTTCCTCCAGATGCTGCGACCGCTCCCGGTTGCTCGTGAACCTGGTTTCGCGCAAGCGTTCGTCGCGGAAGATCTCGGCAAAGGTCTCGTTCGGCACGGCCAGGCTCGCCTGGAACGAGAGATAGCCCTTCTTCGTCGCGATCGGTGCGCCGAGATACGGATCCTGCACCGCCGTCCGCCGCCCCTGGATCGCGCCCATGAACGTGTAGTACGTCTCGCACGTGACGAGCTCGGAGACGAGGCACTCCTGGATCGAGAGATCCACGTGATCGCCGATGCCGTCGCGCTCGGCTGCCGTCCACGCCGCGAGCGCCGCATACGCCGCATTCAATCCGCCGCAGAAATACGCCTGATTCAACCCGTGCTTGAGCGGCGCCCGATCGCTCGCGCCGCTGATCTGCATGATGCCGCCCATCGCCTGCAGCACGAGATCGCTGCCGCGGAAGTGCGCGTACGGCCCTTCGCAGCCGAAATCCGTGACGCTGCACACCACCACGCGCGGGTTCCATTCGAGCATCCGCTTCGGCGCGACGCCGAGCGCGCCCGAGTCGATCACGATGTCGCTCGCCTTGACGAGCGCTTCGACGTCGACCTGGTCCAGCGTGACGCCGCGCTTGTTCCAGTTGAGGTACTCGAAGAGGAGCGCGGGCTGCAGATTGCGCGCCGGGTCGCCCTCCGGCGGTTCCACCTTGATCACGTCCGCACCGAAATCCCCGAGGATGCGCGCCGCGAACGGCGCGGCGATGCCCTGCCCGAGGTCGAGCACGCGGATGCCGTCGAGCGCCCCCCGAATCATTTGCCGAGCAGCTTGCGCGCGATCAGCATGCGCTGGATCTCGCTCGTGCCGCCGCCGATCTGCGTGTGGCGCAGCACGCGGTACCAGAGCGTGAGCGGCAGGTCGAGCGATTCGCCCATCGCGCCGTGCACCTGGATCGCATGGTCGAGGCAGCGCGTGCCCCACTCGCTCGAGCAGAGCTTCACGAGCGCGGCTTCGGAGCGCACGTCTTCGCCGGCATCGGCGCGCGCGGCCATTTCGTAGGTCATCGAGCGCAGCGCCTGGATGTCGATGTACATGTCGACGAGCCGCCACTGGATCGCCTGCCGCTCGGAGATCGGCTTGCCGAAGGTGACGCGCTGCTTCGCCCATTCGACGGACATGTCGAGCGCGCGCTGCATCTTGCCGAGCGCGTAGGGTCCTCGCAGCAGCCGGTCGTGGATCGTGAGCCAGCGCTGGCCGAGCGTGAAGCCCTTGCCGACTTCGCCCAGCACGTCCTCGTCGGGCACGAAGACGTCGTCGAAGTGGACGACGTGCTGCTTCGCCTCCGTGGAAAGCCACGTGCGGATGCCGGGCACTTCCACGCGCAGGCCGGGGTTCTGCCGGTCGACGAGGAACATCGTGATGCCGCCGCGCTGGCGCTTCTCGGCGTCGGTCACGGCCTGCACCATGAGGAAGTCGCATTCGTTCGCGTTGGAAATCCACATCTTCGTGCCGTTGAGCACCCAGCCGTTGCCCTTGCGCACGGCGCGCGTCTGCATCATGCCGCCGGGGTCGGAGCCGGCATTGGGTTCGGTCTGCGCGAAGGCCGTGACCTTCGTGCCTTCGATCACGGGCTTCAGGTAGCGCTCGACCTGATCGCCCTGGCATTCGTAGAGGATGTTGGGCACGTTCGCGATCGGCAGCATGATCGGCGTGGTGTAGAGCTGCTCGAGAATCGCCACCTGCGCGAGCATGCCGAGCCCGGGGCCGCCGTATTCCTCGGGCACCATGAGATAGAAGAGCCCGGTGTCGCGCGCGACCTTCTCGATGCGATTGGCGGTCTCCGCGTCGAACACGGCGCGGATCGCCGGCAGCTCGCGCATGCCGTAGGCGTGGTTCGGGCTCGAGAGCCACTTCGGCTCGAGCGGCACCAGTTCCTCGCGCACGATGCGCCGCGCGACGTCGCAGAACTCCTGGATCTCGGCCGGCAGGGAATACGAGGTCGCCGCGTCGGTGTCGGGTGTGTGCATTTCGGTGTCTCTCTCTATCTGAACTGTCTCGGATCGATGATGGGCGGATCGGGCGCGGTCACCGCTCGATCGATGCATAAAGCGCGCGGGTGCCGGGCAGGCTGTCGATCCGCATGAGCGCATCGAACAGCTTCTGGGCATCGGCTGCGAGGCGGCCGTAGGCGAGGCAGCTCTCGAATTTTCCGAAGAGCTCGCCCGGCGACAGGGGATGCTCGGGGCCGCCGCGGACGTACTGCACTTCGCGCGTGAAGCGGCGCCCATCGGCGGTCTCGATGCACACGACATCCTGCGGCGCTTCGCCCGGCCGGCGCGGGTCCTCGCGGTCTTCCGGCTGCACTTCCACGCGGGTCATCAGCTCGCGCAGATCGTCGCGCCGCACGAAGCCGTCCTCGAGTTCCATGAGGCTCAGGCGACGCGCGAGCAGCGCGGCGGCCAGCGCGAACTGCATGCTGAACTTGGCCTGCAGGCCGTCTTCGGGACGTTCGAAACGCAGCGTCGACTTGTTGCGGCGACTGGTGGTCGCCACGATGCGCTTCACCTGCGCCGGGCGAAGATCGTGTTCCTGCACCAGCCACAACATCGCATCGAGCGCGCGGTGGGTTGCGAAGCAGGTCGGGTACTTCTTCGTGTTCACGCCGCCCACGGGCAGTTGCCAGTCGCCTCGCGCGAGCAGCGGCGAAGCCACGTCTGCCTTCCGATTCGGCGAGATGCCCATGAGCAATCCCTTCGGGTGCTCGAGCGCTTCGGGATTGCCCGTGAAGCCGTTGGCGGCAAGGCGCGCCGCGAGCACGCCCGCGCGAGCAGCCTGCCCGGCGACGAAGGGCTTGGCCATGCTGCCGAAATTCGCGATCAGCCCCGCGCATTCCGAAGCGGCGATCGCGATGGCGTGCGTCGTGCGCTCCTGATCGAGGTGCAGGAGCGAAGCGCAGGCGACCGCGGCGGCAATGGGTCCGAACACGCCCGTCGGGTGCCAGCTGAAGTTGTGGTGTAGGTCCGGCTCGCGCCGGAACAGCTCGGCCCACGCCTCGTAGCCGGCCGCGTATGCGGTGGCCATCGCGCCACCCGTGCTTCCGACCACTTCCGCCTCAGCGAGGATGGCGGGCACGATCGCCGCGCTGATGTGGCCCTTCTGCGCGGCGTCGTCGAAGTCGAGCGCGTGCGCGGCCGTGCCGTTCAGGAGCGCGGCGTCGGCGGCGCCCGCCATGCCCTGGTCGACGAACACGCGGCTCGTGCCCGCGCCGGGTTGCAGGCTCTCCCGCAGGATTCGCGCGGGGTCGCTGAAGCGGCCCGCGACGAGTGTGGCGAAGCAATCCGTGAAGGCGATGCGGATGAAGGGAAACGCGGCCGTGGGAACGTCGTCGCAGCGAAGCGATGAGCAGAAGCCGGCGAGCTCGCGGGTCAGGGCCATTCACGGCATTATACGCCAAGTCATGTTAGCGCTAACGCTGATTCAGCCGGACGAGGCCGAATGGCGCGCTTGTTCCACCCGACGTCATCTCCGCGAAGGCGGGATGCAAGGCTTCCGCAGCCCTGGATTCCCGCCTTCGCGGGAATGACGAAGAGGTCGGCATGCTCGGCCGAATGTCCCTCTCTCCGCCGCCGCCGTCAGCTCACGATGGTTTGTCCGGCTGCAGCCGGTAGTCCTCGCGCGCGGCCCGCTCGCTGATCAGCCCGTTGCGCAGGTCCTCGGCGACGGCTGCGCGATCCCGCGCCGCCGCATCGCCGATGCCGCCGCCGCCCGGCGTGCGAAGCACCACGCGGTCGCCGGCCGGCACGAGTTGCCGCCCCTTGCCGCGCAGCACCGCGCCCGAAGCGAGATGCGCGCTCCCCGCGCCGCCCGCGGCCCCGCCCGCCGCGCCGCGCGCCGGATGCACGATGCGATCGAACGTGGCACCGATCACCATCGGCGCGCCATGCGCATGCGCGACTTCCACCGTCTGGCCGAGACCGCCGCGCAGGCGCCCCGCCCCGCCGCTGTCGCACGTGAATTCCTTGCGCCAGAAAACGAGCGGGGCCATCGTCTCGATGATCTCCACGGCCGTGTTCTTCACGCCGCTCGGAAACGAGGTGGCCGAGAGACCGTCCTTGCCCGGCCGCGCGCCCGTGCCGCCGGAGGTGAAGCTCACGATCGTGAATCGCTCGGACCGCACGAACTCCGCGGGGTCGGCGCCGGCGATCGGCTGCCCGCCCGCGAGCCGGATGTTCCAGAGGTTCGACGCGCCTTCCGCGGGCACTTCGTCCGGCCGCACCTGGCGCAGGCAGCCGAACACCACGTCGGGCAGCATCGTGCCCACGATGGCGCGCGACTGCACCGCGTAGGGCGCATGCGCGTTCAGAATGCAGTTGACGGGCGCCGCGATACGCACCACGCCGAGCGATCCGGCGTTGTTCGGGATGTCGGCGCCGATGATGCAGCGCACGCCGAAGGAGCTGTACGCATCGGTGTAGTTCTTCGGCACGTTGATGCCGCGCGCCACCGCCGCCGACGTGCCCGCGAAGTCGAGTTCGACGCCGTCGTCGGAGATCGTGAGCGCCGCGGCGAGGTCGATCGGATGATCGTAGCCGTCCACCCGCATCGTGTGCCGCCAGGTGCCGCGCGGCCAGCGGCGCACGGCTTCGAGCATGGCGGCGCGCGAGCGCCCGATGATGTGTTCGCCGAGCGCCTCCAGGTCCTCCAGCCGGTATTCGTCCATCATCGCCGCAAGCCGCCGCGCGCCGATGTCGTTGCACACCATGAGCGCGTGCAGATCGCCTTCCACCTGGATCGGCTCGCGCACGTTGGCGCGGATGAGGCGCATCAGCGTGGCATCGACGACGCCTCGCGCAGCGAACCGGACGATGGGCACGTAAAGGCCTTCGTGAAAGATCTCCGTCGCATCCGGCCCCGAGCCGAGTCCGCCGATGTCGACCACGTGCAGCGTCGACGCGAACAGCGCGATCGCGCGGCCGCGCCGGAACACCGGCGTGACGAACGTGAAGTCGTTCAGGTGGCCCGTGCCCTTCCACGGGTCGTTGGTGGCGAATACGTCGCCGGGATGCATGGCCTCGAGCGGGAACTCCGCGAGGAAGTGCCGCACCGAGTCCGCCATCGAATTCACGTGGCCCGGCGTGCCCGTCACCGCCTGAGCCATCATGCGGCCGTCGGGCAGGAACACGCCCGCGGAGAGGTCGCCCGCTTCGCGCGTGGACGCGCCGAACGCCGTGCGCACGAGCGTCTGCGCCTGCTCTTCGACGACGGAAAGCAGCCGGTTCCACATCACCTGCAGGTGAATGTCCTTCACGGTTTTCACGCAGCCTCCCCTTCGCGCTCGACGACGAGATGCCCGAGCGAGTTCACCCGCGCGACGAACGCCAGCGGCACGACGGTGGTCGTCTGGTCCTCGGCGACGAGTGCCGGTCCCGCGACGGCTGCGCCGGGTTCGAGCGACGCCCTGTCGTAGACACCCGCGTCCACCCACTGCGACACGGTCGTGTCGAAGACCTGCCTGTGCGAGGCTGCGCGCGCGGGCCCCGCGCCCTGCGGCATCGTGGCCGCGGCGAGATCGTCCTGCAGCGTGCCCACCGTCACCGACCAGCTCATCGCCTCCACCACGAGATGCGGGATCACGCGGCCATAGAGCGCGATGTAGCTGGCTTCGAAGCGGCGGCGCAATTCACCCGTCGCGTCCTGCGCGAACGAACCCTCGGGCAGCTCGACGGCGATCTCGTGTCCTTGCCCCACGTAGCGCATGTAAGCGATGCGCTTGCGCTGCAGCGGCACGTCGCCGCCCGCGGCACGCACGACCGCGTCGCGCGCCTGCGCCTCCATCTGCTGCAGCAGCCGGTCGACCGATGCGCCGTCGAACGCGTCCAGCCGCTGGTGCAGGCTGCGCAGCGACTGCCATGCGACCGGCGCCCAGAGAAAGCCGAGCGCGGAGCCGACGCTCGCCGCCACCGGCACGATCACGCGGGCAATGCCCAGCTTCGCTGCGAGCTGCGCGGCGTGCAGCGGCGCAGCGCCGCCGAACGCGATCATCGTGTAGTCCTCCACCGTCTTTCCGAGCTCGGCCGCATGCACGCGCGCCGCGTTCGCCATGTTCTCCGCGACGACTTCCTGGATCGCGGTCGCGCCTTCGATCGCGCTCACGCCGAGCGCATCGCCCACGTCGCGCGCGATGGCCTCTTCGCCCATCGCGGGACGCAGCCTCACCTTGCCCGAGGCGAAGCGCTGCGCATCAAGCAGGCCCGAGAGGCAATCGGCATCGGTCACGGTCGCGCGCGCTCCGCCACGGCCGAAGCACGCAGGGCCCGGATCGGACACCGCACTCTCCGGGCCTACCTGCACGCGGCCCATCGCGTCGACGCGCGCGATCGAGCCGCCGCCCGCGCCGATCTCCACCATCTCGATCACGGGGATGCGCACCGGAATGCCCGAGCCCTTCATGAAGCGGTACATGCGGCCCACTTCGAACGTGCGCGAGAGCTCGGGTTCGTAGTCGTCGATGAAGCAGATCTTGGCCGTCGTTCCGCCCATGTCGAACGAGAGCGCCTTGTGCACGCCGCACTGTTTCGCGACCTGCGCCGCGAGGATCGCGCCGCCCGCCGGCCCCGACTCCACCAGCTTGATCGGCTCCGCGGCACCGCTTTCGACGGTGGTGATCGCGCCGCCCGAGGTCATCAGGTAGAACGGACAGCCAAGGCCGGCCGCGGCCAGCCGCTCGCGCAGGCGGCCGAGGTAGCCCGCCACCACGGGTTGCACGTACGCGTTCGCACAGGCCGTCGACGTGCGCTCGTATTCGCGCACCTCGGGGCACACGTCGGAAGAAAGCGTGACACAGACGCCGGGGAGCTCCGCGGCCAGCAGTTCGCGCACGCGCACTTCGTGCGCGGGATTCGCATAGCTGTGCAGGAACGCGACGGCCACACTTTCCACGTTGTGCGACCGCAACTGCGGGATGAGCGCGCGCACAGCATCTTCGTCGAGCGGCAGAAGCACCTCGCCACGCACGTTCACGCGCTCGGGAACACCGAAGCGCAGGAACCGCGGCACGAGCGGCGGCGGCTTGTCCTGCGCGATGTCGTACTGCGCGTAGCGGTTCTCGTGGCCGATCTCCAGCACGTCCCGAAAGCCTTCGGTCGCGAGGAGCGCGGTGCGGGCGCCTTTGCGTTCGATGAGGGCGTTGGTCGCGAGCGTCGTGCCGAGGATGAAGAGCGACACCTCGCCCGCGCCGAGCGACGCCTGCGCGAGGATCTCGGCGATGCCCGCCATCACGCCCTCTTCGGGCGCGTGCGGCGTCGTGAGCGCCTTGGCTGTGAAGCGTCGCCCCGACGCCTGCAGCACGACGTCGGTGAACGAGCCGCCGATGTCGACCGCCAGCAGGTTGCGCCGCGCGCCGTTCATTCCGGCTTGATGCCGAGCGCGCGGATCACCGCCGCGCTCTGCGCGATCTCGCTGTGCACGAATGCATTGAATTGCTCCGCGCTGCCGGTCATCGGCTCGAAATTCTGCTTCGCGTAGAAGTCGCGCATCTCGGCGGTGGACATCACCTTGTTGATCGCCTCGTTCAGCTTCGCGATCACGGGCTTGGGCGTCGCGGCGGGCGCGGCCACGCCGAACCACGTCGTGCGGTCATAGCCGGGCACGCCCGATTCGGCGACCGTGGGCACGTTCGGCAGCGACGGCGAGCGCTTCGCGCCGGTGACGGCGAGCAGCCGCAGCTTGCCGCTTTCGACGAGCGGCAGCGCATTGGACAGCACGGGAAAGCAGACGTCGACCTGGCCCGCGACGGTCGCCGTGATCGCTTCGGCCGCGCCCTTGAAGGGCACGTGCAGCATGTCGGTCTTCGTCGCGAGCTTGAACTGTTCGCCCGCGATGTGCAGCGAATTGCCCACGCCGGGCGAGCCGTAGTTGAGCTTGCCGGGCTTCGATTGCGCGAGCGCGATCAGATCCTTCACGTTCTTCACCGGCAGCGACGGATTCACCACCAGCGCGAGCGGGCCGCCCACGACGGGCGCCACACCGACGATGTCCTTCTCCAGGTCGTACGGCAGCTTCGCGCGCAACGCGGGCACGACCGTGTCCGCGATGGAAATGAGAAGCAGCGTGTAGCCATCGGGCGCGGCGGTCGCGACTTTCTCGACCGCGATGGCGCCGGTGGCGCCCGGCTGATTCACGATCACGATCTGCTGGCCGAGGAGTTCGGAGAGCTTCTGCCCGACGAGGCGCGCGACCTGGTCGGTGCCGCCGCCGGCCGAATAGCCGACGAAGAGACGGATCGGGCGATCCGGGTAGGTTTGTGCTTGTGCCAATGCGCTGGTGAAGGGCACTACCCCGGACGCTGCCCCGAGCGCGGACGCGATCGCGGCGACGGCCCGCCGGCGGGTGGGCTGAAAATGCTTCATGGATTGTCTTCCTCCGATGCGGGACGGGCCCGCCTTTTGCGACGCTTGTCAGGTCTCGATTCCGGATTATGATAGCGCTATCAGATTTCAAGTCAATCAGCTCGACCGCACGGCGGTTCAGGTCTTCACGTCGACAGCAAGAAGGAGCAAGCAATGCGCGACCCCATAGAAACACAATGGATCGACCTCGCCACGGGAAGTGACCAGGGAAGTGGAAAGTTCCAGGGTCTGCTGGCCTTGCCGCCGGCACGCAAGGGGCCCGGGATCGTTCTCTTCCAGGAGATCTTCGGCGTGAACTCGCACATCCAGGGGGTCGCTCGGCAGTACGCGCTCGACGGCTTCGTGGTGCTCGCGCCCGATCTCTTCTGGCGCAGCGCGCACCGCGTCGAGCTCGGCTACGAGGGAGATGACCGAAACCGCGGCATCGAGATGATGAAGCAGCTGCAGCAGCCCGAGCTCGAAGCCGACATCGCGGCGACCTGCTCGGCGCTGCGCGGCCGCGCGGAAACCGAGGGGCAGTCGATCGGCGCGGTCGGCTACTGCCTGGGCGGACGCCTTGCCTACTTCGCCGCGTCGATGAACCAGGTGGACGCCGCGGTCTCGTACTACGGCGGCGGCATCCACGACCATCTGGCGCGGGCGGCGTCCATCACCTGCCCCATGCAGTTCCACTACGCCGAGAACGATGGCGGCATTCCGCTGGAGGCGGTGGAGAAGGTGCGCAAGACGATGGAAGGCCGCGCCGACGTGTTCGTCTACGCGAAAGCCCAGCACGGCTTCAACTGCTGGGACCGCGCTTCGTACGATCCGCCGAGCGCCGCGCTCGCGCATGGGCGCACGCTGCAGTTCTTCGCCAAGGAGCTGTTCGACGCGCACTGAGCGCGCTCATGCCGGCCGCTGGGGCTTCACGAAATCAGCTGGGTGCCGTCGTCGGGCAGCTCGAAGTTGCCCGGGAAGACCTCGCGCTCGGTGAGCTCGACCAGCACGCGGATCACGGCCGCGTGCAGCTCGTGCGAAGGCGCCGTCGCCTCTCCCGTGCCCGCGCCGATGCCGACGTCGGCCAGCAACTGCAGCTCCGATGAGGGGGCCGAGGTCACGGCCAGCACCGTCATGCCGCGCTCCTTGGCCGACACGGCCGCGTTGAGCACGCTCGCGTTCTTGCCGGTGGCACTGAAGGCGACCAGGCAATCCCCCGGCAGGCACTGCGAGAGCACGTAACGCGAATAGATGCGGTCGTACCCCAGCGTGTCGGCGAGGCTGCCGGTCTGCACGATGTCGCTCACCGCCTGCACCGGCAGCCCGTGCATCGCGCCGCCCTGGCGGCGCGCGAGTTCGTCGGCGAAGTGCATGGCCGCGAGGATGGCGGCGCCGCTGCCGCACGCGTGCACGCGGCCCCCGCGAGCGAATGTCTGCGCAAGCAGCTGCGCTCCATGCTCGATGCTCGCGAGCGCTTCCTTGTTGTAGATGAGGGCGTCGAGCGCGTCGCGCACCGCGTAGAGGGACGCGAGCAGTTGCTTGCGGGCAGTGGCGGGCGCGGCGGGGGTCGCGGAAGCGGCGGGAGTGGGCATGGCGCGTTCCTCCTGGACTTGCCGGCGCCGCGCTGCGGCCCCGGCATTGACGCAATGCTAGTCCAGGAAGAGGTCCGGGATGAAGTCCCTGTTGCCCGGCAGCACCGCATAGCGATCGAGGTCCGTCACGCCGTGCGCGGCGAGCACTTCCTCGTCGAGGTGGAAGTTGCCGCTCGCGCCCGCGTCGCGCGCATCCCTCGTGAGGATGAAGTGCGCGGCATCGGCCAGGATGTCCGGCTTGCGGCTTCTCATCGTGTCGATGCCCGGGATCATCTGCAGCGCGGCGGTGGCGATCGTCGTGCGCGGCCAGAGGCTGTTCACCGCGATGCCGTGCTTGCGAAACTCCATCGCGTGGCCGAGCGTGCACATGCTCATGCCGTACTTCGCCATCGTGTAGGCCACGTGCGGTCCGAACCAGCGCGGGTGGAGCGACAGCGGCGGGGACATCGTGAGCACCTGGGCGTTGCGCCCGGCCGCGGCCGATGCCTTGAGCGCGGGCAGGCACGCTTGGGTGCAGAGGAACGTGCCACGCGCGTTGATGCCGTTCATGAGGTCGTAGCGCTTCATCGGCGTGTGCTCGGTGTCCGTGAGGCTGATCGCGCTCGCGTTGTTCACGAGGATGTCGATGCCGCCGAAGGTCTCGACGGCCTGACGCACCGCGTCGAGCACCGCTTCCTCGTCGCGGATGTCCACGGCCAGAGGCAGCGCCTGGCCGCCCGCGGCGCGAATCTCGTCGGCGGCGGTGTAGATCGTGCCGGGGAGTTTCGGATGCGGCTCGGTCGTCTTCGCGATGACGACGATGTTGGCGCCGTCTGCCGCCGCGCGCTTCGCGATGGCCAGGCCGATGCCGCGCGACGCGCCGGTGATGAAGAGGGTCTTGCCGGTCAGTTTCCGATCTCCGTTCATATCAAGTCGCAAACGCGATCCCCTTTCATGATGACGGTGATTTTCTTCAGCGCCAGACGGCGGCTCAGCTCACCGTAGAGTGCAAACGGCGTGATTCCCTTCGTGGGCGCGACGAAAAGCGACCGGCCCCCGATTTCGGCCCAACCGAGAGAGGCTATCTTCTCGCGCAGCCATTGTGCTTTGGCCATGAGACAAACCAGTTCCGCCTCACTGACTTCATGCACCTCGAAGTAAAGCGCCCCGTTCCTGCCGAGGCCGATGTAGTAGTCCCAGCGATTCGCATGCGGCTCGACTGCCTTGAAGCAGGCATCGACTTCGCAGGACTCCCGCGGATCGAGTCCCTCGAGATTGATCTTGTTTCGATCCCCTTTCTTCAGAGCGGTCACTCCGGGACTTAGCGGACAATTGCAGCCCGGCATTGCCTTTGCCTTCCTCGCTGCCATGCGCCTACAAGCCGCGTGAGACTGCTCTGGAGACGATGCTGCTGAGGCTCGTGACACCGCCCCATCCGGCCTGAACCGGGTCGGGACTTTCCAGATCGAACTCCGATATGTCGGTGCACCGGTGCCGGCCCGTGTCGGAGAAGGTCATCGCGTAGGCCCTGACACTTTTTTCCAGCAAGGTCTTGGCAAGCGGTCTCAACGAATTGCCCTGCACGTTGATCGCCTCCAGGACTGCAGAGACCTTGTTTCTGGACTGACTGCGCTGCAGGACGTGGATCGCCCAGACCAGCTCGAGCACATACGGCGAATGCGTCGACATGCACACCTTGTATCCACGGGAGAGGAGTTCGAACACGAGCAGCATGACGGAGTTGATCGCCTGCGGATGCAATCCCATCTCGGGTTCTTCGATGACTGCCCACCTGTAGGAGCGATGGGACGATATCTTTCCTGCCGGCAGCAGTTGGTACAAGCCAAGAAGAAGGGGCGAGAACTCCCGCTGGCCCGCGGACCATTCGAAAAATGGAAGCTCGATCGGGGCGCCGGCTCGTCCAGGGTAGCGGATGATCAGGCGCTTCTGCCTGCCGGCCGACTTCAGAAGAAGCTCTCCACCATGAAAGATGGACATTTCGATGCTTCGCCGCACGTGTGCGTTGAGCCGCTTCGGTTGCGGAAATACCGGTCCGGCCCGTCCTACGCCGCGGGAGAACTGTTCGAGTATTTCCTGGCTGAATTGCTTCACCACATAGGGGTCCCCCGGCTCGAAACTCATGAAGGGCTTGGGCCACCCGTTGGCAATCGTCATCACCCGCTGCGCAGGCACGAAGAACACGGCCGGCTCCCGCCCAGACGACCGCTGGGACTTTTCTCCGAACAAGGCCCGATGGTTGAACTGGATCGACGTCTTCTTCGTGAATGCGTTCTCGTAGCCTTCGCCCAGAAACGCCGCAAGCAGAGACTCGGGGTTGCTCTTGTCCCAGTCCAGACCGTATCGAGCGAAATCGGAAGCGATCACGGGACGATCGATCGCGTACTTCAGCATCTGCAAAACGAGGCTCTTCCCCGTTGCTTGCGGCCCGACCAGGACGGTGAGATCGCCGAACTGGATGTCGACGTCTTCCAGTTGCGCGAAACCCTTGATGCTCAACGTCGCCACGATCGACCCTCCGAAGTGTGGGCGGATTGTGCAACAAGATCGACATCAGACTTTCGAAAAGTCGGGCTTGCGCTTTTCCATGAACGCGCTGAACGCCTCACGCGCCGCGGGCTCGCGCAGCATCCGCGCGAACGTCCGGCCCTCCTCGTCCATCTGCTTCAGCACCGCGGCCTCCCGGCCCTGCTTCATCAGCCGCTTGGTCTCCACGAGGCTTGCGAGCGGCTTGGCCGCGAGCTTCCTCGCCTGCGCCTGCGCATACGCATTCACCTCGGTCGGCGGCAACACGCGGTTCACCAGCCCGACTTCGAGCGCGGCTTCGGCCATGAAGGGCTCGCCGAGCATCAAAGCCTCGGCCGCGCGGTGGTAGCCGAACATGCGCGGCAGCAAGAGGCTCGATGCGGCTTCCGGCACCAGGCCGAGGTTCACGAACGGCAGCGAGAACGCTGCGTTATCGCCCGCGTACACGAGATCGCAATGCAGCAGCATGGTGGTTCCGACGCCGACGGCCGGTCCGCACACCGCCGCGAGCAGCGGCTTCGGAAACGTCGCGATGCCCCGCAGGAAGCGCGACACGGGCGAGCCCTCGCCCGCGGGCGGCTTGTGCAGGAAGTCGCCGATGTCGTTGCCCGCGGAGAAGATGGTCTCGTGGCCCTGCAACAGCACGACACGCGCCGCGGCGTCTTCGGCCGCCGTCGCAAGTGCATCGGCGAGCACACCATACATCGCGGCGGTGATCGAGTTCTTGCGCTCGAGCCGGTTGAACGTGAGCGTGGTGACAGCGCCTTCGGCGTGCACCAGGATGTCGGTCGTCATTGCAGTGCCTCTTTCACGAAATCGAGCCGGTCCTGGCCCCAGTACATCGCCTCGCCGACGAAGAACGTGGGCGCGCCGAATACGCCGCGCGCGACGGCCTCCTGCGTCACGGTCTTCAGACGTTCCTTCACTTCCGGGTCCTGCGTGATCGCGAGCAGCGACTGCGGATCGAACCCCGCCGCGTGCAGGACCGCGCCCACGGCGGCAGGATCGTTCATGTTGCGGCCCTCGACCCAGATCGCGCGGTACACCGCGTCGACATAGTCGTGCATGCGCGCGGGCTCGCGCATCTGCAAGCCGATCGCGCCGCGCATGAGAGTCAGCGTGTTGATGGGGAAGTGGGGATTCAGCCGATACGGCACGCCATAGCGGCTCGCGAACCGCGCGAGGTCCGCGTTCATGTAGCGGCCCTTCGCCGGCACGTCCATCGGCGACTTGTTCGCCGTCGCCTGGAACACGCCGCCCAGCAGCATCGGCCGGTAATCGATCGCGGCGCCCGCTTCGCTCGCGAGCCGCGGCAGCTGCGTCCAGGCGAGATAGGCGGCGGGGCTGCCCACGTCGAACCAGAATTCCACCGTCTTGCCCATCAGAATTTCTCCATCCACGGTCTGATGTCGAGTTCGTGCGTCCACGCGTCGCGCGGCTGCAGGTGAAGCGTCCAGTAAGTCTCCGCGATGTGCTCGGGTTCGACGATGCCGTCGCTTTCCTTCAGCGCGTAGCGCTCGGGAAACGTGGTCTTGATGAACTCCGTGTCGATGGCGGCATCCACCACGAGGTGCGCGACGTGGATGCCCTGGGGCCCCAGCTCGCGCGCGAGGCTTTGCGCAAGCGCGCGCAGCGCGTGCTTCGCGCCCGCGAATGCGGCGAAGCCCGCGGAGCCGCGCAGCGACGCCGTCGCGCCGGTGAAGATCATCGTGCCCTTGCCGCGCGGCACCATCCGCTTCGCCACTTCGCGCGCGGTGAGGAAACCCGCGAAGCAGCCCATCTCCCAGATCTTGAAGAACTTGCGCGCGGTCTCCTCGAGGATGCCCGCGCGCACGTTGGCGCCGATGTTGAACACGTACGCCTCGATCGGGCCGATCTCGCTTTCGATGCGCTCCACGAGCGCCGTGACTTCCTCTTCCTTGCGCGCATCGGAGGCGAAGCCGTGCGCGCGGCCGCCTGCCTGCCGGATGCCGTCGATGAGCGGCTGCAGCTTGTCGACGCTGCGCCGTGTCGCGCACACGGTGAACCCGCCGCGCGCGAAGCGCCGGGCGATCGCGCCGCCGGTGGCGTCGCCGGCGCCGATGATGAGAGCCACAGGTTCGGCCATCGCTGTCTACTCCTTGAAGTACATGAGCTGGTGCGTGGTCGCGAGCAGCTCGCCCGACTCGTTCCACAGCTGCCCGAAGTGGTCGAAGAAGCCATTGCGAAATCCCTGGCCGCGCACCTGCCCGAGCAGCCAGCCGTCCCCCGTTGCACGAAGCAGGTCGGCATCGGCATGGAAGTACACGGTCATCGTGACGGTGCCGAGCGGCGTCTGCGTTGCGCGGCGCAGCCAGATGCGCGGAAAGAAGATGTCGCTCATCGCGCAAAGCGACGCGAAGTCCACCGGCCGCGGCGGCTCGTCGCGCAGCCAGAGTTGCGTGAGGCTGTCCTCGTCGCCCTGGCCCTGCCATTCGTGCGGGATGCGACCTTCGATGAAGCGCATGTCGTAGCGCTTCACCCACTCGACGGCACGCCGGGTCGTGCGGGCCACCTCCTGCGGTCGTGGAACGGCGGGCGGCGCAACCTCGTGGCTGCTCCAGGTCTCGCGCCGTGCCGCGGTGAGGAGCGTTGCCGTCGCGACGGTCGCGCCCGCCTGCTTCAGCTCGATGATCCAGTGCTGCGTCGAACGATTGGTCCGCGCCACCCGCGCCTGCGCCTCGAATTCACCGTCGGCGAGCGCGGCCGCGAAGTTGACCGTGAAGGCCACCGGGTCGCCGAGCCGATCGGGGTGCAGCAGCGCGGCATTGAGCGCCTGCGCCGCAGTCATCCCGCCGAAGGGACCGATGAAGTTCGCGTAGGCCGGATTCGTACGGCCGCGAAACTCGCCGTCGCCGATCGGCTCGAGCGCCACGGCCGCATCGAACACGTGCAGGGTCATGCGTCAGCCGCTCCCTCGGCCGTGAACGAACGCAGGCCCTGCGCCATGCGCGCCCAGAGTTTGTCTTTCTGCTCACGGCGAACCGCCGACGCGATCTTCACCAGTTGCACGTTCAGACCCTCTCGAAGATGCCTGCGGCGCCCTGCCCCATGCCGACGCACATGGTGACCATGCCGTATTTCAGATTCTTGCGCCGCAGCGCGTGGACGACTGTCGCCGACCGGATAGCCCCCGTCGCGCCGAGGGGATGGCCGAGCGCGATCGCGCCGCCCATCGGGTTCACCCGCGCCGGATCGAGGCCGAGCGTGCCGATGACCGCGAGCGACTGCGCGGCGAAGGCTTCGTTGAGTTCGATCCAGCCGATGTCGTCCAGCTTCAGGCCCGCGGCCTTCAGCGCGGCCGGAATCGCTTCCACCGGGCCAATGCCCATGATGTGCGGCGGCACGCCGCGGCTTGCGAAGCTCACGAAGCGCGCGAGCGGCTTCAGGTTGAAGCGCTTCAGCGCCGCTTCGCTCACCACGATGAGCGCGCCCGCGCCGTCGGAGGTCTGCGAGCTGTTGCCGGCGGTCACGCTGCCGCGCGCGGCGAAGACCGGCCTCAGCTTGCCGAGCGCCTGCACCGTCGTGTCGGGGCGGGCGCCTTCGTCGAGGCTCACCGTGCGCGTCGCGATCGAGACTTCCGCGGAGTCCAGGTCCACGGCGCGGTCGGCGACTTCGACTTCGGTCATCTCGCCCGCGAACTCGCCCGCCTTCATCGCGGCCACGGCCTTCATGTGCGACGCGTACGCGAATTCGTCCTGCGCGTCGCGGCTCACCTTCCATTGCTGCGCGACCTTCTCCGCGGTGAGGCCCATGCCGTAGGCGATGCCGTAGCTTTCGATGTCGTCGGGGTTCGAGAAGATCGTGGGCGAGAGCGACGGCGAGTTGCCCATCATCGGCACCATCGACATGCTTTCGGTGCCGGCCGCGATCATGACGTCGGCCTCGCCCACGCGGATGCGGTCGGCGGCCATCTGCACGGCGGAGAGTCCCGAAGCGCAGAAGCGGTTGACGGTGATGCCGCCCACGCTCTTCGGCAGGCCCGCGAGGACGGCGCCGATGCGCGCGACGTTGAGACCCTGCTGCGCCTCGGGAATGGCGCAGCCGCAGATCACGTCTTCGATGGCGGCGGGGTCGAGCCCCTCGGCCTGCTTCAGGGCGGACTTCAGCACCGTGGCGAGCAGGTCGTCGGGGCGCGTGTTGCGGAAGTAGCCTTTGTGCGAGCGGCCGATCGGGGTGCGGGTGGCCGCGACGATGTAGGCGTCGTGCAGGGGTCGGGTCATGGTGTTGTGCCTTTGTCTTGCTCCCTCTCCCGCTGGCGGGAGAGGGCTGGGGTGAGGGTGATGGCGACTTGCCGGATCCTTTCCATCACCGCTTCCGTCTCGTTCAGCACCTCGTGATTCCAGAAGCGAAGCGTCCGGTATCCATGGGCGGTCATTGCTGTTTCGCGACACATGTCGTGGGGCTCGGCGTCGGCGTGTTGTCCGCCGTCGATCTCGATGACGAGGCCGATCTCGATGCAGGCGAAGTCCGCGAAGCAGGGGCCAACGGCGTGCTGCCTGCGGAACTTCAGATCGAGCAGGCGGCGATTGCGCAAGTGGTGCCACATCACCTGCTCGGCTTGCGTCTGGCGCTGCCGCAGGCCGCGAGCCCTCACCCTGGCCCTCTCCCGCAAGCGGGAGAGGGAATCGTCCGGCTCCATCGCGGCATCTTGCTCCCTCTCCCGCTCGCGGGAGAGGGCTGGGGTGAGGGTCTCCTTGCTTGTCACGTCAGTTGCGAACAGGTTTACCCGTATTCAGCATCCCCAGAATCCGCTCGTGCGTCTTCGGGTTCTGCACCAGCTCGCAGAACGCCCGCCGCTCGAGCGTCATCAGATACTCCTCCGTCACCAGCGTGTTCGCATCCACGTCCCCGCCGGTCACCACGTTCGCGATCAGCGACGCGATGTGAAAGTCGTGCCGGCTGATGAATCCGCCGTCGCGCATGTTCACGAGCTGACCCTGGATCGTCGCCTTCGCGCTGCGGCCCGCCACCGGGAACCGCCGTCGATGCGGCGGGCGATACCCCGCCTCATCCATCGACTTCACCGTCTGCAAAGCCACGTACAGCAGCTCGTCCTTGTTCGGCACGACGACGTCGCTCTCCAGCAGCCAGCCGAGTTGTCGCGACTCGATGGCGCTCGTCCCGACCTTGGCCATCGCCGCGGCCGTGAAGCCTTCCGTCACGAACTTGAGCAAGTCCTTGTCCGTGCTCGCGGCCGAGTTCTCCGCCGCGCGCCGCGCGATGTACGTGAGCCCGCCCGCTCCCGGCACGAGCCCGACGCCCACCTCGACCAAGCCGACATAACTCTCCATCGCGACCACGCGCCTGGCCGAATACAGCGCGAGCTCGCAGCCGCCGCCCAGTGCGAGCCCCCGCACGGCCGACACCACCGGCACCGCCGCATAGCGCAGCCGCAGCATCGTCTGCTGCATGAACCCTTCCGCATCCTCGATCGCGCTCACGCCCACCGCGATGTATGCGGGCAGCATCGCCTGCAGGTCCGCACCGGCACTGAAGGGCTCGTCGCCCGACCAGATCACCAGTCCGCGATAGTCGCTCTCGGCCGATTCGATCGCGAACATCAGCCCTTCGCACACCTCCGGGCTGATCGCATGCATCTTCGTCCTGATGCTCGCGATCACGACCTCGCCGTCGTGCGTCCACACGCGCACGCTGTCGTTTTCCATCAGGGTCTTGCCCGCGGTCTCGAACCGCGGACCCGCTTCGCCTCGCAGCAGTTCGGGGAAGAGCTGGCGCTCATAGACCGGCAGCACCCGGCGCGGCTCGAACTTTCGCGTGGTCGGGTTCCACGACCCTTCGGCCGTGTGCACGCCACCCGCATTCACCACCGGCCCGCTGAAAACCCAGTCCGGCAGCGGCGCCTTCACGAGCGTCTCGCCTCTTTCGATGTCTTCCTGCAGCCACTGCGCCACCTGCAGCCAGCCCGCTTCCTGCCACAGCTCGAACGGGCCCTGCTTCATGCCGAAGCCCCATCGCATCGCCAGGTCGACGTCGCGCGCGGTCTGCGCGATCGTCGCGAGGTGCACCGCGGCGTAGTGGAAGCTGTTGCGCAGGATCGCCCAGAGGAAGCGGCCTTGCGCGCCTTCGCTTTCGCGCAGCAGCTTCAGCCGTTCGCCCGCCGGCTTCCTCAGCATGCGCGCATAGACCTCGTCCGACTTCTCGCCGGAGGGGACATAGTCCTTGCTGTCGAGATCGAACCGCAGGATGTCGCGTCCGACCTTCTTGTAGAAACCGGCGCCGGATTTCTGGCCGAGATGGCCCATCTTCAGAAGCGCCTCGAGCTCGGGCGGCGTCGCGAACGCGGGATAGAACGGATCGCTCTTCTCGTCCAGGTTGTCCTGCAGGGTCTTGATGACGTGCGCCATCGTGTCCAGACCCACGACGTCCGCCGTGCGAAACGTTCCGCTCGATGCGCGCCCGAGCTTCCTGCCCGTGAGGTCGTCGACCACGTCGTAGGTGAGGCCGAACTTGCGCACCTCGTGCATCGTGGCGAGCATGCCGGCGATGCCCACGCGGTTGGCGATGAAGTTCGGCGTGTCCTTCGCGCGCACCACGCCCTTGCCGAGTCCGCTCGTGACGAAAGTCTCGAGGTCGTCCAGGATCTTCGCTTGCGTCGAAGGCGTCGCGATCAGCTCCACGAGGTACATGTACCTCGGCGGATTGAAGAAGTGGATGCCGCAAAAGCGCGGCTTGAGCGCATCGGGCAGCGCTTCGGAAAGCTTCGTGATCGACAGGCCGGAGGTGTTGGAGGCGACGATCGCGTGCTCGGCCACGTGCGGCGCGATCTTGCGATACAGATCGAGCTTCCAGTCCATCCGCTCGGCGATCGCCTCGATGACAAGATCGCATTCGCGCAATCGCTCCAGATCGTCTTCGTAGTTCGCCTGCGCGATCAGCGATGCGTCTTCGGCAACGCCGAGCGGCGAAGGCTTCAGCTTCTTCAGGTTGTCGACCGCCTTGCCGACGATGCCGTTCTTGCCGCCTTCCTTCGCGGGCAGATCGAACAGCACCACCGGCACCTTCACGTTCACGAGATGGGCCGCGATCTGCGCGCCCATGACACCCGCGCCCAGCACGGCCACTTTCTTCACGAGGAATCGGCTCATCAGATGTTCCTTCGTCGCTTCAATTCACGCGGACCCACGTCTGCGTGCGCCCGAACGGGCCGATCGAGCCTCGCACTTCGAGCTTGCGTCCGCCCTCCATCGGCGTGAGGCGCAGCGTGTACTCGCGGCCGTTTTCCGGATCGAGTATCTTGCCGCCGCGCCACACGTCCTCACTGTCGACCCTGCGCGCGCCGCGGATGATTTCGAGCCCGTCCATCGGCTTGCCCTTGCGGTCGTCGGAGCATTCGTCGCACACGGCGTCCGGTTTGGCGGTCTTCGTGAGGCGGCGTTCGATGCGGCCGCTCAGAACGCCCGAGTTGTCCGTGATGCGGATTTCCGCCTTCACTTCGCCCGTCTTGTCGTCGATGTTGCGCCAGAGGCCGACGGGCGAGGATTGTGCGAAGGCGGATTGTGCGAAGACGATTCCCGCCGCGAGCGCCGCGGCGCGTCCGAAGTGCAATGGGAAACTCTTCATGCCAGCGCCGCATCCGTATCGAGCAGATTGGCCACGCCCGAGCGCGCTGTGCGCATGAGCGTCGCCGTCTCCGGGAAGAGCCGCGCGAAGTAGAACCGCGCCGTCTGCAGCTTGGCCTGATAGAACGGATCGGCGTTGCCGTTCGCGATCTCGCGCAGCGCCACCTGCGCCATGCGGGCCCACAGATAGCCGAAGACCAGGTGCCCCGCGACTCGCAGGTAGTCCACGGCGGCGCCGCCCACCTCGTCGGCGTTCTGGAACGCCTTGAAGCCCAGCTCGGTCGTGAACTTCGTCATCTGCTCGCCGAGGTAGGCGATCGGGTTGATGAACTCGGCCATCTTCTCGTTCACGCCCTCTTCTTCCACGAGCTGCGCCACGAGCTTGCCGAACTTCCTGAGCGTGGCGCCGTTGTTCGCGAGCACCTTGCGCCCGAGCAGGTCCAGCGACTGCACGGTGTTCGTGCCTTCGTAGATCATGTTGATGCGCGAATCGCGCACGAACTGCTCCATGCCCCATTCCTTGATGTAGCCGTGCCCGCCGAACACCTGCATGCAGGCCGACGCGGCGGTCCACGCGTTGTCCGTGAGAAACGCTTTCACGATCGGCGTGAGGAGCGCCACGAGATCGGCGGCCTCCGCGCGCACCTTCTCGTCGGGGTGATGCAGTTCCTTGTCGAGCAGCAGCGCGCACCAGTTCGCGAGGGCCCGGCCGCCTTCCGCATAGGCCTTCGCCGTGAGCAGCATCTTGCGCACGTCCGGATGCACGATGATCGGATCGGCCGGCTTGTCCTTGGCCTTCGGCCCCGAGAGCGAGCGCATCTGGATGCGGTCCTTCGCATACGCGAGCGCGTTCTGGAACGCGACTTCGGTGAGTCCGAGCGACTGGTTGCCCACGCCCAGGCGCGCCGCGTTCATCATCACGAACATCGCGGGCAGGCCCTTGTTCGGCTCGCCGACGAGCGTGCCGACCGCGCCTTCCAGCACGAGCTGCGCCGTCGCGTTGCCGTGGATGCCCATCTTGTGTTCGAGCCCGCCGCAGTAGATGCCGTTGCGCTCGCCGAGCGAGCCGTCGGCCTTCACGAGGATCTTCGGCACGAGAAAGAGGCTGATGCCCTTGCTGCCCTGCGGCGCATCCGGCAGCCGCGCGAGCACCAGGTGCAGGATGTTGGGCGCCATGTCGTGTTCGCCCGCGCTGATGAAGATCTTGTTGCCGGTGATGCGGTAGGTGCCGTCCGCCTGCGGCTCCGCCTTCGTGCGAAGCAGCCCCAGGTCGGTCCCGCAATGCGGCTCGGTGAGGCACATGGTGCCCGTCCACTCGCCGCTCACGAGCCGCGGCAGGTACATCCGCTTCTGCTCGGGAGTGCCGTGCGCGTGCAGGCACTCGTACGCGCCGTGCGACAGGCCGGGGTACATCGTCCACGCCTGGTTCGCGCTGTTGAGCATCTCGAAGAAGTTCTGGTTGACGGTGAAGGGCAGGCCCTGGCCGCCGTAGTCCGGATCGCACGAGAGCGCGGGCCAGCCCCCTTCGATGTACTTGGCGTAGGCTTGCCTGAAGCCCTTGGGCGTCGTGACGGCGTGCGTCTCCTTGTCGAGTCTGCAGCCCTCTTCGTCGCCGCTCACGTTGAGCGGGAAGGTGACTTCGGCTGCGAACTTGCCGCCTTCTTCGAGGACGGCGTTGATGGTGTCGGCATCGAATTCGGCGTGCTTCGGCATCGCCTTGTATTCGTCCGTGACCTTCAGGAGCTCATGGAGCACGAACTGCATGTCTCGCAGGGGCGGGGTGTAGGTGGGCATGTGTGACTACTCCTTCGCAGTCTTGGGTGTGCGGGTTGTCCTGGCCGTCGTACGCGCGGGAGCCGGCTCGGCGGCTTGCCTCGCGGCGTACTGCCCGAGGATGTTGTCGAATCCGGCGTTCGCGCGTTCCACGGAGCCGGGGTACTTCAGGAAACGCGCTTCGTAATGCAGCGCGAGGATGAGACCGTGGATTTCGAAGAGCATCTGGTCGGGGTCGATGTCCTTGCGCAGATGCCCTTCATCGATCGCCGACACGACGGCGCGCCGCATCGCCGCGAGCCAGGCCTTCACCGAGCCGACCAGCGCGTCGCGCACGGGGCCGGTGCGGTCGTCGAACTCCACCGCGCCGCTGATGTAGATGCAGCCCGAGTCGATCTCGAACGAGGTGCGCTTCATCCAGTTCGCGAAGAGCGCGCGCAGGCGCGGCAAGCCCCGCGGCTCGCGCATCGCGGGATAGAACACTTCTTCCTCGAAGCGCGTGTGGTACTCGCGGATCACGGAGATCTGCAGCTCCTCGCGCGAGCCGAAGTGCGCGAAGACGCCCGACTTCGACATCTGCGTGACCTCGGCCAGCGCACCGATGGAAAGGCCTTCGAGGCCGATCTGCGTGGCCAGGCCGAGCGCCGCATCCACGATGGCGGCCTTGGTCTGTTGTCCCTTCTGAAGGGCGCGGCCTTCCCTGGCGCGCTTCGAAGGCAGTTCGGTGACGGACATCGCTGGATTCACCTGGAATAAGAACGAACGGTCGTGCTATTCTGCACGAGTTCGCGGGACCTTGCCAGCGGGCATCACGGCAGGTGGGCGGCGGATGGGCGCGGCAGGTGGGTGCCGGCGGTCACGACGCCGGCGACTGCCTGAGCGCGAGGCTGCGATAGAGCGCGCGGATGCCGAACGTCCACGGCGGGATGCGCGTGCAATCGCCGACCGTGTTGACGAGCGCGCCGAGCGGCGGCGCGGCGATGGTCACGCGGTCGCCCGGCTTGTGCGTGAAGCCGAGGCCCGGGCCGTCGCGGTCTTTCACCGGCGAGAACATCGTCCCCAGGAACAGCATGAAGCCGTCGGGGTATTGATGATGCGCGCCCGCGGCCTGCCGCACGAGGTCGGCCGGGTCGCGGCTGATCTCGCGCATGTCGCTCACGCCGTCGAGTTCGAAGCCGTCCTGCGCCCCCTCGATGCGCAACTGCACGCGGCAGGCACGCACGGTGTCGAGCGTGAACCGCTCGTCGAACACGCGGATGAAGGGGCCGATGGCGCACGATCCGTTGTTGTCCTTCGCCCGGCCGAGCAGGAGGGCACTGCGGCCTTCCACGTCGCGCAGGTTCACGTCGTTGCCAAGCGTCGCGCCCGCGATCTCGAGCCGGCTGTTGACCGCGAGCACGATCTCCGGCTCGGGGTTGTTCCAGGTCGAATCCGGCAGCAGCCCGAGCACCGCGCCGTGGCCGATGGCCGACATCGGCGCGGCCTTCGTGAACACTTCCGCATCGGGCCCGATGCCCACTTCGAGATACTGCGACCAGACGCCTCGGCGCATCAGCTCCTCCTTCAGCCGGCTCGCGCCTTCGGAGCCGGGCGCGACCGATCGCAGGTCGCCGCCGATCGTGCGCTGCAGATCGGCGCGGACCGCTTCGGCCCGCCGCGGATCGCCGCCCGATTGTTCCTCGATCACACGTTCCAGCAGGCTCACCGCGAACGTCACGCCGCAGGCCTTGATCGGCTGCAGGTCGCAAGGCGCGAGCAGCCGCTCCTGCCGGGCCGGGTCCTGCGAACGCGCCATCCACTCGCGCGCGCTTCCGAGCGGCGTGCCCTCGCACTGCCGAAGAAACGCCGCGAGGTCGGGGCGATCGAGCAGGTCGGCCATGGTGGGTGCGTGGTCCGTGATGTCGAAGGTCTGCCCCTCGCGCACGGCGACGACGCAAGGCCCTTGCTGGCCGGTGTGCCAGACCCGGCCGGCCAGGAGGGCGTGATCGAGATCGGAAGGCAACGGATCGATGGCCATGGCTGTGTCGCTTCCCTTCGGTGTTGGCGTACCTTATACCCGCACCCGAAAGAAACGACCTGGCCGCTCATGCTCGGGGGCGTTCACGCTGTCCGCGAAACGCCGTTGCGTGGATGCCCGGGGTGGATCATGCCGATGACCGGCCGTTGCCGCAGGCCGGCGCGGTCATGCCGCGTCCGGCTACAGCACACGCCGGCCGCTGATCACGCGCAACAGCACGACCACGATGGCGATGACGAGCAGCACGTGGATCAAGCCGCCCATGGTGACTGAAGTGACGAGTCCGAGCGCCCACAGGAGGACGAGAACGATGGCGATGGTGTAGAGCATGGCTGATTACCGCTTCGGGGCGCCGCGAGGCGGCATGAAGTGAAAGGCGACGCTCGTGGCGGCGGCGGATGCGCCGGCGGCCGGCGCGATCTGAAGTTGTCGATTCATGGATGAACTCCGGTTGAAAGCACCGCAGAGTGCCTGCGCTTTCGCGGCATCGTCTGTGCGATGGCCAACATATCGAAGGACGGCGCCTTGTCCTCACGCGAATGCGGACGGCTGAGTGCGGCAGCGCACAGACCGCGCGGTGCGGGTGCTGCACATTGCATGGGTTGACGCCGTCATCCGCCCAGTGAAGCTCTTTGCCGGGTCGTTCATTCGAGATCCAGGAGATTCACCATGACCCGATTCACCGCCACTTCCGTTCTGTTCGCCGCAGTGGCGCTCACCGCCGTGGCCGGCTGCGCATCCACGCAGAAGCACGAGAGCACCGGCCAGTACATCGACGACACCGCCATCACCACGTCGGTGAAGGCCGCCATCTTCAACGATCCGAGCCTGAAGTCCGCCGAGATCAACGTCGAGACCTACAAGGGCCGCGTGCAACTGAGCGGCTTCGTGAGCAGCCGCGAGAAGATCGAACGAGCCGTGACCGTTGCGCAAGCCGTCAACGGCGTGACGTCCGTGGCCAACGACATGCGGGTCAAGTGATCGGCAGGGGCACGGAGGCCGCTCTCGATGAAGCCGCCGCCCGCGGCGAGGTCCGCCTTCATGGCGGCGATGCGGGGCCGACCACAAGCAACCATCGGGAACTTGCCCATCAAGGTGACCGGCGCCAGATCCCTCTGCGGATCGCGCCGCGATCGCCGATGGCGGCCCCGCCGGCCTGGCCAGGCTAGGAACGCTCCGCGGGTCGCGCGAGGCCTGCGAGACGGTCGAGACGGGCGAGCGCCTCCTCGACCGGCACCACGTCCGCATACTTGCTGTTCATGTCGAAGAGGTTCACCGCATGCGACACCTGCGAGCGGTCGAACACGCACTCCTGCGGCACGATGACGCGGAAGCCGAACGACGACGCGTCCACGGCCGTTGCGCGCACGCAGCCGCTCGTCGTCGTGCCCGTCACGAACAGGGTCGACACGCCGAGGTTCACCAGGTAGCTGGCAAGCGGCGTGCCGAAGAAGGCGCTCGCGTGCTGCTTCGGCAGCAGGATCTCGTTGTCGCGCGGCGCGACTTCCTCGACGAAGTCGTAGCCGCGCGCCGGAATGCCCATGACAGCGGGCGCCTTGTCGGCCCAGCGTCCGCCGTCGTAGGACTTCTTGGGCGCCACGTGCGCAAAGACAACCGGCATGCCCGCCTCGCGAAAGGCTTCGAGCACCGCGCGGATGTGCGGTACGGCGCGCCAGCCGTATTCGCCGCAGCTCGTCGGGTATTCGCGGATCGCTTCGCGAATCGGCGCGGGCCGATGACCGACGGAGCGGTACTGCACGTCGATCACGAGCAGGCCCGCCAGGCCGCCACCCGGCAGCGTGGCGCCCAGCCCGATCTCACGGTACAGCTCGATCTCTTCGCGAGGGATGATCCCTTCCCATGGGGGCGCGGCGGTGCTCATGGCTCGATGGCTTCCTGGTCGAAATTCGAAACGGGCTTCTGCGGTGAGAGTGCCACGATCGTCGGTTGCGATCAGGCGAAACACGAGGTGGAATGCCCGAACGCAGCAGCGATGCGAAAGAGAACGGGCTCCTGCCATGCGCCCCCCGCAAGCTGCACGCCCAGCGGAACGCCGTCTTCGCCGAGTCCGACGGGCATCGCCATCGCGGGCGTGCCGGTGACGCTGAAGGGTGCGCGCAGGTGCCGCTCGTACGTCGCGGCGACCGCATGCGCATCGTCCAGCTCGCAGGGCGGCTCGAGCGCGGAAGGCAGCACGAGCGCGTCGAATGAACGCAGAGTCTCGGCGAAGCCGCGGCACAGCACGGCGCGCGCCTGCATCGCGCGGATGTAGTCGCGGGCGGGAACGAACGCGCCCGCGAGCAGCTTCCTGCGGCTGATTTCGCAGTAGTCGCCGGGCCGCGACTGCAGCCATTTCTCGTGCACCGCATACTGTTCCGCCTGCTGGATGACGCGGCAGCACGCGTTCCATTGGTCGAGCGGCGCGAGCCTCGCCGTGCGCACGTCGGCGCCGAGTTCGCGCAGTTTCGCGACCGCCGCCTCGAAGCCCGCGACGATCGAAGGATGCGCTTTCGCGTCTTCGGTGTGCAGGTGTTCGACCACGCCGATGCGCATGCCCGCGATGCCGCGCTCGGCTCCCTCGCGCGCGGCTCGCGCATTCGCTCCCGCGTGCGCGTGCGCGTGCGCTGGGTCGATCATCGCATCGAGCAGGTGGGCGCAATCCAGTGCATCGCGCGCCATGGGCCCGATGTGGTCCAGCGAGAACGCGAGCGGGAAGACGCCGCGGCGGCTCACGAGATCGTAAGTCGGCTTGATCGAGACGATCCCGCAGCAGGTCGCGGGGTTGCGCACCGAGCCGCTCGTGTCCGTTCCGACCGCGCCCGGCACGAAGCCCGCCGCGACGGCCGCGGCCGATCCGCTGGACGAGCCGCCGGGGTGCAGCGCCAGGTTCCACGGGTTGCGTGCCGCGGGCCAGGGCAACTCGTTGGTCGGGCCGCCGATCGCGAACTCGTGCAGCGCGGTCTTGCCGACGACGACCGCTCCCGCCGCGCGCAGCTGCGCGACAACGTCGGCGTCGGCTTGCGCGGGCGGGGCGTCACGCAGGATCGCCGAGTGGCACGTCGTGCGCATGCCGGCCACGTCGATGTTGTCCTTGATGGCGATGGGAATGCCGTGCATCGGGCCGCGCCATGCACCGCGCGCGATCTCCGCCTCCGCCGCGCTCGCGTCGCGAAGCAGGGTTTGCGGATCGACGTGGATGAAAGCGTGCACGGCGCCGTCATGCGCCTCGATGCGCGCCAGCACGCGCTGCGCGAGCGCCACGGGGGACATCTCCCCGGCGCGTAGTTGCTCCGCCAGCTGCGCGATGCCCGGCTCGCGTGCCGGCTTCACGTGTCCCCCCGCACGGGCTGGAAGACATGCGCGGGTTCGGTCGTCGGCGTCACGATGTCCTCCAGCACGCGAGCGGCGGACGCGGCGCGGCTCGCGGCGGCTTCGACGCTTGCCGGGAACGCCGCGAACGCCTTGTGCAGGCCCATCGAGCGCGCACGCTCCTCGACGGAAGGCAGCGGATCAGCGGCTGGCAAGGAATCCTTCGACGGGTGCAAGAAATGCCTCCAGATCATCGAACGGCATCATGTGGCCGGTGGCGACCTTGCGGATCGTCATCCGCGGCTGGATGCGGGCGAGCTCCTCGAGCTCCGGCTCGTCGATCACGTTGCCGCGCTCGGCGACGAGGAGCATCGCCGCAACCGCGATGGCGCCGATGTTGCCGTGAATCTCTTCTTCATGGAAGCTGCGCCAGCTCTGCGCCACCGCCGGCGGATCGCACGTGTGCAACCACTCGGCGCGCGAGAGCAGCTGCTCCTCGGTCCATGCGGGATAGGTGGCGCGCACGCCCTGTGCGTCGAGCAGGCCCGAACGCGCCTGCTCGATCGCCTCCAGGTAGAACGCGAGCGGCTTTCCGTAGGGGCGCCTTCCCGGGCCACTCACCGGCGGGTCCGCGAGGATCACGCGTTCGAGCGGCGTCTGCGGCCTGGCGGCGAATCGCGCGGCGATGCGGCCGCCCATCGAATGCCCGAGCACGGCGAAGCGTTCGAGTGAAAGCGCGCGCGCGAATTCGCGCACGTCGGCCGCGCAGGCGTCGAGGCCGTAGTCCAGGTGCGGGCCCGACTCCGAGAGGCCGCGGCCGCGGATGTCGAGAATGTAGACATCGCTGAAGGCCGCGAGCCTTCGGCCCACGAAGGCCCAGGTGGCCGCCGGGCTCGTGATGCCGGGCAGAACGATGAGAGGCGCCCCCTCGCCCGGGAAGCGCAGGTAATGCTGGCGGATGCCGTTCGCTCGGACGTGCGCGCCCCAGCCCTCACTCGACATGGATGTTCGCCGACTTGATGATCTTCGCGTAGTTCTCGCGCGTCGTGCGCAGGAATGTCGCGAACTCCGCGGGCGTGTCGGCGACGGGCACGATGCCGACACCGGCGAGCTTGGCCTTGGTCTCCGGCTTGAAGAGCACGGCGTGCACCGCTTCGGCGAACTTGGAAATGACTTCGGGCGGCGTGCCGGCCGGCGCGAGAAAGCCGTACCAGGAATCCCATTCGGGCCCCGGGTAGCCCTGCTCGGCCAGCGTCGGAATCTCGGGCGCGAGCGGCGAGCGCCTGGCCGTCGAGATGCCGAGCGCCTTCAGCTTGCCGGCGCGCACCTGCGGCAAAACGTCCGGGAGGTTTCCGAACACGAGCTTGATCTGCCCGGCCAGCAGATCGGCCTGGGCCTGCGACTGGCCGCGGTACGGCGCGAAAAGCAGCTTCACCTT
Source organism: Ramlibacter sp. (assembly GCF_035548915.1). Taxonomy (GTDB): domain Bacteria; phylum Pseudomonadota; class Gammaproteobacteria; order Burkholderiales; family Burkholderiaceae_C; genus Ramlibacter. The sequence goes on along the minus strand of NZ_DASZSE010000024.1, from coordinate 5,784 downwards.
GGCCGCCGATTCGAACCACGCCATGGCCATGTGCGGCGAAGCGCCGACGGCTGCACCGTAGGGCACCGTGCCGGGTTGCTGCTTCGCCATGTCGACGAGGCCCGCGAGGTTCGCGACCGGCAGCGACTGGTGCGCGACGAGCACGAGCGGCGTCGAGCCGATGAGCGTGATCGGTGCGAAATCCTTGTCGGTGTTGTAGGGCAGGTCGTTGCGCAGCGTCGGGTTGGCCGCGAAGCTGTTGGCCACCGCCAGTATCGTGTAGCCGTCGGCGGGAGCCTTCGCGCCGGCATCGGTGCCGATCACGCCCGCGCCGCCGGTGCGGTTTTCCACGACGACCGACTTGCCCCATTGCTCGGACAGGTTCTGCGCGATCAGGCGCACCACGAAATCCATCGTCGCGCCCGGCGGGAAGGGCACGATGATGCGCACCGGCTTCTCGGGATAGGCACGGGCCTCCCCTTGCGCGAAGGCGGGCACCGCGGCGACGCATGCAAGCGCTGCGATGGCGGCGAGTCGTTGCAGCAGTTTTCTCATGGAAGGGGTCCTTTCGCGGCAAGCCGCTTCGAATTACCGATGAAAAGAGGTGTCGCCGCGGCAAGCCGCGTGCCGGTCACAAGGGCGCCTTCACGGCGTCGTAGCCGTAGATCCAGTCGTACCGCTCACCGACGCTTTGCGGGCTCCATTGCGCTTCGATGTACCGCACGGCGGAGTCGTTGTCCGCGAGCTGCTCGTTGTGGAACGTGCGCGCCATCGCGGCGGATTCGTGCACGATGCGCGTCGTGCGCTCGACGCGCGCGCCTTCGTAGCGGCGCAGCGCTTCCTGCGGCTGCGAGGGCCAGCGTTCGATGCAGCGCGCAAGGACGAGCGCGTCTTCCATCGCGCTGTTCGCGCCTTGGCCGAGGTAGGGCAGCATCGCGTGGCAGGCGTCGCCCATGAGCGCGACGCGTCCCTGCGTCCAGCGTGCAAGCGGCTCGCGCAGGAAGAGCGCCCACTTGTAGAGCCGGTCGCAGCTCGCGATCATCTGCTGCACCTCGGCGTGCCAGCCGGGAAAATCCGCGAGGCATTCCTGCACGCTGCCCTGGGTCACCCACGACTCGACTCGCCAGTCGTCGCGGTCCACCTGCCCGACGAAATTGAACAGCTCGCCGCGCTGCACCGGATAGCAGGTCACGTGCGCCTTCGGCCCGATCCAGTTCGTCCCCACGAGGCGGCGCTGCTGCGCACTCAGCCGTTCGATCGGCGCGAGACCGCGCCAGGCGAGCTGCCCCGTGAACTGCGCACTGCCCGCACCGAAAAGCTGGCGGCGCACGACCGAGTGCAGGCCGTCGGCGCCCACGAGGATGTCGCCCGTCGCCCGCTCGCCCGATTCGAACGAGAGCGTGACACCGTCGGCGTGCTGCTCGAAGCCCGTCGCCTTGCAGCCGAGGTGGATCGCATCCGGCTTCCTGCCGCGCACCGCCTCCACGAGCATCGCGTGGAGGTCCTTGCGATGGAGCATGAACATCGGATAGCCGTAGCGATCCGTCGAGCCCGTGCCTTCGCGCCTGAAGAGCGACCAGGTCCGCCCGTCGTTCCACAGGCGAATCTCCTTGTCCGGTGTGTTCACGCCGTGCGTGCGCACCGGGGCTTCGAGTCCGAGCTCGAAGAGCACACGAGTGCCGTTGGCCGAGATCTGCACACCCGCGCCCACTTCGCCGAGCGACGGTGCCTGCTCGTAGATGTCGACGTCGATGCCGCGCCGCAGGAGCGCGAGGCCCGCGGCGAGCCCGCCCAGCCCCGCGCCGGCGACGAGCACGTGCGGCGCGCGCTCAGCCACGAGCGATTGCCTGCACGAGCTTGCCCTCGACGACGACGGGCTCGCCGTCGAGCGAGACGCTGCACCCGATCATCGGAACATCGAGATGGCATGCGGGGTTGCGCGTGCCGCCTCCTTCGGTGTTGGGGCCGGTGGAGAACATGAAGTTGCCCGCGAAGGAGCGCGCTTCCATCGCGTTCGTCTGGCGCTTGTCGTACATGCCGAGCGCCGTCCAGTGCGCCTTGGGCTGCAGCCCCCAGCCGAGGTGCGAGACCGCGTAGCCTTCGCGGTCGCCGAACTTGCCCATGTAGTCGCGCAGGTACAGGGCGTCGAACTCGCCTTCGATGCGCGTGATGTAGCCCGCCTCGATTTCGAGCCGCACCGGCGTGCGAAGGTATTCCTTGATCGGCAGCAGCGTCGTTCCCGGAGCGAGGACCACCGTGCCGTTCGCCGAACCCTCGTTCGGCCAGGCGGCGACGAAGGTGCTGGGCGCATGGTCCCATCGGCCCGGCTCGTCCGCGAGGCCGTACTGGATCAGCAACTGGTACTCGCCCAGCGCCACCTCGAAGTCGGTTCCCGCCGCCGACGTCACGTGCATCGTCTTCGCCTTGCGCAGTTTCCCGGCGGCCGCGAGCACACGTTCGCGATCCTCGGGCGTGGGCACGAGGCGGATGAAGATCTCGGGCGGCTCCTTCACGAGCAGGATGCGCGTGCCCGCGGCGAGAATTTCCTGCTGCTCGCTGCCGCGGTCGATGCCCATCAGATCGATCACGAAGTCGCACGCCTTCATCGCCGCGATCGCGGCGGTGTTGCCCGTGAGGGCGGTTACGCCGGTGACACCGGTCGTCTCGCCGGCCATGCGCAGCGCTGCGGCGGACGACTCGCCGAGTTCGAGCACGACACTGCGCGTGCCGAGCAGCGTGGCCGCGGCCTTGGCGGCCGCGACGTGATCGGGGTGCGAATGTTCGGCGACCAGCACGACCACCGATTCGCCGCTTTCGAGGCGCGACAGCCCGAGCACGCGCTTCCACGCGTCGAGCAGCTTCATCGTCAGCGACATGGGTGCCCCTGTGATTCTGTTTAAAGGAATCACATTCTGTTGAACAGAATCCCGGCCGTCAACTAGAATTTTTGCATGCCGACTCCCCCACTCATGCAGGCGAGCGAGACGGGCGTGGCGGCCGTCGAGCGCGCGCTCTTGCTGCTGGACGCGTTCACGCACGAGCGCAGCCGGCTCACGCTGCACGAGCTGGCCGAGCACACCGGCCTCTACAAGAGCACGATCCTCAGGCTGCTTGCATCGCTGATGCGCCGCGAATGCATCGTGCGGCTGGAAGACGGCAGCTACGCGCCCGGCCCGGTGCTGCTGCGCTGGGGCAGCGCCTATCTGAGCTCCGTGCGGGTGGACACGCACATCACGCCCGTCCTCGCGCAGCTCGTGCAGCAGACGGGCGAAAGTGCGACGTTCTACGTGCGGCAGCAGGACGTGCGCGTGTGCCTCGCGCGGGTCGATTCGGCGCATTCGGTGCGCGATCACGTGCACGTGGGCGACGTGCTGCCCCTCGACCGCGGCGCGGGCGGCAAGGTGCTGCTCGCGTTCGAGGCGGACGGCGGCGCCCGCCGCGCGCGCGCAGCTTCGTCCATGGTGTTCTCGAGCTTTCGGGAGCGCGACGCCGATGGCGCTGCCATCGCCGCGCCCGTCTTCGGGCCCGGCGGCACGCTGAAAGGCGCGATCTCGCTGTCGGGTTCCGTCGCGCGGTTTTCCGATGCGGCGCTGCCGCGCTACTCGCGCGCACTGCTCACCGCGGCTGCCGAAGCCACGCGCCGGATGGGTGGCGACGCTTCCGTGTTCGAAGAGAATTCCGCTCGCGCGGCGCGTTCCACGACGAGGCGCAAGGCGCTCGTGGGCGATTGAAGTGACACGCTTCGCCTTGATCCGCGCGCTCCCGGTTGCGTGGGTCGCGATACTGCTCGTCCTCATGGCCACCACGGCAACGGGTGACCCGGTGTGGCCGCATCGGTTCGCGCTCGCCGCGCTCGCGGGCTGGCTCATCGCCTTCGCGTGCGAACGCGAGATGCTGCGCGAAGTGCTCACGCGCCATCGCCTGCTCATCGCTTCGGCCACGCTCGTCGTCTTCGCGATGCTCGCAAGCGGCCTCGCGCTGCAATTGAAGTTTCCGCGGCAGCCGTGGCTTGCCCAGCCTCCGCAGGCCGCCTTGCTGCTGGCCATCGCGCCGCTCGCGGCGCTGCTTGCCGATCGCGCGCGCATGCGGCTCGCGGCCGTCTTCCTTGCCGCGCTCGCCGTCGCGAACTTCTTCGCGTTGCCGCTCGAAGCCGTGGCCGGCATCCAATGGAGCGGGTTCGCGCATGAGCTGATTCCGCGCGAGATGGGGCCGCTCAGGTTCCAGGCCTCCGGCCTCGCGGCCGCGGCGCCGCTCTTCGGCGGCCTCATGCTCGGCGCGTTCTACCTCGCGGCCGGCGCGCTCGGCGAGGAACGTCTTTTCGGCGAGCGCGCGTTCACCGCGCGCAACTGGCTCGCGCTCGCCTTGCCGTGGACGCTCGCGGTCGCCTGCGTGCAGTCGCGCAGCGTGCTTGCCGGCGCGCTGGCGGCGTGCCTCATCGGGCTCTTCGCCTTCGCGCACCTTCGCGGCACGCGCCTGCGAGTCGTCGCCGTGCTGGTCGCCGTGCTGGTCGCCGTCGCCGGCGTCGCGCTCTTCTGGTTCCTCTTCTCGCACAACAAGAGCGGACCCGGCCTGCGCTGGGCCTACCTCATGCTCTACCTTCGCCATTCGTTCGACCCCGAGTGGCTCTGGAGCGGACGCGGCTACACGGCCACGGTCGACGCCTCGATGCAAGTCCCCGGCATGCAGATGATCAGTCACTCGCACAACGATTTCGTGCAGACGTTCTTCACCTGGGGACTCCCCGCCGCGGCCGCGTACGCGGTCTTCTGGTTCGCGCTCGGGCGACTCGCTGTGCGGTTCTGGCGGCAGCGGAGGTACTGGCCCGTGCTCGCCATCGTGGCGGTCGGCCCGAGCCTTCTCACCGACCTCGGACTGCATCACGTGGAGAAGACGGCCTTCATCGCGCTCTTCGCGGCCATGGCGATCGCCTTCGATGCGAGCAGGCGCGGGACCGGCGCAAAGGACGGTTCGAGAGAGATGGCCGCCATCGTGGCCGCGCGGAGTGTCCCGCCGAACGCATCCTAGACTTTCGTCTCGACCACAGGCAAAGGCACGCCGCAGCGCGCGGCGTCATGCACACGCCTTCGAAGCAAGCCGTCAAGTAAGCGCATACCGACGCGCTCCCCTGACCCGTCTCGTGCCCGCGCATGACCCTACATGCTGCGGGCCTTTGACCGCTTTTCGCTAAACAAATCCGCTGGCGTGGGGATGTATTGGTTATGAGCGGTGCCTATTCCGGGCGGCCGCCGCAGACCCACAGGAAGAAGAACCCACATGGTTGCAATCGTCAGCGGCAACACGCTCGGCCTGGGCTTGACATCGCTTGGCACGCTCGGTGAGGCGGGCGTGACGGGGCAGGCGGCCTCGGGCTCGAGCAGCGAGCGGGCGTACGTGAACGTGGCCAACGGCAACCTGGTCGTGCAGGACGAGGACGAGCGGCTGAAGGGGGTGGGGATCGACGGGGTGGCCTTGCGCACGTACAACAGCCTGGGGGCGCTGGACGACGACAACGCAGACAACTGGTCCACCGGCACGTACACGCGCAACCTCACAGCCGCCGGCCCCCCCAATACGGCAGGCAGCACGGTGATGCGCACCGCGCCTGACGGCGCGCAGGCGCTCTACGCGTGGGATGCGACAGCGCAGCTTTACCGCAGCACGGCAGGCGCAGGCGCCTACGACACGATCGCCTACGACGCGCCGAGCGCCACCTACAGCTGGAGCGACGGTGCGAGCGGCGCCACCGAGAAGTATCGTGCTGTGGACGGCCGGCTGCTGTGGGCCAGCGACGCGCGGGGCAACACC
>NZ_DASZSE010000023.1:0-24986 GCF_035548915.1 Ramlibacter sp. | reverse complement strand
GACGCTCTACCACTACATCGCGACCAAGGAAGAGATCCTCTTCGAATGCGTGCAGCGCGGGCTCGACGCGCTGCGCGCGGCCATCGATGAAACGGCCGGGCGCGACATCGGGGGACGCGAGAAGCTGCGCGCGGTGCTGCGCGCGTTCCCGGGAGGTGCGCCAGGGCGAGTCGAGGGCCTCAGTAGGCATTCGACCCACCTGCCGCACCGCGGCCTGCCATGGGGCTGGACACGGGCTGTCTCCTTGCGAAGCCGCGAGGGTACTCGCCGGTAACCTGCTTGACTCCGAGCGCGCATGTTGCGCGCGCGCCGGGCCCGGCGTGCGGGGGCAATCCCTGAGCTGCGGCGCAGCAGGCGGAGAGTCACTTTGCGCTGCGAGTCTTGCGATCCGGATTCCGGAACAGTAGAATCGCGGCCGATATGAGCATCGAAGAACCCGCAAGTGCCGAGCGCCGGATGGACGAAAAGAGCCGGATCCAGTCGATCGGCAAGATGAGGGAGATCCTCGGCTGCTTCTCGACGGTGGACCGGCACCTGTCCCTCGCCGAGATAGCCAGCCGCGCCGGGCTGCCGCGCCCCACCGCGCATCGCATGGTGTCGTCGCTGCGCGAGATCGGATTCATCGAGCAGAATGCGCGCAACGGCAGCTACAGCCTCGGCATCGGGCTCTTCGAGCTGGGCAGCCTCGCGCTCGCGAACATGGACCTGCTTCGCGAGGCCAAGCCGTACATGGATCGGCTCTCGCGGCTGGCCGGCGAGTCGGCGCACCTCGGTGTGTTCAACGGCTACCAGGTGATCGTGGTGGAGCGCGAGGAACCCGGCGATCGCCCGACCCGCGGCCTGCAACCGAGCGAGGCGTCGCCCGCCTACTGCACGGGCGTGGGCAAGGCGACCCTCGCGTTCCAGCGTCCCGAGGTCATCGCGCGCGTGATCGACGGTGGGCTGAAGCCCTATACGAACAAGACGATCACCAAGGCCGAAGCGCTCAAAGAGGACCTGGCCGCGATCCGCAAGCGAGGCTATGCGATCGACGACTGCGAGCACGAGATCTGGGTGCGCTGCGTCGCCGCGCCGATTCGCAATGCGTCCGGTGCGGTATTCGCCGCGCTGTCGGTTACCGGAGCTGCCGACCGGATGACGGACAAGAAACTGTCAGACTTGGCACCGCTCGTGGTCCAAACTGCGGACACCATCTCTCGCCAGATCGGGTTCCAGCCGCAGGGCTGACCGCTCCCTCTTTCCCCGCTCGAGCCTCCCCCGAATATCCGTGTGCGATGTGGGGCTCGCTGCTTTGCGGGCCACCTGGCGCCGCAGCTTTCAGAACATTGACTATGCGGGTAAACCCTATTGAGAGCAGCACAGCGTGCTCGTTAAATTTAATGGAATGATTATCCGGATTCCGGAATTTAAGCCAGCCCGCAACTGAACAGGACAACTTCGTGACCTCAGCAGACCTTCGCGAGCGCCTCACCGGCGTGCTCCCTCCCATCACCATGCCGTTCGACCGCGACGGGTCGCTCGTCGCGGGTGGCCTGCGCGAGCAGATCGACTTCGTCATCCGCAGCGGCGCGCGCGGCATTGTGGCCGGGGGCAGCACCGGCGAGGGCCATGTGCTGAACGAGGCCGAGTTCGACCAAGCCATGCGCGAGGCCTGCGAAGCGACCGCGGGCCGCGTGCCCTTCATCGCCGGCCTCATCGTGCAGAGCACCCGTGACGCCATCGAGCGCGTGAAGCGCCTGCAAGGCCTGAACATCGCGGCACTGCAAGTCACGCCGGTGCACTACCTGTTCAAGCCCGATGCGGATGCGACGGTGCAGCACTTTCGCGAAATCCACGAAGCGACGCAGATCCCGATCCTCATCTACAACGTCATCCCCTGGAACTACCTCAGCGTCGATCTGATGCTGCGGATCATGGACGAAGTGCCGGGCGTGATCGGCATGAAGCAAAGCGGCGGCGACCTGAAGTCGCTTTCCGACCTGCTGCTGCGCGCCAAGCCTCGCAACCTGGTGCTCTCCGGCATCGACGCGCTTCTGTATCCGGGCTTCGCGATCGGCATGCATGGCGCGATCACGGCACTGACGACCGCGGTACCACGCCACGTGGTGCGCTTGCACAAGGCTGTTCAGGCCAACGATCATGAGACGGGGCGCGAGCTCCACTTCAAGCTGAATGCGCTGTGGAACAGCATGAGCCACGACAACCTGCCGGCGTGCGTGAAGTACGTCCAGCACCTGCAGGGGCTGCCCCTGTACGAGGCGCGCCGCCCGATGATGTCCGTTTCCGAAGACCAGAAGCGCGCGATCAAGGCTGCCCTGCAGCCTCTGCTGGGCTGAGCCGGGACCGGCGGCTATGAAAAAGATCCTGAACCGGCCGGCCGACTACGTCGACGAGACGCTCGAAGGCCTGCTCGCTGCGCACCCGGACCTGCTTCGGCGCGTGGGGGAAAGCGGCCGGGTGGTGGCTCGCGCCGGCGGCGCCGAGCGAGGCAAGGTGGGCATCGTGACCGGGGGCGGTTCGGGGCACCTGCCCGTCTTCCTCGGCTATGTCGGCCACGGGCTGCTCGACGCCTGCGCCGTGGGCAACGTGTTCGCCGGCCCGCGTGTGGCGGATTGCCAGGATGCCATGCGCGCGGCCGACGGTGGCGCCGGCGTGCTGCAGCTGTATGGCAACTACGGCGGCGACCGGATGAACTTCGACATGGCCCGGGAAATGATGGAGCTCGAGGGGATGCAGGTCGCCTCTGTCCGCATTGCCGACGACGTCGCAAGCGCGTCGCCGGCAGAAAGCGAAAAACGTCGCGGCGTCGCGGGAATGATTTACGCGTTCAAGGTCGCCGGGGCCCGCGCTGCCGCCGGCGGCAGCCTTGCCGAAGTCGCTTCCGTCGCAGCGCGCGCGGCGCGCGCGTGCCGCTCCATCGGTGTGGCATTGACGCCTTGCGTGATTCCGGAAACCGGCCAGGCATCGTTTTCGATCGCCGAAGACGAGATGGAGTTCGGCATGGGCATCCACGGCGAGCCCGGCATCTGGCGCGGCAAGCTCAAAACCGCCGACGCGCTCGCCGAGGAAATGCTCGACCGCCTGCTGCCCGAGTGCGCGCTCAAGCGCGGCGACCGCGTTGCGGTGCTCGTGAACAGCCTCGGCGCCACACCGCACGAAGAGCTCTACATCCTGTACCGGCGCATCGCGCGCATCCTGGGTGAGCGCGGCATCCAGCCCGTGAAGCCGCTCGTCGGCCGCTTCGCGACGTCCATGGAAATGAGTGGTGCGTCGCTCACGCTGATGCCGCTCGACGGCGAACTGGAAAGCCTGCTCATGGCTCCCGCCGAATGCCCGTTCTGGAAGTTCTGAGCATGATCACTTCGACGAACCTGAAGGCGGCACTTGCACGCTGGTGCGATGCGCTCGAAGCCGCCGCACCCGAGCTCAACGCGCTCGACGCGCAGCTCGGCGATGGCGACCTGGGAGCGACCCTCCACAAGTGCGCGCAGAACGTGCGCGAGGCGCTGCCCGGGATGCCGGACGAGCTCGCAGGCGTCTTCGAGCGGTGCGCGAGCGCGTGCGCCAAGGCCTCCGGCTCCAGCTTCGGAACGCTGCTGGCACTCGGCTTCCTCGCCGTCTCCAGGGAGCTCGCAGGCGCACGAGCACTGTCGAAGGCCGATGTGGTCCGTCTGCTCGACGGTGTCGTGGCCTCGCTCGCCGCGCGTGGCGGGGCGTCGCTCGGAGACAAGACGATGCTGGACAGCCTCGACGCGATCGGTCGGGCACTCGAATTGGCCCCCGAAGCCGATGCGCCGCGCGCGGCCATCGATGCGGCGGAGGAAGCGCTCGCGCGGTTCCGCGACAAGCCCAACCGCATCGGGCGGGCACGCATGTTCGCCGACAAGAGTGTCGGCATGGATGACCCCGGAATGGTCGCTGTCCTGCGCATGGCGCAAGCCCTGCAGGCAACGCAAACCCGAATCGAAGGATAAGCAAATGGCCCACGTCTCCTTCAGCGGAGTGCGCAAAAGCTTCGGCGCGACGAGCGTGATTCGCGGTGTCAGCCTCGATATCGCGGATGGCGAGTTCTGTGTGCTCGTCGGGCCTTCGGGATGCGGCAAGTCGACCTTGCTGCGCATGCTCGCCGGCCTGGAAGACATCGACGACGGCAGCATCGCCATCGACGGGAACATCGTGAACCACGTCGAGTCGAAGGACCGTGACATTGCGATGGTCTTCCAGAGCTACGCCCTCTATCCGCACATGACGATCGCGCAGAACATGGCGTTCAGCCTGCGCCTGCGCAAGACTTCGCAGGCCGTCGCGCAGGAGCGGGTTGCGCGCGCCGCGAAGATTCTCAACCTGGAAGCCTACCTGCACCGCTACCCTCGCGAGCTCTCCGGCGGGCAGCGGCAGCGCGTCGCCATGGGCCGGGCGATCGTTCGCGACCCGAAGGTGTTCCTTTTCGACGAACCGCTTTCCAATCTCGACGCGAAGCTGCGCGTTGCGATGCGCGCCGAAATCAAGGAACTGCATCAGCGCCTGCGCACCACCACGGTCTACGTGACGCACGACCAGATCGAGGCGATGACCATGGCGGACCGCATCGTCGTCATGCGGGATGGCGTGATCGAGCAGATCGGCACGCCGCTCGAACTCTACGACCAGCCGGCCAACCTCTTCGTGGCGCAGTTCATCGGCTCCCCGGCCATGAACCTGGTCGCCGGCACCGTGGCAAGCGATGGCGAGGCCATGTTCATGCAGACCGATTCGGGCCATCGCTGGCCGATGCGCAACGGCAGGGCTTCGCCGGGCCGCCCCGTGCAATATGGCCTGCGGCCCGAGAACCTGTCGCTCGACGACGGGGACGGACGACCGGGCGTGAACGCGAAGGTCATCGTCGTCGAGCCCACCGGCGCGTCGACCGAGCTGCTGATCGATGCCGGCGGCACGACGCTCACGCTCGTCTCGCCGCGCCGCCTGGCACTGCGGCCCGGCGAAAACGTCCGCGTTTCGGTCGATCTCGATGCAGTCCATCTGTTCGACGGCCAGAGTGGCAGAAGGCTTGCCTCGTGAAGCGCGCCATCGTTGCCGACACCCTCGTTTGCCTCGTTCAACACCGCCCCAGCACCGGAGACAAGACATGACCGCCACACTGACACGCACGAATGAATTCACCATCCGCAAGCTCGATGCCCCGCTGGGCGCGGAGATCATCGGCTTCGACTTCGGGGTTCGCCTCGATGACGAGCGCTTCGCGCTCATTTCGAATGCCATGCGCGAACACCGCTTCCTCTGCTTTCGCGACGCCGACGTCACGCCCGCGCAGCAGATCGAGATGAGCCGGCGTTTCGGCGACTTGCCGCTGCATCCGCAGATCAAGTACCGCCACCCGGCTCACCCGGAGATCTTCCTGATCAGCAACCTCGATGCGAACGGCCGGCCCACCGGCAAGAACCCGGATCCCACGGCCGCGCAGTGGCACACGGATGGCTCCTGGCGCTCGCCGCGGGCCTCGGTCACGATGCTCTACGGCGACGTCGTGCCCCAGACCGGGGGCGACACGCTGATCGCGAACACCGCGCTCGCCTATGAGCGCCTGTCGCCGCGCAAGAAGGAGGAGGCGGACCGCCTGATCGCGGTGCACGATCTGCAATGGTCGGTCTCCACCACGAATCCCGACTACGCCCTCACCCCGGCACAGGAAAAGGCGCGTGTCGCACCACCGCAGGAGCAGCCGCTCGCATTGAGGCACCCGGACACCGGCGTGCGCGCGATCTACCTCGGTGCTCACGCCGCGAGCATCGTCGGCCTTCCCTGGGATGAGGGTCGCGAAGTGATCGACGAATTCAACGCGCTCGCCACCGACCCCGAATGCGTCTACGCCCACCGCTGGAAGTCGCACGACCTCGTGTTGTGGGACAACCGCTGCACCCTGCACAAGTCGACCCCGTACGACTATGCGACCGAGCGCCGCATCGCGCGGCGGACTTCGATGTACGAAACGGCCTGAGACAGCGGCACCATGTCGACGTGCAGCTTCCAGGCGGGGGGCGCCTCCTTCGAAAACGCATCCGCGCGCACCGACCCGCGGCGCGCGTGGCGGCGGCGCATCGAGCCTTGCCTGTGGCTCGCACCGCTCATGGTGCTCCTGGTCCTCGTGATCCTGCTGCCGACCGCGGTGGTGCTGTGGCTCAGCTTCCAGACCACGCAGTACTTCAAGCCCGTTTCGTTCGCGGGGTTCGCGAACTACGCCGCGGTGCTCGGTTCGGGCAACTTCCGGCAACTCACTTCCAACTCCCTCATCTACGTCTTCGGTTCGCTCGCGCTCGTGCTGCCCAGCGGGCTCGTGATTGCCGTGCTCCTGAAGGCGGCGGGACGGCTGGGCGCGATCCTGCGCCCGCTCCTGCTGGTGCCATGGACGCTGTCGATGGCGGTGGTGGGAAGTCTCTGGCTTTTCCTGCTGAACCCGTCGTTCGGACCCGCGTCGTACCTGATGCGCGAATTCGGGATTTCGCTGGGGCTGATGCTGGGCGATCCGCGATTCGCGCTGGCGCTGCTGATCGTCACGACGGCGTGGTGGTCCATTCCCTATGCGATGGTGATGAGCACCGCGGCGCTTCAGGGCATTCCACGCGAGTTGTACGAGGCGGTCGCGATCGATGGGGGCGGAGCGATCACGCAGTTCAGGCACGTCACGCTTCCGCAGGTGATGCCGACGCTTGCGAGCATCGGACTCACCCTGGCCATCCTGTACCTCACGCTGATTACCCTCATCATCGTGCTCACGGGCGGCGGGCCCCTCGGGGCGACGAGCACATGGAGTTTCGAGGTCTTCAGGTCCTCGTTCCAGGACATCAACGTGGCGCCCGCGGCCGTGCTGTCGATCGTCGTCCTGTGCGCCAACCTCGTGCTGGGCCTCGTCTACCAGCGCATCAGCCGGAGGCCGCGATGAGCGCTTCGATCCGCCTCGCCTCTCCCCGCCGGCTGAGAGCACTCCGGTCGAACGCCGCGGCACTGGCTGTGGCGGCGCTCATGGTGCTGCCGCTGCTCTGGGGCGTCGCGACCTCGTTCAAGACCGAGGTCATGTCGGTCGCTTACCCGCCTTCTCTCTGGCCGACGCCCTTCATCTTCGACAACTACGTCGCGGTCGCGACCGGCGAGAACTTCCTGCGGCAGCTGCTGAACTCGCTGCTCTATTCGCTGGGCAGCGTCCTGTTGGCGATGGCGGTCGCGGCGCCCGCGGGCTACGCACTGGCGCGGATCGATTTCCGCGGCAAAGAGCTCGTGAACTTCGTGGTGATGGCATGCGCGATGGTGCCGAGCGTCGCGATCCTGATCCCGACTTACTTCCTCCTCGACAGACTCGGGCTGCTGAACAACCGGCTGATGGTGCAGCTCATCTTCGCCGCGCAGCTCGCGCCCCAGTCGGTATGGTTCATACGGAATTTCATCGATGCATTGCCCAAGGAGATCGACGAGGCGGCGCACGTCGACGGCGCAAGCCGCTTCGAGACCTTCCGGCTCATCATCCTTCCACTGATCAAGCCCGGTCTCGCGGCGGTGTTCGTCCTGGGGATCATCACGGTCTGGAACGACTACATCGCCGTCGCGGCCTTCGCGCCGAGCCTCGCCTCGCGCACGCTGCAGGTGGCACTGGTGACGCAGGTCTTCGATACCTCCGGCATGTCGTGGGGCTACGTCATGGCTTTCGCCATCATGACCTCGCTGCCCACCGTGGTCATTTTTCTCGGGGCCCAGCGATGGTTCATCGCAGGCCTCACCGCCGGCGGCGTCAAGGGATGAGCCAGCCTGCCGATCCCGCTGACAGCATTCTCTTTCGTCGATCTCAAGGAGACATACCCATGAACAGCAAGCCTGAATTCCAGCACCGTTCCATGCAGCCGCAAAGGCGCCGGACGATGACACTTTCGATGGTCGCGCTCGGCGCGGTGCTGTCGCTCGGTGCCGCACTGCCCTCGCACGCGAAGGAGCAGGTGACGATCGTCTACAACTCGTTCGTCGATCCGAACGCGAAGAGCGATCCGCGCGCACAGGCGCAGACCGAGATGATCGCGGCCTTCGAAAAGAAGTTTCCGGACATCAAGGTCGAGGTGTTCGCCGACAACACGGGAGCGAACGCGGCCCGCACCGTGCGCACGCAGGCCGCGTCGCCGGATGTCATCCGCGTCCCCAACTACCTGACGCTGGAGTACGTGCAGACCGGCTCGCTGCTGCCGCTGGACGATCTGATCGCTCGCGACAAGATCGACATGAAGGACTATCTCCTGCCGACCGACGTGAACCGCGTGGGTGGAAAGACCTATGGCCTGCAGCAGGACTACCGTATTCCCATCCTGATCTACCGCAAGAGCCTCCTCGATGCCGCGAAGGTCCATCCGCCCGCGACGTGGGCCGAAGCCTGCGAGGCGGGCCGCAAGCTGTCGACGGGCAACGTGATCGGCCTCGCGCTGCCGCTCGGGATCACCGGGGGCATCGGCGGCGCGCAGGCGTTCGGCGAATTCATGCTGAGCAGCATGCTGCCTACGCAGAACGGCGAATACTTCGCGGCCGACGGGCGGGCCATCGCCTTTTCGAAGGCATCGTTCGTTCGCGCGGCACAAACGGTGAAGGACCTCTTCACCACGTGCAAGGCCACCCCCCAGGTGAGCCTGCAGTACGCCTACAACGAGATCCACGACGGCCTGCGTTCGGCTCGCATCGCCATGGCGCCCTTCGCGGTGTACCGGTACAGGGCGATCCAGGTGGGCGGCGCGGGAGACGACCTGACGTGGGCACCGTCGCCAGCGTTCTCGCCCAGCGACAAGTTCACCGTGTACGGCTACACGGCGTCCATCAACGGCAATTCGAAGCATCGCAACGAAGCCTGGGAGTTCGTCAAGTTCATCACCGGCCGCGAGGCTCAGGTGATTCAGGCACACGGCGGCGAAGTCGTGGCCCGCGCGTCGGCGTACAGCGATCCCTACTTCAGCACGCCCGACGGCAAGCGCCAGAAGGAATGGGCCGAACTCGTGAAGTCCCGCGGCCGCCAGGTGCACTATTCGCTGCAACTCGCGAAGTTCCACCAGATCGTGGGCGAAGCGATGCAGAAGATGATCCTGCAGAACGCCTCGGCGGAGGACGCCTACGAGGAAGTGATGAGCAAGTACAAGGCGGCACTGGGCCTTTGATGCACGAGCACGCAAACGACAGCGCGCCTGCCGGCGGCAGGCCGCTGCGCTGGGGGCTCGTCGGCTCCAGCTCGGTGGCGGCCACGCACATGATCCCCGCGATCCGGGATCTGTGCGGCCATGAGATCGTCGCCGTCATGAGCCGCGACAGGGAGCGCGGCGCCGCATTCGCGAAGGCCCACGGCATTGCCCAGGCAGTCACGAGCATCGAGGAGCTGCTCGCGCTGCCGCTCGATGCGGTGTACATCAGCAGCACGAACGAGCTGCATGCGGCGCAGGCCATCGCGTGCGCCCGCGCGGGCCGCCATGTGCTGTGCGAGAAGCCGATCGCGCTGACACTCGAGGATGCGCAGGCCGTCGTCGACGCCGCGCGCAAGGCCGGTGTGGTCCTCGCCACGAACCATCACATCCGCAATGCCGCCGCGGTGATCGAGCTTCGCTCGGCCCTGCAGCAAGGCCTCGTGGGCGACCTGCTCTCGGTGCGCATCGCCAACTCGTTCGCACTGCCGGCGAACCTGCAGGGGTGGCGCGTCGATTCGCCCACCGGCGGCGGTGCCATACTCGATGTCGGGGTTCACATGGCCGATTCGCTGAGGTTCATTCTCGATCGCGAACCCCTCGAGATTTGGGGAACGATGAACTCCGTGCGCCTTGGCAAGCCCGGTGTCGACGACAACGCGATGGCCGTGGTCCGTCTTGAAGGAGACCTGTTCGCATCGCTGCACGTGGGCTTCGCCACACCGTTCGCGCAGCGGGTGTGGGAGTTCCTCGGTTCGCGGGGAACGCTCGTAGCCACCAACCCGAACATCCCCACCCCGGGTGCGCAGCTCGTGCTGCGGGACGCTCACGGGACGCGCGAATTGCCCTTCGTGCACCGGAACCTCTACGAAGGAACGGTGCGCCATTTCGCGTCGGCGGTATCGGGCGAGGGCCGACCCGCGGCGACGGGCGAAGACGGCGTGCGTTCGCTCGCCTTTGCGCTTGCGTGGATCGAATCGGCGCGCGCCGGCCGGTCCGTGCGAATCCCGACGGATGCAACGATGACAGGCTCGCCATGAATGACCTGCGGAAGATCTGGACGACCGGCGGCACGACACTCGCCATGCACTGCGCGATCGCGAGCGCCCACCTGAGCGAGGTCCTGAGCCGGCAAGGCTTCGAAGCGGTCCTGATCGACACGCAGCACGCGCCCATCGGCTACGACGCCATGTTCTCGATGCTGCAGGTGATCGCACCCAGCCCCTCGGCCGCACTGGTCCGGGTCGCATGGAACGATCCGGCGCTGATCCAGCGCGCCCTCGACGCGGGCGCGGAGGGTGTCATGTGTCCGATGGTGAACACCGCGGCGCAGTGCCGCGCCTTCGTCGAGGCCTGCATGTACGCGCCGGCCGGCTATCGCAGCTTCGGACCGGTGCGCGGCGCCTCGCCGGCTTACTTCGATCATGCGAACGACTCCGTGCTGCCGATTGCGATGATCGAAACCGAAGAGGCGGTACGCAACATCGCCGACATCGTGCGCGTGCCCGGCCTCGCCGCGATCTATGTCGGTCCGTCCGACATGGGAATCACGATGGGCATCCATCCGAGTGAAGCGCAGACGCACCCGCGGATCCTCGGGGTGATGGGCAGCCTGGTGCAAACGTGCCGGGAGCACGGCGTCGTCGCGGGCATCCACGGCTTCGATGCTTCCTATGCGCGCGCGAGGATCGCCGAAGGCTTCCAGTTGCTGACCACGCCGTTCGACGTGGACCTGCTGGCGGGAGCCGCTCGGGATTGGCGCGAGTCACTTCGGGGCTGAGCTCGCGATTCCCGGCTTTCCTGCCTTGGCTCCGGTCAGCGGGCGCTCGCGAGGAAGCGCCCCGCGGCCGCGGCGAACCAGCCCTGGCCGTACGGAGCGACGCCCAGGCGCGCGCGAGGACCGCCCGGAGGCAGGGCCACCAGGCTCACGGCGCCGTCCGTGCCAACGAAGGGCATGACGGCCTCCATCGCACGCCGCGCGGCGTCGGCATACCCAGCGCCCTGGACGATGCCGAGGTCCAGCGCCTTGCGAATGCCGTACGCGAACATCAGGGTGCCGGAAGCCTCCAGCGGCGAACGCTTGTCGTCCATGATGTTGCGCCACAGCCCCGTGCGGTCCTGCAGCTTCACGAGCGCCGGCAGCAGCGTACCGAGCAGCCGCGAGATGGAGGCGCGGCCGCGATGCTCGGCCGGCAGCATCTCCCAGATGTCGGCCACCGCGGCCACCACCCAGCCATGGCCGCGCGCCCAGTACATGCTCTGCGGGATGTGGTCGGGCGTCTCGCACCAGATGTGGCGCAGGAGGTGGCTCTTCGGATCGAGCAGATGCTCCACGTGCACGTCGATCTGGCGCACCGCATCGTCGACCGCGTCTCCATTGCCCGTGACGAGCCCGTACTTCGCGAGGAAAGGCGCGACGAACCAGACGGTATCGAGCCAGAGTTCAGGGGCTTCCTCGCGATGCACGATGCCGCCGTCGCGGGTGCGGCCCACGCGCATCATGTAGGCGAACTGCAGCTTGGCCGCGTCGAGATAGCGCGACTCGCCACTCACTTCGTACTGCCGCAGGACCACCGGGCCCAAAGTTGCCGCGTGCACGGTGCCGGTGATGGTGCCGGCGCCGGTCCACTTCTCCACCACGTTGGCGGGATCGCCGGGCACGATGAGGCCGTAGGCGAGCTGGCCATCGCTCGCCTGCATGCGCACGGCGTAGTCGGCGATTTCCTTCACCTTGTCCGCGTAGCGCGCGGCATCGAGGCTGACGAGGCCGCCCGCATTGCAGGCGTTTTCCCAGTTCTCGTAGCGCAGGGGGTTCTGGGCGCAGATGTAGTCCGCCGCACGGGCGGCGAGTTCGGGCAGTCGATCGAATGTCATTTGGTTTCGGTGGTTCGGGGTTTGGCGGACGCAGCGACGGAACCGTCGGTCTGCACGAGCCGCATGTAGGCCAGGTAGAGAACGGCGGTGACGACGAGGAGCACCACCACGAGAGCGCTCGAGTAACCGAGCTGGAATGCCTTGAAGGCGTTGCGGTAGATCAGCACGCTGGTCGTGGTGGTCGCGTCGCCGGGACCGCCACCCGTCATCAGCATGATTTCGTCGAAGATGCGAAACGCATCCATCGATCGAAGTACCAGGGCGCCGAGCATCGCGGCTTTGAGCAGCGGCAGCTTGACGTGGCGAAAGGTGGCCCACGCGCCGGCGCCGTCCATCGCGGCCGCTTCGTAGAGTTCGCGCGGGATCACCTGCAGGCCGGACAGCAGGATCAGGAACATGAAGGGCGTCCAGTGCCACAGGTCCGTCAGCAGGATGCTGAACATCGCGATGTTCGGGTCGCGCAGCCAGCCGATATCCAGTCCGACCGCGCGGCTCAGCCAGGCGATCGGCCCGATGGTGTCGTGGAACAGCATGTACCAGATCGTCCCGACGACGGCGGGTGCGATCACGATCGGCAGCAGCACCAGGCTGCGAATGAAGCTTCCGCCGCGAATCTTCGCGTCCAGCAGCAGCGCGAAGCCCAATCCGAGCATCAGCTCCAGCACGCTCGCGCCGGCAGTGAAGAGAAGCGTGCGCAGCAGGGCCTGGAGGAACTGCGTGTCTTCGAAGGCCTGCACGTAATTGGCAATGCCGATGAAAAGCGGCTGCGGCCGCCGCAGCGGGTTCCAGGCCGTGAAACTCAGGTAGATCGTGTAGAGCAGCGGGACGATCTTCCAGAGCACGAGGTAGGCGAGCGGGGGCGCCGCGAACGCGACGAGCGCAACGCGCCAGCGCGAACGAGGAGCCTCGCGCCGCAGCGCCGCCGCGCCGCCGAGGGAGATCGCCGACATGCCGGGGTCCTTACTTCACGTACCCGGAGCGCTTGAACAGCTGCACCATCTTCGCCTGCGCCTCGTCGAAGGTCGCGTCCACCGGCTTGCCGGCGAAGGCCTGCGACAGGCTGTTGGCGCAGATGTCGATGGCCTCGGCATATTCGGGCAGGCGCGGGTGATCGAAGGCGTCGACATCCTTGCCTTCCAGCGTGTGCGCCACCAGCTTGAGCGCCGGAAACTTCTTCAGCACGCGCTCGTCGTTGAACACCGAAGCCTTCGGGAACAGCGGATTGCCGGCGCGAAAGAGGCTGTCGGGCTCGTGCACGGCCCATTGCAGCGCGACCTGCTTGCTGGTGAGGCGCTGGAGCATCGTGGCGGCGGCTTCCTTGTTCTTGCTCTTTGAGTAGACGCCGATCGAGTTCATCGACACGATGGTGGCGTGCGGGAACTGCGGCTTCTCGGTGGGCAGCAAGGCGTAGTCGAACTTCCCTGCGATCGAAGAGTTCTTGGGATCCCCGAGGAAGAGCGTGCGGCTGTAGAACTCGATGATCATCGCGACGCGTCCCTTGTCGAACTGCGTCATCGACTCGCCGCTGGTCATGTTGACGTGGCCGGGCGGGAGTGTTTTGCCGAGTTCGACGTAGTACTTGCCGGCCGCCTTGTTTTCCGGTGAATTCCACGTGGGCACCATCGTCTTCGGGTCGTAGAGGCGACCGCCGAAGGCCTCCATGTAGGAGATGTAGTCGTGCCAGAGGAAGTCGCCCGCCTTGTTGGAATGGGAGGCGCCGTAGAAGTCCGCCGTGAGCGTCTCGCCCGCCAGCTTCTCGCCCGTCTTGCGCGTGAAGAACTGAGCGATGTCCATGAACTGCTTGTAGGTCTGCGGCACCCCCAGGTCGTAGCCGTGCTTCGCCTTGAAGGCCGCACGCTCGCCGGCATGCGCGAACAGGTCCTTGCGGTAGACGAGGCCGTTGGGGTCCGCCAGCAAGGGAATGCTGTACAGCTTGCCGTCGACCTTCGAATGATCGAGCGCCGTCTTGAAAAAGTCGTTGAGGCCGAAGTCCAGCTTCGTCTTCGCGATGAGTGGCTCGAGCTGCTCGAGGGCGTGGATGTTGGCGAACTCGGGCACCTGCTTGCCATCGACGTACACGATGTCCCAGGTCGTCGCGTTGGCCATGACGTCCTGCACGATCTTGTTGCGGTGGCCGTCGTAGGTGTACCAGCTCACCTGCAGATTGATGCCGAGCTCGTCGGCGATCGGCTTCGCGTAGCGGCCGAACAAAGTCTCCATGAAGTCCCACTTGATGCAGGCGACGTTCAGCGTCGTGCCTTCGAAGGGTTTCTTCTGAGCCATCGCGGCGCCGGGAACCGCAAGCGCTGCAGCGGCAGCGGCGATGTTCGTGAGCACCTGTCGGCGGTTGGGGGTAGTTTCATCGATCATCTTGTCATCTCCGTACTAGTTGGACGCGACCCGGACTGCTCGCGCATGTCTCACCCCTTCACGGCGCCGGCCATGAGGCCCTGCACCAGGAAGCGGTTGAGTGCGAGGAAGAACACCAGCACAGGCAGGAGGGTCACCATGCCGAGTACCGACACCGAACCCCACTGCAGCATCCCCTCGGATTCGGTGTAGGCGATCAGTGCCACCGGCAGCGTCTTGGCGTCCACCGATGTCAGCACCAGAGCGAACAGCAGTTCGTTCCAGTTGTAGATGAAGGCGAGGATCCCGCTCGCGATGAGGCCGGGCGCGGCGAGCGGCATCACGATGCGCCAGAACAGGCCGAAGGTGGAGCAGCCGTCGATGAGCGCGCTTTCCTGCAGCTCGCGCGGGATCTGGCGAATGAAGTCCATCATGATCCACAGCACGATGGGGATCTGGAACGCGATGTAGGGCAGCACGAGGGCCGTGCGCGTATCGGTGAGCCCCATCCTGCCGATCGCGATCGAGATCGGGATCAGCGTGGTGACCGGCGGAAACATCCGCGTCATGAGCACACCGAAGAGGATGCCCTTCTTGAACCGGAAGCTGAAATGCACGAACGCGAACGCGGCCATCGATCCCAGCACCACCGAACCGAGCGTCGACAGGATTGCCACCAAGAGACTGTTGCCTACGTACTTGAGCAGCGACTCGGCCTGCAGCACCTTGTCGTAGTTGTCGGCGGTGGGCGTGAACCAGAGCCGCGGCGGCACTTCCAGCAGCAGGCTCCCGGGCTTCACCGATGTCATGAAGAGGTAGACGAGCGGCAACAGGATCCACAGCAGCAGCACGCCGATGGCGGCGTGACGCAGAACGCGGCCGGGCTTCATGCGGGCGATGTTCATCTTGCGGGCAGGTTGCAGCCTCACTCCGCCGAAGCGAAGCGGCTGGCTGCAAGCAGGAACCAGCCCTGGCCATAAGGCGCGACGCCCAGCTTGGCGCCCGGGCCGCCCGGAGGCAGAGTCACGTATTCGACGCCGCCTTCGTCATTGACCGCGAGGCAGGCCGCACGCATCGCCCGAAAAGCGGCGTCCCGGTAGGCACTGCCGTCGAGCATTCCGAGGTCGAGCGCCTTCTTCAATGCGTAGGCGAACATCATCGTGCCGGACGACTCCATGGGGGTGAGCCGGTCGTCCAGCGTGTTGCGCCAGAAGCCGCTTGCGTCCTGCAAGGGCAGCAGCGCGTCGGCCATGCCGCGCACGAGGGCGGCAAGCTCGCCGCGGATGGGGTCCTTGTCGGCGAAGAAGGGATACGCGTCGACGAAGCTCGCGATCACCCAGCCGTTGCCTCGGGACCAGAAGGTGCTTTGGGGATAGAAGTTGGGCGTCTCGCACCAGATGTGGCGAAACAGGCCGATCTCCGCGTCGCGCAGCTTCTGTGCGTGGGCGCGGATCTGCAGCGCGCTGTCTTCCAGCGCCCAGGCCTCGCCGCTCATTGCCCCGAACTCGGCGAGAAACGGGATCACGAACCACATCGAATCGACCCACAGCTCGCGGCCTTCCTCGCGATGTGCGATGCCCCCATTGCGGGTGCGCGGCAGTTGCCGCAGGTACTCGGCCTGGCGCCGTGCGGCATCGAGATGCGAGGCATTGCCCAAGCGCCGGTACAAGTGCAGAACGCCGGGTCCGAGCACCGCCGAGTGCGTCGCGCCGGTGATGGTCTTCTTGCCGCTCCAGCGGTCCACTGAGTTGCCGGCCTCGCCTGGAACGATCAGGTTGAATGCGAGCTGGCCGGCACTGTCCTGGGTCTGCAGGGCGTGCTCATAGACCTTTGCGGCTGCCGCCTCGCAGGCTGCCTGCCCCGTCGCCCGCAGTCCGTCGGCAAGGATGCCGTTCTCCCAGTTCTCATAGCGGCGGAAGTTGACCTGCTGCGAATACCGCGCGACGCGCTCGACGAAGTCGCGCAGACCCGCCACACGTTCGTTGCTGTTGTCCTGTCCTGGCTGGCTGCTTGCCTGAGGCATCGTCGAATCACTCCAAATCCATGCACCTCGCATCGGTGCCTCTGTTTCTACGTGTCCGGAATCCGGACTAACATTTCACATGTATTGTTCAGAACTCGTGCTGTGTCGGGCAATGGGGTTTCCCCCATCGAAAAAGGTATTCACTGGGCTGCGGCGAGGCTCGGTGCAGGCGAGTTGAGAGGAGAATGGCGACGCGCACACTGGCCTCTGTCGCTGATGAGGCGCGAGGCTCGCGGGCGACATAGGGTCCGTCCGCGCCCTCGCGCCGGTCCGAGGGCTGACAATTTCCTGTCCGCCATCCGGTCAGGTGCTCCGGTGATGCTCACCGCCGCGAAGACCTCTGCGACGCGATGCGTGCATGCGTCCTTTGGACTCCCTCGATGCGACTCAGGAGATCGTGGTGCCTACGACAGTTCCGGATTCCGGTCAGCCGCTGCGCGCTGAAGCTGCCAGCTGGAACGGTCGCCGAGCCCGCGCGCGGATAAGGCGAGTCGCCTTCGATTTCGGGCTACGCCCGACGCGCCTTGCCGCGCAATCGATCGAAGACTTGCACCACTTGCCGGGACCTCAGCCGTTCAGCTCCGCTCTTTGCGCTCGCGGGCGCGGCGGACCTGGCGGGATTCCTCTGTGGAATGCGCGGATCGCGCGGCGGGCCGACGGCGCCGGCCGAACCACTTGGCCGCCACGCGCGCGACGAGGAACGCTGCTGCGAAACACACCAGCAGGATCAGCAAGGCGCTCGTCGATGGCATTCGTGTGAGTCGCTTTCGTGCGTGGTTTGGGGGGCGGCGGGGCGGCGGCGTGCAACCCAGCGGCTGCATGATCACCCGCTCGTCATCGCCGTGGCCTGTGGGCTGCGCCGGCCGGCGTCTGGAAGACAAAGGCCCCTGGTTCTTCAGGGGCCTCAGCCATGTGGCGGAGCGACAGGGATTCGAACCCTGGATGCAGGTTTTTGCCCACATACTCCCTTAGCAGGGGAGCACCTTCGGCCACTCGGTCACCGCTCCGCGAGGAGGATGATTATGCCTCAAGCCGTCGGCATTCGACCTTGCGATGCCTCGAGAGTTGACCCGTTGCGAGGCAACGCCTTGGATTCCCGCCTCCCGCCTTCGCAGGGTACTCGCCTTCGCGACGACGATGATGATCTTCGGAGGAACGACGCTGGATTCCCGCCTTCGCGGGAATGACGGGGGGGTTATTGGCCTTCGCGGGAATGACGGGGGGTTATTGGCCTTCGCGGGAATGACGGTGATGTTTTCGCCTTCGCGGGAATGACGGGGGTTATTCGCCTTCGCGGGAATGACGGTGACGTTTCGCCTTCGCGGGGATGGCGGAAAGGGTCCGCCCCGGGGCCGGCGACGTCGTGGCGCTCGAACAGCGATGGAGTGCCGCCGACCGGCAGGTGGGCGTGCCGTGGCCCGTCGGCGATCCCTTTACGGTTCGGGCTTGTCGCGTAGCGCAGCGAGCGATGAGCCCGAAGCCGTCAGGGTCGCCGATGGGCTGCGGCACGCCCGCCTGCGCGCGCGCCGCACTCGGCGCTGCTCAAGCGGGCGCGGCGTTCGCGCAAGCACGACGGCCGATGCCCGCCTCAGGCCGGCTGGTCCAGGTCGAACGCCCGGTGCAGCGCCCGCACCGCGAGCTCCATGTACTTCTCGTCGATCACGACCGACGTCTTGATCTCGCTCGTGGAGATCATCTGGATGTTGATGCCCTCCTCCGACAGCGCCCGGAACATCTTGCTCGCGATGCCCACGTGGCTGCGCATGCCGATGCCCACGATCGACACCTTGCAGATGCGCGTGTCGCCCTCCAGCCGCTCGGTGCCGAGCGAAGGCAGCACCTTCGACTTCAGCACGTCGATCGTGCGCGCATAGTCGTTGCGGTGCACGGTGAAGCTGAAGTCGGTCTTGCCGTCGTGGCTCACGTTCTGGATGATCACGTCCACTTCGATGTTCGAGTCGGCCACGGCCCCCAGGATCTGGAACGCGATGCCCGGCTTGTCGGGCACGCCCAGGATCGAAATCTTCGCCTCGTCGCGATTGAACGCGATGCCCGAAACCACGGCCTGTTCCATTTTCTCGTCTTCCTCAAAAGTGATCAGCGTGCCGGATGCGGCCTCCTCGTCGAGCGGGATGTCCCACGGCGTGAAGCTCGACAGCACGCGCAGCGGCACACGGTACTTGCCCGCGAATTCCACCGAGCGAATCTGCAGCACCTTCGAGCCCATCGACGCCATTTCGAGCATCTCCTCGAAGCTCACGGTCGCGAGGCGCCGCGCCTCGGGCACCACGCGCGGGTCGGTCGTGTAGACGCCGTCCACGTCGGTATAGATGAGGCACTCGTCGGCCTTCAGCGCCGCCGCCACGGCCACAGCGGACGTGTCGCTGCCGCCGCGCCCGAGCGTCGTGATGTGGCCCTTGTCGTCCACGCCCTGGAAGCCCGTGATGATCACGACCTTGCCCGCATCGAGATCGGCGCGGATGCGCTTGTCCTCGATGGATTCGATACGCGCCTTCGTGTAGGCGCTGTTGGTGCGCACCGGCACCTGCCAGCCCGCGTAGCTCACCGCATCGAGTCCTTCGGCCTGCAGCGCGAGCGCGAGCAGCCCCACGGACACCTGCTCGCCGGTGGAAGCGAGCATGTCGAGCTCGCGCTGGACGGCGTCGGTCACCCGCTCGGGCGACACTTCCTTCGCGAGGCCGAGCAGCCGGTTGGTTTCGCCGCTCATGGCGCTCGGGACGACCACCATGCGGTGGCCCGCGCGCGACCACTTGGCCACGCGCTTGGCGACGTTCCTGATGCGCTCGGTCGAGCCCATGGACGTGCCGCCGTATTTGTGAACGATCAATGCCATTGGAAGATGGAGTGCGCGCGCCGAGAAGGCGCGCGGGGGAGAGGAACTGCGGATTTTAAGACATCGCGGTCAGGTCATCGCGGCCCCGCCGGCCGGCCGTCTCAGAGCGACGACGGCTCCGTCTTCGCGAACGACGGTTGCGGCCCGTTCTGGTATTGCGCATCGAGCTCGCTCATCAAACGCTCGAGGTCCGCCTTCACGTCCGACGAATGCTTCTCCACGCTCACCGGACCCGCGATCACGTCGCCCGACGCGGCCGCTTCCTGCGGTACCGGTTGCGGTACGACAGCCTGCTCGCGCGGCGTCGAAGTCCACGACCCCGGATGCGGCAGCGCCGGACACTGCGACTCGTCCTGCAGCGCGAACTGCCACGAAACGCCCATCAGCCACTCGTGCGCCATCGGATCGATCGCGAGCGCCCGCGCGACCAGCGCATTCTGCAGTGCGACCAGGTGATTCGGCAGCCGAGCATCCCAGTGCCTCAGCACGAGCCGCCAGTGCAGCCCCGAGTCGTTGCGCGAACGCGAAGTCGCGGTGAAGACTTCGGCCGCGACCCACTCCGCGGGAATGCCCTGCCGGCGCAAGGTGTCGCGCAGCACGACCTTCAGGAGCTCGCGCCTCGTCGCCGTGGCCGCCGTGTCGGGTGCCTTCGGCTGCTGCGGATGCATCGACGGCGACTGCGAATGGGTGGAGCCGAGTTCGGAATGATGGCGCGACGGCGGCGCCGCACGTTTGCCGAAGATGCGGGCCAGCAAGTCCATGGGGATGCTCCGTCTTCCGAATACCGGGTGCGGACATTGTCGGGCTGTTACTCGACAGTGACAACTCCCCCGTCTTCACGCCTCGCGGACGAACGCGAGCCGCTCCCCCGCCCGCATCACCCAGCCGCGCCCGACCCGGATGCGCAGCCCGTGGCCTCGAGTGGTGCACGCGGCAACCTGGTCCAGCAGTTCCTCGAGCTGCGCCGAACTCGCGGCTTCGTCATGGTCGCTGCGCAGCCAGTGGCGCACGACATTGGCCTGCCGCTCGCGCGAGAGCCGCTGCAGCGAGGCGATCACGGGCTCGCCGTGCATGTCCGCGAGGTCGGTGGCCGCCACTTCCATCAGGAGCCGCTGCGCCTGCGCCGTATGCCGCGCCGAGCGAGCGAACGTGTCGCGGAATTGCGGGAAGGCCTCCTCGATGGCGGGCAGCAGGCGATGGCGGATGCGGTTGCGCGTGAAGGACGTGTCGGCGTTCGTCGGATCCTCGACGAACGATTCGCCGCGCTCGGCGAGCCATTCGCGGATCGAAGGGCCGCTCACGGCGAGCAACGGACGCTCGAAGCGCATCCCGTGCCGCTCGAAGCGCGCAGGCATCGCGGCAAGGCCCGGCAGGCCCGCGCCGCGGCTCAAGGCCAGCAGCATCGTCTCCACCTGATCGTCGGCATGCTGCGCGACGAGCACGCACGCGAGCGAATGCATCTGTGCCATGCGCGCGAGCGATTCGTAGCGCGCGCGGCGCGCGGCGTCTTCCGGGCTTTCGCCGGGAGCATTGCGCGCATCGGCGCGCGCGACGTGCAGCGGCACGCCCCAGTGGCCACACGACGCCACGCAGTGCGATTCGAATGCATCGGCCGCGGCCTGCAGGCCGTGGTGGACATGGAGCGCGTGGACCTGGCCCGGCCAGCGCGCGTTCGCGGCGAGCACAAGCGCGGTCGAATCCGCACCGCCGCTATAGGCGACGCCCAGCGGCAGCGGCGGGTCGCAGGCCGAGATCGCTGCATCGAGCGTGAGGGTCATGCGCGAGGATTTTGCTCCTCACCTCACCTTCACCTCACCTGGCTTCGGCCTTCGTATCGCTGAACCGCCCGTAGCTTTGCAGCCGCTCGTATCTGCGCTCCAGCAATTCCTTCGGCCGCAGGTCCGCGAGCTGTCGCCAGGCATCGTTCAACGCGCGCTTCAGGAAGGCCGCCATCTGCTTGTGATCGCGATGCGCCCCGCCCACCGGCTCGTTCACGATCTTGTCCACGAGCCCGAGCGCCTTCAGCCGATGCGCCGTGATGCCCATCGCGTCCGCCGCTTCCTGCGCTTTCTCCGAGGTCTTCCACAGGATCGAGGCGCAGCCCTCGGGGCTGATCACCGAATAGATCGAGTACTGCAGCATGAGCACCTGGTCGGCCACCGCGATCGCGAGCGCGCCGCCGGAGCCGCCCTCGCCGATGATCGTGGTGATGATCGGCACTTCGAGCTGCGCCATCTCGAAGATGTTGCGTCCGATCGCCTCCGACTGGCCGCGCTCCTCGGCGTCGATGCCGGGATACGCGCCGGGCGTGTCGACGAAGGTGAAGACCGGCAGCTTGAACTTCTCGGCCGTCTTCATGAGGCGCAGCGCCTTGCGGTAGCCCTCGGGGCGGCTCATGCCGAAGTTGCGCGCGGCGCGTTCCTTCGTGTCGCGGCCCTTCTGGTGGCCGAGCACCATGCAGGCGTTGCCGTTGAAGCGCGCGAGGCCGCCCACGATCGAAAGATCGTCCGCGAAGTGCCGGTCGCCATGCAGTTCGACGAAATCCGTGAAGATTTCGCCCACGTAGTCCATCGTGTAGGGCCGCTCGGCGTGGCGCGCGATCTTGGTGATCTGCCATGGCGAGAGCTGGCTGTAGATGTCCTTGGTGAGCTGCTGGCTCTTCTTGCTCAGCTGGTCGATCTCGTCGGAGATGTCGACCGCCGACTCGGTCTGTACGTATCGAAGCTCATCGATCTTCGTTTCCAGCTCGGCGATGGGCTGCTCGAAGTCGAGGAATGTTCTTTTCGGCAAGGTGTCTCCTTGTCTCGTTCGAATCCGCCTGGAGGCGGGCAGTTCCGCCGCCGGCTGTGGGTCGTGCGCTAGTAATCCACGGGCAGCGGGTCCAGCGAGCGCCAAATATACCAAGTCGCGACGCTGCAAAACGGATTCCAGGCCGCGGCCACTTCGCGCGCGTCGCTGCGGCTCACCGGATCGCCCGAGAAGTAGTTCCTGCTGATGCCGCTGATGAGCCCCACGTCGTCCAGCGGCAGCACGTTCGGACGCATGAGGTGGAAGATGAGGAACATCTCGGCCGTCCAGCGGCCGATCCCGCGGATGCCCACGAGCTCCGCGATGATCTCCTCGTCCTGCATCTCGCGCCACGAGTCGACGTGGATCGCCCCCGAATCGAAGTGCAGCGCGAGGTCCACGAGGTATTCGATCTTGCGTGCCGACAAGCCCGCGGCGCGCATGTCGTCCACCTTCAGCTTGAGGACGTTGCCGGGCACCATCTTGCGCGGCAGGCTCGCGAAGCGGTTCCACACGCTTTGCGCGGCCTTCACCGAAATCTGCTGGCCGACGATGCTGCGCGCAAGCGTCGTGAACGCGTCGCCGCGCGACTGCAGGCGCGCGTCGCCGAACTGCGGGATGAGACGCTTCATCACGCGGTCGCGGCGAGCGAGATGCCGGCACGCCTCGCTCCAGTATTCGGGGGTCGACTGCTCCTCGCTCACTGGACCTCCCATGTCGTGCCCGAGGGCGAATCCTTCAGCACGATGCCGCGCGAATGCAGTTCGCTCCTGATGCGGTCGGCTTCGGCGAAGTTCTTCGCCTTCTTCGCATCGGCCCGCGCTTCGATCAGGCGCTCGATCTGCGCCGCGTCCACCGAGGCGCCGGCGCGCAAGAACGCCTTCGGCTCGGACTGCAGGTGGCCGAGCGTGCCGCCGAGCGCCTTCAGCAGACCGGCGAGCTCGGGCGACCTCGAGCGGTTCACTTCGGCGGCCAGGTCGAACAGCACGGCCACCGCCTCGGGCGTTGCGAAATCGTTGTCCATCGCGGCCTTGAATCGCGCGGCGAACGGGTCGCTCCAGTCGATGCGCACGTCCACGGGCGGCACGAGGTCGAGCGCCGTGTAGAGCCGGCGCAGCGCGGCTCGCGCGTCTTCCAGCGTGGCGTCGCTGTAGTTCACGGGGCTGCGATAGTGCGCCCGGATCACGAAAAAGCGCAGCGTCTCCGGATCGAACTTCGAAAGCACTTCCTGGATCGTGAAGAAGTTGCCGAGCGACTTCGACATCTTCTCGTTGTCGATGTTGAGGAACCCGTTGTGCATCCAGTAGCGCGCGAGCGGCTTGCCCGTGGCGCCTTCGCTCTGCGCGATCTCGTTTTCGTGGTGGGGAAACTGCAAGTCCGCGCCGCCCGCGTGGATGTCGAACGTTTCGCCAAGGAGCGAGCAAGCCATCGCGGAGCATTCGATGTGCCAGCCCGGGCGGCCCGGGCCGTAGGGACTTTCCCACTTCGCATCCTCGGGCTCCTCGGGCTTGGCGGCCTTCCAGAGCACGAAGTCGAGCGGGTCCTCCTTGCCTTCGAGCACGGCCACGCGTTCCCCGGCGTGCAGCTCGTCGAGGCTCTTGCCCGAAAGCTTGCCGTAGCCGGGAAAGCGCCGCACCGCGTAGTTCACGTCGCCGTTGTCGCTGCGGTAGGCGAGCCGCTTGTCTTCCAGCGTGCGCACGATGTCGACCATTTGCGCGACGTAGTCGGTCGCGCGCGGATCGTGCGTGGGCCGCTCGATGCCGAGCGCGTCGAAGTCGCGGTACATGAGCGCCGTCATGCGTTCGGTGAGCGAGCGGATCGGCTCGCCGTTTTCGACCGCGCGGCGGATGATCTTGTCGTCGATGTCGGTGATGTTGCGCACGAACGTCACTTCGTAGCCGCTTGCCTTCAGCCAGCGCTGCACGACGTCGAAGGCGACGTTGCATCGCGCGTGCCCGACGTGGCACACGTCGTATACGGTGAGGCCGCACAGGTACATGCGCACGCGGCCGGGCTCGAGCGGGGAAAATTCCTCCAATGCACGCGTGAGCGTGTTGTAGATGCGCAAGGTCATGGTGGGTCTGGTGCCGCGCGGCTCGCCTGGGATGCTCTCCGGTCGGCGCTTCGATTCTCGGTCGATGATTGCGTAGTTTGCCGGAGACAGTGGGCGCGCCCCGCAGCTACAATCCGCCGCAGTATATAGCCCGCCCTCCGGGCTTGCCACCTGAACGGAGCCGAGAGCATTCATGACGCGCCAACGCACGCCGCTGCCCCACACCCTGCGTTCCATCGCCCTCGCGGCGGCCCTTGGCGCCGCCGTCTTCGGGGCCCACGCCGACGAATACGACGACGTGAACCAGCTGCTCAAGTCCGGCAAGCTGACCGAGGCGCTCGCCAAGGCCGACCAGTACCTGGCGGGCAAGCCGCGAGACCCGCAGATGCGGTTTCTGAAAGGCGTGGTGCAGACCGAGTCGGGCCGCACGGGCGACGCGATCGCCACTTTCACGAAGATCACCGAGGACTACCCCGAGCTGCCCGAGCCCTACAACAACCTCGCGGTGCTCTACGCGGGCCAGGGCCAGTTCGACAAGGCGCGGGCCGCGCTCGAAATGGCGATCCGCACCAACCCGAGCTACGCCACCGCGCACGAGAACCTGGGCGACGTCTACGCGAAGCTCGCGAGCCAGGCGTACAGCAAGGCCCTGCAGCTCGATGCGAGCAACACCGCCGTGCCGACCAAGCTCGCGCTGATCCGCGAGCTGTTCTCGCCGAAGGGCAAGGGCGTGGCCGTCGCCGCGGCCGCGCCCGTGGCACGTCCTGCCCCCCCCGCCCCTGCCGCGGCACCCCCCGCCGCGGCGGCGCCGAAGCCACCCACCCCCGCGGTGCCCGCCCCGGTCGCGACCCCGGC
>NZ_DASZSE010000022.1:0-32025 GCF_035548915.1 Ramlibacter sp. | reverse complement strand
GCTGAAGCTCGCATTGGTGAGCGTGCTGGTGTAATCGACGCCGCCACCCGTGGCCGTGCCGTCGGTCAAGGAAGCGCTGAACGTCGTGTCCTGGTAAGAGGCATTGCTCAGCGTCACCGTATGGACGATGTCGCTCGCCTCGGTGGCGCTGTTGCTGCTCACGCCGCTGATGGTCGGCGCGTTATCGTCGTCGTTGATCGTGCCAGTGCCGGATTTCGTACCGACGGTCAGCGTGTAGGTTTCGTTTGCTTCGTCGATGGTGTCGGACGTCGTCGGGACCGTGACGGTGAAGCTCGTCACGCCCGCGGGGACGGTGATCGTGCCGCCGGAGATCGTCACGCCGTTGCTGAAGCTCGCATTGGTGAGCGTGCTGGTGTAATCGACGCCGCCACCCGTGGCCGTGCCGTCGGTCAACGAAGCACTGAACGTCGTGTCGGTGGCCGAGGCGTTGCTCAGCGTCACCGTGTGGACGATGTCGCTCGCCTCGGTGGCGCTGTTGCTGCTCACGCTTCCAATCGTCGGCGCCGGATCGTCGTCGTTGATCGTGCCGGTGCCGGTCTTCGTGCCGACGGTCAGCGTATAGGTCTCGTTCGCTTCGTCGATGGTGTCTGACGTCGTCGGGACCGTGACCGTGAAGCTCGTCACGCCGGCCGGTACCGTGATCGTGCCACCGGAGATCGTCACGCCATTGCTGAAGCTGGCATTGGTGAGCGTGCTGGTGTAATCGACGCCGCCCCCCGTGGCCGTGCCGTCGGTCAAGGAAGCGCTGAACGTCGTGTCCTGGTAAGAGGCATTGCTCAGCGTCACCGTATGGACGATGTCGCTCGCCTCGGTGGCGCTGTTGCTGCTCACGCCGCCGATGGTCGGCGCGTTATCGTCGTCGTTGATCGTGCCAGTGCCGGATTTCGTACCGACGGTCAGCGTGTAGGTTTCGTTTGCTTCGTCGATGGTGTCGGACGTCGTCGGGACCGTGACCGTGAAGCTCGTCACGCCCGCGGGGACGGTGATCGTGCCACCGGAAATCGTCACGCCATTGCTGAAGCTCGCATTGGTGAGCGTGCTGGTGTAGTCGACGCCGCCACCCGTGGCCGTGCCGTCGGTCAACGAAGCGCTGAACGTCGTGTCCTGGTAAGAGGCATTGCTCAGCGTCACCGTGTGGACGATGTCGCTCGCCTCGGTGGCGCTATTGCTGCTCACGCTTCCAATCGTCGGCGCCGGATCGTCGTCGTTGATCGTGCCGGTGCCGGTCTTCGTGCCGACGGTCAGCGTGTAGGTCTCGTTCGCTTCGTCAATGGTGTCTGATGTCGTAGGAACGGTGACGGTGAAGCTGGTCACGCCGGCGGGCACCGTGATCGTGCCACCGGAGATCGTCACGCCATTGTTGAAGCTGGCATTGGTGAGCGTGCTGGTGTAGTCGGTGCCGCCACCCGTGGCCGTGCCATCGGTCAAGGAAGCGCTGAACGTCGTGTCCTGGTAAGAGGCATTGCTCAGCGTCACCGTATGGACGATGTCGCTCGCCTCGGTGGCGCTGTTGCTGCTCACGCTTCCAATCGTCGGCGCCGCATCGTCGTCGTTGATCGTGCCGGTGCCCGCGGCCGATCCCACCGTCAGCGTATACGTCTCGTTCGGCTCGTCGATGGTGTCGGACGTCGTTGGAACGCTGACCGTGAAGCTCGTCACGCCCGCCGGCACCGTGATCGTGCCGCCGGAAATCGTCACGCCGTTGCTGAATGCCGCGTTGGTCAGCGCGCTCGTGTAGTCCGTGCCGCCGCCCGTGGCCGTGCCGTCGGTGAGCGACAGGCTGAACGTCGTGCTCTGATAGGACCCGTTGGTCAGCGTCACCGTGTGCACCACGCTGCTCGCCTCGGTCGCGCTGTTGCTGCTCACGCTTCCAACCGTCGGCGCCGCATCGTCGTCGTTGATCGTGCCGGTGCCGGATTTCGTACCGATGGTCAGCGTGTAGGTCTCGTTCGGTTCGTCGATGGTGTCGGACGTCGTTGGAACGGTGACCGTGAAGCTCGTCACGCCCGCCGGCACCGTGATCGTGCCGCCGGAAATCGTCACGCCGTTGCTGAATGCCGCGTTGGTCAGCGCGCTCGTGTAGTCCGTGCCGCCGCCCGTGGCCGTGCCATCGGTGAGCGACAGGCTGAATGTCGTGCTCTGATAGGACCCGTTGGTCAAAGTCACCGTGTGCGCGACGCCCGAGCCTTCTGTTGCGCTGGCGCTTGCCACGGAGCTCACGGTCGGCACGGCGTCGTCGTCGGTAATCGTTGCGGTGCCGGTGGCCGCCGACCCCACCGAAGGCGTCGCGGTGAGCTTGAATGTTTCGCTCGCTTCGTACAGCGTGTCGTTCACGATCGGCGTGCGCACGAGAAGCACTTCGCTCGTCATCGCAACAGGCGTCGTGTAATCCTTCCAGGTCGAGCTGGCACTGTCGAAATACTGAAGATTGTTCGTGCCCCCCGAACCGTAATCGGTGCCGCCACCGGTGGCCGTGCCCGCCGACAGACTCAAGGTCATCGTCGTGCCCGAATTGCCGCCGACGGAAAACTGCGCATAGCCGGCGGATTCCGGAACGATCACCGGGTCGGCGAAATCGATGGCGATGCCCCCGTGTGTGCTGCCCGCCACCGCGCCCGCATGAGTGCCGCCGGCGAAGGAGGTGTCGCCGAAGGCGACCTGCACGTCGGAAAAGTCGTTCGCATTCGCATGCGCGGTCGCGTTGCCCGTGAAACTGAGCGTGACGTGCGTCGCGTCCACCCGCACGACACTCGCCGTCAACCCGGCGGGAACATTGCTCACCGTCACGCCCGGCAAAGCCACTCCATTCGTCCCCGCGAACGTGGTCGATGGCAGGAACGTCCCCGGCGCGAGCGTGATCGTGGCCGTCGTTGCGATCGAACCGTCGTTCGCCACCGATTCCGCGAAGTTCGTCGTGCTGTACGCGAGCGTCGGCATCGTCTTCGTGATGGGCGTGTTCGTCCAACTGGGCCCGGGGCCGAACTCCAGCGAAAAATACGCGGTACCCCCCGCGCCGACGGTTCCGGTCGCGAGCTGGAACGTTTCGATGCGGTCATAGAAGACGCGCACGCGATAGTTGTCTGCCGCGAGGACCGTGTTGTTCGTCGCCACCGTCGACTGGAACTGAACCGAGCCATCGGTCGTCTGCGACTGGATCTGCGTCGAGCCGGAACCCGAGCCCACTTCGAAATAGGAAAAATTCTGGAACTGCTGCAACTGGCGCTGGGAGCCCGACCCGATGCCGTCGATGTCGTACGAGTTGACCAGCACGTTGGTCAGTGCCACCTGGGTGGAAGTCCCGGTCTTCACGAAGCGAACCTGGAACGTCGCGATGCCTGCCGCACTGAAATTGAAGTTGGGCTGCCACGGCTCCGTGAGCGACGATGGGTTGCCCGATGAATTGTCGTAGGCGGTCATCGAGCCCGCAGGCAACGACACCGTGGTCACGAGCGCGTCGAGCGTCTGGCCCGAAACCGTCACGACGCTGCCGAAGCGCATCACATCGCCCGCCGTCATGCCGGTGCCGCTGCCGCTCACGGACGTCGGGCTCTGGAAGCTCATCGAAAGGCCGTTGACGTTGTATTCGGTCAGGGCCAGAAGCGAGTCGAACGCATCCGCTCGCTCGAGAGGCGAGGCAGC
This sequence comes from Ramlibacter sp., assembly GCF_035548915.1. Classification (GTDB taxonomy): domain Bacteria; phylum Pseudomonadota; class Gammaproteobacteria; order Burkholderiales; family Burkholderiaceae_C; genus Ramlibacter. The sequence goes on along the minus strand of NZ_DASZSE010000022.1, from coordinate 28,365 downwards.
CGTGACGTCGCCTATGCGCGTCTCGAGCGTCCAGTCCCCGCCCAGTCTGGCCGCGCCCGTCTCGTTGCTCGAAGCGGCCACGTCGGCGCCCGTCAGTTGCGACAGCGTCGCCACCAGCGCGGCGCCCTCGGCGCCGGCGCCGACATCGCACCCGTAGATAAGGATGTCCGCGCCCGTGGCGAGATACGACTTCCATTGACCGAATTCATCCGCGCGCGACTGCAGATCGGCCGCCGTGTACCGCGTTCCCCCCAGGAGGATCGAGCCGGTGTCGCCATGGGAGATGAGGTGCACCGCGGTCCAGTCGTGCCCGCTCTCGATCGCCCGAGTCACCGCATCCCAGCTTTCCGATCCGACGCCGAGCACCACCACCTCGACATCGCTGCGCAAGTTGGCCAGAAGAGACTGCAGGCCATCGATGTTCCCGTCCACGATGACGAGCTCGTGCGGCGTGGCGCCCACGGAAGCCGGCAGCGCCACCGGCGTATCCGCCCTCGACACGTGCGCGGGATCGGGCGTCGTGTAGTGATCCGCCGTCGCATCCGCGAGGGCCGGGTCGAGCTGTTTCGACACCGCAGTCGCGGCCGTCGTCACGGCCGCCGCGTCGAACATCAGGCGCGGCTCCAGTGCCCAGGCGCGTGGAAGGGCGGACGCGAGGGGCTTGGCTCTGCGGGTTCGGGTCATGGCGTCTACTCCTTCGTCTCTGTCTCTGTCTCGAACGCTTCGCGCTCGTGGCGCTCCCCGCGGGGCTACCGGTTCACGATCAGCCGGCCGCTCATGCCGGCAATGAGTTCACGCGGGCGGCCTTCGATCGCGGCCACCACCTTCACCGACTGGCTCACGGGGTCGACACGCGCGGCGAGCCGCGTCACTTTCGCGGGATAGGTCTTGCCCGTCTCGTCGACGGCGAACTGCACCATGCTGCCGGGGTGCACGGAGGCGAGCCACCGCGACGGCATGATGAATTCCACTTCGAGCACGCTGTCGTCGATGATCTCGAGCAGCGCCTGGCCCGGCTGCACGAACTGCTGTTCGCGCACCTTCTGCTCGGCGACCCGCCCGGAAAACGGCGCCGCGATGTGGCACTTGGAGAGCATCACCTGAATCTGTCCTATCTCGGCGCGCTGCTTGGCGACTTCACCCTCGGCCTGCTCCACTTCCTGGTGTCCCACGGCGTTGAGCTCGGACAGGCGCGTCTGCGTGGCGAGCTGCTTCGTCGCGATGTCGAGCGCCACCTTCACGCGCGCGAGCTGCGCCTGCTGCAGCGAGCAGTCGAAGGAAACGAGGCTCTGCCCCGCATGGAAGGCCGAGCCCTCGGGCGCGGAGATGCGATTGATGCGCGCGCCGATTTCCGCTGCGATGGTCGTATAGCGGCGCGGCGACAGCTGAGCGCGAATCTCGGGCACGGCCCCTCCCGATGCGGCATCCATCGCCACGGCCGGCGAGGCGACGCGCGCCGCAGGATGCGCGACTTGCGACACGGCGGGCACGCAGATCGCCGCCGGCACCATGAAGGCGACGGCCAGTCGCGACATCGTGCCGGACGCGGTCATTGCTTCGCCGGCAACGAAAGACCCCGGCTCATCTGAAGACGTACCGCTTCCATCACTTCACCGAGTGTCAGATCGTCCGTGCTGCGGTCCAGCGGGTCGAGTCCCAGCGTGGCCTGCATCCGGCTTTGGGCAGCGTGCCACTGCGCGAGCGCCTGGTAGCGGCGCAGCAGGCTCACGATTGCCGTGGTCTGGGCCGCGACGCGCTCGAGCTTCGAGCCGGCCTGGGCCTGCTCGCGGCTGGCCATCTGCTTCGTGATCCGGTCGTCGAGCACCCACAGCTGGTCGGCAAGCTGGAACTGCTTGCGCGCGCCGATCAGCTGCTCACGCGCCACGTGCACCTGCGTGACGGTCGCGACGTGCATCGCAAGGCGGCGCTGGTCGGCCAGAGCGATGCCCGCTTCAGCGGCTTGCTTCTGCGCGGGGAGCGCGAGGAGATTGAGCAGGTTGTAGGAGACCTGCAGGCCGGCTTCGGCCCAGTCGTGATGCACGAGATAGCGGTCGGAGTCGTACTTCGCGCCGAGGTCGAGCGAGATGTTCGGGTAAGCGCGCGCGATCACCTTCTTGGCCTCGGTGACGGCGATGCGGCGGTTGTACATCTGCTCGCGCAAGTCGGCGTTGTGAGCGAGCGCGACTTCCTCCAGCTGTTCGACGGGCACCGACATCAGGTCCCCCACCGGCATCTCCTGCTGCGCGACGAGAGTGGTGTTCATCACCACCGGCGCGTTGATGAGCCCCGCGAGCTCGAAGCGGGCCGTGGCGAGCTCCTGCTCGATCGCCTCGAGCAGGCGCATGTTCTCGGTGAGCTGGCGCTGAAACCTGAGCGAATCGAGCGGTGAGCGAATCCGCTCCGCCTCGGCCTTGCGCGCGTCGCCCATGGCCTCCTCCGCCAGCACGAGGTTCGCCTTCACGTCGGCTTGCAGCCGCTGCGCGCTCACCGCGCGCCAGAACGCGACGCTCACGTCCTGCACGAGCTGATGCGTCACCTTGCGGCGGCGCTCCGCGGCCGCGAGCACGCGGTCGCCCGTTTGCTGCGTCGTGTATCTCGCGATGCCGAAGTCGAGCAGGCTCCAGGTGAATTCGAGGCCGGTGGTGTAGTGCGTGCGTTCCTGCGACACCGTCGGACTCGCGCCTGTCGGAACGCCATTCACGTCCGCGGCGATCGCGAGGCGATCGCTGTCCCGGGTGAAATAGCCCGCCTGCGCGACGATGCGCGGCAGCATGTCGTATTTGCCCGCCTCGAACTGGCGCGCATTGAGCGCCTCTTCCATCAGGCGCGAGCGGCGATCGAGGTTGTACTTCAGCGCGCGCGCGATGGCCTCGTCGAGCGTCAGCGTCTGCGCGAGGGGCTGCACGTCGCGGCGGACCGCTTCGGCATCCGCCCGGGTCTGCGCCGCGATGTCCTCGGCCGCGACCGGAGTGGGCGGGGCCGGCCAGAACTGGGCGCACCCCGCCAGCATGTTCCCAGCGACGAGAACACCTGCTACGCGAATCCTCTTCATTTTCATCTTGTCGCTCCAGCGCCTCTTTTTGCGAGCCACTTCGCGGGCGCGCCGTGACTTTAGCGCAAGGGCGGGGTTTGACACAACTTGTTACTGCGATGGATTCGGGAAATGGTCGGCAAATGTGCGAAAAACCCAAGCTGAACCGAGCACTTGCAGCTGCTGAGCTTTATCTCGCCTCAACCAGATACAACTTTCTTCCTCGCTCCATGTAACAAAAGGAAGTTTGCCCGATCAAGCCTACCATGGCGCGACTGACGCGCAACTGATGGGGCGCAAGGCGCGGATTTCGTGCCCTCGCGCGAGCCCCACACTCGTTCTTCAGGACTAGAGGCACTCGGCCCTTGGTCTGGGGGAAGCCACAGCCATTCGCGGTAGAGTCGCGGCATGTTCATCCGCAAGACCTCGGCTGCCATCGCGGCCATGCTCGCGTTCGCGGCGGCGTTGTCGGCTCCAGCGCGCGCAGATGACCCCGCTCAGCTCAAGCCATCGCGCACCCTCGACATCCAGCGGCTCGGTGCGTCGGCGGCACGGCCGCGGCCCCTTCCGGCTGCGGCGGCTGCGGCGGCTGCCGCTTCGCCCTTGGGCGGCTCCCCCGCCGACCAGGTCCGCGTGCTGCTCGTCGCCGAACTCGAAACAACGCTCTCCAGCCCCGGAACGGGCCGCATCACGCACTTGGCCGCTGCCACGGGAGCGCCGTTTCGTGCGGGCCAGACGCTCGTCGGCTTCGACTGCGACGAGCCCACTGCGCGTCTGAAGATGGCGCAGGCCGAGCTCGCGGGCGCGCAGGAAACGCTCGAGGCGCGCGTGCGCATGCAGGGCCTCGAGCAGGCGAGCGACGTCGAAGTGGCGCTGGCCGCGGCGGCCGTGAACAAGGCGCGCGGACAAGTGGATCTCACCAAGGCCCAGATCGCCCAGTGCTCCATCCGGGCGCCCTGGGCCGGCCGCGTGGCCAAGGTGCACGTGAAGAATTTCATGAGCGTGACGCCCGGTCAGCCGCTGCTGGACCTCGTGAAGAGCGGACCGCTCAGGCTGAAGCTGAACCTGCCGTCGAAGATGGTCTCGCGCGTGGCCGACGGCAAGGTGCTCGACGTCGTCATCGACGAGACGGGCAAGACCTACGAGGCCCGCGTCCGCGCGGTCAACAGCCGCGTCGACCCGGTGAGCCAGACCGTCGAAATCGAAGCCGCCATGGTCCACCCGTATCCGGAGCTCCTGCCGGGCATGAGCGGCGTGGCCCACCTCAACACCCTGCATTGAACCGATGAGCGAGCGACCGCACCCTGCCGTGCCGGCGCTGGACAACCTGCTGCATCTGGAAAGCCGCGCCTTCGCGGCGACCACGCCCGAGTCGCTCGGCTTCACGATCGTGAACGAGACGAGCGTGCTCGCGCCCTTCCGGCAAGCCGCGCTCTTCCTGGTGACGCCGCTCGGCTCGCTCGCGCTGAGCCATGCTTCGGGGCTCGTGAACGTGGCGGAGGACACGCCCTATGCGGTGTGGCTCGGCCGCCTGGCGGCCGCCCTGCCCGTGGAGCCGGGGATGCAACAGCTCCAGATCGCAAACGCCCCCGAGGAACTGGTGGAAGGCTGGCAGGAGTGGCTTCCGGCGCATCTGCTCGCGTGCAACCTCGTCGGCAACGACGGCAAACGCGTCGGCCTTGCGCTCTATGCGCGCGACGACCCGTGGCAGCCGCACGAGCTCGCCGCGCTGGAACGCATCCACGAAACCTACGGCTACTGCGCGCAGGCCCTGACGCGCTCGCCCACGCCCTGGAAGTCGCTCGTCGCGAAGGTCTTCCAGCGGCGCACGGCACGCCGCGCGCTGGTGGCCGCGATCGTCGTGCTCCTCATTCCAGTGCGGCTTTCCGCAGTCGCCCCGGCGGAAGTCGTCGCCCTCAACTCGGTGGCGATCGCCGCGCCGCAGGACGGCGTCGTGGGCGCGTTCCACGTGCAGCCGAATTCGCCGGTGAAAGCGGGCGACAAGCTTTTTTCGCTCGACGATCGCGGCCTGGAAAGCCGGCGCGAAGTCGCCGAACGGGCGCTCGCGAGCGCGCGGGCCGACCTGCTCGTCGCGCAGCAGAAGGCGTTCGACGAAACCAGGAGCAAGGGCGAGCTCGCCGCCGCCGAGGGGCGCGTGAAGGAAAAGGAAGCCGAGCTCGAGCTGGCGCAAGGCACGCTCGAACGCGTCACGGTGCGCGCGCCCGCCGACGGCGTCATCATCTTCGGCGACGCCAACGACTGGCTCGGCCGCCCGGTGCAGACCGGCGAGCGCATCATGCAGCTCGCCGACCCACGCGATGCGGGCGTCCTCGTGTGGCTGCCTGTGGCCGACGCGATCAATCTCGACCCGGGCGCGCCGATCCGCCTTTTCCTGCACACGCAGCCGCTCAGTCCGCTCGCGGCGTCGCTCGTGGAAACGAGCTACCAGCCGGTGCAAAGCCCGGCCGGCGTGGCTTCGTACCGCGTGCGGGGCCGCTTCGACGGCGCCGCCACCTCCAGCGCGCGCATCGGGCTGCGCGGCACGGCGCGCGTGTCGGGCGACTGGACCATCCTCGGCTACTACCTCTTCAGGCGTCCCATCGCCGCGGTGCGGGAATGGACCGGGCTCTGACCCTGGGCGCGGCCCCGCCCGCGCGCCTGCCTCGGCCGCGCGAGGAATTGCGGCTGCTTCCAGCCGACGCCAACGCCGACGGCTCGCCCGCATGGATGATCCACGACCCCGTCACGAACCGCTTCTACCGCATCGGGTGGATGGATTTCGAGATGCTCGTGCGCTGGTCGCTCGCGACACCCGAGGCGATCGCGAAATCCGTGTGCGACGAAACGACGCTGCACGCCGACTCCGACGACGTCCTCTCCCTCGGGCGCTTCCTCGAGCAGCACAGCCTGCTGCAGCCCACCGGCCCCGCGGCCGTGGACGCGATGCGCCGCCGGGCCGAGTCGATGCGGCGGACGCCGGCCGAATGGCTTCTGCACAACTATCTCTTTTTCCGCTTGCCGCTCGTGCGGCCGCAGGACACGCTCGCACGGATGCTGCCCTACGTGCGCTGGCTCTTTTCTCGGGCGACGCTCGGCGTCGTGTGCCTCGCGAGCGCGATCGGCCTCGCGCTCGTCGTGCACCAGTGGGACACGTTCAGCCGCAGCTTCATCGACCACCTGAGCTGGGAAGGCGCGCTCGGCTACGCGCTGGCCCTCATGTTCGCCAAGACGCTGCACGAACTCGGTCACGCCGTCACCGCCACGCGCTTCGGTGTTCGCGTCGCGCACATGGGCGTGGCGATGGTCGTGCTCTTTCCGATGCTCTACACGGACACGAGCGAGAGCTGGAAGCTCACGAGCCCGCGGCAGCGCCTGGCGATCGCGAGCGCGGGCATCCTCACGGAGCTGGCACTCGCGGGCATCGCGACGCTGCTGTGGAGCCTCTCGCCCGAAGGGTCGTTTCGCACCGCCATGTTCTTCCTCGCGAGCACGTCGTGGGTATTGACCCTCCTCGTGAATGCGAGCCCCTTCATGCGGTTCGACGGCTACTTCATCGCGAGCGACCTGCTGAATTTCCCCAATCTCCACGAGCGCGCGGGCAATCTCGCGCGCGCGTGGCTGCGGCGCACTGTGCTCGGCCTTGCCGTGCCGTGGCCCGAAGCAATGCCTCCGGCGCGCAGGCGCGGCCTCATCGCGTTCGCGCTGTTCACGTGGTGCTACCGCCTCACGGTGTTCCTCGGCATCGCGACCCTCGTGTACCTGTACTTCTTCAAGCTGCTCGGATTGGCGCTGATGGCGGTGGAAGTCGGATGGTTCATCGTGCGGCCGATCCACACCGAGCTGCGCGCGTGGTGGCAACGCCGGGCCGAGGTTGGCTCGACTCGCAAGCGAGCCGCGGCCGCGATCGCAATTCTCCTCGGGCTGGGCCTCGCGGTGCCGTGGCATTCCGGCGTGCATGGCGCGGGGGTGGTGCATGCCGGGCGCCAGCACCTCGTCTTTTCCCCGCGCGCCGGAGAGCTCACCTCGCTGCCCGCGCGCAGGCAGCTGAGCCAAGGCGATCTGCTTTTTTCCCTTGCCGCGCCCGAACTCAGAAGCAACCAGCACCGTTCCCAGGTCCTGGCCGACGCGCGCGCCCTGGAGCTCGTGGGCCTGAGCGGCCTGCCCGACGGCGAGGAGCGCCGCGCGCTGCTGCAGGCCGAACGCGACCGGCTCCTCGCCGAGGCGGGTGTCTTCAGTGGCGAGCAGTCGCGCATGAACCTCGTCGCGCCGTTCAAGGGCGAACTCGTGGACATCGATCCGCAGTTGCGCGCGGGCGTCTGGGTGCAGCCGCGACAGCCGCTCGCGCTGCTCGTGGATCCGACCAGCTGGGTCGCCGAAGTCTACGTGGCGGAGGATGACGTCGCCCGCATCCACCCGGGCGACAGCGTGAGCATCGTGATCGGCGCGCGCGAGCCGCGCGTGGCGCAGGGGCGGGTGCTCGAGATCGACACGGCCCGCACCGCGACGCTGCCTTACGCGATGCTGGACGCGGCCTCGGGCGGGCCGATCGTCACCCTGCCCCCGCGCGCGGAAGACCGCGGCCAGGAACGCGTGGTGCGCGACGGGCTCTTTCGCGTGCGCATCGACCTGCAGGGGCGCCCCGCGCGCGAGCAGATGACGCTTTGCACGGCCGTGATTTCGGGGGAACGTTCGTCGCTCCTGGCCGGCGTGCTCGAGACCGCGATCTCGGTCATCGTCCGCGAAAGCGGCTTCTGACACGGCGCTGACGGCAGCGAGACCAACGGATCAGTAGTTCCTCGCCTCTACACGAAACCGGTGCGACTGGTATATTGCACCGCAACAACCTATAGAAGCGGGCCCCGCGATGCTCTATCAACTCTACGAAACCCAGCGGTCCCTGATGGAGCCCTTCGCCGACTTCGCGCAGGCGGCGTCCAAGCTCTACAGCAACCCGCTGTCGCCGTTCGGCCAGACGCCTTACGCGCAGCGGATGTCGGCCGCGTACGACTTGCTCTACCGGCTCGGCAAGGACTACGAGAAGCCTGAATTCGGCATCACCTCGGTCGACATCGACGGCAAGGAAGTCGCGATCCACGAACGCGTGGAAGTCGACAAGCCGTTTTGCGAGCTGCGCCGCTTCAAGCGCTTCTCGGACGACCCCGCCATCCTCGGCAAGCTGAAGGGCCAGCCCGTGGTGCTGCTGGTGGCGCCCCTCTCGGGCCACTACGCCACGCTCCTGCGCGACACGGTGCGCACCATGCTGCGCGACCACAAGGTCTACATCACCGACTGGAAGAACGCGCGCATGGTGCCCACGGACGAGGGCGAATTCCACCTCGACGACTACGTGCACTACGTCGAGGACTTCATCCGCCATCTGCAGGGCATCTACGGCAACTGCCACGTGATCAGCGTGTGCCAGCCCACGGTGCCCGTGCTCGCGGCCGTGTCGCTCATGGCGTCGCGCGGCGAGCCCACGCCGCTTACCATGACCATGATGGGCGGACCGATCGATGCGCGCAGGTCGCCCACCGCGGTCAACAACCTCGCCATGAACAAGAGCTTCGCCTGGTTCGAGGCGAACGTGATCTACCGCGTTCCGCCGAACTTTCCGGGCGACGGCAGGCGCGTCTACCCTGGGTTTCTGCAGCACGCGGGCTTTGTCGCGATGAATCCGGACCGGCACCTGCTTTCGCACTACGACTACTTCAAGCACCTGATCGCGGGCGACGACGCGTCGGCCGAAGCGCACCGGCAGTTCTACGACGAATACAACGCGGTGCTCGACATGGACGCGGACTACTACCTCGAGACGATTCGCATCGTGTTCCAGGAATTCGCGCTCGTGAACGGCACGTGGGACGTGATCAGCGAGACGGGCGAGCTGGAACGCGTGCGCCCCGAGGACATCACGACCACCGCGCACTTCACGATCGAAGGCGAGCTCGACGACATCTCGGGCTCCGGCCAGACGGCCGCCGCGCACGAGCTGTGCGTGAACGTGCCCAAGTCGCGGCAAAAGCACCTCGAGGTGGAGGGCGCGGGCCACTACGGCATCTTCAGCGGCCGCCGCTGGCGCGAGATCGTGTACCCGCAGGTGCGCGACTTCATCCGGCAGTTCAACGACGGTCCCCGCGCGGCGCCGGCTGCCGCCTCGCGCTCGACGCTGCCCAAGGCCGCGAGGGCGCGCAGGAACGGCCGGTCGAAGTGAACGACGAGGCGCGGCGCATCCATGCCGCGCTGCCCCAGACCCAGTGCACGCGCTGCGGCTATCCGGACTGCGCCGGGTATGCGCAGGCCATCGCCGCGGGCGAAGCGCGGATCAACCAGTGCCCTCCCGGCGGTGCCGAAGGCATTGCCCGGCTCGCGGCGATCACCGGACAGCCCGTCCCTGCGCTGAATCCGGACAACGGCGTGGAAGGGCCGCGAGCGGTCGCGATCATCGACGAGAACTGGTGCATCGGCTGCACGCTGTGCATCGAGGCGTGCCCGACCGACGCGATCCTCGGGACCCACAAGCGGATGCACACCGTGATCGAGCCGTATTGCACGGGCTGCGAGCTGTGCATCCCGGTGTGCCCGGTGGATTGCATCGCGCTCGAGAACGTGACGGGCGAGCGCACCGGATGGCGGGCGTGGAGCGAAGGCGAGGCGAGGCAGGCGCAGGAACGCTACGAATTCCGGCAGGTGCGCCTCGCGCGCGAAGCCGTGGAGCATGAAGAACGTCTGCAGAAGAAGGCCGAAGCGAAGCTCGCGGACCTCGAAGGGCTCACCCGGGATGCGCAGGGCGAGGAGCTCGCGAGAAAGAGGTCGGTGATCGAAGCGGCGCTGGTGCGGGCGCGGGAGCGGGGGAAGCGCGGGCAGTGATGCAGGGCATGACGACCCGCGTCAGTAGTGAAACCGCAGTTGAGCGATGAGCAGCGCGTCCCCTTGTGGCTTGTAGACCATCCTGTGTTCGTCGGTGATTCGCCGCGACCAGTAGCCCGACAGCGCATGTTTCAACGGTTCCGGCTTGCCGATGCCGGCGAAGGGGTCGCGGACCGCGTGCTGAATCAGGTCGTTGATCCGCTTCACCATCCGCTTGTCCTGCTGCTGCCAATAGACGTAGTCCTCCCAGGCCTGCTCGGCGAACACCAGCTTCACTTCGCGAGCTTCCGCACCTTGCCTTTGCCGGATTCGAGCGTCTGCATGGCGGCGAGCAGCCGCCGGGCGTTCGCGGGGCTGCGCAGCAGGTATGCTGTTTCCTCGAGGGCCTTGAAATCCTCCAGGCCCAGCATCACCACCGATTCCTCGCCGTTGCGAGTGATGATGACCGCTTCATGATCGTCGCATACTCGCTTCATGGTCTTGGCCAGGTTGGCTCGGGCGGAGGTGTAGCTGATGGCATCCATGGTTGAGCCTTCCGACATATGTACGGGAAATTGTACATGACCGACTTCGACATCGCGATCATCGGCGCCGGCATCGCGGGCGCATCGCTCGCTTACCGCCTCGCGCCGCACCGGCGCACCGTGCTGCTGGAGCGCGAATCGCAGCCCGGGTATCACTCCACCGGCCGGTCGGCGGCGATGTTCATGGAAAGCTACGGCCCGCCGATGGTGCGGGCGTTGACGCGCGCGAGCCGCGCCTTCTACGAATCGCCGCCCGCGGGCTTCAGCGAAGTCGCGTTGCTGCATCCGCGAGGCGCGCTCTACGTGGCGACGCGCGAACAGGCCCCCCTGCTCGACGAGACGTACGCAGCCCTCGCCTCGACGGGCGGCGCGATCGAACGGCTCGATGGCGCGGCGGCGCTCGCGATGGCGCCCTGCCTGCGACCCGGATTCGTCCACGAGGCGCTCTACGAACGCGACGCGCAGGACATCGACGTCGGCGCGCTGCATCAAGGCTTTCTGCGCGGCTTCCGGCGCGCGGGCGGCACAGTGCGCACGAGCTCGGAAGTCGTCGGGGCGAAACGATCTCAGGACGTCTGGGAGATCGCGCTTGCCGAGGGCGAAGCGGTTCGCGCGCACGTCGTCGTCGATGCGGCGGGCGCCTGGGCCGACGACGTGGCACGTGCCTTCGGTGCGGCGCCACTCGGCTTCGAGCCACGCCGCCGCAGTGCGTTCACCTTCAGGCCGCCGGAAGGCATCGACACTGCCCGCTGGCCCACCGTCGCCGGCATCGACGAAAGCTGGTACTTCAAGCCCGATGCCGGACAGCTCCTCGGTTCACCCGCCAACGCGGACCCCGTCGCGCCGCACGACGTCGTGCCGGAAGAACTCGACATCGCGATCGGGATCGATCGCATCGAATCGGTGACCACGCTGAGCATCCGCCGCCCGACCGCGACCTGGGCGGGACTGAGAACCTTCGCGCCCGACGGCGAAATCGTGATCGGCTTCGACGATGCGGTGCCTGAATTCTTCTGGCTCGCGGGCCAGGGCGGCTATGGCATCCAGAGCGCGGCCGGGGCGTCTTCCTTCGCGTCGTCGCTGCTGCTCGCAGAACCGTTGCCTGCCGCGTTGCGCGAGCAAGGCGTGGATGCGGTGGCGCTGTCGCCCCGACGCCTGCGCGGCGCCTGAGCGCGACTCAGCAGAACCGCTGCGCGATCGCGCGCTCGATGCCTGGCGCATCGAGCCCCGCGCCCTGCAGAATCTTCGCCGGATCGCCGTGCTCCACGAATGCATCGGGCAAGCCGAGTTGCAGCACCCGCGTGCACACGCCGTGCGCCTGGAGCGCCTCCAGCACTTCACTGCCGGCGCCGCCCTTCACGCAGCCCTCTTCCACCGTGACGAGCGCATCGTGCGTGCGCGCGAGATCGAGCAGCAGTTCCACGTCGAGCGGCTTCACGAAGCGCATGTTCGCCACCGTCGCATCGAGCCGCTCGCCCGCGGCGCATGCGGCATGGAGCAACGTGCCGAAGGCAAGGATGGCAATGCGCCTTCCCTTGCGGCGAACCTCGCCACGGCCCCACGGCAGCGAGGCGAGCTCAGGCGGCACGGCAACGCCCACACCTTCGCCGCGCGGATACCGAACGGCCACCGGGTGATCCTGATCGAACGCGGTAGTGAGCATCTGCCTGCACTCGCTCTCGTCGGCGGGAACGAGCACGCTGAAATTCGGCAGGCACCGCAGGAAGGCGATGTCGAACGCACCGCAGTGCGTCGCACCATCGGCGCCGACGACGCCGGCACGATCGAGCGCGAAGACGACGGGCAGCTTCTGGATCGCGACATCGTGGATCGCCTGATCGTAGGCGCGCTGCATGAAAGTCGAATAGATCGCGACGACCGGCTTCAGCCCTTCGCAGGCCAGGCCCGCGGCAAACGTGACGGCGTGCTGCTCGGCGATGGCGACGTCGTGATACCGCTTCGGAAATCGGCGCGCGAATTCGACCATGCCCGACCCTTCGCGCATGGCGGGCGTGATGCCGACCAGCCGCTCGTCCTTCGCGGCCATGTCGCAGAGCCATTGCCCGAAGACCTGCGTGTAAGTCGGCTTCGAGGGCGCTTGCGATTTCTTCAATCCCACGGCGGGATCGAACTTGCCGGGCCCGTGATAGGCCACGGGGTCGGCCTCGGCGAGCGCGTAGCCCTGCCCTTTTTTTGTGACGACGTGGAGCAACTGCGGGCCCTTCAGCTCGCGCGCATTCCGCAGCGCGGGCACGAGCGAGTCGAGATCGTGGCCGTCGATCGGCCCGGTGTAGTGGAAGCCGAGCTCCTCGAAGATCGTGCGGCACCCGACGCGTGTGCTGCACGCGAGCGAATGCTTCAACGCGCCCACCGAAGGCGAGATGGACATGTCGTTGTCGTTCAGGATGACGAGCATGTCGGCGCCGCACGCGGCCGCGTTGTTCAAGGCCTCGAAGGCCATGCCGCCGGTGAGCGCGCCATCGCCGATGATGGCGACCGCCTTGCGGCTCTCCCCCTTCAGCTTCGCCGCCACGGCCATGCCGAGCGCGGCGGAGATGGAAGTCGACGAGTGCGCGGTGCCGAAAGCGTCGTATTCGCTCTCGTCGCGGCGCGGAAACCCGCTCATGCCGCCGAACTGCCGCAGCGAGGCCATGGCATCGCGGCGGCCCGTGAGAATCTTGTGCGGATAGGCCTGGTGCCCGACGTCCCACACGAGCCGGTCGTGCGGCGTGTCGAACGCGTAGTGCAGCGCGATGGCGAGCTCGACGGTGCCCAGGTTGGACGACAGGTGGCCGCCCGTGCCGGAGACGCTGCGCACGATGAATTCGCGCAGTTCGCGTGCGAGCTGATGCAGTTGCGCGCGCGAGAGACGGCGCAGCTGCGCGGGACTTTCGATCAACGGGAGCAATGCGATGGCCGCTGCGTCGGGGACATCGGACCTGGGACGCGCGATCGGCGGGAGCGTATCTTCCGGATCGCGGGGCCGCGCGAGCCCGCCGGCGACGATCGTGTGGGTGACGGAAGACTGCGCACTCGTCTGTTCGAACTGCATCGTTACGCTCCCAGCCGCATTTGCGAGGACATGGCCAGGCCGGAGCGGCCAAGCGCGGAGAACGAGGACCGCATCGGCCGCATGCCCTTGGGCATCGGGAAGGTGACCTTCTCTTCGGGCCCATCGAGCTCGTGGACCCTGGTCGCGCCGGCGGCCTTGAGCATCGCGACCACGTCGTTCACGAGCTGCGGCGGCGCCGAGGCCCCGGCCGTCACGCCGACGCGTGCGGCGCCCACGAGCCATGCGGGGTCGACCTGCTCCGCGCGGTCGACGCGGTAGGCGCGCGCTCCGTGCTCTTCGGCCACCGCCGCGAGACGGCCGGTGTTGTGGCTCTGCACCGAGCCCACGACGATGATCACGTCGCACTTCGGCGCCATCATCTTCACGGCGGACTGCCGGTTCTGCGAGGCGTAGCAGACGTCGTCGGTCTTCGGTCCGACCGCATCCGGAAATCTTGCGCGGATGGCGCCGACGAGTTCCGCCGCTTCGTCGAGCGAGAGCGTCGTCTGCGTGGCCCATGCGACCCGAAGCGGGTCCTGCACCGTGACGCGAGCGACGTCGGCGACGGTTTCCACGACGTGCACGCCGCCTTCCACCTGGCCCATCGTGCCGATGATCTCGTCGTGCTTCGCCTGGCCGACGAGAATCACCTCCCGGCCCTGCGCGCGATGGCGCACGACTTCGTGATGCACCTTGTTCACGAGCGGGCACGTCGCATCGAACACGCGCATCCCGCGATGCTCGGCTTCGCGCATGATGCGTTGCGGGACACCGTGCGCGTTGAAGACGAGCACCGCGCCATTGGGCGCTTCGTCGAGCGAGGTGATGAAGTGCGCGCCCTTGCCGCTCAGGGCGCCGAGCACGACGTTGTTGTGCACGATCTCGTGGTAGACGTAGACCGGGGCACCGAAGCTTTCGAGCGCCTGTTCGACGATGGCGATCGCACGATCGACACCGGAACAGAAACTTCTGGGATTCGCAAGCAGGACGTCCATCGCACCTCCGGACAACAGGCTCGAACACGTAGCTCCCTTGCGATGCATTCTTGGTGTTTCACATGGGGGCGAACACTATGCGAACGTCTCGCCACGCGAGGCGAAGCCCCTTGGCCTCATCGGCAGGGGCGTGCCCTCACCCCAACCCTCTCCCAGAGGGAGAGGGAGTAACAGCCCGTCCGTCAGACCGTTGTGCCGCCAACACTCTAGGCAGCAAGCGCGAGGCCGGACTGCCGCCTTTCGAAGTGCCGGAACAATTCGACTGCCATCTCTCGCAGTCCGGTGTCGGCCAGCGTATGCGCGAGCTGAAGCTGCTGCAGCGCATAGAGCCGGTCGTGCTTCATGAGGGTGCTGCTGACGGGAAAACCGTGGCCGGCCATTCTCAGCGTGAACGCCTGCAGGGCGGAAACCGGCCAGTCGGTCTGTGCGGATGTCATGTGGAACCTCCGTCGCCCGGCACAAAGAAGTCCAGGTGCCTATTTGTGGCGCGGAGGGTCTACCAAAGCAACTAGCCGAAAGTCTCGACGCGATTCTTCACGAAGGCGCTTGCGCCCCCATCAGCCGAGCGCGTCGTTCACCTGCTCGTTGAACTCCGTCTGGCTGAGCGCCGCGCTCACTTCACGCGGCAGCGCATCGCGCACGGAAAACACGCCCAGGATGCGGTTGCCCGGCGCGACGATGGGGATGTGGCGGAAGCCCCGCTCGATCATGATGACGACCGCGTTCGCCACCGTCGTCTCGGGCGGGACGCAGATGGGGTTGGGCGTCATCACGGCGCGAACCGACGTGGTGTCGGGGTCCACCGATTTCGCGAGCACCCGGTTCATCAGGTCGCGCTCGGTAAGGATGCCCAGGAGCTTGTCCGGCGGCTCCATCACGAGAATGCTGCCGACCCCCGCCCGGGCCATGGCGCACGCCGCTTCCCGGACGGTGCCTTGCGGCGGCACGCTCAGCACGTGCTTTTGCGACAGTGACTGGAATACGGTTCTCTCGGCCATGCGGAGCCTCCTTCCTCGAAATTGTCGCGCGCCCTAGCGCAGCGCCGCGTTGATCTTCGACAAGGCGACCGCCCCGGGACACAGCGTGTCGGGCCCGAGCGCGTTGAGCGGCTTGTCGCTCGTATTGAGCGCAGTGTGCAGGTCGGTCGCGAGCGGGTCAACATAAAGCAGCCCCGTCACGATCTCCCCGCGCGCCTGGTGGTGCTGCATGTACGCCATCGCCGCATAGCGGTCCGTCGGGTCGTAGTCCGAGTGAAGACTGCGCAGGCGCAGGATGGTGCCGTCGTGCTGCCGCACGTCCACCACTTCACCTGGCGCATAGGCCACGGTGATCTCGTCGCGGCCCGAGATGAAGTCGATACGGCTCACGGCCTCGTTGTGCTCGCGGATGTAGTCGTAGCTCTTCGTGCTGCCCGGATGGTTGTTGAAGGCAACGCAGGGACTCACGACGTCGATGAAAGCAGCGCCGCCGTGGGTGATCGCGCCCTTCACGAGCGGCACGAGCTGGTCCTTGTTGCCCGAGAACCCCCGCGCCACGTACGTCGCGCCCAGCTGCAGCGCCATCGCGACCAGGTCCACCGGACTGTCGTGATTCACCACGCCCTTCTTGCTCTTGGAGCCGCTGTCGGCCGTCGCGGAGAACTGCCCCTTGGTGAGGCCGTAGACGCCGTTGTTCTCCACGATGTAGGCCATGCGCACGCCGCGGCGCATCGCATGCGCGAACTGCCCGAGCCCGATCGAGGCGGAGTCCCCGTCGCCCGAAACGCCGAGATACAGCAGCTCGCGATTGGCGAGGTTCGCGCCCGTGAGCACCGAAGGCATGCGCCCGTGCACCGTGTTGAAGCCGTGGGACGCACCGAGAAAGTAGTCCGGCGTCTTCGAGCTGCAGCCGATGCCCGAGAGCTTGGCCACGCGGTGCGGTTCGATGTCGAGCTCCCAGCAGGCCTGCACGATGGCCGCCGAGATTGAATCGTGCCCGCAGCCCGCGCACAGCGTGGAGACCTTGCCTTCGTAGTCGCGCCGCGTGTATCCGACCTTGTTGGTCTCGAGCGTCGGATGGTGCAGGCGCGGCTTGGCGATGTACGTCATGCGACGTCCTCCTTGATCTTGCTTCCCACTTGCTGCGTGATCGCGTGCGTGATGAACTGCGCGGTGATCGGCGTGCCGTCGTAGTGCAGCACCTTCACGAGCCTGGCCGGGTCGATCTGAAGCTCGTTCACGATGAGGCTGTGCATCTGCGCGTCGCGGTTCTGCTCGACGAGGAACACGCGCTCGTGCACGCGGATGAATTCAGCCACGCTGTCGGGAAACGGAAAGCCCCGCAGCCGCATCGCGTCCACGTGGATGCCCGCCGCCGCGAGCGCTTCCAGCGCTTCCTGCATCGCGGGGCTGGTCGAGCCGAAGTAGATGACGCCGAGCGGCGTCGGCTCGTGCGCGACGCGGATCACCGGCTGCGGCACGAGCGCCGCGGCGGTGCGGAACTTCTTCAGCAGCCGCTCCATGTTGTAGACGTAATCCGGGCCGCGCTCGGAATACCGCGCATACGGATCGCGCGTGGTGCCGCGAGTGAAGTACGCGCCCTTCGTCGGATGCGTGCCGGGCAACGTGCGCCACGGGATGCCGTCGCCGTCCACGTCCTTGTACCGGCCGAAGTCGCGGCCCGCCTCGAGCTCCTCGGCGGTCATCACTTTGCCGCGGTCGAACATCCTCGCGTCGTCCCATTCGAACGGATCGCACAGGCGCTGGTTCATCCCGATGTCCAGATCGGTCATCACGAAGACGGGCGTCTGCAGCCGGTCCGCGAGGTCCAGCGCCGCAGCCGCGTGCTCGAAGCATTCGTGCGGATCCTCGGGAAGCAGGAGGATGTGCTTCGTGTCGCCGTGCGATGCGTAGGCGGCCGCGAGCAAGTCGGCCTGCTGCGTGCGCGTCGGCATGCCGGTCGAAGGGCCGCCGCGCTGCACGTCGATGATCGTGACGGGGATCTCGGCGAAATAGGCGAGGCCGATGAACTCGGTCATGAGCGAGACGCCCGGCCCGGACGTTGCGGTGAAGGCTCGCGCGCCGTTCCACCCCGCGCCTACCACCATGCCGATCGATGCGATCTCGTCTTCGGCCTGCACGATCGCGAAGCGGTTCTGGCCCGTGTTCGCATCCACGCGATAGCGCGCGCAGAAACGCTGGAACGCCTCCGCACAGGAGGACGAGGGAGTGATCGGATACCACGCGCAGACGGTGGCGCCGCCGTACACCGCGCCCAGCGCGGCCGCGGCGTTGCCGTCCACGAAGATGCGCTCGCCCACCTTGTCCGCGCGCTTCACGCGGATGCCGAGCGGCCACTTCAGGTGTTCCTTGGCGAAGTCGCGGCCGAGATGCAGCGCCTGCACGTTGGAGGCGAGCAGCTTCTCCTTGCCCTTGTACTGCTCGCCGAAGAGCTTTTCGATCACCTCCGGCTCGATTTCCAGCAGGACCGAGAGCGCGCCCACGTACACGATGTTCTTGAAAAGCTGCCGCTGCCGCGGGTCGGTGTAGACCGCGTTGCAGATTTCGGTGAGCGGCATGCCGATCACCGTGATGTCGTCGCGAAACCGCTCGCGCGGCATCGGCCGCGTGCTGTCGTAGAAGAGATAGCCGCCCGGCGAGAGCTCGGCCACGTCGGCGTCCCAGGTCTGCGGATTCATCGCGACCATCATGTCCACGCCGCCGCGCCGGCCGAGCCAGCCCGCCTCGCTCACCCGCACCTCGTACCACGTGGGCAGGCCCTGGATGTTGCTCGGGAAGATGTTGCGCGGGCTCACCGGCACGCCCATGCGCAGGATTGCCTTGGCGAAGAGCTCGTTGGCCGAGGCCGAGCCCGAGCCGTTCACGTTCGCGAACTTGACGACGAAATCGTTGACCGCCTGGATGTCGTTCATGCTCACTCCGCCGCCGCCACTGCTGCCGCCGCCTCGCCACGAAGCACGCCGTCGCGGCACTTCGGCCCCGCGTGCGTCATGTCCAGAAGGAATTTCTGCATGTCCCACGCGCCCGTCGGGCAGCGCTCGGCGCACAGGCCGCAGTGCAGGCACACGTCCTCGTCCTTCACCATCACGCGGTTCGTCTTGAGCGTGCCGGAGACGTACAGCGCCTGCGCGAGATTGACCGCGGGCGCCTTCAGATGCCGCCTGAGCTCGGGCTCCTCGTCATTGCCGGTGAAGGTGATGCAGTCCATCGGGCAGATGTCCACGCACGCGTCGCACTCGATGCAAAGCTGCTGCGTGAAGACCGTCTGCACGTCGCAGTTGAGGCACCGGTGCGCTTCCTTGAGCGCCGTCTTCGTGTCGAAGCCGAGTTCGACTTCGACCTTGATGCTCGCGAGCGCCTTCTCCGCCTTTGCCCACGGCACCTTGAAGCGCAGGTCGAGCGACGTGTCGTTGTCGTAGCTCCACTCGTGGATGCCCATCTTCTGCGACATCAGGTTCACGGTGGGCGGCGGGCGCACCTTCGCGTCCTCGCCGTTCAGCATGCGGTCGATCGAGACCGCGGCTTCGTGGCCGTGCGCGACGGCCGTGATGATGTTCTTCGGACCGAACGCCGCATCGCCGCCGAAGAAGACGTTGGGCACGGTCGACTGCAGCGTGTCCTTGTCGAGCACGGGCAGGCCCCACTTGTCGAATTCGATGCCGCTGTCGCGCTCGATCCAGGGAAAGGCGTTTTCCTGGCCGACGGCGATCAGCACGTCGTCGCATTCGAAGAAGGCGTCGGGCTCTCCCGTGGGCACGAGCTTGCGGTTGCCCTTCGCGTCGTATTCGGCGCGCACGATCTCGAAGGTCATGCCCTTCAGCTCGCCGCTTTCGTGGATGAAGGCCTTGGGCACGTGGTAGTTCACGATCGGGATGCCCTCGTGCATGGCATCTTCCTTCTCCCAGGGCGAGGCCTTCATCTCCTCGAAGCCGCTTCGCACGATCACCTTCACGTCGTCGCCGCCCAGGCGCCGCGACGACCGGCAGCAATCCATCGCGGTGTTGCCGCCTCCGAGCACGATCACGCGCCTTCCGATCCGCGTGATGTGCCCGAACGACACGGACGCGAGCCAGTCGATGCCGATGTGGATGTGCTTCGCGGCTTCCGTCCGCCCGGGGATGTCGAGGTCGCGCCCGCGCGGCGCGCCGCAGCCGACGAAGATCGCGTCGTAGCCCTGCGCGAGCAGCCACTTCATCGAATCGATGTTGCGCCCGCCCACGAAGCGCGTGCCCATCTCGAGGATGTAGCCGCATTCCTCGTCGATCACTTCCTCCGGCAGGCGAAAGCGCGGCACCTGCGTGCGCATGAAGCCGCCGGTCGACGCTTCGCCGTCGAACACGGTGACGTCGTAGCCGAGCGGCACGAGATCGCGCGCGACGGTGAGCGACGCGGGCCCCGCGCCGACGCACGCGATGCGCTTTCCGTTGCTCTCGCCCTTGCGCGGCATGCGCTGCCTCACGCTCGCGTCCTTGTTGTCGGCGGCCACGCGCTTCAGCCGGCAGATGGCCACAGGCTCGGGATCGCCCGCGTTGTTCTCCTCCACGCGGCCGCGGCGGCACGCGGGCTCGCAAGGGCGGTCGCACGTGCGCCCGAGAATGCCCGGGAACACGTTGGACACCCAGTTGATCATGTAGGCGTCGCTGTAGCGGCCCTGCGCGATCAGGCGGATGTATTCGGGAACGGGGGTATGGGCCGGGCACGCCCACTGGCAATCGACGACCTTGTGGAAGTAGGCCGGATCGTTGATGTTCGACGGCTGCAAGAGGGATGTCTCCTTCGCCTGCCTCGCACACGGCCCCGGGCCGGGGCCGAGAACAGCTCTTCATTTCGGTGGCAGGACCGCTTGGCAGTCTACGCTTTCGAGAATGCAATCCCGTCTTCGGGGATTCCCGAAGCGCCGCCGCTCGCATGCGGCTTGATCCGCATCAAGTGCGCCTCGCCGGGGGGCGTTCACTGCGGGTTCTTGCGCGCGAGCGCTTCCTCCTCCTCGATCGCGCGGGCAAGCGCCTGTTGCGCGGATGCGATTTCGGCTCGCTCGCGTTCAGCCTGCGCGCCCGCGGCCCGTGCCTTGGCGGCGACTGCGGCCGCCGCGGCGGCGTTCGCCTCGGCGGTCCTGCGTTCGGCATCCGCCGCGTCCTGCTGCACCTGCCGAGCCGCCTCGTCGCGCTGGGTCTTCGCCTGCCAGCCGAAATAGCCCGCGCCCGCGGCCGCTACAGCCACGGCGACGGCCAGCAGCGGCGCGATCCAGCGCGAGGAAGCTCCCGCGGTGTCGGTGGAGCCGGGGGCGAGCCCCTTCGGTGTCATGTCCATGGGAAACGTCTTCCTCAGGTACGCAGGCAGTCGGGCCTGCGCGTGCAGGCCTGCACGCGCTTCATGTTGTCTTCCACGCGCAGGTAGAAGCCGTTGAGCATGTCCTGCAGGTCGGGCAGGGGCACCTCCACCTGCTGCTTCGGCACGCAGCTTCCCACGCGGCTCGTGACGACCACCGTGCGCGCCACGCCGGTGCCGTTCGGCGGGGCGGCCAGGCGGATCAGGTCGCCCGAGTTGAGCAGGCATTCGTCGCCCGTGTCCGCATCGCGCACCGTGAGCGGCGCCGAGGCCTGGAAGAGATAGATTCGCATGTACCCGGAGTTCGCGATGTCCGCCACCGTCGGCATGTGCCCGTTCTCGTGCTGCGCGATCGCAAGGCGCACCTGCTGGCGGATTTCCTGCCGCACTTCCTCGGGCACCTGCACCGGCGTCATCGCGTCGATCGCCTGGCTCGTGTTCACCGCGGCCGCCTTGATGGCATCGGGGTCGGCGCCCTGAGCGGCGAGCTGCGATCGCACCGTGTTGTCCGCGAGCCCTTGCTGCACCTGCTGCTGCACTTCGCCCAGCTCGCCCCTGAGCGACGCCATCTCCGGCGCGTCGGCCGGCACGGGAACGGCGCCTTCGGCGAAGGCACTGGATATCTGCAGGTCGCCCATGAGGTCGATCGGGTCGGCATAGCTTTCGACCGGGCTCGCGAAGGACACCACGCGGCCAGGGCAGTACACGCAGGCCGGTGCGATCACGACCGGCACCGCGAGCGGCCGCCAGAAGATCGAATAGAACACGCGCTCGAAGAGCCTCGGACGCCAGACGTACACGGGGATGCCGTAGACCGGTTCCTCGTAGTAGGTGCGCACGACAGGCGCCCGGTAGAAGTAGGGCGCGCCGCGGAAGTAGTCGGCATAGACCGTGCGCTCGATGATTCGCACGGGCGCGCCGCCCAGGCGCTGCGTGCCGTACTTCTCGCGATAGAAGGGCTGGCCGTTCGCGAACGTCGCGGCGCGCAGGCCGTTCGTGTAGTTGAAGAAGCTCGCGCCCGCGCCGATGCGCCGCGCGCTGTAGTCGGGCGCCTGCGTCACGCGATAGCCCTGCGAGTAGAGGCGACTCACCGTTGCGTTGCGCCGGTCTTCGGTCTGGCGAAAGCCGCTCACGAGAGGCGCGCCCGTGGGCGTCGTGCGATTGACCATCACCGTGCGCGAGCCGTCGGGGTTCTGCTGATTCGCCGCGAAGCCGCCGCGCGCGCCGCGCGGCGTGAGGGTCGTGTTGCCGTTCAGCGCGAGGGCGCGGCCTGGCGGCTGTCGTTGCGACGCCGCTGCGGCAGGCTGCGCGGGCGCGGGGGGCGCGGCCGTGCCGGGCGCCTGGACGCCGCCTGGCGGGGCGAAGGCCTGTGGCGGTTTGACCGCCATCGGACCGCCCGGCTGCGCAAGCGGCCCCTGCGAAGGCGGGGCGAAGGGGCGGGCCTGCTGCAAGGGGGCGACCGGCTGCATGGACTGCACGGGCGAGGCCTGGTGCGCCTGAGGCAGGCGTTGCTGTTGCTGCTGATGCTGCTGCTGTTGCTGTTGCTGATGTTGCTGCGGTGCGGCGAACTGCTGCGAATGCGGCAGAGGCGCCTGCGGCCGGGCCCCATTCGGCACAGACGGTGGCTGCGGATGCTGCGGTGTCTGTGCCCGCCGCTGCTCATCGCGTTGCGCACGCTGCTGCGCTTCCTGCTGTGCGCGCTGTTGCTGCGCCCTCTGTTCGGCCTCATGCCGGGCGCGCTGCTGCGCTTCCTGCTGTGCACGCTGTTGTTCTTGCTGCGCCCTCTGCTGCGCGTCATGCTGGGCGCGCTGCTGCGCCTCCTGCTGCGCGCGCTGTTGCTGCTGCTGTTGCGCCCTCTGCTGCGCGTCGTGCTGGGCGCGCTGCTGCGCCTCCTGCTGCGCGCGATGTTGCTGCTGTTGCTGTTGCTGCTGCTCTTGCGCCCTCTGTTGCGCGTCATGCTGGGCGCGCTGCTGCGATTCCTGCTGCGCGCGCTGTTGCTGCTGCTGCGCCCTCTGCTGCGCCCTCTGTTGCGCCTCCTGCTGCACGCGCTGCTGCGCTTCCATCTGCGCTCGGTGCTGCTGCAGTTGTTGTTGTTGTTGCTGCTGAGCCTCTCGGGCGGAACGCTGCTGGGCTTCCTGCTGCGCCCGCATCTGGGCCTCGCGCTGCGCCCGCATCTGCGCTTCCTGTTGCGCGCGCTGCTGCTGCTGCTGTTGTTGTTGCTGCAGCTGTTGCTGCTGTTGCTGCGCCGCCCGCTGAGCGCGCTGCTGCTGCTCCAGGCACTGCCGGTCATGCGGCGCGCAGTCGGCGGCATGAGCGCCATGAAAAAGAGCCGCCATGAGCCATGCGGCCGCGGCGAATCGCGAATACGACTCCACGAAGGTCTCCTCCTCGATGCCGCGCGATGATGCACCAAAGGGTAGCGGCCCGCAACCGATGCGGCCGCCCTCGTCCCTCAGTGCCCCTGCGCGCCCGGTCCGCCCTGCAGGCCCTTGCGGCGGGGCGCGAGGCGCTTGCGCGCGAACTCCTGCGCCTCGAGCGGCTGATCCGCCACCGGGCCGCAGTACTGGTCGGCCCCATGATGGCGCAGCACGTCGAGCTGGTGCAGGTTTTCCACGGCGGTCACGACGCACTTCCAACCCATGCCCTTGGCAAGCGCGATCGACTGCCGCGCGACGGTTTCGGTCCGCGCATCGGAGGCGAATTCGCGCATGAGCGACGCATCGAGCCGCACCTGATCGATAGGCAGGTGCGCGAGCGCGATGAGAGAGCCCGCGGCGACGCCGAACCTCCCCACGCCAATACGCAAGTCCATTCGCGCGAGCGCGATCAGGGCCTGCGCATCCGAGGTGGAGAGTTCCTCCGCGCCCGGCACGCGCTGCCACTCGACGATGGCAAGACGCGGGTCCAGTCCGTCGCGCACCGCCTTGCGGGCAAGCGGCAGGAACGCCGCGGGGGCGATCTGCGCCACCGACAGGCTGATGCGCAGCGGCACGCAGTCGTGTCCTTCCGCGCGCCACGCGGCAAGCACGCTTTGCACCTCCTCCAGCTGCCACTCGGCGAATTCGCGCCCGAGGTCGGTGCTCGCCATGAGGTCCAGCAGCGCATCGCCCGCGATGGCGCCGCCCGCGCGCAGCCACGTGGGCACGACCTGCGCCGAAACCATCCAGCCCAGTTGCGCATCGAAGCATGGCTCGAAGCGCAGGGCGATCTGGTCGTGGCGCATGGCAAGCCGCAGTTCGGCGGCAGCGCCCAGGCTCGCCGCGGCGCTGCGGCCCAGCTCGGGCGAGAAGAACTCGTAGTTGTGCGGGCCGCGCTCCTTCGCCTTGCGCAGCGCGATGCTCGCCTTGCCCGCGAGCTCGTCGAAGCCGCGCGCGTCCTGCGGAAAGAGCGCGATGCCGATGCTGCAGGTGACGAAGAGCGTCTGGCCGCCGCGGTTCAACGCGCAGCCCGCCTCCTCCATGAGGCGGCTGATGAACGCCGCGACCATCTCCTCGCCTTCGACGTGCGGCAGCACGATCGCGAACTCGTCGCCCTCGAAGCGAAACAGGCGCGGCTGGTGCGTTTCGCTTCCCAGCTCGCCGCCCACTTCGCTTTCCACCGAGCTGGCGAGCCGCTTTGCAAGCCGCACGAGCACATGGTCGCCTACGGCGCGTCCGAGCGCGTCGTTCACGGGGCCCAGCCGGTCGACTCCGACATGCACAACGGCGCCGCGCGCGCCGCGCGCTTCGCTGTCGGCGATGACGTCGGCCATGTACCGGCTGTACATCAGGCGGTTCGGCAGGCCCGTGAGGCTGTCGTGATGCGTGAGGAAATCGCGGTAGGCCGTGGCGGCGAGCGTATTGCGAAGACGCAGCGCGAGCTCGCTCGGGTCGACGGGCTTCGGAAGGAAATCCATCGCGCCCGCGGCCAGGGCCTGCAGCTTCGCCTGCGGATCGGTCGCGCCCGTGAGCACGATGACCGGAATGTGCCTGAGCAAGGGGTCCTCGCGCATCTCGTTCAGGATGTCCATGCCGCTCACCTCGGGCATCGACAGATCGAGCAGCAGCACGGCCGGCATCCGCTCGTGCAGCAGCGCGATCGCCGTGCGCGAGTCGCTCGTGTGCATGAAGTTGCGGTAACCGGCCTCCTGCAGGAAGGCCTGCGTCATCTCGATGTTGAGCGCCTCGTCGTCGACCATCATGATCGCGGCGTCGGCAAGCGCGTTCGACGAGCGGTGCGAGCCGCTACCCTGGCGCGGCGAGGCGACCAGCAGCGCTTCCTCGATCAGCCCGCCCACGGGCGGGAACATGATCGGCGTCGTCTCGGGCGCCTCGCGCGGGCGGTCGTCCGCGGCGTCAGCTGAATTCGTTGCCATGGGATCGTCCGGTCCAATCTTC
Source organism: Ramlibacter sp. (assembly GCF_035548915.1). Taxonomy (GTDB): domain Bacteria; phylum Pseudomonadota; class Gammaproteobacteria; order Burkholderiales; family Burkholderiaceae_C; genus Ramlibacter. The sequence goes on along the minus strand of NZ_DASZSE010000022.1, from coordinate 3,194 downwards.
CGTCATGTTTGCGGCACCTCCACGCGGGCCGACATGCCCTCGATGTCGAGCAGCAGCCGCGCCGCTTCGCCGGTCTCGCCCGCGCGGGCGTGCGCTTCGAGTTCGCGGGCGGGTTGCGTGAATGCATCGTAGCCGAGCGTGCCGGCGCCGCCGGCGAGCGCGTGTGCCACGCGAGCGAGCTGCGCCATGTCGCCCGAATCCTTCGCGGCGCGCGCGGTGGCGAGCAGCTCCGCGAGCCGCGCGGGAAACTTGCGAACGATCGGCGCAAGGCGCGCGTTCATCGCGAAGCGCGAGCGGATGGGTTCGAGCTGCGGGGACTCCGCCGCCGCTTCCGGCGCGAACTCGGTGGCCGCCGCGGGAGCGGCCGTGACTTGCAAATCGCGCAGTTCCTCGCCGCCCAGCAGCCGCGCGACTTCGGCAATGAGCCCATCGATGTCCACGGGCTTCGTGAGATATGCCGTGCACCCCGCGGCGAGCAGTTCCTCCTCGTAGCCCTTCATCGCGTTGGCCGTGAGCGCTACGACGGGCACGCTCACGCCGAGCCTGCGCAGCTCGCGCGTGGCGGCGAAGCCGTCCATCACCGGCATCTGCATGTCCATCAGCACGAGGTCGAACGGATGCGCGGCGAGCCGGTCGAGCGCCGCGCGTCCGTTCTCGGCCTCCTCGACCCACAGCCCCTGCTCGGCGAGCACGAGCGAGACGAGCTCGCGGTTTTCGGGACCGTCGTCCACCACCAGCACGCGCGACTCGGGGATGCGCCAGCGGGGCTTGCGCACGGCGTCCACCGTGGCCTTCGCGGCAAGCGCCTGCCCAGCGTCGATCCACTCGACGTCCGCGAGATCGCCCGTATCGAACGTGAACGTCATCGCCGTGCCGACTCCCGGCTCGCTTTGCGCGGTGACGTCGCCGCCGAGGGCGCGCGCGAGACGCCGGCTGATCGCGAGGCCGAGCCCGGTGCCGCCGAAGCGCCGGCTGATGGACGCGTCGGCCTGCGTGAACGCGTCGAACATCGACTCCACCTTGTCCTCGGCGATGCCGATGCCGCTGTCGCGAACGACGATGCGGTACCGGCCCGCCTCGCAGCTCGCTGTGACGGTGACGCCTCCGCGTTCGGTGAACTTGATGGCGTTGCTCATGAGATTGAGCAGCACCTGCCGCACGCGCGCGGGGTCGGAGAGCACGGCCGCCGGAACGCGGCCTTGCACCGCCGCGGTGAGCGCGATGGATTTCTCGCGCGCTTTCACTCCGAGCTCTTCGACGGCCGCGAGCATCGCCTCGTGCGGCGCGAAGCGAAGGCGCTCGATGGAGAGCTGCCCAGCTTCCACCTTGGACAGATCGAGGATGTCGTTGATGAGCGCAAGCAGGTGGCGCCCGCTCGCGCGGATGGTTTCGAGATAGTGCGAAGCGTCGCGCTCGCCGCGCCCGTAGCCGCGCCGCAGCAGCTCGGTGAAGCCGAGGATCGCGTTCATCGGCGTGCGAATCTCGTGGCTCATGTTGGCGAGGAATTCGCTCTTCGCGCGGTTGGCCGATTCAGCTTCCTCCTTGGCGGTTTCGAGCGCGGCCTTGCTTTGCTCCAGTTGCGTCACGTCCTCCAGGCTGATCAGCACGCCGCCCGCGCGCCCCGATGACGCGAGCACGGGCGAGCAGTTGACGACGAAGTTGCGCAGCTGCCCCTTCGCATCCACGAGCGTGAGGCGGCGGTCGCGCTGGACTTCACCGTGCTCGAGCGCGGCGAGCCACGGCTGCGCCTGCGCGGGCAGGATCGCGCCGGCCTCGTCGCGCCATTCGATGGCCGCCACCGGCGAGCCCATGAGGCTCTCGTTCGTGCGCCCGGCAAGGCGCACGAACGCATCGTTGGCGAGCACCACCTGCTGCTTCTGGTCGACGACGAGGAGGCCTTCGGTGAGGGAATCGAGCGCGGAGCGCACGCGCGGCGGAATCGCCTTGGACGGATCGAGATGGCGCAGCACGCGCGTGAGGTACACGTAAAAGGCGATGAAGCACACCGTGCCGCAGAAGGCGAGCAGCACGATGAGCGGCGTGCGCGCGATGCCCTCGAGGCCCGGTGCGGCGAGCGGCGCGAAACGCATCTCGAGCTGTCCCCAGGGGTGGCCGTCGGCGAAGAGCTGCACCTCGACCTGGCTGTCTTGCGCGGCGGGCGAATCCATCGGCTGCCAGCGGCGCGCATGCTCGCCCACCGCGAGCACGAGCCGCCCTTCGTGACTGCGAAGGCCGATGGAGCGCAGGTCCTCGTTGCGCTTCACCACGAACTGCAGCACGTCCGGCAGCCGCCGCTGGTCGGCGCCGCCGAGGATCGCGGTCGCGGCGGCTGCCACCGATTCGGCCAGCGCGAGCCGTCCTTCGCGCACCGCCGCCGCGCGGTCGGGGATGAGGCCGAAGAACGAAGCCGCGAGCAGCGCGGTGCTCACGATCGAGACGAGCCCGAGCGCGATGTACGAACGCGTGCCGAGCAACTTCACGAGAAGCCTCTCAGCGCATCGCCGCGGCGCGCGCGCTCTTTGCCGAGCACGTCGTCTTCCTCGTCGTCTTCGTCGTCCATGTGCGAAAGCACCGGCAGCGGGTCGAGCAGGCGCCAGGCGGGCAAGGCGGAAAGGTAGCTGCCCATGAGGACGCCGCCGCGCACGAGCCACAGCACGTAGGCCACGGAGACGCCGAGCGAGACGCCGGCCACCGTGATCGAGACGGACCGGTCGAGGTCGAATTCCTCGCGCAGCTTGTCTCGCGCGCGGTCGAGCTCCTGGAGGAATTCGTTGGAGTGCAGGCGCCGCTGCAGTTCCTCCGCGCTGATGGGCGAGGCGGAACCGTCGAGCCCGTGGAAGCCGTCGAAAGTGAATTCCACGTTCGGCTCGAACGCGATCGTGACCAGGTCGCGGCGCTCGGCAAGGACACCCGCGGCCGTGCGAGGTGTTTCGATGAAGACCGCGGCCGTCGCCGGGTCGCTCCGCAACGCGGGGTCGACGATCGCCGCGGGCACTTCGACGATCTGAGGCACGCCCGATGCGATGACTTTCGGTTCGTCGGGGGGCACTGGGGGGGCCGCGGCAGGCGGCCCGGCAACGGGTGGAGACGCACTGGGCGGCGGGCCCTCCGCCGCGATGGGCCGGTCTCCGGGCGGGGCGGTGGTGTCCGCTGTCGGAGGCAGTGTCGGGGCGGGTGTGGGGGCAGGTGTCGGG
>NZ_DASZSE010000021.1:0-117389 GCF_035548915.1 Ramlibacter sp. | reverse complement strand
GACGCTCTACCACTACATCGCGACCAAGGAAGAGATCCTCTTCGAATGCGTGCAGCGCGGGCTCGACGCGCTGCGCGCGGCCATCGATGAAACGGCCGGGCGCGACATCGGGGGACGCGAGAAGCTGCGCGCGGTGCTGCGGCAGTACGCGGACATCGTCACGAGCGACTACGGGCTGTGCGTGATCCGGGTCGGCGAGGAGCCGCTTTCCGAGCCGCGCCGCCGCGAACTGCGCGCATCGAAGGCCCGCATCGAAGCCGAATTCCGCGGGCTCATCGAGCAGTCGATGGCGCTCGGCGCGGTCGCGCCCGGCGACGCGGCAATGGCCGCGTTCTCGGTGGTGGGCGCGCTCGGCGGCATCGGCCGGTGGTACCGCCCCGAAAACCCGGGCGCGCACAGCCTGGCCGACGCGATCGACCATTGCGTGGAGATGCTGATGCGCGGCGTGCTCGCGGCGCCACGCGCGCCGTTCGACGGCGAAGCCGCGCCGGCGCCGGGGGCGGCGGCGCGGCGCGCGACGCGGCGCGAAGTCCACTTCGACAACCGGATCGTCCGCTGCTTCGTCGAGCGTCCACGCAATCTCGCTTCGATGCTCGCGGCCACCGTGCAGATGCGCGCCGACGGCGAAGCGCTCGTCTGCGAAGGATTGCGCCTCACTTGGCGAGAACTGCACCACGCCGCGACGCGCATCGCGGGCGGGCTCGCGCAACGCGGCGTGCGCCCGGGCGACCGCGTCGCGCTGCACCTCGGAAACAGCCCCGAATTCGTGATCGCGGCGCTCGCCTGCGCTTGGCTCGGCAGCGTGCTCGTGCCGATCGACGAACGCGCGCGCGGCCCCGAGCTCGAACATGCGCTGGCCGATTCGGGCGCGGCCGCGGTCGTGGGGGCCGGTTCGCTCGCTTCGCTCCTGCCGCCGCCCGCGGCACTGCCGCAACTGCGGCTGCGCTTCACCACAGAAGGCAAGGCCGCGCCGGGCCTGGAGCTCTGGCGCGCGCTGATGCAGGCCGAGCCGCTCGCGCAGCCGCACGACGCGCGCGAAGAGGAACTCGCGGCGCTGCTCTACACCTCGGGGACGACGGGCCGCCCGAAAGGCGCGATGCTCACGCACCTGAACATCGTGCATTCGGTGCTGCACTACATCGACGCGATGGAGCTGGGCACCGCGGACCGCAGCCTCGTCGCGGTACCTCTGTGCCACGCCACGGGCCTCGTCGCGCAGCTCTATACCGTGCTGCAGTGCGCGGGCACGATGGTGCTGATGCGCCAGTTCAAGGCCGCCGAGTTCGTGCGGGTCGCGGCGCGCGAGCGCATCACCCACGCGATCCTCGTGCCCGCCATGTACAACCTGTGCCTGCTTCTGCCCGACTTCGCCGCGCACGACCTGAGCGCGTGGCGCATCGGAGCCTACGGCGGCGCGCCGATGCCCACCGCGACCATCGAGGGCATCGCGGCGCGCCTGCCGCGGCTCACGCTCATGAACTGCTACGGCGGCACGGAAACCTCTTCGCCCGCGACCATCATGCCGCGCGGGCAGACCGCTTCGCACCCCGACAGCGTGGGCGTGCCCGTGCCGTGCGCCGACATCGCGATCGTCGACAACCAGGGCCGCGAGCTGCCCGCGGGCGAAGCGGGCGAAATCTGGATCGCCGGGCCGATGATCGTGCCCGGCTACTGGCGCAACCCGGAGGCGACGGCGCAGGAGTTTCGCGGCGGCTACTGGTGCTCGGGCGACATCGGCAGCCGCGACGCCGACGGCTTCGTGCGCGTGCTCGACCGCAGGAAGGACATGATCAACCGCGGCGGCTTCAAGATCTACTGCGCGACGGTGGAAAGCGTGCTCGCCGGGCACGCGGAAGTCGTCGAGTCGGCGCTCGTGGGCGTGCCGTGTTCCGTGCTCGGCGAACGCGTGCACGCGTTCGTGTGCGTGCGAACGATCGGCGAGGCGACGAGCGCCGCGGCCTTGCAGGCCTTCTGCGCGGCGCGCATCGCCGACTACGCCGTGCCGGAGACCTGGACCATCGGCACCGCGCCCCTGCCGCGCAATGCCGACGGCAAGATCATGAAGCGGCTGCTGCGCCAGGGCCTCGCGCCCGCGCTCGCCTGAGAACCCGAGCAAGAAGGCGGCGGCGATGCGGCAGCACACGCTCAAGACCACGCGAGCCGTTCGGCCGGTGCTCACGATCGCCGACGTCGCCGCGATCGAGGCCGAGCCCTACGACGACGTCGTCACCGCGCGCAACATCCACGACCTCTTTCGCGCGACCGCGCTGCACGTGCCCGATCGCCAGGCGCTCACCGTGCTGCGCAGTGAAGACCCGCGGGACGTGGGCGTGTCGCTCACGCACGCCGGGCTGCTGCGCGAGATCACGCGTTCGGCCAACATGTTCCGCTTCCTCGGCATCGCGCCGGACGCGGGCGCGGTCGCGTTCCTCGCGCCGACGCTGCCGCAATTGCCCGCCTTGCTGCTCGGCGCGCAGGTGGCCGGCGTGGCGAGCACGCTCAACTACCTCCTGGGCGTCGATGCGCTCGCGGATCTGCTGAATGCGCAGCGCGCCACGGTGCTCGTCGTGCCAGGCCGCTCGCTCGACGAAGCCTGCTGGCTCAAGGCGCAGGCGTTGCCGAGCCGAGTGGAGTCGCTGAGGCGCGTGCTGGTGATCGGCGCGGACACAGGTGCGGGTGTGGGTGCGGGTGTGGGTGCGGGCGAGGCCGATGTCGACGCCGCTTTGAGCGGACATCGGGCCGACGCGCTCGACTTCGAACCCACGTCCGACCGGCACACGGTGTGCGCGCTGTTCCATACGGGCGGCACCACCGGACGGCCGAAGATCGTGCGGCTCACGCACGGCAACCAGATCCACGGCGCCTTCGGCTTCGCGCAGGTGTACGGCTACGACGAGCACGACGTCATCGTCAACGGCTTCCCGTTCTTCCACGTGGGCGGCACGATCACCGCGGGGCTTTCCATTCTCTCGGCGGGCGGTCACGTGGTCGTGCCCTCGCCGTATGCGCTGCGGCCGGCGCCGGTGGTGAAAGGCTACTGGAAGATCGTGGAACACTTCGGCGCGACGACGGTCAGCGGCGTGCCCACGTCGATCGCCGCGCTCACGAATGCATGGGTGAGCGGCACGGATGTCTCGCGCGTGCGAATGGCGGTGACCGGCGGCGCCGTGCTGCCCAAGGCCATCGGCAGCCGCTTCGAGGCGGTGACCGGCATACGCCTTTTCGAAACCTACGGCATGACGGAGTCGGCGGCGGCCATCGCTTTCAACCCGGGCCGTGGCGAGCCGCTGGCCGGCAGCGTCGGCTTTCGCGCGCCGTATTCGCGAACGCGCATCGTGTCGCTCGACCCCGCGAAGCCGGGCGCGTGCGGCGCGAACGAAAGCGGGCTCGTGCAGGTGCGCGGTCCGCAGGTGTTTCCGGGCTACCTCGATGCGGCGCAGGACGCGGGCACGCTCTCGGCCGACGGCTGGCTCGACACGGGGGACGTGGGCTACTTCACCGGCGACGAGCGGCTCGTGCTCACCGGACGCGAGAAGGACCTCATCGTGAGAAGCGGCCACAACATCGATCCGGCCGCGATCGAGGATGTCGCGAACCGGTTCGAGGGCGTGCAGATCAGCGCGGCGGTCGCGATGCCCGACGAATACGCGGGTGAAGTGCCGGCGCTCTTCGTCGTGCCGCAACCCGGCGCGGCGATCGACCTCGCGGCGCTGGGGCGCTATCTGGAGGCGAACGTGCACGAGCCCCCCGCGCGGCCGCGCAGCGTGCTCTTGCTCGACGCGCTGCCGCTCACGGCAGTGGGCAAGATCTACAAGCCCGCGCTCCGCGACCTCGCGATTCAGGAGAAGGTGCGGCTGGAAGTCGGGCGCATCTGCGGACCAGATGCGAAGGCGCGAGCCGAAGTCCGGCTCGACGCATCGCGCCGCACGCGGGTCGACGTGGCCGTGTCGGGCGGCACGCCCGCGCAGCTGGACGCTCTGGCGCAAGCATTGCGCGCGCTGCCGCAAACCTACGCGGTCACACCGGCGCGAGAAGGGGAGGGGCCGTGGAACACGTGATGCTTCACATTCACGACGGCATCGCGACGCTCACGCTGAACCGCCCGGACAAGCTGAACGCCCTGTCGCGCGGGATGATGCGCGCGCTCGATGCGAGGCTGGACGCCGTGGCCGCCTGCGCGGGCCTGCGCGTGGTGCTGCTCGCCGCATCGGGCCGCGCGTTCTCGGCAGGCGGCGACCTCGTCGAATTCGAGGCATCGCTGCGGTCGGACCCGGCACGACTCCTTTCGGACCTCCGGTTCAACCAGCACGTGATGCAGCGCATCGAATCGCTCGCGGTCCCGGTGATCGGCGTCGCCCAGGGCCTCGCGGTCGCGGGCGGGCTCGAGTTGCTGCTGTGCTGCGACCTCGTGCTGGCAGCCGAAGGCGCCCAGCTCGGGGACGGCCACGCACGCTACGGCATCGTGCCCGCGGGCGGCGCGACGGTGCGGCTCGCCGAACGCATCTCGCCCGCGCGTGCCGCGCAGCTCTTCTTCACCGCGACGCCGGTGGATGCCGCGACGCTGCACGCGTGGGGCCTCGTGAACGAGGTGCTGCCCGCGGCGCGGCTCATGGACCGCGCGCACGCGCTCGCGCAGCAGATCGCGCTCGCGAGCCCCGAGGCCGTGGCGCACATCAAGGCGCTCACGTCGAACACGCCGCGCGCAGCCGAACGGCAGCGGCGTTTCGAAGCCGAGCTGGAGCACTTCGCCGCGCACATCGGCGGCCACGATCTCGCGCGCGGGCTCGCGGCCTTCGTGGCGAAGCAGGCACCGAGCTATTGAGGCCCCACGATGAAGCGAGTCCGGGCCACGCAGGAAACCATCGTCTTCGCGATCTTCATCGCGATGGCGGGCGGCTTCGCGCTTTTCCTGCCGGGCTTCGCCCGGGTGGACAACCTTCTCACGCTCGTGCAGAACGTCGCGATCCTCGGCATCCTCGGGCTCGGCATGGCGGTGGTCGTGATCGGCCGCGGCATCGACATCTCGATGATCGCCGCGCTCGCGGTGCCCTCGGGGCTCCTGCTGCAGATGGTGGCCGAAGGCATGCCGCTCGCCACGGCGATTCCGCTGGCGGTCGGCATGGCGCTTCTCTTCGGCCTCATGAACGGCTGGCTCATCGCCTATGCCGAAGTGCCCTCGCTTTTCACGACGCTCGCGTCCGGCCTCTTTCTCGCCGGGCTCGGCCAGGTGCTTTTCACGCTCGAAGTCGTGCAGTGGCCCGTGAGGCTCGATCCGATCGCGTGGTTCGGCCGCGGCAGCGTCGCGGGCCTGCCGACGCCGGTCGTGATGTTCGGCCTCACGGCAGCCGCCGTGGCGATTTTCCTGCGGCGCCTGCGCGCGGGCGCGTTCATCTATGCGATCGGCGACAACCCGTTCGCGGCGCGCGCCACGGGCTTGCCCACACGGCCCATCGTGGCGCTCGAATACGTGATCGCGGCGCTCATCGGCGTCTTCGCGGGCATCGTGATGGCGGCTTCGGTGAACAGCATGCCCACGCGCATCTACAACTCCACGCTGATCTACGACGTCGTGCTCGTCATCGTGCTCGGCGGCATCGGTCTTTCGGGCGGGCGCGGCGGCGTGCTCAACGTCGTCGTGGGCACGCTTCTGATCGGCACCATGCTCAACGGCATGACGATCATGGACATCTCGTATTCGGTGCAGAACATCATCAAGGGCGTCGTGCTCCTGGTGGCGATCGTGATCGACTCGATCCTCAACCCGCGCAACGAGGAAACCGCCCAGCAGGGCGACATCTGAAACGCGCACTTCAGCCAAGACCCAAGGAAATCACACAGGAGACCGCACCATGAGACCTCTTCGCAAGCTGGCCGCCGCCGTGCTGGCCGCAGGCCTGTCGCTCGCCGCCGCGAGTGCCGCGTTCGCCCAGGGCAAGGGGCTCGACGAGCCGTTCCGTGCGGGCTACAAGAAGTCGCTCGCCGGCAAGACGGTGGGCTTCATCCCGGTCGCCATGGGCTTCGACCTGGCCGAGGGATGGTTCGCCGGCCTGAAGGCGCAGCTCGAGCCCGCGGGCATGAAAGTCGTCGTGCGCGACCCGAACTGGAACACCAACGCCGGCGCGCAGGCCTTCAGCGCGCTCATCGCGGAGAAGCCCGCGGTCATCGTGATCCACAACCCCGACGTGCAGACCTACGCCAAGCTCATCAAGCAGGCGGAAGACGCGGGCATCTACGTCGTTCAGATCAACATGCGCTCCACGCAGCCGTCCACCGCGTTCGTGGGCGCCGACTGGGTGGACGTGGGCGAGCACGATGCGCAGGCCGTGGTCGACGCGTGCAAGGGCAAGAGCAACAAGATTGCCATCGTGCAGGGTGCACCGACCGCCGCCGCGAGCGCCTATACGCTGAAGGGCGTGGAGAACGTGCTCGCGAAGAATCCGCAGGTGAAGGTGGTGAGCAACCAGGCGGCCGACTGGGACGCCGCGAAGGCGAAGGCACTCACGCAGACGGTGCTCAAGCAGCATCCCGATCTGTGCGGCATCGTCGGCTTCTGGGACGGCATGGACATCGGCACGGCCGCCGCGATCAAGGAAGCGGGCCTCACGGGCAAGGTGTTCCTCGCGACCTCCGGCGGCGGCGAGCAAAAGGGTGCGTGCGACCAGGTGAAGTCGGGCGCATTCGATCTCGACATCAGCTACGACGTGCCCACGCAGGCGAGCAACATGGCCGCGATGATCAAGTGGCTCGTGCAAGGCGGCCTGAAGCCGGGGGCCGCGAAGCAGAACATCTACACGACGCTGATCCCGCTCACGAAGGACAACGCCGCCAGGGACGGCAGCTGCTGGAAGCTCACGGCCAAGTAGGCGGACGACCAGGCGCCACGCGTTGAACCACGCCGCCGACCCGACGCTCGAAGCCCCGCCGCCACCGCGCGCGGCAGGGGCCGAGCCGCTCGCGGAAAAGCTCGCGCGCTGGCGCCATCGCTGGTGGCCCGACCACTGGCTGGGCGAGATTCTTTCCAAGCGCTGGACGGAGACCGCGATTCCGGTCGTGCTGCTCGCGATCGTGCTCATCGCATCGAGCCGGCTGATCGCGAACTTCTGGACCGCCGAGGCACTGGCCGGAACACTGCGCCAGGCGGGCGAGATCGGCTTCGTCGTGCTGGGGCTCGGGCTCGTGATGATTGCGGGCGGCATCGATCTGTCGGTGGGCTCGATGTTCGCCCTCACGAATTTCGCGGCGCTCATGATGGTGCACGTGCTCAAGTGGCCCGTGGCCGTGGCGGTCGTGGGCACGCTCGCGACCGGCGCGGTGCTGGGCGCGGTGAACGGCGCGCTGATCGGCCTCCTGCGGCTGCGCGCCTTCCTCACGACGCTCATCACGCTCATCATCTTCCGCTCGATCTACGAACTGCTGAGCCTCGAATACTCCACCGAGATCGCGGGCAACCTGCCGGATTCGGCGGTGTGGGACTTCCTCGGCAACGGCACCTTCGCGGGTGTGCCGACGGTGGCGTGGGTCTACGTCGTCGTCGCGATCGCCGGGCACATCATGCTTACGCGGCTTCGCATCGGCTGGCACATTCTCGCGATCGGCGGCTCGCGCCGGTCGGCGTTCAACAACGGCATTCCCGTGCGCCGCACCGTGGCGCTCTGCTACGTCGCAAGCGGCATGCTCACGGCGGTGGGAGGCCTCTTCTTCGCGTCGCGGCTCGCGACGGCGGGTGCCGACATCGGCGTGGGCATGGAAGTGCTCGTGCTCACGGCCGCGGTGCTGGGCGGCATCAGCCTGGGCGGCGGGCGGGGGTCGGTGACCAAAGCCGTCGTGGGAACGCTGATCGTGCTGCTCGTGACCAACGGGCTCACATCGCTTTCCGCGCCGGGCGGCGTGACGCGCATGGTGCTCGCCGGCACGCTGCTCGCCGCGGCCGTGATCGACGTGCGCTGGCTGAAGAACCGGCAGCGGATCATCAGCAAGGTCTACGTGAGCCCGACGTACCATGCGCTGCCGCCCGCGCCGGATTGCAGCGAGGCAAGCGGCACGCCTTACGCGCTCAACAACAAGCTGCGCGACGTGACGCTGATCGGGCTCGGCCGCATCGAGGCGCCCGAAGACGTGATCCTCGACCGCGACGACAACCTCTACGCGGGTTCGCGCCACGGCGACATCATCCGGTTTTTCGCGCCCGACTACGAGCGCATGGAAGTCTTCGCGCATATCGGCGGCCAGCCGCTCGGACTCGCTTTCGACTGCGACGACAACCTGAACGTGTGCATCGGCGGCATGGGTCTTTACCGCGTGACGCCGAAGCGCAAGGTGGAACTCGTCACGGACGAGACGAACCGCAGCCTGAGCTCGATCAACGACGACAGCCGGCTGCGTCTGGCCGACGACCTGGACATCGCGGATGACGGACGCATCTTCTTTTCCGAGGCGACGGTGCGCTACGAGATGCACGAGTGGCCGGTCGATGGCCTGGAGGCGCGCGGCAACGGCCGTATCGTCTGTTACGACCCGCGCGACGGCAGCACGCGCACGGTGCTGCGCGATCTGAAGTTCCCGAACGGCATCTGCATCGCAAGCGACGGGCAGTCGATCCTGTTCGCGGAGACCTGGGGCTGCTGCATCAAGCGCTGGTGGTTCGACGGTCCGCAGAAGGGCCGGGTGCAGATGCTCATCGACGGGCTGCCGGGCTATCCGGACAACATCAACCTCGCTTCGGACGGCAACTACTGGCTCGCGCTCGTGGGCATGCGCTGCCCCGCGTACGACCTCGCGATGCGCATGCCGGGTTTTCGCAAACGCATGGCGCGGCGCGTGCCGCTGGACGAATGGATGTTTCCGAACATCAACACGGGCTGCGTGCTGAAGTTCAGCGAGAAGGGCGAGGTGCTCGAGACCTTCTGGGACCTGGGCGGGCAGAACCACCCGATGATCACGTCGATGCGCGAGCATCGCGGATACCTGTACCTGGGCGGGATCTCGAACAACCGCATCGGCCGCTATGCGCTGAGCGGGGCGGACCCGAATTTCGTGCAGTACGAGAAACGATGGGGGAGGCAGTAGATGCTTGCGACGCTGCGCGAATGGCGCGACGAACTCCTCGGGCGCGGTCGCGCCGCGATCACGGTGCCGGTGATGGACGGTGCGTTGAAACCCAATCGCGCGCTCGACGAGGCGAGTGTCGTCGCCGAACTGCCCGGCCTGGACGACATCGCGAGCAACGGCGATCAGCTCTATGCGAGCGCGGGCGCGGCGTTGTGGCGGCTGGAAGGCGAGACGCTTTCCGAGTGGCGGCGCTTCGACGGGACCGTGACGGCGGTCGCTTTGTCGGGCGAGGGCAAAGTCGCGGTGGCGCTCGAGGGCCGCAGGGTCGTGGTGCTGCATGAGGATGGCGCGGAGATCGCGCGGCTGGACGCGTCCGAAGCGAATTCGGACGTCCCTCCCGGCCGTCATTCCACGCTCGCGGCGCATGCGGACGTCCCTCCCGACCGTCCTTCCACGCTCACGGCGCATCTGGACGCCCCTCCCGGCCGTCATTCCCGCGAAAGCGGGAATCCAGCGACTTTCCGCCGCGCGCAACGCCACTGGATTCCCGCGTACGCGGGAATGACGGCGGGGGGAGCGATGAGCGTGAACGCGCTGGCATTCGACGGCGAGGACGCCCTCGTCGTCTCCGACGGCTCGCAGCGCTTCGCACCGGCTCAGTGGTGTCACGACCTGATGACGCAGGGCCGCAGCGGAAGCGTTGCGCGATGGCGCTTCGCGACCTCGCAAGCGGACATGATCGCGCAGAACCAGCGCTACGCATTCGGCGTCCTCGCGCAAGACGGCGGCGTGCTGCACAGCGAAAGCTGGCACCACCGCGTCATGCGAACGGACACCGGAGGGACACGGTCTCTCATCGCCGACTTGCCCGCCTATCCCTCGCGCATGGCCCCGGCCTCGGGCGGCGGCTTCTGGCTCACCTGCTTCGCGTGCCGCACGCAGCTCGTTGAATTCGTGCTGCGCGAAGACGCTTATCGCGAGCGCATGATCGCGCAGATCGATCCGCGCTACTGGGTCGCGCCCGCGCTGTCGTCGGGCCAGAGCTTCCTGGAACCGTTGCAAGGCGCGGGCGTGAAGCAGATGGGCGTGCTCAAGCCCTGGGCGCCACCGCGTTCCTATGGTCTCGTGCTCCGCGTCGCGGCCGACGGCCGCATCGAACGTTCGCTGCACAGCCTCGTGGACGGAAAGCACCACGGCATCACCGCGGCGGCGGAATACGGCGGCGCTCTTCACGTCGCATCGAAGGGCAGCGGCAGGCTGCTGAAGGTGGCCTTGTCGTGACCGACATCCTGCTCGAGCTTCGCGAGGCGACCCGCAAATACGCCGGCGTGCCCGCCATCGACAGTGTCGACTTCACGCTGGAGCGCGGCGAGATCCACGCGCTCGTCGGGGAGAACGGCGCGGGCAAGTCGACGCTCACGAAGGTGATGGCGGGCGTTGTCACGCTCACGAGCGGCCAGATGCTCGTGGATGGCGAGCCGGTGTCGCTCACGACGCCGCTCGAGGCGCGGCACAAGGGCATCGCGATGGTGTTCCAGGAAACGAGCCTCGTGCCGACCATGACGGTGGCGCAGAACCTCTACCTCGGCCAGGAAGCGTTCTTCAATCGCCTGCGCGGCGTCTACATCTCCGCGCAGCAGTTCCTGCAGTCGCTCAACTTCGACGTCGATCCCACGGCAACGGTCGCGATGCTCGGCGCCGCGAAGAAGCAGATGGTCGAGATCGCGCGGGCGGTGCTGCAAAAGGCACGCGTCATCATCTTCGACGAGCCGACCGCGAGCCTCACGCCGGAGGAGAAGAAGTACTTCTTCGACCTCGTCTTCAGCCTGAAGGCGCGCGGCGTCTCGGTGGTCTTCATCTCGCACGCGCTGGAGGAGGCGCTTTTCCTCGCCGACCGCATCACCGTGCTGCGCGACGGCCGCCGCGTGGTGACGGACCTGAAGGAGAACTTCGACCGCGCGCGCATCGTGCGGGCGATGGTCGGGCGCGATCTGTCGCAGACGCTCTACGGCCAGCGCAAGACGACCGTGCGGCCGCCGGGCGAATGCCTGCTTTCCGTGCGCAACCTGCGCATGTCGAGCGTCGTGAAGAACAATTCCCTGTCGGTCTTCGCGGGCCAGGTGACCGGCGTCTTCGGCCTCGTCGGGGCGGGCCGCACGGAGACCTTCAAGGTCGTCGCGGGCCTCATCAAGCGCGATTTCTTCCACGGCGGCGAGGTGCTGCTCCGAGGCCGGCCCGTGCGCTACCGCGTGGGCCGGCAAGCGGTGCGCGACGGCATTGCCTACATCACCGAAGACCGCAAGCTCGAAGGCTTCTTCGAGACGATGTCCATCGCCGGGAACATCTACATGGGCCTGCTCGGCAAGCTGGGCGGCGCGTTCAGGACGGTGTCGAAGGCGCGGGCCGACGAGGTGGGACGGCGCTTCAGCGAGCTTCTCAACGTGCGCGCGCTCGGCAAGGACATGCTGGTGATCGAACTCTCGGGCGGCAACCAGCAAAAGGTCGTGATCGCGAAGTCGATGGTGCAGCAGCCCGACGTGATCATCTTCGACGAGCCCACGCGCGGCGTGGACGTGGGCGCCATCACCGAGATTCACGCCGAAATCAATCGGCTGGCCGATGCGGGCAAGGCCGTGGTGGTGATCTCATCGTATCTGCCCGAAGTGATGGCGCTCGCGGATCGCATTCTCGTGGCGAAGCAAGGCAAGGTCGTGGTGGAGTTTTCCGCCACGGAGGCGACTCAGGAAGGCATCATGTACGCGGCGATCCACTGAGAGGCCGCGCGGGGCCCTTGTCGTGGCGCGCTCGCTCGCCGGTTCGCCGCTTCTGCTTCTGCTTCTGCTGGCGCGGACGACCGGCTGCATGTCGCGCGTGCCCGTTCGCATCGGCGGTGAGCCCGTAGGAGGCCGCCGTGACGGCCAGAATCCTGGGCACCCGCTGAAGAATCGACACCGTCCTGTTCTCGCTCATCTCTTGTTCTTCCCTGTCTCGTCCGCTCTCGAGCCGATCTTTTCATCCGCTTCGCGGCGCTTCCGGTCCGGTTCGCCGGCTCCGTTTCCCTGTCGCCTTTGCCTCGATGGCTTGTGTGACTGCGATCGCACCGAGTATGGTCGCCGGGGGTGACCCCGTGGTGACAGGAGCCTGCCAAAGGACGAGTCGGACGGCGCTGACGCGCGATCAGGCGGCGGACATCGGAGCCATGAGCCTTCGGAGCGGCCGTGCGGCTCATTCGTCGTCGACCGACGCGCTCCAGCGGTCGCCCCATCCGCGCTGCGCTTCGTCGAGGTCGCGGCGACCCCGCTTGGTGGGCCGGCCGTGCTCGATGGCCTGCGCGGGTTCGGGGGCGAGCTTGCGCCTTTCGAGCGCCTCGGCTCGCGCCTTCAGGCTCTCGGGCGTCTCTTCATAGAGCTGCTGCGCGACGGGAGCGGGGCCCCGCACGTGCGCGAGTGCCTTGACCACCACCGTCCGCGTCAGGCCTTCGCGCCGCATGGCAACGACGTCGTCCACCTTCACCTCGCGCGCGGGCTTGGCTTCCTGGCCGTTGACGGTGATCCGTCCCTTTCCGATCTCTTCGGCCGCGAGCGTGCGCGTCTTGTAGAAGCGCGCGGCCCAGAGCCACTTGTCGATGCGAAGCCGTTCCATTCAGGAAGCATTTTCCGCCAGCGGCAGGCGCACGGTGGCATCGAGCCCCGCAACGCGGCCGTGCTCGATCCGATTGTCCAGCTGGATCGTGCCGCCGAGCGCGCGCACGATCTCCTGGCAGATCGCAAGGCCCAGTCCCGAGCCGCTCATCACGTCGCCCGCCGAAAACGGCTGGAAGAGCCGCGGCTGCAGCTCGGCCGCGATGCCGGGTCCGCTGTCGGCGATCACGAGCACGGCGAAGCCGCGATCCACGCTCAGGCGCACCGTGAGCGGCGCGCCGCTTCGCGTGTGCTTGATCGCGTTGTGCAGCAGGTTGCGCGCGAGCTCGGTGAGCATCCAATCGTGCGCGCGGATCGGCGCGGGCACGGTCGCGATCTCGAAGTCGATGTCCTTGTTCGCGATGAGGGGCGAGAGCTCGATGGCGATCACCCGCGCCACCAGCGCGAAGTCGCTCACCTCGGCGCCCGGCTGCTGCCTGAGCTGCTCCACCTTCGCGAGCGACAGCATCTGGTTGGCGAGCGCCGTCGCGCGTTCCACCGTCGCGTTGATCTCGCCGAGCGCCTGCGCCGGCTCGACGTCGCCCCGGAGCGCCGACTGCACCTGCACCTTCAGCACCGCAAGCGGCGTGCGAAGCTGGTGGGCCGTATCGCGCACGAAGCGCTTCTGGTTGTCCAGCAGGTGGGCCAGGCGCGTCATCACCGCGTTGGTCGCGTCCACGAGCGGCTGCACTTCGCGCGGCGCGCCGCCCGTGGCGATCGGCGTGAGGTCGCCTTCGGGGCGCGCCTCGAGCTCGCGGCTCAGGTGCCGCACGGGACGCGTCACGAACTGCACGACGAGCACGACCACCACCGCGATCACCGCGACCAGCAGCGCCTGCCGCAGGAGCGTGCCGAGGAGGATCTGCTGCGCGAGCGTTCGCCTGAGCTCCAGCGTTTCCGCGACCTGGATCACGGCCATCGCGCGGCCGTTCGCGCTCGACACCGGCTGCAGGAGCACCGCGACGCGCACGGTGCGGTCGGCGTAGCGGTCGTCGTAGAAGTCGACCAGCGCCGCATACGGACCGTGCGTCGGCAGCGTCCCCTGCCAGAAGCGCAGGTCGCCGTAGCCCGAGACGAGATGGCCCTGCAGGTCCGAGACGCGATAGACCATGCGGCTGCGGTTGTCGGCCTCGAACGCTTCGAGCGCGGAGTACGGCACCGTCGCGCGCAACTGCGCCCGCTCGTCGTAGCCGTCGACGTCGAGCTGGTCGCCGATCACCTTCGCCGAGGCGAGCAGCGTGCGGTCGTAAGCCGTGTTGGCGGCGGCGAGCGCGCCGGTGTAGAGGCTGTAGCTGTTGAGGGCGATCACGAGCAGCACCGGCACGAGGATGCCCACCAGAAGCCGCCGCCGCAGTGATCCTCCCGCGATCGTCATTCGGCTTTCAGCAGGTAGCCGAGTCCGCGCAGCGTGGCGAGAGACACCCCTGTCGGGGCCAGCTTCTTGCGCAGCCGGTACACCACGACTTCGATGGCTTCGTATTGCACGCCGGGTTCGCCCGCGAACACGGCTTCGAAGAGTTTTTCCTTCGTGACGGCATGGCCGGGCCGCGCGAGGAGGGCGGCGACGAGCGACGATTCGCGCGGGGTGAGTTCGAGCACGTCGTCCCGGAAGTACACCGCGCCGCTCGACTTGTCGTAACGCAGCGAGCCGAGTCTGAACGAATCGCCGTTGGCGGTGGCCGAGGCGCCCGCGCCCGCGCCCGCGTGCCGGCGGCCGAGCGCCTTCAGGCGCGCCTCGAGCTCATCCAGATCGAAGGGCTTGGGCAGGTAGTCGTCCGCGCCGGTGTTCAGGCCGAGGATGCGGTCGCCCACGGTGCCGCGGGCGGTGAGGATCAGCACGGGCGTCCTCATGCCGGCCGCGCGCGCTTCCTGCAACACATCGAGCCCGTCGCGCCGCGGCAGGCTCAGGTCGAGCATCACGACGTCGGGTTGCGCGGCGCGCCACGCATCGAGCGCCCGGCCGCCGTCGGCGCACGAGGTCACGTGAATGCCGCGCCGCCCGAGCGCGCGTTCGAGCGTCGTGCGCATGGAGGCGTCATCCTCGACCAGCAGGACCTTCATCGGGGCGAGAGCTTAAACCACGCCCCGGGTGGTTGCGCCGCGCGCGAGGAAAGGTCGAGAGGGCTGGTCTAGGACTCGTGCACGCGAACAAGGCCATCGAGCTTGGCGAGCAGGGGCTGGGCCATCATGCCGAGAATCGACTCCTTCGGAGCGAAGGCGATTCCCGCTCTGAGTTCCATGACCTGGTCGTGCGGCATCGAATCCGCCGCTTCCTTGACGCACTCGTCGAGGACTGCGGGACCATCCACGCCGTCGGGGTGCGGCAGCTGCAGCAGCGCCAGAAACGGCTCGCCGGCACGATCCTCGTCGATTTGCCCCGTTCTCCAGGTGCGGATCGTGTCGAGCACGCTCCGGATGATGGGTTGCATCGCCTGTTTCAATTGCGCCCGCGGGTCGGCGGGCGCCTCGGCGGGGTGCTGCGGTGCGGTCGCGCGCACGCCTTCGGACTCGGTCGGCTGCACGGCATGGCCGTTGATGGCAGGCTGGCACTCCGAAGCATCGAAAACCGACCAATGCATTGCCGTGTTCGTCGTGATGGTGGTGGTGGTGGGCATGATTCGTCCTGGATGGGGTTGGGGTACGCGAGTGGGTAACCATGGGTACGAATGGGTTCCATCGGTTCGCGGCAAAACCGTTCCTCCGTACTTTCCCCAACCATCCGGACAGCCGATTGACAGCCGCACGGCGCATCATCCCGGGCTGAACGATTTCAAACGACAAGGAGACCTTGCCATGCGTCGAAACGATTTCCTGAAGACCCTGGCCGCGCTTGCCGCGGCGGGGGCGCTGCCGCTTGCCGCGCGTGCGGCGGCGAACATCAAGATGATGATCCCCGCCAACCCCGGCGGCGGCTGGGACACGACCGGCCGCGCGCTCGGCAAGGCGATGATCGAAGCCAAGACGGCCGACAGCGTCACCTACGACAACAAGGGCGGCGCCGCGGGCGCGCTCGGCCTTGCGCAGTTCGTGGGCGGCAGCAAGGGCGACCCGAATGCGCTCATGGTGATGGGCGCCGTGATGCTGGGCGGCATCATCACCGGCAAGCCGCCGGTGAATCTCTCGCAGGCGACGCCCATCGCGCGTCTCACGAGCGAATACAACGTGTTCGTGCTGCCGGCCAATTCGCCGTTCAAGACGATGGCCGACGTGGTGGCGCAGCTGAAGAAGGACCCCGGCAGCGTGAAGTGGGGCGGCGGCTCGCGCGGCTCCACCGAGCACATCGCCGCGGCGATGATCGCGCAGCGCGTGGGGGTCGATCCGTCGAAGATCAACTACGTGGCTTTCCGCGGGGGCGGCGAGGCGACCGCGGCCATCCTGGGCGGCAACGTGACGGTGGGCGGCAGCGGCTACAGCGAGTTCGCGGAGTACATCAAGGCCGGCAAGATGAAGCCGATCGCCGTCACGTCGCCCCAGCGCCTGAACGGCGTGCCGACGCTGAAGGAGCAGGGCATCGACGTGGAGATCGGCAACTGGCGCGGCGTGTACGGCGCGCCGGGCATCACGGCCGCGCAGCGCAAGGCGCTCACGGACGCGGTGCTCGCCGCGCTGAAGACCAAGTCGTGGCACGAGTCGCTCGAGAAGAACGACTGGACGCCGGCCGTGATGTCGGGGCCCGCGTTCGACAAGTTCGTGGACGACGAATTCGCGAGCCTGCGCGCGACGATGGTGAAGGCTGGGATGGTTTGAGGGGTGGCTTTCGTCATTGCCGCGAAGGCGGGAAGCCGGGACCGTTGGGGGCTGTGGAAGCCTCTGGATCCCCGCTTTCGCGGGGATGACGGGGGTGGCGGGGATGACGGGGGTGGCGGAGAGGACGGAAATGACGGAGCGCGACGTTGCAGCGCCGTGGAGGAGACATGACCCAGGACACTTCAGCAACCCGCGTCCAGACGCTCGTCGGCGCGGGCATCATCCTCACGGGCGCCGGCCTCGCGGCCGGCGCGGTGGGCATCCCCTCCAACGCCGGCTATAGCGGCGTCGGGCCCAACTTCCTGCCGTGGCTCGTCGCGATCTCGCTCATGGTCTGCGGCGCGCTCATCGTGCGCGAGGCACGCACCGGGGGCTTTCGCCAGCTCGAGACACCGAGCGGCGGCGAACGCATGTGGTGGCCGGGCGTCGTGTGGGTATCCGCCGGCTTGCTGCTGAACGCCGCCCTCATCACGACCATCGGCTTCATCCTGAGCTGCACGCTGTGCTACGTGCTCGCGGTGCAGGGCCTGCGCCGTGCGCAGGGGCAGTCGGGCACCAGCACGCCACGTGTGCTGGCAATCGACGTGGCGACGGGCTTCCTGATCGCCGCGCCCGTGTTCTGGTCGTTCACCCAGTTCCTGGCCATCAACCTGCCGGGCCTCACGTCCACCGGCTGGATCTGACATGGACATCTTCAATTCCCTGCTGCACGGGTTCGGCACGGCGCTGAGCCTCGCCAACCTGATGTGGGCCTTCATCGGCTGCGTGCTCGGCACGGCCGTGGGCGTGCTGCCGGGCATCGGCCCCGCGGTGGCCGTCGCGATGCTGCTGCCCATCACCGCCAAGGTGGACGTCACCGCGTCGATGATCTTCTTCGCGGGCATCTACTACGGCGCGATGTACGGCGGCTCCACCACCTCGATCCTGCTCAACACGCCCGGCGAGACCGCGAGCATGGTGACGGCGATGGAGGGCAACAAGATGGCCAAGAACGGGCGCGCGGGCGCGGCGCTCGCCACCGCGGCCATCGGCTCGTTCGTCGCGGGCACGATCGCGACCATCATCGTCACGCTCTTCGCGCCGACCGTCGCCGACTTCGCCGTGAAGCTCGGGCCACCCGAATATTTCCTGCTCATGGTGCTCGCGTTCACCACCGTGAGCGCGGTGCTCGGCCAGAGCACGCTGCGCGGCATGACGTCGCTCCTCCTCGGCCTCGCGCTCGGACTCATCGGCCTCGACCAGATCTCGGGCCAGGCGCGCTACACGGGCGGCATTCCCGAGCTGCTGGACGGCATCGAGATCGTGCTCGTCGCGGTGGGCCTCTTCGCGGTGGCGGAAGTCCTCTACTACGCGATGTACGAGGGCCGCGAAGTCGAGACGCGCAATCCGATGAGCAAGGTCTACATGACCGCGCAGGAGTGGAAGCGGTCGATCCCGGCGTGGCTGCGCGCCACCGCCATCGGCGCGCCGTTCGGCTGCATTCCCGCGGGCGGCACGGAGATTCCAACCTTCCTCAGCTACGCGGTCGAGAAAAAGCTCGCCAAGGGCGAGAACAAGGGCGAGTTCGGCACCGTGGGTGCGATCGAAGGCGTGGCCGGCCCCGAAGCCGCGAACAACGCGACGGTGACCACGGCGCTCATCCCGCTGCTCACGCTCGGCATCCCGATCTCCAACACCACCGCCATCCTGCTGGGCGCCTTCCAGAACTACGGCATCCAGCCGGGGCCGCAACTCTTCACGACGTCGGCCGAGCTCGTGTGGGCGCTCATTGCTTCGCTCTACATCGGCAACGTGATGCTGCTCATCCTGAACCTGCCGATGGTGAGCATCTGGGTGAAGCTGCTGAAGATCCCGAAGCCGCAGCTCTATGCGGGCATCCTGATCTTCGCGACCGTGGGTGCGTACGGCATGCGCCAGAGCGCCTTCGATCTCGTGCTGCTGTGGGGCATCGGCCTTGCGGGCGTGCTGATGCGCCGGTTCGATTTTCCGACCGCGCCTGTCGTCGTCGGCATGATCCTCGGGCCGCTCGCCGAAGCGCAGATGCGCAACGCGCTGTCGATCGGCGAGGGGAGCTGGACGGTGTTCGTCGAGCGGCCGATGTCCATCGGCCTGATCGTCGTCATCCTGGCCGTGGTGCTTGTGCCGCGGCTGTTGAAGCGGCTCGGCAGCAAGGTACCTCACCCGGAGGGCGTCGAGGCCTAGTGCAGTGTTCGACGCCAATGGGCACTAACCCCACCGCAAGCGGCTCGCCGCGCGGCGACAATCGCACGATGACCGCAGACCCCGCGCTGCCGCTCGACGGCCAGCGCATCCTCGAACTCGCTGCCCGCTCCATGTTCGACCTCTTCGCCAACGCGAGCGAAGGCATGCTGCTGGTCGACCGCGACGCGCGCGTGGTGTGGATCAACGACCAGTACAAGCGCTTCCTGCCCGCGCTCGGCTTCGAGCGCGCGGAGGATTTCGTCGGCCACTCCGTGAAGGAGGTCGTGCACAACACGCAGATGGACCGCGTGATCCGCACCGGCAAACCGATCCTGATCGACCTGCTCACCAACAAGGCGGGCACCTTCGTCGTGAGCCGCATCCCGCTGCGCGACGAGGGGGGCCAGGTGATCGGTGCGCTCGGCATCGTGCTCTTCGACCATCCCGAGACCACGCTGCAGCCTCTCATCCACAAGTTCGCGGCGCTGCAGCGCGACCTGGACGACGCGCGCCGCGAACTCGCGACGCAGCGGCGGCACAAGTACACGCTCGCGAGTTTCATCGGCACGAGCCCCGAGGCGACGGAGGTGAAGCGCCGGGCGAGGCGCGCCGCGACTTCGTCGAGCCCGGTGCTGCTGCTCGGCGAAACCGGCACGGGCAAGGAACTGCTCGCGCACGCGATCCACGCGGCGTCTTCGCGTTCGAACGGGCCGCTCGTGAGCGTGAACATCGCCGCCGTGCCCGACACGCTGCTGGAAGCCGAATTCTTCGGCGTCGCACCGGGCGCCTACACGGGTGCGGACCGCAAGGGGCGCGACGGCAAGTTCAAGCTCGCCGACGGCGGCACGCTCTTTCTCGACGAGATCGGCGACATGCCGCAGTCGCTGCAGGCGAAGCTCCTGCGCGCGCTGCAGGAAGGCGAGATCGAGCCGCTCGGCTCCAACAAGGTCGTGCGCTTCGATGCGCGCGTGATCGCGGCCACGTCGCGCGATCTCGCGCAGCTCGTGCGCGAGGGCCGGTTTCGCGAAGACCTCTATTACCGCCTGAACGTCCTGCCGATCCGCGTGCCGCCGCTGCGCGAGCGGCGCGAGGACATCCCGGCGCTCGTGGAAGTGCTCGTGGAGGAGATCGCGTCGCGCAACGCGAGCGGCCCGCTCGAGCTCGACACGGATGCGATGGCGATGCTGCGCGCGCAGACCTGGCGCGGCAACACGCGCGAGCTGCGCAACGTGCTCGAACAGGCCGCGATGCGCGGCGACTCGCATCGCATCGGCACGACCGAGCTGGAAGCCGTGCTGCGCGAAACGGGCATCGAACGGTTGCCGCCGCTGCCGCCCGCGCCGCGCGCCCCGGCGGCCGACGCGAAGGACCTTCTGCGGCCGCTCGGCGAACAGGTCGCCGAGCTGGAGCGGCAGGCGATCCAGGCCGCGCTCGCGGCCACCGGCGGCAACAAGCTCGCCGCGGCCCGGCTGCTCGGAATTTCCCGAGCCAAGCTCTACGAGCGGCTCGATGCGTTGCCTGAGTTTCAGACAATTGTCTGAGCTTCGAACAGGCGAAGTGTCTGGAATGCAGTCATATCGACTCGCCCGTTGTACCCCATCCTTTTGAAATCAATGACTTGTCCGCTGGCACGCGCCGTGCTTGACGGATTGTGCAGTTCTTAACTGAGGAGACACCATGCACCGCCGTACCTGGGTTGCCCTGATCGCGCTGGCTTCTGCCGCGCTGGCTTCGCCGCTCGCCCTGGCCCAAGCCAAGGACATCAAGATCGCGCACGTCTACAGCCGCACGGGCCCGCTCGAGGCCTACGGCAAGCAGACCCAGACCGGTCTCCTGCTGGGCCTCGAATACGCGACCGGCGGCACGATGGCCGTGAACGGCCGCAAGATCACGATCATCGAAAAGGACGACCAGGGCAAGCCCGACCTCGGCAAGTCGCTCCTGCAGCAGGCCTATTCGGACGACAAGGTGGACCTCGCGATCGGTCCGACTTCTTCGGGGGTTGCGCTCGCGATGCTGCCCGTGGCCGAGGAATACAAGAAAGTGCTGCTCGTGGAGCCCGCGGTCGCCGATTCGATCACGGGCGAAAAGTGGAACCGCTACATCTTCCGCACGGGCCGCAACAGCTCGCAGGACGCGATCTCCAACGCGGTCGCGCTCGACAAGCCCAACACCGTGATCGCGACGCTCGCGCAGGACTACGCCTTCGGCCGCGACGGCGTGAAGGCGTTCAAGGAAGCGGTCCACACCGCCAAGATCGTCCATGAGGAATACCTGCCCGCCAACACGACGGACTTCACGGCCGGGGCGCAGCGCCTGATCGATGCACTCAAGAACCAGCCGGGCCGCAAAGTGATCTGGATCATCTGGGCCGGCGCCGGCAACCCGTTCAAGATCGCCGACCTCGACTTGAAGCGCTACGGCATCGAGATCGCCACGGGCGGCAACATCCTGCCCGCGATGGTCGCCTACAACCAGTTCCCCGGCATGGAAGGCGCGAGCTACTACTACTACGCGTTCTCCAAGAACCAGCCCAACCTCTGGCTCGTCACGAACCACTACACGCGCTTCAAGAGCCCGCCCGATTTCTTCACGGCCGGCGGCTTCTCCGCGGCGATGGCGATCGTGACGGCGCTCAAGAAGACGGGCGGCGACACGAACTCCGAAAAGCTGATCTCCGCGATGGAAGGCATGAGCTTCGACACGCCCAAGGGCATGATGACCTTCCGCAAGGAAGACCACCAGGCGATGCAGTCGATGTATCACTTCCGCGTGTCGCCCGGCGCGCGCGTCGGCGCGATGGCCGACCTGCACCTGGTGAAGGAGATCAAGCCGAGCGAGATGAACGTGCCGATCCGCAACAAGCGGTAGGCGGCTTTGGCGAGTGTGCGCGTCTTGTCCCCGAGCCCCGAGCCCCGAGACCTTGCCGCAAGAAGACCATGAGCCTGCTCGCCACCCATGACCTGACCATCCGCTTCGGCGGCCACGTCGCGGTCGACCGGGTCACCTGCGCTTTCCAGCCGGGGACCCTGACCGCGATCGTGGGGCCCAACGGTGCGGGCAAGACGACCTACTTCAATCTCATCTCCGGCCAGCTGAAGGCGAGCGGGGGCACGGTCACGCTCGACGGCCGGGACCTCTCGCGCCTGCCGCCTTCGCAGCGCACGCGCGCGGGGCTCGGCCGCGCCTTTCAGCTCACCAACCTCTTTCCGAGTCTCACCGTTCGCGAGAACGTGCGGCTCGCGGTGCAGGCCACGCGCGAGGGCGACCACCGGCGCGGCCTCAATCTCTGGAGCGTGTGGAGCGATCACCGCTCGCTCACCGCGCGCGCCGACGAGATACTCGAGGCGGTGGCCATGGGTGACCGGGAAGACGAGACGGTCGCGAATCTCCCGCACGGCGACCAGCGCAAGCTGGAAGTGGCGCTCCTCATGGCGCTCGAGCCGCGGGTCTTCATGTTCGACGAGCCCACGGCCGGGATGAACCACGCGGAGGCGCCGGTGATCCTCGACCTGATCCGCAGGCTGAAGGAGGACCGCAGCAAGACGATCCTGCTCGTGGAACACAAGATGGACGTGGTGCGGGAACTGGCGGACCGCATCATCGTGCTGCACAACGGGGCGCTGGTGGCCGACGGGGAGCCTCGGGAGGTGATCGCGTCGCCCATCGTTCAGGAGGCTTACCTGGGGCTAGCGCCCCAGGACGCCTCCGGGCGGGATGACGCTCCCCCCCATCCCGGCCTTCCCCCTCGAGGGGGAAGGAGGAATACCCCGTGAACGACGACATGCTCACCTTGCGGGGCGTGCACACGCACATCGGCGCCTATCACATCCTGCACGGCGTGGACCTCGTCGTGCCGCGCGGCAAGCTCACGATGCTGCTCGGGCGCAATGGCGCGGGCAAGACGACCACGCTCAGAACGATCATGGGCCTGTGGCGCGCATCGAAAGGCACGATCGTGTTCAACGGCCGCGACATCACGCGTGTGGCCACGCCGCAGATCGCGACGATGAACGTCGCGTACGTGCCGGAGAACATGGGCATCTTCGCCGACCTCACCGTCAAGGAAAACATGCTGCTCGCCGCGCGCTACGCGAAGAACGCGGCGGCGATGGACGAGAAGCGCCTGCACTGGATCTTCAAGCTGTTTCCCGCCGTCCAGAAGTTCTGGAACCATCCCGCGGGCAAGCTCTCGGGCGGGCAGAAGCAGATGGTCGCCGTGGCGCGCGCGATCGTCGAGCCGCGCGAACTCCTCATCATCGACGAGCCGAGCAAAGGCCTCGCGCCGGCCATCGTCAACAACATGATCGAGGCTTTCGCCGAACTCAAGGCAAGCGGCGTCACGCTCCTGCTCGTGGAGCAGAACATCAATTTCGCGCGGCGCCTGGGCGACACGGTCGCTGTCATGGACAACGGGCAGATCGTGCACGCCGGCTCGATGCAGGCACTGGCCGACGACGAGGAACTGCAGCGGTCGCTGCTCGGGCTCGCGATATGAAGACGATGAAGACGGACTTCGACTGGAAGCCGCTCGCGCTCGTGCCGGCGCTCGCGCTCGTGGTGCTGCCCTTCGTCGGCTCGGCCACGACGTGGGTCACGCTCACCGTCGCGGGGCTCGCGATGGGCATGATCGTCTTCATCATCGCCTCGGGCCTCACGCTCGTCTTCGGTCTCATGGACGTGCTCAACTTCGGCCACGGCGTGTTCATCGCGCTCGGCGCATTCGTGGCGACGAGCGTCCTCGGCGCGATGGGCGACTACACCGCCTCGCAGAGTCTCTTCGTGAACATGATGGCCGTGCTGCCGGCGATGATCGTCGCGATGGCCGTCGCGGGCGCCGCGGGCCTCGCGTTCGAACGCTTCATCGTGCGGCCCGTGTACGGCAACCACCTGAAGCAGATCCTGATCACGATGGGCGGCATGATCATCGGCGAGGAACTCATCAAGGTGATCTGGGGTCCGCTGCAGATTCCGCTGCCGCTGCCCGAAGGCATGCGCGGCAGCATCTACATCGGCGACGCCGCGATGGAGAAGTACCGGCTGATCGCGGTGGTGGTGGGCGCGCTCGTCTTCGGCGTGCTGCTGTGGACGCTCACGCGCACGAAGATCGGTCTGCTGATCCGGGCCGGCGTGCAGGACCGCGAGATGGTGGAGTCGCTCGGCTACCGCATCCGCGTGCTCTTCGTCGGCGTCTTCGTCGTCGGGAGCGCCCTCGCGGGGCTGGGCGGCGTGATGTGGGGCCTCTACCAGCAAAACGTCGTCCCGCAGATGGGCGCGCAGGTGAACGTGCTCATCTTCATCGTGCTCATCATCGGCGGACTCGGCTCCACCACGGGCGCGCTCGTGGGCGCTTTGCTCGTCGGCCTCATGGCCAACTACACGGGCTTTCTCATGCCGAAGGCGGCGCTTTTTTCCAACATCGCGCTGATGATGGCGATCCTCCTGTGGCGCCCGCAGGGCGTCTATGCGCTCGGCAAGTGACGAACGTGCTCAACCGCATCCTCTCCAACGACCCGCCGCGCAATCGCATCCTCGCTGCGCTCCTCATTGCGCTCGTGGTCGCGCTCGCGCTCGAACCGTTCCTGCTGCCCGGCGTGAAGGCGCTCAACGTCGCGGCGAAAGTCCTCGTCTTCATCGTGCTCGTGGCGAGCTTCGACCTGCTGCTCGGCTACACCGGCATCGTGAGTTTCGCGCACACGATGTTCTTCGGCATCGGCGCCTACGGCGTCGCCATCGCTTCCACGCGCATGGGGGCGGGCTGGGGGGCGATCTTCACGGGCCTCGCGTTCGCGCTCGCGCTCTCGTTCGTGCTCGCGCTTGCGATCGGACTCTTTTCGCTGCGCGTGCGGGCGATCTTCTTTTCGATGATCACGCTTGCCTTCGCGGCGGCCTTCCAGACGCTCGCTTCGCAGCTGTCGGACGTGACCGGCGGCGAGGACGGCCTCACGTTCAAGATGCCCGAGGTGCTGTCGCCGGGCTGGCAGCTCACCGAGGAGCCGCTCCTGGGCGTCTCGCTCGACGGCCGGCTCGTGTGCTACTACCTGCTCTTCGTGGTGGCGGTCGTGCTCTTCCTCGCGCTGCTGCGCATCGTGAATTCGCCCTTCGGCCGCGTGCTGCAGGCGATCCGGGAAAACGAGTTCCGCGCGGAGGCCATCGGCTACCGCGTCGTCGTGTACCGCACGATCTCGAGCATCCTCTCGGCGCTCGTCGCGACGTTCGCGGGCGCGATGCTCGCGATCTGGCTGCGCTACAACGGGCCGGACACGACGCTCGCGTTCGAGGTGATGCTCGACGTGCTCCTGATCGTCGTGATCGGGGGCATGGGCACGGTCTACGGCGCGGCGATCGGCGCGGGGCTTTTCGTCGTGGCGCAGAGCTATCTGCAGGATCTGCTGAAGCTCGCGAGCGATGCGGCGTCGGGCTTCGGGTGGCTTTCGGCGCTGCTGTCGCCCGATCGCTGGCTGCTGTGGCTGGGCGTCCTCTTCGTGCTGTCGGTGTACTACTTCCCGACGGGCGTGGTGGGCCGCCTGCGCTCGCGGCGCGGCTCGCGCGCCGATCCGGCGCCGCCCGTGGCGCTCGTCGCCGAGGAAGTGGAGTAGGCAGAACCCACCGGTTCTTCCGAGGAGCGAAGATGCCATTCAGTTCGAAATACGCGACATGCGCGGGCCGCGAGATCCACTACACGGAATGGGGCGCGCAACACACGCGCACCGTCGTCGCCTGGCACGGCCTCGCGCGCACGGGCCGCGACATGGACGAGCTCGCCGCGCACCTGAGCGGACTCGGCTGGCGCGTGATCTGCCCCGACACGCTCGGCCGGGGCTTGAGCCAGTGGAGCCCCGATCCGGGCAACGAATACAAGCTCGAGTTCTATGCGCGCATCGCGGCGGACTTGCTCGATGCCCTCGGCATCGAGCGCACGCACTGGATCGGCACGTCCATGGGCGGGGCGCTCGGCACGGTGTGCGCCGCGGGCCTCTTCCAGCCGCAACTGAAGTCACGCATCGCGAGCCTCGTTGTCAACGACAACGCGCCGCGCCTCGCGCAACCGGCGGTCGACCGCATCCGCGCGTACGCGGGCAATCCGCCGGCGTTCGACACGATGGCCGAGCTCGAAGCGTTCTTCCGCCAGGTCTACAAGCCCTTCGGCCTGCTCACGGACGCGCAATGGTGCCGCCTCGCGGAGACTTCGGCGCGGCGCCTGCCCGACGGCCGCCTCACGCCGCACTACGATCCGCGGATGGTGCGGCAGTTCACCGATCACCCCGACGACTACAGCATCTGGGAGCACTACGACGAGGTGCGCGTGCCGGTGCTGCTCTTGCGCGGCGCGGAGTCCGACCTCGTGCTGCCGGATGCGGTGCAGGAAATGACGACGCGCGGCCCGGGCACGCGCGGCATGCTGCAGGTGATCGAAGTGGCAGGCTGCGGCCACGCGCCCGCCCTGAACGTCCCGCGGCAGCTCGAATGCGTCGCGGACTTCCTCGAGCGGCACGATGCGTCCCTTCCGGCCTGACGTGAAAGGCCCACCGCCGAAGCGCCTTCGGCGCCTCCCCCTCTAGGCGGCCGCCGCGGCCGAAAGGCATCGTACGAAGGTATCGTCCGCGCGGGCCCCAACGATTGTTTGCTTTCTGGGTATTGCCAGCGTTGCGGCGAATGGGGAAGATGCGCGGCAAACAAACCACCAAGAGCTGTCCCATTGACCTGCGGCAAGTCCTGCGCGGACGTCTGCGGTAGCGGGGAGGACCGGTGACGACGGTGCATCGTTTCGTTCGATTGACGCTGGATGGCATGGGCATCGCCGTGGCGCTGGCACCTGTCGAACGCGTCATCCGCGCCGTGGCGGTCACGCCGCTGCCGGGCGGCCCGGCGCCCATCCTCGGCGTGATCGATTTCCACGGCCACGTGGTGCCCGTCGCGGACCTTCGCCGGCGGCTCGGCCTGCCGCCGCGCGAAGTCCTCGGGTCGGATCACTTCGTCGTCGTGCGCACGCCCCGGCGCCTCATCGCCCTCGTGGCCGACAGCGCGGACGACGTGCTGCTCGTCTCCGCGGCGGAACTTGTCGAGACCGACTCGATCGTGTCCGGCGTCGATCGCCTCCCCGGTATCGCGCGCACGCCGGACGGCCTCGTGCTGATCCACGACGTGGAGCAATTCCTGGACGCCACGGAGGAAGCGGCTTTGCAACAGGCGCTTGCCAATGGCTGAACCCGACAGCATGGCGCCGCGCGACGAGGCGCTCTGGGCAGAACTCGCACGGCGCATCGCCGACCAGATGGGCATGCACTTCCCGCGGGCGCGCTATCGCGACCTGGCGCACGGCGTCGCGCTCGCGGCAGCCGAGCTCGGCTGCAACGGCGCGCTTTCGTGCGCGCGCATGCTTCTCGCTTCGCCGCTCGCGCGGCCGCAGATCGAAGTGCTCGCGCGGCACCTGTCCGTCGGCGAGACGTATTTCTTTCGCGACCCGGCCGCCTTCGAAGTGCTCGCGCACCGCCTGCTGCCGGCGCTCGTGCAGTCGCGCGCGAGTGTGCGGCGCCTGCGCATCTGGAGCGCGGGCTGCTGCACCGGGGAGGAAGCGTATTCCATCGCGATCCTGCTCGCGCGGGCGCTGCCCGATCTGGACGACTGGAACATCGGCATCCTCGCGACCGACATCGATCCGCACTACCTCGCGCGGGGTGAGCGCGGCGAATACGGCTCGTGGTCTTTCCGCGCGACGCCCGAGCCGCTGCGCAACGCGTTCTTCACGCCGTGCGGACGCGGCACGTGGCGCGTGGCGCCGCGCATCCGCGCGCTCGTCCAGTTCGCCTACCTGAATCTCGCGCAGGACCCGTTTCCGTCGATCGCCAACGGCACGAATGCGATGGACCTCGTCTTCTGCCGCAACGTCCTCATGTACTTCGAGCCGCAGCGCGCGCGGCAGGTGCTCGCCGACCTGGGGCAGTCGCTGCGCGACGATGGCTGGCTGTTCGTGAATCCGGTGGAAGTGCCGCATGGGACGATGCCGACGCTGGAACGCGTGAACTTCGGCAGCGCGCTCGTCTTCAGGCGCGCGCGCTGGCCCGTCGAGCCTGCGGCGAGTGCGCCGACCCTTCCGGAAGAAGCTGTGCATCGGCCGCCTGCGGATGCCGAGCGCGCGGGTGCCGAGCCTGCGGGTGCCGAGCCTGCGGGTGCCGAGGCTCGAGTCGCCGTGCCGATGAATGCCGGGCGCGTGGCCCGTGCGCGGTCGGACTTACGCGCTGCAGCCACTGCCGCCGCTCGCGCGGCCGAGATGTCGCCCGGCCACGACGCCAACGCCGACGCCGACGCCGACGCCGACGCCGCGACGCTCGCCGCGCGCGCGCGCGGCGCGGCGGACCGCGGCGATCTCGAGGCCGCGCTCGCCTGGTGCGAGCGCGCCGTCGCGGCGGACAAGATGAACCCGCGGTGGCATTACCTGAACGCGAGCATCCTGCAGGAGCTCGGCCGCGCGCGCGAGGCCGCGGCCGCGCTGCGCCGCACGCTCTATCTCGATCCGGGCCACGCGCTCGCCCACGTGGCGCTCGGCACGCTCGCGCGGCGGGCGGGCCTCGCCGAGGCATCGGCCCGGCATCTGCGCAACGCACTGGCAACCGTCTCCGCCCATGCGCCGGCGGATGTGCTCGACGCGTTCGAGGGCATGTCCGCGGGCCGCATCGCGCAGGCGATCCGCTCCAGCCTGGCCGAGGAGGAGCACAGATGAAGGGCACGCCGTGATCGATGCGAACGACGACGTGCTGCGGGCGAGGGCGCGCGAGCTTGCGAGGCCGCTCGATGCGGCCGGCGCGGCCGGTGCGGCGGCAGCCGGACCCGAGAGCCTGCAGGTGATCGAATTCGGGCTCGGGCGGGAACGCTATGCTTTCGAGGCGCACTGGGTGCGGGAGGTGCGGCCGCTGAGGCAGCTCACGCCCGTGCCGTGCACGCCTTCTCACGTGCTCGGCGTCGTGAACCTGCGCGGGCAGATCCTCGCGGTCATCGATATCCGCCGCTTCTTCGGCATCGAGCAGCGCGGCCTGGGCGAGCTCGACAAGATGATCGTGCTCGCCTCGGCATCGATGGAGTTCGGCGTGCTCGCCGATGTCGTTCCCGGCCACCGCAGCATCGCCGCGGATCGGCTGCAGGCTAGTATCGCGACCTTCGGTGGCATCCACCAGGCCTATCTGCGGGGCGTGACGACCGACGGCCTGGCCGTCCTGGATGCGCCGCGGCTGCTCGGCGACGAGCGGCTGGTGGTGCGCGCGGAATTCGAATGAACGAGAACGGAGGCGGACGATGCAATGGTTCCTGGACCTGACGATGCGCTCGAAGCTGCTCGCGGGCTTCGGCGCGATGATCGCGATGCTCGCGGTCACCGCGGCGACCGCGGCGTTCGCGATCGACCGCATTCAGGAGTCGCAGCACGATCTCGTGCAGCACGAATTCCTGAGCGCGACCGGTCTGCTGCAGATTCGCTCCACGCAAAACCGCGTGCGCGCGCAGTTCCTGGACCTCACCCTGCGCACCCAGCGGCCCCAGCAGGAAGCGATCGAGCGCCAGATGCGCGCCGAGCAGGCGCGCGTCGCGGCGCTTCTCGCCCAGCTCGAAACCCTGAACCAGGGCGATGCGGGATTCCTCGCGCGCCTGGGCGAGTTGAAGCAGGCGATCCGCGACTACGAACAGGTGCGCGACCGCCAGATCGCGCTCATCTACGACGGCAAGGTGTCCGAATCGCGCGAGCTGAGCACGGGCGAGCAGGAGAGCCGGTACGAGCGGATCATCTCCCTCGCCACCGAGCTCGGCGACGACACGCTGAAGACGGCCCAGGCCGCGGCGGCGCGGTCGCAGGAGCTGGCCGGCAACTCGCTGCGCGCGATCGTCGCGGTGGGCGTCTTCGCGCTGGCGCTCGCGGTGGGTCTCGCCGTGTACCTGCATCGCATCATCGTCGCGCCGCTGCTGCTCGTGCAAGGCGCCGCGCGGCGCATCGCGGCGGGCGACCTCGGCGCCTCGCTGCCCCGCATGCCGCGCCGCGACGAGCTGGGCATGCTCGCCGAGACGTTCACGGAGATGATCGTGAACCTCAGGCAAACCGTGGGCGAGCTTCGCGACGGCATCAACGTGCTGGCCTCCGCCGCAAGCGAGATCACGGCATCGACGGCGCAGGTGGCGGCCGGCTCGAGCGAAGCGGCCGTCGCCGTGAGCCAGACAACCACCACGGTCGAGGAAGTGAAGCAGACCGCGCAGGTGTCCGCGCAGAAGGCGCGCTACGTGTCCGACATCGCCCAGAAGTCGGTGCAGATCTCGCAAGACGGCGGCAAGACGGTGGACGACTCGGTGGAAGGCATGCGGCGCATCCAGCAGCAGGTGGACCAGATCGCGCGCAACATCATGCGGCTCGCGCAGCAGGGCCACGCGATCGGGGACATCATCGCGACCGTGAACGACCTCGCGGAACAATCCAACCTGCTTGCGGTCAATGCCGCGATCGAAGCCGCGAAGGCCGGCGACCAGGGGCGCGGCTTCGCGGTCGTCGCGCAGGAGATCAAGAGCCTCGCCGACCAGTCCAAGCAGGCGACCGCGCAGGTGCGCTCCATCCTCGGCGACATCCAGAAGGCGACCGACAACGCCGTGCTCGCGAGCGAGCAGGGCGCCCGGGCGGTCGAATCGGGCACGCAACTGTCCGCGCGCCTCGGAGAGTCCATCCGCCAGCTCACCGACAACATCTCGGAGGCCGCGCAGGCGGCCACGCAGATCGCCGCCTCGGCGCAGCAGCAGTTGGCCGGCATGGACCAGGTGGCGCTCGCGATGCAGAACATCAACCAGGCGAGCAGCCAGAATGTCGCGAGCACGCGCCAGGCCGAGTCGGCCGCGCAGAATCTGCACGAACTCGGCCAGAAGCTCAGGCAGATGGTGGAGAAGTACGCGGTCTGACGCAATGGCGATCGACAGAAAGGAACTGCAGGCCCGGCTCCTCGCCGCATTCCGTCAGGAAGCGGCCGAGCACGTGCAGTCCATGTCGTCCGGCCTGATGGAGCTGGAGCAGGGTGCGAGCGCCGAGCGGCGCGCCGCGCTCGTCGAGCAGCTTTTCCGGGAGGCGCACAGCCTGAAGGGCGCCGCGCGCGCCGTGGACCTCGCCCGGATCGAGGCGCTGTGCCAGGCTGCCGAAGAGATCCTCGCCGCATGCAAGCGCGGCGAACGCGAGCTCACGCCGGAGATGATCGACGCGCTGCACGAGTCGGTGGATGCCGCGCTGCGGCTGATACCGGACGCGTCGGGAGCGGCTCCTTCGGGCAGCGATGCGGCGACCCAGGGCGCGCTCGCGAAGCTGCGGGCACTGGCGGCGCAGGCGCCCGCGGCTGCGGCGGCGGCGGCCACCGCCGCCATCCCGCGCGAAGCGCCGCCGCCTCCACCCCCCGCCGTCGCGGCGCAGACGGCGGCCCCCGCGGTGGCCGAGTCGTCGATCGCGGGCGCGACCGTGCGGATCGCCACCGGCAAGCTCGACGCGCTGCTCTTTCGCGCGGAAGAAATGCGCACGGCGCGCCTCTTGGCCGCGCAGCACGCGGCCGACCTGAGCGCCTTGCTGCCCGATGCCGGCCCGCTGCGCTCGCAGCTCGCGCCGCTCGCCCAGAATGCGCAAAGGCACCTGCGCAGCCTCGCGGCCGCGGCGGACGGGCTGCTGGACGACGTGAAGAGCATGCTGGTGCTGCCGGCATCCTTTGCGCTCGAAGTGCTGCCGAAGACCGTGCGCGACCTCTCGCGCGATCGCGGCAAGCAGGTGCACCTTGCGATGACGGGCACGGACATCGAGATCGACCGCCGCATCCTGCAGGAACTGCGCGACCCTTTGCTGCACCTCGTGCGCAATTCGATCGACCATGGCTTCGAGCCGCCCGAGGAGCGCGCGCGCGCGGGCAAGCCCGCCACCGGCACGCTTTCGATCGCGGTGGAGCAGCGCAGCGGCAATCGCATCGAAATCGTGATCTCCGATGACGGGCAGGGCATCGACGCTTCGCGCGTGCGCGAGGCCGCGGGCCGCGCCGGACTCGATGCGAAAGGCGCATCCGGCGGGCAGGACCCGCTGGACCTCGTGTTCCATTCGGGTGTCTCGACGGCGCGCGAAGTGTCCGATCTTTCGGGGCGGGGGCTCGGGCTTGCCATCGTGCGCGAGAAAGTCGAGCGGCTGGGCGGCGTCGTGACGGTGGAATCCGAACCCGGGCGCGGAACGACGTTTCGCCTGGCGCTGCCCGTGTCGCTCGCGACTTTCCGCGCGGTGCACGTGCAGGTGGCCGGCTCGAAGTTCTTCCTGCCGACCACGCACGTGGAGCAGGCGCTGCGCATTTCGCCCGGCGACGTGCGCCACGTCGAGAACCGCGAAACCATCGCATGGCGCGGCGAGACGCTGCCGCTCGTGCACCTCTCGCAGGCCCTCGAGCTCACGCGCCGCGCCGCCGAAGAGGACACGCCGGGCATGCAGGCCATCGTCGTCGCCGCGGGCAGCCAGCACATCGCCTTCGCGGTGGATGCCGTGCTCGGCGAGCAGGAGGTGATGGCCAAGCCGCTCGGGCCGCTGCTCGCGCGCGTGCGCAACGTCTCCGGTGCCACGGTCCTCGGCGACGGCGAAGCGGTGGCGATCCTGCACGTGCCCGATCTCATGCGCTCGGCGGCGCACGCGGCGTCGCGCCCGCTCGTGGCGGACGCGGCACCCGCCGCGACAGCGAAGCGGCGCAAGTCCGTGCTGGTCGCCGAAGACTCGATCACCTCGCGCACGCTGCTGCAAAACATCCTCGAGATGGCGGGCTATCGCGTGAGCACGGCCGTGGACGGCATCGATGCCTTCACGCAGCTGAAGACGGGCCGCTACGATGTCGTGGTGTCCGATGTCGAAATGCCACGCATGAACGGCTTCGATCTGACCGCGCGCATCCGTGCCGACCCCGGCCTCGCCGAGACGCCGGTCGTGCTCGTCACGGCGCTCGCCTCGCAAAACGACCGCGAACGCGGCGTCGACGCCGGCGCCGATGCCTACATCGTGAAGAGCAACTTCGACCAGGGCGACCTGCTCGCGGCGCTGGAGCGGCTCGCATGAACCACGAAGCCGGGCCCGGCCGCATCCGCGTGCTCGTCGTGGACGACTCGCTCGTCTGGCGCGAACTCATCGTGCAACTCCTCGAGTCCGATCCGCGCCTGCAGGTGGTGGGCGTCGCGCACAACGGCGAAGATGCGATCGGCGCCGTGCGGCGCCTGCGCCCCGACGTCGTGACGATGGACTACCACATGCCCACACTCAACGGCATGGAGGCGACCCGTCGCATCATGGAAGAGCATCCGGTGCCGATCGTGATCGTCTCGGGCAGTTCCGCGCCCGGCGAGGCGGTCGCGGCGTTCCGGCTGCTCGAAGCGGGCGCCGTCGCCGTGGTGGAGAAGCCGCCGGGGCTCGGTCATCCCGCGCAGCCCGCTGCCGCCTCGCACCTGCTGCAGACCGTGAAGCTCATGGCCGAAGTGAAGGTCGTGCGCCGCTGGCCCTCGCGCAAGCCGCCGGTGCCGGCGGGCGCCACATCGCAGACCGCGTGGGCCGCGACGCCGCGCCGACCCGCGCCCATGGCGGCACCCAACCGCGCGGTGCCAGGCGCGCGCGGTGTGCGCGGCATCGTGATCGGTGCCTCCACCGGCGGGCCCGTGGTGCTGAAGACGATCCTCGAAGCGCTGCCCGCGTCGCTGCCGGTGCCCGTTCTCATCGTGCAGCACATCGCGACCGGCTTCACGCAGGGGCTCGTCGACTGGCTTGCCCAATCCACGGGCTTCGCGGTGCAGCTCGCATCCGACGGGCTCGCGCCGCTGCCCGGCCACGCCTACGTCGCGCCGGAGGGCCGGCAGATGCGCATTGGCGCCGACGGACGCATTTCGCTCGGCAGCGACTTGCCGCGCGACGGTCATTGCCCATCGGTCGCCTGTCTCTTCGCCTCTGCCGCGAAGGTGTGGGGCGCCCAGGCGATCGGCGTGCTGCTCACGGGCATGGGCCGCGACGGCGCGGCCGAACTGAAGGAGCTGCGCGATGCCGGAGCGGTGACGCTCGTGCAGGACGAGGAAACTTCGGCGATCCACGGGATGCCCGGCGAGGCGATCCGCATGGGCGCCGCCACGCACGTGATGGCGCCGCAGCAGATCGGCGCGATGCTCGCGGCGATCGCCGCATGAGCGAGAGCATGAAGGGGGAAAGCGAATGAATGCCGCAACGAGATTCCACGGGCCGGTCGACGTGCTCGTGGCCGAGGACAGCCGCACGCAGGCGGAGCTTCTGAAGAGCCTCCTGCAGGATCAGGGCTGGCGCGTGTCGACCACGGGGGACGGACGCCGCGCGCTCGAAGCGGCGCGCGAACGCAAGCCCACGCTCGTCATCACCGACATCGTGATGCCCGAGATGGACGGCTACGCCCTGTGCAAGGCGATCAAGGGCGATGACGAGCTGCGCGACGTGCCGGTCATGATCGTCACGGCGCTTTCGGGCATCCAGGAGATCGTGATGGCGCTCGAATGCGGCGCCGACAACTTCATCAGGAAGCCCTACGAGCCCGAGGAGCTCGTGGACCGCGTGCACTACATCCTCTCCAATCGCGAACTGCGCACGCACCGCGGCGGCCGCCGCCAGCCGGGGCTCGAGATATTCCTCGGCGGCAGGCGGCACTTCATCACCTCGCAGCGCGAGCAGATTCTGGACCTGCTCGTCGCCTCCTACGAGCAGGCGCTGCGCGCGAACGAAGACTTGAAGAAGCGCGACCACGTGATCAGCGCGCTCAATGCCGACCTCGTGCGGCATGCCGCGTCGCTGGAAGCCGCCAACGCCGAGCTCGAGGCCTTCAGCCATTCCGTGTCGCACGACCTGCGCGCGCCCCTGGTCTCGATCGACGGCTTCACGGCGCGGCTGCAGAAGGATTGCGGCAGCATGCTCGATGCGCGCGGCAACGACCACCTGAGGCGCGTGCGCGATTCGGTGCAACGCATGAGCCGGCTCATCGACGACATGCTGTACCTGTCGAAGGTGACGCGCGGCGAGCTGCAGCGCGAAGAGGTCGACCTCGCCCGCATCGCCCACGAAATCGTGGCCGAGCTGCGCGCCGCGCACCCCGCGCGAAACGTGCACTTCGTGGCGCCGGCCCGTGCGGTGGCCGAATGCGACCCGCGGCTCATGCGCATCGTGGTTCAGAACCTGATCGGCAACGCCT
The DNA here is from genome assembly GCF_035548915.1 of Ramlibacter sp. Lineage (GTDB taxonomy): Bacteria > Pseudomonadota > Gammaproteobacteria > Burkholderiales > Burkholderiaceae_C > Ramlibacter. The sequence goes on along the minus strand of NZ_DASZSE010000021.1, from coordinate 82,498 downwards.
GGAAATTCACGGCGCGGCGCGAGGAGGCGCGCATCGAATTCGGCGTGACGGACGAGCCCGGCAGCGCGCCCGTGTTCCACGTGCGCGACAACGGCGCGGGCTTCGACATGCAGCAGGCGGGCACGCTTTTCACGCCGTTCCAGCGGCTGCATGCGGATGCGGATTTTCCCGGCACGGGCGTGGGACTCGCGACCGTGCAGCGGGTGATCCAGCGCCACGGTGGCAAGCTCTGGGCGGAGGCCGCGGTGGATCGGGGCGCGGCCTTCCATTTCACGCTGACTTCCGCCGCGTAGCGTGGCGCCAGGAGCGCAGCGACGCACACGGCCGTCGCTGCCCCGCCTCGGGTGGCGTGACCTTGGGCTACCTCGCCCTACGAACGTGCCGTCGGCCAGCCGCCCAGGTGCGAGAGCGCGATGTTCCCGAGCGCGGCGATCCAATCCGTGTCGTCGTTCAGGCACGGGATGTAGTGGAACTCCCTGCCGCCCGAGGTGAGAAATCCCTGGCGGCCCTCCATCGCAATTTCTTCCAGCGTCTCCAGGCAATCGCTCGTGAAGCCCGGACAGGCGACGTCCACTCGGGCTGCGCCCTTCTTCGCGAGTTCGCGCAGCGTAATGTCGGTCGCGGGGCCGATCCACTTCGCGCGGCCGAAGCGCGACTGATAGCAGACCGTGTAGCGCGAAGGCTCCAGCATGAGACGCGTCGCAATGAGCAGCGCGGTGCGCTCGCACTCGGCCTGGTAGGGGTCGCCCAGCCGCACGATGCGTTCGGGCACGCCGTGAAAGCTCATCACGAAATGATCCGGCTGCCCATTCGCGCGCCAGTACAGTTCCATCTTGCGCGCGATGGCCTGGATGTAGCCCTTGTCCTCGTGATAGCCGTTCGCGAAGCGCAGCTCGGGGATCGTGCGCACGGTGGCCGTCCACTGCGTGACCGCATCGATCACGCTGGCTGTGCTCGTGATCGAGTATTGCGGATAGCACGGCAGCACGAGGATGCGGGTGGCGCCGGCCGCCTTCAGCGCATCGAGCTGTTGCGCGATCGGCGGATTGCCGTAGCGCATCGCGGGCAGCACGACGGCACGGTGGCCGTTCTGCCCGAGCCAGCCTTGCAGGCGCTTGGCCTGCTTCTCGGTCCAGACCTTCAGCGGCGAGCCGTCGCGCGTCCAGATGCTCGCGTACTTGGCGGCCGAGGCGCGCGAGCGGCGCGGCAGGATGAGGCCGTTCAGGATCGGCAGCCACAACACGCGCGGGATCTCGACCACGCGGGAGTCGGCGAGGAATTCGGCGAGGTAGCGCCGCACCGCCTTGGGCGTCGGCTCGTCCGGCGTGCCGAGATTGGCGAGCAGGATGCCGACGCCGGGCGCGTCGGACGCGGGCTTCTTCGGCTCGGGACGGTAACGGTTCGCGAAGGGCATGAGTTATTCTCGCCGCATGTTGGACGTTGGGAAAATCAAGGCCATCACCGTCGATCTCGACGACACGCTCTGGCCCATCTGGCCGACGATCGAGCGGGCCGAGCGAGCGCTCCACGACTGGATGACGTATCACGCGCCGATGGCCGCGGCGCTCTTCTCGAGCGCCGCCGCGCTGCGCGAGATCCGCGACTACATGGCGAATTCGCGGCCCGAGCTGAAGCACGACATGAGCGCGCTCAGGCGCGAATCGATCCGGCTCGCGCTCTATCGCGCCGGGGAGAATCCGCTGCTCGCGCAGACGGCGTTCGACGTGTTCTTCGCCGAGCGCCAGCGAGTGGTGCTGTTCGACGACGCGCGGCCCGCGCTGGAATTCCTCGCGGCGCGGTTTCCGCTCGTGAGCGTGTCCAACGGCAATGCGGACCTGGAGGCGATCGGGCTCGGCCCCCTGTTCAAGGCCGCGATCAGCGCGCGCGAGTTCGGCGTGGGCAAGCCCGATCCGCGCATCTTCCACGCGGCCGCGGGCGCGGCGGACGCGTTGCCGGGCAACGTGCTGCACATCGGCGACGACGCGACACTCGATGCGCTGGGCGCTCTGAACGCGGGCATGCAGGCCGCCTGGGTCAACCGTTCCGACACGATGTGGCCGCACGAGGCGCGGCCGCACGTGACGGTGGGGACCCTCACGGAGCTGTGCGAGCTGTTCAGGTAGCGGACTCTCGCGGCCTCGGACCGCGCCCGAACTCGTCTGCCGCCGCCAGCGCCGAACGCACGGCGCCTTCGATCGTCGCGGGGTAGGGGCCTGCCACGTAGTCGCCGCAGGCGAGGAGGCCCGGCGCGATCGACATGCCCGGCCGCTTCATGCCGGGCACGCAGGCGAAGGTCGCGCGCTTTTCCACGACCGTCTGCAGTGGCTGCACGTCCCACCCGAGCGCAGCGGCTTGCCGCACGACGGCGCTTTGCAGCGACTCGCGGTCGCCCTCGCTCGCGCTCACGACGAACGCCAGCGTGCCCGCGGGCGCGCCGAAGCGGGCGCGATCGAAGACAAATTGCGCGGGGCCGTCGCGCAGTGCCATGAGCGGCAGCGGCAGCGCCGGGCCGCCGCGCGCATAGACGGTGGCGATCGCCTCGTAGCGAAGCGCGCCCACGTGCGAAAGCCATGCTTCGGCCGCCACGCCGGACGATGCGACGAGCCGAGCGGCGTCCCAGGGCGCGCAGGCGAGCAGCACTTGCTCGAAGCGTTCGCCGTCGACTTCCCAATGGGCCCGCTCGCGGGCGAGTGCGTGCACCCGATGGCCGAGCCGCAGGTCGGCGCCATGCCGCTGCAGCCACGACAGCGCGGCATCGGGAAAGACCTGGCCGAGATCGCGCGTCGGCACGAGCAGGTTCGATCCGGCCCCACCCCGGTGGCCCTCGCGAAAGAGCGCGTCCCGCATCACGCGCAGGAACACTTCGGCGCTCGCGAGCTCGGCGGGCGTGTTGAGCGCGGAGACGCAAAGCGGCTCGATGAGTTCGCGCATCGCGCGGGGCGTGAGCCCGCGGCAGAGTTGCGCCACCGACATCGCCGGATCGCAGCGAAACCCGGCAAGCCGCCAGGCGACTGCCGCGCGCAGCAGCGACCATCGGTCGAGCCACGTCCAACCCTTCGCGGCGACGATGCCCGCCAGCGCATCCCAGGGCGCCTTGCACGCGGCAAACGCGATGCCCCCGCCATCGGGAAAGCGCATCGTGAGCGGCATGCGATGCAGCACTTCGGCGGGCGCGACACCCACCGTCTCCATCATGCGCAGCGTCTCGACGTAGGCGCCGGCGAGGATGTGCTGGCCGTTGTCCAGCACGATGCTCGCACCCTCGGGAAGCGCCACCTCGAGGCTGCGTGCGCGCCCGCCGAGCGAGCGCGAGGCTTCGTAGAGCGTGACCTCGTGGCCTTGCCGTGCGGCGGCGACCGCCGCGGCGAGCCCCGCCCAACCCGCGCCGACGATCGCGACGGCTTTCACGCGCCGCTTCCCTACATCCGCCCGAGGGCCTGCACCTTCCACGCAAGCCAGAGCTTGCGCAGCGGCGTGAGGGCGATGCGCTGGTGCAGCACGTGAAAGCCGTCGCGCTCGATTTCGCTCAGGAGCGTGCGGTAGATGCTGGCCATCATGAGCCCCGGCTTCTGCGCCCGGCGGTCGGCCGCGGGCAAGAGCGCGAGCGCCTCGTCGTAACACGCGTAGGCGCGCCGGGCCTGGAACTTCATCAGTTCGGCGAAGCGTTCGGAGTACTTGCGATTCGCGATCTCGTGCGCCTTCACGTCGAAGCGCTGCAGCTCGTCGATGGGCAGGTAGATGCGGCCGCGCATCGCGTCCTCGCCCACGTCGCGGATGATGTTGGTGAGCTGGAAAGCCAGGCCGAGCCGGTGCGCGTACTGCGTGGTCGCGTCTTCGGTCTGGCCGAAGATCCTCGCGGAGACCTCACCCACGACGCCCGCGACCAGATGGCAGTACCGGGCGAGGCCCGCGAAGTCGAGATAGCGCGTCTGCTCGAGGTCCATCGCGCAGCCCTCGATCACCGAAATCAGCTGCGCGGGCGCGATTGCGAATTCGCCGGTCCAGGGCATGAGCGCCTTCATCACCGGATGCGAGGGCTTCCCTTCGAAAGAATTCGCGACCTCCGCCTGCCACCACGCGAGCTTGGTGCGCGCGACACCCGGATCGGACACTTCGTCCACCACGTCGTCCACTTCGCGGCAGAACGCGTAGAAGGCCGTGATCGCCGCGCGGCGCGGTGGCGGCAGAAAGAGAAAGGCGTAGTAGAAGCTGCTGCCGGAGGCGGCGGCCTTCTGCTGGACGTATTGCTCGGGTGTCATGGGTGCGCGATTGTTACATCGAGCTCACATCGACCACGCGCGCCACAGAAGAATCGGCGCGTCCCACGCGCGAAGGCGAGGGCGCGAGGTCGCGGTCGCGTAGTCCATCGCCTCGATCTTGTCGAGGATGCGCAGGCCGCCTTGCACGACGAAGCGCAGCTCCCACCCCGCGCGGCCCGGGACCGTGTGCACGAGCGGCGCGCCCCGCATCATCGTCTCGCGTGCCCACGCGACGAGGGCGGGCAGTTGCTCGTGCGCGGGAATGTAGAAGCGCCCGCGCGGCAGGTCGCGGCTTGCGTCCTGCCAGAAGTTGATGAGCTGCAGCGCCGTGCAGATCGCGTCGCTTTGCGCGAGCGAACGCGCATCGCCCATGCCGTACAGATGCAGCAGCAGCCGGCCGATCGGATTCGCGGAGCGGCGGCAGTAGTCGAGAAGTTCCTCGCGCGACGCGTAGCCTTCGGCGTCCCGAGTCTTCTCCACGTCCTGCTCGAAGGCGCTCAGCAGGTCGGACAGCGGCTGCGCGGGCAGCGCGAATGCACGCACGGCGCGCGCGAGCGGCTCGAACACGCGCGGCCAGCGACCGGACTCTCGTGCGCCGCTCAGTGCGGCGTGCAAGTCGGCGCGGTATGCGGCCAGGTCCGCGAGTCGCGCTTCGGCGGTCGCATCGCCTTCGTCCGCGATGTCGTCGGCCGTCCGCGCGAACCAGTAGATCGCCGCGATCGGCGCCTTCAGGCGCGGCGGGCAAAGCCACGAAGCGACGGGGAAGTTCTCGTAGTGGTCGACCGGCCGGAAGCTCGCGTCGTGATGGGCTGCGGACACGGCGCGCATTGTCGCAGGCAGGCGCGACTCTTCTGCGAAGCCACCGAAGGCCCTCGAAGCCCCCCGAGCTCATGCAACGCTAATTCTCGCCAGGCATTCTCCCGTTCTCTCGCACGGTGGCGCGAGGCGAAGCTCGTCTGCGGCGCCTCGGGCTTGTCACCACTCGACGAGCGGCAAGCTCCGCTGCCTTGACAGCTCAGGAGCAATCTCATAGATTACTAACCAGTCAGTCAGTAAAGACGATTTTCCGAATCACTTTCTGCCGTTCGTGCCATGACGCTCGTCAAACATTCTTCATTCCGGCTCGCCGCAGGCTTTGCCGCGACCGCTCTGGTTCTGGCCGCCTGCGGCAAGGCCGAGGCGCCGCCCGAGCCGATCCGCGCCGTCAAGGTCCTCACCGTCGGCGCGACTGCATTCCAGTCGAGCTATGAGTTCTCCGGCGAAGTGCGGCCACGGATCGAGTCGAAGCTCGGATTTCGCGTCGCGGGCAAGATCACGCGGCGCAACGTGGAGCTGGGCCAGCACGTGAGCGCAGGCACGGTGCTCGCGCAGCTCGACGCGCAGGACTTTCGCCTCGCGGCCGCCGCGGCGCGCGCGCAGGTCGCGGCCGCCGAGACACAGCGCGATCTCGCCGCCGCGGACTACAAGCGCTACCTCACGCTGCGCGAGCAGAACTTCATCAGCGGCGCTGAACTCGAGCGCCGCGACACGACGCTGAAGGCCGCGCAGGCGCAGCTCGATCAGGCGCACGCGCAGCTCGCGTCGCAGGGCAATCAGGCCGGCTACGCGAATCTCGTGGCCGACGTTTCGGGCGTGATCACGTCGATCGACGCCGAACCCGGGCAGGTCGTGGCCGCGGGGACACCTGTCGTGCGGATCGCCGAGGACGGCCCGCGCGACGTCGTGTTCTCGGTGCCCGAGGACAAGGTGGGCACCATCAAGCCGGGTTCGGACGCGAGCGTGCGCCTGTGGGCGGGCAACGGCGAGCTCAAAGGCGCGATCCGCGAAGTGGCGGCGAGCGCCGATCCGGTGACCCGCACCTATCAGGTGAAACTGGCGCTCGACGCATCCGCGCGGCCGCCGCTCGGCGCGACCGTCACCGTGCTGCCGCAGGCGCTGAGCCATGCGGGCCAGCCCGTGATCAAGCTGCCCACGAGCGCGCTGCGCCAGGAAGGCAAGGCCACCGCCGTGTGGGTGCTCGACCGCGCGACGATGACGGTGAAGTCGCAGCCCGTCGTCGTCGCGACCGCCGACGGCAACGACGCGGTGATCGCCGCGGGTCTCTCGCCGGGCATGCAGGTCGTCTCGGCCGGCGTGCACGTGTTGTCGCCGGGGCAGAAGGTCACGATCTGGGTTCCGGCTTCGGTGCGGCCCGACGCGGCCGAAGGCGTCGCCGCGCGCGCCCCGGCTTCGCTCGTCGGCACGGCCGAGGCCGCAACGCTGCCCGCCACCAAGTGAGGCGGGCATGACCGATCCGCACAAGCGCGGCTTCAATCTTTCGCGCTGGGCGCTCGAACACCCCGCGCTCACGCGCTACCTCATGGTGGTGCTGATGGTGCTCGGCATCGCCTCGTACTTCCAGCTCGGGCAGGACGAGGACCCGCCTTTCACTTTCCGCGCGATGGTCGTGCGCACGTACTGGCCCGGCGCCACCGCGCAGCAAGTCGCCGAAGAGGTGACCGACAGGATCGAGCGCACGCTGCAGGAAGTGCCCTATGCGGACATCATCCGCAGCTACTCCAAGCCGGGGGAGTCGCAGATCATCTTCCAGATCAAGGACTCCTCGCGTCCCGCCGACGTGCCCAACGTCTGGTACGCCGTGCGCAAGAAGATCGGCGACATGCGCTTCACGCTGCCGCAGGGCATTCAGGGCCCGTTCTTCAACGACGAGTTCGGCGACGTGTACGGCGTGATCTACGCTGTCGAGGCCGACCCCGGCTACAGCTACGCGGAGCTCGAGGACTTCGCCGACGACGTGCGCCAGCAGCTCTTGCGCGTGCCCGACGTCGCGAAGGTGGAGCTCTTCGGCGTGCAGGACCAAAAGCTCTACGTCGAAGTCTCGCAGAAGAAGCTCTCGCAGCTCGGGCTCGATCTGAACCAGGTGCTCGCGCAGCTCGGGCAGCAAAACGCCATCGAGTCCGCGGGCGCGGTGCAGACGCCGCTCGACGTGGTGCAGGTGCGCGTGGCCGGGCAGTTCGAGGCGGTGGACCAGCTCGCGGCGATGCCGATCCGCGGCGCATCGGGCAACCAGCTTCGCCTGGGCGACATCGCGCAGATCAAGCGCGGCTACGTCGATCCGCCGCAGGTGAAGGTGCGCCACGGCGGGCGCGACGTGATCGCGCTCGGCGTGTCGATGGCCAAGGGAGGCGACATCGTCCGGCTCGGCGACTCCCTGAAGACCGCGTTCCATCGCATCGAGGACGGCCTGCCCGCGGGCATCCGGCTCGTGCAGGTGCAGGACCAGCCGAAGGCGGTCGCGAATTCCGTGGGCGAATTCGTGCACACGCTGATCGAGGCCGTGGTGATCGTGCTGGCCGTGAGCTTCGTGAGCCTCGGCTTTCACCGGCGGCCCGATGCGGCGCGCCTGCCGATCTGGAAGCGCTACTACGTCGACATGCGCCCGGGGCTGGTCGTGGGCATCACGATCCCGCTCGTGCTCGCCGTGACCTTCCTCGCGATGAACTACTGGGGAATCGGCCTGCACAAGATATCGCTCGGCTCGCTCATCATCGCGCTCGGCCTGCTCGTGGACGACGCGATCATCGCGGTGGAGATGATGGTGCGCAAGATGGAGGAGGGCTACGACAAGTTCCGCGCCGCCACCTTCGCGTACGAAGTGACGGCGATGCCGATGCTCACCGGCACGCTCATCACGGCCGCGGGCTTCCTGCCGATCGGCATGGCGCGCTCGACGGTGGGCGAATACACGTTCGCGATCTTCGCGGTGACGGTGATCGCGCTCGTGCTGAGCTGGTTCGTGTCGGTGTATTTCGTGCCGTACCTGGGCACGTGGCTGCTGAAGGCGAAGCCGGTGTCGGCCGAGCATCAGGAGCACTTCGATACGCCCTTCTACCGCAACTTCCGCCGCCTCGTGGACTGGTGCGTGGAGCATCGCTGGATCACGATCGGCGCGACCATCCTCACCTTCGCGCTCGGCATCGCGGGGATGGGTCGCGTGCAGCAGCAGTTCTTCCCGGATTCGAGCCGGCCGGAAATCATGGTCGACATCTGGTTTCCCGAGGGCACGTCGTTCGCGGCGAACGAGGAAACCGTGAAGCGCGTGGAAAAGCGCTTCATGAGCGAGCCGGGCGTGACCTCCGTGAGCACATGGGTCGGCTCGGGCGTGCCGCGCTTTTATCTGCCGCTGGACCAGGTGTTCCCGCAGACCAACGTGTCGCAGTTCATCGTGATGCCGAAGGACCTCGCGACGCGCGAGACGCTGCGCGTGAAGCTGCCGGCGCTCATGGCGCAGGAATTCCCCGAGGTGCGCGCGCGCATCAAGCTGCTGCCCAACGGCCCGCCCGTGCCGTATCCGGTGCAGTTTCGCGTGATCGGCTCCGACCCGGTGCAGCTGCGCGACTACGCCGACCAGGTGAAGGAAGTGTTCCGTGCGAGCCCCGACACGCGCGGCGTGAACGACAACTGGAACGAGTCGGTGAAGGTGCTGCGCCTGGAGATCGATCAGGCGAAGGCGCGCGCGCTGGGCGTCACGAGCCAGTCGATCGCGCAGGCGAGCAAGACGATCCTCGCGGGCACGACGGTGGGCCAGTACCGCGAGGGCGACAAGCTGATCGACATCGTGCTGCGCCAGCCCGCGGAGGAACGCAACGCGATCACCGACCTCGGCAACGCGTACCTGCCGACGGCTTCGGGCAAGTCGATCCCGCTCACGCAGATCGCGAGACCCGTGTTCACGTGGGAGCCGGGCGTGATGTGGCGCGAAGGCCGCAACTACGCGATCACGGTGCAGTCCGACATCAAGGAGGGCCTGCAGGGCGCGACCGTGACGGATGAACTGCTGCCGGCGCTCAGGAAGATCGAAGCGAGGTGGCCGCAGGGCTATCGCATCGAAGTGGCGGGCGCGGTGGCCGAAAGCAGCAAGGGTTCGTCGTCGATCGCGGTGGGGATGCCGGTGATGCTCTTCATCATCTTCACGCTGCTCATGCTGCAGCTGCAGAGCTTCAGCCGCGCGCTGCTCGTCTTCATCACGGGGCCGCTCGGCATCGCGGGTGTCGCGGGGGCGCTGCTTCTGCTGAACCGGCCGTTCGGCTTCGTGGCGCTGCTGGGGGTGATCGCGCTCATGGGGATGATCCAGCGCAATTCGGTGATCCTGATCGACCAGATCGAGCAGGATCGCGCGAGGGGTGTGCCGGCGTGGAACGCGATCGTGGAGTCGGCCGTGCGGCGGCTGAGGCCCATCGTGCTCACCGCGGCGGCGGCGGTGCTGGCGATGATTCCCTTGTCGCGGTCGGTGTTCTGGGGGCCGATGGCCGTGGCGATCATGGGCGGGCTCGTCGTGGCGACGGTGCTCACGCTGCTTGCGCTGCCGGCGATGTATGCGGCGTGGTTTCGGGTGAGGCGGGAGGACGATGTTGAGGGGGAGGGAAGGGCTGGTGTCACGGCTGCGGCTTGAAAGACGCTGGATCCCCGCTTTCGCGGGGATGACGGCTGGTGGGGGTGACGGCTGGCGGGGATGACGGCTGGCGCGGTGAGGGCTGGCGCGGTGACGGCTGGCGCGGTGACGGCGGACGGGGTGACGGTGGACGGGGGGTACGGTGGACGGGGGGTACGGTGGACGAGGATGACGACGCGCGTCGCCATTCGCACGTCATTCCCGCGAACGCGGGAATCCAGAGGCTTTCCCGCACCCCGCGGGTATTAGAATCCCCTGCCGACCGGAATCGAGCGGGCCGCCGGGTTCTCCCTGCCGCCCGCTTTCCGTTTCGAGGCGAGCGCGGGTGGCGAAATCGGTAGACGCACCAGGTTTAGGTCCTGACGCCAGAGATGGCGTGGGGGTTCGAGTCCCCCCCCGCGCACCAGCCGCAGCCGTTCAACGTGCAGTACCAGACCGAAAGAGGCCGAAGTGCGACGGAGAACCCGCGAACTGCTGCTCGCAGCCCTTGTTGCATGCCCACTCCCCGCTCTCGCCCAAGACTCGCCAGCCTGGCTCGAGTTCTATTTCAACCTCTATCCCGAATACAAGGTCCAGCATTTCGACAGCCCCGTGCCCGCCGGCACGAACGTCGGCACGATGGGAACGCTGCGCAACGACACCACCGTGCTCTCGCGCGCGGGAAGCGCCAAGGCGCAGATCGAAGGGCAGGAGTGGTCCAACTCCTATATCGGCGTGCGCGGCCAGTTCGCGCGCGGCCCCTTCACCGGGGGCTACGACGTGCAGGGCCTCATCGACTTCGCCGGCCACTTCGACGACAACTTCCGCACGCGCGACGCTTTCGTGTGGATCGGACACGAGCGCTTCGGGCGGCTTGCCTACGGCAAGATGGACACGATGTACAAGGAAGCGGGCGACCCCGTGCGGATGTTCGGCATCAGCTCCAGCAACATCGTCTCCACCGCCAAGGTGCAGTCGGGCGTGGGCTGGAAGGGAGCCGGCGAGACTTCCTTCAACAACCGCGTCGACCATCAGCTCGCCTGGGTCGGGCCGGGCTGGGGCGGCTGGAACCTTTCGGTCTCCGAAGCCGTGCGGGCGGTGGACACGGCCAATCGGCTGAACGGCAGACTCTTCTCGGCGGCGGCGCAGTGGCGCTCCGGCCCGTGGTACGCGGCGCTCGCCACCGAGATTCACCATGACTGGCTGCCCGTCAGCTTCGTGCCGGCCACACCCGTGCCGGCCGCGACTTCGATCCGCAACGCACTCGCCACGACGCACTCGCGCGACCAGGGCTGGCGCCTCTCCGGCGCCTGGGTCGAGGGACCCTGGCGCATCGGCGCCGACGTGGCGCGTCTGCGCTATACGGAGGACGACAGTGTTTCCTTGCCGGGCAAGTTCCGCTCCTACGCGAACTACACGGGCCAGGTGAGCGCTGAATACCGGCTGGGCAAGAAGCTGCGCTTCGGCGCAAACCACGCGCGCGCGACGGCCGGCGAATGTGCCTTGAGCGGCGGCGTGCCCTGCAGCACGCACGGACTCGGTGGCGAGCAGACGAGCCTTGGCGTGCTGCTGTCCGTGAGCGAGATCGCGAGCGTCTTTCTCATCATGGCGCACACGCACAACGGGCCCGCGGCGCAATACGGCTCCTCGGCACAAGGCGCGACGACGAACGCGTATGCTCTGGGCATCAAGCTGTCGATGAAGTGACTCGCCCGCCGACGCCAGCGTCCGCCGCCGAACCCGTGAAGCCGCTTGCTCAGTGGCGCTACACGGGCGGTCCTTGTTTCGGCTTGCAGCAGCGCGCGCTCATCGGCGAGCTGGAAGTCGGCCCCGCCGACACGCACCGCTTGCGCCGCATCGAAGCCGGCCTGCGGCAGCGTTTCACCGCGCCGGTTGCCGAAGGCGCGCCGCCCGCGGCCGGCGGCGCCCAGGCGCATTGTGCGTGGCTCTTCGCGTTCGCGCACGGTGCGGTGCAGCGCGAAAGCCGCGTCGCCGTGAGCGAACGGTTTCACGTGAGGGCGCTGAAGCCGCTCGCGCCCGGCACGGCGCGCTTCGAAGTGGCGCTGCCCGCGCCCGAGCTCGACGCGGCGAAGATCGCCTTGAACTGGGTGCGCGAGACCTTCGCGCAGCTCGCCGCCCGCGCGGAGGATGCCGATCAAGCCGACGCGGCCCGCGAGGCGATCCACGAGAGGCTGCGGCACTTCGCCCGCCCGGGCCTGAACACGTTCAACATTCTCATGGCCGCGCATCGCGCGGACATTCCGGTTCAGCACGTGACGCGCACCTTGATGCTGCTCGGCACGGGCGCGCGCGCACGCGCGATGGAAAGCACGATCACCGATGCCACGCCCTTCATCGGCGTGTCGCTCGCGCAGCACAAGGACGTGACGGCCATGGTGCTGCGCAATGCGGGCCTGCCCGGCGGCGTGAATGTCCCGGTCGCCAGCGCGGATGACGCGGCCGATGCGGCAGCACGCCTGGGCTACCCGGTCGTCGTGAAGCCCGCGGACCGCGACCAGGGCGTGGGCGTGTCGGCCGATCTGCGCGACGCTGCCGCGGTGCGCGAGGCCTACGCGGTGGCTCGCGAGGCCTCGCCGAACGTGCTCGTGGAACGATGGGCGCCCGGCTTCACGCACCGGCTCACCGTGTTCGAAGGCCGCGTGATCCGCATCGCCCGCCGCGTCGCGGGCGGTGTCTTCGGCGACGGCCACAGCACCGTCGCCGAGCTCGTGGAGCGCGCGCAGCAAGACGAGGCGCACCAGCGCTCGCGGCGGCGGCTCGGCAGGACGCTGCTCACGCTCGACGACGAGGCGCTCGGGCTGCTGCGGCAAAACGGGCTCGCCGCGAGCCACGTGCCGCGCGCGGGCGAGTACGTGCGGCTGCGCCGGCGCGACAACGTGAGCGCGGGCGGCAGCAACGAGCCGGTCCGCCTCGACGCGGCGCACCCCGACAACCTGCATCTGGCGATCGATGCGGCCGCGCTGCTGGGCCTCGACTTCGCGGGCGTCGATCTCATCATCGAGGACATCGCGCGGTCCTGGTTCGACATCGGCGCGCTCGTTTGCGAGGTGAATGCTCAGCCGCAGATGGGCGACCGCTCCGAGCCGGGCATCTACGAGCGCGTGCTGCGCGACCTGGTGGGCGAGGACTGCCGCATTCCCGCGCGGCTCGCCGTGTGTCCCGATGACGAAGCGCGCTCGCGCGGCCTGGTCGAAGACGCGGTGAGAGCGCGGCGCGGCGCCGGGATCTCGAGCCGGGAGGGTCTCTGGATCGGCGGGCGCCGGGCAACGCGTCCGTTCGAGCTCGGCATCGAGGCGGCCACCGCGCTCCTGCGCCGAAAGGACGTCGCAAGCGCCACGTGTTTCATGACGCTCGCGGAACTCGCCCGGTACGGACTGCCGACGGATCGATGGGACGACATCGATTTTTCCGCGGTCGCCGGGGAGCGCGGCGAACTGCTCGCGCGCGTCGAAAAAATGGTGGCGGCGCATCGCGCGATGAACACCGCCGCGGTGCGGGAGGAGATCTCATGAAGCCCTGGCGCGCGGTTCTTGCCTTCATCGCGGTGGCTGTTTCCATGTGGGCCGCGAGCGCGCCGGCGCGAGCCGCGGACAACTGCGCTGCGTACGCGCACCGCAAGATCACGCTCGTGGTGCCGTTCAAGCCCGGCGGCGGCTACGACGCCTACGCGCGACTGCTCGCGCCCGTGCTGCAGGAAACCACCGGCTCGCGCGTCGTGGTGACGAACATCACCGGTGCGAACGGCGTCTCCGGCATGAAGGCCGTGGCGAGCGCGCCGACGGACAACTTCACGCTGGGCGTGTTCGATCTGCGCGATCTCCTTGCCGCGAGACTCACCGATGCGACGTTGCCCGCCGTGCAGGATTTCGTTGCGCTCGGCTCCTTCGGCTCGACCGCGGGCGTGTGGGCGGCGCGGCAGTCCACGGCTCATCTCCTCGACGGACGCGGTGCGCTCACGTTCGGAGTGTCCACCGGCATTCTCGCGCGCGTGCTGCTGCCGGCGATGCTGCTGGAGCGCGAGGTGCGGCTCGTGCGCGGATACGCGGGCTCGACCGAGCGCTGGCTCGCGCTGCTGCGCGGCGAAGTCGACCTCACGGACGGCTCCGAAGACAGCATCGCGCGCTACGTGTCGACGTCGCCGGGAACGGCCGGCGTGCTCGTGCTCGCCGATCATCCGTTGGCGCAGTTCCCCGGGGCGCCGTACCTCGCCGGGCCGGGGGGCGTCGTCGACGAGCGCACGCGCATGCTCGCGCCGCTTGCGCGCCGTGAGCGGATGGAGCTCGCGGCGCTTTGCGCCGAGCTCGCGACTTCGGTGCGCACGATCGCGATCGCGCGCAGCGTCGATCCCGCCGCGCGGCGCTGCATCGAATCGGCCGTGGGCGAGGCGCTCTTCAGTCCCGCGCTGCGCGAAGCGGCCGCGCGACAGAAGGCCCCGCTCGAGCCGCAGCGCGGCACCGAAGTGCGCGAATCGCTCTTGCGCATGGAGCAGGCGATGAAGCGGCGAGAGCCGCTGCTGAAGCGCCTCGCCGCCGGGTCGTGATCGCAGCCGACGCCTTCGCCGCAGAAGCATGAGCTGGGCCGACGCCTTCGCCATCGGCGTGGCCAACGTCTTTTCCTGGCCGGGCGTCCTCATCCCCGTCGCGGGCACGCTGCTCGCGATGATTCCCTCGTTCCTCCCAGGCGTCGGCAACGCGAGCCTCGTCGTGCTGGTGATGGCCGCGACGGCCACGTGGGATCCGCTCTCCGTCCTTCTCATGTTCGGCGCGCTCACGGGCGGCGCGACCTTCATGGGGTCGATCACCGCGATCCTCTTCAACATCCCCGGCAACGTTTCGAGCACACCGACGCTGCTGGACGGCCACCCGATGGCGCGCCAGGGATGGCCGCGCACGGCAATCGCCTGCGCGGCAACGGCTTCGGCCACCGGCTCCATCTTCGGCGTGCTCGTGCTCCTGGCCGCGCTGCCGGTCGTGCGTCCGCTCCTGCTGCAGTTCGGCCCGCCCGAGCGGCTCCTGATCGGCGTCTGGGGTCTCGTCACCATCGCCTCGGTGCCCACGACGTCGCGGCTGAAGGCCGCGGCCATGACGGCGCTCGGGCTGCTCGCCGCCGCCGTCGGCGCCGATCCCGCGACAGGCGCGCCGCGCTGGACCTTCGGCGACAGCGACATGTCGCAGGGCATCAACGTCGTCGCGATGATGCTCGGCATGTTCACGTTCGCGGAGCTGATCGAGTGGATGCGCAGCTTCCGGCTCGAGCGCTCCTTCTCCGCCGCGGCTCCGGAGGATTCGACGGGCCGCGGCGTGCGCGCCGTGTTCCAGCATTGGCGCCTCGTGCTGCGCGCGTCGTCCATCGGCACGCTGGTCGGCATGATCCCGGGCGTCGGCGGCACGGTCGCGAGCTTCGTCGCCTACGGCCACGCGGTGCAGTCCGCGGCCGACAAGTCCAGGTTCGGCCAGGGCGACATCCGCGGCGTGATCGCGCCCGAAGCGGCGGTCGACGCGAAGGATGGCGGCTCGCTCCTGCCGGCCATCGCGTTCGGCCTGCCCGGCAGCGAAGCGGGCGTCGCGCTCATCACCGTGTTCGCGATGCACGGCATCGTGCCGGGCCCAGCGATGCTGGATGCGCAGCTGCACCTCACGTTCACGCTGATCTTCGCGCTCTTGCTGTCCAATCTGCTCACCTCCGTCGTGGGCGTCGCGCTCACACCCGCGCTCGCGCGCCTGCGCGACCTGCCGATCGAGCGCATCGCGCTGCCTTGCTTCGTCGTGAGCCTCGTCACGGTGGTGGAACTGAACGGGCTGCTCTTCGATCTCTACACGGCCGCCGCGTTCGGCGTGGCGGGCTACTACTGGCGCACGCACGGCTGGCCGCGCGCGCCCTTCGTGATCGCCTTCGCGCTCGGCAGTCTCGTGGAGACGAACCTCTCGCTCACGGCACAGCTCGTGCAGCTCGGGCGGGTGGACCTGCTCGGCCGGGCTGCTTGCATCGTGCTCGCGCTCGCGATCGTGGGCTCGCTCGCCTGGATGCATGCGCATCGTTCGCGAGTGCGGCGCGACGCCGAGCGGCTGCCGGCCGATGTCTGCATCGGTGCGCTGAGCGCGCTCTTCACCGGCGCGCTCCTGGCCGTTGCCGTGGCGCACGCCGAGTCGTATTCGTACTATGCGATCGTGCTCGCGGCCCTGGCCTGCGTGCTCGCCGCCGCCGCGGCCGTGCGGGCGTGGCGGCGCGAGCCGCCCCTGCGCGGCTGGATCGCGGCCGGGCTCGCGGTGCCGCATCACCACCGGCTGCCGCTGGCTTTCACCGTCGCGATGCCCCTTCTCATCTGGCTGCTGGGTCTTGCCGGCGGCGTGGGCCTGGCCGTCGCCGGATGGTATGCCGCGCGGAGCGACCGTTCGATCCGGGCGTGGCTGCGCGCGATCGCGATCGCGCTCGCGTACACGCTCGCCACGTGGTATTTCGCGGAAGAGTTCGCCAATCTCATCCTGCCGCGGGGCGCGTTATGGCGTCTCGCCTTGCCGCCATGACATCTGCCTGCGACTTCGAACCGCTCGAGCGGCTCGCCCGCTTCGCATGGGACTGGGCGCCCGCGCTGTGCGATCCCGCGCACGGCTGCCTCGACTACCACCGCTCGTGGAGTCTCGTGCGCCTGCTCGAACTGGGCGGCGCCGTGCCGTCGGGCTCGGCGTTCTTCCAGCGCGAGATCGCGGCACTCGCGCGCGAGGGCGGGCGGCGCGTGCTGATCTCGGGTGGCGCCGATACGGGCGTGACGTCGCTCGTCGTCGACGCGTTCCGAGCCGCGCAGGCCGAGCCGGACCTCGTCTTCGTGGACCGCTGCCGCACGCCCTGCTGGCAGAACAGGCTCTTCGCGCGCGAGCGCGGCTCGGGCTGGGAGGTGCTGAACATGGACGCGCAGGACATCGACTGCGCCCCGGTGGATGCGGTCGTCGCGCATTCGTTCCTGCATCTGCTCGACGCTCGGGTGCGCACCGGCGTGCTCGCCGCGTGGGCTCGCGTGGTGAAGCCGGGCGGACGCGTGCTGCTGTCGTGCGCCTTGTCCGCCGGGGAAGACGACTGGGTGCGCACGAAGGACGCCGAGCTCATCGGCGAGCGGCGGATGAGCCTCGAGCGAGCCGCCGGCGCGGCCGGGTTTGCCCCCGCGCAGGCGCGCGAAATCGCAGCGGCGGCCGCGCGGTTCTGGGCGACCTCGCCCGGGCGCCCGCCCGCGCTCACCCGTGAAAATGTCCGCGCGAGCCTGCAAAACGCGGGCTTCGAGCTCGTGAGCATCGATACCTCGCCGATCGCGTCCGTGAAAGGTCCGCTGGCCGTCACGACCCGGGAAACGTCGCCGCGAGAGCGCGCCGAAATCGTCGCCGTGAGGCGGCAAGCGGTGCGCGGACAGCGCGAGTCCCTCGGTTAGAATCGAGAGCTTTGCGCGCAACCCGAACACACCCCATGGCCGTCACCGTTGAAACCCTGGACAAGCTGGAACGCAAGATCACGCTGACGCTTCCCGTCGGCGACATCCAGTCCGAAGTCGATTCCCGCCTGAAGCGCCTCGCGCGCACCGTCAAGATGGACGGCTTTCGCCCCGGCAAGGTGCCCCTGTCGGTCGTGGCCCAGCGCTACGGCTACTCGGTGCACTACGAGGTGATGAACGACAAGGTGGGCCGGGCCTTCGCCCAGGCCGCCAACGAGGCGAACCTGCGCGTCGCGGGGCAGCCGAGGATCACCGAGAAGGAAGGCGCGCCCGAAGGGCAGCTCGCCTTCGATGCCGTGTTCGAGGTGTACCCGGAAGTGAAGATCGGCGACCTCGCGCAAGCCGAAGTCGAGCGGATCGACGCGGAAGTGACCGACGCCGCGATCGACAAGACGCTCGACATCCTGCGCAAGCAGCGGCGCACCTACCAGCTTCGCCCGCACGATGCGCCCGCGCAGGACGGCGACCGCGTCACCGTCGACTTCGAAGGCAAGATCGACGGCGAGTCGTTCACGGGCGGCAAGGCCGAGGACTTCCAGTTCTCCGTGGGCGAATCGCAGATGATGAAGGAGTTCGAGGAGGCCGTGCGCGGCATGAAGGCGGGCGAGAGCAAGACCTTCCAGCTCGCCTTCCCGGCCGACTATCACGGCAAGGACGTCGCGGGCAAGACCGCCGACTTCATGGTCACCGTGAAGAAGATCGAGGCGTCGCACCTGCCCGAAGTGAACGAGGCGTTCGCGAAGTCGCTCGGCATCGCCGATGCGACCGTCGAGGGCCTGCGCGCGGACATCCGCAAGAACCTCGAGCGCGAAGTGAAGTTCCGCCTGCTTTCCCGCAACAAGCAGGCCGTGATGGATGCGCTCGTGGCGAAGGCCGAGCTCGAACTGCCCAAATCGATCGTGCAAAGCGAGATCGACCGCATGGTGGAGAGCGCGCGCGCCGACTTGAAGCAGCGCGGCGTGAAGGATGCCGACAAGGCGCCGATCCCCGAGGAAGTGTTCCGCCCGCAGGCCGAGCGCCGCGTGCGCCTGGGCCTCGTGGTCGCCGAACTCGTGCGCGCGAACGAGCTGGGCGCCAAGCAGGAGCAGCTGCGCGAGCACATCCGCGAACTCGCCGCGAGCTACGAGCGTCCGGCCGATGTGGAACGCTGGTACTTCGGCGACAACCGGCGGCTCGCCGAAGTCGAGGCGATCGTGATCGAGAACAACGTGACGGACTTCGTGCTCGGCAAGGCCAAGGTCACGGAGAAGAAAGTTTCGTTCGACGAGCTGATGGGCCCGCAGTCCTGAATCCCGGCACTCTCGGGCGGGCCTTGCAGACCCCGCCCGCGGCCCCCATCTGGCATTGCGGCTAAAGTAGAAGCCGAATCCCCCAAGGAAAACCCCATGAGCTCACTCGACACGCAGGCCCTGGGCCTGGTGCCCATCGTCATCGAGCAATCCGGCCGAGGCGAGCGGTCCTACGACATCTACTCGCGCATGCTGCGCGAGCGCGTCGTCTTCCTCGTCGGCCCTGTGAACGACCAGACGGGCAATCTCGTCGTGGCCCAGCTGCTGTTCCTGGAAAGCGAGAACCCCGACAAGGACATCTCGCTGTACATCAACTCGCCCGGCGGCAGCGTCTCGGCGGGCATGGCGATCTACGACACGATGAACTTCATCAAGCCGCAGGTCTCCACGCTCTGCACGGGCATGGCCGCGAGCATGGGCGCGTTTCTTCTCGCCGCGGGCGAGAAGGGCAAGCGCTTCGCCCTGCCGCACTCGAAGATCATGATCCACCAGCCGCTCGGCGGCATGCAGGGCCAGGCGACGGACATCGAAATCCACGCGAAGGACATCCTGAAGACGAAGGCCACGCTGAACCGCATCCTCGCGGAACGCACGGGCCAGCCGATCGAAAAGATCGAGCGCGACACCGATCGTGATTATTTCCTCGAAGCCGAGGAAGCCCGCGCCTACGGCCTGGTGGACCAGGTGATCGCCAAGCGGCCGTAAGCGGTATCATCCGATCCATGGCTGACCGCAAAGGCTCTTCCAGCGAAAAGACGCTCTATTGCTCCTTCTGCGGCAAGAGCCAGCATGAAGTGAAGAAGCTGATCGCCGGCCCGTCGGTGTTCATCTGCGACGAGTGCATCGATCTTTGCAACGAGATCATCCGCGACGAGCTGCCGCAAGGCGAAGAACAGCGCGAAGCCCGCGGCGACTTGCCGACGCCCACCGAGATCAAGACCAATCTCGACAACTACGTGATCGGCCAGGAGACGGCCAAGCGGGCGCTCTCCGTGGCGGTCTACAACCACTACAAGCGGCTGCGTCACAAGGACAAGGCGAAGAAGGACGATGTGGAGCTCACGAAGAGCAACATCCTCCTGATCGGCCCCACGGG
This sequence comes from Ramlibacter sp., assembly GCF_035548915.1. Taxonomy (GTDB): domain Bacteria; phylum Pseudomonadota; class Gammaproteobacteria; order Burkholderiales; family Burkholderiaceae_C; genus Ramlibacter. The sequence continues at coordinate 62,925 of NZ_DASZSE010000021.1, read as the reverse complement.
CAGCGGCAAGACGCTGCTTGCGCAGACGCTCGCGCGCATGCTCGACGTGCCGTTCGTGATGGCCGATGCGACGACGCTCACCGAAGCGGGCTACGTGGGCGAGGACGTCGAGAACATCATCCAGAAGCTGCTGCAGAACTGCAACTACGAAGTGGAGCGGGCGCAGCGCGGCATCGTCTACATCGACGAGATCGACAAGATCTCGCGCAAGTCCGACAACCCGAGCATCACGCGCGACGTGTCGGGCGAGGGCGTGCAGCAGGCGCTGCTGAAGCTGATCGAAGGCACGATGGCGAGCGTGCCGCCGCAGGGCGGGCGCAAGCACCCGAACCAGGACTTCCTGCAGATCGACACCACGAACATCCTCTTCATCTGCGGCGGCGCGTTCGCGGGGCTGGAGAAGGTGATCGAGCAGCGCACCGAATCCTCGGGCATGGGGTTTTCGGCGCATGTGCGCAGCAAGAAGGACCGCAGCCTCACGGACATCTTCCGCGAAGTCGAGCCGGAGGACCTGATCAAGTTCGGGCTCATCCCGGAACTCGTGGGCCGCCTGCCGGTGGTCGCGACGCTGTCGGAGCTCACGGAAGACGCGCTGGTGCAAATCCTCACGGAGCCCAAGAACGCGATGGTGAAGCAGTACGCGAAGCTGCTGTCGATGGAAGGCGTGGACCTGGAAGTGCGGCCGAACGCGCTGAAGGCCATCGCGCGGAAGGCGCTTGCGCGCAAGACCGGCGCGCGCGGCCTGCGCTCGATCCTCGAGCAGTCGCTCATCGACACGATGTTCGAGCTGCCGACCATCTCCAATGTGGAACGCGTGGTCGTGGACGAGTCGACGATCGAGGAGAGCAAGCCGCCGCTGCTGGTGTACCGGGAAGCGGCCCGGAAGGCTTGAACGCTGGAATATCCCTTCTTTGCCGAAGGCGAGGTCCGCAGCGTGCCGTCGTCCTCGCGAGAGCGGGGAGCGTGACGTCATCCGTGCCGTCATCCCCGCGAAAGGGTCCCGTCATCCCCGCGAAAGCGGGGATCCAGTGACTTTCCCCCAAAAGACTCAGGATCCCCGCATCCGCGGCACTGAAGGACCAAGCCATTTACAGCACCTTTGCCGCCCAGGGTAAAGTGCCGGGTTGAAAATACGCCCAAGCCGTCCATATTCGTTCGGTAAACCAAAGGATTCCCATGTCCGGACATACGCCATTGCCCCCCGATCCGCTGGAACTGCCGCTTCTGCCTCTGAGAGACGTCGTGGTGTTCCCGCACATGGTCATTCCGCTGTTCGTGGGGCGGCCCAAGAGCATCAAGGCCCTCGAGGCGGCCATGGAAGCCGAGCGGCGCATCATGCTCGTGGCCCAGAAGGCCGCCGCGAAGGATGAGCCTTCCGTCTCCGACATGTTCGAAGTCGGCTGCGTCTCCACCATCCTGCAGATGCTGAAGCTGCCCGACGGGACGGTGAAGGTCCTCGTCGAAGGCCAGCAGCGTGCGCGCGTCAACAAGATCACCGAAGGCGCGGCCCATTTCGTGGCGACCGTGGTGCCGGTCGAGCCGAAGCCAGCCGAGGAAGGACAGTCCGCCGAGATCGAGGCGCTGCGGCGCGCGGTCCTGCAGCAGTTCGACCAGTACGTGAAGCTCAACAAGAAGATTCCGCCCGAGATACTCACCTCCATCGCGAGCATCGACGATCCGGGACGGCTCGCGGACACGATCGCGGCGCACCTGCCGCTCAAGCTCGACAACAAGCAGATCGTGCTCGACCTGGCCGAGGTGAAGCCGCGGCTTGAAAACCTCTTCGAGCAGATCGAACGCGAAGTCGAGATCCTGAACGTGGACAAGCGCATCCGCGGCCGCGTGAAGCGGCAGATGGAGAAGAACCAGCGCGACTTCTACCTGAACGAACAGGTGAAGGCCATCCAGAAGGAGCTCGGCGAAGGCGAGGAAGGCGCCGACATCGAGGAGATCGAGAAGAAGATCAAGGCCGCCAAGATGCCGAAGGACGCGAAGAAGAAGGCCGACGGCGAGCTGAAGAAGCTGAAGCTCATGTCGCCGATGTCCGCGGAGGCGACCGTCGTGCGCAACTACATCGACGTCCTCACGAACCTGCCGTGGGCGAAGAAGACGAAGGTGAAGCACGACCTGCAATACGCCGAGGAAGTGCTGAACGAGGACCACTGGGGCCTCGAGAAGGTGAAGGACCGGATCCTCGAATACCTCGCGGTGCAGCAGCGCGTGGACAAGGTGAAGGCGCCCATCCTGTGCCTGGTCGGGCCGCCCGGCGTGGGCAAGACGTCGCTTGGCCAGTCGGTGGCTCGCGCCACGGGCCGGAAATACGTGCGCATGGCGCTCGGCGGCATGCGCGACGAAGCCGAAATCCGCGGCCACCGCCGCACCTACATCGGCGCGCTGCCGGGCAAGGTGCTGCAGTCGCTGTCGAAGGTCGGCACGCGCAATCCGCTTTTCCTGCTCGACGAGATCGACAAGCTGGGCACCGATTTCCGCGGCGACCCCGCGAGCGCGCTGCTGGAAGTGCTCGACCCCGAGCAGAACCACACGTTCAGCGACCACTACGTCGAAGTCGACTTCGATCTGTCGGACGTGATGTTCGTGGCGACCTCCAACACGATGAACATTCCGCCGGCGCTCCTGGACCGGATGGAGGTGATCCGCCTGTCGGGCTACACCGAGGACGAGAAGACCAACATCGCCATGCGCTACCTCTGCCCGAAGCAGATGAAGAACAACGGCGTGAAGGAAAGCGAGCTGGAGGTGACCGAGGCGGCCATCCGCGACATCGTGCGCTACTACACGCGAGAAGCGGGCGTGCGTTCGCTCGAACGCGAGCTGTCCAAGATCTGCCGCAAGGTGGTGAAGGGCCTGCAGCTGAAGAAGATGACGCCCAAGGTCGTCGTGACGGCCGAGAACCTGAACGACTTCCTCGGCGTGCGCAAGCACTCGTACGGCCGCGCCGAGAAGGACAACCAGGTCGGACAGGTGGTGGGGCTCGCGTGGACGGAAGTCGGCGGCGACCTGCTCACGATCGAAGCGGCGCTCATGCCGGGCAAGGGCAACGTCACGCGCACGGGGTCGCTGGGCGACGTGATGAAGGAATCGGTGGAAGCCGCGCGCACCGTGGCTCGCAGCCGTGCGCGGTCGCTCGGGATCAAGGACGAGATGTTCGAGAAGAAGGACATCCACATCCACGTGCCCGATGGCGCGACGCCGAAGGACGGCCCGAGCGCGGGTGCCGCGATGACGACGGCGATCGTGTCGGCGCTCACGGGAATTCCGGTGCGCGCCGACGTGGCGATGACGGGCGAGATCACGCTGCGCGGTGAAGTGACGGCGATCGGCGGCTTGAAGGAGAAGCTGCTTGCCGCATTGCGTGGCGGCGTGAAGACCGTGCTGATCCCCGAGGAAAACACGAAGGACCTGCAGGAGATTCCGGACAACGTGAAGACGGGGCTCGAGATCGTGCCGGTGAAGTGGATCGACAAGGTGCTGGAAGTGGCGCTGGAGCGGCAGCCGACGCCGCTCACGGAAGAGGAAGTGGCCGCGGCCGCAGCCGCGGCGACGGCGCCAGCGACGCAGCCTTCGCCGTTGGCGGTGAAGCACTGAGCAGCCCCCCCCGTCATTCCCGCGAATGCGGGAATCCAGGGGCTTTCGTTGGAAGTCACTGGATCCCCGCGTTCGCGGGGATGACGAGCGAGGGCTCTCGCGTTCGCGGAGATGACGAGCGAGGGCTCTCGCGTTCGCAGGGATGACGATCGAGGGCTCTCGCGTTCGCAGGGATGACGAATGAGGGGTCGCGGGGATGACGAACGAGGCTCTCGCGTTCGCGGGGATGACGAATGAGAAGTCGAGGGACGATGAACGAGTGCTCGATCACGAACGAACGCAGCCGCGCCGCGAAATCCGCCATCAAGATCAGATATAATTTCGGCTTCCGCGCGGGAATAGCTCAGTTGGTAGAGCGCAACCTTGCCAAGGTTGAGGTCGCGAGTTCGAGACTCGTTTCCCGCTCCAGATCCTAGTAGAAAGGGAAGCCTCGGCTTCCCTTTCGTTTAAGGAAGCGGCGCGTTAGCAAAGCGGTTATGCAGCGGATTGCAAATCCGTTCAGCTCGGTTCGACTCCGGGACGCGCCTCCACCGAACAGCCCCCGCAACGCGCGAGTTGCCGGGGCTGTTTTGATTTGGCTTACAGTGGGCCTTCAGGCCTGGGTGGTGAAATGGGTAGACACAGCGGACTTAAAATCCGCCGCTTTGCCGCAAGGCGGCGTGCCGGTTCGAGTCCGGCTCCAGGCACCATCGGGCCGACCGGAGAGACATGATGGCGAACTACGACGACGCCCCTTTCGAGATCCACGTGCACGGTGATGTGCCGCTGCGCGCCGACGTGACCTATGCGCAGTTGCAGGAGGCCTTGAAGCCCTTGTGGAAGTACGCGGGCGCCAAGTCGCTCGCCGAAGGCGCGGAAAGCGCCTACGAGGAAGAGCCCGGCATCAAGTTCGACACGCACGAACACCTGCTCACGATGTGCTGGACCGTGGGCGGCGACGAGGACTTCCGCCAGTCGCTCGACGAAATGTGCATGAGCCTGAACGAACTCGCCGAGCAGGGCGCGGCGATCGAGGTCACGTTCTACGACGCCGACTTCGACGAGGAAGAAGCGCCGCCCGACCAGGAGTCGCGCGACGACTTCCTCATGCTCTTCGTGGGCCCCACGCCCGCGGCCATCATGCAGGCTCAGCGCGACTTGCTGGTGGAAGACGTGATCCACCTCATGGAGCGCCACTTCGACGCGTCCGAGCTGGGCGGTGTCGTGGGCGAAATCGACAAGCTCTTCAACGAGCGCTTCGATGCGCTCGTGAGCTCGCTGGAGATCGGCAAGCCGCCGCGCGGCGGTGGCTCCGGCGGCGGGCATGGCGGCGGCAGGCGGCCGCGGCATCTGCATTGACGTGGCGCAAGGCGGCGGTGCCTCTTCGGTCACGCCGCGGTACGGTGTGGAGTAGCCGAGGGTCGGTGCGCGGATAAGCAACTCCCCTAAAGCGCCTTCGGTTTTGGCTGAAGGCGACACATGAGCCGGTGATGACCATGCATGCATGGCATCGCACTTTCTCCGGCTCGCCTCCCTTCTGCGGTTCGCCGCGCTCGCGGCGCTCGCTTTCACGCTGCAGACAACGCATGCCGCGCAGCAGTGCTCGGCGCCCGACGCGCACGGCATCGTCCGCTGCGAAGTGGGGCTGTCCACGGCCGAGATCCAGCGCATGACGGCCGTGCAGGAGAAGTCGATGTGGTGCTGGGCGGCCAGCATCGCGATGATCTTTCGCCACTACGGCCACGAGGTCGCGCAGGCCGCCATCGTGCGCACGAGCTACGGTACCGAAGCGAACTTGCCCGCGGCCACCGGCGACGTCATGACGCGCGCACTCTCCCGGCCCTGGGTCGCGGCGGACGGCACCCGCTTCCAGGCCAGCGTGAGCGCTTCGGATCAGCTCGCAAGGCATTTCGCCATCACGAACGATGACGTGGTCGCCGAACTCGCGGCCGAACGGCCCCTGCTCGTCGGTGCCATGGGACATGCGGTCGTGCTCGTTTCTCTCCACTACGAGCGCGGCGCCGACGGCCAGCTCCGGATCGTCTCGGGCACCGTGATCGACCCGCAGGCGGGCACCGGCGGAGTGCGGGCGCTGCTGCGCGGCGAGCTGCGGCCGAGCTACATCGCAGCGATCAAGGTCGATGCCACGCACCCGGATGCGCTCACCGCGCTCGCATCGAACTCCGAAGGCTCTTCGGTACACTAAGCGTCCGAAGTTCTTCTTTTCATTCCGAAAAAGCCTCGCGCTTGGCCTGAACAGGCCTGGCCGCAAACGCCTATTAATTCACGCTGCGCCTCGTCGGCGACCGAAGGTCACTCCGGCCCGACGGCCGGGGAGCGGGTTTTCACGTAAACCGTACGACCACACGTACATTACAGCTATTTACAAGTCCACTGGAGATGTTGCAATTGTGGCGTTGGTTGGTGATGGCGGCGGGCTCGATTTTGTTACTCAACCCATGTTGGGCTGAGTCGAACTATCTGGCTTCGAACGCCGCCGGAGCTTCGGTCAGCGCCCGATTGGACTTCAGCATCGTGATCCCCTCAGTGCTCTACCTGCGAATCGGAACCGGCAACGCCATCGGCGCGGCGAACAACTCGACCGTGAACGGCATGGCCTTCAACGTGCCCGCGAACATCATCGGCAACGGGACCGACGTGGCGGCGACCGCCGGCAGCGGCGATCTGGGCACCGGCGCGGTGACGGTGCGTGTGTTCAGCAACGTGGGCGGCAGCGTGTCGCTCAACTCGGCCGTGACCGGCGCGCTCGGCGACGGCGCCGGCCACAGCATCGCCTGGTCGGAGATCACCGTGACGGAGGCCGCGCTTGCCAGCGGCACCACGGGTTTCACCAACGCGGCCATCACCCACCCCGCATTCAACACGGGCGCGGGCGGCGGCAACGGCACGGCGACCACGCTTACGGCGACGTCGGGCATGGTCCGTCGCGAAGGGCAGTGGACATACACCTACAGCAACACCAACGTGGTGCCCGCCGGCACCTACGGCGGCACTCCCGCACGCAACGGCCGGATCACCTATACCGCAGCCCAGCTATGAACCCCTCGCTTTCCCACCCCACCCCCCACCCCCAGCCCCAAAGGAGCTTTGCCATGATGAAGAGACTCAGTGCCATCGCGATCGCCACTGCCGCCCTTGCGGCGCCGATGCTTTCGCACGCCGAATCGACGACCACGACGCCGGCGCAGGGACCCACCCCGGGACCCGCATCCACCGCGACCGCGCATGTCGATGTGACAGTCACCGTTCCGGCCGTGCTGTACCTGCGCGTCGGCACCGGCAACGCGATCGGCGCGGCCAACAACGCCACCGTCGACGGCATGACGTTCACGGTCCCCGCGGCGAACCTGGGTGACAGCACCGTCGTCAACGCGGCCGCCGGCAACGGCGACCTCGGCAGCGGCGCCGTGACGGTTCGCGTCTACAGCAATCTGGGCGACGTGAGCCTCAATTCGAGCGTGGCCGGACCGCTCAGCGACGGCGCGGGCGACACGATCTCCTGGAACCAGATCAGCGTGGTCGGGGCGGCGCTCGCGTCGGGCACGACCGGATTCACCAACGCGGCGATCACGCACCCCGCCTTCAACACGACCGCCGGTGGCGGCTCCGGCACGGCGACCACGCTCACGGCCACGAGCAAGCTCGCGCGCTTCGAAGGCAAGTGGACCTATTCGTACGCGAACGGCGTGGTCGTCCCGGCCGGCACGTACGGTAGCACGGTCGCCAACCACGGCCGCATCACCTACACCGCCACCCAGCTCTGAGCCGGGTATCGGGGGTGAAGCCCGGAGAGCGGCGTGTGCCGCTCTCCGGCTCGCGCATCGGCCGCGCTCGAGGCGGGGATGCTTGAACCCGCACTTCTTCCGCAGCACACTCGCACGATGCGCCGAAGTCCGAACATGCACCGCCTGCGCCCCGCCATCGCGGCAGCGCTCGGTCTTGCCGTGTCCTGGCCGCAATCGTCCTGGTCCTATCTCGTGGGGATCAATCCCGGCACGCGTTCCGTCTTCCTTCAAGTCGGCGCGGGCACCATGACGGGCGGAACGTTCAACAACGGCGGCACGCCGGGCAACAACGCGACCATCAACAGCGTCTCCGTGACGGTACCGGCCGCAAGCCTCGGCACCGGCAGCCTCGCGATGTCCACGAACAGCAACGTCACGACGAGCCCCTGGGACGGATTCACTTTCTGCAGCGTGCCGCAGCAGGTCTACGTCGGCGGCTTCTACCGCACGCCCGGCACGGGCGGCAACGCGACCCTCACGGTGACCTCGCCCGCGAACCTCACGAGTGGCGGCAACACCATCTCGTTCAACAACATTTCCTGGGTCTCCGGCGGCAACGGCGACGCATCGCCCACCATCCCGAGCGGGACCTTCGCGGCGGGCACCACGCAGACGCTTCTGAGCATCGCCCGCAACAACTGGTTCGAGAGCTGCCTCGCATTCAGCTACGCGAATGCCTCGCTCGCGCCGGCCGGGACGTTCACCGGGCGCGTCACCTACACGCTCACCACGCCATGAGACGGCTCGTTGCGTGGTTGGTGCTGGTCGGTTGGGCGGCGTGTGCGGCCGCGCAGCAGAATGTCGTTCGCATCGACGACACGGGCACGATGCTGAGCGAGCCCGTCGTCCAGATGAAGTGGCGCCAGCTCGTTCCCGGCCGCGCGTTCGACAACACCGTCGAAGCGCAGGTGCGCGTGGCGCTCAGGCTGCATTTCGAGCAGCTCGTGAACCAGCCGATTCGCCTCTACATGGCGCTGGCGCCCGGAACTGACGTGCCCGTGCAGGCGCGCTGGCGCACGCAAGGGCGGCTGCTCGCGGGCACCGTGCGCTCCGGCGGGCGCGCGCTCGTCTACGAGGGGCCCGCGCCGGGGCCGATTCTGGAGGAGACGATCGAGCTCCATCTCGAGACCGATGGCCGCTACCTCGTTTCGGCTCAGAATCTTCAGTTCTATTTCGAGGCGGAGAAACGATGAGGAAGACGACGAGCGCAGCGGCCTTGCGTGCGTTGGTGGGAGGAATGGTGTTCTTGCTGGCTGGTGCCGCGGCGAAGCCCGCGCGCGCCGAATTCGCGATCGCGGTGGCGCCTCCCCGCTTCGAGCTCGACGCGAAACCCGGCGAACGGATTCGCCGCACGCTCGACATCACGAATGCCGGCAGCGCGCCCGCGAAGCTCACGGTGAGGACGGCGGACTGGGTCTATGGCCAGGACGGCGGTGTCACATTCCTTGAGCCGCTTTCTCCGGGCAGCTGCCGCCCCTGGGTGGCGATCGAGCGGCGCGAAGTGACGGTGGGTGCGGGCCGCAACTACCGGTTCCGCTTCGAAGTGGCGCCGCCCGCGGATGCGCCGAAAGAGGAATGCCGCTTCGCGATCCTGATCGAGGGGACGGGCGATTCGCTGGGCGCCGCCGGATTGCCGATCGCGTTCAACGGCCGCGTGGCCATCATCGTCTACCTGGCGGTGGGCGACGTGAAGCCGAAGCTCGAAGTGCTCGGCGGCGAAGTGCGCAACGTCGACGGCCAGCCCACGGCCGTCCTTCGCGTGCGCAACAGCGGAACGGCGCACGGACGGCTCGAGGGCTTCCTCTCGGGCGTCGACGCGGCCGGGACGAGCCTCGACTTCGCGCCGTCGAACGCGCCGATCCTGCCCGACGAGGTGCGGGTCATTCCGCTGGTCCCCACGCGCCGGGGCGACCCCGAGACGCGCGTCGCGCCGGCGTTTCCCGTGACCGTGAAGGGCAAGCTCGAGTGGGGCAAGTCCGAGTCGCAGGACATCGAACAGCGATTCGGACCGTGACGCGAACCCGCGAGTCGATGCCGCACGTTCCGTCCGGCATGCGCGCGGCCTGCGCGTTTGCCGCCGCGGCCGGGCTGCTCGGCACGGTGCCCGCGTGGTCGCAACCGCAACCGCAACCGCAACCGCAGGGCGCGAACAACCCGGCTGCCCCGCCCGCCCCAGTCGCCCAGGTCGCTCCCGCCGCTGCCACCGGCTATGTCGATCAGGTGCTGGACGAAGGGCCCCAGAAGGATCAGGAAGAGGAACAGTCCGGCTACAACACGGCCGGCTGGCCGCGGTCGCTTCGCCTCGAATATTCGCTTGCCAGCCTGTCCGGCGCGGCCACGTCGCGCGATCAGGCGCTCGCCTTCAGCGGCTTCGTCGACACGCCCGACTGGGGCGCGCTGTCGCTGAACGGCGCGTTCACGCAAAGTCACCTGGATGCCGTAGGCGCCGGATCGCAGCCGAACCGCTTCACCTGGCGCGCCGACCAGCGGGCGATGCCGTTTTCCGGCGGCTGGCTCGCCGATCACCAGGCGGGCGACATCAGCACGCTTGCACCGCCGCTCGCCCGCGGAGTCGGGCGTCTCTTCCTGCCGACGAGCCCGGTCTACGGCGTGGGCGGGCACTGGTACCGCGCCGACACGCTCGATGTGAATCTGGTCGCGGGGCGGCTCGGCCTCTACTCGGGCCTCGACGTGAACGGCTTCCAGAGCCAGCCCGGCAAGATCGTCTCGGGCGGCGCCCAGATGAGGTTCACGATCCCCGGCGTGCCGGGCAACTGGGCAGGCGCCGCGCAGGTGAGCGAAGCGCAGGGCGTGGAGGAAGGCGGTGTTCCCGGCGGATTGAAGATCGGCTCCGCCTGGTCCACGCTCGCCTGGGAAGGGCGGGCGCCCTGGGCGGACAAGGTGGAAGGCCTTGCCGCTCAACCGATGGCGAGCCGCGTGGGCGGCCTTCGCGTGCAGGGCAATTTGATCCAGAGCACCACGGACCCGGGGCAAAGCGCCCAGGGCGAATGGCTCGACGCGGGCTGGCGCACCGAATCGCTGCAGAACCTCGCCGGTGTGTACCGGTTCGATCCGAACGTGCGCTGGGGACCCACGGTGTTCGCGAGCGACCTGGAAGGTGCGTACTGGCGAGCCGACATGTTCTCGCGCCAGTGGCAGCTCGGCTGGAGCGTGGAGACGGATCGCTCCGTCACGGGTGCGGGCGCGTCGAGCAGCTTCGCCAACGTGAATGCGCGGTACCGCCTCGACACGCGCAACACGTTCGGCACCACGATCGCGATGCGCCAGGGAAGCGGCGAAGGGAAATCCGTGCAGGTCACGTGGGACCGCAGGTCGCTCTTCGGACAGCTGCAGCTGCGAGCCAGCGCGCTTCGCACGCAGCTGTCGACCACCACCGCGCTGGGACTCGACCACGCGTTCAATCTCACAATCCCGAACTCGCTCGCCGTCTCGCTCGGCTGGAGCCAGACCCAGTTCGCCTCGGGCGGCGCGCTCGACGGCTGGACGTGGGGCGTGCTGGCCAACTACTTCCCGTGGCCGGGCCTGTCGTTCAGCGGCAATCTGCGCGGCGCACATGCCGTGACCGGCGATTCGCTGAACCTCGCCGTGGGCGCCACCTGGGAATTCATGCACAACTGGTCGCTCGTGCTGCGCTACAGCCAGTCGCGCGGGATCGATCCGGGGTCGCTGCAGGTCGTGTCGGCGCTCACCGAAGCACTGCAGGCCGCGACACAGCCCGCGCCGCCGACCCGCAGCATCCAGATGCTGCTGCGGTACGAAGAACACGCGGGCACCGCGTACGCGCCCATCGGTGGCCTCCCCGGTGCGGGTGCCGGCCGCCTCGCCGGCACCGTCTTCTTCGACACCAACGACAACGGCCGCCGCGACGCCTCCGAAGGCGGCGCACCGAACATCGTGGTGGTACTCGATGGCCGGTATGTCACGCGCACCGACGCGCAAGGCCTCTTCGAATTCGCGGCGGTCGTCGCCGGCGACCACAAGCTGCAGGTTCAGGCCGACAACGTGCCGCTGCCGTGGAGTCCAGCGAATCAGGACGCGGTGCCCGCGCTCGTGACGGTGCGCGGCTCGACCACGGTCGACTTCCCTCTGCGCCGGGAGCCGTGAACGCCGGGAGCTCCGTATCAGGGCCCCGTGACGGCCGCCTGCTTCGCATCGCGCAGGTTCCGCGCCAGTTGCAGCCGCAGCACCTTGCCCATGTCGTTGCGCGGAATCTCCGCGACACGCGCCACGAGCAGCTGCGGACTGCCCGGAAACGTCTTGCCGAAGCGGCGCACGAGCGCTTCCCGATCGAAATCGTCCGCCGCGACGACGGCAGCGCAGGCGCGCACGCCCCTGGGCGAATCGAAGCCGAACACCGCGACATCCTTCACGCCGGGCACCGTCGAGAGCGCCTCGTCCGCCGCGACGGGCGAGAGTTTCAGGCCGCCGATATTGATCAGTTCGCGCGTGCGCCCGACGATGGTGAGGCCGCCGTGCGCGTCGAGCGTGCCCGCGTCGCCCGGATAGAACCAGCCGCCCCGCAGCGCGATCTCGTTCGCGTCGTCATCGAGGTAACGCTCGACGAGCACCTTGCTGCGCATGCGCACTTCGCCCGTGGTGCCGGGCGCGACCGGCCTGTCTTCCTCGTCGACCACCTCCACGTCGACCCACGGAACCACTTGCCCCGTGAAACCGGGGCGGCCGTCGGCTTGCGCGGCATGCGTCATCGACACGGTCCCGACTTCGGTGGAACCGTACACGACGAAAAGCTGCTGCGTGAGTCTGAGCCGCGTCTTCACGCTCAGCTGCTGGGGCAGGCTGCTTCCCGCGACGAAGATGCGCAGCGCGGGAATCGGCGCATAGTCGGCAGGCAGGCTGGCCACCAGCGCCTCCAGCTGCGTCGGCGAGAGCAGCAGCGCATTCGTCTCGAGCCGCAGGATGTGCCAGGGCGCGACGCCCGGCTTCGACGAGGGGAACACGACCGTCCCGCCCGAGGCCCACGTGAGAAGCGGCGAGGCGTAGCCACCGAGCGTGTTGATGCCCATCAGGCTGCACGAGCGCGTGTTCCAGTGCGTGCCGAAGACGACCCCCGCCGTGTCCTGGCGGTCGCTCATCTCGCCATGCGTGATCAGCACGCGCTTGGGCGTGCCGGTGGTGCCCGAGGAAAGCACGATGCGCGCCGGCGTCTCGCGTGCATGGCGCTGCTCCTGGAAAGGGGGCAGGGCATCCGCGTCGCCCCCCAGCCAGCCGAGGCTTGCGAGGATGAAGCGGAAGTCGCCGCTTTCCATCGTCTCGTCGGCGATCAGCACGGCCGGGCGGATGAGTTTCAGCTCCCGCTTGGAAGCCATGCCCGCCGAGAGCACGCCCATCCGAAGCAGCGCGATATTGACGAGCCACTGAAGGTAGCGCGACTTCACGAGCACTCCGACGCATGCGTCGCGCGGAAGACCGAGCGAATCGAGGCGGCGCGTGACGCGTTCGATGTGCTGGACGAAGACGCGATAGGGGACTTCGTGGTTTTCGGAAATCACGGCCTTGCCGTGACCGTTGACGCTCGCCTGAAACTGGACGAACGCGAAGTACGAAGGGGCGGGGTACTGCATGGCTGCAAAGCTTACAGCCAGCGCGCCGCGGCTGACTGTAACTGAGCGAGCCGTCCCGAGGTCAGCCAGGTCCTGCCGCCTTCCCCCGAAGCACGCAAAAGGCCGCGTGCGTGGAGGAGCTCGCGGGTGCGGCGGGCGACCGGCGCTCCCGTTTCGAGCAGAGTGACGGCATCGCGCGCCGCGGCGCGAATCTCGCGTTCGGCGAAGGGGTAGTGCGTACAGCCGAGCACGAGTGTGTCGATGCAGCCGGGCTCGGTGCCGAGCCGGCCGAGCTTGCCCACGTAGTCGGCAGCGAGCCGCGCGACGGCAACGGCATCGAAGTTCTCGATGGCGTCGGCGAGACCGGGGCAGGGCTGCAGGATGAATTCGCACGCGTGCCGCAGCGAATCGTGCAGCGCCTGGAACTTGGCGCTGGAGAGTGTGCCTTGCGTTGCGAGCACGCCCACGCGCTTCGTGCGGGTGAGGGCTGCCGCCGGTTTGAGCGCGGGTTCGACGCCGACGATGGGCAGCTGCGGGTAGCGTTCGCGCAGCAGGTGGATGGCCGCTGCGGTCGCGGTGTTGCAGGCCACGACCAATGCTTTCACGCGGTGAACCGAGACGAGCTCATCGACGATGGCGTGCGAGCGTTCGATGACGTACGGGTCGCCACGTTCGCCGTAGGGGGCGTGGGCTGTGTCGGCGTAGTAGATGAAGTCTTCGTGCGGCAGCTCGGCGACGAGGGCGCGAAGGACGCTCAGGCCGCCGATGCCGCTGTCGAAGACGCCGATGGGGAGATCCGGGTGCACGTGCCCCTCACCCCAACCCTCTCCCCAGAGGGGAGAGGGAGAAAGCAGAACTCCCTCTCCCCTCTGGGGAGAGGGTGGGGGTGAGGGGCCGGGTCGAAGTGACGCGCACCCGCCTGCTCAACCTCACCCCACAGCCACCGGAATCTTCCTGAATTCCCCGCTCGCGATCCGCTTGCTCCATTGCGCAGGCCCTGTCGTATGCACGCTGGTCCCCTCGGCATCCACCGCCACCGTCACCGGCATGTCCACCACTTCGAACTCGTAGATGGCTTCCATGCCGAGATCGCCGAACCCGAGCACCCTGGATTTCCTGATCGCCTTCGACACGAGATACGCCGCGCCACCCACGGCCATCAGGTACGCCGCCTTGTGCCTGCGAATCGCATCGATCGCTTCGGGACCGCGTTCGGATTTGCCGACCATGCCGATCAGGCCCGTCTTCGAAAGCATCATGTCGGTGAACTTGTCCATGCGCGTGGCGGTCGTCGGCCCCGCAGGCCCCACGACTTCATCGCGCACCGGGTCCACCGGCCCGACGTAGTAGATCACCCGGTTGGTGAAGTCCACGGGCAGCGGCTCGCCCTTCGCGAGCATGTCCTGGATGCGCTTGTGCGCGGCGTCGCGGCCGGTGAGCATCTTGCCGTTGATGAGCAGCGTGTCGCCCGCCTTCCACGTCGCGATCTCTTCTTTCGTGAGCGTATCGAGGTTCACGCGGCGGCTCTTCTGCGTATCGGGCGCCCACTCGATCTTCGGCCAGGTGTCGAGGCTGGGCGGCTCCAGGTAGGCGGGGCCGGAGCCGTCCATCACGAAATGCGCGTGGCGTGTCGCCGCGCAGTTGGGGATCATCGCAACCGGCTTGCCCGCCGCGTGCGTGGGAAACATTTTGATCTTGATGTCGAGCACGGTCGTGAGGCCGCCGAGCCCTTGCGCGCCGATGCCGAGCGCGTTCACCTTCTCGTAGAGCTCCAGGCGCAGTTCCTCGACCTTCGTGAGCTTCTCGCCGCGCTCGGCCTTCGCCTGCAGCTCGTGCATGTCGAGGTCTTCCATGAGCGATTCCTTCGCGAGAATCGCGGCCTTCTCCGCCGTGCCGCCGATGCCGATGCCCAGCATGCCGGGCGGACACCACCCCGCGCCCATGGTCGGGACGGTCTTCAGCACCCAGTCCACGACCGAGTCGCTCGGGTTCAGCATGACCATCTTGCTCTTGTTTTCGCTGCCGCCGCCCTTGGCCGCCACGGTCACTTCGAGCTTGTCGCCGGGGACGATCTGCGTGTGGATCACCGCCGGCGTGTTGTCCAGCGTGTTCTTCCGCTCGAACTGCGGGTCCGCGACGATGGATGCGCGCAGCGTGTTGTCCGGATGGTTGTAGCCGCGGCGCACGCCTTCGTTGATCGCGTCTTCGAGGCCCGCGTCGAAGCCTTCGAAACGCACGTCCATGCCGACCTTCAGGAACACGTTCACGATGCCCGTGTCCTGGCAGATGGGCCGGTGTCCGTAGGCGCTCATCTTGCTGTTGGTGAGGATCTGCGCGATGGCGTCCTTCGCGGCGGGGCTTTGTTCTCGCTCGTAGGCGCGGGCCATGTGCGCGATGAAGTCGGGCGTATGGTAGTAGCTGATGAACTGCAGTGCGGCGGCGATGGATTCGACGAGGTCGTCCTGCTTGATGGTGGTCGTCATGGGTGATGGGACTGCAGATGCGGGTGTCGGTCGGCAATTATCCCACCGAGCTTGTCGCCCGGACGCAGACCGGGATGGTCGAGGATCTCCTTGCGCAACGTGACCTGGCCTCGGGAGGTGAGCGTCGGCATCGTCCTTCGCAAGGTGCGATGCAGTTCCGCATTGTTTCGGGACGGCTGCCGGCGAAGTGCCGGGAGCTTGGAGGGATTCACCTTTTCTTTGTCAGAGGGTTCCAGCCGACGATCGGCAGCAGAGGGAGCGATCTGCGCATCGAGCTTGTCCACTGTCGTTTGCAACGCAAATGCGCATTCATCGCGCAGCTCCTCCTACCGGCGCCTGCGCATGGAAGACCCGAAGCCAAGCAGCGGCGCCGACTCGCTCAAGCTCGAAATCGAGCCGTACTGCAAGAGTCACCGAGCGCCACCGAGCGCCACCGAGCGCCACTGAACGCGGGCCACCGAGCGCGGCACCGCGAGGTGCTACTCTTTCGTCAGCCAACGAAAGAGATCGCGCCATGGCCACCCGCATCGAACACGACACCTTCGGCCCCATCGCCGTGGCGGCCGAGCGCCTCTGGGGCGCGCAGACGCAGCGCTCGCTGCAGAACTTCGACATCTCCGGCGAGCGGCAGCCGAAGGAGATCGTCCGCGCGCTCGCGCAGATCAAGCGCTCCTCGGCGGTGGTGAACCACCTGCTCGGCCTCATCGATCAGCGCAAGGCCGCGGCCATCGTCGCGGCGGCCGACGAAGTGCTCGCCGGCGAGCACGACGACCAGTTTCCGCTCGTGGTCTGGCAGACCGGCTCCGGCACGCAGACCAACATGAACATGAACGAGGTGCTCGCCAACCGCGCGAGCGAACTCCTGGGCGGCTCGCGCGGCGAAGGGCGGCTCGTGCACCCGAACGACGACGTGAACCGGAGCCAGTCGTCCAACGACGTGTATCCGACGGCCATGCACGTGGCGGCGGTGGACGCGATCCGACATCGCGTGCTTCCGTCGCTCGCGAAGCTGCGCGAGACGCTCGCCGCGAAGTCCGAAGCATTCAAGGACATCGTGAAGATCGGCCGCACGCATCTGCAGGACGCGACGCCGATCACGCTCGGGCAGGAATTCTCCGGCTACGTCGCGCAGCTCGAACAGAACGACCGCCATCTGCACGCCGCGCTGCCGCACCTGTGCGAACTGGCCCTCGGCGGCACGGCTGTGGGCACGGGGCTCAACGCGCCGAAGGGCTACGCCGAGCAAGTCGCCGCCGAGCTCGCACGCCTCACGGGCCTGCCCTTCGTGACGGCGAACAACAAGTTCGAGGTGATGGCCGCGGCCGACGCGCTCGTGCATGCGCACGGCGCGTTGAAGACGCTCGCGGCATCGCTCATGAAGATCGCCAACGACATCCGCTGGCTCGCGAGCGGGCCGCGAAGCGGCATCGGCGAGCTCTCGATTCCCGAGAACGAACCGGGCTCCTCGATCATGCCGGGCAAGGTGAACCCGACGCAGAGCGAAGCGATGACGATGCTTTGCGCGCAGGTCTTCGGCAACGACGTCGCCATCAATTTCGGCGGCGCCTCGGGCAACTTCGAACTGAACGTGTTCCGGCCGATGATCGCGTACAACTTCATGCAGAGCACGAGGCTGCTTGCCGACGGCATGCGAAGTTTCGACGAGCATTGCGCGGCCGGGATCGAACCCAACCGCGAGCGCATCGGCGAGCTGGTCGGCAGATCGCTGATGCTCGTGACGGCGCTGAACCCGCACATCGGCTACGACAAGTCGGCGCAGATCGCGAAGAAGGCGCACAAGGAGGGCACGAGCCTGCGCGAAGCGGCGCTCGCGCTCGGCTTCGTCACGGCCGAGGAGTTCGATGCGTGGGTGCGGCCGGAGCGCATGGTGTGACCCGATGGGCGCGAGCGCCGTCCTCTATCTCACGCATCGGTTCAGCCGCTCCCTGGCCGCGCGATTCGAGCGATTGCGCCGCGAAGCCGCCGGCCACGCGGACTGCTTCGTGCTGCTGCACGACGACGGCGGCGAGGTCACGCGGGCCTGGCGGGACTTCCTGGGCTTGCGCGGCGCGCTCGACGCGCTGCACCTCTTCACTCCGGAATCGGTGAGGCGCGAACTCGGCGTGACCCTCTTCGACACGGGCTTCCTGGGCAGCGTGCACCTGCCGCTGCTGCGTTTCGCGCATGAGCGCCCCTACGCGCACTACTGGCAGGTGGAAGGCGACGTGGAATATCGCGGCGACTGGGGCGGCCTGTTCGCCGCGTTCTCGCAGGTGGAGGCGCCCGCGCTCGCCGCACACCTGCATCGCTTCGCGGACTGGCCCACGTGGCACTGGTGGCCGACCTTGCGCCCGCCCGAGGGGATGCAGATCGCGCGGCGCGAACTGCGCAAGGCGTTCTTTCCGGTGTCGCGTTTCTCCGCGGCGGCGCTGCGCGCGATCGAGGCGGCGCACGTCGCGGGCTGGCTCGGGCATATGGAGGTCCTGATTCCCACCGTCTTGCTGCGCGAGGGAATGCGGGTGGGCGATCTGCGCGAGCACCTGCCTTGCTACATCGGCGACGGCCAGAATCCGTCGGAGCTGCTGCTGCTGCAGTCCACGCTGCGCTGGCGGCCCGAGATCTCCGTTCAGGAGTTCACGCGCCGGGGCAAGGGCGCGCTCATCTTCCATCCGGTGAAGCAGGACTGGTGCTTCGACGGCGAGAGGGTCGTCACGTGGGAAGGCGCGCCACCGCTCCCGCAGGGTCATCGTGGCGCCGCCCCCGAAGCATGAATTACATTGGAGCCGAGCGCCGTCGTCAGTGCGTCGTAAGTCGTATCACTGACATTGGAGGCAATCGAGTTCCACCATCGCGGAGACATCCATCATGAGCGCCATCGAATCTGTCCTGGTCGAAAACCGTGTCTTTCCCCCGCCCGAAGCCGCCGTGAAGCGCGCCCGCATCTCGGGCATGGGCGCCTACGAAGCGCTCTGTCAGGAAGCCGAGAAGGACTTCGAAGGGTTCTGGTCGCGCCTCGCGCGCGACAACGTCGTGTGGACCAAGCCCTTCACGAAGACGCTCGACGAATCCAATGCACCTTTCTACAAATGGTTCGAGGACGGCGAGCTCAACGCCTCGGCCAACTGCCTGGACAAGCACATGGGCACCGCGGTCGAGAACAAGACCGCCATCGTCTTCGAAGCCGACGACGGCACGGTGACGACCGTCACCTACAGGGAACTCCTCGCGCGCGTCGGCCGCTTCGCCAATGCATTGAAGGCGCAGGGCATCGCCCGGGGCGACCGCGTCGTCATCTACATGCCGATGGGCGTCGAAGGCGTCGTCGCGATGCAGGCGTGCGCGCGCATCGGGGCGACGCACAGCGTCGTCTTCGGCGGCTTCTCGGCCAAGTCGCTGCAGGAACGCATCATCGATGCCGGCGCGGTCGCCGTCGTCACGGCCAACTACCAGATGCGCGGCGGCAAGGAAATGGGGCTGAAAGCCATCGTGGACGAAGCGCTCGGCATGGGCGGCTGCGACACGATCAAGTCCGTGCTGGTCTACCAGCGCACGCCGACCGCCTGCAACATGCTCGCGGGGCGCGACAAGACGTTCGACGAAGTGCTGAAGGGGCAGTCCGACGAATGCAAGCCCGAGCCGGTCGGCGCGGAGCATCCGCTTTTCATCCTCTACACCTCGGGCTCCACCGGCAAGCCGAAGGGCGTGCAGCATTCCACCGGCGGCTATCTGCTGTGGGCCAAGCTCACGATGGACTGGACGTTCGACATCCAGAGCGACGACGTCTTCTGGTGCACCGCCGACATCGGCTGGGTCACGGGGCACACGTATGTCGCGTACGGCCCGCTTGCCGCGGGCGCGACCGAAGTGATCTTCGAAGGCATTCCCACGTATCCGCACGCGGGCCGCTTCTGGCAGATGATCGAAAAGCACAAGGTGACGGTGTTCTACACGGCACCCACCGCGATCCGCTCGCTCATCAAGGCCGCCGAGACCGACGAGAAGGTGCATCCGAAGAACTGGAACCTCGGCTCGCTTCGCATCCTCGGCACAGTGGGCGAGCCGATCAACCCCGAAGCGTGGATGTGGTACCACCGCAATGTGGGCGGCGAACGCTGCCCGATCGTGGACACCTTCTGGCAGACGGAAACCGGCGGCCACATGATCACGCCGCTGCCCGGCGCGACGCCCACGGTGCCGGGTTCGTGCACGCTGCCGCTGCCGGGCATCATGGCTGCGATCGTCGACGAGGTCGGGCACGACATCCCGAACGGCTCGGGCGGCCTGCTCGTGGTGAAGCGGCCGTGGCCTTCGATGATCCGCACGATCTGGGGCGACCCGGAGCGCTTCAGGAAGAGCTACTTCCCGCAGGAGCTGGGCGGCAAGCTGTACCTCGCGGGCGACGGCGCGGTGCGCGACGCGAAGACGGGCTACTTCCGCATCACGGGCCGCATCGACGACGTGCTGAACGTGTCGGGCCACCGGCTCGGCACGATGGAGATCGAGTCGGCGCTCGTGTCGAAGACGGACCTCGTGGCCGAAGCCGCGGTGGTGGGCCGCCCCGACGACCTCACGGGCGAAGCGGTGTGCGCCTTCGTCGTGCTGAAGCGGCCGCGTCCCACGGGCGAGGAGGCGAAGAAGATCGCCGAGGAATTGCGCGCGTGGGTCGGCAAGGAGATCGGCCCGATCGCGAAGCCGAAGGACATCCGCTTCGGCGACAACCTGCCCAAGACGCGCAGCGGCAAGATCATGCGGCGGCTCTTGCGCAGCATCGCCAAGGGCGAGCAGATCACGCAGGACGTGACCACGCTGGAGAACCCGGCGATCCTGGAGCAGCTCGCGCAGAAGACGTGAGGGCGGCCCGCGCCATCGGGCGCAGGCGTGCGCTCAATCGGGCGGATTGGCCTGAGACAGTTTCCGAGCGAGCCGCTCGAGTTCCCCATGACCATAGCGCGCGCCCCCCTGAATGTCCGGCGAGCCGGCGAAGAGGTCATGCACCTGGTCGAAGCACGACATCGCCGCGAAATAGCCGGCGCGCTGCATGCGCTTGACCGCTTTCGCCTGCTCCCGGCTCGGGAGACCGTGAAGCCTCTCGATGCCGAGCGACGTCGTCACGTCGTCTGCTGACCAGTCCTCGCGGCTTCTCATCACGCGGACGACGAGATTTCCGTGCTCATCCGTTTGCCTGAGCAGGCGCTGCGTGTCGATGAGCCGCTGCCGCGCGGCCGCGATCTCGGCGTCGGTCAACAATCCCTCGAGGTCCGCCGCGAGTCGAACCGTCGTGAGATTCAGGATCGAATCGCGCGTTCTCTCGTCGATGATCGCGGGGGGATTCGGAAACAGTCCGACGGGCTGGCCCTCGTCGTCCGAGGTCGTGAGTCCGAAGGCCAGGTCGCCGTCGATGCCGGTGACGCGCATGGGTCCGGGCCCGATTCTTCCGACGAAAATGTTTTGCAGGTGCCGGTCACACTGGCCTGCGATCCGATCGAACCATTCCAGATTGTTCGTCTCGCGCCTCGTGTCGGGATCGTCCAAATCGATCTGATTCAGCATGCCGAGCGGCAACCCGTCCGGGTCGCGGCGCCCATTGATCAGCGTCACCGCCGGGTACAACTTGTCCGGGTCGGCCTCGATTTCGACGTCGGTGAAACCGTGATCGAGCGCGAAGCGCCGCAGTTCATCGGGATGTGCTCTCAGAACGTCGGCATCTTGCCTGGTCATCCGGACCGACTTGTCGTCCGTGCTGAGCACTTGAACGCCGGGTGCCTCCTGCATGAAGCATCCCACCAGCTCGCCATTTCTCGCGACGGGGTGGGTCAGCGGGATGACATGAAGTCCGAGAAGTCGATTGAGCCTCGATGCGGCGACGCTGCGAAGCGACGAATTTGGACGTTGCCCATCGATTCCCATCGCGGCCGCGATCGCCGCCGCCTTGGTCTTGAGCCGGGGACGATCGGCCTTGAACACCCCCCTGGCCTGCATGCCGTTGGGCAATTGGGCGGTGACGCCGAACTCGATGCCGTCATCGCGCGCGGAAAGGCGCTCGAACATCGGCGGCCCTCCGAGGGCGTCTTTTTTGCAGGGCTGCAGCTGAAGCGTCAGCATGGGCCCGGTCGCCGCCGGCGCGCTGCTGGTCGGCGTGGCCCGGGCCGAGGCACTTGCCGTCGGGTCGACGACTGGAAGATGGATGCGCAAGCCGCCCGAAGCGGAAGAAGATTCGCCGATCATTTGCAGTGTTTCGCTTTCCTCGATTCGTGGTCGCCCGGGTTCGATGCGGCCAGGCGCAGGAACTCAGTAACGTCACCGGAGGAATCGTTCATCAGGCTTTGCCGGTGGCTGCCATCCGATGGGGTGGGTGTCCGGTAACGTCGCCCGAGGGCAGCGGCCGCACGACGCGACTGCGCCCGCTGGCGGGCGGAAGCGGTGGCGGCTGAAGGTCCAGTTCCTTGATCCAGTCGATCAGCCTGCCGGCGTCCGCCTTGAACAAGGACAGTCGCAGGGCCAGGGAGGCCGGATCGCAGGCTCTCTGCTGTTCCTGGGCGATCTCGGCGGCCAGCTGCGCCAGGTTTGCGGGGTGCACGACGAATCTCTCATCGTCCTTGCCGAGGCAACTGCCCTTTCTCTCGATCACGATGCCTTCGTCGACGCGGAGGTGGACCGTCGCGACGTCCCAGAAGCTTCCCGGGTCGTCGAATGAATAGTGCACGGGCCTCGGGCCGCAGCGTTCGATCGAGGGGCTGCGCTCGGGCGATGACAGCTCTTGTTTCGCTGTGGGGCGCGTGAGCGCAGGTGGTGGCTCCACGAATCGGCTGGGTAGCGAATGGCGCCGAGGCAACGGCTTCAGCGGGCGCGCTGTCCTGGTTCGCGGCATCGAGTCGATGGATCCGGATCGGGGGCGAACGCCTCCGGTATTGACTTGCATGGGTCTTCACTCCTTCGAGGTGAGTGACACCCGGGCGGGCACGGTTCCGCTTCGCGGCAATCCCAGGCTTTGGTACATCGGCGGGCGACTTCAGATGCTCATGACCCTGCGCGCCGGCGCCGAGCGTCTCAGCCGGTGACACGACGAGGCCGCGTGATTCCGGCGCCATCGCGGGGATGACGCCGGGCCTCACGATTTCACTTCAGGCTCAGCACCCAGGCTGCGAGCTTCTTCGCCTC
This sequence comes from Ramlibacter sp., assembly GCF_035548915.1. GTDB lineage: Bacteria > Pseudomonadota > Gammaproteobacteria > Burkholderiales > Burkholderiaceae_C > Ramlibacter. The sequence goes on along the minus strand of NZ_DASZSE010000021.1, from coordinate 40,311 downwards.
CGCCTCGTTCACCTGCGTGTTCGCGGGCATCGGCACCGGTCCCCAGACGCCGCTGCCGCCCTTCATGATCTTCGCGGCCAGCTTGTCGACGGCGTCCTTCTGCCCGGCATATTTGGCCGCCACTTCCTTGTAGGCGGGGCCGACCAGTTTCTTGTCCACGGCGTGGCAGGAGAAGCAGTTCTTCGCCTGCGCGAGCGCCTGGTCCGCGAAGGCGGAGCCGGGCAGGGCAAGCAAGGGGGCCAGCGAAGCGGCGAGCACGGCGAGCGCGCGGTTCATGATCGTATCCTTCCGAGGTTGCGGTTCTGACGTTCAACGGCATTGTAGGCAGCAGCGTTGACCTGCCACGCCGACCAGCCACTTTGACGTGCCACGCTTACCTGGCGCCTACGCGCCGCGCGATCGGGACAGCGCGCGTTGCGTTACAGTCCTTCGACGGCGTTCGCACACAGCCGTCCCGGCAATCGCCTCGCGCACCGGCCGGGGCGTCACTCGCTTCGGAGAAGAGATGTATTTCCTCGGTATCGGCATCATCCTGCTCGCCATGAAGTACCTGTACATCGCACCGGTCGCGAACTGGTCGTGGTTCATCGTGCTCGCCCCGTTCGCGATGGCCGCGGCGTGGTGGGCCTGGGCCGACTGGTCCGGCTACACCAAGCGCAAGGCGTCCGAGCGCGAGAATGCCCGCAAACAGGCGCGCATCGACAAGAACCGCGAATCGCTCGGGATACTGCCGAGGAAGAAGAAGAAGTAAGACGTCTTCGCCGGGCAAGCGAATCCGCTCCGCCCGAACTGGAACTCAGTAGTCGTCCAGCACCGCGCCCCTGCTCGCGCTGGCCGCGTTGAACGCGAACTTCGCCTGCACGCCCCGCATGTAGCGCGGCTCGGGCGCTCGCCACGCGCTTCGGCGCTTCGCAATCTCCTCATCGCTCAGGTTCAGCTGCAACAGGAGCTTATGCGCATCGATGGTGATCGAGTCGCCCTCGCGCACGATCGCGATGTTGCCGCCCGCCGCGGCCTCGGGCGCGACGTGTCCGACGACCATGCCCCACGTCCCGCCCGAGAAGCGCCCATCGGTGATGAGACCCACGCTTTCGCCGAGTCCCGCGCCGATCAGCGCGCTCGTCGGCGCGAGCATCTCCGGCATGCCGGGGCCGCCCTTGGGCCCGAGGTAGCGCAGCACCATCACGTCGCCCGCCTCGATCCTGCCGTCGAGAATCGCCTGCAGCGCCGACTGCTCGTCGTCGAACACGCGCGCGGGGCCGGTGATCACCGGGTTCTTCAGGCCCGTGATCTTCGCGACCGACCCTTCGGGGGAGAGGTTGCCCTTCAGGATCGCGAGGTGTCCGTGCTCGTACATCGGGTCCGAGATCGGCCGGATCACGTCCTGATCCGCGCGCGGCGCATCCGGCACGTCCTTCAGCGTCTCGGCGATGGTCCTGCCGGTGATCGTGAGGCAGTCGCCGTGCAGAAGACCCGCATTCAGCAGGAGCTTCATCACCTGCGGGATACCGCCCGCGCGATGCAGGTCCACGGCGAGGTACTTGCCGCTCGGCTTCAGGTCGCAGATCACGGGTACCTTCTGGCGCATGCGCTCGAAGTCGTCGATGGTCCACTCGACGCCCGCCGCATGGGCGATGGCGAGGAAGTGCAGCACGGCGTTGGTCGATCCGCCCGTGGCCATGATCACCGCGACCGCGTTCTCGATCGAGCGGCGCGTCACGATGTCGCGCGGCTTGATGTCCTTCGCGATCGCTTCGAGCAGCACCTTCGCCGACTCCTTCGCCGAGTTCATCTTCTCGTCGTGCGGATTCGCCATCGTGGATGAGTAGGGCAGGGAGATGCCGAGCGCCTCGAAGGCGGAGGACATCGTGTTGGCGGTGTACATGCCGCCGCACGAGCCCGTGCCGGGGATCGCGTGCTGCTCGATGTCCTTCAGCGCCTGGTCGCTGATCTTGCCCGCGGCGTTCTGGCCGACGGCTTCGAAGACGCTCACGATGTTCAGGTCCTCGCCCTTCCACCTGCCCGGCAGGATGGTACCGCCGTAGACGTAGATCGCCGGCACGTTCGCGCGCAGCATGCCCATCAGGCCGCCGGGCATGTTCTTGTCGCAGCCGCCGATCACGACCACGCCGTCCATCCACTGCCCCTGCACGCAGGTCTCGATGCAGTCGGCGATGACCTCTCGGCTCACGAGCGAATACTTCATGCCCTCGGTGCCCATCGCCATGCCGTCGGAAATGGTGGGCGTGCCGAAGATTTGCGGATTGCCGCCGGCCTCGCGGATGCCTTCCACGGCCGCGTCGGCGAGCTTCTGCAGGCCGCTGTTGCACGGCGTGATGGTGCTGTGGCCGTTGGCCACGCCGACCATGGGCTTGCCGAAGTCGGACTCCTCGTAGCCCATGCCGTAGTACATCGAACGGTTCGGAGCGCGGGCCTTGCCCTCGGTGATGTGGCCGCTGCGAAGGGGGCGGATCGGAAACGTCTTGGTGCTCATCGCTCTCATTCTAGAGCGGGCGCATGACGGCGGCTTTCACGAACCGCGCGCCCAAGCTGCGCCACAATAACCGCATGGTGCTGCAATACCCGCAATTCGATCCCATCGCATTCCGGCTCGGGCCGCTCGCCGTGCACTGGTACGGGATCACCTATCTCGTCGCGTTCGGCCTCTTCATGCTGCTTGCGCGGCTGCGCCTGAAGCACGAGCCGTTCGCCTCCGTGACGGGCCCGGGCGAGTGGGCGGCGAAGGACGTGGAGGACATGCTCTTTCTCGGCGTGATCGGCGTGATCGTGGGCGGCCGCCTCGGCTACTGCCTCTTCTACAAGCCCGATTTCTACCTGGCCCATCCGCTGCAGATCTTCTACGTGTGGCAAGGCGGCATGAGCTTTCACGGCGGCATGCTCGGCGTGATCCTCGCGCAGCTGTGGTTCGCGCATTCGCGCGGCAAGCCCTTCTGGCAGGTCATGGACTTCGTGGCGCCTTGCGTGCCGCTCGGCCTCGCGATGGGGCGCGTGGGGAATTTCATCAACGGCGAACTCTGGGGCCGCCCAGCCGACCCGTCGCTCCCGTGGGCGATGGTGTTTCCGCAAAGCGGCTCGCTCGTGCCGCGCCATCCGTCGCAGGTCTATCAGTTTCTGATGGAGGGCGTGCTGCTGTTCGTCATCCTCTGGATTTACGCGCGCAAGGAGCGCCGGCCCGCACAGGTATCCGCGGCGTTCCTCGTGGGCTACGGCGTCTTCCGCTTCGCGGCCGAGTACTTCCGCGAGCCCGACGCGTTCCTCGGCATCCTCGCGCTCGACATGACCATGGGCCAGTGGCTGTGCGTGCCCATGATCCTCCTGGGCGTGCTGCTGTGGGTGTGGGCCGAAACGCGGAGCGAAGCGCCGCCGCGGCGCACCGCGCAGGCGCGGCGCTGACTTGCCCGCCGCAAGCGGCCACCAGGCACGGCGCAGGGACAAATCCCGATTTCGGGCCGCAAGGCCGGGCTGTACCGTCGCATTCCGGACGACAACATTGGAGACAAGCATGCCTTCCCGCCATCTCAAGCGCCGCGAGCTGATGGGCGCCGCTGTCGCGGCCGTGTTCGCGCCCGCGCTGCGGGCGCAGTCCGCCTGGCCCGCCCGGGCACCGACACTCGTCGTCCCTTTCCCCGCGGGCGGCGGCACCGATGCATTCGCGCGGCCGCTTTCCGCGCAGTTCGCCAAGCAGACGGGCAAGCAGCTCGTGATCGAGAACCGCGGCGGCGCGGGCGGCACGGTCGGCGCGGGCATCGCGGCGCGCTCGGCAGCGGACGGCTACAGTTTCTTCATGGGCGCGGTGCACCACACCATCGCGCCCTCGATCTATCCGCACCTCGACTACGACCTCGAGCGGGACCTCGTGCCGCTCACGCTGGTGGCGACCGTGCCGCAGGTGATCGTCGTGAATCCGAAGAACATGCCGATGCCCGATTACGCGGCGTTCCTCGCGGCCGTCCGGAAGAGCCCCGGCCGCTACAACTACGGCTCGGCGGGCACGGGCACGTCGCACCATCTCGCGGGCGAGCTCTTCAAGCAGCAGACGAAGACGTTCATCACGCACATCCCCTACACGGGCGCCGGCCCCGCGCTGCGCGACCTCGTGGGCGGGCAGGTGGACCTGATGTTCGACGGCCTCGGCTCGTCGGCCGCGCACATCAAGGGCGGCCGCATCAGGCCGCTCGTGGTGGCCAGCGCGAAGAGAAACCCCGCCATCCCCGACGTGCCCGCTGCGCCGGAAGTGGGCCTGCCCGACTACCTCGTGAGCACGTGGTACGGCATCTGGGCGCCCAAGGGCACGCCCGCGGATGCGCAGCACCGCTTCATCGACGAGGTGCGAAAGGCCCTGCAGTCCGAGGAGCTGAAGGCGGTCTGGGCGCAGAACGGCGCGGACTTCCCCGACCTCACGCAAGCGCAGTTCGCGCAGCACATCGGCAGCGAAATCAGGCGCTGGGCCGTGGTGGTGAAGGCATCGGGCGCCAGGCTGGATTGAAAGTACCGGGCACGGGAAGTACGAGACAGACACGAGCGCCTTTGCGAATGACGAATGAAAATCTGTTCGCGGTCCTCGCGGCCGCATTTCCGCGCGAGCGGGATTCCATCGCGATCGAAACCGGCGACGGCCTCGCGTACAGCTGGCGCGACCTCGACCGCGCGAGCGCGATGCTTGCGAACCTGCTCGAGTCGCTGAAGCTGCCCGCGGGTTCGCGCATCGCCGCGCAGGTCGACAAATCGGTGGAGGCGCTGCTGCTGTATCTGGCGACGCTGCGCGCGGGCCACATCTTCCTGCCGCTCAACACGGCCTACCGCAAGGCGGAGATCGAATACTTCCTCGGCGACGCCGAACCGGCGGTCGTCGTGTGCTCTCCCGGCGACTTCGGCTGGGTGAGCAAGCTCGCGTTCGCGGCGGGAACGCGCCACGTCTTCACGCTGGGCGACGACCGCACCGGGTCGCTGCTGGATCGCGCCGCGCACATGGCCGACCGCCACGAAATCGCCGCGCGCGGCGCCGATGACGTCGCGGCCATCGTCTACACGAGCGGCACGACCGGGCGCAGCAAGGGCGCGATGATCACGCACGGCAACCTCGCCTCCAACGCGCGCGTGCTGAAGACGTTCTGGGGCTGGCAGCCGGGCGACGTGCTGATCCACGCGCTGCCGATCTTTCACGTGCACGGCCTCTTCGTCGCCGTGCATGGCGCGCTGCTCAATGCGAGCCGCATGATCTGGCTCGCGAAGTTCGATCCGAAGGTCGTGATCGGCAAGATGTCCGAAGCGACCGTCTTCATGGGCGTGCCGACGCTTTACGTGCGGATGCTGCAGGAAAAGGCGCTCACGAGGGAGGCGGCGGCGAACATGCGCCTCTTCATTTCGGGCTCCGCGCCGCTCCTGCTGGACACGTTCGACGAATGGAAAGCGCGCACGGGCCACACGATCCTCGAGCGTTACGGCATGAGCGAGACGGTGATGCTGACGTCCAATCCGTATCGCCCCGTAGAGGCGCGGCGCGGCGGCACGGTCGGCTTCCCGCTGCCGGGCGTGGGCGTGCGCATCCGCGCGGCCGACGGCACCGAGGTGTCCGTGGGCGAGATCGGCGGCATCGAGGTGAAGGGGCCGAACGTCTTCAAGGGCTACTGGCGCATGCCCGGGAAGACGAAGGAGGAGTTCACGGCCGACGGCTGGTTCAGGACCGGCGACGTGGGCCGCATCGACGCCGAGGGCTACGTGACCATCGTGGGCCGCAGCAAGGACCTCATCATCAGCGGCGGCTACAACGTGTACCCGGCCGAGATCGAGGCGCGCATCAACGAGATGCCCGGCGTGGCCGAAAGCGCGCTCGTGGGCGTGCCGCATCCGGACTTCGGCGAAGTGGGCGTGGCGCTCGTGGTCGCGAAGGCGGGCGAGCGGCCGGACGGGGACGCGATCGTCGCAAAGCTCAAGGCCGAACTCGCGAACTTCAAGGTGCCCAAGCGGTGCTTCGTGGTGGACGAACTGCCTCGCAACGCCATGGGCAAGGTGCAGAAAAACGCGCTGCGTGCGCGGCACGAGCGTCTGTTCCTCTGAGGCGGCTCGTCACGGCACCGGCCGCGGCGGCGGCAGCGGCAGCGGGGACTATCGTGCACTGGGCTTGGCTCCCGCCCGGGGCGCGTCTAAAGTTCACGCATGCCCGACGCGTTCGATCCGCAGCGATTTCTTGCGGCGCAGCAACCGGTGATGGAGTCCGTTCGCCGGGAGCTTCGCTCGGGACGCAAGCGCACGCACTGGATGTGGTTCGTCTTCCCGCAGCTTCAGGGCCTGGGCACGAGCGCGATGGCGCGGCGGTTCGCGCTCGATTCCATCGAAGAGGCGCGCGCCTATCTGGCGCACGACGTGCTCGGGCCGCGGCTCGTGGAGTGCTGCGGGCTGCTTCTGGCCGTGCAGGGCCGCAGCATCCACGACATTCTCGGCTGGCCCGACGACATGAAGTTCCGCTCGTGCCTCACGCTGTTTCAGGCGGCGGCGCCCGCGGAGCCCGTTTTCGGCAAGTGCCTCGACAAGTACTACGGCGGCCGGCCGGACGACAGGACGCTCGATCTGCTGCGGGGCTGATGCGGCGTAAGGCGGGGGAGGGGGAGGGGGAGGGGGCGCGGAAGCCGCGATTCAGCCGTTGCGGCGCCGATGCATCTCCTGGCCCATCGCGCGCTGCGTGGCCGCGTCGATGAGCGGCCGGGCCGCCGGATAGGCGATGCGCTCCTCGGTCTCGGCGTGGCTCGCGTTGATGCCCGCGAAAGCATCGAATTCCTCGATGTCCGCGGGCGTGAGGCGTTCGATCGTGACGTCGGCCACGCCTTGCAGCACCTCGCGCACGCGCTTCCACTGCGCCTCGATCGCGGCGTGCTCCTGCAGCAGTTGCCCGGCCACCGAGGCGGCGTCGTCGTCGCCGCGCGCGAAGATCGGCGGAAAGACGTGCAGTTCCTCGTCGCGGTGATGCTGCGGCGCGGCCTGGTCGAAGTAGCGAATGATGTCGCGGGCGGCCTGCCGCGCCTCCTCGTCCACGCCGTGTTCGGCCATGTGCGCCTTCAGTCTGGCCATGAGCGCGAGCATGCGGTGCAGGCGCTCGTGGCAGGCCTCCATCATCTCGAACGGCTGGTCGAAGCCGGCGGACTTGCCGCCGCCGGCCAGAACGTCTGGATTCACGGTGAAATTCATCCGCACGCTCCTACGTGGCCGCAGTTGGTACAGAAGTCGCAGCCGTCCTTGCGGATCATCGCATGCGCGCCGCATTCCGGGCATTTCGCACCGGCGAGTGTGGGCATCCCGGCCTGCGCGATGTCCGCGGCTTCGGCGGGCGGCGTGCCGAGGTTCGCCACCGGCTCGCCGCGACGGCGCGCGATGATGTTCTGCACCGCATACGCGATCGCCGCCACCTCCGAGTCGTGCCAGAGCGGCACGGGCGTGCCGTCGGCCTTCGTGTATGTGCCGAGCCTTACCGGCCCGCGATCCCATGCGACCTTGCGCATGTCCGCGAGCGCGCGTTCGAGAAAGCCGCCGCGTGCGGCGAGCGACAGCAGGCGCATGCTGGAGGTGATCCACTGCTGCGACTCGCCGCTCTGGCCCACCGGCATGAAGAACTCGATGGCGCGCTCGCGGCCGTCGGCCAGCGGCAGGAACGAGACGACCAGGTAGAGCGTCTGGCGGCCCTGCTGGGTCCAGAACTCGATCTTCTCCACGACGGCCGGAAGCGTTCCCTTCGGGCGGCTTTCGATCATCGAGCGCATCGGATCGGGCGCGAGCGCGACCGCCGCCGCGCCTTCGGGCTCGCTCGCGACGGGGGCCGCTTCCGACAGCACGGCGCCCAGGATGTCGTTGGGCCGGTAAGTCGCCAGGCCCTTCAGTCCCGCGCGCCAGGCTTCGAGGTAGAGACCCTGGAAGTTCTCGAACGGGTAGTCCTCGGGAATGTTCACCGTCTTGGAGATCGCGGTGTCCACGAAGGGCTGCACCGCCTGCATCATCGCGAGGTGGCTCGCGGCCGGCATCTCGAGCGCGGAGACGAAGGCGGGCGGCAGCTTCGTCATGTCGCCGCCGAGCGAGCGGTAAAGGCGCCACGCGTGGTCTTCCACGTCGTACTCGGCGAACTGGCCGTCGCCTTCGCGCTTTCTGCGGCGATACGTCCACGCGAACGGCGGCTCGATGCCGTTGGACGCGTTGTCCGCGAAGGCGAGGCTCACGGTGCCCGTCGGCGCGATCGAAAGGAGGTGGCTGTTGCGGATGCCGTGTTCGCGGATCGCTGCCTTCACCGGCTCGTCGAGGCGGCTCGCGAAGGTGCCCGCTTCGAGGAAGCGGGCGGCATCGAACATCGGAAAGGCACCCTTTTCGCGTGCGAGGTCCACGGAGGCACCGTAAGCGGCGTCGCGCATGCAGCGCGCGATGCGCGCGGCCATGTCGCGGCCCTCGGGCGCGTCGTAGCGCAGGTTGAGCATGCACAGCGTGTTGCCGAGGCCCGTGAAGCCCACGCCGATGCGCCGCTTGGCCTGGGCCTCCTTGCGCTGCTCAGGCAAGGGCCAGTAGGTGAGGTCCAGCACGTTGTCGAGCGCGCGCACCTGCACGGCGACGGCCTGCGCGAAGGATTCGAAGTCGAACTCGGGCATGCCGCCGAAGCCGAAGGCGTGGCGCACGAACCGCGTGAGGATGACGGGGCCGAGGTCGCAGCAGCCGTAAGGGGGCAGCGGCTCCTCGCCACAGGGATTCATGCTTTCGATCCGTTCGCAATACCGCAGGTTGTTGTCGCGGTTGATCGAATCGAGAAAGAGGATGCCCGGCTCGGCGAAGTCGTAGGTGGACTTCATCACCGTGTCCCAGAGTGTCCTGGCCGGCAGCGTGCGATAGACCCAGAGGCCGTCCGGCCGCGCGTGCGCGCCCTGGGCGATGAGCTGCGGCCCGGGCTTGCCCTTGTGCACGAGCGGCCAGTCGCCGCCCGCGAGCAGCGTGCGCATGAATTCGTCGGTGACGCCGACCGACACGTTGAAGTTGTTCCAGCGTCCGGGTGTGCGCTTGGCGGTGATGAATTCGAGCACGTCGGGGTGATCGATGCGCAGCACGCCCATCTGCGCGCCGCGCCGCGCGCCCGCGCTTTCGACGGTCGAACACGAGTGATCGAAGACGTCCATGTAGCTGCACGGCCCCGAGGCGAGCGACGCGGTCGCGCGCACTTCCGCGCCGCGCGGGCGAATGCGCGAGAAGTCGTAGCCGACGCCGCCGCCGCGGCGCATCGTCTCCGCGGCTTCGCGCAGGGCTTCGTAGATGCCGGGGTAGCCTTCGTCGTCCGTGCCCTGGATGCAGTCGCCCACGGGTTGCACGAAGCAGTTGATGAGCGTTGCCTGCAGCCCCGTGCCCGCCGCGCTCATGATGCGGCCCGCCCCGATGGCGCCGCGGTTCAGGTTGTCGAAGAAGCGCTGCTCCCACAGCGCGCGCAGCGGCTCGGCCTCGACGCTCGCGAATGCGCGCGCGACGCGGCGAAAGAGTTCCTCTTCGTTCGATTCGCCGTGTTTCAGGTACTTCTCGCGCAGCACGTCGATGCCGATCGGCTGCGCCGCAAGCCGGGGCAGGGCGGCGGGGTCGGGTTCGCGTTTCATGCGGGGGCTCCAGGGGGATCCAGGACCGGTGTCTGCAAGGATAGCCTGTTCGGCAAGTCCACATGGCAGAGGGGAATCGGGACCCGCGCCGGGTGCGCGGATCGAGGGCGCGGCTCGCTACTTGACCAGCAGGACCGGAATGTCGGACTGCGTCACCACATTCTGCGCGACGCTTCCCATGAGCACACGCCCCATGAGCCCGTGGCCGTGCGTGCCCATCAGGATCATCTGCGCCTTCTCGCGCTTCGCCATGCGCACGATCTCGAGCGGCGGATGGCCCACGAGCGCGACGGTGCGGAACTTCACCGCGTGCTTGCGAAGGAACTTTTCGATCGGCGCGAGCACCTTCTGCGCTTCCTCCCGCTGGTACTCCGCGACAACGCGAGCGCCGAGCAGCGACTTCACGCGCGGCGGGGCGGGCGGCTCGACGTGCACCACGACGAGTTCGCCTTCTTCGCCAAGCAGCCCTTCGTGCGTGAGGACGAAGCCGAGGGCCTTCTTCGTGTAGCGGCTGCCGTCGGCCGCAAACAGGATCTTCATTGCCACTGCTTCCTCTAGCGCAGCACGAGCACCGGCACGTTGCAGTGCGTGAGGACGTGCTGCGTCTCGCTGCCCAGCAGGAGGCGCTTCAGGCCCTTCCTGCCGTGCGAGGCCATCACGACCAAGTCGCACTTGTGCTTCTTCGCCGCGGCGATGATCGACTCGGCCACGAGGTCGGACCGCGTGATCGCGGACTTCGCTTCGACGCCCGCCTTTTCCGCGATCGTCTTCACGCGGTCGACCATGGACTGGCCGTGCTCGACCCATTGCCGCTCGATGCGGCCCACCTGGTCGTCGCTCAGCGCCACGCCGCCGTCCCAGTAGGACATCGGATAGCGCGGCACGACGTGCAGGGCGACGAGGTCGGCGCCCGTCACGGCGGCGAGCGACACGGCGTTGCGCACGGCCTTGTCCGAAAGGGACGAGCCGTCGGTCGTGACGAGGATGCGTTTGTACATGGCTTCGACTCCTGTGTGTGCGATGCAGTCAGCTTAGGAGCGCCCCGCGCGCGCCCCGTTGATCCACGTCAACGCGGTGCGCGCGATGTGTCCGTAACCTGCGGTGGAAAGAGAGAAAGAAAGCATCTTCATGTCGTCGAGTCCCATCGCCCTGTGGCATCAGGAACACATGTACTTCAGCCGGCTGCTGCGCCTGCTGCAGCGGGAGGTCGACGCGTTCCATCTCGGCGAGACGCCCAACTACGCCCTGATGCTGGACGTCATCTCCTACCTGCGCGAATACGGCGACCAGGTGCATCATCCGCGCGAGGACGAAGTGTTCGCGCGGCTCGCGCGCCGCAGCCCGGACCGCGAGCTGACGATCGCGCGGCTGAAGCAGGAGCACCGCATCATCGCCCATGCGGGCGAACACCTGCGCGAGCTGCTGGAAGAAGCGGCGGACGACGCCATGATGGCGCGCGCCGAAATCGAAGTGGCCGCGGCGACCTACCTGGTCTACTACGGCAACCACATCCAGAAGGAAGAGGAAGACATCCTCCCTCGCGCGGGCATGTTGCTCACGGCCGAGGACTGGGAGGCGGCGAAGAATGCCGTGCCGCACCGCGACGATCCCGTCTTCGGGCCGAACCCCGCGGAGCGCTTTCGCGAACTGCGCCGGAAGATCGCGGGCGAGGCGTGAGGACGCGCGCGCAGGTTCAAATGGTCGAAGCCGAGAACCGGCATCGCGGTTGCCTCAGGGATTGCTCACGAAGACCATGCCGAGGAAGCCGACCGAAAGCGTCTTGTCGCCCGCGGTCGTGTACGAGGCGACGACCAGCGAGTGGTAGTTGGAGGCGAACGCGGTGAGCGAGCCAAGGCCGAGCGCACCGGCCAGCGGACTGCGCTCGGCGACCGCGTCGCGGATCTTCTGGCGGTGCCGCTCGGGCGAGGGATTGAGGACGGCCGCGATCAGCAGCGCGGCCAGCACCACGATGATCGAAACGAGTGCGCGTCGGGGCATGAGGGACAAGCTCCTGTCTTTGTTCAACGGGCCAACACCGTGGCGATGAACGCGGACCATACCGCATTGGGCTGCCAGAGGCCATGCATCAGCTCGAAGGCGCGTTTTGCGTCCCAGCCCATTTCACGCACGCGATAAAGGCCGAGGAAGGCCGACACGCGCATGTTGGCGGCGCAGTGGATCCACGTCTTTTCGCTCTCGTGGCTGCGCATCGCATCGAAGAAGGCATCGAGGTCCTCCTCCCGGGGCGAGCCGAACTGCACGGGAATGTGCACATACCGCATGCCGAGCGATTCCACGGTGCCGCGTTCGTCGGGCAGCGAATAGCGCGGGTCGTCGTGCAGGCCGAGGTTGATGACCGTGCCAAAGCCGGCGGCGGCGATGGCGCCGAGCTGCTCGACCGTGGGCTGGCCGGACGTGGCGAGCCTATCGTCGACGAAGCGGCAGTTGTGGATGGAGGCGAGGTCCGCGGGCATGAGCCGCATTGTGATTCATGCCGGACCCCACGGTGATGGACGTCAGACGGACAGGAGCGCGGCCGCGGCAACGACCGTGATCGCCATCGCCACGCCGTAGCACGCGAGCTTCACGCCGAACGTCTTGCGAATGCCGACGTCGTGCAGGCTGCACAGGATGCGATGCACGGCATGCCACGCGAAGAGCGACACGACGGCGAAGAGGAACAGCTTCGCGAGCGCATGATGCGCGAACGACGCCGCTTCGCGATACGTGAGCGCCTCGGGGGTGAAGGCCGTGACGATCACGAGCGCCGGCCCGAGGAGCGCGGCAAGCATCCCGCCCGCGCCGAACAGCAGCCAGAAGATGGGTGAGTGCGAGCGCTTCAGTTCCATGCACGCCACCCCACGGCAAGCAGAAGCACCGCGACACTCGTCACGCCCGCGGCGACGAAGCCCGCGCGCGTGACCGCTCGCGCCGGCACGCGCCGGCCGCCCACGAAAAGCATCGGCATCGTCTTGGGCATGATCTCGAACCAGCTCTTCGCATGCACGATGAAGGACAGGAGGATCACGGCGTGCAGCAGCATCGCCAGAGGCGAGCGCACCGCCGCGACCCAGCCGCCGAACGCCGCCTCGCCCTGCGCGAGCCGCACGAGGCCCCACGCGAGGACGATCGAATAGGCGAGCACCGCGAACGCCGTGAGCTCGCGTGCCATGTAGCGCGCGAAGAAGGGGTCGCGCTTCCACCAGCGGTTCATGCCGCGCACATACGGGCCATTCACGCGGGGCTCGTTCATTCGCGGCCTCCGCGCGGCATCAGAAAGCGCAGGAAGTAGTCCCTCGCGCTATTCACCTTGTTCTGGTTCACCGCGTTCGCCGGGTCCACGTGCTTCGGGCAGACCTCCGAGCAGTAGCCCACGGCGGCGCAGCTCCACACGCCCTCGGCCGCGTTGAGCGCAGGCATGCGCTCGGCCGCGCCGCCGTCGCGCGAATCCGCGTTGTAGCGATGCAGGAGCGCGAGCACGCCGGGCCCGATGAAATCGGAGTCGAGCCCGAACTGCGGACACGCCGAATAGCACAGCATGCAGTTGATGCACGAGCTGAACTGCTCGAACCGCTCCAGCTCGTGCGGCGTCTGCAGGTACTCGCCCTGCGAGAGATCGCGCTTTTCCTTCGGGATGAGCCAGGGCTTCACGCTTTCGAGCTTGCGAACGAACTGCCCGACGTCCACGATCAGGTCGCGCTCGATCGGGAAATGCTGCAGCGCCTCGATCCTCACCGGGCCGGGCAGCAGGTCGCGCAGAAAGGTCTGGCACGACAGGTGCGGCTTGCCGTTCACCATCATCCCGCAGCTGCCGCAGATCGCCATGCGGCAGGACCAGCGGAAGCTCAGGCTGCCGTCCATCTCGTCCTTGATGTACTGCAGCCCCTGCAGCACCGACATGTCGTCGGTGTACGGCACCGAATAGCTTTGCCACACGGGCTCGCTTTCCTGCTCGGGGCGGTAGCGCAGCACCCGGATCTCGATCGTCTTCGCGCTTGCGCTAGACATGATGCGCCTCCAGCGCTTCTCGTTCGGCCGCTTCGCCCGCGGCGCCGTACGCACGTGTCGCGGGCTGCGAAGTCGTGATCTTCACCGCGCTGTAATCGATCGCGGGCGGACCGTCGCCGTTGTAGAAGGCGAGGCTGTGCCGCAGGTAGTTCGCGTCGTCGCGCTCGCCGTGGCCGTCCAGGCGTTGATGCGATCCGCGCGACTCGAGCCGGTGCAGCGCCGAATGCGCCATCGCTTGCGCCACGTCGAGCAGGTAGCCCAGCTCGATCGCGAGCAGCCATTCGGTGTTCCACGCGCGCGAGCCGTCGTCCAGGCGAACGTTCCTGTAGCGCTCCTTGAGCTCGGCGAGCTTGTCGCAGGTCGCCTGCATCGCGTCACCGGTGCGGTAGATGCCGCAGCCGTCTTCCATCGACTGTGCCATTTCGCGGCGCAGGGTGGCGATGCGCTCGGTTCCCTTTTCACGGGTGACGAACGATTGCGCCCACGCGCGAACGTCTTCGGCCTGCGCGTGCAGGATCGCCGCGTCCGCCTCCGGCGCGGCTTTCGCGTATTGCGCGGCTTCCTCGCCCGCGACCTTGCCGAACACGATGAGCTCCGTGAGGGAATTGGAGCCGAGCCGGTTCGCGCCGTGGATGCCGACGCTCGAACATTCGCCGACGGAATAGAGTCCCGCGAGCGGTGCGGCCGTCTTTCCATCTGCGAGGATGCCGCCCATCGTGTAGTGCACGGCGGGCAGCACGGGGATCGGTTGCGTGGCCGGATCGACGCCCAGGTATTGCACGGCCAGTTCGTAGATCTGCGGCAGCCGCTCGCGCAGCTTCTTCTCGCCGAGATGCCGCAGATCGAGATGCACCACCTCGCCATGCGGCCCGCCGGCCGTGCGGCCCTTCTGCTTTTCGTGCCAGTACGCCTGCGAGAGGCGGTCGCGCGGGCCGAGCTCCATGAACTTGTTGCGTGGCTTGTCCCCGGCCGGGCCGAGTCCGTAGTCCTGCAGATAGCGATAGCCGTCCTTGTTCAGCAGGAAGCCGCCTTCGCCGCGGCAGGCCTCGGTGAAGAGCAGGCCCGTGCCGGGCATGCAGGTGGGGTGGTACTGCACGAACTCCATGTCGCGCAGCGGCACGCCGTGGCGGTATGCGAGCGCCATGCCGTCGCCCGTGACGATGCCGCCGTTGGTGTTCTCGCGGAACACGCGCCCCGCGCCTCCGGTGGCGATGATCACGGACTTCGCCTGGATCAGGGTGAACTTGCCGGTGGCGATCTCGATCGTGACGACGCCGCCCACGCGGCCTTCGTCCACCAGCAGGTCGACGCAGAAGTGTTCGTCGAAGCGGCGGATCGAGGCGAACCGCATCGACGTCTGAAAGAGCGTGTGCAGCATGTGAAAGCCGGTCTTGTCCGCGGCGAACCAGGTGCGCTCGATCTTCATGCCGCCGAAGGCGCGCACGTTCGCGTGGCCGTCGTCGCGACGGCTCCAGGGGCAGCCCCAGTGCTCCATCTGCACCATCTCCTCGTGCGCATGCGCGACGAAGTACTCGACCACGTCCTGCTCGCACAGCCAGTCGCCGCCGGCGACCGTGTCGTGGAAATGCGCCTCGAGGCTGTCGTGCGGCTGCGTCACGGCCGCGGCGCCGCCTTCGGCCGCAACCGTGTGGCTGCGCATCGGGTACACCTTGGACACGAGCGCCACGGTGAGGGACGGGTCCTTTTGCGCCACGGCGATCGCGGCGCGCAATCCCGCGCCGCCCGCGCCGACGATGGCGACATCGGCCCGGAACGATTCCATCATTTCGTGAGCACCAGTTTCTGGTACAGGCCGCCGAACCACGTCTGCTTCGTCCACGACGCGGGCTGAAGGCGCGCGGGGAGGAAGTCGAGCACTTCGTTTTCCCACAGGTCGAATGCATACGGCTCGAGGTAGCGGAACACGCGCCTCATCAGCCATTTGAGCGGATGACGCGGCACGGGGTTGTGGTAGTCCACGATGATGACCCGGCCGCCCGGCTTCACCACGCGCATCGCTTCCTTCAGCGTGCGGCGGCGGACGTTGTCGGGCTGCTCGTGCAGCAGGAAGAAAAGCAGCACCTGGTCGTAGCACGCGTCCGGCGCGGCAAGCGACGAGGAGTCGCCCTGCAGCAGCGCCACGCGTTCGTCGGGCGGCATCTTGGCGGCCAGGTTCTTCAGCTGGATCGGGAGGATGTCGACGACGTCCAGGCTCGCATCGGGCGCGAGCCGTTCGCGCAGCTTCGGCGTGAGGTTGCCGTACACGCAGGCGATCTGCAGCGTGCGGCCACGGATCTCTTCGCCCAGGTCGGCGAGGGCCGCGTCGCGCAGACGCCCGTAGTTGCCGAAGAGGATCAGATTGACCAGCCACTCGCGCTCGAACACGTGCACGGCCTTCGGATGGACATAGGCCCACCAGTAGACCTGCTCCAGGTAGCGCGGCACGGGAAGCGGCGCGTGCTTGCTGCCGGGCAGGGCGGCTTCGAAGGTGGTCGGCGTGGACATCGCTGCTGATCCTTCCGTTGATTGGATGGCGCCCATCTTGGGCGGCGGCGCGACGCGCCGGTTTGCGTTAGGTCAAGCGCGCGCGACGCTCGCCTCGTTGATCCACGTCAACGGGGCTTGCCGTGGGCGCGCGCAGCATGGCGAACCATGGAAGCTGCGCTCGGCACGTTCGCCATCGACGACCCCGCGGAATGGGAGGCGTTCAGCCGGCCCCTTGCGCGCGAGGGCGCGCAGCGCTGGGAGTCCTACCTCGCCATCGGCGGCATGTATTGCCCCGCATGCTCGCTCGCGGTGGAAGAAGCCTTGATGAAGACGCCGGGCGTGGAGAGCGTGCAGGTGAACGGAAGCACGGCGACGGCGCGCGTCGTGTGGACACCCGGGCGCGCGAAGCCGTCGGCGTGGCTCGCCGCACTGCGCAAAGCGGGCTACGACGCCGTTCCCGCGGGCGACCAGATCGCGGAGGCGCCGCGCCGGCTCGCGCGCCGCATGCTGCTCTGGCGCTGGCTCGTCGCGGGCTTTTGCATGATGCAGGTGATGATGTACACGGTGCCGGCGTACCTCGCCGGGCCCGGCGAGATGACGGACGACGCGTCGGCGCTCCTGCGCTGGGCCTCGTGGATCCTCACCTTGCCGGTGCTGCTGTTTTCGGCGAAGCCCTTCTTCGCATCGGCCTGGCGCGACGTGCGCAACGGAACCATCGGCATGGACGTGCCGGTGTCGCTCGGCCTCGCAATCGCTTTCGCCGCGAGCTCGGCATCCACGTTCGATCCGCAGGGGCCGCTCGGCCGCGACGTCTGGTACGACTCGGTCACGATGTTCGTCTTCTTCCTGCTCTCGGGACGGTTGCTCGGCGAGCGGCTGCGCGAAAAGACGGCCGGGGCGCTGCAGGCGCTCATGCGCGCGTTGCCCGCGACCGTGGAGCGGGCCGTGGGCGAGGCCGATGCATCCGGTGAGAGTCGCTTCGAAAGCGTTCCCGTGCGGCGGCTGCGAGCCGGCGACCGCATCCGCATCCGCGCGGGCGAAGTCGTGCCGGCCGACGGCCGCGTGCTGGAGGGCGCGAGCCGCGTGGATGAAGCGCTACTCACCGGCGAATCGAATCCCGTGATGCGTTCGCGAGGCGAGGCGGTCGTCGCGGGCAGCCACAACCTGTCGGCGACGCTTCTGGTTGAAGTGGAGCGAACGGGACCCGATACGCGCTTCGGCGAAATCGTGGCGCTGATGGAGCGCGCCTCCACCGACAAGCCGCGCATCGCGCAGCTTGCCGACCGCGCGGCGCGGCCGTTCCTCGGGGCGGTGATGCTCGCGGCGGTTGCGGCCGCGGGGTGGTGGTGGCCGCACGGGCCCGGCGTGGCGATCGGTGTCGCGATCGCGGTGCTGATCGTGACGTGCCCTTGCGCGCTGTCGCTCGCGACGCCGGCCGCCGCGCTCGCATCGGCCGGGGCGCTGGCGCGGCGAGGCGTGCTCGTGCGCAGGCTCGAGGCGCTCGAAGACGGTGCGAACGTGGACACCATCGTCTTCGACAAGACCGGCACGCTCACGCAGGACCGCATGGTGCTCACCGGTGTGCGAACGCGCGAAGGCGTCGCACCGGACGAGGCGTTGCGGATGGCGGCGGCGCTCGCGCAGCATTCGCTGCATCCCGCCTCGCGCGCGATCGCGAACGCGGCCGGCGAGGTGGGATGGAATGCGGTGAACGTGACGCAGACGCCGGGCGTGGGCGTCGAAGGCGAAGTCCGCGGCGACAGCGGCTGGCTGCCGCGGCGGCTGCGCCTGGGCGCGTGGCAGGACCCGTCATCCCCGCGCCCGCCCCTCCACCCGTCATCCCCACGCACGCCCCTCCATCCGTCATCCGCGCGTACGCCCCTCCACCCGTCATTCCCGCGTACGCGGGAATCCAGTGACTTTTCCCCCCCCACCCAAACCCACCTCTTCGACGACCAAGGCTGGCTCGCCACCTTCGACCTCGACGAATCCCTCAAGCCCGATGCGCGCGCAAGCATCGGCGAGCTCACACGCATGGGCCGTCGCGTGGAGATGCTTTCCGGCGATCGCGCAGCGCCTGCCGAGCGCCTCGCCTGGCGCGCCGGCATCGAGCACGCGCTCGCCGTCCAGACGCCCGAAGCCAAGCTCGCGCACATCGCCACACTCCAGTCGCAAGGCCATCGCGTCGCCATGGTGGGCGACGGCATGAACGACGGGCCCGTGCTCGCGCGTGCCGACCTCTCGATCGCGATGGGCCAGGGCGTGCCCGTCGCACAGGCGCAATCGGATGTCGTGATTCTCGGCGGCCAGCTCGATCGCGTCGCGCTCGTGTTGAAGCAGTCGATGCGCACGCGCAGCGTCGTGCGTCAGAACCTGCTGTGGGCCGCAGGCTACAACGCAATATGCGTGCCCCTCGCGATCATGGGTTATCTGCCGCCATGGCTCGCGGGGCTGGGCATGGCAGCGAGCTCGCTCGTGGTCGTCGCGAACTCCGCGCGCCTTGCCCTCATCCGGTGAATTGCATGGACATCCTCTTTCTCCTCATCCCTCTTTCCGTCGCCCTCGCGCTCGCCATCCTCGGCGCGCTCGGCTGGGCGGTGTGGCGTGGCCAGTTCGACTCGCTCGAAGCCGAAGGCGAGCGCATCCTCCACTCGGATTGACTTTCGTCAACGCAGACCCTGCTCGTGACGGGGACACTGGGGCACCTCCCAACAAGGTGCTCCATGAACGGACTGAACGCTCCCACTGCCTACGACGACACCGTCGTCAGGCAGTTCTCGCTGGCGGCGGTGCTCTGGGGTGTGGTGGGCATGCTCGTCGGCGTGTTCATCGCAGCCCAGCTCACGTGGCCCGAGCTCAATTTCGGCATCCCCTGGCTTTCGTACGGCAGGCTGCGCCCGCTGCACACCAACGCGGTGATCTTCGCCTTCGGCGGCTCGGCGCTCTTCGCGACGAGCTACTACGTCGTGCAGCGGACCTGCCAGGTCGGCCTCTTTCTGCCGAAGCTCGCGGCCTTCACGTTCTGGGGCTGGCAGGCCGTCATCCTCGCCGCGGCCATCACGCTGCCGCTCGGCTACACGACCTCCAAGGAATACGCCGAGCTCGAGTGGCCGATCGACATCCTCATCACGCTCGTGTGGGTCGCCTACGCGGTCGTCTTCTTCGGCACCATCGGCCTGCGCAAGGTGCGCCACATCTACGTGGCCAACTGGTTCTACGGTGCCTTCATCATCGCCGTGGCCCTGCTGCACGTCGTGAACAGCGCCGAGGTGCCGGCGGGCTGGATGAAGTCCTACTCCGCCTACGCGGGCGTGCAGGACGCGATGGTGCAGTGGTGGTACGGGCACAACGCCGTGGGCTTCTTCCTCACCGCGGGCTTCCTCGGGATGATGTACTACTTCATCCCGAAGCAGGCCGAGCGGCCAGTCTATTCGTACCGGCTTTCCATCGTCCACTTCTGGGCGCTCATCTTCACGTACATGTGGGCGGGCCCGCATCATCTGCACTACACGGCGCTGCCGGACTGGACGCAGTCGCTCGGCATGCTCTTTTCCCTGATCCTGCTCGCACCCAGCTGGGGCGGGATGATCAACGGCATCATGACGCTCTCGGGTGCCTGGCACAAGCTGCGCGACGACCCGGTGCTGCGCTTTCTCATCGTCTCGCTCTCGTTCTACGGCATGAGCACGTTCGAGGGGCCGATGATGTCCATCAAGACGGTGAATTCGCTGTCGCACTACACCGACTGGACGATCGGCCACGTGCACTCCGGCGCGCTCGGCTGGGTGGGGCTCGTGTCGATGGGGTCGCTCTACTTCCTGATCCCGCGGCTATTCGGGCAGAAGAAGATGTATTCGGTGAAGGCGATCGAGCTGCACTTCTGGATCTCGACCGTCGGCATCGTGCTGTACATCGCCGCGATGTGGATCGCGGGCGTGATGCAGGGCCTGATGTGGCGCGAGGTGAATCCGGACGGCACGCTCACCTACACCTTCGTCGAAGGCGTGAAGGCCACGTGGCCCTTCTACCTGATCCGGCTGATCGGCGGACTCCTCTACCTGTGCGGCATGCTGATCATGGCGTGGAACACCTGGATGACGGTCGCGCGCGGACAGTCGGCGCGCGTGGCGATCCCCGTCGCGGCGCAGCCTGCGTGAGCAGAGAAAGCGAATCATGAGCGATACCCACACTCCCGCTGCGCCCGGCTTCTCGCACGAGAAGGTCGAGACCAGCAACTTCCTGATGATCGTGCTGATTCTCGTGGTGGTCGCCATCGGCGGCTTGGTCGAGATCGTGCCGCTCTTCTTCCAGAAGTCGACGACCGAGCCCATCGAGGGGCTCAAGCCCCTCACAGCGCTGCAGCTCGCCGGCCGGGACATCTACCAGCGCGAGGGCTGCTACAACTGCCACTCGCAGATGATCCGCCCGTTCCGCGCGGAGACGCTGCGCTACGGCCACTATTCGGTGGCCGGCGAATTCGTGTACGACCATCCGTTCCAGTGGGGCAGCAAGCGCACCGGCCCGGACCTCGCGCGCGTGGGCGGCAAGTACAGCGACGAGTGGCACCGCATCCACCTGAACAACCCGCGCGACGTCGTGCCGGAATCGAACATGCCGGCCTACACGTGGCTCGAGAAGAACGCCGCCGACGCGGACACGATCGCCGCGCACATGAAGGCGCTGCGCACCGTCGGCGTGCCGTACGCCGATGCGGACATCGCCCAGGCGCCCGCGGAACTGAAGGGCAAGACGGAGATGGACGCGCTCGTCGCGTACCTGCAGTCGCTCGGCAAGCTGCTGAAGTGAGGAGAACGCTTCATGGACATCACCACATTGCGCATCGCCGCGACCGTGCTTTCGTTCGTCACCTTCGTCGGCATCCTGGCCTGGGTGTACCTGAAGCCGCATGGGCGCCGCTTCGAGGAAGCCGCGCGGCTGCCGTTCGAACAGGACTGAGGAAGGACTAACGCATCATGAGCGACTTCACGACCGGCTTCTGGTCCCTCTACGTGTCGGCCATCACGGTGGTCGGAATCGCGGGCTGCCTTCTGCTGCTGTGGGTCACCGCGCGCAAGAAGGTGAGCGCGCGGCAGGACAACACGACGGGCCACGTCTGGGACGAGGACCTGACCGAGATGAACAATCCACTGCCGCTTTGGTGGGTGTGGCTCTTCGTCATCACCATCGTGTTCTCGGTGGGCTATCTCGTGTTCTATCCGGGGCTCGGCAGCTACGAGGGGTCGCTCAAGTGGAGCACGCGCGGCGAGTACGACGCCGAAGTCGCGAAGGCTCGCCAGGCGCTCGAGCCGCTTTATTCGCAGTTCGCGGCGCGCAAGGTGGAGGAACTCGCGGGCGATCCGGCCGCGATGGCGATCGGCGAGCGCCTCTTCATGAACAACTGCGCGCAGTGCCACGGCTCGGATGCGCGCGGCAGCAAGGGATTCCCGAACCTCGCCGACAACGACTGGCTGCACGGCGGCACGCCCGAGAAGATCATCGAGACGATCACGAAGGGCCGCATCGGCCAGATGCCGCCGATGGCCGCGGCTGTGGGCAAGGCGGAGGACGTGAAGAACGTGGCGCACTACGTGCTGAGTCTCTCGAACCAGCCGCACGATTCGGTGCGCGCACAGCTCGGCAAGGAGAAGTTCACCGCGTGCGCCGCGTGCCATGGCATCGACGGCAAGGGCAATCAGGCGATCGGCGCGCCGAATCTCACCGACGACATCTGGCTGCACGGCTACGGCGAGCAGGCGATCGTCAACATGGTGAACAACGGCAAGACGAATCAGATGCCCGCGCAGGAAGGCAAGCTGACGGACGCGCAGATTCGCGTGCTGGCGGCCTATGTGTGGGGGTTCTCGAACAAGGCGCAGGTGGGTAAGCCGTAGAGCCTTCAAGCTTCCCTCCTCGTCATCCCCGCACCGCTTCTCGTCGTTCCCGCACGGCTCCTCGTCATCCCCGCACCGCTTCGCGTCGTTCCCGCACGGCTCCTCGTCATCCCCGCGAAAGCGGGGATCCAGTGCCTTCGAAGCCCTGGATCCCCGCCTTCGCGGGGATGACAATTTGGTGTCCATGCCACGCAGGCACACCCATTCCGCCCGGCACTTCGCCTTCAGATGCCGTTGCCCGTGACCTGGATCAAGCCCGCAGCCCGCGCCACGCGGCACGATCGGGTTCATGAATGTCATCCCCATCGTCCCCGTGCAACAGGAAGAGGAAGAGGAAGAGGACGAGGTCCAGTCGCTGTACGCCGCACACAAGAAAATCTACCCGCGTTCCGTCCAGGGCCTCTTCGCCCGCTGGCGCTGGGGCTTCGTCTTCCTCACGCAGATCATCTTCTACGGCCTCCCCTGGATTCAGTGGGGTGGTCGCCAGGCCGTGCTCTTCGACCTCGGCGCGCGGCGCTTCTACCTCTTCGGCTACGTGCTGTACCCGCAGGACTTCATCTATCTCACGGGCCTGCTCGTGATCAGCGCGCTGTCGCTCTTTCTCTTCACCGCGATCGCGGGGCGCCTGTGGTGCGGCTTCGCCTGTCCGCAGACGGTCTACACCGAAATCTTCCTGTGGATCGAGCGCAAGGTCGAAGGCGAACGCCACCTGCGCATGAAGCTCGACGGCGCGCCCATGTCGCTCGAAAAGCTCGTGAAAAAGTGGTTCAAGCACCTGCTCTGGGTCGGCTTCGCGATGTGGACCGGCTTCACCTTCGTCGGCTACTTCACGCCCATCACGGCGCTCGGCCTCGAGTTCCTGCAGACGCGCATGGGCTCGTGGGAAGTGTTCTGGGTGTTCTTCTACGGATTCGCCACGTACGGCAACGCGGGCTTCATGCGCGAGCAGGTGTGCAAGTACATGTGCCCCTACGCGCGCTTCCAGAGCGCGATGTTCGACCGCGACACGCTCATCGTGAGCTACGACACCGAACGCGGCGAGCCGCGCGGCTCGCGCGGGCGCAAGGCCGATCCCGCGGCGCTCGGCCTGGGTTCGTGCATCGATTGCGACCTGTGCGTGCAGGTCTGCCCGACCGGCATCGACATCCGCAAGGGTTTGCAGTACGAATGCATCGGCTGCGGCGGCTGCGTGGACGTGTGCGACGGCGTCATGGACAAGATGGCCTATCCGCGCGGACTCATCCGCTTCACGACGCAAAACGCGGTGAAGCAGCACTGGTCGCGCGCCGAGATCCTGCGGCACGTGCTCAGGCCGCGCGTGCTGCTTTACGCGACGCTGCTCGTCGCACTCACGGCCGGACTCGCTACGAGCCTCGCGCTGCGCACCCCGCTGAAGGTGGATGTGGTGCGCGACCGCGCCGCGCTTTCGCGCATCGTCGCGGGCGGCAAGCTGGAAAACGTGTATCGCCTGCAGGTGATGAACGCCACCGAAGAGGTGCAGCACTACCGCGTCGAGGCGGGCGGGCTCGAAGGGCTGGCCGTAGCCTCCGAACCCGAATTCGATGTCGGCCCCGCCGAAGCGCGCTGGGTCGCCGTGCGACTGCAGATTCCCTACGGCTTGGCCGCGCCGGGCTCGCACCCGATCCACTTCGATGTGGGAACGAAGACGGGCGAGAGCCACGTGCGCGAGAAGTCGGTGTTCCTGGTGCCGCGATGAAGGAGATGAAGATGACGACGACGAACGACGCGAAGACGCTCCCCTGGTGGAAGCACGGCCACGTGTGGCTGGTGATCTCGGGCCCGGCCGTGGTGGTGGTCGCGGGTTTCGCGACGCTTTTCCTTGCGCTGCGCACGCCCGACCCCGTGGTGGCGGGCGACTACTACCGCCGCGGCATCGAGATCAACAAGACCCTGCGCGCGGAGCACAAGACGATGCTGCCCGCGCAGCAGGGCCGCGATCACGCGGCGACGCCCGCTCGGGAATGAGAGGTTTGCCATGGGCATCGCGCAGAAACTGATGTGGATCGCGTGGCCCGCATTCCTCGCGGCGTGCGTGCTGGAACTGCTCGTGTTCGCGTTCGTCGATCCGCAGGCGCTGGAGTGGGGCGGCCATCCGCTCGCGCTTTCGCGCCAGGGGACTTACACCGCGGCGTTCTTTCTCTTCTGGGTCGTCGCGATGGGCGCGTGCTGGCTCACGACGCTTTTGCGGATGACGCCCGCCGAGATCAACGAATGTCCGTTCGATCCGAGCCTGCGGCCCGAGGGTTGTCCGGGCGCGAGGCCGGCAGGGCGATAGGCGACGCGAGGCGCAGCGCACTCGAGGCGCGGGTGCTACGGTAGCGTCGTCATGTTCTGCTCGGCCTGCCGGCAGTCGGGACGTGTCCGGCTCATCGTTCCCCTAAGGCATTCGAAAGCCACGCACCCGCGCTGCCGCCCACGAACTGCGCCGTGATGAAGGCCAATGCGCTCGATGGCGCGATGCCCGCGAAGCTGTCGCTGCACATGCGCCCGATGACGGCGGCCGGATTCGCGAACGAAGTGCTCGCCGTGAACCAGTAGGCGGCGCCGATGTAGGCCGCGACCAGCGTGCTCGCCTTGCCCGCGGGCGCGCGCAGCACCACGAAGATCAGTCCCGCCGCAGCCACCGCCTCCGCGAGCCACTGGCCCGGGCTCGCGCGCAGCTTGTTGCTCGTCTGCCAGACGGGAAGGTCGAACATCGCATTCGCGAGCCATGCGCCGAGCAACGCCCCAGCGAGCTGCGCGGCGACGAAGAGGACGAGCAGCCAGAAGCGGCGGTCCGCGCCGAACCGGCCCTTGAAGGCCATTACGGTGCTCACGACCGGATTGAAGTGCGCGCCGCTCGCCGGGCCGAGCAGTTCGATGAGGACGTAGAGCGCGAACACGGTGGCGAGCGTGTTCGCGAGCAGCGCGACGCCCGCGTTGCCCGCGCTCAGCCGCTCGGCCATGATGCCGGAGCCGATGACGGCGCACAGCAGCATCGCCGTGCCGACGAATTCGGAAAGCAGCGCGCGGCGGACGT
The DNA here is from genome assembly GCF_035548915.1 of Ramlibacter sp. GTDB lineage: Bacteria > Pseudomonadota > Gammaproteobacteria > Burkholderiales > Burkholderiaceae_C > Ramlibacter. The sequence continues at coordinate 15,259 of NZ_DASZSE010000021.1, read as the reverse complement.
TCATGGTCGGCAATGCAGGGTCCTTGCGTGTGGCAACGCCGGCGCCCTCGCGGTCGAGCAGCGCGCTCACGCCCTTCAGCCCTTGTGCGCGAGTTCGCGCGCGGCCGTCTCCAGCGCCATCTGCTGCAGCCGCTCGGCGGGCAGGTTGACGAGCAGGTCCAGGCGGCGCTTGATGGCGTGCAACGTCCGGCGAAAGGCTTCGTGGCGCTCGTCTTCCGTGCCCTCGACTTCCGACGGATCGGCGTAGCCCCAATGCGCCGTCGCCGGGTGTCCCGGCCACACGGGGCAGACCTCGCCGGCGGCGTTGTCGCACACGGTGATGATGAGGTCCATGTGCGGCGCACCGGGCCTCGCGAACTCGTCCCAGCTCTTGCTGCGGATGCCTTCGGCGGGGATGCGGGCTTCGTGGAGCACGCGCAGCGCCATCGGATGGGGCTTCTGATTCTCGCGCGGCGAACTGCCCGCGCTGAAGGCCTTGAAGCGCCCTTGGCCGATGTCGTTGAGGATGGCTTCGGCGAGGATGCTGCGCGCGGAGTTGTGCGTGCACAGGAAGAGCACGTTCAGGGGTTTGTCGTTCATGACGGGGCTCGGGTTGCGGAAGAGGCAGACAGAATCGGGCCGGGCCGCTCAGGCCGCGGTCTTGGCCGTGCGCTTCGGCTTGCAAACGGCCTGGCCCACGCCGCAGTCGGCGCCCTGGCAGCAGTGGGCCGTGAGGAACGAGAGCAGATCGTTCATGCGCTCGAAGTCCGCGCGGTAGATGAGGTTGCGCCCATCGCGTTCCTGTGACACCAGGCCGGCGTGGAGCAGCTCCTTCAGGTGGAACGAGAGCGTGGGCGGCGCGACGCCCAGTTGCTCGGCGAGCCGCGACGGCGTGAGTCCTTCGCCTCCGGCCACCACGAGCACTCGAAAGATTCGAAGCCGCATCGCCTGCGCGAGCGCGGCGAGGGACTGGACTGCCTTTGCTTCTTCCATGATTCCATGATAGTTGAATTATGGAATTGATGAAATGCCTTCGCCTCCCGGCGGGTCCACACCGAGGTCCACACACAGGCGACTTGGCGGGCGACATCGATATAGCTATACTAGTAGCTATATCGGAGGTGTGCGATGCCAATTCCAACTCCCAAGACTGGCAGGCTCTTCAACACGGGCGGCAGTCAGGCCGTCTGCCTGCCTGCGGAATTCCGATTCGCCGCGGGTTACGTCTATGTGCGCCGCGATGCGCGCACAGGCGACGTGATCCTGTCGACCGAACCCCGTGTCAGCTGGGCGGATGTCGTGGCGCTTCGAACTGAACTCGGGCCGCTTCCCGCGGATTTCCTCTCGGATCGGCAGCAAGGCACCGAAACGCGCGACCCGCTGGCGGGTTGGCGCGAATGAACGCGACCCGCATGCCGAACTGAATGACACAGCCTCTTTATTTGCTCGACACGAACACCGCGAGTGCCGCGCTGCGCGGCACCGCGGGCATCGACGAGCGCCTGCTGCGGCTCGATCCGGCCAGGTGGTGCATTTCCGCCATTACACGCGCCGAACTGCGCTACGGTGTGGCGCTGAGGCCCGAAGCCACAAAGCTGGCTCAGTATGTCGAGGCCTTTCTGCGGGCCACGACGACGGCGGCTTGGGACCAGGCCGCCGCGGACGCGCATGGGCTGCTGCGCGCAAAGCTGCGCCGCGCCGGCACACCGATTGGCGACTTCGACGAGATGATCGCAGCCCACGCGCTTGCCCTCGATGCGGTGCTCGTGAGCGACAACACCCGCCACTTCAAGTTCGTCGAGGGTCTGGTACTCGAAAACTGGATTCGAAACAACTGAAGGCACGGCGTCGAGACGGCAACCTGCCTCAGACTTGCGCCACCACGGCGAGCTCCGCCGGATTCTTCGCCGCGGCCCTCACTCGCATCTCCATCCCCGAGGGCGCCATCGTGATCGCGAGGACCTCCTCCGGCTCGCCGCCGCCGGGCGGGGCCACCCAGTCGATGTCGAAATTCGCGAGCAGCATGGCCGCGGCCATCTTGATCTCGCTGAGCGCGAGGTAGCGGCCGGGGCAAGTGCGCGGGCCGGCGCCGAAGGGCATCGCCACCCGCTTGGCGGAATTCAGCCCCTGCTGGCTGCCGCCGATGCCGGCGAGCCACCGCTCGGGCCGGAACTCCCGAGCCGCCGCGAAATTGGCTTCTGACACCGCGGCAGGACGCAGCAGGCACAGCACGGTCATGCCGGGCTCGAGCTGAACGCCCTCGACGACGCAAGGCTGCAGCACCTCATTGGAAATCGACGGCACCACCGGCTTCAGCCGCATGGCCTCGTTCGCGCAAGCCTCGATCCAGTCCAGCCGCGCGAGCTGTTCGGGGGTGGTCGGGCACACCGCGCCGGCGAGCACCTCGCGCGCTTCACGCACCGCGCTCGCACGGGCCGTGGGATTGCGCGCCAGCATCCACATGAGCCACGTGAGCGTATTGGCCGTCGTGTCCTTGGCGGCGAGCAGCATCATGAGCGCGTTGCCCGAGATGTCTTCGTCCGTCACGTCCGTCGTGGCGTCGCGCCGCGCCACCATGGCCTGGATCATGTTCTGCGGGCGCTCGCGCAGCGTGGGGTCGGCTTCCATCCTGTCGCGCGCCTTCGCGATGAAGCTCTGCACCGCGGCCTGCAGGGCGTCGATGTGCCCGCGCAGTTCGCGCTGGGCGCGTGTCTTCCACCACCGCGGCGGATCGAACGGGGAAAGAACGCGCCGCGCGAGCGCGGGCAGCACGCATTCCATGTGGGCCTGGATGGCTTCTTCGCCCGCTTCGATGGTGTTCACGTCTTCGCCGAACGTGATGGCCGCCGTCACGTCCACCGTGAAGCGCATCAGGTCTGCGTGCAGGTCGATCGTCCGCCCGCTCGCGCAGGCAACACGCCAGCGGCCGGCCAGGCGTTCGGTCACGGTCACGAGCGTCGGAAAGAACGCCTTGATGTGGGCCGGATCGAAGCTCGCCATCACCATCGGCCGGTGGCGCTTCCACGTCTCGCCGCCCACCGTGAAGAGGCCGACGAAGCCGAACTCGCGCGCCACCTGTTCCAGACGCCGCTGGCGGCCGAAGCCGTCGGGCCGCGCGCGCAGCACCTTGGCCGCGGCCTCGGGGTTCGTGATGACGAGAAAGCGGCGCCTGCCGATCGAGAACGCGAACACGCTCCCGTATTGCCGAGCCCATTCCTCGAGCTGCAAGTGAAGATGCTTGCGATCGATCTGGAAGGCGTTGCCCACGAGCGGCCAGCCGCGCGGCCCGGGGACGTCCTTCCACGCGATGGGCTGCGTGGCGGGTGGATTTTTCATCGGCGCGATTGTGCCGCATGTAGAACCAAAAGTCTTCAGAAGAAATGATTCATGAGACGCGCGCGCGTGGCTTTGAATTGATGAGGAGCAGACCTACGCCGATGCGCGCGGCTGTCGCATTGACCCGCCGGATGGCCGCCGGCAAATTGGGGTGCATGGCGCTTCATCGTTTCCGCACCGTGAGCCCGGCCCTGTGGCGTTACGGCACGCCGGCCATCGTCCTGCACTGGGCGCTTGCCGCGCTCATCGTCTTCATGGCCTCGCTCGGCTGGTGGATGATGACCGTCGAGCATGAGCCGGGCGGGCGGCGCTGGATCGACCTGCACGTCTCGGTCGGTCTTGTCGTGGCCGCGCTCGTGCTCCTGCGTGTCGTGTGGCGCGCATTCCATCGTCCCGCGCCGCTGCCGCCGGGGCTGCCCGACTGGCAGCGCGGCCTGTCGCAGATCGTGCAGTGGCTGCTCTATGCGTGCATGGTGCTCGTGCCGGCCACCGGCATCGTCGGAGCGAGCTACCGCAAGTCCGGCATCGGCTTCTTCGGCATGCATCTGCCGCGATGGGTGAGCCCCGATCACGATACCGCGCAGCGCTTCTTCCACCTCCACGAGATTCTCGTGTGGACTCTTGTGATCCTCGCCGCGCTGCATTCGCTCGCGGGGCTATGGCACCTGGTGGTGGATCGCGACGGGGTGTTCGCCCGGATGTGGCCGCGCGGGCGGCATGTGCGCTGATCGGGTCTAGCCCGGGCGGCCGTCGAGCCGCGGGGCGCGCCGTTCAGAACCCGAGCCGCGACCCCGCGCCCAGCAGCGTGGCCGCCCCCATCGCGGCGAACAGCCCGGCCGCGACCGAATGGACGAGCTTCATCGGGATCTTCGCCGCGAGCCGGTCGCCCACGAAGACGGCCGGCACGTCGGCGATCAGCATGCCGAGCGTCGTGCCCGCCACCACCGAGAGCGGCGCGCCGAAATGCGCGGCCATGGCCACGGTCGCGATCTGCGTCTTGTCGCCCATCTCCGCGAGGAAGAACGTGATGGCCGTCGCGCCGAACACGCCGAAGCGCGAGGCGACCTTCGCCTCTTCTTCTTCGATCCGGTCGGGGATCATCGTCCACACGGCCATGCCGAGGAAGGACAGGCCGAGCAACCAGCGCAGCACGGCGGGATTCACGGCAGCGGTGATCCAGGCGCCCAGCGCGCCCGCGAGGCCATGATTCACGAGCGTGGCCGCGAAGATGCCCAGCACGATGGGAAGCGGCTTCTTGAAGCGTGCCGCGAGAATGAAAGCGAGAAGTTGCGTCTTGTCGCCGATTTCGGCGAGGGCCACGACGCCCGCGGAGACGAGAAGGGACTGCATGCGAGCCCGCGAGTCTATCGCGTGCCGCGCAACTCCGCGGGCTCGAAGAGCGCGAGCACCGCGCGCGTGTACGCTTCGACGTTGGCGGGATAGGCCACGTCGAGCCGGCGCAGGAAGTCGCTGGCTCGTTCGCAATACGCGGGCAGGTTCTCGTCGTGCCGCGCGAACGCTTCGAGCAGGATGCGGCCGGCGGCGTCCGAGTCGAAGTCGGTGTAGCCGTAGCCGCAGCCCTTCAGCTGCGGCACGTTGTGCACGAGCGGATAGCCGCCGCTCAGCGCTTCGTAATGGAACTCGCAGGGCCCGCTCTCCCATGCGTGGGACACGATGCATTCACCCGTGCTGGCCGTGGCTTCGGCCGTCGCGATCGGCCCCGTGAACGTGATGAGCCCGCGATTCACGATGTCGAGGCTGCGCGAGAAGTGCCGGAAGCCGAAGCTTTCCTGCATCCGCTGCGCGTTCAGCACCATCACGCGATCGAGAAAAGCGGGTTGCCGCCGGTACGCTTCCTCGCAGGCGAGCACCGGCAGGAGACAGGCGCTTTCGACGGACGCGTTGGTCTCCAGCACCCACGCTCGCCAGCGCGCATGGCCGGGTGCGTAGCCATGCTGGAGTTCTGGCGGCAAGCTGGAGAAGCCGCGATCGGCGAAGAAGGGCGTCCACAGCGCTGGCACGCTCAGCACCGGCGCGCGCAGGGTGAGCGAGAGATAGTCGCGGGACGCGCGCTCGTGCTGCGCAACGGTCCACACGGCGTCGCAGGTCCCCGCGCCGACGTACGCCGAGTCGTCTTGCGGCTTGCCGAACGTGGCATGCTCGATGGCGGCGATGCAGGCATTTGCCACGCGCATGTTCACGATACGTCCGCCGCGTGAGCGCACGGCCCGCGCCCAATCGTGCGAAGGATGCACGCCCGGCTCGATGGCGACGTCCAGCGTTTGCTGCGCTTCGTCCGGACCCACGATCCGGACGCCGATGCCGCTGGCGACGCCGTCTCTTGCGACGAAGCCACTTGCAACGTGGCCTTGCGAATCTTCGCTCCCGCCATTGGCCACGAGCATGGCCTCGGCGACGGCGGGGGATCCGTTCAGCAGCTGCGCAACGAATGCGCTCGTCCTCGCGACGCTGTCGTCCCACGCGGGCGCTCCATCCGCGCGCGTGCGCAGCGACACTCCCACGCGCAGCCGCCGCTCAGGCATCGCCATCGCCGTCTTCCATGAGTCGCTCGATCTCGCGTGTGAAGGTACGCACGTTCTCCTCGCGAGTCGGATGCATCTGCGCAAGCCAGGCGCGTGCATGCGCGCGGTAGTCGGCCCAGAAGCCCGGCTCCGCGTGCCAGGCCGCGAGAAGCCGCGATGCCGCCTCGCATGCCTCGAACCCGGGGTAATGCAGGCCGACGCCGGCCCGCAGCAGGAAGCCGGAGTTGTGCACGAGCGGGTAGCCGCCGTGCAGCACGTCGTAGTAGAGATAGTTGAGCTCGCACTCCCACTGGTGCGTGACGACCGCCTCGATCCGGTTGCGCGCCAGGGCTTCGATGAGCGACACGCGCGGCGCGAACGCGAGCCTGTCGTCGCGCGCGAGGTCCAGGCCGGCTGTGAAAGCGGCGAACGTCGCGTTGTCCTTCACGTGCATCGCGTTCGCGACGAGCACGGCCTCCAGCATGTCCGGGCACGCGCGGTAGGCGGCGTCGCACGCGAGCATCGGGATGAAGCAGTGCTTGATGGGCGAGAGGTTGGGTTCGAAGATGCCGGCGCGCCAGGGACGGCGCGCATCGCCATGCGGGCGAAAGCCGAACTCGTGTCCCTTCGCGGCCTGCTCGGCGATCTGCGGCTGAAGGAACGCGTCCGACCAGATGTGCGGCACCGCCCGCACCGGCACACGCGAGACGGTGCGCATCAAGGCGCCGCTCGCGTGAATGTGGTGGGGCAGCATCCACACCTCGTGCCAGGGCGTGCCGGTGAAGACCCGGCCGCTTTGCGTCCCGTGGATCGCGCTTTCGAGCTGGTCCGCGTAGTCGTGGCCGACGGCGAAGGCAACGATCTTCGCGCCGAGCGCGCGCACATGGCGTGCCCATTCGGGCGACAGGCTCGCGCCGAACTCGAACACGATGTCGAGGTCGCCGGTCGCATCCTGCGGCTTCACGAGTGCAAGATCGAGGCCCGGCAGCGCGAAGTCCAGCGGGAGCCTGCCAGCTGTGCCGCGCTGGAGCAGGACGACGCTCGCGACGGCCGGGCTCGCGGCGAGCAGTTGCGCGAAGAAGAGGAGGTTCTGGTTCAGGCCGTTGCTGAAGATGCGAACGCCCGGGTCCGGCTCGATCTTGATCGAGATGCCGACGCGGGCGGGGCGCACGGGCTTCATGTCGGCCTGCGCCCGAACTCCACGACGCGATTGGGCGGCAGCCCGAAGTAGTCGGAAGAGCGGCTCGAATTGCGGTGCAGCCACACGAAGACCGCCTGGCGCGCGCGCGTCATGCGCTTCAGGTGGCCGGTGGCGACCGTCTCGCGCGAGGTGAAATACGAAGTGCTCATCGATTCGATCGGGATCGCGCGCTGGTACGAGAGGATCTTCATGAGCTCCGGCACGTCCGGCGTTTCCATGAAGCCGTGCCGCGCGGTCACTTTCCAGAAGCCGTGGCCCAGGTCCTCGGCCGCGATGCGCTCGCCCGCGTGCACGCGCGGCGAATCGGTGCCTTCCACGCGCAGGACGATCACGCGCTGGTGGATCACCTGGTTGTGCTTCAGGTTGTGCAGCAGTGCGTGCGGCACGTAGTCGGGGTCGGACGTGAGGAACACGGCCGTGCCGCGCGCGCGATGCGGCGGGTCCTGCACGAGCGACTCGACGAAGGGCGCGAGCTCGATTCGATCGGACGCCGCGAGTTCATGCACCAGCGTGCGGCCCTTCGACCAGGTGGTGAAGACGAACATCACGACGGCCGCCACGGCGAGCGGCAGCCACCCGCCGTCGGCGATCTTCAGGCTGTTGGCCACCATGAAGAGCGAATCGATCGCCATGAAGACCGTCGAGCCCGCGAGCACGGCCGCCGCGTTCCAGCCCCACAGACGCAGCGCCACGAGCGCGGCGAGGAAAGTCGTCGTCACCATCGTCACCGACACCGCGATGCCGTAGGCCGACGACAGCGCGCTCGAACTGCGGAACCCGAGGACGAGCGCCACCACGCCGGCCGCGAGGAGCCAGTTCACCGCGGGCATGTAGATCTGTCCGATGGCGGCGCCCGAGGTCTGCACGATGGTGAGACGCGGCAGGTAGCCCATGCGCATCGCCTGCGCGGTGAGCGAGAACGCGCCGGAGATCACGGCCTGCGACGCGATCACCGTGGCCACGGAGGCGAGCGCCACCATGGGCACGACGCCCCATGAAGGCAGCAGGCGGAAGAAGGGGTTGTCGATCGCGGACGGGTCGGAGAGCACGAGCGCGCCCTGGCCGAAGTAGTTGAGCACGAGCGCGGGCAGGGCGACGAAGAACCACGCCTGCCGGATCGCGCGCGCGCCGAAGTGGCCCATGTCGGCATAGAGCGCTTCGCCTCCGGTGACCGCGAGGAACACCGAGCCGAGGACGGCCAGGGACTGCGCGGGATGCGCGAGCAGGAACTTCGCGGCCCAGGTGGGCGACAGCGCGAGGAGCACGTGCGGCTGCGCGGCGATGTGCGTGATGCCCAGCACCGCGAGGATCGCGAACCAGATCACCATGACCGGCCCGAACACCGCGCCGACCTTGCCCGTGCCGAGCTTCTGCACGACGAAGAGGCCGATGAGGATCACGAGCGTGAGCGGGATCACGTACGGATCGAACACGGGCGTCGCGACGTGCAGGCCTTCCACCGCGGAGAGCACCGAGATCGCGGGCGTGATGATGCTGTCGCCGTAGAACATGGCGGTGCCGACGAGCCCCATCGCGCCCACGAGCGGCAGCAGCGCCGGCGCGTGGCGGCTGGCCTGCACGGCATGCCGGGCGAGCGCCTGCAAGGCCATGATCCCGCCTTCGCCGTCGTGGTCCGCGCGCAGGACGAACACGACGTACTTGATCGTCACCACCAGCATGAGCGCCCAGAAGATGAGCGACAGGATGCCCAGTACCGATTCGGGTGCGAAGGGCACGCCGTGCTCGGGGTTCAGGCATTCGCGAAAGGCGTAGAGCGGAGAGGTGCCGATGTCGCCGTAGACCACGCCGAGCGCGGCGAGGGCGATGGCGCCGCGGAAGGAGGGGTGTTCGTCGGCGGTGGCGGGGTGCGATGCGGTCGACACGTGTTTCGGCGGTGGTGCGGGAATGCGGATTGTCACCGAGCCGTGCATTTCTCCCTCTCCCCTCCGGGGGAGAGGGCTGGGGTGAGGGGGCGCAGCCCCGATTTTTATGGTTTGCATATGCGCCTCATCAACCTCTCTTCCCCGTCTTTACGGCCGAATCGCAAGACTTGGCCGATTCCAGGAACGGAGGAACACATGGACTTCATCTTCATCCTGCTTGGCGCAGGACTCTGGGGCCTCATGGCCCTGCTCGCGAAGGGCCTGCACAAGCTCGAACCCAGGAAGGGAGAGCGGCCATGATTTCCGCTGCCGCCCTCTACGGCTTCGCGGGCTTCTGCGCGCTCCTCTTGCTCGCCTATCTCGTCTACGCGCTCATTCGCGCGGAGGAGTTCTGACATGACCGGCTCCGCATGGGCCCTGCTGGGCCTGTTTCTCGTGCTGCTTCTCGTCCTCGCCTGGCCGGTCGGCCGGTGGATGGCGGTTGTCATGGAAGGCCGCCACCCGGCGTGGATGCGCAAGCTCGAAGCGCCTCTCTACCGTCTGTGCGGCACCGACCCGGACCGCACGCAGCACTGGCTGCACTACACCTTCGGGCTGCTCGCCTTCAATGCGTTCGGAGCGGTGCTCGTCTACGGCCTGCAGCGAGTGCAACAGTGGCTGCCGCTCAACCCCGCGAAGATGGGCGCCGTCTCGCCCGATTCGTCGTTCAACACGGCGCTCAGCTTCGTCACCAACACCAACTGGCAGGGCTACAGCGGCGAATCCACCATGAGCTACCTGACGCAGATGGTGGGTCTCGCCGGCCAGAACTTCTTCTCGGCGGCCACGGGCATCGCCGTCGCGTTCGCGCTGATCCGCGGCTTCGCGTTGCGCTCGGCGTCGGGCATCGGCAATGTCTGGGCCGACCTCGTGCGCATCACCTCATGGTTGCTGCTGCCGCTTGCCTTCGTCATCGCGGTGTTCAATGTGTCGCAAGGCGGCATCCAGAATTTCGCGGCCTACCAGGACGTGACGACGCTCGAAGCGACGAACTACCAGCAGCCGAAGACCGGCCCCGACGGCCAGCCGGTGAAGGACGCCAAGGGCAACCCCGTGATGGAGGACGTGAAGACGCCCACGCAGACGCTGCCCATGGGCCCCGTCGCCTCGCAGGAAGGCATCAAGATGGTCGGCACCAACGGCGGCGGCATCTTCAACGCCAACTCCGCGCATCCGTACGAGAACCCGAACGAGTGGTCCAACCTCGTGCAGATCCTTGCGATCTTCATCATTCCGGCCGGCCTGTGCTTCACCTTCGGGCGCGGCGTCGGCGACATCCGCCAGGGCTGGGCCGTGCTCGCGGCGATGACCGTCATCTTCGTGGCGATGGTGCTGGTCGTGATCCCGGCCGAGCAGGCGGGCAACCCGCAGGTCGCGGCGCTCGGCGTGGACACGACCGCGAGCGCCGCGCAGTCCGGCGGCAACATGGAAGGCAAGGAAGTCCGCTACGGCATCAACGCATCCGGACTCTTCGCGGCCATCACCACGGCCGCCTCGTGCGGCGCCGTGAACAGCATGCACGACTCCTACACGCCGCTCGGCGGCATGGTGCCGCTCGTGCTGATCCAGCTGGGCGAAGTGGTGTTCGGCGGCGTCGGCAGCGGCCTGTACGGCATGCTCGTCTTCGCCATCCTCGCGGTCTTCATCGCGGGGCTCATGATCGGCCGCACGCCCGAGTACATGGGCAAGAAGATCGAAAGCTACGAGATGAAGCTCACCTCGGTCGCGATCCTCGCGACGCCGCTCGTGGTGCTGGTGGGCACCGCCATCGCCGTGATCGCGGCGGACGGCAAGGCGGGCGTCGCCAACCCCGGCGCGCACGGCTTCTCGGAGATCCTGTACGCCTTCAGCTCCGCGGCCAACAACAACGGCAGCGCGTTCGCGGGCCTCTCGGCCAACACGCCGTTCTACAACACGATGCTGGGCCTCGCGGTCTGGCTCGGCCGCTTCGGCGTGATCGTGCCCGTGCTCGCCATCGCCGGCGCGCTCGCGGCCAAGAAACGCCTGCCCGTGACGGCGGGGACGATGCCCACGCACGGCCCGCTCTTCGTGACGCTCCTGATCGGCACCGTCGTGCTGGTCGGACTGCTCAATTTCGTGCCGGCGCTCGCCCTCGGGCCGATCGTCGAGCACCTCGTGCTCTGGAAGTAAGGGAGGACCTCGTCATGACACGCAAGGAAAGACAACTGCGCCTCTTCGATCCGGTGCTGCTGAAGCCCGCGATCGCGCAGGCCTTCGTCAAGCTGCACCCGAAGGTGCAGTGGCGCAATCCGGTGATGTTCGTCGTCTTCATCGGCAGCATCGTCACGACCCTCCTCGCGATCCCCGCGCTGCGGGGCCAGGGCGAGGCGCCGGCCGGCTTCATCGTCGGCATCGCCGTGTGGCTGTGGTTCACCGTGCTCTTCGCGAACTTCGCCGAGGCGCTCGCCGAAGGCCGCAGCAAGGCGCAGGCCGCGTCGCTGCGCGGCATGCGCAAGAGCGTGTGGGGCAAGAAGTACGAGCACCCGCGCGCCGAAGGCGCGAGCTTCCACGGCCGCTCGTGGCTGCCGTGCAAGAGCGAAGACCTGAAGCGCGACGACGTCGTGCTCGTCGAGGCCAACGACTTCATTCCGGCCGACGGCGAGGTGATCGAGGGCGTGGCCTCCGTGGACGAAAGCGCGATCACGGGCGAATCCGCACCCGTCGTGCGCGAATCGGGCGGCGACTTCTCCGCCGTCACGGGCGGCACGCGAGTGCTCTCGGACTGGATCGTCGTGCGCGTGACCGCCAACCCCGGCGAGTCGTTCCTCGACCGCATGATCGGCATGGTGGAAGGCGCGAAGCGCCAGCGCACACCCAACGAGATCGCGCTGAACATCCTGCTCATCGCGCTCACCATCGTGTTCCTCGTGGTCTGCGCGACGCTGCTGCCGTATTCGATCTTCAGCGTCGAGGCGGCGGGCGCGGGCAAGGTGGTCACGCTCACGGCGCTCATCTCGCTTCTCGTGTGCCTGATCCCCACGACCATCGGCGGGCTGCTCTCGGCCGTCGGCGTCGCGGGCATGAGCCGCATGATGGGGGCCAACGTGATCGCCACTTCGGGCCGCGCGGTGGAAGCCGCCGGCGACGTCGACGTCCTCCTGCTGGACAAGACCGGCACGATCACGCACGGCAACCGGCAGGCCTCGGCCTTCATCCCCGCCAAGGGCGTGACCGAGGCGCGTCTCGCCCGCGCCGCGCTGCTTGCTTCGAGCGCCGACGAGACGCCGGAGGGCCGCAGCATCTGCGACTTCGCCAAGCGCATGCGCGTGGACGACCGCACGGTCGAGGGCACGCGGTTCATTCCGTTTTCCGCGCAGGACCGCATGAGCGGCGCCGACGTGCCGCAGCCGGGCGGCGAAGAGCTGCGCCTGCGCAAGGGCGCGGTCGACGCGATCCGCAAGTACGTGGAAGCGCAAGGCGGCAGCGTTCCTTCGGAAGTGACTCGCGCCTCGGAGGACGTGGCGCGGCGCGGCAGCACGCCGCTCGTGGTGTGCGAAGGCGCGGTGGTGCTGGGCGTGATCGAGCTGAAGGACATCGTGAAGACCGGCATCAAGGACCGCTTCGCCGAGCTGCGCCGCATGGGGATCAAGACCATCATGATCACCGGCGACAACAAGCTCACGGCGGCCGCCATCGCGGCCGAGTCGGGCGTGGACGACTTCCTCGCCGAGGCGACGCCCGAGCAGAAGCTCAAGCTGATCCGCGAATACCAGTCCGAAGGCCGGCTCGTGGCGATGACGGGCGACGGCACCAACGACGCGCCCGCGCTCGCGCAGGCCGACGTCGCGGTGGTGATGAACAGCGGCACGCAGGCAGCCAAGGAAGCGGGCAACATGGTCGATCTCGACTCCGACCCGACCAAGCTGCTCGAAGTGGTGGAGACGGGCAAGGCGCTTCTCATGACGCGCGGCTCGCTCACGACGTTCTCGATCGCCAACGACGTGGCGAAGTACTTCGCGATCATCCCCGCGATCTTCATCACGACGTTCCCGCAGCTCGATGCGCTCAACATCATGCGGCTCGCAAGCCCGCAGTCGGCCGTGCTCTCGGCGGTGATCTTCAACGCGCTCGTCATCGTGTTCCTGATCCCGCTCGCGCTGCAGGGCGTGCGCTACCGGCCCATCGGCGCCGCGGCGCTGCTGCGCCGCAACCTCGCGATCTACGGCGTGGGCGGCATCGTGATCCCGTTCATCGGCATCAAGCTCATCGACATGGTGCTGGCCGGCATCGGCATGGCCTGAAGGAATTTGACATGGACACCAAGGAATCCACTCTGCGCCCCGAACTCGCGGCGTACGCGAGCCGCGAGGCATCGCGCGAATCGATCGTCCGGCCGGCGCTCGCCGTGCTCGCCGTGCTCACCGTCCTCGTGGGCGTCGTGTATCCCCTCGTCGTCACGGGCGTGTCGCAGGCCGTGTTCCCCCACCAGGCCAATGGCAGCCTGGTCATGAAGGATGGCAAGGCGGTCGGCTCGGAAGTGATCGGGCAGAACTTCGCCGATCCGAAGCACTTCTGGGGGCGGCCCTCGGCGACGGGTCCGCAACCCTACAACGGCACGGCGTCGAGCGGCTCCAACCAGGGTCCGCTCAATCCGGCGCTCATCGACGCGGTGAAGGGACGCATCGAGGCCTTGCGCGCGGCGGACCCCGACAACAAGGCGAAGATCCCGGTGGACCTCGTCACGGCATCCGCGAGCGGGCTCGATCCGCACATCACGCCCGCGGCCGCGCGCTATCAGGTGGCGCGTGTCGCGAAGGCGCGCGGGCTGTCGCCCGAGCAGGTGGCCGCGCTCGTGGAGCGTCGTGTCGAGACGCCCTGGTTCGGCTTCATCGGCGAGCCGCGCGTGAACGTGCTCGGGCTGAACCTCGACCTGGACGCGATGCCCGCTGCCCGGCAATGAGCGATGACTGGGCGGGCGCGCTGCTCGCCTTTCTCGTGCTGCTGCTGCCGATGGTGTTCGCGGGCCTGTACGTCTCCTGGAGCGAGGCGCGACGCGCGAAGCGACGCCCCCGCCCCCGCCAGAGCAACGTTGCGCCGCCTGGGCAGCATTGACGCAATCTTTGCGGCGGGCTCGTCTCTTTCGACGACAACGATACGCAGCAAAGCCTATCTTCAGCGACATGTCCGACATCGCGAGCCACGCCATGAACCGCCAAGATCCACGCGCCATGTGTTTCACCGTGCCGGACGGAGATGCCGCCCGCGTGCGGCGCGCGTTGCCCGCCGTTTCGGGCTGCGCGATCCGCAGCTGCGTGCCGCAATGTTCACGCAAGGCTGTGCGCCTCGTGATCGACTTCCCGCCGCAGGCCCAGGCCGAACTCATGCGCGTCCTGCTGGCGTGCGTGCCGAGCGGGGAGTTCGGGCGGGTCGTGGCCCACGATCCTCTCATTCACTGATCCAAATGCCTCTTTTCGACGGAGAACCAACGATGACCCCCAGAAACTTCCTGATTGCAGCGGCCGTGACCCTCGCGGCAGGCGCCGCGTGCGCCCAGACTGCCAAGCCGGAGCCCGATTACACGCTCGCGTGGAACATCGGCGCCGTCACCGACTACCGCTATCGCGGCATCTCGCAGACTCGGCTGCAACCCGCGTTGCAAGGTGGCGTGGACTTTACGCACAAGAGCGGGTTCTATGCGGGCGCGTGGGCGTCCACCATCAAGTGGATCAAGGACGCGGGCGGCAGCGACGACGTCGAGGTGGACGTCTACGGCGGCTACAAGTTCGAAGCGGGCCCGGTGGGCATGGACGTGGGCGTGCTCACCTACACCTACCCGGGCAACGACCTCCACCCGAGCGCCGACACGCAGGAACTCTACGTGGCCGGCACCTGGGGTCCGGCCACGCTCAAGTATTCGCATGCGGTGAGCAACCTCTTCGGCTTCGCCGACAGCTCTGGCAGCGGCTACCTCGAGCTGAGCGGAAACTTCGACTTGGGCAACGGCTGGTCGGTGACGCCGCACGTCGGGCACCAGAGCGTGCATCACAACAGCGCGTTCGCCTACACCGACTATTCGGTCACCGTCGGCAAGGACCTCGGCCATGGCGTGACGGCCTCGCTCATGGCCGTGGGCACGAGCACGAAGAACTACGTGGGGCCGGCGCCGTCGTTCAGGAACCTCGGCCGCGCGGGGCTCGTGGCGGGGGTGAAGTACACGTTCTGAGTCCCCTCGGAAGGCACGAAGTGGACACGGCGGCCCGGCCAGCCCGCGCGGCATCGCGCCCGCCGCGGCGGCGCCGCGCACGGGCCGTGCGTGCGGATCGCGCGCCCGCGCGGCC